>JAHFSX010000039.1 GCA_023269675.1 Verrucomicrobiota bacterium
CCGGGGCTGCGGGGGCGGCCGGCGCGGGCGCGGCCACGGCGGCCGGCGGCGGGGCGGCCGCGGCGGGCTTCTTGCTCTCCACCTTGATGGAGACGAGCTCGTCCTTCAGCTGGGCGCTCTGCGCCTGCATCTGCCGGAGTTCGGCGCGCAGCTTCTCGAGCTCGCCGTCCTGCGAGGCGACTTTGTCGTGCACCCGCGTGGCGATCTCGTTCACGCCGTCCAGCTTCTTGTCCATGCTGGACTGGAGGTCCGTCGTGACGCGCGACATCTGCCGGACCGACTCTTCCAGCGCGGGCGAAGTCTGCACAGCGGCGGCGGGCGCGGTGGCCGGGGCGGGGGCCGTTTTCTGGGCGATCACGGCTTCGAGGAGCTTGTCGACCCGCTCGTCGTTGCTGCGCCACATGGCGATGCCCGCCGTGAGGAATCCGCCGACGACGACGGACATGAGCACGGCGAAAAGCACGGAAAGCTGCACGACGCGCTTGCGGGCCTGCGCGCGCTCGGCTTCGAGATAGTCCTGGAAGGCCTTGAGGACCGGGAACGATTCCGCGTTGGCGTGCGAGGCGGCGCTGTACATGGCGACCAGGCCGCCGCCGGGCTCGGGGGATTCGTACGCGGAGGCCTCGGGTGTGTGTTTGGGGGGGATTGCACTCATGGCGGATAGCTTAGAGCATTTGGGGGGGCCGGAAAAGGGGAAAATGGAGGGAGCGGTTTTTCATGAGTCTCCAGACCGGCGGGGTGTGGGATTGTCAACGGACGTCGGCCTTTTGAAAGCGATGTTCGTCACCCGGACTTTTGGTGGAACGGCAGAGCGGCAAACGGCGAACCGCAGAAGACCGGAGGGAAAAAGAGGTGTTTGCATGCTCCGGACCCGATGGCCGCTCTCCGGCGGGTGACACGTCGCGCCGCGCGGAAACCGCAAATCGCTCTCCCGTCGGGGGGGCGGTTTGTCCTTCGGGTGCGCGTTTTCCTGTTTCGATCAGGCGGATTTTACTCTATACTGGAACACGTTTTCAAAAGGACCGAGCGGCACAAGGACGTTTTATGGATGAGATGGCGAACCTGGCGGGTGAAGACGCGAAAACGGGTGAGGAGACCCTGTCGCGGACGGAGCTGCAGATCGAACAGGAGAAACTCAAACTGGAGCGCGAGCGCATCCTGTTGGAGCGCGAGCGTCTGGAGTCGATGCGGGACCGGGTGAAGGTGCAGGAAAGCATTCATGCGGACAAGAACGGCAAGCTGTCGGTGACGCTCTCGACGTTGACCCTGGTTTCGATCATTTGCCTGTTGGTCGGCGGCATCCTGGGCGCATTCTCGACCTCCGCGCGCCTGGACCGCCGCAACACGGCACGGCTGCAGGAGGTGATGCAGACGCTGGCCACCGCCTCGCCGGAGTCGGTCGGGATCTCGACCAACGAGAGCACGTCCGCCAACGCGGAGATGCCGTCCTGGTTGAAGGCGATGAAACCCAAGGGCTCGCACACGGGCATTTCGCTGGTGGTGATCCAGTAGGCCGTAGACGAGAGGCTGTGGACGGTTGGACTTGTGCAACGGCAGGACAGAGAAGGCGCGGAATGTCTTTTTTCAAGGCGTATGACATGCGAGGGGTGTTCGGCACGGACTTCGATCTCGAGACCGTGCACCGGATCGGGCGGTGGCTGCCGAGCGTGCTCGGCGCGCGGCGCGTGCTGGTCGGCCGCGATATCCGGCTCTCGTCGGTTGCCATGCGCGATGCGCTCTGCCGCGGCCTGGCCGAGTCCGGCTGCGCGGTGGACGACATGGGGTTGGCCACCACGCCGATGGTCTACTTCTTTACGGCGCGCGAGGGGTACGACGCGTCGGTGCAGATCACCGCGTCGCACAATCCTCCGGACTGTAACGGCATGAAGGTCTCCCGCGCCGGCGCGGTGCCGGTGGGGTATGACACGGGGCTGTCCGAACTGGAGTCGCGGGTCCGGTCCGGCGCGCTGCCGCCCGCGGCGGCGGCGGCGGGGCGTTGCCGGGCGGTCGACTGCCGCGGCGCGTTTGTGCGCTGGCTGCGGGACCGCCGCGCGGACCTTTCCGGGCTGCGGCTGGCGGTGGACTGTTCGGACGGCATGGCGGGGCTGATCATCCGCGACGTGCTGGGCGAGGGCCCGGTGTATCTCAATGACACGCCCGACGGGACTTTTCCGCATCATGCGCCGAATCCGCTCGAGGCCGGAAATCGACGGCAGCTGGTCGAGGCGGTGACATCGCAGGGGCTGGACGCGGGCGTGATTTTTGACGGCGACGCGGACCGCGTGATGTTTGTGGACGAGAAGGGCGCGTTTGTGCAGCCGGACATGTTGATACCCGTCATCGCCCGCGCGTTTCTGAAGCGTGAGCCGGGGGCGACGGTGATCCACGATATCCGCACCTCGCGCGGGGCGATCGAGGCGCTGCAGGCGGACGGGGCGAAAACGGTCATGGGCAAGGTCGGTCACGCCTTTGCCAAGATGGCGCTGCGCGAGACGGGCGCGGTGTGCGGCGGCGAGCTGGCCGGGCACTACTATTTCCGCGAGTTCTTCTGCTGCGACTCCGGCGAGTGGGCGGCGCTGCTGGTGTTGGCGGCGCTGGCCGAGGCCCGGCGGCGGGGGCTCTCCTTCAGCGCGATGATGGCGCCGATCTGCAAGTACGCCAACTCCGGCGAGATGAATTACCGGATCGCCGACAAGGACGGGGCGGTCGCGGCGGTGCTGGCGGCGGCTGAGGTGTTCGGCGCGCCGCGGGCGCGCTACGATTTCGACGGGGTGCGGATCGAGTATGCCGCCTGGTGGCTGAACATCCGCAAGTCCAACACGGAGCCCTATCTCCGGCTGATTGTGGAGGCGTGCGACGCCGGGCTGCTGGCGGAGCGCCAGAACCTGCTGGAGGCTGTCTTGGCCCCGTTCGGCGTGAGGCAGGCGTGAGGATGAGCGGGTCGTGAAACATGCTTGAAGTTGACCATATCACCTTTTCTTACGGGCGGCACACGGTGCTCAACGACGTCACGTTCGACGTGGCGCCGGGCGAGATCGTCGCGCTGACGGGCGCCAACGGCGCGGGCAAAACCACGCTGCTGCGGGTGCTGGCCTGCCTGCTGATGCAGGACTCCGGCAGCGTGCGTCTGGACAGCGTCAACCCGCTGCTGCGCCCGATCAAATACCGCCGGGGGATCGGGTATCTCTCCGAGCATTGCCCGCTCTACAGCGACATGACCGTGGAGGCGTATCTGACCTACCGCGTGCGGCTCAAGGGCGAGCGCAGCATGCGTGTGCGCAAAAGGGTGAGTGAGGCGCTGGAGATGTGCGGGCTGGATGAGGTGTATAAAACGCGCATCCGCCTGCTGTCGCACGGTTACCGCAAGCGTGTGGGGCTGGCCGACGCGCTGGTGCAGCACCCCAAGCTGCTGTTGCTGGACGACCCGCTGGCGGGGCTGGATGTGCGGCAGCGGAAAAAAACCGCGGCGGTCTTGACGGCGGCCTCGTCGCGGGCGGCGATCATCGTGTCGGGCCATGAGATACATGAAATGCTGGAGTGGTGCACGCGTTTTGTGGTGCTGGGCAAAGGCCGGGTGACGGCGACGTACAGGACCAGCGACTACAGCCGGGAGGAGCTGAGCCGCCTGCTGGAGCAGCAGGTCGGCTCGGGAGCGGGCGGGGAGGTGAGGTCATGACGGCCATTCAAGTGACTTGGTTGCGCGAGGTGCGGGCCTTCCGCGGCGCGTTTTCCTGCGGCGTGCCGGTGGCGGCGTTCCTGGCGGCGTGCGGCTGGACCTTCGTCATGACGCTGCGGCGCAACGAGGGGAGCGTGTTGCAGATCCAGAGCATCTGGGGGCTCTCGATCGCGCCGTGGCTGCCGCTCCTGAGCGCGGTGCTCACGATGCGCCTGTTTGCGGAGGAGCGCTCGACGGGCATGATCGATCTGCTGATGTCTTCGCCGATCCGCGAGCGCGATCTGGTGATCGGCAAGTTCCTCTCGGCCATGACGGTGATGGCCGTGGCGCTGCTGCTATCGCTGACCGTTCCGGTGCTGATTCTGCCGGCGCTGTCAGCGCCGGTGCAGGGCACGGTGCGCGCGGCCGGCTTCGTGGCCACGTTCCTCATTCTGTTTCTGCAGGCCTCGACGTGGTGTGCCGCAGGCACGATGATCTCGGTGTTCTTCCGCAATCAGGCGGCGGCGGCCGTGGGGTCGCTGGTGCTGTGCAGCGGCTTGCCGGTGGTGGCGTATGCGGCGGTTCTGGCCTGGGTGCCTTCGGTCCGCACGGAAATGGCGTGGATGCCCTTGCTGGTGCACGTGTATGATTTCTCGACGGGTCTTTTCTCGACCGCCATCCTGGCGCTGTATGTGATGACGACGGTGTTTTTCCTTTTTGGCTGTTCCAAGCTGCTGGCGTGTCTGCGCCTGCGGGGCTGAATCTTTTGCGGACGGGGTTGATGACGTGAGCAAACCACAATTCAAATCAGGGCAGGTGCAGGCGACGGGGCGGCGCGCGCTGCGGGCGTCGTCTTTCTTGGCCATCGGGCTGGGCGCGGTCCTCGCGTTGCTGGTCATCGCGCTGGCCTACCGCCTGAATCTCACGTGGGAGGTTTCGGTCGGCAAGGTCCGGCTGGTCTCCGAACGGACGCGCGACGTGTTGGCCGACACGCAGGGTTCGATCAAGATCTCCTGCTTCATGGATCGGCGCCACCCGATGTTCCGCCCGGTGTCGCGGCTGCTGCGCGGGCTCCGGCAGGCGTCGCGCAGTGTGGCGGGCGCGGAGATCGCCGTCGAATATGTGGATCCGCGCTGGGACCTGACCCGGGCCGGACAGCTGGCCGCGTGGGGCGTGCCGGAGAACGCGCTGCTGTTCGAGCGGCAGCGGCGGCGGATCGTGGTGACGCTGGACGAGATGCTGACGCAGGGGTCGCCGTTGCGGGCGCAGGCGGAAAGCGGCGCGCGCGGCGAAAGTGCCGCGCTGGGCGTGTTCCGTGGCGAGATGGTGTGCGCAGCCGCGATCTCGCGCCTGACGTTGCCCTACGAGCGGTCGGTGGTCTACTGGCTGCAGGGACACGGCGAGGCGCGTTTCGACGATTATGACGAGTTGCGCGGCTTCTCCGACATCGCCCGCGAGCTGAGACGTGACGGGTTCGAGCTGCGGGAATTGGCGCTGCCCGGTTTGAGTCAGATCCCGGCGGATTGCCATGTGCTGGTGGTCGCGGGCGCGCGCCATGCGCTGGCCGCCGAGGAGCAGAACCTGCTCGCGGCCTTCCTGCAGCGCGGCGGGCGGCTGCTGGTTCTGGTGGCGCCGCACGTGACGACCGGCTTGGAGAAGGTGCTGGAGAAGTGGGGCATCCGCTTGACGCCCTTCATCGCGGCGAGCGCCAAGACGCTTTCCGGCCAAGAGGTCGTGATCACGTCGTTCGCCGATCATGTCGTCACGCGCAACCTGAACAACGCCTCGGTGGTGTTCGGGTACGCGACGTGTCTGGAGGCGGTGACGGATCCGATGGTGGCGGTGGGTGCGGACCGGCCGAAGGTGACCCTGCTGGCGCAGACCGACGCGGAGGGGTGGGGCGAGTCGCAGCCGGATGTGTTCCCGCGCCATTTTGACCGGCAGAGCGAACTGCAGGGGCCCGTTGCGGTGGCGGCGGTCTCCGAACGCGGCGGAAATGTGGCGAAGGACGTGGCCTTCAAGCCGACGCGCGTGTGTGTGATCGGCGAGGCCGATTTCGTGATGAACGGGGCGCTGGCCACGCGCGCGAACGCGAACCGCGACCTGTTCATGAACGCCGTCGCGTGGCTGGCGGGGGTCGAGACGGGCACCGCGCCGTCGCTGGGCGGCGACGCCACGCTGGTGACGGGCTTCGCGCGTCGCCAATGGGTGGTTTTCATGATCTGGTCAGCGGTGGCTGTGCCGGGGTGCGTGTTCCTGTTGTTCAGTCTGGTGTCGCTGCGCATGCGGCGGTGAGTGGAGCCTATGGGAAATCGTCGGATCATCATTTTTCTGCTGAGCGGCATCGCCGTGTGCGCGCTGCTGCTGTGGGGCGTGCAGCGGCGCGTGCGGTTTTTCCCCGCGCAGAGCAAGGCCAGGATGGTGCTGCTCGAGCATCCGATGGAGGCGGTCGACACGGTGACCGTCGAGCGGGGCGACACGCGCATCGGGTTGCGCCGGCAGGGGGGGCGCTGGGAGCTGGCGGCCCCCTTTACGGCCCGGGTCGATCAGGGGGCCGTGTCGCGCCTGCTGGACGCGTTTGAGACCGCCCGCGTGACGGACGCGCTCAGCTTCCAGGAGCTGCGCCGCCGCGAGCTTTCGCTCAAGGAGTTCGGCCTGTATCCCGCGCACACGCATGTGACCCTGAGCGGGCCGCAGCGGTGCGACGAGTTTTTTTTCGGCGCTTTCTCTCCGCTGGGTGCCGATGTTTATCTGCGCATGAACCAGATGGAGCAGATTTTGGTCGTGCCGGCGGGCCTGTACAACGTGCTGCCCCGCACGGCGGACGATATCCGCTCCCGCAAAGTGGCGTACGGCGACCGCGCGCTTCTGCGTACGGTCGAGCTGCGGGTGCCGGGACGTCCCTTCATCAAGCTTTCCAAAGAGACCGGGACGTGGCGTCTGGTGCAACCCGCTTCCGCGCCCGCTTCTGACTCGAAAGTGGAAGGGTTGCTGGACGCTTTGTACGCCGCCCGTGTCGAGCGCTTCATGTGGCCGACGGTCTCGAACGTGATGGACGTCGCGGAGACGGAGACGGCGATTAAGACGCGTCTGAGCCTGTACGGCTTCGGCGCGGACACCGGCCTGCAGATCCAGCTGCAGGAGTCGGGTGCGGAGCCTCCCGTGAAGATCGTGTTCGGGCGGACGCTGGACAACGCCGACGGCTTGACGTATGTCCTTTTGCCGGGAGGGGAGGCGATCGGCGCGGTCTCGAACGCGGTGACGGAGGCTTTTCAGCCCTTGCCGTCCGACCTGCGCGACACCCGGCTGTTCTACGAGATGCCGGGCAGCGTGCGGCGCCTGCAGGTCTATTTCGGGGACCTGCTGTTTGTGCTTTCGCAGACCAACTCCCAGTGGCGCCTGGACGCTCCGGTGGCGGACGTGGCGGATCAGACGGTGGTGAGGGATACGGTGGAGCGGCTGCTGCGGCTGAACGCCGAGACGATCGATGAGGGCTCATCGAGTGAAGCGCGGCGCGTGCGGTCCGGGCAGAATGGGCCGCTCAGCCATGTGGAACTGTTTTCTGAGCAGGCGTCGTGGCGGTTCGCGGTCGCGCCGGACGATGCGGCGGGCGCCTATTACCGCGTGACGTTCACGAATGCGCCGACCGTCTTCCGCGTGGCGAGCAGCAATATGCCGCCCGCCTTGGTCAGCATGGCCGGGCTGCTGGGCCTGCGTGACAAGACGGTGCTGGCGCTGCAGCCCAAAAGCGTGCGGCGCATCACCGTCAGGCGGGGCGAGGGGGCGGGTGAGACGCTGCAGCGCGAGAAAGACGGCGCCGTCTGGCGTCTGGGCGAGGGACTGTCGGGCCAGGTCTCGAAAGAGCGTCTGGACGCGTTGCTGGCGCGGCTGGCGTCGCTCAAAGCCGACCGGATTGAAAAACTGGGTCTGACCCCCGATGAGCTCGATACCTACGGGTTGCGCGTGCCGTGGCTGGAGGTGAGCGTGGACGTGGAGGCGGCGGATGCCGTCCGCAAGACGGTGCTGGTCGGCAAGGAGGCGGGGTCGGGCAAACGCTTCGCGATGGTGCGCGGGCTGGATGTGCTGTTCGTGCTGGACGGCGAGGCCCTGGCCGGGCTGTCGGCGCGTCTGGTCGATCCGCTCTGAGGCGGGCGGCCCGCGCGCCCGGGGCGGCTTGCCGCGACGATTTTTTTCTTTTTCTGTGAACCGCTCCGGCGCCGTCCGCGTTTAAACGGGCATCATGAATAAAATCGGACCGTTTCTTGTTGTCGCCGGGCTGTGCGGGTCGGCGGGTGCGGGCGGGGTGACCAACCTGCCGCCGGTGGTCGTGACCGCGTCGCGGGTCGCTGAGCCGGTGAACAAAGTCGCCGCCTCCGTCGTGAAGATAACGTCGGACGAGCTGTTTGAAAACCAGACGCGGACGTTGCCCGAAGCCTTGGACATGACGCCGGGCGTGATGGTGCAGAAGACCTCCAACGGGCAGGGTTCGCCCTACATCCGCGGGTTCACCGGTTTCCGGACGCTGATGCTGGTGGACGGCATCCGGCTCAACTCGCCCGTTTTCCGCGAGGGCGCGAACCAGTACTGGAACACGGTCGACAGCTACTCGCTCGACTCGCTGGAACTGCTGGAGGGCCCCGGTTCGGTGCTGTATGGTTCGGACGCGGTGGGCGGCACCCTGCAGAGCTTCACGCGCCTGCCGGAGTATGCGCCCGAGGGCGGCGGGGATGTCTGGGGCGGGCGGCTGGCGTCGCGCGTGGCGTCGGCCGAGCGGTCAGTGACCGGCCGCGCCGAGGGCGAGTACGGCACGGAGCAGTGGGCCGGGCTGTTCGGGGTGACCTATAAGGATTACGGCGACCTGCAGGGTGGCAAGCACGTCGGGCGGCAGCGCAAGACCGGCTACGACGAGATGGACACCGACGCCAAAGTGCGGGTCGCGCTGAAGGGCGACCGCGAACTGATCTTCGCGCACCAGAGCGTCGATCAGGACGATGTCTGGCGCACGCACCGGACCCCCTACGGAATTTCATGGCACGGGACGGCGGTGGGCACGGAGCCCGTCCATACCTTTGACCAGGACCGGTCGCTGACCTATCTGCGCTTCATCGACCGCGAAGAGACCCTGCTGTACGACGAGATGCAGACCACCCTTTACTTCCAGCGTCAGGAAGAGACCAAGGACGTGGTCAAGAAAGACAGGAGCGAGACGGTCGACGGCTTCGATGTCCAGACGTGGGGCACGACGGCGGACCTGATCAAGGAAACGGATCTCGGCACGTGGGCCTACGGAGTGGAGTACATCCATGACGGCATCGACAGCTTCCGTAAGAATTACAGGGCCGACGGCTCCCTCAAGTCCGTGGGCATTCAGGGTCCGGTGGCGGACAACTCGGCGTACCACACGGCGGCGCTCTACGTGCAGGACCGCGTGAAACTGTCGGACCGCTGGGAGCTGACGCTGGGCAGCCGCGCCACCTATGCGCGGGCGGATATCGGGCGCTACGAGGACTTCAGCACCAAGCCGCACACGCCCGCCTCCATGGACGCCGACTGGTTTGACCTCTCCAGCAATGCCCGTCTGGCTTACCAGGTGATCGATGACCTCTGGCTGCTGTACGCCTCCGTTTCGCAGGCCTACCGCGCGCCGGGGCTTTCGGACCTGACGCGTTTCGACGTCAGCCGCAGTTCGGACATTGAGACGCCCGCGACCGACCTCGACCCCGAGAAGTTCCTGTGCGGCGAGCTCGGCACGCGCGTCACCGCAGACCCCGTGGCGTGGCATGCGGCCTATTTCTACACGCGCATCAACGATCTGATCATCCGGCAGGCGGCGATGGACGGCACCTACACCAAGATCAACGGCGGCGACGGCTATGTGCACGGTTTCGAGAGCGAACTGCAGGTGCGGCTGTCCAAGCAGTGGCTCTCGCGCACGGGCTTCACGTGGATGGAGGGCTACACCGACTACGACGCCGCGGACGGCACGAAGATCAGCGAGCCGGTGCGCACCATGCCGCTGACCGCCTACACGGCGCTGCGCTGGGAGAGCGAGAGCCGCCGCTTCTGGGCCGAGGCGGCCGAGCGGGTCACGGATAACGAGGACCGGCTGACGGCGGCCGACAAGACCGACACGCAGCGCATTCCGCCGGGAGGCACGCCGGGCTACGCGGTGACGGACCTGCGGTGCGGTTGGCGCCTGAAGCAGAATCTGTCATTCGTGGCGGCGGTCGAGAACGTGTGGGACAAGGATTACCGCATCCACGGCTCGGGCAGCAACGAGCCGGGCCGCAACTTTATCCTGTCGGCCGAGTACCGGTTTTAGTAACATTATTCTCTCAAAAGTCACAACAGAGCGAGGGCTGAACGCATGAAAAAATATGTGATGGCGGTGGTGGTGGCGGCCGGCTTCGCGGCGGCGGGCGTGCAGGCGCAGGGCGTCTCGGCGGCGCTGCTGCAGGAGGCCCGGGCTTCGGTGAACAAGGGGCTGGCGTGGCTGAAGACGCAGCAGAAGCCGAGCGGCGCGTGGTCGGACGAGGGCATGCCCGCCTTGACCGCGCTGCCGCTTTGGGCGCTGGCGGCCTCGGGCGAGAAAGCCTACGCTCCCGAGTCGGACAAGGCGGTGGCTTTTCTCCTTTCGAAGCAGCAGCCGGACGGCGGGATCTACGTGCCGGTGCCGAACCGCAAGGGCGGCGGCCTCGGCAACTACAACACCTCGATCGGCGTGATGGCGCTGCAGGCGAGCGGCAAGCCCGCGGCCGTGCCGGCGATCCTGAAGGCGCGTTCCTACATCGCCTCTTCGCAACACCTCGGCGAGGATTCGCACGCCGGCGGGTTCGGCTATGACAAAGACACGCAGCGGGCTTATGCGGACCTGAACAACACCCACTACTCGCTGGACGCGATGCGGCGCACGCAGAGTGTGGAGGACCTGCGCCCGGCGGGCGAGAAGAAGGCGGACGTCAACTGGGACGCGGCGCTCAAATATGTGGAGCAGATGCAGAACAAGGAGGGTGAGACCGCCGGCGGCTTCGCCTACAACACGGAAGACCCCAAGGGCGGCGCAACGACCAACAGCAGCGGGCGCGTGATGCTGCGCGCCTATGGCAGCATGACGTACGCGGGGCTGCTGTCGATGGTCCATGCGCATCTGGAGAAGAACGATCCGCGCGTGCGTTCCGCGGTCGATTACGGCTCGCGTTTCTGGACGTTGGAGGAGAACCCGGGCCAGGGCCAGCAGGGCCTCTATTTTTACTTCAATGTCATGGCGCGGGCGCTGAGCGCGGCTGGACTGGACGCGCTGCCCAAGCACGGCACCGCGGAAGAGATCCGCTGGCGTGAGGAGGTCGTGCGGAAGATCGCCTCCCTGCAGAAGCCTGACGGCTCGTGGGCCAACGCCAACAACCGCTGGTGGGAGAACGATCCGGTCCTGGCCACCTCCTACGCGCTGCTGGCGCTCGAGTTCGCGGGCGGATTGACGCGCTGATCTCCGTTGACGTTGCTGTGCATTATTCTTTACAATGCGCGCACGTAGAGGGGGAATCATGCGCGCATTTCAAAGGCGGGAATTTTTGCGTGAGCTCACGGGGGCGGGTTTGGTCTGGATGGCGCTGGGATGCGGGGCTGCGGCCGCCGAAGCGCCGCCCCGCCGTCCCAACGTGATTTTCATTTTGGCGGATGATCTGGGCTACGGCGATCTGTCGTGTTACGGCCAGAAAAAGTTCGCCACCCCCAACATCGACCGCCTGGCCGCCGAAGGCATGTCGTTCACGCGCCACTACTGCGGCTGCACGGTCTGCGCGCCGTCGCGCTCCACGGTCATGACCGGCCAGCACACGGGGCATACGCCGATCCGCGGCAACAAGCAGGTCGGCGACGGCCAGGCGCCGCTGCCGCAAGGCACCGCGACGCTGGCGCGCTGTCTCAAGCAGGCCGGCTACGCCACCGGCTGTTTCGGCAAGTGGGGCCTGGGGTTTCCCGGCTCGGAGGGCGACCCGGTGAACGTCGGGTTCGACACCTTCTTCGGGTACAACTGCCAGACCGAAGCCCACTCGTACTATCCGGCGCGCCTCTGGCGCGACCGCGCGGAAGTGAAGCTCGACGGCCAAACCTATTCGCCTCCGCTGATCCAGGCCGAGTCCGAGGCGTTTATCCGCGCCCATGCCGGGAAGGCGCCGTTCTTCGTCTGGCTGACGGTCACCCTGCCGCACGCGGCCATGTCCGTGCCGCCCGAGCTCCACGCGCCGTTCCGCAAGCAGTTCCCCGAGTTCGAAGGCACGCAGGCGCGCTACGACAAGACGCGCGAGGACGCGAGCCCGGCCTCGGCCTTTCCCGCGATGGTGGGGGTGCTCGACCGGCAGGTGGGCGCGCTGCTGGCGCTGCTGAGGGAGCTGGACATCGACAACGACACGCTGGTGCTCTTCGCGAGTGACAACGGGCCGCACCAGGAGGGCGGGCACCGGCCCGATTTCTGGAACAGCAGCGGCGGGCTGCGCGGCTACAAGCGCGATCTCTACGAGGGCGGCATCCGCACGCCGCTGTTGGCGCGCTGGCCGGGCAAGATCCGGCCCGGCAGCGCGAGCGCGCATGTTTCCGCTTTCTGGGACCTGATGCCGACCGTGTGCGAGCTGACGGGCGCGGAGGCCGCGCCCGCCACGGACGGCATCAGTTTCGTGCCGGCCCTGCTGGGCCGGGGGGACCAGCCGAAGCATGCCGGCCTCTACTGGGAGTTTCACGAGCAGGGCGGCAAGCGCGCGTATGTGAAGGGCGACCTGAAGGCGGTGCAGCTGAACGTCAACAGGGCCCCGGACGGGCCGGTCGAGGTCTATGACCTTGCGGCTGATCCGTCTGAGACGACGAACATCGCGGCTGCGCAGCCCGCCTTCGTGGCGGCGGCGCGGCGGGCGTTCGCGACGATGCACACGCGCAATGCAGAGTTTCCGTGGAAATGGGAATGAGCGGTATCTGGCGGATTAAACACAAAAAGGACACATGATGAAACAGGCGATGATGGCGGCTTTGGTGCTCGGGGTGGCGGTCTGCGCTATGGCGGCGCCGAAAAAAACGGTCGTGGTGTGGTCCGAGGGGACGGCGCCCAAGAATGTCTATCCGAACGATATCAACGGCGCGATCGCCGAAGGCTTGCGCGCGTCGGACGAGATGAAAGACTGGGACGTGGTGGTGGCGTCCCTCGGCGATCCCGAACAGGGGCTGCCGGACGCGCTGCTCGCCAAGGCCGACGTGCTGGTCTGGTGGGGCCATAAGAAACATGGCGAGGTGAAGGACGAGCTCGTCAGCAAGATCGAGAAGCGCGTCAAGGAAGAGGGCATGGGCTTCATCGCGCTGCACTCCGCGCACTTCTCCAAGCCCAACAAGCGGCTGATGGGCACGCCCTGCTCGTTCGCGGCGTATAAGGGCGACAACAAGGAGACCGTGATCAAGGTCACGGCGGCCGACCATCCCATCGCCAAAGGCGTGGCCAAAGAGTTCACCATCGCGAACGACGAGCGTTACAGCGACCCTTACGCGGCGCCTCCGGCCGCGGTGACGCCGTTCGGCGGCACGCATATCCATAAGGACGGCGTGAAAGAGGAGAGCATCCAGGGGTACTGCTGGACCGTGGGCAAGGCCAACTATTTCTACTTCCAGGACGGGCACGAGACCAACCCGATCTTCTTCCAGCCGGAGATCCGCAAGATCATGGCGAACGCGGTGATCTGGGCCGCGAAGAAATAGGTGGGCGGAAAGAGAGTGGTAGGGACGGTTCCCCGAACCGTCCGCAAAGGCTCGTCCTGCGGCCGCTTCGGGGGAGCGGCCCTACCGTAAGAATGACAGTTCAAAGAATGAATAAAGGTTAACCGATGAAGGCATGTCGTTGGATGGGGTTGGCGGTGTTGAGCGTGTTGACCGGATGCCGGCTGGCGGCGCCGTCGGCGTATGAGGCGGACGTGGTGGTGTACGGCGGCACTTCGGCGGGCGTGGTGGCCGCGGTGCAGGCCGCCCGGCTGGGCAAGTCGGTCATCTTGGTCAGTCCGGACACGCACCTCGGCGGACTCAGCTCCGGCGGTCTCGGCTACACCGACTCCGGCAACACCAAGGCGGTGGGCGGTATGGCGCGCGAGTTCTACACGAAAATCTACCGGCACTACAACAGTCCGGAGGCGTGGCGCTGGCAGAAGAACGGCGAGTTCAGCAACGAGGGCCAGGGCAGCCGCGCGCGGGTGGACAGCGAGCAGACCATGTGGACCTTCGAGCCGCATGTGGCCGAGCGGCTCTTCAACGAATGGCTGCGGGAGCACAAGGTTCCGGTCTGCCGCAACGAGTGGCTGGACCGCGACAAGGGCGTGGTCAAGCAGGCGGGACGCATCGTCTCCGTCACGATGCTGAGCGGCCGGATCTTCAAGGCCAAGGTCTTCATCGACGCGACCTACGAGGGCGATCTGATGGCGTCCGCGGGGGTCTCCTATCACGTGGGGCGCGAGGCGAACAGCGTCTACGGCGAGGCCTACAACGGCGTCCAGCTGGAGGCGTACAAGCACCACCGCCATTACTTCATGTCGCCGGTCTCGCCTTATAAAATCGCGGGCGACCCGAAAAGCGGCGTGCTGCCGTATGTCTCGGCCGAGCCGCCGGGCCAGACCGGCGAGGGCGACCGCCGCGTGCAGGCCTACTGTTTCCGCACCTGCCTGACGAGGCACGCGCCGAACCGCGTGCCGTTCCCGAAACCGGAAGGCTACGATCCGGCCAATTACGAACTGCTGCTGCGCGACCTGCTCACGGGCCGCAAGGACTTCTTCGAGAAGTTCGACCTGATCCCGAACCTCAAGACCGACACCAACAACCACGGCGCGTTCAGCTCCGATTTCATCGGCATGAACTACGACTATCCCGAGGCCTCCTACGCGCAGCGGCGCGCGATCATCCGGGCGCACGAGAACTACCAGAAGGGCTACTACTACTTCGTGGCGAACGATCCGCGCGTGCCGGCTTTCATCCGCGAGGAGATGGCGCAGTGGGGCTTGGCGGCGGACGAATTCACCGACAACGGCCACTGGCCGCATCAGATTTACGTGCGCGAGGCGCGCCGCATGATCGGCCAGCATGTCATGACCGAGCACGACACGCTCAACAAGACGGCGGTCGAGGACCCCGTGGGCATGGGCTCTTACACGCTCGACTCGCACAACTGCCAGCGCTATATCACGCCGGACGGCTTTGTGCAGAACGAGGGCGACGTGGGCGTGTCGGCGAAGGGGCCATACCGCATTTCGTACGGCTCGATCCTGCCGAAAAAGACGGAGTGTCAGAACCTGCTGGTGCCGGTGTGTGTGTCGAGCTCGCACATCGCCTTCGGCTCGATCCGCATGGAGCCGGTTTTCATGATCCTCGGCCAGAGCGCGGCCACGGCCGCGGCGCAGGCGATCGACGAGGGCAAGGCCGTCCAGGAGATCGACTACCCGCGCCTGCGCGCACGCCTGCTGGCGGACAAGCAGCGCTTCTAAGCACTCGCCCGGGGATGGGCGTGCCACATCCTCGAATGTGCCATGCGCATCCTTGCGCATGGGGATTCGTATATGCTGCGGCGGGGCATGTCGGAGCGAGCGGGCTTGACGTTCTTAAAGCGAGGTGCCACACTTTCAGCTGAATCTGGACAATGATCAAGGAGGTGCCTATGAGCTTTTGGCTTAAGCGATGGCGTTGGCCTCTGTTTTTTGGGGTTTGCGTCGCCGCAAACTTCGGGTGTGCGAAGAACGCAACCAACCAGCTGGAGGTGGCCATGACTCTGACTTCTGCCGCATTCGGTCCGAACGGAAAGATTCCTGCGCTCTACACCGGCGAAGGGCGGGATCTCTCGCCGCCGCTCGCGTGGACAGGCGTGCCCGCCGCGGCCAAGAGCCTGGTCCTGATTGTGGATGACCCCGACGCGCCGGACCCTCGGGCGCCCAAGATGACCTGGGTGCACTGGGTGCTCTACAATCTGCCGCCAGGCACCGTCAGCCTGCCGCAGGCCGTCAAGTCCTCTGACCTGCCCGCCGGCACGCTGGAAGGCCTGAACGACTGGAAACGCACGGGCTACGGCGGCCCGATGCCGCCCGTCGGCAGGCATCGCTATTTTCACACGCTCTACGCGCTGGATGCGGTGCTCTCCGATCTGGGCATCCCGACCAAGGCCAAGCTCGAAAAGGCCATGGCTGGACACATCCTGGCCAAGGCCGAGTTGGTCGGCACCTACGAGCGGGGGAAATAGGAATCATACGGCCGATGAAATGATTTGGATTTTATTCGGTAGGGCGCGCGCTCCTGCGCCGCCGTTGACCGGCAGGGGGCGGCTGCGGAGGGCTCGCCCTGCCCTTCACCACGGCCGGACGACCTGAGTCTAAATCATTGATGCGCGTGGCACGGCGCTGGGCGCCGAGCGTTCCGGGACCTGCTAGGGCAGCAGGACCTGTTGCCAGAGGGCGTCGAGGCGTTTGGCGGAGACGGGCACGGGTGTGCGCAGCTCCTGCGCGAAGAGCGAGACGCGGAACTCCTCCACCAGCCAGCGGTACTGGGCGAGCAGCTCCCGGTCGTGGCGCGGCGGCTCGGCCAGCGCGGTGTGCTGCATGTAGCGCTGCCACACGGGCTGGACCTCGGCGAGCTTGCGCAGGTCGCCCGCGGGATTGCCCTGGGCGCGCTGGATGCGGATGCGACCGGCCTCCAGATAGCGCGGATAGTGCTGGAGCTGCGCGCTGGTCACCGCCTCGGCGAAGCCGGGGAAGACCAGCCAGGCGAGCTGCTCGGAGAGGTCGTCCACCGTCGGCTGCGGCAGGGGCGTCTTCAGCAGCAGGCTCTCCAGCTCCCCCGCCGCCTGCAGCGCCGCGACCACCAGCCGCGTGCGCGCGGTGTGCACGCTGTTGATCCGGCCGTGCTCGGCGATCAGGCGTTCCTCGAAACTCTGCTCGTCGCGGATGACGGGCTTGTTCTCCGTGAAGGTCTCGCGCAGCGTGGCGTTGCCGATCTCCGCGCCCAGCGACTCGGCGGACATCTCGAGCTGCTTGACGTGCAGCGCCACCGGGCGCGGCAGCGAGGTCGGTTGCATGAAGCGTTTCCACTCCTTGCCGAGGGTCAGTGCGAAGAGGCGGCAGAGTCCCTTCTCGTGCGCGGCGGCAGCGGCGCCGGCGTCGGCAAAGAGGCGGAGCGACACCGAGGTCTTGGCGTCGACGAGCGCGGGATAATTGATGATCGGCCAGCCCGCCTTGCCCACGTCGACCTGCGGCGGTAGCGGGCCGAAATCCCAGCGCGTGAGTCCGTCCTTCTGCCACGGGCTGGCGGCGCGTTCGGCGGCGGCCGCCTCGGTCACGCGCGCGCTGAAGAGCTTGACCAGCGGCGCGATGTTGCGCCCGCTGCCCAGCTCGCGTCCGTCCGCGTCCACCGCCACGAAGCGCAGGCGCAGGTGGTCCGGTATGGAATCCTCTTTCCAGGTCTCGGGCGGCACGCGCACGCCGCGCGCGGCGTAGAGCGCGTCGGAGAAGGCCTCGGTCAGCGCGCCGCGGCCGGGCGTCATTTTCGAGCGGCACATGGCGAGGGTCTCGTCGACCGGCAGCAGCAGGCGGCGGAACTTGGTGGGCAGCACGTTGATCATCCAGCGCAGCTTCTCGTCCAGCGAGCCGGGCACGAGCCAGTCGCTGCGCCAGGCCGCGGCCAGCGGCAGGAGCGTGGCGGGGACCGTGCAGGTGATGCCGTCGTCCGGCTCGCCCTGCGCGTGGCGGTAGGTCAGGGCCAGGCGGTTGCCGCTGAGGGTGATCGCGTCCGGGAAGTCGTGGCCGAGGTCGCGCACGGGCGGCAGGTCGGCGTCCGCCATCAGGAGCGAATTAGGATTTAGGAGTGAGGATTTAGGAATTGAATGGTCGTGATTGCTGGGCTGCGTCTCTCCAACTCCTAACTCCTCCTTCCTAACTCCTAAATGTCCTTTGAGCCACTGGCGCAGGTCGGAGGCGCTGCAGAGGCCGGGCGGCAGCCGCGTGTCGTAGAAGGCGAAGGCGGCCTCGGGGTCGAAGAGCGCGCCGTGCTGGCGCGTCTTCTCCTCGGCCGCGAGCAAGTTGCGGATGCGCGCCAGGTTCGCGCTCAGGAAGGGCGGCAGGGGCGCCGGGAAGGCGCCGGCCACGAGCCCTTCGCGGATGAAGATGGCGCGCGCCTCGTCGGGGTTGATGTGGCTGTAGTCGCGCGTGCGGGCCTCGACCAGCACGAGGCCGAAGAGCGTGACCTTCTCCTTGACGCGCACGAAGCCGCGCGCCGGGTCCCACCAGGCCGAGTGGTAGCTGTATTTGCAGAGGCGCTTGGCAATGGGCTCGATCCACTCCGGATCGATGCAGGCGGCCTGGCGCGCGTAGAGGCGCGCGGTCTCCACCAGCTCGCCGGTCATGATCCATTCGCGGGAGAGGGATTGCGGCCTGTGGTCGGAGGACGGAGGCCGGCTGGAGCGCTCGGAGGCCTGCGCTCCGGCCTCCGGCCTCTGCCCTCTGACCACGGGCTTCGGCTCCTTGAGCTTGGCGAGGCCGGAGCCGGGAAAGATCGCGAAGCGGATGCCCCGTCCGCCGCGGTAGTCGTTGGCCTCGGGGTCGCGCTTGCCGATGTTGGCGAGCAGGCCGGTCAGCAGGGCGCGGTGCAGGCCCGCGTCGCCGCCGCTGGAGGAGGTGACGTCGAGCTGCAGCTCCTTGCAGAGGCGCTCGAGCTGGTCGCGCAGGTCGATCCAGTCGCGGATGCGCGGGTAGGAGAGGAAGTTGTCCTTGCAGAGGCGGCGCGCGGCCGACTGCGAGGCGGCGGCGGTCTGCTCGCGGTACCAGCGCCAGAGGCGGATGATCGCGGCGAAGTCGGAGACGGGGGAGAGGAAGCGCGCGTGGAGCTTGTCGGCCTCGGCCTGCTTCTCGATGGGGCGGCGGCGCGGGTCGTCGCACTCCAGCGCGGCCACGACGATCAGGGTGTCGGCCAAAACCTTCTCGTGGTGCGCGGCGAAGAGGATGCGGGCGAGCGCGGGCTCGAGCGGCAGGCGCGCGAGCTGCCGGCCGAGGGGGGTGAGGCGGAAGGGGGAGGCTTCCGGAGGATTGAGGGCCGAGGACGGGGGACGGAGGACGGCGGTCAGCGGTTCGAGAAGCGCCGGGACGTCCTCGATCGCGCCGATCATGTCGAGCTCGCGGTAGCCCTCGCGGATCATGGCGGAGGAGGGCGGGTCGATGAAGGGGAAGGTCTCGATCTCGCCGAGCTTGAGGTCGAGCATGGTGAGGATCACGCCCGCGAGGCTGGCGCGCAGGATCTCGGGCGGCGTGTACTCGTCGCGCTTTTTGAAGTCGTCCTCGCCGAAGAGCCGGATGCAGATGCCGGCCGCGATGCGGCCGCAGCGGCCTTTGCGCTGGTTGGCGCTGGCCTGCGAGACCGGCTCGATCTGGAGGCGCTGCACCTGCGTGCGGGCGTTGTAGCGGCTGAGGCGCACGAGGCCGGAGTCGATCACGTAGCGGATGCCGGGCAGGGTGATCGAGGTTTCGGCGACGTTGGTGGAAAGGATGATGCGGCGGTTGGACGAGAGCTTGAAGGCGCGCTGCTGCTCGCCGGCGGTCAGCGAGGCCATGAGGGGGATGATCTCGGTGTGCGGCAGGCGCCGGCCGGTGAGGGTCTCGGTGGCGTCGCGGATGTCGCGTTCGCCGGGGAGGAAGACGAGGATGTCGCCGGGGCCCTCGGCGATGAGCTCGTCGCAGGCGTTGGCGATCTGGCGCGGCAGGTCGGGGTCGTCGCTCTCGTCGGCGGGGCGCCAGCGCGTCTCGATGGGGTAGAGGCGGCCGGGCACGGCGAGGATGGGGGCGCCGTCGAAGAAGGCGGAGAAGCGCTCCACGTCGAGGGTGGCGGAGCTGATGATGATCTTCAGGTCCAGGCGGCGGTGCAGCACGCGCTTGAGGATGCCGAGCAGGAAGTCGATGTTCAGCGAGCGCTCGTGGGCCTCGTCGATGATGATCGTGTCATAGGCGCGGAAGAGGCGGTCGTGGCGCGTCTCGGCAAGCAGGATGCCGTCGGTCATGAACTTGACCACGGTGTCGGGCGAGAGCTTCTTGTCGAAGCGGTGCTGGTAGCCGACGAAGCCGCCGGGCTCCTGGCCGAACTCCTCGGCCACGCGGCGCGCCATGGCGAGCGCGGCGAGGCGGCGCGGCTGGGTGCAGCCGATCAGGCCGCGCCGGCCGCGGCCGGCCTTGAGCGCGATCTTGGGCAGCTGCGTGGTCTTGCCCGAGCCGGTGTCGCCGCAGACGATGATCACCTGGTGGTTGCGCAGCGCCGCCGCGATGGCGTCGGCGTGTGCGGTGATGGGCAGCTCGGGGGGGAATGTGATGTGTGGAAGCATAGGGCGTCGTGAAAACAGGGGCCAACAGTACACAGAACCGCGCGGGGCGTCAACCGCTTTGCGCGGACGGAGGGTGAATCGTACGCGGGGACGCGGGGGCCCGGAGGGCGGGAGAAAACGGGTGAGGTCCGACATGAAAACGCGCGCGCCCGGGCGCGTAAAGAGGCGTGTTGAGCGTTTGTCAGCCACTGGGTGTTATGCTATAGTTCCGCCGAGATTGTAAATGGGGGAAGGATGACGTTTTCATGAGTGTTGTGAATGACCCACAGCAGGCGCCGCCGAAAACGGCGTCGTCCGTTGATCCGTTGGAACTGTCGCACCGGCGTCCGGACTGGAGCGCGTCGCAGCCGATGACGCGGACCCAGAAGACCGTGACCGTGGCGCTGCTGGCGGGGCTGGCCGTGGCGTTCCTGTGTTGGCCCCAGCAGACCGCGCGGGGGCTGATCGCGGCCTGCACGCTGTTCTACGTGATCATGACGCTCTACAAGTTCGTGGTGATCCGCGCGTCGCTCTCGCCGAACGCCATCCTGAGGTTCTCGCCCCAGGAGATCGCCGCGCAGGAGCCGCGCGCGTGGCCGCTTTTTTCGGTGCTGGTGCCGATGTACAAGGAGCCCGAGACCGTCAAGCAGATGGTCGCTTCGCTCGCGTCGATGGACTACCCTGCGGACAAGAAGGACGTGCAGATCCTGCTGGAGGCGGACGACGCGGTGACGCTGGCGGCGGCGCGCGCGCTGACGATGCCGCCGGGGTTCCGCGTGACCGAGATCCCCGCGTCGTTCCCGCGCACCAAGCCCAAGGCGTGCAACATCGGCCTGCACTTGGCGGAGGGCGAGTATCTGGTGATCTACGACGCCGAGGACCTGCCGGAGAAGGACCAGCTCAAGAAGGCGGTGCTGGCGTTCGAGACTTCGCCCGCGAACGTGGCCTGCGTCCAGTCGCGGCTGAACTACTACAACCCGCGGCAGAACGTGCTGACGCGCTGGTTCACCGCCGAGTACTCGGCGTGGTTTGACCTGCAGCTGCCGGGGCTGGCGGCGCTGGGCGCGGTGATCCCGCTGGGCGGCACCTCCAACCACTTCAAGACCCGCATCCTGCAGGAGCTGATGGGGTGGGACGCGTACAACGTGACCGAGGACTGCGACCTGGGCGTGCGGCTGGGGCGCGCGGGGTACACGACGCGGATGCTGGAGACCACGACGTGGGAGGAGGCGTGCAGCGTCTTCTGGTCCTGGATCAAGCAGCGCACGCGCTGGCAGAAGGGCTACATCCAGACCTGGTTCGTCCACATGCGCGACCCGCTGAAGCTGCTCAAGGAGCTCGGCCCCGTCAACTTCCTGCACTATCAGCTGCTGATCGGCGGCGTGACCTTTTCGGTGCTGGTGAACCCCGTCTTCTGGCTCATGGCGCTGGTGTGGTTCGTGTTCCGGCCCGAGGGCGTGGCGCAGCTGTTCCCGGGTCCGGTGTTCGCGGCGGGCGCGGCCTGCCTCTTTCTCGGCAACTTCGTGTTCGTCTACATCAACCTGCTCGGGTGCTGCAAGCGCAAGACCGACAGCCTGATGTGGTGGGCGCTGCTGACCCCGCTCTACTGGATGATGATGAGCTACAGCGGGTGGCGGGCGGTCATCCAGTTTTTCCGCGACCCGTTCGTGTGGGAGAAGACGCAGCACGGCATGGTGAAGAAGAGCTAAGCGTTACAGGTTACAGGTTACAGGTTACGGGTTACAGGTTATAGGTTAGGGGTTTTCGGGATGGACCAGGATAGAAAAACATACAGGCTGGTGCGGCTGCTGACGGGCGGCGTGACTCCGGTGGTGCTGGCGGCGGCCCTGCTGGTTTTCGCGCGGCTGCATGACGTCGCGTGGGAGCCGGGCGCGCAGGCGGCGGGCATCTGCCGCGAGCTGATCGCGGGCACGACCGAGGGGCGTCAGGCGCTGTTCGGATCGTGCTGGGTGGCGCCGCTGCCGGTGCTGTTCTATCTGCCTTTCGCGTGGCTGCTGCCGGAGCCGGCGGCAGGGTGGGCCGCTTTTTTCGCGGCGTGGCTCTTCGTGTTCTGGGCGGTGCGCGAAGCGGTGAAGGCGACCGGGCACTCGGGCTGGCGCATCGCGCTGGCGCAGGCGGCGATCGCGGGTATGATGGCGGTGTCGCGCCAACCGCAGGCCTTGCAGACCGCCACCGCGCTGACGGCGGGGCTGATGCTGTTGGCCGCGGCGGCGGTGGCGGACTGGGCCGCTTACCGGCGGCTGCGGGACGTGGTGACGGCGGGCGCGTCCGGCGCTTTTCTGATGCTGTGCGGGTTCCCTGTTTTCGGGCCCGCAGGGTTGGCCGTGGCGCTGTTGCCGCTCGCGGCCTGCGGTGTCCGCGAGACGCGCGTGCGCTTTCAGGCGTGGCTGCTGCTGGGCGGTTTGCCGCTGGTGTATACGGTGGGCGTTTTGCTGTTGCTCAACCGGCTGATCTTGGGTGACGCGTTCTTTTTCCTGCGGTCGCTCGGTTACCTGGTGCCGCATCCGGGCCTGTTCCTGGCGGCGGTTTTCGCGCCGGGGCTCCTGCTGGTGCCCGCGCTGGTCGTGACCTGGGTGTGCGATGCGCGCGGGGTGAAGCCGGGGGCCGGGCCGGTCGCGGCCTCGGCGCTGTTGGTTTCGTTCGCGGTGGCGCTGATCGCCAGCGCCCAGGTCCTGGACGTTTTCAGCGTGGGCTGGCACACGGTCACTTTGCATGTCTGCGCGCTGGTCGTGCTGCTGATCGCGCTGACGCGGCTGCGGCAGCCGATGGTTCGTCTGGCCCTGTCGCTCATGCTCTTCGTCTGGTTGAGCGCCACGTGGCTGGGCGGCAAGGAGCGTGCGGCGGCGCCGGCGGCGCGCGACGAGATCGGCACAGCGGTCGAGGCCTACGTGAACGCGCGCACGCCCTACGGGCGGGTCTTCGTGCTCGGCTACGCGGGGCTCGATCTGTTGCGCGGTTATGCGGGCGAGCGGCTGGTGCCGAACATGGACTTGCATATCGGCTCGTTGCGGCGGGCGTATAAGGGGCAGAACCTCTATGTGCTGGTTCCGCGTCCCGTGGGTCCGGTGCGTGCCGAGAGCGTCTTCTGGAAACACCCGGACATCTACGAGCTGGGCGGCGACCGGTTGCTGTTTGCCGAGGCGTTCGGCGCATGGCACTTGTTCGAGGTGGTCTCCGCGCCGACGCAGGAGCAGCTGGACGAGTGGAAGAAAGCCCGGTAGGGAAGTTCATTAGTTCATTAGTTCGTTAGTTCATTAGTTCATTAGTGCAAGAGTGCAAGGGCTGGTTGGTGCGTGAGTTCATGACGGTTGAGACAGATAAGAGAGTGCTGGCCGGACACGTGGCGCCTTTTGCGGTGTGGGTGGGCGTGATCCTGCTGCTGCAGGCGCTGGAGTCCGCGTCGCTTTGTCCGCGCGGGCTCTATCCGTGGAGCTACGCGGTCAAGGCTGTGGCGTGCGCCGGACTCTTTCTGTGGCTCAAGCCGTGGCGCGCGTATGCGGCGCTTCAGACGCGTCACCTTCCGTTGGCGCTGGGCCTGGGTGTGGCGTTGGCGGCGGTGTGGATCCTGCCCGAAATGCCGTGGGTCGGTCGGGCCGCGCCGGGTTTCCAGGAGTTCTATCACCGCTGGCTGATCCTGATGCCGGGGAGCTTGCCGGACTATTTCGATGCCGATTTCTTTCCCGCGCTGCCGCCCGGGCACCGCTCGCTGGCCTATTCGCCGGAGCAGGCGGGGTGGCCTCTGACGCTGATGAGGCTGGCGGGGTCGGCGTGTGTGATCGCGGTGATCGAGGAATTTTTCTTCCGCGGGTTCTTCTACCGCTGGCTCAGAAAAGGCGCGTTCTGGACGGTGCCGCTGAGCGCGTTCGACGCGCAGGCCTTCTGGACGGTGGTGGCGGTGTTCGGCCTGGAGCACGACCGCTGGTTCGCGGGGATGCTGGCGGGTGCGGTTTACGGCTGGCTGGCGGTGCGCACCGGCGATATCTGGGCGGCGGCTGTGGCGCACGGCGTGACGAATTTACTGCTGGGCGTCTATGTGATCGCGTCGCGGCAATACGGGTTTTGGTAAGGGGGCGGGCATAAGGCCTGCCCTTACGGTGAGGGGTTGTGATGGCTGAAGCGAAACTGAATCACGAGTACGCGGTCCGGATTTTGGGCGTCGGCGCGCTGATGGTCGGCATGTGCGCGTGGTCGCTCTACGACGGCATGGTGGCGTGGCCGCGCTATAACCGGAGCCTGGAGCGGGTGCGGCCGGCGCTGCTGGGGACGAATCTGACGGCGGAGGCGTGGGTGGAGCGTGGGGACGACGGCGCGTCGCCCATCGGAACGGCCTTTCAGGGGCAGGGGCTTGTGGTGCCGTCTAAGCTGATCAAAAAGTTAGGCGAGCTGAGGCTTCCCGCGTCGGAGCCGGACAAGGCCGCGCTCTATGAGATGCAGTCGAAACGGGTGCGGAAGCTGTTCGAGGGCCCGGTCTACAGCCCGCACGATTTGCAGACGCAGTTCGTGCAGGCGGCGGTCACGCTGGGTTTGGGGCTGTGGGCCTTCCTCGGCCTCGGCCTGAAGGCGCGCAAGCGGTACGGCGCGGACGAGCGGGGACTGTATGGCAGCGGCCTCGGCGGCGGGACGGTGCCGTACGGGGACCTGGCCCGGATCGATTGGTCCAAGTGGGACGAGAAGGGGATCGTGACGCTCACGTTCAAATCGGGCGGGCGTTGCCGGTTGGACGGTTGGCATTTTGCGGGGATGACCGGGATCGTGGAGGAGGTTTGCAGGCAGCGCCCGGATCTCGGTCCGAAAAAGGCTTAGCGCGTACAGGGGCCGTGCGATCTAAGGGAGCATGTGCGGCGGGGTTATAGGCGGTTTGCGGGGCTGAGACGTTGGAGGAGGAGCGCGGATGAGTGAGATGCGGCCATGTGATCACCCCCTGCTGATTTTTGACGGGGCGTGCGGGACCACCCTGCAGACGATGAACCTGCCGGCAACGGTGTGGCAGGGCAGGGAGGGATGCAACGAGTTTTTGAACGTGTCGGCGCCCGCGGCGATCGTGGAGGTCCACCGGTCTTTCTTCGAGGCCGGCGCGCACGTCGTGGAGACCAACACCTTCGGCGCGTCGCGGACCGTGCTGGCCGAGTACGGCCTGGAAGACCGCGTCCGCGAAATCAATGTGGCCGCGGCTGCCCTTGCGCGGCAGGCGATGGCCGGGCTGCCGGGCCGTTTCGTCGCGGGCTCGGTGGGGCCGACCACTAAGCTGCCGTCGCTGGGGCACATCTCGCGCGACGAGCTCTTCGCGGCACTGCAGGAACAGATTGAGGCGCTGCTGGAGGGCGGGGTGGATCTGCTGGTCTTCGAGACCTGTCAGGATCTCCTGCAGCTGAAGTGCTGCCTGGTGGCCGCCGAAGAAACGTTCGCGCGCGTGTCGCGGCGCGTTCCCGTGATGGCGTCCGTCACCCTGGAGCGGACCGGCACCATGCTGGTCGGTACCGACATCGCCGCCGCCGCCGTGACGCTGGAGCCCTTTGACCTGTTCTCGGTGGGGCTGAACTGCGCGACCGGCCCGACGGACATGGAGTCGCACATCCGCTACCTTTCGCAGCAATGGCCGGGCCGCATCTCCTGCATGCCGAATCAGGGCCTGCCGGAGGTCGTGGGCGGTCGGACGGTCTACCCGCTTGCGCCAGCGGAGTATGCGCGCCACATGCGCCACTTTGTCGAGCACTACGGGGTCAGCGTGGTCGGAGGCTGCTGCGGCACAAGCCCGGCGCACATCCGCGCGCTGGTGGCGGCGCTCCGCGGTGTGACCCCGGCCGCAAGGAGCATTGAAACATGAAGCCTGCCCTCGCGAGTCTCTATCAGGCGGTGGACCTCCGGCAGCCGATCCCGCCGCTGCTGATCGGCGAGCGCACCAACGCGAACGGCTCCAAGCTGTTCCGCGAGCGCCTCCTGGCCGACGATTATCAGGGCTGCCTGCAGATCGGCCTGGTGCAGGAGGCCGGCGGCGCGCAAGTGCTCGACCTGTGCGCCGCCTATGCCGGCCGCGACGAGCTGCATGACATGACGGAGCTGGTCACGCTGTTTGCGCGCTCCGTGAAACTGCCGCTGATGATCGACTCCACCACGCCCGAGGTGATCGAGGCGTGCCTGAAGCTCTACCCCGGCCGCTGCATCGTCAACTCGGTCAACCTCGAGGATGGCGGGCGCACGCTGCGCCGCGTGTGCGCGCTGCTCAAAAAGTACGGTGCGGCGGTGGTGGCGCTGACGATCAACGAGCGCGGCATGGCCATGCGCGCGGAGGACAAGGTCGCCACGGCCCGCCGCATCCACGACATCGCGGTCGGCGAGTTCGGGCTGCGTCCGTCGGATCTTCTGTTCGACGCGCTGACTTTCACCGTGGGCGCGGGCGACGTGACCCTGCGCGACGCCGCCGTGCAGACGCTCGACGCGATCCGCGAGATCAAGGCGGCCCTGCCGGGCGTGGGCACGGTCTTGGGGGTGAGCAACATCTCGTTCGGACTTTCGCCGGCCTCGCGCAGGGTCCTCAATTCGGTCTTTCTGCACGAAGCGGTCGAGGCGGGGCTGGACGCGGCGATCATCGATGCCGCCAAGGTGATCCCGCTGGCCCGGATTCAGGCGGCGGACCGCGTGGTCTGCCTGGATCTGCTGTACGACCGCGGCGAAGGTCAGGCGCAAGAGCCGCTGATGCGTTTCATCGATCACTTCAAGGCGGCCGCGCCGGCCGGCGCGGCAGACGTCCCGGCGGCGGGCTTCGAGAGCGCGGAGAAGGCGGTCTATGCGCAGATCGTGGACGGCAGCAAAGACGGCCTGGAGGACAACCTCACGATGCTCCTGCAGCGGCTGACGCCGCTGGCCGTCATCAACCAGCTGCTCGTTCCGGCCATGCGGCATGTGGGCGAACTGTTCGGCCGCGGCGAGCTGCTCCTGCCGTTTGTCCTGCAGTCCGCCGAAGTCATGAAGAAGGCCGTGTCGTGGCTGGAGCCGCTGATGGAGAAGGGCGAGGTCCGTCAGCAGACGCGCGTGCTGCTGGCCACGGTGCAGGGCGATGTCCACGATATCGGCAAGAATCTGGTCGACATCATCCTGAGCAACAACGGCTTTAAAGTGATCAACCTGGGTATCAAGGTGCCGGCCGAGACGATCATCGCCGAGGCCCGCGCGCACCAGGTGGACGTGATCGGGCTCAGCGGCCTGCTCGTGAAGTCGGCGCTGGTCATGCGGGACAGCCTTGCGCAGTACCGCGCGGCCGGTCTGACGCAGCCGATCCTGCTGGGCGGCGCCGCGCTGACGCCGCGGTTCGTGGCGGAGTCGTGCGTGCCGGAGTATGGCGCGCCGGTGGTCTATTGCCCGGACGCGTTCGCCGGACTGAAAGCCGTGCGCGCCCATGAGGAGGGCCGGCTCGTCTCCACGGTCTGGTCGGCGACGGGAACGGCGGCGGCGCTGCGGCCCGGCACGCGCGGCGCGGAGATCGCGCGGGACAATCCGGTGCCGGCTCCCCCTTTCCTGGGCGCGCGGCTGGTCGAGTCGGTCGATCCGGCGCTGGTGTTGCCCTATGTGAACCTGCAGGCCCTGTTCCGGGGCCGCTGGGGGTATCGCCGCGCCAAGCTGTCGGCCGCCGAGTACGAGCAGCTTGTCGCGGAGAAGGTGCAGCCGATCTATGACGGACTGGCGCGGCGCGCGGTCGAGGAGGGGCTGATCCGGCCCAAGGTCGCCTACGGGTACTTCCGCTGCTTCAGCGAGGGCGACGCCCTGCATGTGCGAGACGGGGCCGACACGCACGTGTTCAGTTTCCCGCGGCAGGCCGAGTCGCCGCACCTGTGCATCGCGGACTACTTCAAATCCGCGGAGGAGGGAGGGGACGTCGCCGGCTTCTTTGTGGTGTCGATCGGCGAGGCGATCGACCGCGAGGCGCACGCGCTGTATGAGGCGAACCGCTACCACGACTATCTCATGCTGCACGGCTTCGGCGTGGAGGTCACGGATGCGCTGGCCGAGTACTGGCACGCGGTGATGCGGCGCGAGCTGGGGATCGCGGGGTGTGAGCCGCCGGATCAGGTCGGCTACGTCACGCAGGGCTATCAGGGTTCGCGGTTCGGCTTCGGCTATCCGGCCTGCCCCGATCTGGAGGCCCACCGCCCGGTCTTCAGCATGCTCCGCCCGGAGCGGATCGGGGTGACGCTTTCGGAGACGATGCAGATGGTTCCGGAGCAGACGACCTCGGCGATCATCGCGCACCACCCGCAGGCCAAATACTTCGCGGTGTGAACGGTTCCGGCGTGCCGCCAGGAGGATGTGAATGAAAATGATCTGTGTGAATTGCGGGTACATCTATGATCCGGAGAAGGGCGATCCGCTGAACGGGATCGCGCCGGGCGTGGCGTTCGAAGCGTTGCCGGACGGGTGGGTGTGCCCCCTCTGTTACGCGGGAAAAGGCGCTTTCGACCCGCTGGATTGACGGTCGGGCGCGGCGTGACGCGCCCGACCGTGTGCGGCCCGAGGCGCGGCGCTGGCACGCGCGCTGGTTTCAGGCGCGGGAGGTATTGTAAGCGGAGGAAAACATTGGTAAGATGCAGACCATAAAGGCGGCCTTGCAGCACGGCGCGTTTCAGGAGACGTCTTACAACCGAGGCAAGACCGGGGCCGCGGCGCACAGCGCGGCCGGCCCTGTTCAAAAGTATCATTATGTCTACCATCAAAATTGACCGCGGGTTCACCCAGAAAATCCAACAGAAGGGGGCGGTGCACACGCCCACCTCGCAGAAGCCTCTTACGCCTCCGCCGAAGAAGCCGCAAGGCTGGCCGAAGTGGATGGCCTTCGCCGCCGGCGGAGCGGGGCTGGTGGCCGTGATCGTCATCGGCAGCCTTGTTTCCAAAGGCGCGAAGAAACCCGCCGCCGCAGCCCGGACCGCGCCGCCAGCCGCAGCTGTGCAGCCCGCCCTGCCGGCCGCCGCGAAGGCGCCGGAAGCCCTCGAGCCCGTCGAGCCGGCCGAGACCCAGGAGCTCTACGCGAAGGCCCCGGCCATAGCGGCCGCGCCGCAGCCCGCCAAGCCCGCCCCCTATCAGCCTCACCCCGTCAAGCGCGACGTGGCGATAGGCAGCCCTCAGGGCCTGCTGTGCGAGTATTACGAGCACATCAACGGCTCGCAAGTCGGCAACCTGCGTTCCGCCTCTACGTTCCCGGGGCAACCCAGTAAGACGGTGCAAATCGGCCGGTTTGAGCTGTCGGAAGGGGTCGGCGAGAATTACGGAGTGCGCGTGCGCGGTTACCTGGTGCCGCCGAAGTCGGGCGCCTACACGTTCGTGGTCAACGTCGATGACGGCGGTGAGCTCTGGCTCAGCACGGACGACCAGCCCGCGAACATCCGGAAGCTGGTTGCCCTCACGACGGGCACCAGGAAAAAATGGTCGGAGCGTCCAGAGCAGCGGTCGGCCCCGTGTGAATTGGTCGGAGGGAAACGCTACTATCTTGAGGCCCTCATGAAGCAAAGTTCAGGCGGAGACTATCTGGCCGTCGGGTGGTTGGGGCTGGAGCCCGACAAGATCCTCATCATCGAAGCGCCTTTTCTGATACCTTGGACGGACGCGCCGGCCCCGGATCAGGCGGCGCCCCCCGCGGCTTCGGCCGACCGGCGCAAGTCCAGAGAGGCGCGCGAGGCTGCGCTCGCACCCGCGAAGGCGGCCGTGGCTGAGCAGCAGCGGGGCAACGGTGCGGCCTACCGCTTCGCACAGGCGGCCCAGGCGCTGAAAGACGGCAAATCCGCGTGGCGCGATCCCGAAGCGCTGGCACTCGTCGAAACGGCGATCTTGCGGTTCGAGCTGCTCGGCCGGCTCAGGGCCTTTGTGCAGACGGAACTCGCGCGTGCGCGGGTTCCGGGCGTTTGGGTCGCGTTCGGCGGTCAGGCGGATGTGACCGGCGCGAGCGACGAAGGCGTGACTGTTGCGCCCGGCCGCATCGTCGCGTGGTCCAAGGTCCCGCCGGACCAGATGTTGCGGCTGGCGAACGCGGTTTTAACCAAAGCCACGGTAGACACCAACACGAAGGGCAGCCTGTTCCTGGCCGCCGCCGTTTTCTGCAAAGAGGCCAACGGCGGCATCGAGCTGGCGCTCAAATACCGTGAGCGCGCCGTCTCCCTCAATTCCACCCTCACCCCTTTGGCCGAACGTGTTTTGGGCGGCACGCCCGAAGCGATCCTGGCGCAGCCCCGCATTCAGGCCTCCCGCGCGGAGTTGGGCCGCGTGGCCGCGGCCGTCGCGGGCCTGGCCGAGAAGACGTTCAAGCTTCAGTCGGACTTCGCTTCGGTCACCGGCCTGGTGGCGGGGCTGAATGTCGAGTACTGGGACAGTGTCGCGGTCAGCTCTTTGGACGACTTGCGCAAAAAGGGTGTGACCACGAAGACGGCCCCGTCCTCGGTCGAACTGATTCAGGACTTTGAAACGCCTTCGGACCGCGGCGACAAGTACGTTGCCCGCGCGCGAGGGTATCTGGTTCCGTCCGAGACGGGCGAGTACTGTTTTTATATCGCGGCTGACGATCAGGGTGAGTTCTGGCTGAGCCCGGACGAAAACCCGGACAAAGCCGTCATCTGTATCAAAGCTGATACCCCTGGCGGCAAGCGGCAGTGGGACAAGGACAAGCGCAAATCGAAGCCGGTGTCGCTCGTGAAGGGTCAGCGCTACTATGTCAAGGGACTGATGAGGGAGGGCGAGAAAGGGGACCATTTCGCGGTCGCCTGGAGCCTTGCCGCGGATAACAAGCCCCAGCTCATCACCTCCGCGAACCTTGCGTGCGCGCCCGCCGGAATGTTGCCGCCCGGCGCGGAGCTGATACGGAAGAAAATCGAGGATGATCTGCAGAGCGTCCAGACTCTGGTCAAGGAGCTTCTCAAGCTTCGCGAAGCGGAGGAGGCGGAGGCGGACGCCCAGAGGCCCGCGACAACCGCACTCGCCAACGAGCTGCAGAAGCAGGTTGAAGGGTCTAAGGAGGCGCTCCGCGATGCGGAAAACATTCTGCGGCGGATCGGCGGCGCCGTGCCGCAGCTCAAGGCGGCGCTCCAACCCGAGAGCCCCAAACCCCAGTGAGACGGGCAAAGGGGATTGGCCTGCCGTCCGGCATCTGACGCGCCCCCAAGGATGGGCGCGCCACATTCGGAAATGTGCCCTGCGCATACCTGCGCGGGGGGCGGGGATGAAGACTCGGCCGTTGTCTGCGCGAAGGGAAAGCGTATGCGCCTGGGATCGCTTTGGGTTTCTGCCGCCGCGTCCGTGGCCCTTGGGGCGGCCGCGCGCGCCGGTGTCACCGTCACGACGGGGTTCAACGCGCTGGGCGCGAACTTCACCTTCACGTCGGTGCCTGTCCCCGCGGACAACGACGCCGCGACCGCCGCGCGCTTTACCCTCGTGGACGGGGTCGGGGATCGGAACGGGGGCGGCCTCGATGTGCTCCACGACGGACGGGTGCCGTCGGGTCAAGATCAGCCGACGAAGAATTTCTTCTTTCAGGCGGGCACGGCCGGCGGCCGGATGCAGGTCGATCTGGGACGCGTCATTGAGGTGAAGCGGATCGGCAGTTACTCGTGGCATGCGGGTGACCGCGCGCCGCAGGTGTACACGCTGTATGCGGCGGCCGGCCGGGCGGAGGGCTTTAAGCCGGAACCCATGCGGGGCGTGGACCCGATCGCCTGCGGTTGGGAGCTGGTCGCGCGCGTGGACACGCGTCCGAAAGGCGGCGGCGGCCAGCATGGCGTCGCCCTCGCGGCCGAGCGCGGTGTGATCGGCGCTTACCGTTACCTGCTTTTCGACATTTCCCAAACCGAAAGCCGCGACCCGTTCGGCAACACGTTTTACAGCGAGATCGACGTGATCGACGCGAACGGTCCTGCCGCCACAAGCGGTGTTGTCGCCACCCGCCTGATCCAGACGCGTTTCGAGGCCGAGAACGGGAAATACCGTTTTACGATCGACGCGACTGACGCCCCCGACTTGGCGGACTGGGCCGAGAAGGAGTTGAAGCCCGTGGTGCAAACGTGGTATCCCAAACTCGTTGCGCTGCTGTCGGGCGACGGTTACCAGGCGCCCGCCGAGATCGCCCTGCGGTTCCGCAGCGATATGGGCGGAACGCCCGCCTCGGCCGCCGGGGCCGGTGTCAATCTCAACGCCGTCTGGTTCCGCGGCGAACTTGAGCGCGAGGCGCTCGGCGCGGTGGTGCACGAGATGGTGCACGTGGTGCAGAGCTATGGCCGCGCGGTCCGCGCGAACCCGAACGCCGTCACCGCGCCGGGGTGGGTGGTCGAAGGGATCGCGGACTATGTCCGCTGGTTTCTCTACGAGCCGCAGACCCATGGCGCGGAGATTTCGAAGCGTAACTTCGACAAGGCCCGCTATGACGCCAGCTACCGCATCAGCGCCAACTTTTTGGAGTGGGTCGCGCGGCGGTACGACCGGGATCTCGTTCGCAAGCTTAACACGGCCGCGCGCGAGGGCCGCTATGACGAGGCGCTCTGGCAAACGTGGACCGGCAAGCGGGTGCAGGAGCTCGGCGACGACTGGAGGCAAGAGCAGGCGCGGCGCCTCGGCGGCGCCAAGCGTAGTGTCCCTTAAATGGCGCTACACGGTCTAGGGTTTGTAGTACCGCCTTCAGGCGGAAACCGGTACCGGGATGCTTTGGGATTCCGCCTGAAGGCGGTACTACGAACGTGTTCAAACCACAAAGTAAAAAACGGTCTCGTTATCTGAGGGACACTAAACGGAGCGCTTAGCGGCTGCCGGGCTTGGGCTGGGCGGCCAGCCATTTTTTCGCTGCGGTATGGGGCTCCCATGACGCGATCAGCGACTCCGCGAAACACTCCGACTCTTCCTTGCTGCCGGGCTTGCACGCGTCGGGCAGTGTTTTGGGCAGTTTGCGGTGCCCGAGCAAGTAGGCTTCGGTGTACCCGTTCTGCTTGCGGGCCACGGCCAGCGCGGCTCCGGCTCCGGGGACATCGCCCGCCAGAAACCGTTCCAACACGCGGCCCCAGGCGAAGACCGTGTTCTTCTCGCACTCGTCATAGGCCCCGAAGAGCCGGGCGGCGCCGTCCAGCCGCTGAGTCGCCAGATAGGCCGCGAGCAGTTCGTAGCGGAGGCTTTGATTGTCCTCCGGATTCAGTGCCAGCAGCGCCTCCCATTCGATGATGGCCTCATCGGTCTTGCCCGCCTCGCGCAACGCGTCGGCCAGCTGCGCCCGCGCCCGCATGTAGGAGCGCGTCTCGATGACGCCCCAGAACTGTCCGGCATGGTCTTTGAAGCCCTTTTTGCCCAGGCGCCGCTCGCCGAGGGCCACGATCTTCCGCAAGGCCTCGACCTCCTCGTTCACGCTCAGCGTCAGGAACTCCCGCACGCCCAGCAGGGCCGCGACATTGCCCGGGTCCATCTCCGCCGCCTGGATGAGCAGCTCGCACTCCTCCTCTTCGTTGGGGGCTTCAAGGGAGTCGTAGAACAGCGCTTCCGACTCCTCCCGTTTGGCAACGGGGGTGTCGCGCTTGAGCTCCAGCGTGGAATCCAGCGCCGCCAGAAACCCCTGGGCGAGTTCGGCGTCTTTTTTGGCGGCTTCGCTGTCGAAAGGGGGATCCTGCATGATCATGGTCGTCTCCGTTAGGCGTTGGCCGGATAGTAGCTGGAAGCGGGCAGACAAGTCAATGCCACAGAATGGGCGGGAACCCCCGAGGCGCGGCCGGACAGAAGGCTTGAACCCATGAGGAAGTGCAGGTTTGAAGAGCGGACGCGAGCGTCTGGCGAAGCCGGCTGAAAGCCAAGGAGTCCCGCATCCCTTCACGGCCACCCTGGTGGATCGGGAGCCGGACATTGACGGCGGGGAGCGCACTCTCGGCCGCAGCCTGCCAAAGGTGATTCGGCACTGATTAGGCATCGATCCGCCTGAGCGATGCGCCCGTGCCCCCTGATTCGCGAGCGATTTGGCTTTCCGGTGAAGGGCCTGTTGTTTATTCTACACCGCATGAATTACGAAGTGATGCCGCTTGGGCCCTATCAGGCCAATTGCAGTGTGTTGTGGGATGATCCGGCGCAGGCGTGGATCGTGGATCCCGGCGCCGACAGCGCGGCGGTCCTCGGGTTCATGGCCAAGCGGGGTCTCCAGGCCGGACTGGTGGTGCTGACCCACTGCCATTTCGACCACATCTCGGCCTTGGGGGATATCCTTGTGAAGTTTCCTGTGCCGGTGGTGATGCACGCGGACGATGTGGATTTCGCGTTTTCGTCCTACAACGTCATGCCGCCGTACCGGCAGACGCCGCGGCCCGCCTCGCTGGTGACGGACAAGCGCGACGGCGATGCGCTCTCCTGCGGCGGCTTGACCGCCCGCATCATCCACACGCCGGGGCACACGCCGGGCGGGTGGTGTCTCTTTTTTGAAAAGGAGCGGATGCTGGTGGCGGGCGACACGCTGTTTGCCGGGTCGGTGGGCCGCACCGACCTTCCGGGCGGGGATGAGGCGGCCATGGACGCGTCGCTGAAGAAACTGAAGGCGCTGCCCGACGACACGCGCGTGATCTGCGGTCACGGTCCGCAGACCACCATCGGGACGGAGAAACAGACCAACCCGTATCTGCGCGGCGGCAGCGTCGGGGGCTGGTGACAGCGGCATGACCACCAGCGAACAGATTCTTGAGGCGCTGCGCCAGGCGGCGGGAGGAGAGGTTTCGAGCCGTGCGATGTGCGAGCGCCTGGGCGTTTCGCGCGCGGCGGTCTGGCAGCAGATCGAAGCGCTGCGCGCGGGCGGATACGCCATCGAGGCCTGCTCCCGCCGCGGCTACCGCCTGGTGACCGCGCCGGACACGCCGCACGCGGCCGAGGTGGCGCCGCTGCTGACGACCCGGCTCATCGGGCGCGACTGCCGCTATCGGGCGGAGACGGGGTCGACCAACCGCGACGTGGCGGCCTTGGCGCTCGCGGGCGCGGAGGAGGGCGTGGTGGTGGCCGCGGGCGCGCAGACCTCCGGCCGGGGACGGATGACGCGCGTCTGGTTTTCGCCGCCCGGGCTGAACCTCTATTTCTCGATGCTGCTGCGGCCGGCGGTGGAACCCGGGCGCGCCGCCTCATTGCCGCTGGTCGCGGGGCTCGCGGTGGCCGAGGCGTTGGCTGACCTTGCGCCGGAGACCGTGCCGCTGATCAAGTGGCCAAACGACATCCTCATCGGCGAAAAGAAGGTGTGCGGCATCCTGTGCGAGATGCAGGCCGAGACCGACTGCGTGTGCCACATCATCCCCGGCATCGGCGTGAACGTCAACCTGACGGTCGCGGATCTGCCGGAGGAGCTGCGCGGCCGCGCCACCTCGTTGCGGATCGAGACCGGCCGGAGTTTTTCGCGCGCGGTGGTGCTGGCGGCGATCCTGAACCGTTTCGAACCGCTGTATGAACGCTGGTGCGCCGAGGGTTTCGAGCCTTTGTTAGGTGCGATCGGGACGCGCGACGCGCTGCGCGGCCGGACCATCACGCTGGAACAGGGCGGCCGCAGGGTCGTCGGCGTCGCCGACGGCATCTTGTCAGACGGCGCTTTGCGGCTGGCGACCGAGCAGGGGGCCGTGCCGGTCTATTCGGGCGAGGCGCACATCGGGAACGGGGGGTTGGGGGGGTGAGCGGTTCACGGTTCAGTTATCCGAACAACCGAATGCCGTGATGACGAGAACTGCAGATTGACGAATGATGAGTTGCGAATCATGATGGAGTAACCCGCGATTCCAAGGGCTGAATCGACTTCGGAGCTCCGCGGTTCAGCGTTCGGCAATTTGCGGTTCAGCGGAATTGCGGCCGAGGCACACTTTAGGCTATTCAAGGGGGAAGCATGTTGTATCAGCCGACGCAGGATAATATCGGGTTTGTGCGCAGGATGCGGCGGGGACTGAACGGGTTGGGCCGTTCGAAGATGTGCTGCGTCTGCGGAAAAACTTTTTTCCGGTTCTCGAAATACCGCGGCGGGTGGGACGTCTTTTCGGCCTACCTGCACAACGTGAAGTGGACGGGGAGCGATTTCGACAATTTCTGGTGCCCTTTCTGCCGCAGCCATGACCGCGAGCGGCATCTCATCCTGTTTTTTGAAAAGCTCGGCTTTTGGGACCGGCTGGCGGGTGCGGCAATCCTGCACTTCGCGCCCGAGAAGCGGCTGGCGATCCGCATCGAGGCGTGCCGTCCGGCGCGGTACGTGAAAGGTGACCTCGTGCCGGCGCGGGAGGGTGTCGAGAAGATGGATGTGACGGCGATCCCGTATGCGGCGGACACCTTCGACTGGGTGCTGTGCAACCATGTGCTGGAGCACGTGCCGGACGACGCGCGGGCGCTGCGCGAGATTTACAGGGTTCTCAAGCCGGGCGGAACCGCGATCCTGCAGACCCCGTACGCGTCCGGGCTGGCGAAGACCCTGGAAGACGCGGCGGAGATCGACACGGACGAGAAGCGGGTTGAGTTTTATGGGCAGGAGGATCATATCCGGCTCTACGGGCGGGATCTGTTCGACCGTATCCGCGCGGCGGGGTTCGCGCTGGAATTGAAGCGGCATGACGAGTGCCTGCCGGATGTGGACGCGCAGCGTTTCGGGGTGAATCGCGACGAGCCGCTCTTTTTGTGCGTGAAGCCCAAATCCGATGTGTGATAAGCTGTCCGTCAAAGCGGAGTATTCAGTTATGAGCGTGCAAAGAGCCTTTTTCGTATTTTTGGTCCTGTTGAGCGTGAGTGTCGTGCCGGCCGACGCGTTTGGTAAAGAGAAGACGCCCAAAGTCTCCGTATTGATGAAGGATGCGAACGACCTGATGTCGCAGGCGCAGACCACGTATATCGACGGCGAGTCGAAAAAGGCCATCGAACTGTACCGCAAGGCCTTGACGGAGATCGCGCGCGTCGAGCAAGAGCACCCGAAGGAGGTCTCCACCGCCGAGTTCGCGCCGGTCCGCTTCCGTAAGGCGCTGTGCGAAACCGAGATAGACCGGATCATGCTGGAAGATGTGAACGCCACGGCGCGGACGGTGGCGGTGACCGACACCACCTCGCTGGAGCTCAAGCGCGCGGAGCGCAAGCAGGCGGCCGCGACCAACAACGTGCCGGAGGCGGCCTTGAAGTTGACCGCCAAGCAGGGAGCCAAGGCGCCCCCTGCGGGCGCGGCTGAAAAGGACGTGCCCGACGCCAAAGACACGGCCGACACGCCCGACAAGCCGCTGGTCGTCAAAGACGAGCTGGAATGGGCCAAGGACATGCTCTCCGTGGACCGCTTCGAAGATGCTGAAAAGGCGCTGATCCGGGTACTCAAGAAGGAGCCCGAGAACCGTGACGCGCGCTTTCTGATGGCCTTGGCACGCGTGCAGCAGGGCAAGCTGGCCGAGGCGGCGGTGGTGATCGACGACCTGCTGGCCGACAACGCTTCGGATGAGCCGTCGCTGCTCTTGGCGGCGGGCGCGTATGCGGCGATGGGCAACTACTCCAAAGCGATGGACACGTTGGACAAGGCGATGAAGGTCGACCCCAAGCGTCCGGACGGATACAGCGACATGGCGTGGTTGCTGCTGGAAATGAAACCCAAGGAGAGCGGCGAAGCGGAGATGTACTACCGTCAGGCCGTGAAGCTGGGCGGTGCCCGGGACCGCGATCTCGAGCGCCGTCTGGGTATCCGGGCGGAGTGACGCCGCATTGACCGTCAAGGGCAGTCTGTGCCACCTCGGCCCAGCCGGAATAAAACGCGCAGCGCCCCATGTTCAACGCTCAACTGTGAAGGAAAAGCGCTTGAACGTTGAGAGTTAAGTGTTCAGCGTTGAACGTTTCTCCTGAGTAAACTTTTGGAGGCGTTTGTAAAACCCCTGCGGACGGCGAGGACGCCGTCCCTGCAGTGCGATAAACGGCGGTTTTCCACAGTCCATGTGAGGGGCGGCGTCCCCGCCGCCCGTTCTTGACAGGGTTTCTGCAAGAACCTTTTCGGCTTGGCTTATACAGGCGCGTGCCTTGTGCGCGATATCTTTTTTCAACAGGATTTTCAGGATGACCAATAAAAAGACGATCCTGTTCGGGCTGGCCTTCCTGGCGTGTGTGGCGGTCGTGGCGCTGTGGCAGCTGCGTGTCGCGATGGTGACGCGCGCGGTGCGCGGTGCGCTTGACAGGCACGGTCTCGCCGATGTCGCCTTCACGTTGCGGCAACTGACGCCGGGCCATGTCGTCGTGGATGACGTCCGGTTGGGCATGCCCTTGCCGGTACTCGCGATCGACCAGGTGGACGTGCGTTTTTCGTGTCTCGAGCTGCTGAGCGGGCACGTCGAGCGTGTGACGGTGCGAGGGGTCCGCACGCGGCTGGCGATGGACGGCGGCCGGCTGACTTCGCCGGTGTACGAGCGGATCAAGCCGCTGTTGGCTGCGGACGCGGCCCGCGAGGACACCCGCCCCTTAAAGGCAAAGAAAGCAAATTTTTCGCTGGGGGTGGGGCTCTTGCAGGATGTGCGCGTGGGCATCATTCAGGGGGGCGGGGTATTGGCCACCTTGACGTTGGAAGCGGGGGCGCTTTCCGAAGCATCCGGGCGCTACCGCGCATGGGGTAATGTGAGCGATGGGGCTGGCTTACAGCTGCGGGCCGAATGCCTGGTCGAGCCCGGCGCGGGCGCGGTCACGCTTACGCCAGAATTGAAAATCAAGAGCGTCGAAAAGCTGGTGGATCTGGCCTGCCGGGCGGCACCTGAACTGACGGCACGGATGCCGGCCTTCCCGACGAACTGCGCCCTGACCGTGCGGGGCGCGGTGGCCGTGCAGGGCTGGACGAACGTCGGCCCCTTTGAGGTCAGCGCGGAGCTCGGACGCGGCAGCGCGCTCGTGGTGCCGGGCAAGGACGCCCTGGTGCGGTTTCAGTCTTTCCGCTTGGAGGCGTCCGGCACGCCGCGCGACATGCAGTGCCGGGTGAGTGCGGGGGTGGCGGGTTTCAAGGTCGGCGGCCAGTTCCTGGCTTCGCAGGAGGAGGGCCGCATACTGGGCTTGCGCGGCACGGCGCGTTTCCGGCAGACGGAGACGAACCAGTGGGTGACTGCGGCGCTCGATTCGGATCTGCCGGGCCGGTCGATGGCGCAGGTGCTGCCCTATTATCTCCCCTTGATGCGTGTGTTCTTTTCGGAAGGCGGCACGCTCCATGTCGAGGCGGATGTGACGCGGCTGCCGCAGGCGCGGTGGAACGGTGCGGCGAGCTTCAAGGCTGAGGCGCTGCGTTCGTCGGTGCCGCTGACGGCGGGCCGCGTGGGCGCGGGGGCGATGCGCGTTGCGGGCACGGTGGCGATCGTGGATGAGAAACCCGACGCGGTGCGGACAGAAATCAAGCTGGAAGACGGTTACTATTTAAAGCGTGACCTCTCGGTGGCGGGCGGGCTTGAGATGACCTTGACGTGCCTGCCGCCGTATGCGTCGGCTACGGGTGTCTTTAAAGGGCGCGTGAGCGAGTCCGTTGCCTTGCCGCAGCGCAATCTGGTTTTCAACGACGGGGCCGTGCCGTTCGAGGGTGAGGCCCGAGTGACCGGCCTGACCTCCCAGCCGGTGTGGCGTCTTGCGTTGCGCGTGCCGGAGTTCGGCGTGGCCTCCGGTCTGGATGGGCCCGCAGGGAATCGCGTGTCCGCGACGACTGCGCGCGCGTCTGGGCGGCCTGCCCAGGCCCGCCCCGGCGCGGGGTCCGGCGCGGAGGTCTCGGATCTGGCGTGGCATGCGACGGCGGGCGCGAGCGCAACGGTGCGCTACAGCGTGACGAGCCTGGCGCTGGAGGGTGACGCCTGGGTGCGGGATGTGACGGTGCTGGCGGGGCCCGCCAGCAACCGCATGGCCGAAGCGGGGGTGGGTCGCATCACAGCCCGGGTGGAGGTGCCTTCGTTCAACCCGGCGCTGGCTTCGAACGCGCTGGTGGGCGTGACGTTGAACATGAGCAACGGTTGGGCGCGGGCCGGCACGTTGGCGGTGCTGGAGGATGCCGGCGGGGCGGTGCCGCTGAGCTGGTCGCTCGCAAAAGGAGTGTCGTTCCTTCCGGAGCCGCGTCTGACGTGGCAGCGGCTGGAGGCGCAGGGGCTCAAGGTCGAGCCGGATGCCTTGGCGCTGTCCGTGACCGGGACGGCGGTGGAGGTCCGGTTCGGCGCGCATGTGGCCGGGAGCAAGGTGGGTGTCGCGCTGAAGGCGAGCGTGCCGTGGGATGACCCGCACCAGGCCGTGATCGACGTGACGCTGCCCGAGGCCGAGATCGCGGCGGATGACGTGTTGGCTGGATTGGTGCGCGAAAAGGCCAACGGGGTGGAGTTCTCGGGCCGCGTGTCCGCCGAGGCGCAGGTTCTTTTCTGGGGGACGCACCCGCGCATCGTAGGGCGCGCGCGGCTGGCGGACGGGCAGGTGCGCAAGGACCAGCTCTCTGTCGAGGGGCTCTCGGCCGATGTGCCGTTTCAAAAAGGGATCTCGTTCAGGACAATGGAGCGCCCGGTTGTTTCGTTTACACGGGCGAAAGCGGGAAACGTGAAACTGGATCAGGGGCGTCTCTCGTTTCAGCTTACCCAGAAGGAGCTTTTTGTGGACCGGATGGAGGTCGGCTGGTGTAAGGGAAGTCTGAACGCGTACTCGGTGCATCTCGATCTCAAGAGTCCCAAAGACGACTTCGTTGTCTATGCGGACCGCATCGATTTGGGCGAGGCGCTGATGATGGTCCTGCCGTTCAAGGGGATGATGCAAGGCGTGCTGTACGGACGTTTCCCGGTGGGTTTCGACAAAGGCCATGTTAAGCTCTCGACGGGGTTCCTCTACTCCTTGCCGGGGCAGGGCGGGAAACTGAAATTGGAAGACCACGCGCAGATGGCGGCGTTGCTGGACAAGGCCGGGATCACGGGCGACGTGCAGGTGCCGCTGTCGAAGGCGCTGAGCGACATGGATTTCAGCACGTTCAAAATGGATCTTGAGCCGGGGCAGAGTGATCAAGGCACGTTGCGGATCAAGCTGGGCGGCCAGTCAAACGACGCGGCTTGGCCCGCTCCGGTGGATTTGACGCTGAATCTGCACGGGCCTTTGGAAGAGCTTCTGAATATGGGGCTGAAGATGAAAAGGTGATCCGGTGCAGAGTGCTGGGCTGTTCAGGTTCTTTCTTTGTAGGGTGAGCACGTTTGTAGTACCACCTTCAGGCGGAATCTGGGGAGGTGCTTGGCGGTATCCTCGATGCCGGTGTGAACACGTTCGTAGTACCGCCTTCAGGCGGAATCTCGGGCCGATCCGGCCACGCTTTCCGCCTGAAGGCTGTACGACGAACCCTGGCTCAGGCTTAGCCTTTTTGGCGACACGACATGAGGTTGGGAATCCGACAGGGTTCCGTCAGTTTTGAAAAGCAGATACTTTCGGCAGGACGCGCGGATGTAAACAGGATGGCTGTGCTGCAGTGCATCCTGGCAATCTTGTGAATCCTGCCAAAAAGCGAGTGAAAAGGAGAAACGCGAATGAAGAGGGTACGTAAACAGACGCTGGCAGCGTTGTTGCTGGTGTCGGTGGCGTCGATCGTGGGCGGCTGTCTGTCGATCAAGACCGAACACGAGATCAAGCCGATCCACATCACGATGGATGTGAATTTGAAGGTCCAGAAGGATCTGGAGAATTTCTTGGATTTGGACAAGTAATACACGAAGAGTCAATTTTTTTGACAGGGTGCGGTGCTGGGTTTAATCCCGTCAATCTTGCTGGTCCTGTCGAGAAGACCGCGTTTGCAAAGTGCCCGCTCGATGCGGCAAAGGAGTACGTTATGAAACGGATGAAGACGATGGTGAGTCTGGCGATTGCGATGGTCATCGGGTTCGCTTGCCTGGCGCAGGCTGACAGCATGACCGACGCACGCGAACGGCGCAAGGCGCGCCGCGCGCAGGTTGAGCAACTGGTGCAGGCGGGAAGCGTTGCGGAGGGCGGCGACGGCTATCTCGTTGCCAAAGGCCAACTGGATGCCGCCAAGGCCGCGCTGGTGAAGGCTGAGAACGCCGACCGCAAGATCGGCTACGAGGCGATCGCCAAGGCCCACGGCAAGTCGGTCGACGAGGTCACCAAGCAGGCCGCCGCGATCAACAAGACCCGCCAGCCGAAGAAATGATGAGTTTGGGGTGCGGCGCTTCAGTGCCGCTTAGGGCCCGGCGGACTTCAGTCCGCCGGGCGGAGCGACTTCCCGCGGCGTCCGGGGAAGATGCGTGAACCCGTCTCAGCCGGCGGCGAAATGCAGGTCGCCGGATGAGCGCGGTGCTGAAGCCCCGCGCTCCAAAATTGGATGTCCCATCCCTGGGCGTGCACGAGGAGGCAGCGTATGAAAACACGGTTGGTTCTTTGGCTTTTGGCGGGGGTCACGCTGGGGCATGCCGCTACCGAAAACATCGCACTGAATAAACCGTATACGCTGTCGCCCGCGCCGAACTACAGCTACTGCACCGATCCGGGGGACGCGCAGCAGGTCACTGACGGGGTCTATTCGCGAGGGTATTTCTGGACGCAGAGAAGCACGGTCGGGTGGAACAATGCCGCGCCGGTGTTCTGCACGATAGACCTGGGCAAGGTGGAGCCGATCTGCGGCCTCTCATGGAGCTGCGCGGCGGGTGTGGCCGGCGTGACGTGGCCCGAATGTCTGTATGTGCTGGCCAGCGACGACAAGCAAGCCTGGACGTATCTGGGGGACTTGTGCGTGCTTGGGACTGAGGGCCGCGTGCCGCGCGAGAAGGGCTATGCTCCGTTCCGCTACCAGACGGATAAGTTGAAAGGCCGCGGACGCTACGTCTGCATCGTGGCGGCGGCGCAGCCGTTCTGTTTCGTGGACGAGGTCGAAGTCTGGCGCGGGTCGGACGTCGGGGTGCCGGGCGCGTTGCCGGGACCGAAAGTGGATGATCCGAAAACGTTCTATCTGCAGGCCCGCATCCGCTCGGGCGTGGCCGGCCGGCTGCGGGCGGATCTCGCGGCGATCCTCGCGCAGATGGAAGGTCGGTTGCCCGCGCGGTCGTTGGCGGAGGCGAACGCCATGGCGGCGGCGTTGAAAGTGCAAATCCCGGCTTATGCCGAGGGACTGCCCGCAGAACAAGAAACCATTTTGCCGTACGGCGTTTTGCACGCGTCGATCCTGGCGCTGCACGCGCCGGTGTTGCGGGCGGCGGGTGTCGGGAAGCCGCTGGTCTGGCAGAGCAACCGCTGGTCTCCGTTGTCCCTGATTGAGGTGCCGCCGCCGGGGGCGGGCGTGGAAACGGTCACGCTGGATCTGATGCGCGGCGAGGTGCGCGGCGAGACCTTCAACATCACCAATCCGGACGAAGAGCCGTTGGACGTTTCGCTCGCGGTCGGCGGGTTACCTTCCGCGGCCAATCTGGAGGTGTGCGAGGTCCTGTTCACGGACACGCGGAGCCGGACGCCGGTGGCGGCGGCATTGAAACGCCTGTCGCCGGATACAAAAGGGGCGGTTCAGTTGCGCGTGCCCGGCGGTTGCACGCGGCAGGTCTGGCTTTCTTGCCGCCGTCCCCGCTGCAAGGCGGGAACATACGACGGTGTCGTCGGCGTCGCCTCCGCCGACGGACGGCTGGCGAAGGAGCTCACTTTGCGCGTGAGGATACGGAATCTGGATTTTCCGGAACGGCCGGCGCTGCATGTGGGAGGGTGGGATTACACGCAGGGAGCGGCCGACTATTACAGGACGCCCGGCAATCTCGAGGCGGCTCTCGCCCTGATGCGCGACATGTATGTGGACAGCCCGTGGGCCACGGCGGCCGTTTTCCCGCAGGGTACCCGGTTCGACCGCGAAGGCCGGTTGCTGAACGGCGACGCGCTTGATTTCTCATCGTGGGACGGGTGGGTGGCGCGCTGGCGCGGCGCGCGGAAGTTCTGTGTGTTTTTCAGTGTCGGCGAGTCGTTCCATGGGGAGAAGATGGGGACGCCGCGGTTTAACGGCATGGTCGGCGCGTGGCTGGGGGCGTGGACGCGACATCTCAAGGGTCAGGGGCTGACGCCTGGGCAGCTGGTGATTCTGCTGGTCGACGAGCCGCATGCGCGGGGGCAGGACGCGGTTATCGTGGCGTGGGCGGCGGCGGTCAGGGCGGCCGACCTCGGCGTGGTGCTGTTCGAAGACCCGACCTATACCGATCCCGCGAAGGGCGATCCGGCGATGTTCGCGGCGAGTGACGTCTTGTGCCCCAACACCCCCATGATGCTGGCGCAGGGTGAGAAGTTCCGCGATTTTTATCGCAGGCAGCAGGCGGCCGGCAAGACGCTCTGGCTCTACTCCTGCAGCGGCCCCGCCAAACTTCTTGATCCGGTGGCCTATCACCGCGCGCAGGCCTGGCTGGCTTTCCAGATGGGTGCCGTGGGGTCGTTCTACTGGGCTCTCGGCTGCGGCGGCGGCATCGGCGACTCGTGGCACGCGTATGCGCAGGCGGACTCGGAGTACTCGCCCTACTTTGTGAGCCCCGACAGCGTCATGGAAGGCAAGCACAGCGAGGCTGTGCGCGAAGGGGTGCAGGACTACGAGTATCTGCGGCTGTTGCGCGAGAGCGCCGGGCGGGTCAAGGCCTCGGGCGTCGCGACGGCATGGCAGGCCCGCGCCCAGGCGGCGCTGACGGAGGGCGTGGCCGAGGCCCTGAGAGACGTGGCGGCCTCCAATCAGGTCTGGCAGGTCGAGAAAGACCGCTCGGCGATGGACACGGTGCGCCTGCGGCTTCTTGACCTGTTGGAAACGGCACCGGGCAGCGAGTGAGAGGGGCGTGTCGACGCCTGCCTTCCGCCGAATATCTAAAGGGTGATGAGAGCCCCGTTTTCCGGCAGATTGTACTTAAAAAGCGCTTGGTTTTTTGCCCTTCGGCCGGTAATATACACGGTGCCGGCGTGGGCGCGATGACCGCGTGCTACGGAACGGCAGGCGGGCCGGCAACGGCCATAAGAGGAGTCAGATTATGAACCGTGTGATTCAGTCATGCTTCGCCATCGCGCTGGCGTCTGTGTTGGCAACCGGCTGTGCGCATCTGCCCGGCAAGTGCGACTTGGCCAAAGTCGCGAAGGACGCCCAACTTCAGAACGTGACCACGGGTGACGGCACCTTCGAGAACTATCAGGCGACCGGACACTATACCAGCACCGAGCTCGGTATCGGCGTGGGCTTCCCCCTCGTCTTCAAGCTGATGGAACTCTTCCCTGTGCAGGATGACACGGCCCAGATGACCCAGATCGCCAAGGACGCCAAGATGGATGGCGCGACGGCCGTCATCAACGCCGAGCCGCCTAAGGGCATCTATACCGGTCTCCCCTTCGTCTTCGTCGGCCTGTATATCGACAAGGCCGCCGGAACCGGCATCAAGAGCAAGTAACACGTCAGGCGCTTCCGGGCCCGCAGGCGTGCAACGCGTCTGCGGGTCCGGAACCCGTGTCTTATATATTTTGATAGCGCTGAAAAAGTCGGAGGACGACACGGAGGTCGTCCCTCCAAGCGCGTCGAGGCGTGTTTTTCCCGCATTCTGGAGGGTCGGGCTCCGTCCCGACCGGTGATCATCTGTTTTTTCAGCGCAACCGATTTTTTCGCACGCGGTCTCCTGCGAATGCGCGATGGGGGAAACACCTTATGTAAAAGCGCCGGATTGTTTGGCACTATAAACGGTGCCGACATGAGCGCGACGGGTGCGTTTCACGGGACGGCGAACCGGCCGGCAACGGCCATACGGGGAGTCAGGTTATGAAACGTTTCATTCTGTCATGCATCGTTTTTGTGTTTTCAGCCGCGTTTTTGGCCGGATGCCATCATGGCCATGGCGGCGGCGGCCATGGCGACCGCGACTACGGCGGCCACTGGGGTCACCACAACCGGTAATGATAACTTTCAACGTCCAACGGTCAAGGGGCGTGAGTCCATACTTGAATGTCGGTTGCGCTGAAAAGTGGGCGGACGACACGGAGGTCGTCCCTCCACGCGCACAAAGGCGTGCTTTTCTCGCATTCTGGAGGGTCAGGCTCCGTCCCGACCGCGCGCGGAGTGATTTCTTTCAGCGCAATTGAATCTTCAGTGTTGAGCGTTCTTGCGCGGGGCGACTCCGTCAGCCAGGTCCGGGAGCGGAAGAGTCCGTTGCCGCTGCCCATGCGCGAGGATGCGCATGGCACATCCTGCGGAAAGTGGCACGCCCATCCTTGGGCGTGCGGGGTACGGGGCTCTCAAGCGGGGCGACTCCGTCAGCCAGACCCAGGAGTGGACGAGCCACTTGCCGGTGTAGGCGTCGCGGATCACGGTGACGGCGGCGCGCTGCTCGGCGAGCGTGATCGGGTGCCTGTCGGTCGAGGCGGGCGAAAGCGCCTGGGCCGCGACGACGATCACGAAGATGTTCTGCCGGAACGAGACCTTGTCGACGAGCCCGCGCAGGACGTCCTCGGCGTAATCATGCATGGGATGAAGGCTGTTCCACATTCCGCCCGCTTCGAGCAATCTGTTGGTCGAGAGGCTCGGCAGCATGTCGGCATAGGAGCGCCACCCCATGCTGTAGGGTGCGTTGGCGAGTGCGTTTGAATAGACGTTGGCCCAGTCCGCGAGCTTAAGGTCAATGTCCCTTAAGGGTGTCAACGTCTGAGAATTGTCGTACCCGTTCGTCCAGCCGACCTTCACGTCAGCTAGAAGCGCTTTAATCACGGGGGCTTGCTGGGTGTTGGCCTGCACGAGGCCGCGCTTGGGGCGGTTGGTGGTACTGAGCGTGAAGATGTCAAGCAGCGCCGCGCCGGCGCGGGTCGAGAAGGTCAGCGTGTCGTACTTGAGCGGCAAAGAAACGGTGGACCCGTCGGGGTCTGTGGCGCCGCGGTCGTACGAGGTGTAGATGTGGCCGAGGTCGCCGATCGTGGTGAAAGGCGCATCGAAGTGGATGAAGGGCAGTTCACGCACCTGGGTGCTGAGATTGGTCGTGGCGACAAATTCGGTCCATCGTTCGGGGTCAAATCCTTGCCAACGGGAAGCATAGGCATTGTTGCGAGGGTCAGGGATGCTCACGTTCGTGACCGAATGCCAGCCTTGAACGTTATCTCCGCCTGGAGTGAGCAACGCCTCGTCGACGATCACGTCTTCTTCTGGATCAACGCCTTTCCTGTCGTGAACGGTGACAGCGGGGCGTAGCCAAACTCGATACGGTTCTTTACTGCCTAATGCGCAGAAGTTGGTCGTATAGGTCGTCTGTTCGGCAGAACCGTCGACAGGCTGAACCTCTGTGATCTCAGGGAAGGAGACGGTTTTCTTTGGGTAAACAACCCAGTACAGGCCGAACTGGTCGGCTTTCGCCGCGGGCCGGGTGACCGATCCGTTTTCGGCGTCGATATACACGGGCTCTCCGCTGGCGTCGGTGAGCGCGTATCGGTCTTCTTCCGTCAGGCTTCCCAGTGTGGGTGCCCGGTGTGCGGGCATCAAGGTGTTGACGATGGAGGGGTTCTGGGTGAAGTAATCGAAGAGGCTCCGCCAGTCGGCGTCGTCGAATTGGGCGGGCCGCAACAGCAAATAAGTATAGAGCGCGGAGAGCGAGTTCGTGGGCAGCAGCGCGAAGAGCGCGTTGAGCGAGCGGCCAAGCTCATCGGGCATGGGCAGGGGTTCGACCGGCAGGATTTCGGTCGTGACGTAGAGGTTGGTTTGTGCGGCGAAGAGCGGGACGCCGTCATCCGTTACCGGGGAGATTGCGAACGCGACGGCGGAGTTGGTTGTGACCACCCCCGTGAGTTCGTTGCTGACCGTCACGCCGATGCCCTCCGGAGAGGCTTGCAGGGTCACGAGTCGGTTGGTCACGCCGAGGGAGACGAAGGGAATCAGGGTGTCGTCAGGGGTGAGGATGGCGCCCAGGACATTCGTGACGTGGACGGAGGTGGTGAGGTTGGACCAGAGCAGGACGGGATAGGGTTCCGGGACGGCGGTGCCGATGGGGCCGACGAGCCGGTTGGTGGACTGGTCGGGTTCCGAGACCCACTCCACATAGGCGTTGGTGACGTTCAGGAAAGTGTAGACATTGGTGGTGACGGCGCCGGTCTCGTTGGTGGTGACAATCCCGTAGGTGTCGGGGTAGAAGGCTTTCCAGATGGGGGTGTCGCTGATCGAAAACGCGCCGTTGGTGTCGGCCACGGGCCAGGAGGGGTGGTTGGTCATGTCGGGGGTGAACCAGAGGTCGCCCTGGTCAATGACGGTCTGCCAGAGCGGGTGGTTCGCGAGGGAGGGGCCGATCTGGCTCGTGTAGGCGCGTGCCCACGAGTAGAAGAGGGTGCGCATCACGGAGTTGCTTGATCCTGAACTGTTCCAGTCGAACCAGTCGCGCATCTGACTCTGCGTCCACGGGCGGTTGGTGGTGGTGGCGACATCCGCCGCGTTGGTAAAGATACCCGCATAGAGGGCTGAGTTGTCCGGGGGCCGGTTGGGCGCGAACGGATACCACAGTTCGATGGCCACGGCGTAACGATTGCTGTAATCAGATGTATTCCCCTTGAAATAATAGGAAGGTTCTTGGGGTGCGTCAGGGTTGGGTATTCCCGGATTAGGCCCCGGCTTGAATATTGGGAAGACGGAAATCCTGTTGATGAGCGGCACGTCTTCGACCGCGTAGTTGGCACGCGTGGCCAGTTCGGGCTCAAGCGCGTCGCCGGTTGGGAAATCCGAGACTTGGGGGATGCGGTCATCGTCCATGAAGTTCGCGATGGTCCACGCGAGGTCGGAGGAATCGGGCCAGCGGTGGAGGGTGGTGGAGGGCTCCTCGTGCCGCATCATTTCCAGCAGGAAGGTCACGGGGTCGAGCCACATCAGCTTGAAGTTCGCGTCGTTGAACCAGGGTGCGGCTGTGTCCGTAGACTGGGTGCCGAGGGCGAAGTGGTTAGTGAGGCTGTTGATGTTGAATTTCCAGTAAGTGGCGTTCTCTTTCAGTGCCTGCATGGCTTGGTAAGCTTGAGCCATGTTGAGGTTCAGGACCGGACCGGCGCCGAAGCTGCGCCGCCCCACGGTAGTGCAGGTTTCGAAGCAGTCGTAGTGCAGCGGATAGACATCGGGGTCGGGATCGTAGGAGAGGTGAAAGAAGGGGTTCTTCGCGTCCAGCCCCGTCCCCGGGTCGAACAGCGATTTGAACGGCTCGGTTTGAATCGTCCGGGCTTTGTCCAGCCAGTTGGTGACGTCGGCCTGGCTGTAGCAGATGCGCTGCAGCTTCTGCGTGGTCGGGCCGCTTGCGAACGTGTTGGCGTCGGCAAACCCGGAGCAGTTGAAGACGAGATAGGCGACGCGCCCGGGCTTGACGAGAAGCTGATCGTCGGCGGAGAGGCTTTCGAACTGCCTGATCCAGCCGCTTCGGAACGGGCGGCTTCTTCTGTTGTCCAATTGCATCCCGTTGGTCAGTGCGGCGGGGACGAAACGCATGACCGCGGGCGAGAGCAGGTTGATGGAAGGGGCGCCCCGCTCGGTCGGCGAGGCGAGCGCGTCCGCGGATTGGAAGGCGATATTCGGGTCATTGGTCCTCCCGTACTCGTCTGAGAACCAGTGTCCGACCGGTGCCAGCCGCTGCTGGGTCAGAAATGAACCTGTGGGGATGGCTTGGTCGGGCTCGGTGTAGTTGGGAGAGGTGAAGGCGCTTTCGATTTGACGGATCGCCTGGTAGAGGCCGGCGTCCATGTAATTGCGCGCAATGAAACGGCTCTGTTTGCTGGCCGCGGCTTGCCGCTGGAGGCGGGAGGTGACCAGGAAGGTGACGGCCATGATGCTGAGGACCGTCAGGATGCCCAGGGTGACGATCAGCGTCGCCCCGCGTTGCCCGCGCATGTCGCGCTCAGATGGTTGTTGCGTACTCATGGCAGCCGCGAGCCTCCTTGTGCGGGAAAGGTGATGCGTTGTGAGCAACTCTGGTATTCGATCCCGCCCGCCGCCTTCGGCGGCTGCTTCACCGACTCTTCGGTCTGGATTCCGACGGCGATGTCGATGCGGTCGGGCAGCACCCGCGCTTCGAGATACCGGTATTCCCTGGAATCGGAGAGTTTGTCCACCACAACAGCCGGTTCGGCTGCTTTCGATTCAGACAAGGCCAGTTTGCTGGGCAGTGCGGCGTGGAGTTCGATGCTGGCGTTTTCGGCGAGCAGCGAGCAGGCCCAATGGCAACGGGCGGGTTGGGTCGGCTCGACGGGTTCTAAAATGTTGGCTTTGACCTTGGCGCGACGGTCGATCTTGTCGTGCAAATCCCCTGTGAGAGGGTTACTGCATGCGGCGAGCCATTCGCCGATGCCGGTGGGTTTGTTTTCTGGCAAACCGTCATAGGTACACGGAAGGGTGACGAGGTGACGGTAGAGGGCGCGGTTATAAAGGGTGTAGAAAACGGCCTCGACAGAGAGCGAGGGCTCGCCCGTCATCTCTGCGCCGGGCGTCGCTGAGCCCGCATAACGTGCGAATCCCAGCAGGACGGTCACCTCGTTCGGTGCCGGGTTGGAGGGGGGCGATTCCATCACGAAGCACGGGTTCGCTGCCGCGTTCAGGTCGGGGCCGTCGTCGGTCACCGCGTGACGCAGGTCATCGGACATCAGATCGAGGACATTCTGCGCAACGGTTTGTTCTTTCTTCTGATTGCGCGACTCGCCCCACAGCGAGGTGGCGGCATTCAGGATCATCACGAGGGAGCCGAGGATGATGACGAAGAGGGCGAGCGCCGCCACCAGTTCCAGCAGGGTCATGCCGGACCGAAGGCTGCGCCTTCGGAGGGCGGAGGGCGGAGTTGGGAGCGAGGAGCTGGGGAGCTCTGAAGTTCTAAAGTTCGGGAGTTCTGAAGTTGAACGTTGAGCGTTGAACGTTGAGCGTTGAACGTTTATGGGGGGGCTGGACAAGGTCATGGCAGGCCTCCCGTGTTGGTCAGCGTGGTGTAGTACATGCGCGGTTCGCTCGAGAGGGTGTCGCCGTCGGGATAGATGACCAGGCGGACGATCAGCGAGTCCGTGTAGCCGGCGACAGGCGAGAAGGATGCGGTGTTCGGGATGATGTCCAGCAGGTAGGAGGGGTTCCAATCGGTCAAAGAAAGATTGTCCGGGTCATAGCCTTTTTGCAGCGCGTTGCCGGAGTTGCCGAGATCAACGGGCGTGCCTTGGGTGAGCTGGATAAAGGCGGCCAGGTCGGCGGGGTTGCAGTGGAGCAGGAGTTTGTCGCTGGCGCTCATGTTCGCGACGGGCGGGAAGGGGATCTTTTCGAGGCCGGGCACGACGTCGCCCGCGACAAATTCGCCCCAAAAAATGATCCACTCCTTGGGGGTCTTGCTGCTGGCGATGAACCGCGCGTTGTATTCGCGCAAGGTTTCGAAAACCGCGTCGGCCATGCTTTCGCAGCGAAGGTCATTCGAGGATTCCTTTGACGACTGGATTCCGATCCTTCCCAAGCCGAAGAGCGCGGAGAGCCCCAGGCCGATCACGAGCAGCGCGAGGGCGGTCTCGATGAGGGTAAAGCCTGAACGTGTGCGCTTCGTCATGGCTGCAGTTCTCCTTTGGAAAGCGTCACAAGGCCGGTGGCGAGATCCACGCGCAAAATGCGGAGCAGCGGCGCCCGGTTGAACAGCTCCCGCGAGGTGAGAGTCAGATAGTGGCCATGCTGGTCGTCCCAGCTCCAGGCCGAGCCGTCGGGCCGGAAGAAGAGGGACCCAGACTCTGTAATAGCGGTGCGCTGTTCGCTCTGGTTCCCGAGCCGTATGTGGCCGGAGAGGCGCTGATAGGGGGCGGCCGGGATAATGCCCATGCTTAGATATTCGCTGTCCGAGATCTCGGTGGTGTTCTGATGCTGGGCCAGAACGGACGCGACGACCGCGTTGTCGTTCGTGCAAAGATAGATTTGGAAACCGGTGATGGCCTGAGCGTCGTTGGTGCTGAGGGTGCCGTACTCGAAACCGACGAAAGCCCGCTGGGTGCGCGCGAGCGCGCGGGCCTGTTGCAGGCCCGACTCGACGATGCGGGCGGCGCCGGTGACCGCCTGGGCGGTGCCCCAGGAGCCGTAGGAGCCGAGCAGAATCACCAGCACGATGCCGATGAGCGTGAGCACGCCGAGAAGCTCGAAAAGGGTGAAGCCGTGGCGGGGCGAGGCCGCAGGGTGAAGGCCGAAGGCTGCGGGCCGCTTCATTGCACACCCGCGCTGTAAAGGTAGTTGGTGCTGTTCGCGCCGTCCGGCCCGAACGAGAAGGCGAAAGCGATCGTGTTATTGACTGTGAACGAGTGGGTTGATGTTCCGGCGGTGACCGTATGGGTGAAGGTCGACTTGGGGTTGAGCCCCATGAAGAGTATGTAGCCGTGGCCCCACGGGTCGGGGAAGTTCACGGTCAGGGGATCGCCTTCATTTTCCAGATCGAGGAAGTGGATGCCCTTCGGGTTGAGCGGATTGGGCTTGAAGGTCGTCCCCTGCTTTTCGCCGACACGGCGGAAAGCGCGATAGACACCGTTCCCGTTGTTTTCTTTCAAATAGATGGGGTCCGCTCCGCTTGTGCTCACGGTAAAGCTGTCGTTCAGGTAGCGCGAGATGATGACGGGTGTCCAGGTTTGGGAACCGAAGTCGCTGCCGAGTTTAACGGTGTCGGCGTCCTTCTCCACGACTTGCCCCGGCCAGAAACCGTACACGCTCTTGTAATGGATGGCCGCCTGCGCCAGCACGGTCGCCTCGAGTTTCGCGCGGTTAACCAGCGCGTGCGCGCGGACGGTCTTGATCGTCGGCAGGATGATGGCCAGCAGCAGGGAGAGCACGCCGATCACAAGAGTCAGTTCAATGATCGAGAAACCTGTCTGCGATAAGGAGCGTTGGACGTGCTGCGGCCATGAGCGTTTGGCGTGCGCACGCGAGGGCCCGCCTGGCGCTGTTCGCATGAATCGCCTGATGGCGTCGCTGCAAACGACAGCCGCGGGCCATGCCGTGTGCGCATCGCGGAAAGGTGCCGAGCTGTGAAGGGGTGAAGACATGTTAAAAGGACTTATTTGGCTCTGAAGGGTTCCCAGCTTCCGAACATGACCTCGGTCGGCCCTTCAGCTTGTCCGGAAGTGGTGGTCTGGCGCGTGGCGGGGATGACGGTCCAGACCGCGACGCTGGCGATGATGTTGGTGGCTTCTGTCGTGCCGGGTGCGTCTGTGGTGTCGGGGGCGATCAGGATCTGCCTGTCTCCGTTGGTGTCGAAGATCACCTTGTAGTTGCGGCTGGTGTCGTCCGTGCCGCTTTTGTTCGACTTGAACGGGTTGACCGGCGCGCGGGTCGCGGCCGAATAACGCGAAAACTCGATGAACGGGATGGCTTCGGGGTTGAAGGCGATGGCATTGTTATCGGCCTTGTTTAAGATATGGCCTTGCAAGAGCTGGGCGACCGTCTGATCGATAATAAAACCGGTATCCCCCTCTGATGTGGTGAGCTGGACCGAGGCCACGGCGTTGCTGGGCCAGGCGTGATAATACGCGTAATACTGTTTGAAGGCCGACTCGATGCTCTTGAGTTCGGTGTAGGTGATGGTGCGGCGGCTGAACTTCTGGGCGCGCTCGATGGCGCCGTACAGCAGCCCGAGCAGGATGCTGATGATCGAAATGACGATCAGCATCTCGATGAGCGTAAACGCCAGACGGCGTTTACGCTCATCGGAGGGAGGCGTTAGGAAGGAGGAGTTGGGAGTTTGAAATAGGGGGCGCATAAGGTCACCGTATGAAATAGACATCGTCCCGCACGTAGGCCGGGTCGTTCAGGTCAGGAATGCCTTGGCCGTTCAGCACCGAACGCGAGTCGGGGCCGCAGGAGAAGAGCAGGTAGGATTTTCCGCCGGGGTCGCAGTCGTAAATGTAGGGCGAGCCCCACGGATCGTTGGTCCGTGAATTGTAGCCCTGCGTGAAGGTTTTGAAATAGATGTTGGACGACCCGACCGTGACATAACAGGATTCAAGGATGCTCCGCAGGTTTCGGGCGGGGGCTGAGGCGCTCAGCACGTTATCGTTCAGAGGGTTTCCGTAGGGGTACTCGCCGAACTGCAGGTGCCACTGGTTGAACACCTCGTGCCATTCGCCGAGGTCGGCCTGGGCGCGGCGGATCTTGACGATCTCGTTGACGTGGCGGTTGAGGCCCACGACCATGGCCATCAGCACCGTGACGATGCCCATGACCACGCAGAGCTCGATCATGGTCATTCCCGCGCGGGCGCGGGAATGACCATGATCGAGCGAGCATTTAGGAGTTGAGCGGGAGGATGCGGAAGGAAGGGCAGAGGACAAAGGAGACCCTAAGGGTGCCTTCGGGTAAGGGCGTCCTTGCGGGTTATGTGCCTGCGGCCATCTTGCTTTCGTCTCCAACGCCCAACTCCTAACTCCTAAATCCTAACTCTTAAATTTCCCACTACTCCTCCATGCGGCCGGCGACGCGCAGCACCTCTTCGACCGAGGTGCGGCCCTCGATCACGCGCAGCCAGCCGTCCTGGCGCAGGGTCACCATGCCGTCTTTGATGGCCTGGTCCTTGATGATGTTGGCGGGCTCGCGGGCCACGACCAGGCCCCGGATCGTGTCGTTCATCAGCATCACCTCGTTGATGGCGTTGCGCCCCCGGTAGCCGGTGAAGCCGCAGGCGGGGCAGCCGTGGCCCACGAAGAACTCGGCCTCGCCGATGAGCTCCGGATAGCATTGGGACATCTCGTTGAAGAGCGGGGCGGGCGGCTGGTACTTCTCGTGGCAGTTGCGGCAGACGCGGCGCACGAGGCGCTGGGCCACGACCCCTTCGACGCAGGAGGCGATCAGGTAGGGCTCCACGCCCATGTCGATGAGGCGCGGAATGGCGCTGGGCGCGTCGTTCGTGTGCAGCGTGCTGAGCACCAGATGGCCGGTGAGCGAGGAGCGCACCGCGATGTCGGCGGTTTCGGAGTCGCGGATTTCGCCGATGAGGATCACGTCCGGGTCGTGGCGCAGGATCGAGCGCAGGATGGTGGCGAAGGTGAGGCCGATCTTGCTGTGCACCTGCACCTGGTTGATGCCGGACATCTGGTATTCCACCGGGTCTTCGACGGTGATGATCTTGGTGCCGGACTTGTTGAGCCGCGAGAGCAGCGCGTAGAGCGTGGTGGTCTTGCCCGAGCCCGTGGGGCCGGTCATCAGGATCACGCCGTGCGGCAGCTCGGTGAGCTTGGCGATCTTGGGCAGCTGGTAGGGCGAGAGGCCCAGCTGGTCGAGGTCGATCTTGGTGGTGCCGCGGTTCAGGATGCGCAGGCAGCAGGTCTCGCCCCAGCCGGTAGGCAGCACCGACACGCGCAGGTCATAGTCGTTGGTGCCGAAGCGCACCTTGATGCGCCCGTCGTGGGGCTTGCGGTGCTCGGCGATGTCCATGGCCGCCATGATCTTGACGGAGGAGCTGACGGCCTTGCGCAGCTTCTCGACGCCCTTGGGCAGTGGGATCTCCTGCAGGATGCCGTCCACGCGGCAGCGCAGCCGCAGCGTGTCCTCGAACGGCTCGATGTGGATGTCCGTCGCGTCCATGCGGATGGCTTCGGCGATGATCAGGTTGATGAAGCGCACCATGCCGGTCTCTTGCGTCTGGACGTTGATGTCCTCGTTCTCTTCGAGCTGCGGCATGGCTTCGGCTTCGAGGATGAGCTGGTCGATGGTCTCCGCGCCGAGGCCGTAGAAGTGGGTGAGCGACATGGCGACGTCGCGCTCGGGGCAGAGGATGAAGTCGATGCCCGCGTCCAGCACCATGCGCAGGCCGTCGACGGTGGTGAGGGAGGGCGTGCGGCTGGCGGCCAGCAGCAGGATGCCGTTCTGGAAGGTGAGGGGCACGATGCGGTGGCGCAGGGCGACTTTGGCGCTGACCTTCTCGATGGCCTCCTGCTCGATCTTGAAGTCGCCGATGTTGTGGAAGGGGATGCCGCTGACATCGGCGAACGCCTTGAGCAGGTCCGCCTCGTTGACGAGCGCCTCTTGGAGCAGCAGCGAATCGACGCCTTGAAGGGTCAGGGTGGCGCGGCTCTGGAGTTCGCCCAGCTTGTCGGATGTCAGAAGGCCGCGCTCGACGAGGCGTTGGGTGACCTCGACGACCAGCTCTTCGTTGTAGTAGCGGATAGAGTGTGCGTTTTCCATAGTGGTGATGATAAGCAAAGGACTCGTTAGCAAACTTTCAACTCTGAACGCTCAACGCTTAACTTGCAAGTCGAGAGGTCTTGTCCTTGATCGCTGAGAGCTGGGCGTTGAACGTCGAGCGTTGAGTGTTTTTAGTTCCAACGGTTCACGGGTTCTCGGGTTGCGGCTTTTTCGGGCGCTGGGCTTGGGCGGGCTTGGCCGCTCCCGGCTTGACGCCGGGCTTCGGCTGGGCGCCCGGCTTCTGCGGCTGGGCGCCCGGCTTCAGCGGCAGGGCTCCCGGCTTGCCGGCGGCGCCGGGCTTGACCGCGACCGCCTTTTTGGGCGGCGGGTTCAGGTCGACCTCGGCGGCGAGCTCGACGGAGTCGCCGATCGGCAGTTTGCGGACGGTGCCGTCGGGGAAGCGGATCTCGGCTTCCCGCACGCTGGCGTTCAGGATGTCCACGCCGTGGACCTGTTTGCCGGCGTCGTAGAAGAAGGGCTCTTTCTTCGTCGAATCGTAGAACATGGCCGCCTGCGTGCCGTCGGGACGCTTGAAGAAGCCCAGGAAGGCGAGTTTGGGCACGATCATCGGCTTGCCGTCCGGCCCGGTCAGGCCGCCGGGCACGGCGCTTTTCTTGCGCAGGTGGGCGAAGGGGTCCTCCTTCGTGTTGCCGGCGCCGCTGCCCGCGACGCCCGCGGCGGCGTTCTGCGCGGCCTTGAGCGCCTTGAGGAAGGCGGCCCGCTCGGTCTCGTTGGTGAAGATCGCCTCGATGGTGGGACGGAAGGGGTCGACCGGAACGGTCAGCGATTCCGCCGCGAGCTGGTTGGAGACAAAGTCGAGTGTGCCGATTGCCCAGACGGGCGCGAGGTCGGGCAGCGCGCCGCTGCCGCCGTCGTTGAGCAGGGCTGGCGGGTGCAGCACTCTCCAGCCGCAGTAGAGGGCGACCAGGAAGAAGCCGAGCGACGCCGCGAGGCAGAACGCCTTGGCGTTGAGGTGCATGACCCATTTCCACAATCTGTCCATATCAAAAGCCTTTGATTATTTTGAGTTCCATGATGTCGATTGCGCTCCGACTGGAACCCAATGGAATCCGTTAACCACCCGGACCCCAGGTACGCCAAGATCACCCATGGGCTTCTGGGTGTTCTTTGTGACCTTCGTGTCTGGGTGGTAAAAAAACATATCCCGTTTACGCCGGTTTCGGGTCTCATTCGAAAAGCAGCGCGGAGAGAATGGCCTTCGCACGCAGCTTGGAGTCAAAAGTCGGGCCCGATTCGATCCGGAGGTTGCGCAAGGCGAAGACCTGGTTCTCCTCGAAGATCGACTGGAAGAAGGTGAAAACGTGCTCGAAATCCACATCGCATTCAAAACGCACCGGATACTCCTCGAAAACCCTGCGGCCTTTCTTGTCCATGTGCTCGACGGGGGGCAGCGGGTAGATTTCCACCAGCCGCTGAATCTGCCGGTCCAGCATGAGGTCGGCGAGCTTCTCGACCGCCTTGAGCTGCAGCATGCGCACGCGGATGGCGTCGCCGCTGGCGAGGGCTTCATCGAGGCCGAGCTCGGTGGGGATGAGTTGTATCTTCAGCTCGTCGGACTTGGTCTGCAGCCGTTGGCGGATCTCGTACAGCTGCACCTTGTAGTCGATGCGGTTGACCTCGGTGTTCCGCAGCGCGGTCTGGTTGGGGAAGGCGGCGAGCCGTTCGGCGATGCGGGACCACTCGTTGGAGAGGGTCCGCAGGTTGGCCAGCTCGTGGTCGGCGATACGCTGCATGTTGGTGATCGAGAGGCTGGCGTAGCGGCTGCCTTCCAACTGCTCGCGGACCATGCGGTTGTTCTCGTACAGCTCGTGCTGCGGCAGAACGACGAAATAGACCGTCAGAAAAAGGCTGACCAGCACAAAGAGCAGGATGAAGACCACCTGCATGCGCTCGGTTTTCAGGAAACGGAGGGCGGCTTTCTTCATGGGCGTTTCACCTCGATTTGGATCACGAACCGCCGGAAGTTGGGGACTTTTTCCGCCTCGAGCTCCGGGATGCCGGTCGGGGAGAGGACCTTGTCATCGCTGCGCAAGTCCACGCGGGCGATGTCCGGCGAGGTCTTGAGCCGCTCGATCATCTCGCGCACGCTCTTGAGGCTCGGGTTGGAGGTGTACCCTTCCACGATGAAGACCGTCGCGAGCGCGTCGACCCGCTCTTTCTTGGCGGACGCCTCTTTCTTGTCGGGGGTCGCGGCGGCGGGGGCGGCGGACGGGCGGATGGTGCGGAAGAGCGAGAAGGGGTTGCGCACGGCGGCGGCGGCGTTCGGTGCCGTGGTCTCGACATCCTGCTCTTTCGGATTGTAGATCTTCTCGTCGCAGAAGAGGGTGACCCAGTCGTTGGGGTCGATGGTCGATGCCACGAGCGCGAGCACCTCGCGGGCGAGCGGTCCGTTCATGAGCAGCCCCGAAACCGGCAACGCGTTGGTCAGCATCTGCGAGCCGAGGACCTTGATCTCCTGGATGTGCTTGTCGATCTGCTCGCGCTTGCGGAGCTGGTCGCGCTCGTCGTCGAGCTGGGCGCCGTCGCGCTGCAGCAGGTAGACGCCCGTGGCGGAGTAGAGGGCCATCGAGCCGGTGAGCAAGACTGCCGCCACGACCCACCAGGGCTTCTTTTCGCGGAAGATGACCTCGTCCTTCAGGTCGCCGGGCAGCAGCGAGAGATACGTGGTGCCGGCGTGCAGCGCGGTGAGCGCGAGGCCGAAGGCGAGATCGTAGACGCCGATATGGGGACGGTACGCGGCCGGCACGTTCGGCAGTTCGGCCGCCGTGACGACCGGGATCGCCGTCTTCGCGGCCAGATACTCTTTGAAGCCTTTGAGCTGGGCCCCCGCGCCGGTGATCACCAGGCGGGCGGTGTTGAACTTGCGGTCCTGGAACTGGCTGCGGTAGACGCCCATGCAGGCGTTGAACTGCGAGATCCAGCGGTCGGCCGCGGTCCGGAGGCTTTCGAAGCAGGCGTCGGTCTCGCGCAGGCCGCAGTCCACGTGTTTGCGGACCTCGGCCTGCACGGGGGAGAGCCCCGTGGTCTGAGACACCGCCTCGGTGAAGAGCTTGCCGCCCAGCGGGATGGAGCGGGCGAAGAGCAGCCCCGTCTTGAGGCCGACCGCGACCTCGGTCTGGGTGTGGCCGATGTTCACGTAGCACCAGGGTTCCTCGTGGTCGCCCGCGAAGCTCTCCATCGCGTTGAACAGCGCGACCGGCGCGGCGATCAGGTCGGCCGGCCGGACGTGGTTGAGCTCCGCCTCACGGATCGCGGTCGCGATCACGGAGGGGCGGGCCATGGACATGATGTAACGGCGCACCCCCACCTCGAAGGGCGGCTCGAAGGCGGAGACGTCGTACGACATCGCGTCGCCGGCCATCTCGCTGAACTGGGCGATGTCCATGGCGGCGATCTGTTGAGGCGTGCGCGGATCGGTGTGCATGATCCGCCCGCTCTGGAAGACCGCCTGGGAGCCCGGCAGGGCGATGACGCAGAAGTGTTTGGTGAGCCCGACCTTGTCGATCCAGGCGCCGATGAGCTTGTGCGGCTCTTCCTCGTCCAGCGGCAAGGCGAACGGCTCCACGCGGGTGACCACCGGCGTGGAGCCGCGCAGACTCACCCACACGGCGCGCACGGAACGCGCGCCGACGTCGATGGCGATCATTTGTTTTGTTCGGGACATAGGCGGAAAAGGAGGAGTTAGGAGTTAGGGGTTAGGAGTGAGTGCGGCCATAACCCGGGGCGTCAGGTGGCGGGCGCGGGGGCCGCCGGGGCCAGGGCCGCGACGGGGAC
>JAHFSX010000040.1 GCA_023269675.1 Verrucomicrobiota bacterium
GGGCGCTGCGTCAGCCCTCCCGGAAAGCCCTTCGGGCTCTCCGGGTCCCAGGGCTTCCTCGCCTCCGTCCCCAACTTTTCCCATTTTCTCAGAAGCGTGCATTTCATTTTGCACTTCGCGCTGTCAACCCGGCACTCTGAATACCGTTGCAATTCGAGAGCGGAACGGAGAAACTGTGCGGCATTGGCTTGCACTCCGCGCACTTATCTTGCGCACAGCCATGAGAACGGGGGACACTCACATGACCAATCGGAACCGGACACGCGCCGCCGCTTGGGCGGTCGCGTCAATCTGCACACTTCTTTCCGCCGCAGCCGGTGCCGAACAGGCCGCGCCGCAGACGATCGAAAATCCGTCGCTGCGCGTCACCGTCGACCCGCAGGCCGGCACGCTCGACGTGCTCGACAAGGCGAGCGGCCAGCGCTGGTTCTCGGCGCACGCGCGCAAGCCCGGCGGCGAGCCGCGCTTCCGCAGCCTGACCCGGACGGGCGAGGCCCTGAGCCTCGAGGCCGACTTCGGCTGGACCGACAAGCAGCCCACCACCGTGCGCGTCACCCTGCGCCTGGCCGGACTGGCCGGCGACCTCGCCGTCGAGGCCGACATGGCCGACCGCAACGCCGCGATCAAGCCGTTCGTGTTTCTCGACCCGCTGGTGACCGACAGCGCCGCGGCCGCGCTCGTCGTCGCCGACTACAGCAACGGGCACCTCTATCCCGCGAACACCAACAAGCCGGCGCGCGCATACTTTGCCCTCTCGCGCATGGACATGCCGTGGATCGGCGTCTGCGACACGGCGCGCGGCACCGGCTACATGATCCTCGTCGAGACGAGCGACGACGGCTCGCTCGACTGCCCCAGCTTCAAGGCCGCGGGCCGCGACTTCGCCGCGCCCCAGATCCACTGGGGCCCGAGCAAGGGCACCTTCGCCTACCCGCGCAAGCTGATCTACCACTTCGCGCCCCGCGGCGGCTACGTGGCCCTGGCCAAGCGCTACCGGGCCTACGCCCTTCAGCAGGGGCTGATCGTGCCGCTCGCCGAGAAGGTCAAGAAGAACCCGAACCTCGCGCGCCTGTTCGGCGCGCCCGACGTCTGGGGCGACGCCTCCCTCCGCTTCGCGCGCGAAGCCAAGGCCGCCGGCGTCGACAAGATGCTCATCCACGGGCGCGCCGCGCCCGACGAAATGAAGGCGATCAACGACCTCGGCTACCTCACCAGCGAATACGACAACTACACCGACGTCACGCCGCTCGCCACGACCGCGACGCCCGACTCCAGCCACGACCGCATCCCCGAGAGCGTGGCGCTCAAGGCCGACGGCCAGCGCATGACGGCGTGGCTGACCTTCGACAAAAAGCTGCAGTACATGAAGCGCTGCCCGGCGCTGTGGACCGACACTGCCAAGCGGGTCGTTCCCAAGCTGCTGGGCACGCATCCCTACCTGGGCCGCTTCGTCGACGTCACTACGGCGGAGGACCTCTACGAGTGCTACGACCCGAACCACCCGCTCACGCGCGGACAGAAGCGCCAGTGCGGCGTGGACCTGCTGGCCTTCATGCGGTCGCAAAACCTGGTCGTCGGCGGCGAGCACGGCACCTGGTGGGGCGTGCCGCAGCAGGACTACATCGAAGGCATGATGAGCGGCGGCTACGCCTCGTGGCCGGCCGGCCACCTGCTCCATCCCAAGACCAAGGCCGACGCCTTCACCGGCCCGTGGGGCGACGGCTACGGCCCGTGGTCGAACTACGAGAAGTGGGGCATCGGCCACGCGACGCGCGTGCCGCTGTGGGAGCTCGTGTTCCACGACTGCGTCGTCAGCACCTGGTACTGGGGCGACGCCAGCGACTTCCTGCTCCAGGCCGCGCCGGAAGTCACGCCGAAGAAGGACGCCTTCAACATTCTGTACGGCACGATCCCGCTCCTGTGGGCCAACGCCGAGGGCTCTTGGCCCACGCACCGCGACGTCTTCCTGCGCACCTACCGCAACACCTGCAAGCTGCATGAGGCCGTCGCCTGCGCCGAGCTGCTCAGCCACGAGTGGCTCACGCCCGACCGCGCGGTCCAGCGCACCCGCTTCTCCGACGGCACGGAGGTCGTGGTCAACTTCGGCGAGCAGCCGGTTGACGCGACCGTCGGCCACGCAAGCTACCGCCTGCCGCAGAACGGCTGGGCCGCGAAGGGCCCGAAGATCGAGCAGTCGCTCGCCCTCGAAGGCGGCCGCGCGGTCACGACGATCCGCGCCCCAGGCTACCTCTTCTCCGACGCTTCGGGCGCCACGCTGACCCTGCGGCGCGCAGGCGACGAGCGCGTGCTGGTCCAGCTCGGCGCGGCTCCGAGCCCCGCGGCCCTGCCGCTCGCATCGTTTGCGCCGGGCTGGAGCGCGGCAACCACCCGGCTCTATCAGCTCAACGCAGACGGTGAGCGCGTGAAGCTACTCGAGGCGAGCCAGGTTGCGGGTGCATTCCAAGTGGGCCCCTTCCCTGAGGCGCTCGCCCTTGAGGCGGTCTGCGGCGCGCAGGCGGCCCAGCCCGACTTGATCGTGGACGGCCTCTCGCTAGGACCGGCGCAGCCCAAGCCGGGCGAGACGCTGACTGTGACCGTCACCGTCCGCAACGCGGGCGGCGCCGCGGCCGACGACGTCGAGGTGGCCTGCTACGCAGATCGGGCGCAGCCCGGCCGCAAGTTGGCCGCCCAGCGCGTCTCGCTCCGGGCAGCGGGCCATTCCGGCCTGTTCGGCAAAGACGTCCGGGCGCTCACGTTCCGGCTCGACCCGGCGGCGATCGACGGCCACCGGGAGCTCATCGTCGCGGCCAACAGCGACGGCCGCGTAAAGGAGCTCTGCGCGGCCAACAACCGGGCGAGCCGCACGGTCGACGTGCCCGCCGACTACGCGGCGCGCTGGCAGCACCGCCGCACGCTCGCGGTCGAGGCGGGGCCGCTGGCCCGCGAGGACGAGCCGGTCGTCCTTCCCTCCGAGCTTCCCTCCACTGCGGACCCGGCCTCCGTGCGTCTGGTCGAGTGCGGCGCAGAAGGCCGGCTGCTGTCGCCCGTGCCCGCGCAGCTCGACACGCTCGCGGACAAATCCGAGCTGTGCCTCCTGCTCGCCGGCCACACGCCCGCCGGAGCGGTCCGGCGGTTTGCCGTCTTCTGGAACGACCGCGCGCCCGACGGCCAGCCGGGCCGCGTGCTGTCGACCTGTTCCGGGCTGTGGCGCCCCGAGGACTCCGCGGCGGAAGGCGAAACCTATCGCGTGCGTCTCTGCAACGGCGTGCTGACCGACCTCGCCGCCCGGAGCAACGGACAGGCGGACGCGCCCTTCATTTCGAAGCTCATGGTCTCGTCCAAAGAGACCGGCTGGACCGACGAGCCGGGCGCAGTCGAGCGCTGCGACGTGCGCGCGTCGGGGCCGGTGCGCGCGGTCGTCGCCCTACGCAAGGCGCTGAACGCGGGCTACGCGTACGAAAAGACCTACGCCTTCTATCCCCGCCGGATCGACGTGCTCGCCTCGATCAACAAGCCGCTCTCGCAGTTGAGCCGCGCCTACTACGCGCAGCCCGGACAGTATGCCGACAACGCCGGCACGCGCGCCACCGTCGACGGGCACGGCGACGACGAGGGCGTCCTGGGCAAGAACCCCAAGCCGCTCTGGTACGCCGTGTACGCGGAGCGCTGGGCGCACGCCTGCATCGCGCTGTCGCCGTTCCGGGGCCTCGCCTATTGGGACGCCGGTGGCAGCTGGGGTGGCATCGGGCTGGACACAGGCTCGCGCGAGAACGTGCGCATGAGCTACGTGGTGCACCCCGGCGCGCAAGACGCGGCCTTCGCCGAAGCCGACTACCGTCAGCTGGCCGCACCGCCCAGCGCCCGCTGGGAGCGTGGGCCGGAAGACCAACGCTAGGACTTTTCTTTAACATGCCCCTTCGCCTCATTCGCGGCGCGCAGGGTCCTTGGATGCTACGCCGCCGACCGAGAAAGGCTGAAAGCTTTTTTGCGCGAAGTCATACAGGGCATTCCGCCAGTGCGTCGCATCGTGACCGTTGCCGTCAACGTGCCAGACGTGCGGTACGCCCTTTTCCTCCAGGTATGTGTGCAGGCCCTGACTGATGTTGATCAATCCATCCCGGCTGCCGCAGGAGAGCCACATCAGCTTCAACAGCCGTTTCGCATTCTCCGGATCAGGCACAAGTTCGGCCGGCGGCAGGGTGTTCGGTGCGGAGGAGAAACCGCCGAGCCATGCGAACGTCTCCAGATGCGTGAGCCCGATGTTCAGGGTCTGTCCGCCGCCCATTGACAGGCCGGCCAGAGCACGGTGCTCTCGGTCGGCCTGCACGCTGTAGCGCGACTCGATCGCGGGAATCACATCGTCCAGCAAGTCGCGCTCGAACGTCGCGAACGCCGGCGCCGCGGCAAAGAGGTCGCCTACGGGACGATCATTCTTTTGCGCGCGTCCGTTCGGCATCACGATGATCATCGGCACCGCCCTGCCGTCGGCGATCAGGTTGTCGAGCAGGACGTCCGGCGTCGCATATCGCTCCCACTCGGTCTCGTCTCCGCCGATGCCATGCAGAAGGTACAGGACCGGATACTTCGTCTCCTGAGAATAGCCCGGCGGCGTATAGACCTGCATCCGCCTCCTCGCCCCTACCGTCTTCGAATCGTAGTCCACCATTTCCAGCCGGCCGTGCGGGATGTTGTCCCGCCGCATGGCGAAACCGGCGGGCGGATCCTCGAACGCGGGCCTGTCGTCCGGGCCGAGGACGATCGGCCTGCCGAACGCGGCCCGCGGTCCCGGCGACAAACCGGCATGCGACGGACCGACCGCCGACCCTGCGGGCTCACCCGTGCTCTGCGAACGCGCGACAGGCCGGAAGAAATCGAAGTCAACGAAGCCCCCCGAAGTTTGGGTCGCGAAGTTGAAAAGACTGAAGCGATAGCCCATGAAATGCGGAAGGGTGTATTCCATCTTGAGGGTCCCGCCGATGGCCGTCCAGGTCTTCCCGTCGAGGCTGTAGAAGAAGTTGGCCTTGTCCGCGCGATCCTTGAAGTCGCAGTCCACCCTTAGAAAGACGACCTTCCGGTGCGCGAGCGGAACCATCTCGATGTCGACGGGCGAGTCGGACTCAGCGCTTACCATCACAATCGCCCGGCCATTGCCGTCAGACTTCACGCCGACCCATCCGTATTTCTTCTGCAGCAGCGCGAGGCCTGCGCAGTCTCCCTCCTTCATGTTGCTCACATCGATCGAGGTGCTGGCCGAGCACTCCGGCCCAAACGTCCGCTGCGTCAGTGTATTTCGCGCCGCGAGGAGCTCCGTGTCAACCCGCCCGGCTGTGAGCCGCAGGAACCCCGGGCGCTGCGTGAGCGACCAGAACCGGGCGTCGGGGTTGTGGTTCCACTGCCAGGCCAGCGGCAGCGCGGGCGCGAGAGAGCGGCGTTCGAACTCATCCGCGGCGACGATGCCCGGAATGCAGCCCGTGCTGGCCGGCAGGCCCAACGCGTCCGGAACTCGGCCCGCCTTGCCCAGCACCGGCCACCCATCTTCCCAAGTGACCGGGACGAGATAAGGAATGCGCCCCACCGCGCCGCAGTCCTGGAACAGGTAGGCATACCATACGCCCTGCGGCGTATCGATGAGCCCGCCCTGGGCCACGCCCTTATCCTGCAAGGCGACCCGGCCCTCGTACGGGCCGGTGAGCGCGTCAGACCGGTGCACGATGACGGTGCGCATGCCGCCCTTGGGCCAGACAATGTTGAACAGATAGTACCGCCCGTTGATCTTGTGCATCTGAGAGCCCTCAGCCGCAAGGCCGACATGGGGGCCAGCCACCCGGCTAGCATCCTCGATGAGCACCTTGTCAAGTCCGCCTGGCTTGATGGCCAAGGCATCGGCGGTCAGCTCGATACTCTTGATCCGGCCGCTCCCATAGATCATGTAGACGCGACCGTCGTCATCGAAGAACAGCGAGTGGTCATGCAGCGCAGGCGTGAAGGATGCGACCTTCCACGGCCCCTTCTCGACATCCTTCGTGGTGTAGACATACGTCTTCCCCGTGGTGCCGGAGAAGGTTGTGGCGTAATACGTGCTGCCGTGATAGCGGAGGCTGCTGGCCCAGGAGCCACGGCCGTAAGCGTTCTTCCCGTTGTCGAGGTTAAGCTCATCCGCATCGGCGAGGATGTCATACGCATAGCCCACGAGCCGCCAGTTCACGAGGTCCTGTGATTTCATGATCGGCAGCCCCGGGCTCAGGTGCATCGTGGTGCTGCTCATGTAGTAAGCGTCCCCCACGCGGATCATGGCCAGATCGGGCACGTCGGCGTAGAGGGCCGGGTTGCGGGCCTCGGCACGGGAGCATAGGGGAAGCGAGAGCCACACAAGAGACGCAGCCGTGGCCCACGCAAGGACGCTCTTCATAAGTTTCATCAGCACCCGATCCGTTCGCGCCGTTCACCCAGTTCCGCTGAGGCAGCCGTTATCCTCACGGCTCTTCCCATGGCGTATGTTAGCGTTTTTGTGGCCCGTTAAGAAATTGGACTTTTTGCAATTTGCATTGAACTTATCGCAACTTCATCTCAGGCAGGCAACAGGCTTCTACAGGAGGTGGTCGAGGGACAGAGAACGCTTCAATTATCTGTCACTTAATTCTCTTCTTCCCTTCGCGAAGGGCGCTCTGAAATGCCTGTCGGAGCTCAAACAGGCTCCCAGGCGTTAAACCGCCCTCCCGCCGGCGGGTGCGGAAACGGTTGTAAGAAGCTAACTCGGAAAAAACACCCGCCATACATCCGCGCCACATACAGGGCAAGGTCACATCCATTTGTCGATTCCGCTGAAAAAGCCGGGGAGCGGCGGTGAATCGAACGGAATGCCCTCAAGGGCACACGTCAAACGGGTGCGAATCGTTCGTAGTGGCGCCGTCAGGCGCTTAAAGCCGACTTCTTCAGCGCAACCCATTTGTCCCGATACGACCCGATCCCTCCCATGACGGGACAACGGAACTAACCGTACTCCACCGGGGTGGTTTAAACTGGCGTATTTCGAGGCGATTCTTTATGGTTTGAGCCAATCACCAACAAAGGGACGGACATGGGAATGAAGCCGGCAATAGGTGTCATACTCTGCGCAGTCTTGTGCGTTCAGGCTGGACAAGATGAATTCGAACGGGAATATCGCATTCTGGACATGCAGATTCATGCAAAACCGGTTATCGGGAAAGGCGCGGATACAGAAGCGGTTCGTCGTCAGCAGGTTTATAATGCCGCGGCGCTGATCCAGCCGACGGACCGCGATCCGCTCGACATTGTTTTGCGGCGCGGAGACGCCTTGCTGGCCGATTTGGGACAGAGTTCGGAGGCGTGGGCCCAGATCAAGCAAGAGGCTCAAACGGCGGCGGATCGCCATGCGCTCTATTTGCGGGCCTGTGCGGTGCGCCGAACCCTTGCCTTCTCCAATCCGCTTCTCAAAGCCATCCCGCGCCTGCTCTTTGTGACGCGCGAAGCGCTGCTGACCGATGAGAACAAGTATGGAAACCATATTATCGACCAATATTTCGGCTTCAATGCGTCGCGCGGTCGCACGCTTACAGGAAATGGGCTCTTCGTTCTCGAAAACCCTTTCAGCGATCAGCCGGTTGCGCGCGATGTGTTGAACAGCGCCCTCTCAGACCGTGGCGGCTTTCTCGCCCCGGAGGTCTCCTTTGACGGGCAGGAGATTCTCTTCTGCTACACCGACGGGGAACGTCCGGACCGCGTCTGGACCGAGAAGAGCTGCTTCCATATCTACCGGGTGAAAGCGGATGGGTCGGGCCTGACACAGTTGACCCAAGGCCCGGTGAACGACCTCTTCCCGTGCTGGCTGCCCAGCGGACGGATCATGTTCGTTTCGGAGCGGCGCGGCGGTTTCGGACGTTGCCACCCGGTGCCTAAACCCAGCTTCACCCTCTTTTCCATGTTGGCAGACGGCAGCGACATGACGCGGCTCAGCCCGCATGAGACCAATGAGTGGATGCCGAGCGTGGACCATGCCGGGATGGTGATTTACACGCGCTGGGACTATGTGGATCGCGGAGCCTTGCAGGCGCACCATCCGTGGATCGTCTACCCGGACGGCCGCGATGCGCGGGCGATCGGCGGCAACACGCATGCCTCGATTCACAACTATCCGAATGCGGTCATGGACCTGCGCGCGATTCCGGGGTCGCACCTCTATTCCGCCTTGGCCATGGGACACCACACGGAGTCGCGCGGCTCGATCATTGTGTATGATCCGCGCATTCCGGACGACGACCAAATGGCACAGGTGAAGCGCGTGACGCCAGACCAGCTCTTTGTGGAGGCGGAAGTCGCTCTCGGACAGCGCACGGCCAAGTACGCTTCGCCGTATCCGCTCTCCGACAAATACTACCTGTGCGTCTACGATGGCGACGCCTCAGACCAGTACGGGAAGCCGGTTGATCTGGCTGCGCGCAACTATGCCATCGTGCTGCTGGATGTTTTCGGGAACCGCGAAGTGCTTTACCGCAATCCGCACATTTCGTGCCTGAGCCCGCAGCCGCTGATGGCGCGGCCGAAACCGTCGGTCATGGCACACGGCACGCTGGTCGGATTGCCGCCTGATGCGCAGGGCAAGCCGCAGCGCGCCCTGCCGAAAGACCAGTTGCCCAAGACCGCCGTGGTCGGCTTGCGCAACGTCTACAACAGCCGGCGCCCGCTGCCGCCAGGCGAGCCGATTACGCAGCTGCGCATCTGGCAGGTGTTGCCGAAAACCGAACCGATCGAATCGCATCCGCGCATCGGAGCTGGCCACCAGAAGGGCGCCAAGGCCTGTTTGGGCACGGTGCCGGTGGAGAGCGACGGCAGCGCCTATTTCACGGTGCCGGTCAACGTGCCGATTCTCTTTCAGGCGCTGACGGCGGACGGCACGGCCTTACAGGGCATGCGCAGCGTGACGTATACGGCGCCGGGCGAACAGCTGATGTGCAACGGCTGCCACGACCAGCGCGTCGGCGCCCCGTTGCCGGCCGGACAGCCGCTGGCCATGAAGCGCCGGCCTTCGGCCCTTGTGCCGGAGCCGGAGGGAACCAATCCCTTCAGCTATCCGCGTCTGATCCAGCCGGTTTTGGAAGCCAAATGCGCGCAGTGCCATGTCCAGGCGCGTGCGCAAGGGAAAAAGGCGCCGGACCTGTGCGCAGGAGATTGGAAAACGGAGAAGAACCACTTCTATACGTCCTTCAACGCGCTGCGGCCCTACGTGCACGTGTATGACAACTACTACTGGACCGAACCGTACACCGTGCCGGGCCAGTTTGGCGCGCGGGCTTCCAAGCTCTACCGCATGCTGAAAGCGGGCCACCATGAGGTGGCGCTGAGCGGTGACGAGTGGCGCCGATTGATTGTGTGGATGGACTCCAACATGCTGTTCTTCGGCCACGATGCGGCGATTGAGCGTCAGGCCGCCGGTGAGGTTGTCCCGATTCCGATGATGTGAACTGACCGCCAACGACCGGCCGCGAATGGCGCTCAAATGAAATGAGTCCAAGGGCCGTCGCTGTCACATTGGACATTTTCTGCGTGGCTTGCCTTTCATTTCGCGCTTCGCGGAAAAGCAACTTCGAGAGGTTTGCAATGGGCGGTGATCCGCGCTTCTGCTAAAATACAGAGGTATGCTCGCCCGAATCTTCCTTCTGGTTGCTTTAAGCTGCGTCCTGTGGCCATCCGCAAGCGGCGCCCAGACCTTGCTTGTCCCGCCGGGCGCAGCTTGGAAATTTCTCGATAACGGCTCCAACCAGGGCACGGCCTGGCGCGCGACGAATTTCAACGACGCCGCGTGGGCCAGCGGCCCTGCGGAACTCGGCTACGGCGACACGTCGGACGGACGCCCGGAACGGACCGTGGTGAGCTATGGCACCAACGCCAGCGCCAAATTCATCACGACCTACTTCCGCCACGCCTTCGTCGCCGCTCCCGCCGCCTTCACGAACCTGGTCCTCGGCGCGGTGCGGGATGATGGCTTCGTGATTTATCTCAACGGCGCGGAGGTCTGGCGAAACAACATGCCGGCCGGCGTCATCGGGTACACGACGCTGGCGTCCACAAGCGTCAGCGGCAACGACGAGGCCCTCTTCTTCCGGACCAATCTGAATCCGTCGGCGGTCCGCGCCGGCACCAATGTGTTTGCGGTGGAGATCCACCAGAGCTCCGCCTCGAGCTCGGACATCAGCTTCGATCTGGCTTTCGCCGGACAAGGTGTCGGCTCGGCGGCGACGGACGCGCTGGCCGTGTTCGTCGCGACAAACGGCAACGACAGCGCGGCGGGCAGCGCGGCCGACCCGTTTGCCACGCTGGAGCGCGCGCGGGACGCGGTGCGCGCGTATGCGCAGACAGGCTTTCTCCTGCCGGGCGGGGCCGTGATCGAGGTGGCGGGCGGGCGCTATGAGCGGTCGTCCACGCTGGAGCTCACGGCCGCGGATTCCGGCACGGCGGCAGGGCCGATTCTCTGGCGGGCGCGGGCGGGCGAAGAGGTCCGCATCCATGGCGCGCGCCAGCTGCCGCCCGAATGGTTCACCACCGTCTCGAACAGCTCGCCGGTCTGGGCACGGCTGGATGTCGGCGCGCGCGGGCATGTCATGGGGGTGGATCTGGCGGCGCACGGGATTACCAACTTCGGCACGCTGAGACAGCGCGGATTCGGCTCGTCCTCCACGCTGGCCGCGCTGGAACTGGTCTTCGATGGCGCGCCGCAGGTACTGGCGCGCTGGCCCGATGTCGGGGAGTCGAGCCTTGATGCGACCAACGGCTTTGCCTACACGTCTCTCCCGCTGTCCGACACGAGCTTCACCTACGGCGGCAACCGCCCGGCCCGCTGGGGCCAGGCGGAAGACCTCTGGCTCCACGGCTTCTGGCGGTATCACTGGGCGGATTTCCACATGAAGGCGAGCCTGGTGGACACGAATTCACGCCTGGTGACACTGACGGCGGCGCCGGGCTATGGCATCACCAACAACATGCCCTACTACGCCGAGAACCTGCTCGAGGAAATCACGGTGCCCGGCGAATGGTACCTGAACCGCGCCAGCGGCGTCCTCTACTTCTGGCCGCCGGCCGCGCCGACCGGGCACGACATACAGGTCTCCATGCTGGAAGCGCCGCTGGTGCGCCTTACCGGGGCCCAGTATGTAACCTGGCGGGACATCACCTTCGAAACGACCCGCGGCGACCTGCTCGCCATCACTGACGGCAGCAATAACCGCGTGCTGCACTGCACCCTGCGCAACGCCGGCAACTATGCCGCCAAGATCAGCGGCACCCGCAACGGCGTCAGCGGCTGCGAAATCGCGGCCCCCGGCGACGGCGGCATCAAGCTCTCGGGCGGCGACCGCGCCACGCTGACCGGCGCCGGCAACTACGTGCGCAACTGCACGATCCACGGCTTCGGCCGCTGGTCCTGGATGTACACCCCCGCCGTCAACTTCAGCGGCGTCGGCCAGACCGTCGCGCACAACCTGCTCTACGACTCGCCGCACACCGCCATCCTGTTCGGCGGAGGCAACTGCAATCTCGTGGAACTGAACGAGGTGCGCGACGTCTGCCTCTGGTCCTCCGACGCCGGGTCGATCTACACCGGCCGCGACTTGGGCGCCCACGGCACAATCATCCGCAACAACTTCGTCCACGACATCGCCGGCCGGTTCGGCGCCGGCTACGGCACGCACGGCATCTACCTGGACGACTGCATCGCCGGCATCGAGGTCTTCGGCAACATCTGCTACAAAGTCTCAGGGATGGGCATTCAGCACGGCGGCGGACGGGATGACCTGATGCTCAACAACGTGCTCGTCAAGTGCGGCAAGTCGATGGGCTCGGATACGCGCGGCCTGACGTGGGACATGCGCGGCACGTGGGACAACCTGCAGGCCCTGCCCTACCGCGGCACGATCTGGTCGAACGCCTTTCCCCAGCTGTACGCCATGCCGACCAACTGGACGACGGTCACCAACGGCGCCTGGCTGGCGCCGCGCGGAACGGTCTTTTCGCGCAACCTCGGTTACAGCAATGCGGTCTGGACTTCCGGCAGCAGCGCGATCGCCTACTTTGCGGAGGTCGCCAACAACCTGACCAACAGCAATCCGCTCTTCGCGGACGAGGCCAGACTGGACCTAGCCCTGCGACCCGCTTCGCCCGCGTTCACCATCCCCAGCTTCAAAGATGTCCCTTTCCATCAGATCGGGCCGGAGACCGACGCGCTTAAGGAGCTTGCCGTGTGGGACTTCCCGACCGCCACGGACCGCTCCGGCTTCTCCGCCGAAGCGCTGGTCACCGCCAGCGCGCTGACGGTCAGCGGCATAGCCGCCGGCGCCGCGCCGGGCCATCCCACCTGGGCCGTCAGCGTGTCCCCGTCCGAGATGGACGGGACCAACGAGACCGAGGCCGTCGCCGGCGGCGACTGCTGCGAGGTTACGCTGGCCCCCCTCGCGCGGCAGCGCGTCTCCCTCGCCTCGATCTCTTTCGAGCACCGCAAGAGCGGCGCAGATGCCGGACCCACGCTGTTTGTCCGCACCAGCGCGGACGGCTACTCCGCCACGCTGGGCTCGGCTACGGCCGCCGGCTCGAATGACTGGAACACAAGCACGTTCGCGCTGTCCGGCGCGGCCAGGCTGCAGAACCGGTCGGCACCCGTCACGCTGCGGATCTACTGTTACCGCTCAGCTAACAATCCCGGCACCCAGAGTGTTTCCATCGACACGATCAGCATCAAAGGCGCAGTCCAAACAAGCGGCGGCAGCCGGGTCGCCACCGTGCTGATGCTCGAATGACCGGCTGCGGTGGCCGGGGGGCGTATCAGACATCTGATCTGAAGGTGTTCACCAAAAGACTGTTTGGTGTTCTTTGTGTGCTTCGCGACTGGGTGGTTAGATGGGTCCAGAATGCAGGAGCGGCTAAGCGACTGGACAGCGCGGCTTCGGCCGGACGGGATACGATCAGACGCTACACCCGCGGATTCGGGACAAGCGGACCTGTCGCAGACCCGACTGTTATCGGAGCAACGTCATGGAAAACAGGCAAAACCTCGCCCGGAAACTCGCCAAACGGGAGCGCTGTATCGCAGGCCGTTCCCTGTGCGCTCTCATTGCACGCAGACAGGCGCGCATTCGTGACCGTTTGCGCGGAAGGCCATTTGCGGCCGTTCGGCACGGTTAGAGGGCAGCCCCCTTCCCGTGCCGGGCCGCGCGGCGTCACGGCATGGTCAGGTGGTAGAAGCGGACGGGCTGATTGGTACAGCCTGGATCGCTGAAGTACGACGCACCGCCTGTGAGCGTGACGGTGATCAGGTTGGTCCAGTTGGCGGCAGAAAGATCCGTGCAGGCTTCGACCACAACGTCCATATTGGAGGCGCCGGCAATGTTGAAACCGAACCGATTCCCAGCCATGCCCAAGTTGCCGTCGGCCAGCACCCGCGGCCCCCAAGCCGCGGTCGGTTGCCCGCCCAGCAGTCCGCTCTCCCATCCATGAGCGTACGGCAGATGATAGATGACAGCACTCCCGGCGTTTAGAAACACATCCGATCCGCCTAGGCTTGGGGCATCGCCACGGAAGTAGAGTCGCGCCTGGCCACATCCGGCAAACGCATAGTCCTGGATGCTGACGACGCTGCCGGGAATCGAAAAGCTCCGCAGCGCAGTACAATTATCGAAGGCGCCATAGCCGATGTTGGTGACGCCGACAGGCAGTGCAAGGTTTTGTAACCCCAGACATCGGTTGAACGCATAATCGCCGATGCTGGTTACGCCGGAAGGAAGCGTGATGCCGGTTAATCCACTGCAATAATGGAACGACCAATTCCCGATGCTGGTAATGCCGGGAGGAAGCGTAATGCCGGTTAATCCGCTGTATTCGAACGCATGATCGCCGATGCTGGTGACACCCGCGGGGATCGAAATGCTGGTCATCCACGTGAAGCCGTTGAACAGACTGTCACCCAGGCCGCGCACGGGATGCCCGTCCAATGCTGTGGGAACGGTCACCGAAGGACAGGGACCGGTGCTATGCGCGCTGTCAGTATAGTAGTTTGTAATAGTGCAGGTGTCGTCGGGGTTGACGCTCCACGCCCAACCGTTGACCGTTGCCACGTCCAGGGGACCCTGCTGGTCGCCGCTGAATTTGTGGTTCACGGCGAAATAGTACCTTGCCGGCGCACCGTCCACATCGGTTGTCGCCAGGGTTACATAGTCGCATTGCCAATCTGAATCCGAGCCGGCCGTATCGGTTTTAATCCAGATTTTCTGGATGGAGCCGAGTTCCCTGTTGGTGGTGCTGTAGGACATGTTGAACTGATCAAGGTCGTCCTTTTCGAAGGGGTCGTAACCTGAAGTGGTCGCCAGGTCCTTGATGTTGATGTAATCCGTCGTTTGGCAGGCCCCACCGATTTTCAGCCAGATGTTGCAATCCGTGCCGGCGTCTTTGATGTTCGCGGTTTGCACGGATACGGCAGACTGGCCACGGACCATTCCTAGCCAGGTGCAGTTGGTCACGATCACGGGATCGAGGATGCCCCAGGACATATTCATCATTCCGTTGGAAATCACGGTCGCGGAGGTGTCGAACTCGACGTCGCTCTCCTGGCCCGCCTCGCTGGTGACCTTGGAATTCAGGATCTCGATGCGTCCCGAACCCGCCTGCATCGTGGTGGCGCCGCGGGACGTCACAACCAGGTTGCTCGCATCGCTCACGATGATGTTGGCCCCGTATGCTGCCGAGACGGCGGGCACCCCCGGCCCCTGCACGGTCAATGTTCCCGGGCCGGAGATGGTCAGGTCCTGGTCCGTCGTAAGCGGAACATCGACGCAGCCCGTAAGACAATTGGCACCCATGGCCACCAGGTTGAGGGGGGCATACGTGTTGGAAAGGATCTGGCCCTTGTCCACACACTTCAGCCATAGGTTCGATATGACAAGTTGACCGCCATAGGTGGTGATGGAACACCCCGTCATCGTTTTCATATCGCCGCCACCAATGATGGTGGCCTCGCCGCCGCAAGTCCGGATCTCCGTGGGGACGTTGCCCGACAGACTGGACAGGTCCGCCGTGTCACCGTCGGCCAGGCGGAATGCGTCGGGGATGTCTGTTGCTGAGGTCGGGTGGTAACAGTAGCTGTCGGTGCCGTTTCGACTGCCGGGGTCGATGAGCACGTCACAATAAATGTCCATGAACAACGCCTGGCTCAAGGGTTTCACCTGTTTATTTGCGAATTCGTATGTGGCGCTATTGCCAGTTAAACAATCGTAAATATCGGTTGCACGTACATCCCTGCTGTCAACCTGCAAGTATTGCTCCTCAGAGAGTTTCGCCAAAGAAAAATCATTTGCATCCAACAAATACATGCGTATGTCGTGAATTTGAGAGAAGAGTGTATCATGGTCTTCTGGGACGGTTTTATACAGCCTGATACCGTCCGCCAGTTGAAGGTCAATCAAGCCCCCGCCGGATGTTCCTGCAAGGAAATCATACGGTGCATTGTGCTTGTCGAGCGAAAACAAATTCACAATTTCGGTGTCGGTTCTTGCGCACCGATACCGGCCGTCGCTGGTCCAAGCGTCTGGAACATCGTCCAACTCGCAATAGTAGTCACTCGAAGTACCATCGTTCCACTCAGAAACATCGATCACCCTGGGAACTATGGAGATCAGATAACTTCTGTAATCGGCGTTGCAAGTCACCTTGTAAACGGGCCGAGTACCTCCGGGGAACGGATAGTTCGTCTCGATCGTCCCAGCGAGATAATTCAACCGTTGTTCCGCGTTACTACCGATGTAACTATCCGGCAGCAGGGCGGCCATCTCAGCCAAGACGACATTGTTGGTAATGTCCCAACTCATGCCGCTTGCAAGTTCGGCTCCGTGATCCAAGACATTATTCTGTTCCAACCATGCCACGTAATTCGTTGCTACCGTGGCCGCGTTATTAGTTACTGCCGTGGCCACGTTGGTGTAAAACTGATACGACCAATACTCCTTTTCGTAAGTGAAGGCCTTGGTTGACAGGGATTGGATGAAGTTATACAGGGCATACATGTTGCCGTAGGTCTGGTGCCGGAAGGGAACTTCACATGACAGTAACGCATAGTATTTGTCATATATGGAGGTGCCATATTCAGGATTCGTCTGTTCTTGCACATGTATCAGCACTTGCTGAGGGAAACCATTTTTCATTTGATCATCGGTGGCGAAGGAGTCTATGTAGCCCTGCTGTGCCTCGGTCAACTCCCCAACCACCTGGTTGGTGACCCAGGCACCATTGGTGAAGACAGTTTCGTAGGTCACACAATTGGTTACAATTGCCATTACTCTCGCGTATTTAAGATCCAAAGTTTTAGCTAGTGTAGTGTTGTCGTCAGTGAGCACTTTCAAGGCGGTATTGAAATCTGCGAGCTTGGTCGCGTCTATAAGCACATCAAATTTATCGTCAATGTCATCTTCAAGCGCGCTCACTTGTTGCTGGAGCCCAGTGATCATCACCTGCGTTTCTTCAGCCTGGGAGGCGAGTTCCCTCAATTTGTGGCCGGGGAGAATATACAACAGCGCGCCCGTGTATGGATCATGCGTATAGTCGTTCAGCGCGACCGTACTTTTCAGGACCGAGACTTCCAGAACTTTCTCAACCGCTTTGCCAAGGAGTTCATCAGCTATGTCAATGATTTCCGCGCGCACAGTCGCGGCGCTGAACGACATAACCGCCACGAGCGCCATCCCCATCAACCGTTTTTTCATGTTATCAATCTTTGTTAAGAACTGGAAACCTTTGCCGGAATCATACCTGAACAACTACTAGAATCAATTGTAAAGCCAGAAGAATACCAGAATGTTGGGAAGAAAGTCCAGCATACGAATAATAATGTGCCTGGCGGTGTAACTTTGCCTCCTCCCCTTTCCGTTTACACCGATGTAAATACGCATACTATCTGCAGGTGCGCCAGGTCCTCAATGCAGAGTGCCTGGGCGTATCTACGATTCAGAACATGAGCTTTCACTAATGCTTCCGTCCCCCAAAGTCCAATCCTTGGGTCCAACGCGCCCACTCCCATTGACCGCCTGGAACCAGATGTGCGACTGGCTGGTTCGGCTTCAGCCTGCAGAGATTCTGTTCGGCGAAACAACGGCGGCTTCGGGACAATAGGTTCTTCCCCAACCCCACCGTTAGGCCTCTCTTTTCCGCAAGCATCTCCATTCCCCCTCCGCTCCCTTTTCAGCCAGCCTTAAGGCGGGGGCGCAGATCGCGCGGCAGAGATGCGTTTCTGGGACGCAGGGGACATGTGAGACGCATGGGACTTGGAACGTGGTGCCCGCCCCCATACGTCCCCTTCGTCGCATTCGTCCCATCACTCCGGGGGTGCTGGTCGCGTGCCTATGCAACCGGGGTAGCCGGTGCAGCCCCAGAAGGGCTTTCCCGCGTTGGTTCCTTGACGGGCGGTGCGCTGGCGCATGGGCTTGCCGCAGAGCGGACAGGCGGGCACTGGCGTTGCGGCCGGCTGCTCCTGGGCGTCGCGGACCTCCAGCCGGGCGCGGGTCATGCGCTCGCGGATGCCGCCCTCTTTGAGAAACGCCTGTTCCTGCTCCCGGATCTGCTGGTCGAGCAGGTAGCAGGTCTGGGCGCACAGGCACACCATGACGTTGCCGACCACCTCCGGATCGGCGCTCTCGATATGCGGCCGATAGATCTCATGTCTCTGTCATAAAGTTCTTGGGGTTTATAAGGTAGGGCGTGCGCTCCTGCGCCGCCGCTGCTCGACGGGTGGCGGCGGCACGGAGTGCTCGCCCTACCATTTCCCAAAACGGGTGCGCGATCCCAGGCGCACCCAGCGCTCAACCAGATAGTAGGTGGCCAGAAAGACGATCAGCGACTTCCTGTAGCTGTGCAGGTTCTCGTAGCCGCCGTGCGGCGGAATAAACCCCGGGCTCATGCGGCACCTCCGTGTGTGTTATGGGACGTAGGGGGACAGGTGGGACGTATGAGACGCAGGACGTGGTGCCCTGCCCCCATACGTCTCATTCGTCCCCTACGTCTCCTTCGTCCCATTGATCTTCCACAGCGCGCCGACCGGACAGGCGGCGATGCAGCGGCCGAGCGCGCCGCCCATGGCCGCATCCATATCCGCGCCGAAGGGGGCGTTCACCGTGACGTCGAAGCCGCGGTTGTTGAAGGTCAGTCCCGGCCGGATGTGGTCCGCGGCCGTGATGCCGATGCAGCGGCCGCAGTCGATGCACTTGCCCGGCTCGTGCACGAGCCCGCTGGCGTAGCGCGTGCGCGCCACGGGTTTGCGCGCGCCGGTCCGGTACTGGTCGCGGTTGACCTCGTACTCCTGCGCGTAGGCGCGCAGGGCGCAGCCGAGCTTCTTGCCGCAGTCGCACTGCAGGCAGCGGGCCGCCGCGGTGACGAGTGATGACTCAAACAGGCTTGCCTTGCTTTCAGCAATGCCGCTTGACGCAAGGTCGGTGGCGGCCAACTGCCGGAGTTCTTCGGCCTCAAACTTGCCCAGATGAGAATCGAAGCGCGGGGACCAGGCCGCACCCGCGGCGCTGTGCGTCAGGAAGCGGTGGACCGACTCCGCGGTCAGCCGCCCCTGCCCCACGGCCCTGACCGCCATGCGGCAGACCGCGACCGCGCCGCCGCAGGCGAAGACGCCGCCGCGGCTCGACGCGAAGGTGTGGGCCTCGACCGCGATCCCCTTGGCGGTCGCATGGACATCGAAGAGCCAGGGCCGGTCGGGCGCCGGCGCGCCGGTGGCGAAGACCACCGCATCGGAGCACTGAAGCAGCTCGTCAAGGGCGCGCTGGTCGCCGACCCGGCAGCCCATCCGGAACGCCACGCCCAGATCGCGGATCAGCGCGATCTCCTGATCCAGAACCGCCGACGGCAAGACAGCGCGGTCGATGCCGTAGCGCAGCATGCCGCCCGGCTCCTCCCGCTCGTCCACGACCGTGCAGGCGTGGCCCAGCAGCGCGAGATAGTAGGCGCTGGAGAGCCCGGCCGGACCGGCGCCGATAACGGTGATCTTCTTTCCCGAAGCAGGTGCCGCGCGCGGTGCCGCAGGGGCTCCGGACTTGAACGCCGCTTCGGCCACGCCCTTGTGCAGCTCGCGGATCGCGACCGCGCCGTCGACAGGCGCGCGCACGCACCCCTTCTGACACGGCGCGGGACAGACGTGACCCAGCACGCCGGGCAGGGCGAGGCGCGACCACACGGTGCGCACCGCAGCATCTAAGCTGCCCTCAACGATGTGCCGGGCCATGACCGGAATGTCGAGGTCCGCCGGGCAGATGCGCCGGCACGGGGCTTCGCAGTCGCCCGCGTGTTCGCTCAGCAGCAGCTCGAGCGCCCGCCGGCGGCAGCGGCGCACCTCCTCGGAGCCGCTCTCCAGGACCATGCCCGCTTCGGCCAGGGTCGCGCACGCGGGCGCCATGCCGTTCCTACCCTGGATCTTGACCACGCAGACATAGCAGGAGGTGGGCGGCTCGATCCCCTCGAAGCTGCATAGCGTCGGGATGGCGATGCCGGCCCGGGTCGCGGCCAGCAGGATGGTCTCGCCCGGCTCGAAGGGGACCGCGGCGTTGTCGATGGTCAGTGTGGGCACAGGCGCCCCCTTTCCGTCCCGGTGACGATCTTGATGGCTTCCACGGGGCAGACGCCGCGGCACATGTCGCAGCGCACGCAGGCGGCGTCATCGATCACGTGGCGCTCGTGCGGCGTGAAGGGAATGGCCCCGACCGGGCAGGTCTGCGCGCAGAGGGTGCAGCCGATGCACTCCTCGGTGATGGTGTACGCGACCAGGTCCTTGCACTTGCCCGCCGGGCAGCTGCCCTGCAGGTGCGCCTCGTACTCGCTCCGGAAATAGCGGATCGTCGACAAGACCGGGTTCGGCGCGGTCCGGCCCAGCCCGCACAGGCTAGCGCCGGCCACGCTGTGCGCCAGCTCTTCGAGCCGCCCGATGTCGCCCGCGACGCCCTTGCCCGCGCAGAGACGGTCCAGGATGTCCAGCATGCGCCGCGTGCCGACCCGGCAGAAGGTGCAGCGGCCGCAGGACTGGCTCTGCGTGAAGGTCAGGAAATAGCGCGCGATGTCCACCATGCAGTCGCGCTCGTCCAGCACCACCAGTCCACCGGAGCCCATCATGGCCCCCGCGCCCATGAGCTCCCCGTAGTCCACGGGCAGGTCGGCGTGAGCGGCGGGTATGCAGCCGCCGGAGGGGCCGCCGATCTGGACCGCCTTGAACGTCAGGTCGTTGGCGATGCCGCCGCCGACCTCTTCGACGATCTCGCGCAGGGTCATCCCCATGGGCACCTCGATCAGGCCGCCGTGCCGGATCTTGCCGGTCAGCGAGAAGACCTTGGTGCCCGCGCTCTTTTGGGTGCCGATGGCGCGGAAGCGCACCGCCCCGTTACGGATGATCCAGGGGACCGAGGCGAACGTCTCGCAGTTGTTGATCAGCGTGGGCAGGCCCCAGAGCCCCTTCTGGGCGGGGAAAGGCGGCCGCAGGCGCGGCATGCCCCGGGCTCCCTCGAGGGAGCGGATCAGGGCGGTCTCCTCGCCGCAGACAAAGGCGCCGGCGCCCTCCTTGATCTCGAAGTCGATGGAGAAGGCCGAGCCCAGAATGTTCCGGCCCAGCAGGCCTTGCGCGCGGCAGCGCGCGAGCGCTTCGCGGACCCTGACCAGGGCCAGGGGATACTCCGCGCGGATGTAGAAGATCCCTTCGCCCGCCCCCACCGCATAGGCGGCGATGAGCATGCCCTCGATGACCCGGTACGGAAAGGATTCGAGCAGCATGCGGTCCATGAAGGCGCCCGGGTCGCCCTCGTCGCCGTTGCAGATGATGTAAACTTTGGAGCCGCGGCTCTCCCTGACCCGCTGCCATTTCAGGCCGGTGGGGAAGCCCGCCCCGCCCCGGCCGCGCAAGCCGGCGTCGCTGACGCGCGCGATGACCTCCTGCGGGGACAAGGAACCCAGGCACGCCTTGAGCGCCTCGAATCCGTCGTGCCTGAGATACTCCTCCAGGTCAACAGGGTCGAGGCTTCCGTAATGCTCGGTGGCGATGCGGATCTGTTTTCCCAGAAAATCGGCCACGGGCTTGTCCCGCAGGTCGAGATCGTGACGGGGCCCTGACGGCAATTCCGTGTCCGGCGCGAACAGCTCGTCGATGCGGCTCTGAAACCACGCTTTCAGCCGGCCCTCCAGCGACGGCGGCCGGAACTGGCGCCGGATGATTCCCGCGACCGCTTCCGGCGTGACGTTCGCGTAAAAAGAGGACACGCCCTCGTTGGCGTGCACGATCTCCATCAGCGGCGTGCGGTGGCACATGCCGGCGCACCCCACCTGTTTGATCCGGGCCCGGATGCCGAGGCTTTTGACCGTGTCCAGCGCGGTCTGGTAGACGCCCGCGCTGCCGCCGGCCACGCAGCAGGAGCCCAGGCCGATGCGGATCTCGCCGGAGTCCTGAGCGCCGGTCTGCGTGGTGTCAGAGTTCGAGGCCAGATCGTCAGCCTGCGCAAGGAAACACTTCAAGATATCGGGAACTTTCGACGGCGTGACATGTCCGTAAATGACCGAGTCGATCTGGACCACCGGCGCCAGCGTGCAGCAGCCCAGGCACGCCACCTTCTCCAGGGTGAACACGCCTCCGGGATCGGTGTCCTCGCCCTCCTTGCAAGCCAGGTGGCGCGCCAGGGCGTCGTAAACCGCGCCGGCCCCTTTGACGTGGCAGGCGGTCCCGACGCAAACCTTAACCGAATGCAACCCGGCCGGCTTGTGGCGGAACTGGGAGTAGAAAGTCGACACGCCGGTCAGGTCCGCGGGCGCGATTTCCGTTGTCCGGCACACGTGCCGCAGCAGCTCTTCGGGAAGGTAGTGGAAATGCTCCTGGATCCCCTGCAGGATCGGGATCACCTTGTCGGGCGTGGCTCCGACGCGCTGGACGAGCGCATCGACCCACTCGGCGGAAGCGGGATCCGGGGAGAGGCCCGGGACGCCGCTCAGATCACCGGCATCCGGTGCGAGTGCGGTTGCTTCCCCCTCAGTTATTGCCGGCTGGCTATTATTTTTATTCACTCGCGTCTCGCAGGGACAACCGGAACTCACGTCGCGCCACTGCGGCGAGAACCTGAAAATTCCGGCACCCATAATTCGTATGTATTATGGGGGGAGGGGTTGAAGCAAGTCAACCCCCTTGCCGCGGTCTTCCGGAGGGTTTTCCCCACTTGATGATTTCCTGATTCCTCTTCACACTTTGTTCATCTTATTAGAGCTCGAAAGTTCCTGCATCTCTGCACCAACCCAGCGCATAAACGAAACCGGACAGGAGGATAAAGCCATGTTCAAAGCCAAAGCATACTCCGCCGCCAGCGCGGCATCGCCGCTGGCCTCCACCCAGATCCCGCGGCGTACTCCCACCGAACACGACGTGCAGATCAATATCCTTTTCTGCGGCATCTGCCACTCCGACGTGCACTCCGTGCGCAACGAGTGGAGCAGCGTCATGCCCACGGTCTACCCGATTGTCCCGGGGCACGAGATCGTCGGCCGTGTCGCCCAGGTGGGCTCGGCCGTCACGACGTTCAAGCCCGGCGACCTCGCCGCTGTCGGCTGCCTGGTCGGCTCGGACGGCACCTGCCCGCACTGCCAAGCCCACTTGGAGCAGTTCTGTCCGGACATGACCCTCACCTTCAACTCTCCGGACAAACACAAGACCGCTCCCGTCACCTACGGAGGCTATTCCGACAGCATCGTGGTTGACGAGCACTTTGTCCTGCGGGTGCCGGGCAATCTCGACCTCGCCGGGACCGCACCCCTGCTCTGCGCCGGCATCACGACGTACTCGCCGCTGCGTCACCATGGCGTCACCGCCGGAAAGAAGGTCGGGGTGGCCGGCCTCGGCGGACTGGGGCACATGGGTGTCAAGTTCGCCCGCGCCTTCGGGGCCCACGTGGTCGTTTTCACCACCTCCCCCGGCAAGGCGGAAGACGCCCTGCGCCTGGGCGCCCACGAGGTCGTCGTTTCCCGCAACGCCGACGAGATGAAGCGGCACGCCGGCAGCTTCGACTTCATCCTCGACACCATCTCCTCTGAACACGACATCAACCAGTATCTCAACCTGCTGCACACCGACGGCAACCTGACGCTGGTCGGCGCTCCGACGAAACCTCTGGCGCTTGCCGCCTTCGCCTTGATCTTCGGCCGCCGCAGCCTGTCCGGCTCATGCATCGGCGGCATCGCCGAGACCCAGGAGATGCTCGACTTCTGCGGCGCGCACAGCATCACCGCCGATGTCGAAGTCATCCCCATCCAGAAGGTCAACGAAGCCTACGAGCGCATGCTCAGGAGCGACGTGAGGTACCGCTTCTCCATCGATATGGCGTCTTTAAAATCCGAGTAACCGGAACGCTGAGGCGCATTTAGCCTCGGCTGGCCGAAGCGGATTCCGGTAGGTACAAAAACGGGGTGTATCCGAACGGTATTCAAATTCCGACTTGAACGGCGATGAAACACCGGGAAAGAGACAATCGAACGAAACACGGCAGATCAGCAAAAATATCAATAAAAACCAAACAAATCTCACCGTTTCAGGGCATAAAAATGGTGGCAAGGGTGGGGATCGAACCCACGACACGCGGATTTTCAGTCCGCTTTAAGTGCCGCGTTTTCAACATTTATTAAAAACTGTATCTAAATTGTTGCCAGAATCGCCTTTTGAATGGTACCTTTGTGGCTCTCCAAGGGCATTTAGTGAAAGGCGGTGCAAACATGGCGCGTAAGATCAACGAGACTACTGACCGGAAGAACCTCTTGAAGCGTGGGCGGACGTGGTACATCAAGCGAATGGTGGGCGGCAAGCTGATCGTGCAGTCCACTGGCGAGACTGAACTCGACAAGGCCGTGACAGAACGCGACCGCGTTCTGAACCCGTACAACCTCCAGGACGAGAAGGAGCGAGCAGAGGCGGTGCTTGCCCGCGTGGAGGGGCTCGACAGGCAGCTTGCCAGGATCGAGGACGGGAAACCGACACTCGGCATCCTCGCCTCATGGACGGCATACAGGAACGCCCCAAACAGACCGGATAGCGGACGCCGTACGCTGGCGGGGTACGAGTCGCAGTTCGAGCGGTTCACCACGTGGGTACAGAAAAACCACCCCACCGTAACCGAGTTGCGCGGCGTGACTGAGGAGATGGCTTATGAGTTCGCCAGTGAACTTGGGCGGAAGCAAACCCCGAACACCTACAACAAGTACCTCGTTCTCCTCCGTCGCGTGTGGAAGGTTCTGCACAAGTCGGCCAAGTTGACCTGCAACCCTTGGGAGAACCTGGACAACAAACTACTCGCCACCCATTCGCGCCGCGAATTGACCATTGATGAGCTAACCGCAGTCTGTGCCTCCGTGTCCGGTGAGATGCGCCTCCTGTTCGCCGTGGGGCTGTACTGCGGTCTGCGCCTCGGTGACGCGGTTCAGTTGAAGTGGAGCCACGTAGACCTCGCACACCGCGTGCTGATGATCGTACCTGCCAAGACGGCCCGGCGCTCAAACGGCAAGGTTCTTCGGATTCCTCTTCACGGCTCCCTGTACGCCATGCTGACGGACACGCCCGACGCTGATCGGCGCGGCTACGTCATGCCGGGGCTTGCGGAACTCTACGAGCGCGACGACACCGCACTGGTGAAGCGAATCAGCGAAGTGTTCAAGGCGTGCGGCATCGAAACCCGCTGCAAGGTCGAAGGGTATTCTCGACTTGGGGTTGACGTAGGATTCCACAGCCTGCGGCACAGTTTTGTTTCGCTGAGCGCGAACGCGGGGTCATCCCTCGCGGCGGTTCAGGCTGTGGTCGGACACTCCAATCCCGCCATGACGCGCCACTATCTTCACGCCGACAAGAACGTGGTCAAGAACGCCGTATGCGCCCTGCCAGACGTCACAGGCAACCCTGCCGCAGCAGACAAGCCGGACGCAACAGCGTCAATCCTGGGGCAACTGGAAGCACTTCCAACCAGCAGACTTGTATCGATAGCGAAAAAAATTACAGCACTCATTCGGAAACGTAAACGCGACTGACCGCAACTCGATATTACCACCACGTCTTGTCTGCTTTCGCGCAGGGGTTAATCCCACCTGCGCTTTTTTGTTTCACCCAGGCATAGCGCTAAACTTAAGGCAAAAAATATATTTTCCCTTAAAAACCCTTAAAAAACCCTGTGTTTACCCCCAGGTCAAGTGCCTTAACAGCCCTTCGACGCACCGGTCGTCGGTTAAGGGACGTGAGCCCAACCGCAAATTACGCTAGGGTGAATCTCATGCAACGGGAACTACCTTTCGTTGCGCATAACAGTGAACGGAGATAAATCATGCGTACCTTAACAATGACCACCATAAAGGCTCTCGTCGAAGCCGACGTCCCCCGCTCAAAAGCGGAACGGGACGCCTTGCTGACTGCACTGGGACTGAATCAGAACGAACAAGCGACTGATCCGGGCGAGTCGCTTCTTTCGTTCACAGAGACGGCACGGCGGCTGTCATGCACTCGCCGCACCCTTCACAACATGGTCGCCCGTGGTGGGTTGACTAAGGTGCGGTTCCCTCACACAACCAAGGCACGCGGGTTCTTGGCAAGCGAAGTCAACCGCCTTCTCATGGACTCTGTCAAGGTCGGCGGTGCCGCATGAAACCGAAAACCTCACCGTTCTTCTTGTACAAGTTCAGGCTAGGGCCGGATGCCGCTTGCCGAGTGCCCAGGTGCAAGCGATGCTGCCAGACGCTCCCATTCATATCGCATGACAATCTCTGCCCCGCCTGCACGCGGCTGGCGACTGCCAAGACCAAGGAGGTGTGGAATGGTTGACTCCATCTGGTCTAGGGGGCTCAAGAAGTGCGTCAGGGAGCTTGAGGCTGGAGATTACCCCGTGTGGTGGGACGGCTTTGCCGATGTGATCCTTCGTGGCCACACCTCCTCTTGCGACGACAACCCCTATCTCTCTTATGTGGCGGACGAAAAGCAAAAACACCTGCACTACCGCAAAGGTGCGGCTGCCGCTGAATCGCTGCTGCGGTCACTCGAAAAGGGGGGTAACCATGACTGATGCGTTACGCCTCGATTTTGGCGACCCCGTGCCGTTTCCGAAGGAAGGCTGGCATTATGACGAACGGGGTCAGCTCCTGGGGCTCTGCAGGGGCGGCGTCTTGTTGGCCTACGACGCCCCCGAGATATGGGGAGGCTGCGCAAGTAAGGGGGTGCCCTCGACTGATGCTCCTGCCCCGGCATTGCAGGAACAGGAGCAGTGTTGCGGGGCACAGTTGCCCTCGACTGATGTCCCTGCCCCGGCATTGCAGGAACTGGATAAGTTTTGCGGGGTAAAGTGCCCCGCATTAGGTGGTCTGCCCGACCCTAAGCCTGAAGAGGAGAACCCCGCCGCGCTGTTCAAACGCGGGTGGCTGCGCAAGGGAGGAGGGGCGTTTCTGATCGCTCCATCCGGAGTCGGGAAGTCCACCTTCACTATCCAGGCAGCAACACTGTGGGCGATGGGTCTGCCCGCATTCGGCATCGAACCGGTTAAACCGCTGACCGTTGCGATCATCCAGGCCGAGGATGATGACGAAGAAATGGCTGACTTCAGAAACCAGATCATGGACGGGCTAGAGGAGGTGTGCGGGATTGACCGTGACCAGATCAGGGACGCTCTTGAAAACCGGGTGCTGCTTCCACGGGTCGTTGGCGCTGTCGGCGAGTCGTTCATCAGCGCTGTCGAAACAGTACTAGACCAACACCCGGAGATTGACCTCCTGATCATCAACCCGTTTCAGAGCTACTTCGGCGGCGACGTATCGCGTAACGCCGAACTCTCCGCCTTCCTTCGGACGGGGCTTGATCCGCTGATTAAACCCGCCCGAGCCGGGGTGCTGTTCGTTCACCACACGAATAAGCCACCCAACGCGAAAGACCGTTCAGGCTGGGGGACGGACACCTTCGCCGCCTATGTGGGAGCGGGAGGGGCGGAGATCGTGAACTGGTCGAGGGCGGCGCTGGCACTCATGCCTGTCGAAAGCTTGCCCGGGGCATTTCAACTGACGGCAGGAAAGCGCGGGAAACGGCTTGGATGGACAGACCCCGACGGCAACCCGACAAATTCGCAGCTCATCGCCCATTCGGATGGCCGGATCTTCTGGAGGGAAGCGACCACCGATGAGGTCGCTACCGTGGGCAACAAAAGAGCTGGCAAGGGGGGCAAGGGTGATCCCGAAAAAGATGCCGGACAGTTGGCTGAATCGTTGCGCACACAAGCCGCCTCCTATGCGGATGCACGCGCCCTCGCCTACGAGATGTTCCAACGGACGAGAGGAAGGACTGCGTTTGATTACCTAAAAGACCGCCCTGAGAAATACTTCCTCTCCACCGTGAGGGCTGAGGAGAAAGGGTGCATGTTCATCGGGGTCGAACCCGAAGCTACAGCCTTGGCTCGGGCTTTTGATGAACGCGTGAGGAATTCAGGCAAACGGAAGAGAGGCTTGCCGACGTGAAACCACTGTGTTTATTGAGTCTTGCCAGTTTTGCCAGCTTTGCCAAATGCATATCGGCAAAGCGACACGTCTGTTTTGCCAGTTTTGCCAACTCCCCCCTGTAGGGGGGAGTGGCATAGCAAGACAGGATCAAGCGAGAAGAGAGGAGCTCTGTTCATTTTGAATGCCCTTAGGAAGGACGCGCCGTCGGATCGGGCTCTTAGATGCTATCAACAGGAGCTGACGCTACTGGCGGGGATGGTTGGGCAACGTCATGCCCATTTGCTACGGTTGGCAAATCTTGGGGTAATGGCTGGCCTGCGGGACGATCAGATCGAGAGCGAAATCAGATCGAATGGCGGCACACCACTGCTGTCAGAGGCTGAAGTGCGGTCAGCCGTACGGAAGTCGAGGGGGAGCACTCAACCGCTGACCCTAAGACCCGGCACAACGTGGGCAGGAAGACCGGCACAGCGTCAACCGAATCCTCTGGGGCTGGGGGCTACGACATACGTTCATCAGATGATCAGCATAGGCGAGGGCTCAACGTTCGAGACGCTGGCAAGCGCGTCTCCAATCATGATACCCGACGTCCCTGTGAACCAGGCAGCTCTGTTCCTTGAGACAATGTTCGCACCTCATGAATTCGTGTTCTGCGGGTGGATGAGCCCCGTCCGGGGGATGGAAGGCAGCGTATCGCCAGCGAGCGACCGGGTGCAGTATTTCCTTCGGGACAGGATCGACGTCACACCGCTATTCACGTGCAACCCGTTGACAGGCAAGGAGGGCTTGACCAAAGACGGGAAACCTTCCCGACGATGTGCCGCCTGTGTCGCCTCCTACCGCTACTGCCTGATCGAGTTCGACGCACCGCCTCTATCCTTGCAGTGCGCGTTTTGGGGTGGAGTGATCGCCTCACGCACGCTCCCCTTACGCTCCCTGGTGTACTCGGGTGGAAAATCGATACACGGGCTGGTTGAAGTAGGCTGCCAAGATGCGGCATCATGGATGCAAACGACTAACACCCTTTTTTTTGCGGTAGCCAACCCACTCGCAAAGAAGGAGCACCAAGCTGATCGAGCATGTCGAACACCCGAACGACTTACCCGTCTCCCTGGGGCTGAGCGCCCGGACACCGGCAAGGTTCAGTCCCTTCTTTGGCTTGCTCCTCGTGTAGCAGCAGCTGGAGCTCCCACGACTGCTCCGACCGGGGGCAGCACTCCGACGCGGACTGATCATCCGGATGCGCCAGCACATGCGCTTGGCACGTCTGGAACGGTCAAGAGCACGTGTTGCCGCGATTGTTGGAACTGGCAGCCCAACGGCGTCCTTCATGGATGTACAGCTGGCGTAACGATCCGTCCATCCCCAGACTTCGCTGGCGTATGCAACAGTTTCAAGAGTGTCCTCTTCTGACATGCTCTATCGTTCTGCGACCACCTCATACTGCCACGTGGATTACGGATGCCTAAGCGGCGGAGATCCCCCCGCGCGCGACGCGCGCGCACGTGAGTTCTGCCATGCGCGTTACCCCCTATTTATGCCCCACTCACGGACACATGTTTCATGCCCGCCACTGCGCATTACACTGGTCAGGAGGGAACATATGCGTGATGCCCGCAGGATGCGCAGAAACCGCGCCAGGATGCCCCACAATCGATTCGAAGACGGCGGCGTGAACTTTGTGACGGACAGTAATCCCGCCGCGAGAAGGTCGCCCTACGGAAAGTTCTTGCGAAGGCTGCTCAGCTGAGGTACCTATCCGATGGCATACGCCGATGTCTTATCCTGAATTTGATGATGGCAGCTTGTCCGGCACAGTCCTTGAGCCGCAGGCACGGGCCACGCTCCCTTGCCCGATGAGATCCGCTGCTGGGGTGGGTGCGGTCTACGGTTGGCCACCGCCAGTGATTCGGAAGAACCCAGACTTTTGCCCGGCAGGCAAGTCAATGAGCGACTTGAAGCTGAAGACCCCGTTGGTCTCGCCCATATCCTGCGGGACGATGCTCATCGGTGCCCATCCTGTGGCGCTGAGCGTGGCGTTACTGTAGACGGTGTAGGGTATGCCACGCTCGCCAAGGAAGGTGAACGTGAACGCGTTGTCGGTGGAGGCTGTCGTACGGATGTCAGGCGTGATGGCAGGCTGAGGCACGTCGCCAGTCCAGACGATGTCATCCACCCAGCCCGCGTCGGCACTGCTGGCCAGCGACCCGTTCTTCACATACTCCCACCGCAGGGTGTGAGTCACACCCGCGCCTTCGATCCGATTCGTGACCTGCGTCCAGGAGCCCTTCGTCCCCGAGATCGCCGCACCTTGCAGGCCATCCACCTTGAACTTCAGGTAGTCGCTGTTGATCTCGCTCGACACCCTCCACCAGAACGTCACCGTGCCGCTTCCCGACACGACTGTCTCGAACGCTGCAAAGTCACCGTTCGGCACCACGCCCGCGCCACCGAGCTTCACGACGGGCGTGCCGGAAGGCGACCCCGCCGTCTTGTCAACCGACACCCCGCCGGATGTGCCGGACTCGGTGAACGTGCGTCCATAACAGCCCGCGACACGGGAGATGACATAGCGGTAGGAGGCGGTCAGCGAAGCGGGACGTATCGGCATAATGAGCGACGTCGTGCGAGCAGAGGCGTCGGCAAGCAAACCTGCCGCGTCACCAGTCCACGAACCGAACTCCGAATATGGCGGGTCTGGGTTTGCGGTGACGCTGACTGTCTGTCCTTCGTGCCAAATGCCGCCGCCACTTCCGTCCAAAACATCAAGGGCGTGAAGCACAGGCACGTACAGAGCCGTCACCGTCACGTTTGACACGGGCATCATCAATGTCGTCGAGGGCGCAAGAACGTCAGCCACTCCGTTCGTATCTCCCACCCACCGGCTGAATTTGCTGTTGGCAGGTGGCGCGTCTGCAAAGAGTTCGACCACCGTGCCGCGTGTGTAACATCCGTCACCGCTGCCACTGTTCACTGTGAGATCGAACATGGGCGTCCAGTTGAACGCGTCGACCCACCCGCAGTCCAAGCCCACACAGTCGCCGAAGGGATCTTTTTCATACTCCCACCTGAAGGTGTGGACTGTATCCGGTGTGCCGGTGACCGATATGCGCACCCGAACCCATCCCGCCCCTGTACCGGAGATCAGGTTCGTCACTGATCCGCCGACCTCGTAACAACGCAACACATCCCAGTCTGCCTCACTCGACACCTTCCAGTCGAATGTCAGCACCCCCGGGCCAGTCACGTTCCACTCGATACCAGCCTTATCGCCATCGGCAAGCCCGACACCCCCAAGCTGTAAGGATACGCCGCCATCTCCGGAGTGCTCCGTCACGATCTGCATGGAGTTGGTCTTCCCTGTCAAAGCGGCACCATAACGGTCAGCAATGTTATTTGCAGTCAGGCATTCGGTAGGACGGCCGCCGAAAACCTCTCCGTAGTCATATCCCTCGAAGTGCCAGACAGTGGGGGTTGAGTTGTCAAACACGTCCGAGCGATCCAGTACCGGCGGAGCCCCCTTGAAATAGACATCGGACAGGCTGCAGCAGTCCGAAAAAGCCCACCATCCGATATCCATCACGTTGGCAGGGATCGCGATGCTGGTGAGACTGTTGCAGTACGCGAACGCGGCCATCTGGATATTGGTAACGCTGTCGGGGATTGCGACACTGGCCAGGTTGGTGCAGCCCAAGAACATCATTTCCTTGATGGTTGCAGCACTGCTCGGAAGCTTGACGCTGGTCAATCCGGTACAGAATTCGCACATCGCACCGCCGAGGCTGGTGACAGTGTCGGGTATCGTCAAGTTGCTCAAGCTGGCGCATCCGTAGAACGCCCCGTACTCGATGCTGGTGACTGAGTCGGGTATCGTCACACCACTCAGGCTGGAGCAACCATAGAACGCAAAGTACCCGATATTGGTGACGGTGTTGGGAATCACGTAAGCCCCGGCCTTTCCTCCCGGGCATTTGAGGAGCGTGCACCGGCTCTTATCGAACAAGACGCCAGCCGAACTGCTATAGGCTGAGTTGTCCTCAGCCACGGTTATTGATGTCAAACTGTCGCAGGCGCTGAAGGAATCACCCTCGATACTTGCGACGTTTTCGGGGATGATGATATTGCGCAGGCTGGTGCACCCCCGGAACGCGGACAATCCTATGCGGGTGACATTGTCAGGTATAGTGACGGCGGCCAGGCTGGTGCACCCCCAGAACGCACTATCCCCGATGTCGATGACGTTGCTGGGTATAGTGATGCTGGTCAGGTTGGTACATTCTAAGAACGCCCCCCCCCCGATGAAACTGACGGTGTCGGGTATCGTGACGCTGGTCAGGCCAGTGCACCCCGAGAACACATTCCAATCGATGCCCCTGACGCCGTCTGGGATCGTGACGCTGGCCAGACCAGTGCAACCGGAGAACGCACCGTTGCCGATGCTCGTGACGGTATTGGGTATCGAAACGCTGGTCAGTCCTGTGCAACCGGAGAACACCTCCCCATCGATGGTCGTGATGCCGTCGGGAATCGTGACGCTGGCCAAGCCCGTGCAACCGTAGAACGCGCCCCACCCGATGAGCCAGACGCTGTCGGGTATCGTGGCGCTGGTCAGTCCGGTGCAACCGTAGAAAGCTCTGTCGCTGATACTTGTGACAGTATCGGGTATCGTAACACTAGTCAGTCCTGTGCACTCGCGGAACGCATCGTATCCAATATTGAAGAGGTTGTAGGGCATCGTATAGCCGCCGGTTTTGCCGCCGGGGCACAGGATGAGTGTTTTCAGATGCTTGTCGAATAAGACCCCGTCTATACTGCAGTAAAAGTTGTTATTCGGATCGACTGTGATCTTTGTCAGGTTTGAACAGCCGCGGAAAGCCCCTCCTTCGATACTGGCGACCCCGGGGGGAACCGTAATGATGTGCAGCCGTGTGCATCCGGAAAACGCTTCGCTTCCGATACGGGTGACACCGATGCCGATTTCTACATATGTCAGCCCTCTGCAGCCGGAGAACGCGCCATAACCGATGCTCGTGACACAGGCGGGAATAGTGCAGTTTCCAGCTCTACCTGCGGGACATTGAATAAGGGTGGTCTGATCCTTGGTGAACAAGATTCCGTCATCACTGCTTTTGTAGACCGGATTGTTCGAGCTCACAAAGATCCCGGTCAAGTTGGTGCAGGAAGAGAATGCAAGGACTCCGATGCTGACGACGCTGTCGGGTATCGTGATATTGGTCAGCCCATCGCAACCATAAAACGCACCGTCCTCGATGATCCAGACGCTGTCGGGAATAGTGATATCGGTCAGCCCGTTGCAACCATAGAACGCATCCCACCCGATGCTCCAGACGCTGACAGGGATTGTGATATCGGTCAGTCCTGTGCAGTCGGAGAACGCACCGTACCCAATACTCGTGACTCCGTCGGGGATAGAAACGCTGGTCAGGCCGGTGCGGCCGGCGAACGCCCAGTATCCAATGGTGGTGACGGGATACCCGCCCAAGGTGTTCGTGATGGACAATGCGCCGGTGTATGCCGGGCTGAACCCTTCTATGGTGGCCTTGCCGTTGGAAACGGTGTAGGTGTAGTCGCCTTGAGTCAGGGCGAAGACCGGTGTGGTCATCATAAGGAGGATGGCCGACAAACACCGTGCCCTGACTCTCCTTGTCAAAAAGAGGAGCTTGCCCAATCGGCTTGCACTTCCAACACGGCATGACAGCTTCATTTTGTCTCTCCGAACAGGTTAATCAAGAGCATCACTTTGAGATCTCGACTTGGCGCTCGCGGATGGTGTCGAAGATGGCCTGGGCGAGGAGAGGGAAGGCGGTGCTTTGGAAATCCGCGTCCTCCATGTAGCGCGAGACGATCTTGTCATTCTCGCTGAGGCGCTGGATCATGAGCTTCTCGATCATGGGTTTGATGCCGAGCTTGAACTTGTCGATGGGGTTGGCCCGGGCGGTGTCGATGACTTGCTGGTCGGCGACGGCCTTCTCGCGTATCTGCTCGAAGAAGATGCGGTCTTCGTCAGAGAAGCTGGTGCCGAAGCGGTCGTTGAGCGCACGAATGATCTCCGACAGCGGAACCTTGACGTCCTTGGCCTTGCCGGTGCCGACATCCGTCGGGCTCTTGACACCGACAGGGTCGCCGTCGCGGATGCCGATGTCGCCGGACGATGTCTTCAGCAGGCGGTAGTACTGTAGGCCCACCTCGTCGCTGATGACCACCTTCTCGCTGTCGCGGTCGACAGGGAGGCGCGGGAACAGGAAGCGCCCGTAACTGTAGAGCATCTCCTGCTCATTATCGCCGTAGGGGATGATCTGGCTCAGGAAGGCATAGATGCGGACGTAGCCGCCGAGCTTTTCGCGGAAGGCGTCGCGCTGGTCGTCGTCCTCGATGGCGTTGTAGCGGTCAACGGCGGGCTGCAACAGGCCCTCCATGATGGCGTGATCCTGCGCGGTCTGTTTCTCGGTCGGCTTGTAAAAGACGCGGGCGTAGGCCTCGACCTCGCTCTGGTGGTAAACCTGCGTCTGGTCGAGCTCGTGCTTGAGCTGCTCCAGCTTGTGCGGGTCGGAAGCCTCCTGAAGGCTGGTGGCGTCGTAGTAGGGCTTGAATGCCTTGTAGATGTCGTCGGCCTCGTTGACGAAGTCCAGGACGAAGGGCGCGGCCTTGCCGGGGATCTTGCGGTTGAGGCGCGAGAGCGTCTGCACGGCCTGCACGCCGTCGAGGCGCTTGTCCACGTACATGGCGCAGAGCAGAGGCTGGTCGAAGCCGGTCTGGTACTTGTTGGCCACGAGCAGAACCTGGTAGTCGGAGGAGGCGAAGCGCTCGGGCAGCTGTTTCTCGCTGATGGGCTTGCCGCTCACGCAGTCGCGGTTCATGCCCGGCTCGGTGTACTCGTGGCCGGTGTCGGGGTCTGTCACGGTGCCGCTGAAGGCGACCAGCGGGCGGATGTCCGAGTAGCTCTTGGAGGAGATGTAGCGCTGGAAGGCCTGCATGTAGCGCACGGCGTGGAGGCGCGAGGGCGTGACCACCATGGCCTTGGCCCGCCCTCCTAGGAGCCCCCCGACGGTGAGGCGGAAGTGCTCGACCATGATCTCGGTCTTCTGCTCGATGTTCACGGGGTGCAGGCTCATGAACTTGGCCAGCGCCTTCGCCGCCTTCTTCTTGGGCAGGGTCGGGTCGTTCTCGATGGCCTTCGCGAGGCGGTAGAAATTCTTGTAGGTGGTGTAGTTGGTCACCACGTCGAGGATGAAACCCTCCTCGATGGCCTGCCGCATGGAGTAGAGGTGGAACGCCTCGGGGATGCCGTGCGCGCCCGTGCGGCCGAACAGCTCCAGCGTCTTGCCCTTGGGCGTGGCGGTGAAGGCGAAGAAGCTCAGGTTCGGCTGGCGGCCGCGTGACTGCATCACCTGGTTGAGCCGGTCTTCCCAGTCGGGGTCTTCCTCCTCGCCGTTCCCGACCTTGGCGGACTTGCCCAGGATCTCCTTCAGCTCACGGGCAGTCTCGCCGGTCTGGCTGGAGTGCGCCTCGTCCACGATCAGGGCGTAGCGGCGCTTGGCGATCTCCGTCTCCCACGCCTTGGCCTGCAGTTTTTCCTCTTCGGACGCAGCCTCAGCACAATCCGCGCCTGCCGCGTGGAGAAGTCCGCGCAGCACGAACGGGAACTTCTGGAGGGTCGTGATGACGATCTTCGTGCCGTCGATCAGCGCGGCGGCGAGTTGTTTCGAGTCCTGGTCGATAGCCTTGACCACGCCCTGCGCGTGCTCAATCTGGTAGATGGCGTCCTGCAGCTGGCGGTCGAGCACCTGCCGGTCGGTGATGACGACAACGCAGTCGTAGACCTTGGCGTCCAGCGTGTCGTGCAGGCTGGCGAGGCGGTGCGAGAGCCACGAGATGCTGTTGGTCTTGCCGCTGCCCGCCGAGTGCTGGATCAGGTAGTTGCGGCCGGGGCCTTCATCGCGGGCGGCGTGGACGAGCTTGCGCACGGAGTCGAGCTGGTGGTAACGCGGGAAGATCATGGTCTCCTTCTTGACCATGCGGGTGCCGCCCTTGCCGTCCTCGACCTTTTCCTCCTTGGTCTCGAGGAACATGAAGTGGCTGAGGATGTCGAGGAAGCTGTCGCGCTCAAGCGCCTCCTCCCAGAAGTAGCCGGTGCGGTAGCCGGACGGGTGCTGCGGGTTGCCCTTGCCGCAGACGATCTCGCCGGGACGGCTGCCACGGTTGAAGGGCAGGAAGTGCGTCTTGTCGCCCGCCAGCCGCGTGGTCATGTGGATCTCGTCGGGGTCGGCGGCGAAGTGGACGAGCGCCCGCCGCTTGAAGGCGAAAAGCGGGGCGCGGGGGTCGCGGTCTTCGCGGTACTGGCGCACGGCATGGTTCCAGTTCTGACCGGTGCCGGGGTTCTTGAGCTCGATGGTCGCGACAGGCACGCCGTTAACGGCGAGCAGCATGTCGAGCGTGCGGGTGTCGCAGGGATGGCAGGGCACCTGACGGGTGACGGTGAGGCGGTTCTTGTTGAAGAGGTCGATGGTTTCGAAGTTCGCGCCGTGCGCGGGCTTGGCGTAGGCTGTCCTGAAGGTCTTGCCGTAGAACTTGAAGCCGTGGCGCAGGACGTGGAGCGAACCCTTGGAGTCCAGTTCCTTGACCAGCGCGGCGACGAGCAGGGAGTCCAGTCCTGCACCGTGGAGCGCACGCATCTCGGCCCAGAGCTTGGGCTGGGTGGCCTCGATGAATGCGCTTACCTGCACGGGGAAGAGCGCCAGTTCCTTGTCCCACTCCGCGACGTCGCCTCGCGTCCACCCGCTCTTGGCCAGCAGGATCTCCTCGACGTAGGACTCGAAGGCATGCTCGTTGGTCTGGCTCATGCTGTGGCCTTTCTCACATCGATCTTGCCCGTGACTGCTGCGGTAATGAGTGCGGTGCGGTATTCTTGCAAGCGCTCTACGGCCTCCTCGACCTTCGCCACCAGCGTGTCCAGCTTCGCCGTTTCCAGGTCGAGATAGGATGAGATGGCAATCTGCTCTGGAAGTGGTGGTCGCACTACTGGCAACCGGCCAATGTCCTCCAGATAGATGCCCGGCTGAGCTGAGTATTTGAAGACCGTTAATTCGATTTCAGTCTGTACCACTGGGGATTGAATGACGTAGTGGAGAAACGAACTTGAAATGGCGCGCCTGTTCGGGCGCAGAATTGCTACGCTCCGTTGCACCGTCACGTTTTCCAGTTTACCCACGATTGCTGATTTGCCCGTAGTCGCTCCCACTATAGCTAATACAATGTCACCTTCCTCGACAGTGTAAGACCTCTGAAGGTCGGCATAATCTTCGGCCGTCATGGTGCGGTCATCACTGAGGATCGTAAACTTTCCTTCTTGGATATTTCGGACACTAAGAAGTCGATGGATGCCAGCGGCTCGATCTGGAGGATTATGAGACCCATCGCGAATCGACTCGCATACCTGACACATTTTCGTTACCTCCCAACGCGTCGGGACGACACCGATCCAGTCGATCCCTGACGGCCTGAGGGGAGCATTGCCGGGGAGACCGGCTATGGCGGCGGCGGCGGGAGGCAGGCCGTGCGTGACGGTGTGCGAGATGAGCGCGGTGCTCTTTTCCTTCAGGCGCTCGACCAGTTCACGCTTCTTCGCGACCAACCTGTCGATCCGGCCGGTCTCGCGGTCTAGGAACACTGCGATGGCGCGTTGTTCAGCAAGGGGCGGCAGCGGTGTTCGGAAGTCCTTGCAGAACTCCGGCGGCACCCGTTTCTGACCACCTGCGCCAAACATTTCGGACTCGCCGAGCTTCCTGAACGTATCCGAAATGACGACGTAGAAGAGGAAGCTGCGATCTGTTACCGGCCCTGCGCGTAGAACATGCAACTCTGTCGTCCCGTATGCGGCTCCGTTCAAGAGGTCACGCGCCAGCGCCGCCTTTCCGTTCTCGAAACAGGGGGTGATTTTTGCGACCACAACGTCACCGTCTTGAAACTCGGTGTACCCACTGGAGATGTCGGCGAGAACTCGCCGTTGTTCTAGGCTAAGTCCGCCTTGGACACCGACCGATTCCATCGGAACAAATGAGACCTCGTCCTCCTGATCGAGGGCGCGGAGTTGCGGTGCAGGCGGGTTCACGCTCATCACGAAGCGCCCGCGCTTGACACCCCAATCCTCCGGCACGTCGCCGAGCCACTCGACGCCGCTTGACTTGTATCGCGGGTATGCTTTAGCCCGCATGGCTCCCCCCCTCATACGCCTGTAGCAGGAAGGGCTTTGCCTTGTCCATATCGGCCAAGGCCTTGAGCGAGACTTCAAGATTACCCGTGCCCCAGTGACCGATGTTCGTCACGTCACGCGTGAAGCCGTCAATGAGATTCACCTGCTTCGGGTCGAGGTTGAGAAAGACCCTGAGCTGGTTCTGCTGGAAGCATACAGTGGCGAAGTTTCGCAGGCGCTTGAACGCGACATAGAGCTTGAGATCCTTGCGCTGCACGTCGTCGCCCAGCGAGATGAGGTGGTTCTCAAGTGACTCGAATATTGCACCCACAGCAGGAGGCATGTCGGCCAGCCATTCCGCGACCGTCTTGTCGTTACCGGTGATCTTGGCGGGTTTAGCGGGCTTCTTCTTCCCGGACACTGTCGCCGCGTTCACGGCGTTGGCCAACTCCAGCAACAGGAGGTCTTTCCCAAAAAGGCGGTAGCGAAGTAATTCGATATTGCGGTTCATCTGCTGAACCGCGTGTCCGTCGTACTTGGTGAAGTCTGAGGCGATGCAGATAAGGCGCGGGGCGTTCCAATCGATCAGCTCGGCAGCCGTCTTGCCGAACGTTTCCATGACTTTGAGTTTGAACTCCGCCTGATGATCCATGAGCCAGTCGAGATAGAATAGACCCTGATTGATTATGTTTTCGTGGCTCGAACGCTTGTACTCGATGATGACGGGCGAATTGTTCTCGTCGATGCCAAGCGTGTCGATTCGTCCCGCGTGGGTTTTCCCGGTCGAGTATTCGGAGGCCAAAAAACGGATACCGAGAAGCGAGGCGAGATTGGACTCGATCAGATTCTGGAGGGGTTTTTCCAGCGAGGAGGCGGTTGCGTGAATTTCCTTCGTTGCCTTGCCGGTGACCCGGAACAGTTTGATGTCGCTCATGCTGTGACCTCCTTGAGCAGTGACATGATCTCGCCTTCGAGACGTTTGATGTCGGTCTCGATGACCTCCAGCGGGCGCGGCGGTTCGTAGCGGTAGAAGTGGCGGTTGAGCGGGATCTCGTAGCCGATCTTGGTTTTGCCGTGATCGATCCAGGCGTCAGCGACATGCGGCAACACCTCGCGCTTGAAGTATTTCTCCACGTCCTCCTTGAGCGGCACGGTCTCGGTGTCGCGCAGGTCGGCATCGGACTCGGGGTTGCCCTTCGCGTCGCGGCAAATCTCCGCGCTCTCGTCGCGTTCGCCGAGGGCGGAGACCACGGCCTTGAGTTCGGGGCCAGTAAGGCGCTGATCGCTCTTCTTGCATGCGGCCTTGAGGGCGGTGAGGAACGGCTCGCGGCCCTTGTGCAGCTTGTCGCCCATGGATTTCAGGAGGTCGCGGATCTCGACCTGCCGCTGGCGGCCTGCCGCTATCTCCTCCTCACGGGCAACCGAAGCTTTGCGGGCGCTTGTGGCGAGGTTCCTGAAGGCACTCTCGTCATCGAGGCGGGCGATGCGCTCGGCGCTGGCCTGGAAGTTCAGGCGCAGGGGGCGCTCGACGGTGATCTTGCTGTACCCGAAGTCCTCGTTGTCAAAGACCTTGCTGACCACGCGCTTACGCTTGACGGGCTGGTGGGTGACGGCGTCCTCCTCGGTGAAGATCCGTGTCTCTCCGTCCTTGAAGGTTCCGAAGATGCGGGTGAGGTCGCCGATGTGGTCGGGGTCTTTCTCCTTGTCGGAGGGGTCGCCGATCCGGCGGCGCTTGTTGCCGAGGCTCTTCTCCATCTGCACCCAGAAGGCGCGGGCGTCGATCAGCTGCACCTTACCTGTACGGGGCTTCTCCTTGCGGTTGGTGAGCACCCAGAGGTAGGTGGAGATGCCGGTGTTGTAGAAGAGCTGCTCGGGCAGGGCGACCACGGCCTCCAGCCAGTCGTGCTCGATGATCCAGCGGCGGATCTCGCTCTCGCCGCCGCCCGCGTCGCCGGTGAAGAGGGGCGAGCCGTTGAAGACGATGGCGACGCGGCTGCCGCCGTCCTTCGCGGAGCGCATCTTGGAGAGCATGTGCTGGAGGAAGAGCAGCGCGCCGTCGTTGACCCGGGGCGTGCCCGCACCGAACCGGCCGTCCATGCCGAGGGTGTCGCGCTCGCCCTCGATGGCCTTCTGCTGCTGCTTCCACTCGACTCCGAAGGGCGGGTTGGCGAGCATGTAGTCGAATGTCCACTTCTTGCCGTCGGGCGTGCGGGTGAACCCGTCCTGCGTGAAGGTGTCGCCCAGGATGATGTTGTCGGCGTCTTCGCCCTTGATGAGCATGTCTGACTTGCAGACCGCCCAAGCCTCGTCATTCCAGTCCTGTCCGAAGAGCTTGGGCTGGGCGTGGGCGTTGAGGTCTCGGATGTACTGCTCGGCCACGGAGAGCATGCCGCCGGTGCCGCAGGTGGGATCATAGATGGTCTTGACGACGTGGCTGCGGGCGAGGTCTTTCTCGGGGGCGAGGAGCAGGTTGACCATCAGCTTGATCACCTCACGCGGCGTGAAGTGTTCTCCCGCCTCCTCGTTCGACTGCTCCGAGCCGATGCGGATCAGTTCCTCGAAGACATAGCCCATCTGCATGTTGTCCACGCGCTCGGGTGAGAGGTCGATGGCGGCGAACTGCTTGACCACGAGATAGAGCAGATCCTTGTGGGCCATCGTGCTGATCTCCTCGCCGAACTTGAAGCGCTCGACGATGGAGCGCACGTTGGGGGAGAAGCCGCTGATGTAGCTGTTGAGGTTGGGCGCGAGCTGGGCGGGGTCGTCAAGCAGGCCGTTCAGGCCGCTCTTCTCGGCGGGCTTGCCGAAGGTGAACTTGGAGAGGTTGTAGAACGGGACGCCGGAAACCTGCGCGACGCGGTGATGAACGATGTTGTCGCCCTTGCCCTTGATGGCGGCGTGCTCCTTGAGGACGGCGACCCGCGTGGGGGCGAGGATGCAGTCGAAGCGGCGCAGGACGGTGAGGGGAAGGATGACCTTACGGTATTCGTTGCGCTTGTAGGGGCCGCGCAGGAGGTTGCAGATACCCCAGATGAACGAGGCGATTTGGGAGTGGTTTTCAGCGGTCATTGTCTTGTGTCACGGGTTCGGCCAGTAAGAGTTGATGAAAAAGCATGGGGCGTATGGGATCGATACTCACTCAGCGTATGTTTTTGGAGTGTAGCACCGTGCGCGAACGAATGGCGAGGTGAAAAAAGATGAAAGCGGCTATGTCTGCTCTGCGTCGGGGGCACCATCAATGCCTTGGCGATACCTTCCCGTAGCACATCGGCGGCAGCAGTACCGAAAAACCTGACGTAGCAGCGGTTAATTGACGTGGGGGCGCAGACCCATGCCGGGGTAGGCACCGTCCCTTCAGGATCGATTACAGGCGCTCTACGTGCAGGTTGCTGCTCATGTGCGGGCTACTAGAGGCTCAGCGAACTGAAAAAAATTACGGGGGCGTCACCTGTGGGAGGGGATGCCCCCTTTTGGGTCGGTACCCCACACTCAAGAAACCGTCTGCCGTGTAGATGTCCAACCCTGCTCGATGCCCGCGCATGACCCCCCGCAGAGAGGACGGGCGGGGCGGGAACCCGTGGGACTCCAAAAGGTTCTGGGGGGGGGCGAGCGGTAGTGAGATTGGTGCCCAAGTCAGTGACTGTATCGGACAACCGTTCGACGGCACCTTCTCATCACAGGGGAAGTGGAAGGGAATAATGGCCTTGGGGGTCGCTCCAGCTCGCCGTGAAGGTTGGTTACAGCTGATGTTCCGTGGTCAGTGGCCTACCAAGCCTCGGCTGGTCAAAGTGGGTACAGGTAGGTACAAAAAACGGGGTGTATCCAAACTGTATCCAAATTCCGGGTTGAAACGCGATGAAACACCGGGAAAGTAAAAATGTGACAAAACACGCCAAGAATGACAAATATCAATAAAACCCAGCAAATATCACCGTTTCAGGGCATAAAAATGGTGGCAAGGGTGGGGATCGAACCCACGACACGCGGATTTTCAGTCCGCTGCTCTACCAACTGAGCTACCTCGCCACATTAAAAAATCTACGCCCTTTACTGGGCTAAAAACGTGCGTCACTTTAGACAATCACACCGCGTCTGTCAACTCTCTTCGTGACAAAAAGCGCTTTTTGGAATCAGGCGGTCTGCTGTTCCACGTTGAGCAGAAAGGCTTTGACCCCGGCCTTCTTGCCGATCGTGGCGCGCAAGTGCTCGAAAGCCTGCATCACGGCCTGCGCGCGATCCTCCGGCAGCACGAAAAGAGCCATCGTGTTGGCACCCGGCCACACCGCATCGTCGAGGCGCGGGCCGGTCGTCTTGCCCTTGCCCACCACGCGCGGCATTTTGGTGAAACAGGTCACGCCCATCTCGTCCATGGCCGCCATGACCTCCTCGTCCACGCCGATGTTGTAAACCGCCATCACCATTTTCATCGCAGCCCCCTGTGCATCCATGCCCCCCTCCTCCTTGCCAAGCGGCCAACCGCACGCCCACGGATGGGCGTGCCACATTCCCGCACCGCGCAACCGGCCGCACGCCCGCGGAAGAGCGTGCCACATTGGGGCGCGGCCACGGGCCCCTCACCCGCGCATCGCGCGATCGCCTAGCTGGCCCAGCGCCGCCGCGAGACGGGCCGGCCCCGCGGGCGCGACGGTTGCCCGCCGCGTCTTAACGCAATTGATGAAATCGCGTTGCAGCCCCGCGCACGGCTCCAGAGGCCACGCCCCCACCGCGGCCAGCAAGCCGGGGGAGGAGGCCTCCAGCGCGCCGCCCGCTACCCAGACCCACTCGCCGCCCCGGCCGATCCACCGCACGCCGATGCCTTTCTCGAGCCGCCCGCCGTCGGCCACGTCGAGCTCCATCCCGTCGCGGTATACGCAGCGGAAGCGGAAGGCCGTCGCCGTGTCGTAGCGCCCGTTCCGAGGGTACTCGCCGATGCCCTCGACCGAAACAGGCTCGTCGTCGCGTCCGGCGCCCCACAGCGCGGTGTCGCCGTAGAGCCCGATGCCGTCCGCCAGCGCGCCGCCCCCCCACGCGCTGACCCAGCGCCAGTGATAATCGCAGACGCAGTGGCCGCCGCGCGCGAAAGCGGGTCCGCGGCCGCCGCCCGGCAGGCCGATCTCCACGCGCGCCACGCGCCCCAGGGCGCCGCCGCGGACCGCCGTGACCGCCCGCCGGAAACGCGGATCCGCGCGCTGCCCGTTGCCGGTCTGCCACACGCGCTGATGACGCGTCACCGCATCCGCAAGCGGGCGGCCCTCCTCGTACGTGTGCGTGAAGGGCGTCTCGCCGTAGAGATCCTTGCCTTGGGAAGCCGCAAACAGGCCGATGGGCGCATGCCAGCGGTCCGGCGTGGCGATCATCACCGCGTCGATGTCCGGCCGCGCGCACAGCTCGCGGAAATCGCCGAGGGTCTCGCAGTCGCGGTTCCGGTTGCGCGCGTCCACGGAGGCTTTCGCGGCCCCCATTTTGAGGGCATTCACGTCGCAGACCGCCTTGACCACCACATCGTCCATGCCGAGGAACGCGTCCAGGTTGGCCGCACCCATGCCGCCGAGGCCGATCATGCCCATGACGATCGTGTTGCTCGGCGCGGCGCGTCCCAGCACACGCGCAGGCACTATGGTAAAAGCCGCGGCACCGGCGCCGAGCTGGAGAAAACCACGTCGCGTAATCGTCATGGCTGATACTCCCATGCGGAATTCAATATCCAATATTCAACAAGGAATGCTCAAGCACCATGGAAATGAAGCCGTGGTTCACTTGAGCGTTGGACGTTCCCTGTTGGATATTGGATATTCTCTCCGTCTTACTTCGACACGGGCTTGTCGTCGGCCTTCAGGTCGCCGAGCGTGTACTGCAGGCCGTCGAGCATGTGGGTCAGGCGCGCCTTGTCCATGAACGCGCGCTTGTCGTGCGCGAACGAGGTGTAGAACACGCGGCCCGCGCCGAAGGAGCGGATCCAGCTCACGGCGAAATCCTTGTCGGCGCGCTTCTGCTTCTCGACGTTCGACTTGGCCGTGGTTTCGTCCGAGAGGTCGAGCGAGACCAGCACGTGCAGCTTGGAGCGGTCATAGAAAGGCGACTTCTGCTGGTAGATCTCGTCCCCGGCCTTGAAGCTCTTGCCTTCGAACGCCTTGGTCAGCGGGCTGGCCGGGTCATCCACCTTGAAGGCCCAGGTTCCGCCCGCGCCCCAGGGGTGGCCGTCGAACTGGCCGCCCACCATCTCGGCGGCTTCGGGCGCGTCGTAGAAGTTGTCCGCGCCGGCGTGGATCACGCACAGGCCGCGTCCGGACTTGACGAACTCGATCAGGTTGGGCACGAGCGCGGGGTTCTCTTTGGTCTTCAGGCGCGTGGTGTTGTTCAGGACCACCGCGTCATACTTGGACAGGTTGGCCTTGTCGGTCAGCGCCGCGTAGTCGGTCGTGAAGTCCGCCTGGAAGGCGCCGGTCTTGGCCGCGATCTCCAGCGCCTTGATGCCGTACACGATGCCGTCGCCGTGCACGAAGCCCTCGGTCTTGCTGAACACCAGCACCTTGCGGGCCTTGGCCGGCTTGGCCGTCAGCGCGCCGCCGACGAGCGTCTCCAGCTTCGCCGCATCCTCGGCGCTCACGACGGGCAACGGTTTAGGCGCCGCCGGCGCTTTGGGGGCCGGAGCCTGCGCGAAACCCGAAACCGCCGGAATCATCAGAGCGGCACACGCCGCCAGTACTGCACTCTTCATGGGATTCTCCCTACCTTTCTGTTGGCTTAAACCCGTCCGGCAACAGTCGGGTCCGTTTCCGCCGCACCTCGCGGTTGAACAGACTGTACAGCACCGGCACGAGAATCAGCGTTACAATCGTTGAAAATGTCAGGCCGCCGATCACCGTCACGCCCATCGGCTTCCACGTCTCGGAGCCCTCGCCGCCCGCGAAAGCCAGGGGCATCATACCAAAGACCGTGGTGAGTGTGGTAATCAGAACGGGGCGCAGCCGCTGACGCCCGCCGTGGCGGATCGCGTCGAACATGCTCTCGCCCCGCGCGCGCAGCGTGTTGATGTAGTCCACCAGCACGATGCCGTTGTTCACGCCCGTGCCCACCAGCAGGATGATGCCGATGAAGCTGAACATGTTGAAGGTCATGCCGAAGCCCAGCAGGGCGAAGAGCACGCCGGAGAAGGCGAACGGCAGCGCGAGGAAGATCACGAAGGGGTCTTTGAACGACTCGAACTGCGCGGCCATCACCATGTAGACGAGCACGAGGCCCAGCAGGGCCAGCAGCATCAGGTCGGAGAAGGCCTCGGACTGCTCCTTGACCATGCCGCCGTAGGTGATGTGCGTGGACTCGGGCAGCACGATCCGCTTCTCGATCGCCGTCCGGATGCTCGCGGCCACGTCGCCGATGGAGCGGCCGAAGTAGTCCACCTCGACCTTGACCATGCGCTCCTGGTCTTTGCGCTCGATGTCGAGGGGCCCCAGGTCCTGGACCACCTCGGCGATCGAGTCCACGCGCACGCGCTTGCCGTTGGGCAGCACGACCTCGGAGTCGAGGATGTCGGCGAGCTGGGCGCGCCGGCTCTCCTTCAGCCGCATGAAGATCCAGTACTCGTTCTCGCCCTCGCGGAAATCGGAGGCCTCCTTGCCGTAGAAGAGCGTGCGCACGGTCTCGACCACGTCGGAGACGTTCAGCCCCAGCGTGGCGACCTTCAGCCGGTCGACCTTGACGATCAGCTCCGGCTTGCCGTCGTCCATGCTGACGCTCGCGTCCTTGGCCCCGGGCGTGCGGTCGCAGAGCGCCTTGATCTCGGCGGCCACGCGCCGCGTCGCGCCCAGGTCGTGGCCCATGATCTCGATGACGATCGGCTTGCCGCTGCCGCTCATGCGGCCCATGGTGCGGTTGACCGTGCTCATGGAGAGCTTGGAGACTTCCGGCCAGCCGCGCAGCGTGTCGAGCAGCCGCCGCCCGGCGTCGCGCGTGGCGAAGTCGCGCCTCTCCATGGAGATGAATTTGAAATCCACGCTGCCCATGTGCGAGCCTTGCTTGCCCGAGCCGAACTTGGAGTCGCCGCAGCGCCAGCGGGAATTCAGGACGGCCTGTTCGCCGAACAGCTTCACTCCCAGCTTGCGGACCTCCTCGCACACGCGGCCGGTTTCCTCCACGCGCGTGCCCAGCGCGAGCTCGAACGAGACCGACAGGTCGCCCGAATCGGTCTCCGGCGAGAACTCCGAGCCGATCAGCGGGAAAAGCGCGAGCGAGAAACAGAAGACCGCGAAGGCCAGCACGCACACCAGCCCCCGGCACTTCAGCGCGCTGCCCAGCAGACGCTCGTAGCCGGCCTCCACCCGCTGTAACGTCCGCTCGCCGAAGCGGTAGAGCGCCCGCCCGAGCGGGCCGCCGCCGACCGCATCGCGGTCCTCACGCAGCAGGGTCGAGGCCATCATGGGCGTCAGCATCAGCGAGCAGAGCAGGCTGGCGAGGAGCGTCACCGTGATGATCCCGCCCAGCTGCCCGAAGTAGATGCCCGTCAGGCCCTTCACGAAAATCAGCGGCACGAACACCGCCACGGTCGTGAGCGTGCTCGCGGAGATGGCCAGGCCGACCTCGCCCGCCGCGTACATCGACGCCTCGCGCAGCTTCACGCCGCGCCGCGTGTAGCTGTCGATGTTCTCGAGCACCACCACGGCGTTGTCCACCACCATGCCGATGGCCACCGAGAGCGCCGAAAGCGAGATGATGTTGACCGTCCAGCCCTTCAGGTACATGAAGACGAAGGCGATGATCAGCGAGAACGGGATGGTCAGCACGATCACCAGCGACGCGCGGATCGTGCGCAGGAACACGAAGGTGGTCAGCGTCACGAAGATGCCGCCCCAGAAGAGGGTGCCGGTCACGTTGCTGATGGAGAGCTTGATGAAGTCGCTCGTGTCGGTCAGCTTGACCATCTTGACGTCTTGCGGCAGGCGCTTCTGGTACGCCTTCACCGTCTCGCGCACCGCCTCGCATACCTTCACCGTGTTCGCGCCGGAGCGCTTCTGAACCATGAAGATCACACAGGGATGGCCGTCCGAGCCCGACAGGCGCGTCGGCTCCTCGAACCCGTCGGTGACGGTGGCCACATCGCGCAGGTAGATCGCGCCGCCGGCCACGTTGCGCTTGAGGACGATGTCGCGGGCCTCTTCCGGGTCCTCGTATTCGCCCGGCACGCGCACGGTGTAGTCGATGAGCCCGTTCTTGATGTTGCCCGCCGGCAGCGTGAGGTTCTCGCGCGCGATGGTCTGCTCGATCTGCGCCAGCGTCAGCCCGTAGCCGGCCAGCTTCACCGGATCGATGTCGATGTTGATCTGCCGGTGCAGCCCGCCGAAAACCTGCACCGCGCCGACGCCGGGGATCCGCTTGAGCTCGTCGCCCACGTCGTCGTCCACGAGGTCGAACAGCTTCTCCCAGGACTCCTCGGCGCTCACGGCGTAATAGATCACGGGGATGGACGAGCTGTTGAACTTGTAGACGACGGGCTCCTCGATGTCGTCCGGCAGGGTGCGCCGCGCCATGCCGAGGTAGTCGCGGATGTCGTTGGCGGCCTCCTCCAGATCCGTGCCCCAGTCGAACATGCAGGTGACGACCGAGATGCCCTCGCGCGTGCGGCTGGTGATCTCGTCCAGGTTGTTCACGATGCTGAGCTGGTTCTCGATCACGCGCGTCACGCGCCCCTCGACGTCCTCGACGCTGGCCCCCGGCCACAGCGTGATCACCGTGATCGAGGGCGTCTCGACCTCGGGAAAGAGGTCCACCGGGATCTTGAACAGGGACACCACGCCCAGCACGAGGATGGCGAAGAAGACCATCAGCGTGAAGATCGGGCGCTTGACTCCGAGTTCGGGCAATCGCATGGCTATTTCCCCTGCCGGCCGGGCTCGTCCGCCAGCCGCACCGGCTGGCCGTCCGTCAAGCGGTGCTGACCGGCGACGACGACCTGCTCGCCCGCCCGCAGTCCCGCGACGATCTCGAAGCGGTTGCCGTCGCGCACCCCGACCTGCAGCGCGCGGGTCTCGGCTTTGCCGTCCTTGACCACGAACGCCAGGAAGCGGTCGCCGCGCCGCAGCACCACGTCCACCGGCAGGACCACGACGTCGCGCCGCACCTCCAGCACGATGCGGCCCTCGGCGTACAGCCCGGGGCGCAGAACCCAGGAGCCGGCCGCGTCCGTCTCGTTGGCGAGCCGCACCTCCACGGTGGCGGTGCGCGTGACCGGGTCGACCGCCGGATAGACCCGCACGATCACGCCGGAGAAGGTCCGCTCCGGGGCCACGTCCGAAACCACGCTGACGGTCGTCTGCCCCGCCACCAGGTGCCGCAGGTAGGGCCCGGGGATCGCCACCAGGAATTTCAGCTCCTCCATCGGCATGATCTGCACGACTTTGGTCAGGTCGCTGACCATCGCGCCGGGGTCGACATACTTGGCGCTCACCACCCCGTCCATCGGCGCGTGCAGGAAGGCCTCGGTGAGGTTCACGTCGGTCACCTCGATCGCCGCGCGCGCCTGAACGAGCTTCGCCTCGGCCTGCGCCACTTCCGTCACAGCCTGCTCGTGCGCGGTCTCCGCGAGGTCGCGCTGCTGCTCGGTGGTCGACCCTTCGGCAAACAGCTTGCCCATGCGGTTCTTCTCGCGCAGCCGGTCCTTCAGAACCACCTTCGCGGTATCGATCGCCGCGCGCGCGGTTTCGACCGCCGCCTTGGCCTGCGCCAGTTGCGCGGCGAGGTCGCGGTGGTCGATCACCGCGATGACCTGCCGGTTGGTGACCTTGGTCCCCTCCAGCACAGGCGTCCCGTCCTCCAGCGCCAGCGACTCCAGCCGCCCGGCGATCTTGGGCATCACATCCACGACCCGCGTGGCCTCCAGCGCGCCCGTCAGCTTGATGGCGTTGGTCACGCAGCCGGTGCCGACCATCTCCGTGCGCACCGGTATCGCCTGCCGGCCCTTGTCCTCCAGCGGCGGCGTGGCGCGCTTATCCGCGTACCGATACCCGTACCAGGCGGCAGCGGCAACCGCCGCCACCGCGAGCAGGTATGCGAACCCTTTCAAAATGGCCTTCATTTCTCCTCCAGCTCCTTGCCCAAAAGCCCCATCGCCTTGTCCAGCGACAGCCGGCCCTGGCAGTGGTCGAACAGCGCCTTGTAATGGTTGCCGCGCGCCTCGGTGAGCGCGGAGCGCGCGTCCACAATCTCCACCTCGGTGTTGACGCCCTCGCGGTAACCGGTCATCGCCAGCCGCAGCCCCTCTTCCGCATGCTGCAGGCTGAGCCGCTGCGACTCCACATACTCCTCCGCGATCTTGAGGTTCAGGAGCGCCTGCTGCACGTCCAGAAACACGTCCTCCTCGACACTCTTCAACTCGATCTCGCGCTGCTTCAGCCGCGCCTTGGCCGCGATCAGCTCGCCCTCGCGGCCGAGGCCGTCGAACAGCGCCCAGTTCAGCTCAAGCGCCGCACGCTGGGAGCCGTCCCAGCTTTTCTCGCCCTCGCGCGGATGGTCGGAGCCGGCGCCCAGCGCCAGATCGACCTCGGGCAGGTAGGTGCTGCGGATCGCCCGCACCTGCTCGCGCTGCAGGCGGATGTTCAGTTCGGCCATGTAGAGGTCGGGGCGGTTCTTGTAGGCCACCTGGATGGCCTTCTCCAGGTCCATCTCCACGGGCACGTGTTTCAGCTGATCCGACAGATGGATCGGCGCGTCGGTGGCCGTCCCCAGCGCGCGCAGGAGGCTGGTCTTGGCCAGCAGCAGATTGTTCTCCTGCCGGATCAGCTCCGCGCGGAAGTTGGCCACGTCCACCTGCGCCCGCAGCTCGTCGTACTTGGAGGCCACGCCGTTGACGCGCTTGACGCGCACGTCGTTGAGGTGCGCCTCCGCCGAAGTCACGGCATCGCGGTTGACCTGACACAGGCTTTCCGCCAGCAACGCCGCATAATAGTCCAGCGTCACCAGGTGGATCACCTTCTGGACCGTGTCGCGCACGCTCTCGTCCGACCAGAAGGCGTAGAGTTTCGCGGCCCGCATGCCGGCCGTCGCGCCGCCTCCCCTGAAAATCGGCTGCCGCAGGACGATCTGCGCGCTGTCGCGGTCGCTGGAGCCGTAGTCGGAGGCGGCCGCGACATCCACGCGCGGCAGCGCGAGCTGGTAGGCGGACACCACCTGCCCGCGCGCGACCTCGCGCTCCTGGATCTTGGCCTGCAGCGACTTGTTGTAGAGCAGCGCGATGCGGACGGACTCGTCCAGCGTCAGATTTTCGGAGGGGATGGGGATGTCGCCGCTCTCGCGGACGCGCAGCCAAGACTCGTACGCCTGATCGCGCGTCTGCCGCAAATCGTCGTACAGCACGCCGCGCGAAAGGCACCCCGCCAGCAGCGTCAGCGCCAGCAGAACCGCCCCCGCGCGTCCCCATAAGCCCAGCATTATCATATCCCGCGCCCGCCCCTCCACACCGTTTCCCCAAACGTTATTAAAGAGAGCGGTATCTTACATCCGCCCCCTGTCCGCTGTATACCAAAAATGCGGACGGGCGGCCAGAGCGGGTGCGATTCAACTTTGTTGAATCCACACCCGAAGGAGGCGTTAGGAGTTAGGAGTTGCAATGCCCTGAAAGTGAACGCGTTCGCGCGATGCACGAGAGTCCGTGTCTTCAAAATGGAGTCACGCGTATGGCTCCAATTAACGGTTCTTCGCGGAAGCGTTCCTCCTTGTCTTACGCCCTGTTCTCAAGGCTTTGTGCGCTTCCAACTCCTAAATCCTCCTGGGTGCGACTCAGTTCCAACGAAACTGAATCGCACCCGGCCAGAGCCGACACAACATGCCCGAGGGTCCGCATGTTGCACCGGCGTTAGCCGGCCCAGAGCACCCGCCGACGCCGCATTATGGACCGGCACTGAAGATGCGCACGCCGGTCACAGCCCGAGCGGCACGCGGCCGCACAGGGTCTCGCCGCCCTCCCGGACCAGCACCGCGTTGATCGGCTCGCCGCGTGCGGCTGAACCTTCGAAGGCTACTTTCTCGGCCACGCGTTCGCCCGGCTTGAGATCGACCGCCAGCGCGGTTTTCGCGAGCTTCACGCCCTTGGGGGCCGTCAGCGTCAACGCGCCCTTCACCCCCTGGCCCATAGGCGCGACAACGACCACGCGGCAGACGTTCTTCTTGCCCTCTTTCTGAACTGTCAGATTCAGGTTGGGCGCGATCGCTTCGGGCACATAGGAAAGGATCGGCACCTGAAAGTAGCCCATCGCGTTCATGGCCGTGCGCTGCCGGTACGCCACGTCCTGCATCAGGCAGACCCGGCGGTCCATGGCCGGCACCGGCGTGGTGTAGACCCGCAGCTCACCTTTGACCGTGGTGAGCACCTCTTCGCGCCAGTCGCCAATCACGTCGGCCACGAGCACCACGGCCCCTTCGAGCCTCTCGCTCACCACGCCGCCCTCGTAGTCCGACATCTGGCCGCGCGCGATCTCGCGCTGCAGATCCGCGTCCCACCACGCGCTCGGCACGCCGAAGCTGAAATCCACCGCCTTGCCGGACTTCAGCACCTTGCCGTCGCTCGCCAGAAGCCAGCGGTGCTCGGTCACCTTGTGGTCGTCCGCGTCCGCGCCGTAGATTTCGAGCCCCGGCTGCAGCGGATCGATATCCGTGCACATGCCGCAGCTGTGAACGTGCACCGTGGGCTCGCCGAGCTGCCACAGGAATTGACCCGTCACCGGATCGAGCAGATGGATGCCGCCCTCTTTGCGCTGCCGCGTCTCGACGATGTACGCGAGCTCCATGCCGGGGCGCCGCGGATCGATGTCACCGTAATAGTGCGCGTCGGGATGGCCCTTGCCGGTGGTCCACAGCACGGAGCCGTCGTCGTCCAGCGCCAGGGACCCCAAGATCACCTCGTCGCGCCCGTCGTTGTCGACGTCCACGCATTGGCAGCTGTGGGCGCCCTGGCCCCGGAAATTCCCGGCCATGCCCTCGTTGGTGAAGGACCACAGCCGCTCCAGCCGTCCCTCCTTGAGCTGCCACGCCTCCGCCAGCATCAGGCTGTATGTGCCGCGCAGCGTCACCAGGCACGGCGTCTTGCCGTCCAGGTAGGCCACCGCGAGCTGGTTGCGCGAGGACAGGTTGTACTCGGCAAAGGCCTCGCGCGGCGGCCACGGCGCGCGCGCGATCTCGCGCCCGGTCAGCCCGTCGAACACCGCCACCCACTCCGGCCCCTTCTCCGCCCGCCCCTCCGGCCCGCGCAGGTCCTCCTCCGGGCCGATCTTGGCCGCCACCTCGGCGCGCCCGTCGCCGTTCAGGTCGCAGACGACCATGGGCGAGTACCACATGCCGCGCTCGATGTTCCAGCCGAGGTCCTTGATCCAGAGCAGCGTGCCGTCCGACTTGCGGGCCTCGATCTTGAATGTGTCCGGCGACTTGTACCAGTACTTGACCCACGGATCGACGTTGTCGCCCGGCTGTTTGATCACATAGTCGTACACGCCGTCGCCGTCCAGATCGCCGATGCCCACCTTCTGCGCGGTCGCGTTAGTGGTGGCCAGCGGGATGCGGATATACGGCGTCTTGCGCTTCTCGGGGTCGGCCTTGACCGTCTGCGACGCGCCGCGGAACCCTTCCGCCGGCGCCACCGTGTACGACGCCGCGGCGTCATACGCGTTCGTATCCACCCAGTCCGTGGTCTGCGTCAAGGGCGCGGCGTTGAGACGCACGCGCTGGCCGTCCCGCGTTTTGAACACGTCGAACGCGGCCTCCGCCGGATCGTCCCTCAGCAGCCGCCAACTCACGTACACGCCGTCCCCGACGCGCGACGCCACGGCGCCGCGGCCCATGGGCTCGAGCGGCCGCGCCTGCGCCCAGCCGCTGACCTTGGGCCCCTTGACCGGCGCGGGCGGCGTGCCCGGCGCGACCTGCACGTCGTCCACCCAGAAATCGGTCTGCCCGCCGCCCACGATGCGGATAAAGGCCTGGTCCACGCCTTCCGGCACCGTGAAGTAAGCGTCGCACGCCTGCCATCCGTCACCCCGCACCAGCGTGGACTCCCCGATGGCCCAGTCGACCAGCTTGCCGCGGCCGTACCCCACCACGTTCACGACCCCGGCCTTGGCCTCGCCGTTGCGCTTCATCCAACACGTGATCTTGTAAGCGTCGCCCGGCTTGACCGGCGTGCGCCGCGCATTGGCCAGCGCCCAGTCCTTCGCGCCCGTGTGCACGATGCGCAGACCGCGCTCACCCGCGTGGCGCTCCGTCGAAACCTCGATGCGCCCCTTGTCCTTCTCGCGCGTCCACAACCCCCAGTCCGCGACGCCCGGCTTATCCGTCAGCATCTCGAACCCCGGATTCGCGACCAGTTCCGCCGCCTGAGCGCCGAACGCGCCCAGTCCTACCGCCAGCAGCATGCTTCTCATCATTGTGTATTCCCCCTGCCCGGCTCCGGATGATCCCCCCCAAACGGCACTCACCGGAAGCCGTGAACGCGTGTATCGTAGGGGTGCGCCGCGGGGTTTGTCAATGGCGATGCGGCCGGAACCCGCGGGGCGGGTGTGATTCAACTTTGTTGAATCCACACCCGAAGGAGGAGTTAGGATTTAGGAGTTGGTAGTTGCAATGCCCTGAAAGTGAACGTGTTCGCGCGATGTGCGAGAGTCGGCATTCGTGTCTTCAAAATGAAGTCACACGTATTGCTTATTGCTCCTAGAAACGATGCTTCGAGGAAGGGTTCCTCCTTGTCGAACGCCCTGTTTTAACCACCGTTTGCGCTTCCGACTCCTAAATCCTAACTCCTAAATTCTCCTTGGCGCGATTCAGTTTCAACGAAACTGAATCGCGCCCCCGCGGGGCCGGCTCAGCCGTGACCCTGCGAGGTCAGGTTGTAGACGTGGTTGCGCACGCGGCGCAGCGCGCGCCAGCCGTAGCGGAAGAGGAACTCCCAGTCGCGCGGACGCCCCGAGGCCAGGAAGCGGAGCTGGCGCGCGATGAAGCGGGGGTCGGTCGCCACGCCGTAGATGTCGCGGATCGCCTGGTAGTAGGCCTCATGCGGGATCGGCGTCTTAACGATAAGCTTGCTCATGTCGAAATCGTTGTAGTCGTCGGTCAGCAGCACATTGTTGGCGATGCACTCCTTGTGGTAGGGCGTGAAATCGAGGGGCGTGCAGATCGTCACCTGCAGCGTGCGGGCCAGGCCCTTGAACATCATCTCGCGGACGGTGCTGACGGTTCCCGCAAGCTGCGCGGCCGTCTGCCAGTAGTACCCCACCATGATGGTGAGGTGGGGATGGAGCCCGTAGCGGGTGAAGATCTCCAGGTTCCGGTAGGCCTGATGCGGCAGGTAGCCCTTGTTCAGGCGCGTGAGGGTTTCCTCGTCGGCGGCCTCCAGACCCACCAGCACGAAACGGAAGTTGGCCTTGGCCAGCAGGGCGACGGTCTCCTCGTCGAGGTAGCCGAAGCGGGTGTTGAAGCCGAAGTAGCAGCCGCGCTTGTGCAGCCCCCGGTCAATAATCCCCCGCGCGAACGCCCGCGCCTGCTCCCCCCGGTACCAGACGCCGGAGTCGTCGAAGATCTCCCGCACCCCGTAATCCTCGATGAGCCGCTGATACTCGTCCAGGCTCTTCTCCACCGACCGGATCGAGAACGTGAGGTCGGGGCCGTTGTAGCGGCAGAAGGTGCACTTCCCGAACGTGCAGTCGCGGATCACGCTGGTGGCGTACGTTCCCGGCGTGCGTAGAAAATTACCGTTCTCGTAGGCGTAGCGTTTCCACTCGACCAGGTCGCGGTCGACGTCGGGGGAAAGGTCCAGGTCCTCGACGCGCTTGAAGGCGCCCGTCTGGCGGAACCTGCTCTCGTCGACACGGATGAAGAGCCCTTCGATCCCGCAGGTCTCGCGCCAGTCCGCGTGCTCGGCGACATAGGGAATCAGCTTCTTGAGCACGAAGTCGACGTGGTTGCTCTGGACAATGACGTCCGCCGCGCACGCGCGCATCGTCTCGTCGGGCATGCGCATGGAGTGGTAGCCGGTCATGATGACGAGCGTCTTGGGCAGATCCCCCTTGAGCCGTTTCACCAGGCTCCAGTAGAACTTCATCACGGGGGTGGTGCTCTCGAAGACCACGACGTCCGGCCGCCACGCCAGCAGCCCCGCATACCACTCGTCGAAGCTCTTCCGCTGCGCGTTACCGTCATCCCAGCGCACCTCGCAGCCGATGTCGCGCAGCCAGGTCGCCGCCTGGGCGTGCACGACCGGCAGCAGGTAGGTGGGGATCTTGAAGTACTGCACGTTGCGGTTCTGCGAGACCATGGCGACTTGGCCGCGCTCGTTCAGGATGGGCGGATAAGAGATCGCAACCTTCATTTTTTCAGCACCTCGCCGTTACGTGAAAATCGTTTTGCTCATGGGTGATCCGCTCGCTCAGAAAAACGTCTCCGTCAGCAGATTGTCGCTGGGGACACCCTGCTCGCGCAGCAGGTCGTAGACGTTGGCGACCATGGCGCTGTGACCGCAGATATAGCAGAGGCGGTCAGGCTCGACGGGGTGCGCGCGGAGGTAGTCCGTGACCCGTCCCGTGAAGTCGCCCCCCTCCTGGCGGCTGACGCAGGCGGTGTACCGCTCCCGTTCGTAGTCGGCCAGATCGTAGCGGTCTTCAACCCGCGCGATGCCGTGGATCAGCCGGTAATCGAGCCCGGGGAAATGCCGGACGAAACAGTGGAACGGCGCGATCCCGACCCCCGTCGCCACGAACAGGTAGCGGCGCGACCGGTCGCCGGGAGCGGCGATGAAGAACTCCCCGTAGGGTCCCGCCAGATCGACCTCGTCGCCGGGTTGCGCCCGTTGCAGCGCGCAGGCGGTGTCGCTCCCCTGACGGGCGATGATCAGGAACTCGAGATAAGGCTCGTCGGGCGGGGAATAGATGGAAAACTCGCGGTTGATGGCGAACCGATGGGGTCCCAGCGTCACGTGCTGCCCCGCCAGCGCCCGGAACGCGTGCCGGTCGATGCGGATCACGAACGTCGTGGCGGTCAGTTTCCGCACGCTTTGCACGAAATGTCGGGGCCTGTCTGACATGGAGCCTCTCTCCTTCTTCTTACCCACGGACTCTATCAAAACGGAACCCGCGGGGCAACGGTCGGCTTGAGGCGGCGGGGGCAGCCGCCTCAAGCCTGACGCTCACTTCCCCAGGAAATCGGGCACGGCCTTCTCGACCTGCGCGCCGGCCGGCACAAGCAGCACCTGGAAATCCAGCGCGCCGCTCTCCGGCGCTTCGGCCTCGAAGCTGATCAGGCTCGCGCCCTTGTTGGCCACGTCCCACGCGTTGGGCGGCGTCGCAAGGTCCGTCACCTTCCAGGTCACCGCCGCAGGCGCGACCGCCCGCACCGTGAGCGACTTCGCCCCGTCTTTGAGCACCATGTCGTTGCCTTGCGCCGCGCACGACTTGGCCTGCGTCACCATGGCCCAGCGCGCCTTGGCCCCCGGCTTCAGCCCCGTCAGCCGGTCTTGGATGACGCCCGTGCGCGACGGCAGCAGCGCGCAGGCGCGCGTCACGCTCCGGGCCTGTCCCGCGTACACCTCGTCAAGGGCGATCACCGTGTGCGGCAGGAGCGGGTCCTTGTCGAACTTCACGATCTTGCCGAACCCTTTGGCGACATGCAGCTGGCCGTCGATGGTCACCACATTGTGGCTCGCGCTGCTCAGCCTGAAAATCTTCCAGCGGTCCGAATCCTGCGCCGAGCTCCACAGGTTCATGCCCAGCTTCTCGATCGAATAGTAGCTCTGCGACCCCAGGTCCACCGCCCAGCGCACGCCGTCCGACTCGTAGACGAACGACCCGGAATCCATGTGCCCGTGGTTCTGCACCGCAGGGCCGCCCTTGGTCGCCAGATACGCCGCGTTGGGGTCGTCCCACGACGTGCGCATGACGATGATCGGCACATGCCCCTCGCTCGCCCAGTTGAGGGGCATCGCGTTCTTCGGTTTCTCCTCGGTCTCCTGAAACCAGAAGAGCAGCAGCACTGGAAAGCCCACGCTCTTCAACGCGGTCTTGCGGGGATCGTTGAGGCGCACCGCCTCGCGCATGTCCGCCGCCTCTTTGCGCAGCCAGTCGGGCCGGCCGGCCCGCAGCGCCAGCCACCACAGCGCGAGCTGGTGCCCGCGCCCGTCGCCGCCGTCCGCGTAGTTGTAGAACCTGCCGCTCGGGCCAGTCACGACGTTGATGTAGTCGCCGGTCTTCGCGAACCCCGGCAGGTCATACAGCCCGAAATCGGTGTCGAGCGCCTTGCGCAGCAGATCCATCATGTACACGTAGTAGGTCGTGCCGTAGGTCCAGTAGCCCGGCCCCTCAGGATAGCTGCCGTTCGGCTCGTACGGCTTGATCGAATAAGGCACGGAGGTGACCGCCTGATGGATGATCTCCAGCGCCAGCTCCGGCTCCTGGTCGCGGATCGCCAGCGCGCCGGCCACCATGCCGGCCCAGCACACCTGGGACCAGTTGTTGTTGCCCTTGGTCCAGAAGTACTTCTTCGCCAGCGCCTGCTTCAGCCCCTTCTCCTTGATGGCCTCGCACAGGGTTTTGCGCGTGGCCTCGTCCAGCGTGTCGTAGAGCCAGTCGTAGCCGAGGGCCACCCCCAGCGTCATCTCCCCCGTATCGAGAAAGTGGCTCGGATTCCAGTCCGTGAACGCCGCGGCGGCCAGCAGCTCGGCTTTCGCGCGCTCGGCATATGCGGGCTTCTCGGTCAGCCGGTACGCCGCCGCCAGCAGGCCCACGCGCTTCTCGACGTCGTGCTGGCCCTGCATGCGCATGCCCTGCTGCACGCGCTGCACCGGCGCCTGCTTCAGCACCCCGTCGGCGTCGCGCACGATCCAGTCGCGGATCAGCCGCCACTCGGGCTTCTGGTCGATCGCCGCGCGGATCTTGGCGAACGCGTCCGCCCGCTTCACAAAGAGCCGCGGATGCGTGGCCGGCATCTTGTCCAGCCGCTCCTTGACCGCCGCCCGTGTCACCGTATACGGATCATACGGCTGAACCTCCTGCGCCATGGCGCCCAGCACGCACGCCCAACACCCCGCCCACAGCCATCCTCGTTTCATCATCGCGTCCCCCCTCACAGTTTTAATCCGGCACAGAATACCATGGCCGACCGCCGCTTGCACGCACAAGCCTCACCGGGTGTGATTCAACGGCGTTGAATCCACACCCGAAGGAGGAGTTAGGATTTAGGATTGAGGAGTTGCAATGCCGTGGCTGCGAACGTGTTCGGACCCTGCTCGGGAGTCCGTGTTCGTGTCTTCAAAATGAGGTCAAACGTATGGCCTCAAGAAACGGTTGCTCGCGGAAGGGCTCCTCCTTGGCGAACGCCCTGTTTTCAGGGCCTTCTGCGCTTCCAACTCCTCGATCCTAACTCCTGAATTCTCCTGGGTGCGGCTCAGTTTCAACGAAACCGCATCGCACCCAGCCTCACCCGTTCTGCCTGACTTGCAAGAGCAAATGCACGCAGGCGATAGAGCGGCGAGATGATTTTCATGCGGCGTTTTCCTCGAAGTAACGTTTGACCTTCTCTTCTGCGGAGAGACCGTCGAGGATTTT
>JAHFSX010000041.1 GCA_023269675.1 Verrucomicrobiota bacterium
TAAACGGCGAGGTCGCCACCCACCTTCGTGAGGGCGTCGAGCTTCGCGCTGCCAGAAACGTCGAGGTAGCCACCCACCTTCACCAACGCTGGGGCGGAAATTTCATACCCATCCTCAATTGCCAAGTTCCCCTCAATCTTTGTTATCCTCGGGTCGAAAGATTTTATGCGTTCGCCGTTGGCGTGAAGTAACAGGCCAACCAATTTCGTCGCCACCCGTTTCGGGCACTTGGGGTTGATCAATGTCTTCCACCGCAGATCGGCGTATTCGTCTCCGGCGAAAATCCCAGCCCCAAATAACATCCGCTCCGCGTTTTTAGCTGGGTCAGCCAGCAACTTCGCCGCCCCATCATAAATGCCGTCGATCACCTTCCGCTGCTTTTCGTTGATTTCGCCGCGTGAAATTTTGTCCGCGCCGGGATAATCGCCTTCGCAGTTCCACTCGACCTCGACGAAGTATTTACCGCGCAGGTCGGCCATCTGGTCGTTCTCGCGCCAGCCAGCAGCCTTCACGGCCCCAGAATGGGAGTTGCCTGCGGTCTTGGCCACTGCGCCGTCTGCGCGCACTGCGATTGATAAGAAGTCACACATTTTTGGTAGTCCTATTTTTTACGGGTTGATCGTTTGCTTTTGGAAAATTTCTTCTTCCACTGAGCCTTCCACTGAGCGCCGGCGGCGTGCTCGCATTGGTAGAGATACAGGCCGCGATTCATCCAGTTATGAACTGTCCTCGCTGGCATCGAGTAGAGGAACGCGGCGGGGGTGGGGCTGCTGCCGCTGGCGTTCCCGATTGGCATAAAGACCGAGCGACGTTTTAATGCGGCGCACTGAAGCTGGTTTAGCGTGCGAATCTGTATGGGCTTGCTCACGCGCCCTCCTTTGTCTTCTCCGACTTCATGGCCTGATGTTTCTCGGCAGCGTCCCACGCCACCCCGATGATCGCGGAAATCTTTTCACGGTTCGCGCGGAAGAAGTCACCCAAGCGTCCGTTCATAATCTCATGCTTGCAGGACTCTTGAAGTAGTAGACGCTCGACCAGTGCGTCCAGCGTTTCCCCGTTCGCAGCAGCGAGACGTTTGCTTTCGACCGCTAACGAGACGGACAGGCTCACCCGCAGAGATGCGTTAGTCTTCGCGCTCACGCTGCCTCCTTTTGGCGAATCTGCATCACCGCTTCCATGACCGCTTGAGGTGATTTGTAGCGCTCCCTAGCCTCCGCCAGAAACGCGCGGATGATCTCCGCCTTTTTCAGACCGGTCTTGGCTGATGCGTTGTTGAGAAAGATTTCGGTCGCCTCGGGTAGTCTGATCGAGGTGGGCATAGGTTCATCCCCACGATCAAATGGGGTAATCGCTTTTTCCGACCGCGTGCGCTTCTTTTGCGGGTTCCCGCTGAAATTTAGAATGGGCGTCAACAGACGGATCAATTTGCGCTCCTCCTCCTGTGCTTCTTCAAGCGTTGAAAAAACAACGTAGGTCGCACGGTCGAAATACTTCCCCCCTGCACGATGTTCGCCGATTCGCTTTGAAAGGTTGCCCGTCATCCCGACGTAAATGACCACATCACCTTTGAGCAGGCGATAAACACTCCACCCATCCGTGGGCGGAAGGACGATTTCTTTCTCCTCGGGCGTTTGCGTTGTGGGATTCATGCGGCCTCCTTTTTTAGCGCGTATGCCTCCATGCCTTTGCCGGGCCGGATAAAATGCCGACGCACAACACGGTTGAGGTAGGTGCTGATCTTGGTGCCGTGCTCGGCCTCAATCTTCTTTAGGAGCCGCACTACCTCGGTATCGAGAGTGATAGAGATTTTCGCCTTGGTGACGGCGGGGGAATTAGTCAGGGCCATGCGGAAGATTGGTAAGATAAGTAGGATAACCGTCAATAGTTTTTTCTTGAGAACTCCCGCAAAATGGTATTAAATCCTACTTTTCACCTATGGGTAAGCATACAAACAAAACCGAGAAAATCAGCGTCACGTTGGATGCGGACGGCCTGAAACAAATGCGCCTTGTTGCCGACGCCCGTTTCGGCGGAAACATTTCCGCCGCCATCAACAACGCCATGCTGGCAGAACTGGAAAACGGTCGCGGCATGGCTCACGGGTAGTCTAATTTGGAAATTTCGGCACATTTTAAGCACAGAGGTTTCTTGAAGGCGGAGAATGTAACGGCAACTCGACCGCACTTCTGGTAAGATTGGCCGGTAGGGTTGCGGTTGGAGAGGTAGCGAGTAGCCTTTAGCCTATTAGCCTCGCATTTTGTTTGTGCTTTTGGCTTATTGTTCACAGTGGAAAATTTCAAATTAGGGGGAAATACCCGCTTACGCACTCTGCGTATTCTTAACGGTCGCCGCCCCCGCCCACGTCGGCCTGACCTCCCACAGCGCGAACAGCGAAGCATCGAGCATGATGTCGGCGTAGTGCGTGTTCGTCGTCTCCGGCGAGTCATGCCCGAGAAACCGCTGCGCCGTGTAGAGGTTAAAACGATTGGTGAGATAGCTGCCGAACAGAAACCGCAGCGCGTGGACGGCCTTCTCGCCCTTTTCGCCGGCCAGTCCCTTGGACTTTAACCACAGATTCAACCGCTTGAAAGTCATCTCCCGCCGCTCGTGCTTCCCGCCGCCGATGAGATTGGCCGGGCTTTCCGACAACGCCTCAAGCTCCTCGATCACCCACGGCTGCACCTCGACGAAACGCTCGTCGCCATCCTTGATCTTGAACTCCGGCGTGGTCTTTACCCACAGACGCGGCGGCGTGCTCTCCTTCTCGATCCAACCGCGCTGCGCGTGCCCGATCTCGCCCTTGCGAAATCCGGCGTGCGCAGCCAGCAGGAAAGCCAGATAGGCGTTGCGGTCGGTCGCCCGCAATTCATGCGCCTCGCCAAACACCCGCCGCAGCACCGCCACCGCCGGCAGCCGCTTCTTGATCTTGCCGACCTTGCGAAACTTCATGTGCGCCAGCACTTCGTCCAGTCCCGTCGGCAAGGTGAGATGATTGTAGTGCTCGCGCGCCGCCTCCGAAAACAACGCCCGCACGCCCCGCAGGACGCCATTGGCCGAACGCTTTTTGCTTTCCTGCGCCGCCTTGTCCTCGCCCGCGAGGTTCACGCGCGCCACCTTGAAATCCGCCACCAGCCGCCCGTTGAGCTCATGCAGCCCCATCGCTCTCACCGCCTCATCGGCAGGCTCGCGGCCATCCCGCCGAGCCGCCAAGCCCTGTTTGAACAACAACAACAGTGAATCTCGGTAGCCCCGCGCCGTGCGATCCTCGATGCCGAGCGCCGTGCGCGCCTTCTCATGCGCCTCCAACACTGCACCAACAGTGGCAATCTTGGCCGACGGGTTGACCTTCTCCCACCGGTCCGGCGTGAACTTCTTGATCGCCATGTCGAAGGTATTGCTCCGCACGTCGAGGAAAGCGTCGATCTCGTCGGCCACTCTACCGGCTTCCTTCCGGTCAGACGGCAGGGGGAAATACACCCTGCGCCCATGTCGCATCATCCGCATGGTGTAATTATCAGCGACCGCCAACGAGCCGTCGGGCAGCTTCTTGGTGAGCCGCAGGCAAAGCACGCCACGGCGGGTGCGGAACTTATGGCTCATGGCTGGCCTTTCGCTGAGTTGATGTCGTTCATCATGGCCCAAGGCAGTCAGAACCCCTCGGGTAAGTCTAGCCAAAATCTAGCCAAATAAAGGCACGGCCAATTCGCGCCACGTTGCGCCACACCGCGCCACGCCTCCACTCTACCAGCGGGCGGTTTGTTTTGGCGCAAGCTGGCGCGAATTGGACGCGGCGAAAACTGACTACGGATCAGAAGGTTTGGGGTTCGACTCCCTACGGGTGCACCAATTTTACAATACCACTGATAAACAGATACTTATCGTGGTTATTGGCTGGCTTAAGACACCGCAAAAGCAAGTATTGGATTGACACGTCTAACCAAATTCTAGCCAATTCTGGGCAAGCAATGCCCTTACCTCATTCCATCGCCCGCCTCAAACCCGCCGACGAACGGGCGCGTCTTTTGGCGATGATCGAAGACTTCCGCGCCGCCGAGGAACCCTTGCTCGACAAGCTCGATGAGCAAATTTACGGGCTGCTTCGCGGCGCAATTCCACGGCTTCAGGCTTACGTTCTCGAAACCGGCAAACCTGAGGGCACCATGACGATCACCCTCGGCTTCCGTTTCAACTCAGCGACCAAGGAGGTGTCCGTCAATGGTGAGGCGTTGATCGTTCCGCCGCCGACCTCATTGAAATTCGCGGAGGTCGTCAGCTACGCCCCCGTCCAACTCGAAGAATGAAAGGCTCCACATGAATGGCCGAAGGACGCTCAACCTCAGCTTCGACAGTTCGCAATCAGCCGAAGAGCACGATGCACCCCTACATTCAGGGGATGGGACTCTATGACAAAGAGGATGTGAAGATTCTACTCCTGCGCGCGGGTTGCGTTCTGCCGCCGGAAAAACCGATAGAGCCCTACGTTCCCGGACATCGTTGCACGCAGCGATGGGAAGGTGAGACCCGCGAGCGCCGTTGCCAACAGCTTGCCGTCAACGAGTCATTCATTCTCGGCCTCGCAATGCGTGGCCTCTCCTCCGAGACCATCGCCTGTGCGTTCGTCGTCACCTCCGAGGCGATCAATAAACGCCTCCGTAAATTCGGTCTGTCCCTTGATTGGAACGCCTACCAACGGGCAAAGAAAGATGCACCCAACTACGTTCGCCATGCTCTACGCAGTGGCACACCTGCACCTAAAGTTTTAGACTGGCGCGTTCTGCAAAAAATCCACGCCGAGCCCGCGCAGGAGGAAACGCTGATCGTTGAAATATAGGATCACAACGCGCAACGTCAGCCTCCGCCCCAGCAGCTTCAGCCCCGAAAGCTGTTCCTCCTTTGGATAGTTCGTGCCGCGCCACTTCTCGTGCCGCAGCCCTTCGCTTTCGGCGAACACCCCGAGGTAAGCGATGCTGTTGCGCTGAAACTGAAGCCGGGTTTGCAAAAACTCCTTCAGCGATGCCGGGTCGCCGAAGTCCTCGTTTGCCACCTCGAAGATGGCGATGTTCGCGTTATTGAACCAGAGGTTAACCGTCGGCGTCAGCCCGCTCGTCCACTGATCCCACGGCGAGGCCATGCCCAACACCACACTGTCGATCACCAGCCGCAGAGCGCCCGTGGTTGAGTTGACCGCAGCGATGGGCAGGCCCGCTCCAGGTGTCGGCGCTGATCCGCTGGACTGGTAGGCCGCTCCCAGTGCTGTGCCGTAGGACGGTAGCTGCCAAGAGTCTGCTTCGTAGAGGTCGGAGAGCTTGGCACTCATCAGCACCCCGGCCCGCGTGAGGATGGCAACGTAGGTGCGCTCGTTCACTGTGATCATCACCATCTCCACTGCATCGGGATAGCGGATAGGGCCGACGATCATCCCGTCCGAACGATCCGGCTCGTGATAGCAATAGAAGCCGCTACTCGTGCCGGCGGACAATGACGCGAGGATGAACACCAGCCCGTCCTTGCGGTCATGCACCACGGCGAAGTCGTCGGTCGAACCGTTCAACGCCATGTTCGCGTTCCACAACATTTCACCGACAGCCGTGGCGATGTTGGGCGCGCGCTGCTCCTTCTCGCCGTAGTTGCCCTGCTTGGCCGCGCTGGTGCGATAGAGCTCGAAGTCGGTGGCGAGATAGTAGGCGAGGGAGCCGTCGCTGTCAGAGACGCAGTTGGGGTTGCACGCCCCGCTGTCCGCCCGCGTCGGCACCTGCTGCGCTTTGTATGCGTCGCCTCCTCGCTCGTAGCCCGTCACGAGCACCGCGCCGGCATCCGTGTGCGCGACGACCGCGCCGCCTCGCAGTTGGAGCGCGTTCACCGCCGTCGCATTGGTGTGGTTGATCTTCACGAACGAGGTGTCGAGCGAAAGCACGCCCGTTATGCTGGGGTAGAGCGCCGTCGCCTTCTCCGAGGCATAGACGTAAAGCGGATTGGTCACGTTGCCCGCGCCGTAGATCACCTTCTCCGCCGTCTGCACGAACTGTTTGCACGGCGGGAAGCGGTATTTACTCAGGTCGTCCGTGTCTGCTGGCGGCGAGGCTGGGCCGAGGAGGGCCAGCGTGCCACCAGTGACAAATAGGCCATCGACTCTGGTGAAAATCAAATTGGTGTCTGTGCCGTTTCCGAGCCAGAGAGCGCCATTGATCCACGAGCCATACCAGCGCAGGGCAGCCGTCTTGTTTAACCAATTCGCATCTGTGTATTGGGTAAATAGAATCCCTGAAACCGTAGGGTCTGAGTTGTTCGGCCCGACATACCAACACCCGCGCGACCGTGCCGCTGCTTTGTCCCATGCGATCAGGAAGCACGAGGTTCCTTTGGTCACGGTCACAAAATGCACCTTCGTCGCGTCCGCCGCTGCGAGTGAGGTCTGAATAGATGACTTCACGTTGCCACCAAGCAGCGACGACCAGCTCGGGCCACCGGTGAGCGCGCCCGAAGGCGTCAGCACAAAGCCCTCGGCCTTACGCAGTGAGCCGCGCGGCAGGTCGGAAGTCTCCTCGCTGTTGCGGATGCCAAGAAAACGCCGAATTTCAAAGGTTTGTGGTTTCATGGTGTGGTGAATAAATTACGGAATCTTGGTGAAGACGGGCACGACGACCAGCCCGACCGCCACCGCCCCCGCGCCAGCAGTGTCAACTGAGCTAACCCCTAAGTCCCACGGGCTCGTATCGCCACCCGACTCCGTAGCAGGGAAAAGCAAGGTCACTTCTTGCGAGCCAGTGAAAGTGGTTATCATTGATCCGGTCATTTCAACCGGTGCAGCCATCGGGTCAGTGCCCGAGTTGCCAGACAAGACTTGTCCATCGAAGCGCAATTCTACCGGCGCATCGACATACACGTCACCACCTACGAGCGACGGAGTAATCCATGCCCTCCATCTCGCCCCAGATGAATAGTAGGCATTCGCCGGAATGAGAACGTGCGGTTTTTCTTTTTGGCAGGTTAGAAACCAAAACGAATTAGGCGGGCCGGTCTGGGCTTGAGCTAGACGCAACACCGCCGCAAGCCCGCCTAAATAGGCTCCTCCGACGGCGGATTCGGTCGCGCCCTGCATCGCAGTTGTCGCAGCGGCAAGCGTGGTCTGCGTGCCGCCCGAGGGGTAGCGGTCGTAAAGTTGAATCGAGCCAGCCTCATACGGCATCCGAATGGTGGTGAGCAGATTCAGCGCGGCCCAGATGAGATTAAACTCCAGCGCGGTATCTAACTGGCTATGAGCAGGAGCCGCGCCGCTCCCGCCGAGTGAAGCCCAGGCACAAGCAAGGAGGTCATTCACATCCCAAGATGGATTCGTAGTCGGGAGATAATCTACTGCTGCGTCGGCAGGGACGTAATTCAGGCCGCACAACACGCCCAGCAACGTGCGCATGGTATTCACCGAGCGCGTGCCGTTGACGATGTAAGCCGCCCGATCACTGACTTGCCGACTGGTCTTGATCGTCGCGCTGTCGAGGGAACAAGGCACCAGTGCGACCGCGCCGAGCCGCTCCGTAAAGGCATCGAGCAGCTCATCGCGATGTGACTTAGGTGGCAGGATGCCAGCCGCGAGCGGGGCGGTGTAGTAAGTCCATGCCATGTTAGTAGAACCGGTTCGGCCCGACGTTGACCGCCCAATATGTCACGCTTGAAACCACGAAAGAAAACTCGAACACGTCGTTGCTCGAACCCGTGTCGAAAACGAGATAGTTGAGAGAGTCCGAACGCAGGAAATCTCTCCCGCTTATTGGGGTTGTGCTGGCAGTTGCATACCCCGCGACGATGCCGGTCGCTAGTTCGGCTGATGTTGGCACATCGCCTGCCGCCGTGAAACTGAATGGGATGCGCCGCAACGATGCGCCGCCTCCACCGCCGCCTCCACCATCGGACAGAACCTCATCCTCGTCATCAACCGGCTGCGTCGGCTCGATCATTATGTTGCCGTCCGAGCGCGTGACCTCCCCGCCGGCAATCTCGATGTTCGAGAGCAGTTCATCCAGCCGATCCACTTGCTCTTTGAGCGCGTCGAACTCCTCCCATGTCGGGCTAGCGCCGCGCGGCTCGTCCGGCGTGTCATCCGCGTTGTCGTCTTCGTCGGCCATCAGGGGAACACAATACTCACATTCGTCTTCACATAGAAAATGTCGCGCCACTTGCGGTAGGTGGAGCTGATGATCTGCGTGCCGGACGGAATCCCCGCTGGGTTGCTCGTGCCCGTGATAAGCAGGCTGTCCACCGCAATACCCCGCCAGATCGTCGCCCCCACGTTGGCCGATACGTTCCCCAGATAGCCAGGGTAGGCATAAGCGCGCAAGACATGGGTGCTGTCGCCCGCAGGCTGGAAATCAGCGTTCAGTGTGATCCACGCCAGCCGTTCGTAGCCCAGCGCGGTGAGGCTTGGAATCCCAGCCGTGATCAGCGTGTAGTATTCCGTCACCGTCGCCTGCACTGGGCGAACCGTGCCCGGCGTCAGCACCGGAACCGGCGGGCTTGCCCCGCTGAAATCAAGCAGGCCGGGAAACGAGAACATCATCGAGCGCCCATAGGTGTATTGGCTCGGGCTTCCCGGCGGTAGCTTCACATAAATGCGAATCAATTCTTGCTCCACCGCCCCATCGCTGCTCGGCGAGAAGTATTGGGCTTGCAGGTAGTAGTTCGTGAACGTCGGATGCGCCGTCCCGCGCGCGATGAAAACTTGCGACTCCACGTTCGCCGCGGTCGTCATGTCACTCCGCACGGAGTAGCGGAAGGTGGCTACCTTCGCCCCGTTGCCCAGCTCGCGGATGCCGGGCCGTCCTTTTTGGCGGATAGCGTCAGGCATGGTGTTTTACCTCCATCCAACGCGGGCCACGCCCGAGAAGCGTTTTTGCGCCCGTCGCACGTCCGTCAGGATTTTGCGCGCCCGATCCGCCTCGCCCGCGAGAGCCTGCTGGTTGTCGCCGGTGTATTTCTTGTAGGTCGCCGCCCACTTGGCTCGCGCGATGGGCAGCAGCACGTTGAGCACGAGATCCCCGATCAGCACCGGCCGGTCGGCATCCGCCACGAGCAATGGCGGGAAAATGCGGGTGCGGAGTGCCACCGCGCACGCCGTCGTTGGCATCGGTGTGATGACGAGCCGGTGCAGCACCGCCGCTCCGTCGAGCAAAGGGTCGCTGTCCACTCGGTAATAGATCGCGTCGCCGGCCGGATAGACCGAGCCGCCGTAGCGGGCAAACATCGTCGCGTAATAACCACCGCCGCGCTCCGGGCTGAAATCGCCCATCAACCGCGAGCGATAGCGGATGTCCGTCTCCAAGTCTGTCATTGCCGACAGCGGCCCGAAGCCGAGTCGCTCGGGCGAACCAAGCACCTCCGCCGTGTTGGCCGGTAGCGGCTGGGCATTGTGGTAGAGCGAGGCCGAGTAGGTGCCCGTCGCGTCCAGCACTGTCTCAACGAGATAATAGACGCCGGCGGAACTTCCCGCGTAGGTGTAGTAGTTAGTCCCCACCTGCACCACGCTGCCCACCTTGGACGACGGAAAGGCGTAACCCGTCACCACCTTGCTCCCGAGCGTCAGCCCGATGCTGATGGTCACAGGTGCCTCGAAATAGAGCACGGGCCGGTTTTGCGCCCACTCGGCCGCACGCCCATCTACCGGGCGAAAGACTTCCAGTAACGCCTCATTGATGCACTGCTTGCACAGCGGCAAGTCCTCGTCGAGCGCGGCAGCGGTTGCCCGCCCCGCCAGCACTGCGAGATTGGTCTGAAGGTCAAGGAAGTCGCCGGAGGCCATGTTTAGGCGTCAACCAGTTCTGGGGTTTCGGCTTTTTCGGCCTCCGTCTCGGCGGGGGTCGGTGAAGGTTTGGCGGGTTTCCGTCTGGCCGGTTTAGCCGGAACTGGCAAATCGGGCGCGCTCGTCTCCACGCGGTTCCATGCCCGCCCCGCAAAGTAGGCGTCGAGCTGCGCGAGCAGGTTGGTCTTGTCCGTGCCCAATGGCGCGAAACCGTTGTGGCGGCACAGCTCAACGAGATCGCCGACGGATCGGCTCTCGTATTCTTTGCGGCTGAGAAATGGCGGGATGCGATTGGCTGGCTCCACCTGCATCGTCTCGCTGGTTTCGCCCTCAACGACGAGCGGTGCGATTTGACGCGCGCAGCCGACGCCTTGCGTCGCAAACAGGTCGTCGATGTCCTGTTGGCATTGGGGTGTGAAAATGTAGGCGCGGTGGTTCTTGTCCCACTTGAAAACGTAAGCCTTACCGCCCATGCCCTCGATGGTCATGTGCTGGTGGAAAAATGTCTCTCCTTGGATTTTGATGAGAAGCTTGCTCATGGGTTTGTTGGGTTTCGATGTTGGGTTGCTTGCAAAAAAGCCCCCTCGCCCGCAGGCAACGAGGGGGCCGTGAATCTTTCGTCAGCCGGATTAGACAGCCACCGGCGCGATGCCGAGCGGCAGACACGCGCCCTGCACGAGCACGAAGTTCGGCGCACGGCTCAGGTAATCGACGTAGGCGGTCATACCGCGCACGCCCTGAACACCGACGCCCTTCTGGTTGCCGAAATCGGCATCCTGCGTGATCTCTTCGACCTCGCTTTGGTTGTCGCCACCGCCGATGCCGTGGTAGAGGGCTTCCGCGCCCATGTGCAACGCCCAGCCGAGCGGAACGCCCGTGCGGGAACAAGGCACGATCAACGCACCGCTAGGATGAGCCGTGCTGAACCGGCTCGCCGCCTGCGCCGAGACATTGCCCTCGCAGGTGCCGCCGCCGACAAGGCCGGTGGTGGTGCCGCGAATGACGGTTGTGAGCTGCTTGCCCGTGGCGTGGACGCCCGTTGCCTGATAGCTGATGATCTCATACTTGCCGTCGGTGCTCTGATTGTAGATCATCGCGTAGTAGGTGCCCGAGTCGGTCGGGAGCGTCTGGTTGTTCGTGATCTTCCAGCCGAAACCGGGGAAGAACGCGAAGTAGTCGCCAATGCCGGCCGCGTAGGTGACACCGCCGCCCGTGATCGTGGTGGGAGTGGCGTCCACCAATGCGGTGCCAAGGAAGGCGAGGGGAGCCAGCGGGCTGCCTTGACGGCCATTGCCCGCGTTGACCGCGATGTTGTGCGGGTAGATGACGTTATTGTCCCACAGAGGATACTTGCCGGAGAACTGCGAGTTGCCGTCGCCGCGCACGCCGGCGTTGTTCAGCGCCGTAGCGAAGGCCGAGGACTGGCGCGCAGGGCGGATGAAGTGATCAGGCGCGAAGTAGAGATAGCTCGGGATGTCCGAACCCATGTTACCCGCGTCGATGTTCAGCGCTTTCGCACCGAGGCCCATCAGCACGGACTTCGAGAGTTCGATGTTCGTCGTGGAGAGCGTGTCGCTCGATAGCAACGTGAGCTCGCTCGCACGCGAGTTGATGCGGATGAGGTTGGTTCCGGGCGAGACGAGACGCGCGCGCTCGCGCAACGTGATCATCTTGTCGTCGCTGGACTTGTAGGCCCACCAGTCGCCCATCAGGCTGCTCGACAACTGCGGCAAGGTTTTGCCGGTCAGCCGAAGCAGTTTAATGAGCTGCGTGTAGGACACAGCGTTACGCATCAGGTCAACCGTCAGCGAGAACGTGTTGAAGCCGAGCTTGGCCGTGGAGGCTTGCAACTCAGCCTCGCCGAGCACGCCTTGGCCGAGAATCGGCGGAGTGTTGGTGAAGACGAGCGTGTCGCCGACGTTTTTAGTGAGGTCGCGTTTGACGATACAGGGCTTGTTACTGCCCTCTTCGCCGGAGAAGTCCTTGAACACGTCTTTTTGCTGCGTGTTGCGGATAACTTTTTGCGCCCAGATTTTCGCCGCGACGTTGGCGTCGGCAGCGACGAGATCTCCGTATTGGACGGAGTTCGGTAGATTAGTGTAAGTTTGGGACATGGTCGTGTCGCTTGGCTATCGGTGGTGTCCGCGTCTCAGCGCTTGGCTCGGGCAAGAAGCCCATCGAGCTGATCGACACTCATTTTAGAGAGGTCTTCATTAAGTTGCTGGGCGGACGGTTTGAACGTGGCGCTGCTGGTATCCCCGCCCGGTTGGATAACCGAGGCGGCAGTGACGCGCGGCGCAGCAGGTGCGGCGGGCGTGGACGGGCGGGCAGGGGGCGTGGCGGCAGGCGCGGTGGCCGTGCTCCATCCCTTTGTCGCGGCAAAGTCGCGCGCGAGAATCACCGGCCAGCGGGGATTACCCACGTTGGCACCGCTCGGCAGGATGCCGGCGTAGTCAGGATTCTCGAACTGAGTGGCGAGCCAGTCGTCGAACTCGATGCGCTCCGGGCTGGCTTTATCGCCGAGCTTCGGGAACGCCGTGATCGCCTCATGGCTTGCCGTGTTTTTCTTTGCCTCGAAAGCTTGCTGCTCCGCCGTCTGCTGCTGGGCGGTGGCCTCGCGTGCGGCGGTGGCCTTTTGTTCCGTCAACCGCTCGACCTCGCGCTCCTTGGCTACGAGCTTACGGTTGGCCGCGAGCGCCTTGCTCACGTCCGCCTCATCAGAAGCGGTGGCGATGTCCTTCTCCAGCGCGGCGATCTCGGCCTGCGCGGCGGAAATCTTGGCGTCATATTCGTTGGTCGGTGCTGGAGTCTCAACCGGCGGCGTGGCCTCCGTCTTAGGCGCGGCGGCGCTGGGTGCGCCATAAACCTGCGTGTAGGCGTCGGACAGCGTGAGCACCGGCTTGGTCGCGTCCTTGCGGTTCGCGTCCTCGGACTGCTTGATGAGGCGGAAAACCTCCGCCTCTTTGAAATTGGATGCCTTGAGACGGAAACGGCCCGGTGCGGTTTCTTCGGCGGTAGGCGTCTCTGGAGCCGGTGGCGTTACCGTCGCGTCGGGTGCTGGCGGTGGCGGAGTGGCCGGCGTGGCCTCGGGCGTGCCAAGCAGTTTGGCGCGGGCCTCGGGCGTAGCTGCGAGCGCGGCATCAAGTTCTTCCATGCTCATGTCCTCAAGACTGGCAGGCTTGGCGGCTGGCGGGGGCGTAGTGACGGCGGGAACGGCGGCAGCGGGCACAGGGGCCGCGTTGGCGTCGGGAGCCGGGGTCGTGCCCTCGGCGGTGGTTTCTAGTGCGTCCATGCGCGCGGTTTTCCGCCCGCACGCTCAAAAACGGCACTCGTTGTCAGGCTTGCGGCGGATTGCTTCGTCGCGGCTGCTTCTCGCAATGACATTCAATGTTCAGGCTTGGGACAGCGGGCGTGCGCGCCGGCGGCTTCAATGCGGGTGACGCGGTGCTCCAAGTCGCGGTGCTGGGCGACTGATTCGCCGAGCAGGGCTTCGATTCGGACTAACGTGGCATTCATCGAGGCCATCGGCTGCGCGGCGAGCGCGGCTTGTTTCTCCAGCTCCACGAGCCGATGTTCGACCACGGCGCGTAGCTCGTCGGTTTTCTCGATTCGCTCGTAGTAAGTCTTTTTGGAGACGCACTGCGATTTGACCAGAAGCCAGAACGCCACGCCCGCGATAGGCGCGAGGCAGGCGACGATGGTCGAGACTTGGGAGAGGGCTTCGAGATTCATGCGTTAGGATGAAGTAGTGAGTAGCGAGTAGGCGGCACTCACGGCAATTTCTGCCCGGCTTCGAGGCGGTTGATCGTCTTGAGCGCGTCGCGGGTGAAATCAGGGGCGAGCTGCGCCGCCGCTTTGGCTTGTTCCGGGTAGGCTTGCAACAGGCGGTGCACTTCCACTCCCACCGGCGGCGTCGCGCACCCCGCCAGCGAGCAAAGGGCAATCGCCCCGAGGGCACACCCGAGGCGCGGCTTGGGCAGCCGTGATAAAATCGTCCACCACTTTGTCGGCGGCGGTGACGGCGGCGGCAGTGCGCTGGCGTTTGATTTCATCGAGAGCGGCGGGCCATTGCTGCAACAGCAGCAGGATGATTTTGGCGATGATGACGGGCATGGTTCACGACGTGGCGCGCGTGGTTCACTTGCCAGCGGGTCGCTTGTCGAGACCCTTTTCGGCGAGGATGATGGCGAGGTCATCAACGTGGATGCAGTCGCACATACATGCGCCGCTTTGCTGGACGGGCGCGGCGATGCTGCCGTTGCAGTAGTCGTTGCCCGGCGTGGCATCGTGGAGGACGCCGAATGATACGATCTTGGCCGGCCCGCTGGACGTGAGTTGGATGATCTTATCGCCGTTCTTTGCTTCTCTTCCGTTTCTGTAGTGCATGGTTATTTGTTTTTTTGGTTGTGGTATGCGATGTCGTCCTGACGACGGTAGATTGTCACTAGCCGCTCTCTTTCTTTGGATTCTGCGAATAGGATTTGAGCCGCGTCATCGAGGCCGATTTGTTCAAGCTGGCTGGCGGCGAAATGTTCGCGGCCAGCCAGTTGTTCGGCTTCTCGTAACGCGTGGCTCATGGTTCACGACTTCTTAGGTGGCTCGACCGAGAGGCCGAGGTGTTTCACGACGTTGATAAAGCCTTCCAGTAGGGTGTCGTCCTTCGGTGTCGGTGTGAGTTTCACGATGATGCGCGCGATGATCACCACCGTGCCGGAGATGTTGATGAACCACGCAAAGTAGCCCGCCCACTTCGCCGGCACGCTCACCGTCACCTGCGCCTGCGGTGCAGGAGCATCGACTTGGGCAGCATTTGCCACGTCGGGCGCGGCAAGCAGAGCGCCTCGGGCGTCTCCGCTGGCATCGGTGGCGGTGGCGACCGGCGCGGGGTCAGCCGCGCGGCTTTTGGACGGCACCGCCACAAGGGCGAGCACCGTGATAATGAGCAGGGTGGCAAACAGACGGATGTTGGTTTTCATGGGTGAGATTTGATGATCGGGTCATGCCCCGGCACGAGGGTGTGCATCGGCGCGCGGCCGTCGCCGTGGTTGGCGAGCGCGACGAGCCAGCGGAGGGTGGCGAGGATGGTTTTCATGGCAGATAATTATTTATTCATTTTCACCGTCACGCCGTAAATTCCGGCTGCCGGGTCAACGACCCCGACCGAGGCGTTGGTTGCGCGCACCGTGATGGTATCCGCCGCGCTCACCCATGCGTTGATGACGATGCCAGCCTCCAGCGCGGTCGGTAAATCGAGGCTCACAGTCTGACCGCTTTGCGTGGTCGTGTTTAGAACGGTGACGGATAAAGTGCTGGTTGCCCCCGCGATCATGCTGGGGAAATCGAGACTCACGATGCGCTTCGTCATTCCGCGCACGGCGTCCACGACGGCGGCGGCATAGGTGGCATGGCCGAGGTCGTTGGGGTGGGTTGAATCGACTAGGATCGTTTGCCCGAGCGTGCTTACTTGATCGAGGCCGTAGCGGTAAAGGTCGGCAAAGGGCACGCCTTGATTCTTCGCAGCGAGTGCCGCCGCTGCGTCCCACACGACGAGCTTGCTCGCTGTCGTCGTGGTGTAGGGCATCCCGCATACAATCACACGGGAGTTGTTGGCCTTCATCGCCGCAATCGCGGTTTCCAGCTTGGTCTGATAGTCGTTGTAAATCGTGGAGGAGCCGGTGGCGGTGGCATCGCCGACTTGGCAATCGTTGATGCCGAGCGCAAAAATAACGTAGTCCGATTTTAGACCGGCAATTTGTGGGTAAGTGTTGACGCCGGAGCTAATGCCACCGCCCGTATCTTGGCGCATTTCACGCCCAGGTGTGCCTTGGTTGATTTCTTGCCATCCCAGCGTGCGCGTGGCGACGGCAGAGTAGTTGGTGAAATCGCTAACGCCGTAAGCACCCGAACCATTGTCCGTGCTCGCCCCTTGCCCTCGCGTGATCGAGTCGCCGAAGAAAACGGCGGTGGGTTTGCGTGGCGATTGCAAGCGACCCAGCTTGATCATCGCCGCCGTGAGTGCAGTGTTTAGGTTGATGGAGTCGGTGGAGGTCAACCCAGTTCCCCAAAATCCGGCCCCGACGTAAAGGTTGCCGTAATAATCGGTAGACGCCCCATCGTGACGGTGGAAAAACTGCACGGTTCCACTGGTGGTGGTTGATGCTATCGCCTGCTGGCTCGTCCGCGCGCCATTTAGATAACCATATTTGTAACTGGCGTCCGTCGTTACCCAAGCGGTGAATGGTGCGCTCCCCCCGTAAGTGCCTGCGAGGTCAGAACCGGCGTAGCCAAGCGAACCAATCGAAACGAAAAAGGTGTCATTGGAAGCTCCATTATTGAGCGTCATCCGGCTGCCGAAGTGGGTGAATTTGGTATCGGTGAAAACCATCCCCATCGAAGCCGAGGCGTAGGTGATGGTGCTCGCGGTGAAAGGATTATAGCCGGTATCCAGCCAGCGGGTCGTGTTGCCCACGCCTGCATTTACGCCCACAGTCGGAACGTAATTCGCCTCCGTCCATCCCGCGCTATTGGTTGAGATTGTCGAGGTCGTGACGTATTTCAGCTTTACGAGGGCGGCAGCGAGGTTGCCGCCGGAAAAGGGGTAGAACTCAGTGAGCTTCGGCCATACGCCGTTTTGTTTGCAGGCAAGAATGAAGTCGTCCCAAGCCGCGAGTTGGCCGGATGAAATCGTGCCGCTCGCCAGTAGGATGTTCTGCCCATAGATAATCGTCTCTGGTTGAAATGCAGGGACGCCACCGCCTGCTGCCCACTTAACGCCCTGACTCTGCGTAGAGTCGGGGGTGAAAACGTAATTGTTCGGGCCGACCGGGAGCTTGACTAAGGTTGTGCTGCCAGTGGCGACGAAAATGTCGCCCTTGGTGTAAGATGCGTTACCTGTTCCACCTTGCGCGGCAGTGACCGCCGCGGCGTCGGTGAGGATGGTCGCACTTGCGTTGGGCAGGGTGAATGTCTTTTCGCTCGTGGTTGGGCCAGTGAATTTGGTGAAGCCGTTGGCCGTCCCGCCGTTGGCACTAGGCAGGATGCCTGTCACCTTCGCGGTGAGGTCAATCGTGCTGTTCGCAATCATCGAGTTCGTCACCCGCAACGCGCCAATGGTAAGAACCACGCTACCCGCCGGCGAAGTCACATCGCCGCCGGTGAATGCGAGCAGTTGCCCTGCCGAAATCGTGCCGGTGATGAGTGAGAACGGAACCGCGCCCGCCGTCAGCGTTCCGATGGTCGTCAGGCTCGAGAGCGTTACTCCCGCCGCCAGAGTCGCCCCCGTAAGCGTGCCAGCCGGTGCCACAACCGCGTAACTCGCCGTGGCCGTCACGCGGCCCTTGGCGTCAATCGTGTAGCCTGCGATGGACGTTGAACTGCCTTGGCTTCCTGCCGTGGCGACGGTAGCTAGCGTGGTAGCAACCGCCCCCGCCGAGGTCGTCACGTCGCCCGTAAGTGCGGGCATACGCGCCGCAAGCAACGTGCCAGAATTGAGGTTGCCCGCGTTGCCAGCAACGAGCGTGAGCGCGAGACTGCCTGCCGTGTTCGTCACATCGCCTGTGTGGGCTGGCTCTTGCGCCGCCTGCAACGTGCCGGAGAGTGATAGAGTCGGGAGCGTGAAAGTCGCGCCCAATGAAGTCAGCGAGGAAGCCGTTACTCCCGCCGCCAGAGTCGCCCCCGTAAGCGTGCCAGCCGCCGCAGTAACCGTTCCGCTCGCACCAAGCGAAATGCTGGTGCCGTTTATTGTGACGGCTGAATTTGTGAGCTTAGAGTTCGCAATGCTCCCTGCGTCCAAACTAATCGCGAGACTTGGCGTCGTCGTCGGGTTACTGACTGTGCCAGTGATACCGTTGCCGTTGGTGAAGGAGAAACTTGTTAACGTGCCACTCCCAGTGCCGGTGGCTCCCGAAAGCGTTACCGTGCTTCCGCTCCGCGTGGCCGTGATTCCGCCGATCCCAACAATCGTCTGCACATTGCTCCCCGTTACACTCCACGCCCCGAGCCTTCGTGGGCTGATAAACGTGTTGCCATCGGTGCCTGCGGCCACCTGCGCCTCCGTCGCCTCGTTGATGATGCGTTGGCCGAAACACGGCGTCAGCGCCGCGATGAACAACAGGACTAAAGTTGCGATACGTTTCATAATTAGGAAGTAACCGCCTGCACCAAAATCCTGTCCGTGGTGTTCCCCATCGTGACCTTGATTTGCGCGAGGTTGTAACAAAGGTTCGGGTGTAGGAGCGGCAGGAAAAAAGGAAACGTCAGCACGGGCGTGCCGTTGAACGACATCTTCACTTCGCCGCCCACGTTGGCCGGATCGGGTGTGATCATCGCCTGCAATACGGGCGTTGGCGTGGCGTAAAGCGGCGTGCCTGCCACCACAGTCGCCGGCACTACCGCGTCTTCCGACATGGTGACGTATTCAAACGGCTTGCTCATTGCTGATAGGCTCATGGTGCGCGCAGTTTTTTAACGACATCCCATTCAGGGCACTCGTTGTCAGGCTTGCGACGGGTCGCCGCCGTTCAGCTTCCGCACCTCCTCTGCCTCCTTCTGCGCCTCCACTTTCGCCCGCGCCAAAAGCTGCTGCCTAATCGCCTCTGGCCCGATCTTGGCTGCCTCGATTCGGACGTGCCGCAGTCGCGTCGCAGTCGCGTCGTCTGCTTTATCGCTGAAAACACTGGCCTCTATCGCCTTCAATTCCCGCTTATGCCGTTCCACCACCAGTTTCCATGCCGGGTTTTTCTCAAGCTCGGTCAACGCCACCACCCGCCCGCCGGCGGTCATCACTTCATCCTCGGCGCTCATTGCGGTGCCCCTCCGGTCGCCCCTTGGTTATTTGGCGAGAGCGTTGGCTTCCCGCCCCCGCCCGCTGGCGGCGTAAGCATCATGCCGGGTTGAGGCGCTGGTAGCTTCTCCTCCGCGTTCTTGCAGCCCTGTGCTTCAAGCAGGTCAACGTAGAGCGGCCTCGTCACCGCCTGCACTTCTGGCGGCAGCGAGAGGTAGGCTTGCACCGTCTGAAGCGCGATCTGGGCCGACTGTGCTCGTTGCGCGTTGAACTTCTTGTTCAGCACCAGTTCGACGTGAATCTCGATGTTGGCGATCATCTCCGCCGTCATCGTGCCGGTTAGCCGGTCGTCGCCATCCGTGAACTGATAGGTTTCCTCGGCGTTCTCCGGCATCGTCGCCGCCGCGATCTGCACCAGTTTCAGCACATGGTCGGTGAACGCACGCTTGATGCGGCGCTGCCACCGTCGCGCCTGCGTCTGCGACTCGTCCATGTTCGCGTTCACCGCGGTCGCCGTCGGGTCGGTGCCCTCGGCAAAGTCCCCTTGACCGACATCCGAGATGTGCAGCCAGCGGTTGATCAGGTCTATCACGAAGTTGATGATCTCTTGGCTCTTGTAATCGAGGTTAGGTAATGACGCGAACGAAACGAAATCCTCCATCTTCTTCCCCGTCTTCAGGTGGTAGAGCTTGGTCGGGTCGAACACCAAATCCTCTTCCTCCTCATAGGTCGCCGTCGGGTCGATGCCCTTCAGCGGGTTGCAGTTCATCTCGTTCCGGTAGGCCTCGCCATTGAACTGCCGGTCGATCTTATCCTGATACTGCGCGATCTTCTCCGGCAGCGACAGCCCCCACCAGCGGTTCTTCACCTTGCCGATGGCTATCGTCGTGTAAGGCCGGTTGAAGTCCGGGCTCACCTTCGCCTGAAACTCGTAATAAACCGCCCGCTTTCCGTCCTCCTCGATGAAAATGACGAACTCCTGTGGCGTGCCCCAGCCGAGCACATCGCGCCTCACCCATAGTTCGATGACCTTTTTCTTGGGGTTCAGCTTGTCGAAGCTCAAATTGTCCTTCGATTCCTTCTTGGCTTCGTCCGGCGTCTGCGCGTTGGCGTCCCCGTTCAAGTAGCCCGCCGCTACGCTCGCCCACTTTGACCACGGGCGCTCCAGCCACATATTCTTGAGCCAGTCTGCTGATTGGTCGTAGAGCTCGCCGCACACGTCGGCCGCATCTGGGCTCTCCGCGTCCATCGGACACAGGAAATGGTCGTAAGGCACCTGCACCGACCGTGGCCCGCGATAAAGCACCTGCTCGCGCCGGATGCCGGCCGGCGGCATTCGGTATTCGTGCTTCGCCTCATCAAAGATCACCGTCGGGTCGGCCCTGAGATGCTTCCGCATCATCGGTGGCGCGACTTCCGCCGGGCCCGCCGGCGCGTCCGCCGGATTCACCGAGGGGGCGGCTTGCTCTGCCTCGTCGGGTAGATCGTCCCATTCATCCTCGCCCTCGATCACCGGCCCGCGCCCCGGCACCAGCACCGGAGCTCCCAGCGTCTTGTCGAAAAGGATGCGCCGGTCGTTCTCCGACCACTCCCGTTTGTCCACGACGTGCGTGGCCTTGAGGATGTGCGCCCGTTGCACAAAAATGGCCGTGAACGAGTCAAACAGCACGTCCGCCGCCTTCCCTTGGTTTCCCACCTTCCAGTTGAAATAGCGGTTGTAGTCGTCGAGATCGGCCTTGCCCGTCGCCTTAAACCCGAAATACGGCTCCTCCTCCGCCAGCATTTCCTCGGCGCGCGGGATAAAGTAATCCGCGATCATCGGCGTGATCGGCAGGTGCAGGTTGCTCTTGCTGAAAACGCTTTTTAAGTCCGAAGCTCGCCAGTCGGCGTCGTTCTGATAGGATCTCCACGAGGCCGCGTCCGCCTTTATCCGGCCTTCGTTGTCTCGCCGCAAGGCTGCTACACGGTCGATGCAGAACTGCACCAGATCGGTTTCCTGCTGCTGGGTCAAAACGAGGTTGCTGGGCCGTGGCATCGCGCGCAGGCAATCAGGCAAACCCCGCTCGGCTGCACTCGTTGTCAGGCTTGCGCCCGCCCTTGGCTCAGAACTGCCGCGCCCGCATCAGAGACGGCAGGGCCGCAAATACCCGCTCATGCTCCCGCCGCGCCACGTCCTGCACATACTTGTGCGCCTGCTCCTTCGTCATCCGCGCGAGTGCCGGTTCCGCCGCGCGCAGTGCGCGATCAATCGCCAACCCGCTCTCGTGGGCATAAACGCGCTGCTCCGCCGGCGTCATCTCCCGGTTGCCGATCTTCCGGCTCTTGCTCGCCTCGGGAATCCACGCCTGCTGCCTAGCTAGTGTCTCCGCCAGTGCATCTCCGGTTGCCCGCTGGCCGAACCGATCTAACGGCGATGAAGTCACCGGCTTCGCTGTCACCGTCTCGCGCACCGGCTGCTGCTGACGCAGGCCAGGAATCCCGCTCGTCAGCAGTCCGGCCACGCCTTTGGCCTCATGCACCGTCGGGTCAAACGTGCGGTCAAGCTGCCGCACTAGATTCGGCACCTCAGCACTCGCAATGGTATTCTGAGTGAACCGCTCCACGGCGCCCGGTTGGCCCCGCATCACGTCCACGAGGTTGCCAAGCCCTTGCAGGAAGCTCATGTTGATCATCGTCTGCCCGAGCATCCCCGCTGCCGTCATAGCCCGTGGCACGAGTTCCTTTTCGCCCAACTTGTTGTATTTCACGCCGTCGATCCAGTTACCAATAAAGGCCAGCGGCATCGCCAACGGCGTTTCGAGGTATGAAACATAGGTGTCGCCCACGCGCAGGCTGTGCGGCTTCCAGCCGGTAGCCCGCAGTTGGTTGCGCGCTGCCGCGTCCGCCGGCCCGTTCGCGGTCAGCCGCGCCCGCTTGAATTTGTCGTCCGGGTCGTCCCAGCCCCACGCATAGGCGGCGATCATCGCCAGCGTCCCCGCCGCCGATTTCAAGTAGAGCGCGTTGCGCGCGTCGCCCGTCGGAGCCGTCTCGCCTCCATAGCCAAACTTCGCCCGCGTCGCCCCGACCGGCGAGTAGTTGAGCGTCGCGTTCGCCACGTTCGCCACGATGTTCGTGAACGGCACAAAGAGTTTGATCGCTGGCACCTTGTCGCTCGCGTCGCGGATGTATTTTGCCACCACGCCGAGGTAGCCGCGCGGCTTGTCGTTGAACGTCGCCTCGCGCCCGAAGCCGACCGCCCCTTGGTCGAGCGTCCGCCCGTCAGCCAGCATGATTTTCTCGCGGGTTTTCCTGATGATCTCGCCCGTCCGCAGTTCGAGATCGAGGCCAGTCAGCCCTTCACCCTTCGCCTGCGCCAGCGCCTTCACGAAGTCCGCCGGGTTCATCCCCAGCAGGTCGCGCACGCGCCGGTTGACCTCCTCGCGCGGCAGCCCCGCCTCCTGTGCGGCCACGATCCGCGCCGCCGCGACGTTCGCAAACGCCTCCTGTGCCGCATGGAAAAACACCGCGTCCGTCGCCTTCATTGCCCGCCCGACGTAGCGCAACGCCGTGGCGTAACCCCGCAGCGCCGCGTTCCGCGTCTTGTCCTTGCTCAGAATTTCCAACGTCATCGGCGTCTCTGCAATCTTGTCGTCGAAATGCCCGCTGGCGTCGCCCGTCTTCAGGATGCTCAGGAAGTGGGTGTAGCCCTCAAGCGCGCCCTCGCGGATGCCCCGAAGCGCGTGCGGCAGTGTCGCCGGGTGCAGCGTGACCAGCGTAGCGATGTCTGCCGCCGTGTTAAGAATCGTGCTAAAAGCGTTAACCGCCTGTGTGGTGTAGCCGCTCAGGATGTGCGCGTAGTAGATCGACGAAGCCACGTCCAGCTTGCCGATGCCCCGCAGCTTCTTCAGTTCGCCGAGCGTGTCCATCTCCGCCCGGTGCCGTTGCAACGAGCCTTCCGGCAGGCTTTGGATCTTCTCCGCCATCGCCCCCAGCCGTTCCGCCTGCTCGTTGGTCAGGCGTGGCAGTTTCAACCGCTCCGCTACCAGCGCGGCAAAATCTGCGTGCCCGAGTGCGCCAAGGTTAGACAGCTCGATCAGCTTGTCGGCTTCGCTCGCCATGCGCCGCGCCAGTCCGCCGCCGCGCGCCGCCAGCTTTTGCAACGCTTGGCGCTTGGCGTCCCGCGTGAGCTCGGCAAATCGCGCCTGCGCCTCTTCCGCCAGTTGCTTCGCGTCAGCGCCAGTCAGCCCAGCATCCACCACCAGCTTTTGCGCCAGCGTCCGGCCCGTCAGGTCGAGCGTCGAGTAATGGGCGCGGATGAGGTCGCTGATGCGTCCGCCCATCACCTTGTGCGCCTCACGGATCGCACGGTCGAGCGTCGCCTTGGAATACGGCCGCACGCCGATGTCGGCCAGTGCCGCGTCAGCCTGCTCCACCTCTTTCGATTCCTCGCCAAATTCCTTCACGAAAGAGTCGCGCACGGTGCTGAACACCTCGCCAAATTTCTCCTTGTTTTTGAACGCCTCACCCAGCAGTTGCGCCGCCGACTTGGCCGGAGCCTTTTTGCCCGCGCCTTCCGGTGCCATGCGTTTCCGCATTTCCGCGACGATCCGCCCGGTGAGTTCCTGCACCACCGGCTGCAACGGCTGCCCGCCCTTCTCGCCCGACACAAATGCGAGCATCCGCTTCGCCGCCTGCTCGCGCCAATACTGCCAGTGGGCTTTCGTCAGGTTCAGCTTCCGCAGCCGTGCCATGAGCTTCGTGGTCGCCTCCTCAATCGCCGCCTCGTTCGCCTTCTGCAAAGCGTCCGCCGCCTCCTTGATCGCGCGCTCGCCCTCGGGCTTGATGAGCGCGTCACGGCGGGCCTTAGTCATCTTCTCCGCCTCGGCCAACGTCGCCTCCTTGGAAAACTTGGCGACGTTCCGCAGGTATGAAATCTCCTGCCCTTGGTCGGTGCTGCGCTCGCCCTTGATCTCGGCCAGCCGCAACGCTGCCGACCGTGCCGCGCGCCGCTCCTCCGCCGTCTTACTGGTGTCGAGCCAGCGGGCATTGAGTTCGCGCTGAAGCTTGACGGCCACGGCGGAACGAATCGCACCCGGCATATCCGAGCGGTCGTCCAGTGCGCGGTCTATGGCCTCAGCCTCGCCGAATTGGGCGATCACCGCGTCCGCGCCGTCCTCGGCCATCTTGTCGGTGAAGCGCGTGTAGGTGTCGCGCGGCACGTCCAGCCCGGCCTCGCGGCTGCTTTCCTGATAGCTGCGATAAAAATCGCCCTTCTTCTCGGGCACTGGCCTCGGCTTCTCACCGTGCTCGTCGGCGGCGCGCGGCGGCGCGCGGTCGTCATCTGCCGGCGTCCCGAGGGTGTCTTTTCCTATTGCAGCCTTCAGGGCATCCGTGAAATCAGACTCCGCCTGCTCCATATCCCCGCGTCCCGCTAGTTTCCTGTCTTCCTCGTGCTCATCGCGGTAGCGGTCAATCGCAGTCTGTAAATCCGCCGCGCGGGCATCTGTGGTTTCGCCAACTGCGGCGTCCACCTCGTTCACTAAATCCGAATAGGTGATCTCGCCGGTGTTGTCGTAACGATCCCAAGCCGAACGAAGAGCAGAAGAGAAGTCTGATGGCGTCCCGAGTGAACCGCCCTCGGGCGCGTCGGCTGGTTTCGCCTCCGCCGCCGGTGCCACCGCCTTCTTTCGCTTCTTATCCATGAGTTGTGTCCGCACAGCCTCATGCTCCTTCCTGATTCCGGTCAATTCATCCTCTCTTGAAAATCCTTTCGCTAGTTCCGCCTGCGCCTCGGCGAGTTTGGCTGTCTCTGCGTCGCGCTTGAAGGCTGCTCCCTGAATCTGCCGCTCCTGCCCGTCGAGATAGTTGTCCATGCGCTGAACGATACCCGAGTCCGAGAGCGTGTCGTCCTTCGTGAACTGCGTCACCGGGTTCCAGTCCTTACCCTTCTCAGGTTTGGCGAAAATCTCGGAAATCTGATCACCCTTGTAGTCGCTCGTCACGCGCACGCTGAAATCAAACCCACGGTAATGACCCAGCGTCATGCTGCCCCGCGTGTCACGAGCCAGCTTGATCTTCAGTGCCGTCTCTTTGGCGATGCCATCCTTCTTCTCCAACTTCGTGCCATCGGCCAGCGTAAATGCGAACGGGTCAGGCTTGGGCTGACGTGCCTCGATCAACGGTGTCACCGCGTCCACGACCGACTTGTAGCGCTTAGGTGCGTCCGCCAGCCACCTCACGCTGTTTTCCAACTCAAAACGGTTCCGCGTCCACGCCTTTTTCAGCAGTTCCAGCCGCGCGCGGTCGTTCCGCATTTCGATTTCCTTCTGGATGAGCGGGTCGCCGCTTGCCGCCGCCTTCATGTCGCTGGCGTTCGCCGCCTCGCCGCTGATGTCCTCCATCGTGCGTGTGGTGCGGTCGGCCTTGCGGAAGCCTTCGATGCCACGAGCCTTGTGCTCCAAGAGCTGCCACATCCGCGTGTCGTAGGTCTGCTTGGTCGCATAGCGGTTCACCGCGAGCCGGAAGCCTTCTGGGTCGCGCGCGTAGAGGTCGTTACCCTGCCGGATGCCACGACCTTCTCGCTGCTCCAAGTCGCTCGGCCGCCACGGCGCATCGAGGTGATGCAGTCCCACGATACGCTTCTGCACATTCGTCCCCGCGCCGAGCTTGGGCGTGCTACCCAGCAGCACCCGCACGTCGCCGTCGTTCATCTGCTTGAACAGCTTCGCCTTCTTGTCCGGCGTGTCATAGTCATGGATGAACGCGATTTCCTTCTCGGGGATACCAGCCTTGATCAGCTTCGCCTTCACGTCGTCATACACGGAAAACTTCGACTGGTCGGCCAGCAGCTCGTCCACACTGATGCCTTCTTCGGCCTGCTCCGCCGGCGTGTCCGTGCCGTCGTCCGCCGGCACCGTGTCCTCAGCGGGCTTGCGCGCCGCCTCCCACTCCTCGCGCGCCGCAGCCACTTGCTCGACAGGGAACGCCTTCTTTGCTATTTCCTCCGAAAATCCATCTTTTCCGTAACGCCCAATGTTTCTCGCCGCATTGATGCCCGCGATCTGCTTATTGTCGCCCATACCTACACTTATCCCGGTAGTCGTCTCATACACCTTCCATACGCCATGCTCTTTCACACCGATAAATTTATGGTCGCCGGCTTCTGGCACTGAGATTTCAGCCGCGTTCTGTGCTGGTTTGATCTGGCCGTCCAGCCCTCGCGTGAAGTAGAAATTCCCCAGTTTCTCATTGGCCTTGGCCGTCGCCTTGCCTCGCGCGCTCGCTGGCACACTCAGATCGCAGAACACCAGTTGCGTGCCCTTGTCCGCGTGCCATTTCTTGTAGAGTCCCACGATGTCGCCAACAGCCCTATTGATCTTACTGCCGGGGCTGTCTATCGCGTTCGGATCAATCAGCCGCATATCCAATCCCGCCTTTCTGGCGTCGTTGGTCAGCTTCAGCATATTGTCCTTGCGCGGATCGGTGGGCATATTGTCCACGCGATGCAGAATTGTTCCGGTCGGATAGCTCACCACCGGGTTGCCTTCGTGATCGAACACCGGCTTCCCATCGCCATCTAACTGCTGCGTCTCAATACCGAAATATGCCTCCTGCTCGGGCGAACGATCCACGACGACGTTGTTAGGCTTTCCGCCCTCCACTGTTGGAATCGGGAACACCTCGCCCTTGGCGGCTGCTTGCGCCTTGAGGTCGTCCATCGTCACTACGTCGGCTACGGTGCGGTAGGTCGAGGCCAGTTCGGCGATGTTTCGGAAGTTCGCCAGCCGCGTCGCCATGCGATAGCCCGTGCCGGTCGGATCAACTTCATAAACCTGCCGCACGTCGGCGAAGACCTTCGCCCATGCGTCGAGTGATTTCAGCCCCATGCCTTCCAGTGCCTCCGGTTGCAGGTAGCGCTGCATCGTGAACATCTCCACGAGCGAGTTGGAAATCGGAGTGCCCGTGGCAAACACCAGCGGCGCCTTGCCGCCGTAGCGGTCGCGGAGGTAGCGCGTCTTCAGGTAAAGGTCGAACGCCTTCGCGCTGCCCGCTGGATCACCGAGCCCGGCCACGCGCTGCATCTGCGTGGTGTAGAAAAGATTTTTGAACTCGTGCGCCTCGTCCACGAATAGCCCGTCCAGCCCCAGTTCCTCGAAGGTTGCCGTCGAGTCCTTCTTGCCGGTGCCATCCGCGAGTGCGCTCAATCTCGTCATCAGCCGCTCCTTCGCCTTCTCGGCCTGCGCGACGGGCCGCGTCTTCTTGCCGCCCTCGGCCTTTTTCATTTCCTCCACCGCCTTGTCGATCTCGCCTACCATCTCATTCAGAATCTTCTCCTCCGTCCCGGCCGCGACGCCGATTTTCTTGAGTTGGCTGTGGCCGATAACCACGGCATCATAGTCGCCAGTCAGGATTTTGGCGAACAACCTTTGCCGGTTCTCCTTCGTGAAGTCGCCCGCGCCCGCGGTCAACACGTTCGCGTTCGGGTAGAGCTTAATGAAATCGTCGCGCCATTGCTGTGTGAGGTGGTTAGGCACGGCAAACAGCGCCTTCCGCACGCGGCCCAGCCGCTTCATCTCCATGAACGCTGCGATGCCGGCGAACGTCTTGCCCGCGCCGACGACATGATCGTAAAGCGCGCGGCGATCCGTGATGGTGCGCCAGACGACGCTCTTTTGATGCTGCCGCAGGTCAATCAGCGCGCTGGCTCCTGGCAATGTCAGGTGAGAGCCGTCATAGTGGGGATCGACGTAGTTATTGAAGGTGTCGTTGTAGATTCGCGCGAGCCGGTTGCGCCGTTCCTCGTCTTTCCAAATCCAGTCGTCCCACTTGGAGCGGATTTCATCGCCCTTAGCTGCCGCCAGCGCAGTCGCCTCGGCGTTCACAGTGCGCTTCCCGTCGCGGTCGGTGTCGTAGATGATCGTCGGCTTGCCGTTCATCAGGTCGCTGAAAATCTCGCCAAACGAAGCCCGTTTCGTGCCCCACGCATCGGCACCGCCCTCATGTCGGAACAGCCAGCCGCCATCATGCGGGCGATAGACAATAGCATTGGGCGCGCGCCCCGTTGTTTCAGCCGCAAACCGTTTCACGTCCGACGCCGGCACCCAGCCCGCGCCAATGGGCACGGCGATGTCCGTCGGGTTGATGTCCGCCGGGATCACAGCCTTCAGCGCCTCGACGTTCTCGGAAAATTCACTGCCCGGCTTCGTCTCGTTCGCCGCCGCTTGCCACTTCTTTGCCTCATCTTCGGTCGGGAAGCTCTCGGTCTTCGAGTATTGCTTGGTGGTTTCGTTGAAATCTCTCTCATCATAGCCCGCCCAGCTATTACCGACCTCGGCGATCTGCCGGCGGTATTTCCGCCCGCCATTCGCCGCCTCCTCGGCCTCGGCCAGTTTTTGCCGCACGTTTCCGCTCAGGTATTGCTCCTTGCTCTCGTAACCACCGCGCGGCGTCTTGAACACCAGCCCCTTTAATTCAGCCAGCACCGCCGCCTTGTCCTTGCCTGTGAGCTCGGCCATGTGGTCGGGATCAACCTCGCCGCGCTGGTTGAGCGACACCATGAGCGCCTCCTTTGGAGTGTCCACCTTCGTCACTTCGCGGTAAGGTGCGTTCACCCGCTTCTCGAAAATAGACGCCTTCTTTGCCGATGGAGCCTTGGCCGCGATGCCTTTCTTTTTCGCCACTGGCGCGCTCACGCCGGCGTCGAAGTCCTTTTCCAGTCCGAGCACCCGCGCTGATTCCGGGTCATCGAAGAACGCGCGGCGGTTCGCCTGCCGGTTAAGATGCCCGAACTTCTTCACAAATTCGTCGTATTTTTTGTTCAGCGTCTTCCGCAGCATCGCCAGTTGCGCCTCGGGCGTGCCGTCGGCCAGTTCTGCCGCCACCATCCGGTTTAGCGCATCGCGGATCGGTAAGATGCCTTTCACGCGCTCAACCTCGCCTTCGTTAAGGTCGGCCGGCGCGCTGAATTTCTCCATGTTTGAATCTGCCGTCCGCACACGAAGATTGCCCGACTCGTCCATGAAGTATCCATTCACCTTCGTCCCCTGCGGGATCTCCGCGTCTTTCTTGGTAATCCGCTCCGGTGCCGTCAGCCGTTCCTTCGTGCCCGCGTCCACCTGATCGTAGATGTTCTCCGGCAGTTTCTTCACGGCAGCATCGAGGTCGCGGCCAAGGTCGGCCCCCTCGCGCGGGTTCACCGTCAGTTCTTTTCGTCCGGCATACATCGTGCCTTGGGTCGAGTGCTCGCCCAGCACCATGTCGGGGTGATCCAACAGCCACTCGTTCACGTTCACGCTGTCGCCGCTCTTGGCGTCATTCCATTTCTTAGTCCCCGTCCAGTTGCCTTGGCCTTCAGCCTCACCCGGCGAACGCTTGCGGAAGAAAACAAGGTCGGTCGTGACTTCCGTGCCCGCGTTCTCCTTGAACGCCGTGTTAGGCAGACGGATTGCGCCGAGAAAGTCTGCCTGTTTGGCGATGGCCTCGCGCGCCGTCGTATCCTGTGCGTCGAGAAAATAGTGACTGACGACATACGCGCCAACGCCACCGGGTCGCAGCAGCTCAAGCTGCTTCAGGATAAAATAATTGTGGATGCTCTGCTTGCTCGCCTCCTTGAAATTCTTGTCGAAGAGCTGTTGGTCGCCGAACGGTGGATTGCCGGCGGAGCCGTCGAACGTGCCGCGCGCCATGTCCGCTTGCTCGAAGCCCATGTTGTGAATCTTCGCCTCTGGATAGAGCAGTTGTGCGATCCGTGCCGTCAGCGGGTCTTTCTCCACGCCGACGTAAGACGACTTCGCCCGCATCTCGGCGGGCATCATCCCGATGAAATGCCCAATGCCGACGCCGCCCTCGATCATCTTACCGCCGGTGAAGCCAAAGCGTTTCAATGCCGCGTAGATGCCACGCTGCACCACCGTCGGGCTCGTGTAGTGGGCGTCCTGCACGCTGCGCCGCGCCGCTGCAAATTCCTCCGGCGTCAGCAACGCCTTCAGTTCCTCGTGCTGCTTCGCCCAATCGTGTCCGCCACCTTCTTTGAACACGCTCTTGATCCCGCCCCATCCGACATAGCGGACAAGTTGCGCCTGCTCCTCGCGCGTCGCCGGACGGCCTTCCGCCTCGATCTGCTTCACCAGCTTGATCGCGGCAATGTTGTCCTGATACTTCGCGCGCTGCCCGCCCTTGCCGATGCGGTCGGCGTCCGTGATGACGTAGTTGCCCGGACTCGTCGCTACTGAGCGAGGTTGTGACTCGGGCCGCCGTAAATCTGGTAAATCTCCCCGTCCGACAGGTGCGTCATCCCGTCCTGCTTCGCCTGCGCTATCACGTCCGACGCTTGGTTCTGTGCGTCCTGCACCCGCTTCATCAGGCTGCCGTCCACCTCCCACGCGATCACCTGCTTCGGGTTGCTCTCCACCCAGCCGCTCACTAACGCCTGTGCCTGCGAGCTTTTGCTCGCCAGCCAGCGCTGCGTCTCCGGCTTGAGGATTTTCAACTCGTTGCTCATCGCTCGCAGTGTCAGCCGTTTTTTCCGCGTTGTCAATTTTCGAGTAGGCCGACTTCCAATCCTGCCGACCGGTCAGCTTCGGGTCGGCGAACGAAAGGAAATTCCAAAGCGACTGCGAAATCTTTCGCCCCTTCGCGCCAAACGTCTCGTCGATGAAGGCCGCGAGTTTTTCCGGCGTGTTCACACCCTGCTTAACCATGTCGGAGACGAGCGGCAGCAGCTTCGCCGCGCGGTCGTGCGGGATGGTCTGCTCGTAGTCCTCGGTTTCTTCGGCGGGTGTCCCGAGCGTGTTGCCAGACGAAAGGCCGTGCGATTGGTCGAGTTCAACCAATGCTTTTCTAATCGCCTCTGGGCTGTATTTTTTACCAAGGTCGATACTCTCGATATGCGCGTCATCGGCGTTGTCCTCGCCAGCGTGAAACACATCGAGAGTCCACTGCCCACCTTCCTTGCTGACATGACCATCTACGCCAAGCGACGGACTTTCGATGTCGTAGGCGTCGGCACCGACGGATTTGATGCTGAAAAGCGGAGAATTGTTCGCATCGAGATGCGGATAAAGCCGTAGCTTCATCGTAGTTTCATCATCGCTCGGCGTGCCCAGCAAATCGCCCAGTGCCTCGTGTGCCTTGGCTTTGAGGTCTTCGGAGAACTGCGCGGGCTTGTTGGCGGCTTTCCCTGCTCCCTTTTCCAACTTCGGCCCGATAAACTTCTGGATCACGCCCTCGTCTAGTTCGAGCGAGATGTTTGAAATACCATGTTCCTGCGAAGCTGCCGCCAATCCTCCCGTGCCAGCAAACGGATCGAGCGAAATAAAGTTCGGCCTTTCGGACTCTGGCACATCTGCCGTGTGGAAACCCAGCAGTTTTGAATAAAGCTCCTTCGGTTTCTGCGATTGCCGCCCATCTTCGCCGGCCACTGGCGGGCGAACCATTGTGAAATCAAGTCCGGGCAGAGTCTCGCCAGCATATTTCCCCGTGATGTTAAACAGGGCGATGCCCTCGGGTGCCGCCAGTTCTCCGCGCGGGTTAGTCACCGGGCTGCCGTCCTTGAACGTCTTCCGCCATTGGCCGGTCGCCACGAGTTTCAGCCCATTCTCGTCGAAAACGTCCGTGTATTTCTGCATCTGCTTCATCCCACTCGGAGCCTGCGAGAACATGAAGTAGATCGGCGCATCTTCCTTGCGGAGCATCTGCTTTGCTGCCGCGACGACCGTGCTAAAGCTATCGGGGGAGATAAAGGCATAGTCCTTCACGCCGCGATTTCCGCCGACCAGCGCCGCAGTTTTGTAGGGCGGGTCAAGAAATACGAAATCCACCTTCACGCCGCGCCGCGCCAATTCCGGCAAAGTTGCTACCGCGTCCGCCGACTCGACATAGATATGCGATCCATTGGCGTTCTTCAACGCATACACACCGCGCCCGATGCGCTCAAACTTTCCAGCCTTCGCGCCCTCGCCGAGAATCCGGCGTATGTTGTGGTTGATGATGTCTAGCTCCTGCGCGAGTTGGTTGGCTGTCTTCGCGCCGCCAGCCGCCAGCGCCTTCTCCACCTTTGCCTGTTGGCTGCCGGTCGGAGATGTCTCAGCCCGCTCCTCCCCATACCCGAGCAGCTCCACGATCCGCGCGTCTAGTTCCTTCGTCGTCAGGTGCTTTCCGCCCAGCCACTTCGTCACAAGGTCTTTCACCTGTTCGAGCCACGCCTTCAGCTTGAGCTTCATCTGGCCGCTCATCCCCTCCGTGTCGCCGCGCACCACCCGCGCAAACTGCATCGCCACCCACTCGGCGCGGGCTTTCGGGTCGTTCTTGAGCACAGCACCCGTGCGGTGGTCGTCATTACGGTATTCGCGCGCAGCCTTCTCGCGCTGCGAATCCTTCAACGATTCCCACTGCGCCTGCGTGAACGCCTCCCCGAGCGCAAACTTCTCCGCAAAATGCCCCGCCTCATGCACGATGGCACTGGCAATTTTCTCCGGGTCGCCCTTCAGCCGGTCAATGTGCAAGAAAAGCGTGTTCGTCTCCGGGTTGTAGGCCGCGCTGCTGTCGGACGTTTTTTGCCGAGTCGCATCGTTCTCTTTCCACTGTTCGCCCGTCAGCGCATGAACCTCCATCTGCGAAAACGCATCAGGATTCGCCCGGTGCAGCCTCGGCGCAAAATCCATCAGGAACTTAGCCGCCTGCGAAGTGCCCTTCAGTCCCGTCGCCTTAACCACCGCGCGCACGAACTCGGCGGGCTTGTTCTTCCCGCGCGCGACGATAGGGGAGGGTAACTCTACTTTGGCAGCATCCGCCTTTTTCTTCGCCTCTGCCGCTCGTGCATCCTGCGCGTCCAGCGCTGCCCTAACCACCTTTTTACCAATGGCGTCCTGTGCAGGTTTTGCTTTCTCGGTCTGGATCTCCGGCGCGACGAGCTTCGCCGCCTTCGTCGCCCCTCCTGCCGTCTCCGCGCTCGGAAACTCCGGCACCTGCTTGATGAGCTCGCGGATCGGCGCGTTCAGCCGGATAACTTTAATCGGCTGGTTAGGATGGTCGGTCAGGTCGGCCATCCACTGATGATGCCCGTCGAGCACATGGTTGTCCGACGACACGAGGATCGACCGGCTCTCGCCCTCAAACCCGCGCGCCTTATCCACCTTGCCTTGCGAGTATTCGGCCTGCGTCGGTTTCAGCGTTCCCGGAAGAACTTCCTCCTGCGTGTGCTCGATGCCACGTCCTTTCAAAAATTGCGTGAGCGCGCCACGGTGCTCGCTCTTGATCTGTGGCATTTCCGCACGCGGGATGCCCAGCGTTTTCGACTCCGGCGAGAAGGCCGTCCACGCCTTGTTGATTTTTTCGCCCTCCAGCTTTTCCGGCGTCGAAACCTTGGTTTCAGTGAACGCCGGCCCGCCGCCCGGTTCGCCTACCCCTAAGCGTTCCGTATTTCCCCCGGCGGCGGCCGGCGATTGTTCGACAGACGGCTCGGGCGGTGTCGGCGCGGTTCCATTCGCTTCTGGCGTGGCCACCGGTTTGGACGTGTCTTCACCCTCAACCGGCGTTTTACCCACCTCAGCGTTGACGGGCGCCACCACATTTCCCGCTGTCTTGCCGTTCAGATCCGCCTGCAATTCGGCATCCACTGGCGGCGCGGCGTTCTCCTCGAACGGGTCAGCCTCCGGCGGTTTCGGTGATGTGTTCCCACCTTCTGGAATTGGTTTCGTCTGTTCCGTCTGGGCCTCCGTGCTTCCGCCTGCCTCGCCCCGACCGTCGGCGCGCAGTTTCCCCAGCCGCCTCGCCTTGTGTATCCCCTCAACCGAGGATGTCAGCAAGCTGAACAAAAATCCGCTCATCCCGCCGGCCTCGCCCGCGCGCACCGCGTCCAACGTCACCACGTCACCCTTGGGTTTCCATCCTTCATTCCCAACGCGCCCTTGGGCAATCGCTTCCTCGCCGATGCCTTGGCCGAGCTCCTGCACCGCCTCCTCAAAAGTTTCACCCATCACCGCCGCCGCCCGTTGTATGAGCAGCCGGCCACCTTTCTGCGCAAACTCTGCCGCTCCTTTCTTCCCGCCCTTCGCCAGTGCGTCCACCAACAGCCGCACAAAGGTCTTGCCCGCCGGCACCGCGCTCAGGCGCTTGGCGAACCGCGCCACCGGCACCGCCTCAGTCAAGCCGAGCAGCGCGCCCAACCCTTCCGCCGCGTTCACGCCGCTATCCCGCTCTGCCTGCGTGATCTCGCCGGCCTTCAATTTCTCATCCAACACCTGGGCAGCCGTCCGACGCAGCGAATTGCCTTCGCTCGCCGCGCCCGTCGCCGCCACCGTTGCCGTCGTCAACGCCGCCACGACCTTCGCGCTCAGGCCTGCGACCTTGCCCAGCCGTGCCACGATGCCCGCCGGCACCATGAATGTCACCGTCGAGCCTGCGCCCTTGGCCACGTCACCGGCCCAGAAATTCGCCTCAATCTTATCCGCCACTTCGGGCGGCACATCCGGTTTCCACTCCGCCGCCGTCTGCCGCATCGCCTCGGCAAATTCCGCCAGCGTTCCTTGCGTGTCAGGGTGGCTCCCCGTCGCTCGGATCATGTTTCTTCCTGCAAATTCCAGCGCGTCAACCGCCGCCGTTCCCAACCCTTCCGCCGCGTTAATCGTCCCACCGCGCAAATACTCCGAGATCGTCGGGTCGCGCACCTTGTCCCACAGCCCACGACCTTTCAAACTCGCCTCCTTCTCCGGTAGCATCGCCGTCAAAAACTTCTGCTCCTCTATCAGTGGCACCTTCGCGTGATCGCTCATCGCCGGGATGTCAGTCGCCAGCTCGTCCAGCCGCGTCTTCACCTTCTGGTAATTCTGAACCAGCGTCGCGTTGTTCGTCGCCTCGTCCCCAATGTAGTTCGCATGAAATTCATCCATCGGGTGAATCCCAACGTGCGTCGTGCCACTCGCCGCCTCTGCCCGCAGCATCGCATCAGTGCCCGTCGGCTCAGGCCCGCCGGTGCTATCCACCCCTGCCGCTCCCGGCCCGCGCACCGCATCCAGCATCGCTCCCTGCTTCAGCTTCGCCTGCTGCGCCGCCGCGTCCAACCGTGTAAATTCATCCGCCATGCGCCGCCTTTGCTGCACCAGCGCGTCATATTGCGGCTGCAATTTATCAAACTGCGCTTTCGCCGCGACGGCGGCCGGCGTTGGTGTCTTGTCGAAAAACCCACTCGTCTCCGCCGCTGCCGTCTTCAGCGCATCCAACTGAGACTTTACCGGCCCACTCCCCATGTCCTGCGCTGGGTCAACGCTGAAATCCAGTCCGTTGTCCGTGTCGAACTTCTTCAGCTTCGCCTTGTGATACTCAGCCAAGCTCCCGAGGTTCCGCGCCTCGGCCCGCGCCTGCACCAACTCCGGCGGGTCAACTTTCCTCGGCGCGAGCTTGCCCACCGCCGCATCCGCTGCCGCCAGATCATCAGGGTGAACATTCCCATCCGCCATCGGCTGCACCCCGAAAATCCCCGCCGCGTCATTCCGCGCACTCGCAATCGGGTAAATCTTGCCCGTGATGTCCCGCCGAAAATCAACCCCGCGATCACGGTAGCCTTGCTCACGCGGAAGCTGCTCAACCTTATCCCGAAATTTCGCCTGCTTCTGCTCATCACGCGCCGCTGCCGCGTCCGCCGCCTTTTGTTCGTGCGCCACCTGCCGCGCAGCGGCCGCATCAGCCCGTGCCTGCGCTCGCTCCGCCGCCACGGCCTCACGCTGCGCCTGCGCCGCCTCTCGACGTTGCTGGGCCAGCAAATCCTTCTCCGCATTGTTCGCTTCTTTGTCGGTCATCATGGCCGCGTTACGCCGCCACCCGAGCCATAGGACGATTGATTCCCACCCCCACATTCCGCTTCATCTTCGGCAGCGAAATTCCACTCTCCTCTTCCACCGCCGGTAGCGGGTCAAAACTCGGTTGCTTGATCGGCAACGCTGCGTTCGCTGGCATCGCCGGATTTTTCCCACTGTAAAAATCACTCGCGCCTTGCGTGTAAGCACCGGCTCTCTGTGCCGCCGTCGCCTCCTCGTTCCGGGTTTGCTTGTCCGCTGCAAATTGCTGCACATTTTTCGCAGCCAACGCGGATGCCGCTGCCGACCCGCTCGCCCTCGGCCCGGACGCTTTCGGAACCATTGGCGCAGCCGGCGCTTTGTAGAGCGGGTAATCTTTCGCCATGTCCACCGGCTTCACCGCTGCCGCTGCTTTTGCACCAGCCATCTGCCCACGCGCAAACACGCCCGCCGGCCCCGGTATGGCGGCTTCTTTTTCAAATTTATTTGGCGCCGCCACAATCGGAGAAATCTCCTCCGCCGGCCGCGCCTCCCGCTCGCCCCCTCCCATTGCCGCACTCGCACCCGCAGCCGGCGTGGTTCCGTATCCTTTCATCGTCCCCACCGGATCAGCCAGAAATGATTCCACCAGCTTCTTCTTCTCCGCCTGCAAATCAATCTTCCCAGCCGCATCCATCTCCAAATTTCCCGCGTTCTTTCGGTTGTAGTCCGTCCGCGTCGCATCGAACGTGCCCGCAGCCTTCGCCGCTAAAATCCGGCTATCCCGCGTGTCGTCGTGCATCCGACCATCCGCGCCGCCGGTCGTTGCAATCTGCTCCCCGTTCGCCCCCGTCCTCACCCCGCTAAATTTGCTCAGGTCGCCACGCTTGATCGCCGCAAGGCTATCCGTGAACGACGCACTCCCACCCGCCGGGCCCGAACTCGCGCCACCAGCACCCACCGGCATCGCCCTCGGGTCTGAAATCGGCGAAATCTGCCCGCTGCTCATCCCGCCCAGACCCAGCTTCACCGCCGCCGGCATCACCAGCGGCGCTGCTTGAAACTCTGGTCGCACCGGTGCCGTCACCGCACGAATCGCCGGTGCCACCGGCCCAACCGCCCTCTGCCCCCTCTCACTCGCCGGATACATCCGCCCGTCCACATCCGTAAAGCTCCCCGCCGGCGCCGCGTGCAATCCCGTTTCCGCCAACTTCTTACCCCTCCAGTTCACCGGGTCATTCCAACGCTGCGCGTCCACATAGCTCGCATCAAATCCAGCGCGGTTTGCTCCTCTCGCGGTTCCTTGCTGCACAGCACTTTTTGTTGACGGCATACGCGCGAACAAAACTTCCACCCCTTTCTTCGGCACTCGTTGTCAGGCTTGCATCATTCCTCCTCGGACGGCGGCTTAATCTTCTCCGCGATCTCCCGCCCGTTCGTCTCCGCCACGTCCCGCGCAATAAAATCATGCGCCATCCCCTGCCGCGCATACCAGTTGCCTATCCCGCGAAACACCGACGACGTGCCCTGACGTTTCTCCTCCACCCGCGAGCACAGTATTTGCACCGCGTCGAAATGCTCACCGAGCTTCCCAAGCGCATCCTCGACCAAGGCCACCAAGGCTTTTGTTTGTTCGTCGTCCATAAATTCACACCGTCCGCCTCCACCCCTGCTGCCTCATCAACTTCTCCAGATTCACCTTCTTCCTCTTCACCTCCCTCATCAGCGTCGCCCGGCTCAGGTTCGCCAGCCCGATCGCCACTTGCATCACCCCGTCGTCATGCGCCCCCGGCATCGCCTCACTCCTCCCATCCTTGTTCACCACGAACTTCCCCATCTGCTCCAAAATCCACCCATCCCCCAACTCGAACGTCGGCTTCTCCGGCTTCCACTCCCGCACCGCCGCCGCCAAATTATCCAAAATCGTCTTCCTCGTTACCGCATCCGTCTTCCACCCCGCGAACCGATCCACCGTCCCCGCCGTCCGGTTCGTGTGCTGCCGGTAAAACACCGGAATCCCCCATTCCTCCAGCCTCTTCACCACCACCAGCCCGCAGTTGTTCACCTCCGGCACCACCTCGCACCGCCCATACATGATGCTCAGGCCCGCCGCCACCAGCGCCGCCAAGTCCACGTCCAGCCTCGACCAGTGGTGCGCCGCCTGCCTCGGCGCGAATACCGTCCCCGTCCCTTCCTCCACATACCCCGCCCGCCACACCCCGATAGAATGATAGTCCGGGTCTGCCCTCGGCCCCCCCTGCTGCTGATCCTCCCCCGTGCAGGTGTCCATCGAAACCAGATACCGGCACCCCACACGCGGCCTCTCCCATACCTCCACCGTCCCGTCCTCCCCCGTAACGAAGCTCACCGCTTGGTCGTTCCCCATCACCACCTCCCCCTTCTCCGTCACCGCCCCCCGCCCCGCCGCCGCGACCATCGCAGCCACCTGCACCGGCTTGAACCTCAGCCGCGACGACCGAAGGAAGCACTCCACGTCGTTCGAGGGGTATTCCTGCCGGAACTTGTCGTCGTCACCCTGGCATTTGTTGGAAATCGTGTCCCGCCGCCACAAAAGCTGCTCCAAAGTCACCCCGTAGCGCATCATCTCCTCCTTTTCGTCCTCGTTCAGCCCCGCCCCGAACTCCGAACGCTCGTCCGCGCTCCCGAACTCCCGGAAGTGCTCCGCAAACTCGAACCACGCCGCAAAAATCTTCCTCCAACCGTTCCCTTTCGCGCTCCACAGGTCGAAAAACAGCCCTTGTGGCCCGTTTGGCGTCGTGTCGAGGATGCCAAGGCTCGCTTCCGTCGCGTCCGCCCACGAATTGAGGAAGCCGAGAGCCGGATCTTTCGTCTCGGAGCGCGGAAAGTGGGCAACCTCGGTCGCGTTGGCCACCTGCACCGTCCCAGACCGCCCCGCATTGCTGCTCCCCGCCGTCTCCCGCCAATAACACGACCCGCTCGGCAGCGTCATCGTGTCCGCCAGCAGCTTTTTCAAGTCAGCCGGCCCGTAACCCCACTGGAAACGGTCGTTTTCGACGTAGGCCCGGAAAATGTCGAACATGGTGCCACTCGTGCCAGCGATGTCACCCATGATGGCGCCGTTCAGCTCGGGGTGGGACATGAGGTGATGGTAGGCGATGCCCTGCGCCCCCGTGCTCGCACCGGTTTTACGCGGTTTGAGCACCAGCATCCGGCATGGCCGACCGCTCCCGATGTCCTCACGGTAGGCCGCGAACATCTTTTTCTGAACGATGTTCGGCCTCAGTCCGCCGATCTTCGGCTTGCCACCCTCTTTCAACTTGATCGCACCATAAAGCGTCCACCACACTTCGGGATCGAGGCGGGCGAGGGCATTTATTTGATCGGCGGTCATCACGGCGGTTTTAATTGGCTAGAGATTGGCTATTCGATTTCGTCGAAAAGTTGAAAGTTCATTAGGTTGCGATAGTTACGAAAAATAAACCTCTGACTTAGAATCAGACGCTTTTTCATCATATTTCCACAACCGACGGTTCCTGTTCACTTTGCAAAACTTCCTGCTTCACGTCGTCGGCTACCTTAGTCCAAGCTTCGAAGATGTCCTTCAAATCGGCACCACTGGATTTCAAGTCGGCCATGAGCTGCTCGCGTGAAACCGGCGGAGCGTTCTGACTCGGTGGCAATTTCAGATCGACCACGCTCGAAGGATTCCCGAATTTGTAGGCCAGCGTCAGCTTGATCGCGGCCAGAATCGCAGGGTAGTCAGGAATCCAAATGTAGTCGTTCAAATTTTCCTTTCCTCGCGGCGCACGGATCGTCGTTCGAGCTTCCTTCCTGATCTCGCGCAAACGCTCCAAGCACTCGTCAATGTCCTCATCGGTGATGAGCGCACCGACTTCGCGCTGGATTGCGAGCTCACGAGCCTCTTGTCCACGCTGATCGACCAAGGCACCTACCTTCTTCATGTCAGGCTGGCGACGAGGCTGTTGGTCGGGTGTTCTCCATCGGGATTTCACGAGGCGTGACCAGAACCAGTCCTACCTGAAGGTTGACGTGTTGGCAGGCTTTCCAATGGCACGTCTTGGTTCACTCGAAACTGAACCGAAAGCGGGAAGGGTGGTCAATTCGCGCTTTTCCGCGCTTAGGTGTGTTGCGTGTATTTAGGCTATTGACAGTGGCATTTTGGAGGGGCAGAAAAGATATAGGGGGTTTCTTCCTTTTTCAATGAGCACGGGCGGAATGCCCGCGCGGAATAGAAAAAGAAGAAGAAACCCCATAATTTCGTCTTAGATGCTCCGTGCTCCCGAATGTGGGGACGAGAAGAAGAAAGATGGAACCTGTTTTATCACACCTCGGCCCCCTTTTTATCTCCTGTTTGCTTGACGAACGCATAACAATGCGCATAGAAACACGGCACCATGAAGATTAAAAACTCAGGATTGACGACAGGGAAGATGATTGCGGTCGTGCGGCAGATGCCGGCGAAGCAGCATTGGCCAGATAAAGCGAAGCCGTTCAAGGTCGAGGATAGCCGGGCGGTGCAATGGCTGGTGAGACAGCCCGAGGTGCTTGAGTGGCTGTTTCAGGAGATGAGGAGTGCCGAGCTCATTGGCTACGATGAGGAGACGAGGGAGTGGAGTGGGCAGGAGAAGCCGACAGCCAAGGAAGAGGGGAATGGCTACATGAAAGCGTGGCCGGAAAAGGGGTTGGTGATGGAGATGCTTGGAGGCGGCGCGCTGAGTTTCACGGAGTGGCGGGATCGGCTCAAGTTGGGCCACTGGCGGATGGTTCACCTGACGAAGCACCTCGAAAAGTCAGGCGAGATCGTGAGGTTGAGGGATGGGACGTATCGGGCGGATACGGGGATTTTCAAGGACGGACGGAAAGTGCCATTCGAGGACACCACGAAGGCGAAGAAGGGAGGCAAGATCAAGACGGTGGACGCGCTGGCGGTGGAGGAAGGCACGAAGCTGAAAAAGGAAGATTGGCCGGTGAGTGAGTTGGCGCGGAAGTTTCTGGCGTTCTTTCCCGACCACGAAGGGCGAGGGGAGACGATTAAGGAGATCACAGCGCGGGCGATGAAGGCAATGCCCGGCGTGACTGAGGCCGATTTGGAGGAGGCGCTGGTGCCGCTGGACGTTCACAGCATCGTGGCGTTCGAGCACTACGAGCCGAGCGGGTGGTATGCAGAGAAGGCAGGAGAGCCAGCGGCCGACGTGATCGAAGTGTGAGGGCGGTTTTGGGTGTGGATTGAAGCCCTGAAAATTGCGGATTGACTATGCGCATAGATATGCGCATATCTGTGCGCGATGAAAACCAAACCGACTCAAAAACCCTCACGGCGCACGGGGAAAAGCGCGCCAACGGCGGGGCACACGCCAACGCCTTGGTCGATCAGCGAAGAAACCGGAAGCACGATGGTTCTCTGTGGCGACGGGGAGCTTGTTATCTGTTCAACGGCGAACGAGAGGCTTGACGCCTCTTATTACTCTCAGTCTCAAAACGAACTAGAGGCCAACGCCGCCCTGATCGTGCGGGCGGTGAACAGCCACGCTGCGCTGGTCGCTGCGCTGGAGTCGGTCAATGCCTATTGGGACCAATACAACGAGTCTGACAACCCAGACTTAGGGAAAGAGATTCGCACGGCGCTCGCGCTGGCGAAAGGAGGCACGACATAAAAACCTTCCAAGTCTGGTTCCGCCACCGTGAAAACGGGACGCTCGCCGAAGTCTTTGAGACCATCGAAGCCAAATCAATGGCTGCCGCCGTGCGTTACGGTAAAGCCCTCGCCGCCGAGCGTGGTTGGTGGTTCCGCGACGCCCTCCTCGTGTCCGCTCCCTCAACCCTCAACCCAACCAACCCATGAAAATCCAAATCAAACAAAAAGTCCTCGGAAGCGTCCTATTTGAAGGCGACTTCTCCTGCATCGCCGATGCGATAAAAGCTGCAATCAAAAGTTCCGCCGACATGCGTTACGCCGACCTGAGTTACGCCGACCTGCGTTCCGCCGACCTGAGTTCCGCCGACATGCGTTACGCCGACCTGAGTTACGCCGACCTGCGTTCCGCCGACCTGCGTTCCGCCAGCCTGCGTTCCGCCAGCCTGCGTTCCGCCGACCTGCGTTCCGCCGACCTGAGTTCCGCCGACATGCGTTCCGCCGACCTGAGTTACGCCGACCTGAGTTACGCCGACCTGAGTTACGCCGACCTGCGTTCCGCCGACCTGCGTTCCGCCAACCTGCGTTCCATTAAGCAAGATTTTTGGGCCGTGCTCTTGCACGCGATTCCAGAAATTCCCGCGCTGCGCGCCGCGCTGGTCGCGGGTAAAGTCAACGGCACGCAGTATTCGGGAGAGTGCGCGTGCTTAGTAGGAACCATCGCCAACGCTCGCCACTGTTCCTACACCGATCTTGGCGCGCTCAAGGCGGACAGCGAGCGTCCGTCAGAGCGTTGGTTCTTGGCGATTACCGAAGGATGCACGCCGGAGAATAGCCAGCCGTGCGCGTTGGCAGTCGAATGGTTGGACGAGTTCACCGGGCTTATCTCGGCAGCGAAAGGAGTCACCCTATGAAAATCTCCGACCAAGAAATCACCGCCACGCTAGCACGCCGAGCGACCACCGCACCCGAGTTTGTGGCCGAACTGAACGCCCTAGCCGTCACGCTGGGCGAAGATGCCAAGAGCACCTACCGCCGTTGGCTGGCCTATGTCTGCGAGTGTGGCATCCGAGATCAGTCGCCGGTGTTCGGCGAGTTCACGGAATGGCTGGCTGCGGGCTTTAACGGGAGGGTCGAAGCATGAGCCGCCAACCCGTCGCCGTGTTCGAGATCAACCGCGTGGGCGGATGGGCGCGCGTGTGTGCGTGGCATCACCCGACCTCCAACGAGGAAGCTTGCAACCGGAACGAGGAGGCGAACGCATGGTGCGACGCGCACAACCTCACGCCAACAACGACGATGTGCCCGGCGTGTTATGCGCGCGTGATGGAAACGCTCGGGCTGGGTGCAGCCAAGCAGAAGCAGGAGGCGCACGCATGAGCCGCACCATCATCCAATGCCCGTGCTGCGCGATGCCGATCACTCGTGAGCAGATCGCCTCGATGCTCGGCAGTCTCGGGAAAGGCCAGCGAAAGAACTTCAGCGAAGCCGAGCGCGCGCGCCGGCGTGATCGGCTGGCAGAGGCGCGGAAGAAACGGCGAAAGCCCCCGACTGCCTGAAACCGGCCCGCTCCACCACGAGCGGGCTTTTTCGTGCCAATTCGCGGAAAACCGCGCCACCCTATTCGATTTGAGGCCGGTATTATTTCCGGCGAGGGGCGGCGGTATGGGTCAAAACAGCCCATGCCGGACATTTCTCAGCCAGAGAACTTCCGTGCGTTCGCGCGCTCCATCGGCCAGCGGTTGTGGGCATTGCTGCCGAACCCCATGAAGCTGCGTGCCACCGTGCGCCGTGCTTGCTCAATCGGGTTCTCGCTCGGCTCGTAGCTCTCCATAAACTCAACTCGCGCGAATGGCGTCAGTTCCAACGCTCGGCGCAGTTCCTCGCCGTGATCGCGCGCCATGAGGAACAGGTTCACGATCTCGCCGTCGAGGTCGTTGTAAATCTCGGCATAGCTGCGCGGTTTCCGCAGAAGCACGCTGCCGCCCCCCCCGAACGGTTCGACGTAGACACGATGCGCCGGAAATTGGGCGATGATCCACTGTGCGAGCATCCATTTGCCGCCGTGGTAGCGAACGATAGGTCGGGTTGGAATCATGGCCGATACCATTTCCCATCCGGCGACTGCGTGATCCGGTTGTCGCCCCCCAGATTCAGCAGCAGCGACGCCACCGCCCGAGGCCGACAGTTGTAAATCCGCATCGCCTCCTTGTCGATCACCGTGGCCGCTAGCCGGTTCTCAAATCCGACAGGGAAGCACTTGAGCGCCTGCTCCTCGGTCAACATCCCCACCTTTGGCGGCTTCGGCCCCTTCTTGGTCGGCTCATCCTTCTCCGGCTCGGCCATCGTGCTCGCCTCCCACAGAATCATGGGAAATTCACGCTCACCCACCTTGATCTTGCGCTCCGAGTGCTGCACGCGCAGCTCCGTCGTCGGCTCGTGCCGGAAACCCGCACCCTGCGTAACCGGCACCGTCAGCCCCGCGCGAGATCCCCGCTTGTCGAACGAGAAAATAAACTGCCCCTTCACCCCGCGCACATGGCGGATGTTCGTGATTGCGCGGAAATAGTTCGTCAGCACCGACGATCCAAACGCCGTGTATTGCCGGTCGTAGTTGCTCGCCTCGTCCTTCGCCTTCTTGTCCTCATCCTTCACCGGCGGCTTCGGCGTGTGGTGGATGATCAAATAGGCGAACTCGCCCTTGGCGTTCAGGCCATTGAGCCCACCGTAAAGAAACGGCCCCGCGATCTTCTCATCCGACAACCCCGGACAGTAAGCCATGATCGGATTGATGATCACGAGGTCGGGCTTGAACGACCGCACATAGCCCCGCAGCGCCACCAAGAAGGCATCCCCCGTGTTGATCTTGTCCTGCACGATTAGGACATTTTGCCGAAACGTGGCCATCTGCGCCTCCGTCAGCCCCATACCCTGCCGGATCGACTCCGCCACCTCGCCGATGTCGCCCACGTCGTCCTCGGCCTGCACGCACAGCACCCGCAGCGGCCCCTTGCAGTCGAGCCCCATGAATTTCTCCCCCACGCCAAAGCACGCCGCCATCTGGTAGCTCACCGTCGATTTGCCCATGCCCGCCGGCGCCACGATCAACCACGCCCCGCCTCGGCAGATAAAGCGCCCCCGCACCCCGATCAACGCCCGCTCATCGTCCAGCGGGAAAGCCATGTCTGCCAGCCTCACCCCCAGCGCGTCCGCCGGCACGCCCGTCCCCTCGAACCGCGCCTTGAGCTTGATCACCGGCTCCAACAGCTCATCCGCCCAATCGGTCGAAGTAAAAGCCCGTTCCACCACGCCCCCCGCCGTCTGGATGATCTCGCGCCGCTGCGCCAAATCCTGCACCCGCTCCACGAAATAACCCGTCTGTGCCGTCGTCGGAATCTTCGAGCTCACCTGCATCAAATACCGATAGCCCCCGATCTCATCCAACTTGCCCTCGGCCTTCAACTCCTCAGCCAACACCGAAAGCTCAATCGGCAACCCCCGCCGCCGCATCTCTAATAACCGCGCGAAAATCTTCTGGTTCGCCGGCGCAAAGAAGTCCGCCGCCGTCAGCTTCTCCGCCTCGCACCGCGCCAAAGTCTCCTCGCCGTCGATGAAACAGCAGGAGAGTAAGTATTCCTCTGCTTCCAATGAGTGCGGCAGCTCGCGGCCAAACAAACCCGCCGACGGAGCCGCACGGCGAAACGCCGGACGTGCTTCCTCTGCTTCGCGCACCGGCGCTGCGGCCACCCTAGCCAACGGACGGGCCTCCGGCGGTGCCTCGGGCGGCAGCGTCCGCCCCGGTGCCTCCGTTGGGAAAGGCACATCATCAAAAGCGTCGGAAATGTCGAAATCGTCAGGCATGGGTAAATTCAGATTGAGCCGTCACCACCGGGATCGAACCGCGCTTATTGCGCCAGTCCACCATCTGCTGCGTGATGATCGCCCCCGCCGCCTCCCGCGTCATCATCGAAGCATCCTTGTAGCCCAGCCGTTCGAGAAACGTCATCTGCTTTGGCGTGCAAAGCCCCAGCCGCGCCCGCGATACCACCTTGTCGATCAGCCGCGACGCCATCCCCGCCGTCGCCACCGTAGCCGCGTTCAGCCCGTTGTTTTCCAGCAGCTTGATCTGCTCGGGCGACGGCGGGCGAAACTCCCAACGATCCTTGGGCTCGTAAGTCGCCAAGTCGTCCGCGTGGATGCTCACCGCAAACGCCAGCGGGTCGATCACCCTCGATTTCTTCGTGCGGTTCGCCTTCACGGCCTTCTCCAGTGCCGCCAGCAAGTCGCGCTCCGCCCCCGCCTCCATCTCAATCAAGTCGCCATCCTTCGGCTCCTTGAGCATCTGCTTCGCCACCTCCTCGTTCTTCGCCACCAAATGCACCGGCGCGATCAGGTCGAGCTTCTCCGTTAGCCACAGGAAATCCAAGATCAGCAACGTCGGCTTGGCCGACTCCGCAATCAGCCGCCGCCGCGTCTTCGCGTCCGATGACGCGTTCACCGCCGCCACGATCCCGTTCAGCATCCGAGTGCCGCGTCCAGCCGCCTGCACATACAGACTGCGAATCTTCGTTGGCCGCAGCACGCAAATCCAGTCCACCGCGTCATGGTCGAAGCCCTCGATCAGCAACATCGCGTTGCACACCGCCCGCAGCTCGCCGGCCTTGAACGCCGCAATCTTCTCCGCCCGATCCTCGCACTCCCCCGACACCATCGCCGCGCCGACGCCATGCTCCCGCAACGCCGCCGCCATCATCCCCGCCGTCGCCACCGACGGCAGGAATACAATCCCCTGACCGCGCCCAACCACCTCCACCGCCATCAGCCGCGCGATCTCCGAGATAAACGGCTCAATCCGATGCGCTACCTCGGTCAAATCGTAGTCGCTCCCCTGCTGCGTGCGGCTCGTCTTCACGCCCTTCAGGTCAATCGTCAGCGGCATCGTCTTCACTACCGGCCGCACCAGCCAGCCCTCGCGCACCGCTTCCAGTAAGTTAAACTCAAACGCGCACCGCTCGAAAATCTCCGCGAGGCTTTTCTTATCCCCCCGGTCGGCGGTCGCCGTCACCCCTAGCACCTTGCCCGTGAAATGAGCGAGAATCTTGCGGTAGCTCTTGGCCATCGCGCGGTGACATTCATCTACGATCACGAGGTTGAAATGATCTGCCGGCCAGCCATTGAGCCGCGAGTCGCGCGCCAACGTCTGCACCGAAGCCAAGACGACCCCCTCATGCAAACTCGCGTGCTCGTCGGCCTTCTCCAGCGCGGCCACCAGCCCCGTTGAGCGCAGAAGCTTATCCGCCGCCTGATCCAGCAACTCCTCGGAGTGGGCGATGATGAGCACGCGCCCGCCGGCCCGCACCACCTGATTCGCCAGATAAGTGAACAAGACGGTCTTGCCCGTGCCCGTCGCTTGCACCACGAGCACGCGCCCCACCTCGGCAAACGCCGCATCCACGGCCTCGAACGACCGAACCTGATAGTCGCGGTAGTGCCAGCCGGACGAAGCCAGAACCTCCGACGGCGCAAAGCAGTCGGCAGGGTCGAACTCAATGAAGTCGGTGGCTGAGGCAGTCATAGACTTTGCAACCACTCGTCACGCTCTTCCTCAGAGGCTTGTTTCGGTGTTAAGTTTCCATCTGCGATGTCACTAGCGTAGCACTCGACGGTCGCTCCTGCCATGTCATAGCCAGTGAGCAGCGATACCTTAAGGAGACGGCGAATCTCGAAAGCGTATTTAATTTTCCAAATTATGACGCTCATGTGCGTGCCTCCTCCTGCGCGGTCATCGCCGCGTCGACTGCTGGAGTCGCGCTTAGTATTTTCTTGCCCGCGTCTCGCCAGCTTTCGCCGTGTTGAAGATACAGGTTTAGCATCCAGTGGAGAACTGCTGCCTGTTCAGCCTCGGCTTTCGGCTCTAAATCAACGAATCCTTCGACCTTTAATTTCTTCAGCTTATGCGCGTATGGAGCGGCCTCAAAGCACGGCATTCCAAGGATGAACCGCGTGTCGTCATTTAGCTCTAGCCGCTTAGAGTCCTGCGCATTGTCGCGCAAAAGCGCGGCGCGTTCTCTAGTCAGCTTTTCAATGGCGATGGTAAAATCAGCGGAGTCTTTCCATCCTTTCGCCGTCAGCATGTTAATCTCATCCCGAAGGCCGTCGATAACGCTGACTAGCGAAGCAATCTCCGCACGCAGCGGTGCCTCGGCTGCGTCTCGGCGCGCGGCGATGATTGACGCGACTTCTTCTTCGGTGTAAAAACCGTCCCAAGTTGCAGTTGGCTCTTGGAATAATTTAGCAGCGCAATTCAAATCCGCATCATTTGGCACGGGCGCGGTTGGTAATTGGGCGGAATTAGGCGAGGAATCAGGCGCGCTATTCTTAACACTCACGGTCACGCGGCGATACATCGGCAGGTGCTTCACTGCGCGAAGCTCGTCCACGGTCATCTCGATCGCGACGCCGGTTATTTCTTCGTCGCGGCATGGGAATGTGCCAGCGCGGACGAGCTTGCCGGTGAAGGGCGCGTAGTCTGGCGGTGCTGTGGGTTGGTCGGGCGATTCGCAAAATACCGGCTGCGCGTCCGGCTCGTGGTCGGCGTAGCTGTCGGGGTTCGCGTTCTCGCAGTGGAGCACCGTCTTAAATCCGTCGCCGGTCAGAGGGTTTCCGCAGTTTGGGCATTCGCCGTTGGCGTAAATAGAGGTGGGCATGGTGTTATTCGTCGTCGAGTTTGATGATGTTCGTGATGAGCACGGGGTAGAAATCTTTCCCGTTGCCGCTCACTTGGATACTCTTCTGGATGTCGAAAACGTTGGTTTTCGTAATGCGTTTAACCGTCATCTTGACGCTGCTGCTCACTGCCCGGCCTTGGCTGTCGTTGTAGGAATAGACGACGAGATAGTCGTGGGTCTTGAAGAACACATCGAAGATGGCCGACGCGCAGAGCAGGATTAGGACGACTGTGATAAATGTTTTCATGGGTGTCTTGCCTGAGATTTTATCACTGCGCCCGCCGGCCGTGGCCGAAGCTGGAGGATCTTATCTGCCACCGCGTTGCCAGCAGTCTTGGCCCAGTTGATCGAGCGGTCGAAGTCGGCTGACGTTACGGGCGAGAACCGTTCACGAATCGCCCGCGCCACAAGGTTAGGCTCTGCGCGTGCCGCTGTGATATGCCGCGCGCAGTCTTCGCCGTGAAGCCCGATTGATTCCACGTCGAAGACGAAGATAGGTTTTTCAGTTATCATAATGTGTTGCTGGGTTTTATTGTAAGCAGGTAGGTGCGAGAATCTGCCGGCTCGCCATCAACGCCGCGCACGTTCGCACGCAGCCCAATCAGCCGCGCCGCGTTGAGCAGGCATCGCACCGCGTGGATGCCGCGCACCGGCAGAGGCTCGCCAATCGGCGCGGATACGACCTGCGCTTTCCAGTGGCCGCGAGGGGCGCGTGTTTTGGCGGCGGTGCTCATGACGTGACCCTCCGAAACGTGTAGGCCCACACCCAAGGGTTTTGCGCCCAGCCGAAGCCGCGCTTGGCGTTGATCGAGTCCCAGAGCGACATGAAGCCGAGCCGGTGGCGTTCCTTGAAATAAACGCTGTTCTCGCCGCACGCGACTGGCTCGGCACCCTCCGCCAGCGCATCCGCCTCGCTGATGTCCTGCACACGCTGCACCCGCACCTCGGTGATTTCCAGCATCGGCATGAGCGGGCGTAGGTGGTTGGGCAGGAAGCGACCGGGGCGCGACTTGCCACACCAGCCGGGTTTATCGCCCATGCCCGCGTGCCAGAATCCGCCTATGCAGTCGCCGAGTTCTGTTGGCTTTTCCCCATTCATCAAATGGTGAACCGCCCAAGTCGTCAGCAGGCACACGCGCTCGCCGACTTTGTAGGCGGGCTTCAACGGGTCGCTGCTATTCCAACATGTTCCGCGACGCTCGTAATATGCCACGGGCCAAGGAACTCCCGTGCAGTAGGGATGCACTTGGCAGTTACGTCCAAATCCAACGTCATTCGGCTGCGGATTGATAATCCGCCGCGTGTTCGTCTTCGGGTCGATCTCGCGCATCACCGCGCGGGCCATTTCTGGCGTGAAGAGTAAGCCTTTCATGCGCCGCCCTCCGTTTTTGGAAATTCACGCACGCGCAGGTCTTCGGGCCATTTCTCCATGTCGCCACCCTTGGCGTCGAAGAGTTGGAAATCCATGTCATCGTCTGGTGGCTGCCCAGCCCGCTCGCCGACCACGGCTGGGATAAAATTAAACACACCACCATCGCTCAAATCCGTCATAAATTTATAGATCGGGACAAACTCACGCCAGTCACCTCGGATGCGCCCGCCCATCTGCTTGACAAAGCAGGCCACGCCCGCCGCCTTGCATTGGGCCACGAGACTGCGTGCGTGCTCGACGTAAAAAAGCCGCGCGCCGGGGCCGCTCTCCCCGCCGACGATAGCCCAGTCAAGTCGTGCCGATACCGCCGCACCGCCGCACGCTTGAGCTAAATCCACCAACCCCAGCAACGGCTCGCAGCTCAGGAAGCGCACCCGCGCCGGAATTTCTAGCAGCAACGGGATCCGCTCATCCGCGCGCGTCTGGTCTTCGACGCTCGTTCCGATCCAGATGTTCGCTGGCGGAGCGAGGTCGGCACGATCAAGCCATTGATGGACGAATGAATGGAGGTCGAATAGGTCATGGGTGAGCGCATAATTCCTAACCGCCTGAAGTCGTGGACGCCAGTTCTCCAGCCGTTTCGAGAGAGCAAGGATGTCGAGATTGGTGCAAACTCGCCAGAGGTCGATCAAGTCCGCCAGCCACTCAATCGGCACCTCGTCATCCAGCCAGTCGGCCAGCGACGCGCAGAACACGCGCGGGCGAGACGGCATCGCCAGTGCCATGTCGTCCACCGGCAAATTAAGCGCAGCGATTTCGTCCATCGTGCCGCGATAGCGGGTGCCGTCATACATTCTAACCTCTTGGAAATGGTTCGTCGCAGCCTTATCCCACGCCAACGGCTGCCGCCAGTTCGTCGCGCTCGTGCGGCGGCGCGGCGCGCCCTTGCCCCAATGCGCCCCGCCCGTGAAACGCTTGTCCCGCGCCGCCGCGTAGCAATTCGCGCACCCCGGCGAAACCTTGGTGCAACCAATCCACGGGTTAAACGTGTGATCCGTCCACTCGATGTGTGAGTTTTTCATAAAGTTATCCCCTTGTCTCCGCCATACCCAGAACCAGCGCGGACTCGCCCAAGCAGTTCCGCAAAAGCTGCCGCTGCTTGGAGCGCCACGACACCATTGCCACCGCAGCGCAGTTGATCGGCTCGGCTCGCGTCCAGAAATGTGGCCACCCCATCAACCAGCAGACGAAGGCCGGGTTCAACCGCCGGCGCGAGGTGCGGGTGTTGGCCGAGGATGTTTCCCCACTCTCCGGCGGCTGGGCCGAGGGCGAAAATTCCTGCACATCTGCCGAGAGGCTCTTGAAAATCCGTTGCGCGGTGAGTCCCCGCTTGTGGGAGTCGCCCGCCATCGGTGTCGTCCATCTCTGCGCCGCTGCCGCCGTCGAGTCCTGTCCCGTCGTGCCTCGGCTCGGCCCCGTCGCATCGCCCTTCGCGTGAAATTGTGGAGTCGGCCAATGCTGGCTCTGCTTTTCCAACAAGTCCTGCCGCTCCGTCCCGCCCACTTGTTTCCGCGTCGCCACATTGCGCGCGTTCGGCGTCTGCCAATGTTCCGCCTGAGCCACCAGCGGTTCCGTGAACCCCTCCGATGCCGTCCCCGACAGCTTGCTCGCCGACGGCGTGATCCACTGCGCCGCCTCGCCCGCCAGAATCCGCCCGTGCGTCTCCCCGTGCGATGCCCCGATGGTCGTCGTGCGGTTCTCGTTGGCCGAGGCGCGCGGCGTCGGCCACTCCTGCGCCTTCCCCGTCAACGTCGGCTGCACCGAACCATCGCTCTGCCGCTGATAGTTCCCGCCACGTCCCTCGTTTGCTCGGCAGGTAGGCCATGAGGAAGACCCGTTCGCGCTGATGACTCGCTCCCACATCGCTCGCAGCGAGGAAGACCGGTTCAACGAGCTCGTAACCCATTCGGCATAGTTCGTCGCCGACAGGTCGAAACCATCCCCCGCGAACCCAAGCTGGCACATTTTCGAGGAAGACCACGGCGGGTTCACACTCGGCCGCGATCCGCAGGAATTGAGGGATGGGGCCGTCGCCGTCTTCGCCCCAGCTTCGCCGGTCGGTGTTGCCCTGCTTTTTCCCTGCGAGGGAGTAAGGCTGGCACGGGAGGCCAGCAGTGAGGATGTCCACCACGTGACGAAAAGGTCTAGCGTCGAAGTCTCGGAGATCACCGCACCAAATAGGGTGCGGCTCCATGCTCGCGTCTTCCATCCGGGCCAGTTGGACGGCCGCAGCGTAGGCTTCCCATTCACAACTGCACGCAACGCGGGCATCGGCGAGGACGAGCTTGACGGCTTCGTCGAGCATCCCGATGCCGCTGCAAAGGCTGAGAAGAGTTGGGGCGGGATTAGCCACATTCACGTTGTCTCCTTTGTCCGCCGCGTCAGCCAGCGACGCACCCGCCGTTTCAGTGCCGCCCAAAAGCCCGGATGGAGTAGCCCGTCCTGCTCGGCCGCCCGCAACGCCGTCGCCAACGCCGCCAGCCGGTCGCTGGGCGTCCGCAGCCGGTTGAAGTGATACACCAGCGTCCGCAACGGATGATGGGGCGGCAGCATCATGATCGTCTTGTCCGGCACGACGATCAGGTAGGACGAAGCTTGGTGCTGGGAGTCATGCTGAAAGTGGAACGATACCGGCGGCACCTGCGCGGCAGGCATCGGTTCGTCAGGCGGCTCTGCGGTGGAAGGAAGATTCGATTTCATAGTATGAGAGATAAAAGAAAGCGCGCCGCCAGCGTTCGCGGCGGGAGATATGCCGGGCGGAGCTTGGGCCTTTCGGCGTGGGCACCACCCCGGCGGCGCGCGTGAGGGTTATTTGCGGCGGGGCTTAGGCGCCTTCGGTTTCTTAGCGGCAAGTGGCACCGCATCGGCCGGCGTCGCCTCGGTCACGGGATTTTCTGGCGGCGGCATTGTCACCTGCGGATCATCCGGCAACGCCAACGAGGACGGCGCAGGCTCGACAGCAGGCGCCTCATCCGGTGCTTTGCTATCTGTCGGAACTACCGCTTCCGGCTCCGCGCTCGCCAGATTCGCCGCCGCCGGCAGCTCCTCGACATAGAGCGTCACGTTCGGCGTCGGCTGAAAGCTGAAGCCAGCACTTAGGATGGGTTTCGCGTCCGGGTTTCCGGGCGTTGTGGTTACGATGATCTCCGCGTCGCGCGGAGCCTGTTCAAGCAGCTTTATGAGCTGCGATACGGTCATGGATTTCATGTTGTCGGTTGTGTGGTTGATGTTACGGAACAAATTCACGGCTTGAGCTTGGCGCGGATCTTCGCGCTCACGTCATTCGGCTGCGCCCGCGCGTCGGCGATGTAGCGTCTAGCTTCGCTGGGGCCGATGGAGGGGAAGAGCGTCGCGCGAGTCATTGGCGGCGTTGTTTGGCGCAGCTTGTCTCCGTAAAGATTTAACACGCGGTCGGCGTAAGCACCGCTCACCTTGGCTGGGTCGAAGTGCTGCCCGTAATGCCATGCGCAGGCGAGGTTGCGGACGGTGATCACTAGATTGCGCCGGATTAAAGTGGCTTCGATTACCAGCAGGTAGTTCACCGCCGCCGCCTCATCGCGCTCCTGCGAAACCCCTGCCGCGCGAAACGGCACGGTGCTGCACTCCCGCCACGTCGCTTCCATGAACTGATACGCGCTCCGCTCACCCCTCGGCCCAATGGCCTGCGGGTTGTCCCCGCTCTCCACCTGCCGGATAGCCCACAGGAAGGCATCGACATTCAGCACCTCTCCCGCAGCCGCGATGTTTGCTGAGGACGATACTACCCGCGTAGGCTTCCTCGGCTCGTGCGACGGCATGAAGGTAAAGACGAGCGCCACGATGAATAGCAGGATGGCCGCGAAAGTGAAATAGGGTGGGTTCATGGCTCGAAATGGGTGAAGGCTACGATGGTCACGCCGATGCCGGGCTTCTTGCCCCACCCCTTGCGGACGCGCAGGTCTGCGATCTGGCCGTCGTCGCCAAAAAAACCCACGATGCCCATGCAGTCCTCGAATAGCTTCACGAGGTTCGAGCAGTCGGGCCGCTTGTCGTGCGGCATCCAGCCCTGTGCTATCACCGACTTGCTCTCGCCATTGCGAAACGGGAAGGTGAACGTGATCTCGGCGGAGAGCGGCCCCGTCAGTGGCGCCTTGGGCCGGTGCGGCACCAGCAGCGTGCAGTAAAGCCGCTCCGCATCCTTCACCTTGGCCTTGGTGAAGAAACGACCACGGCTCACACCCTTCTGCTGGGCGGTAGTGGTCGGCGGCACGCAGTCGAGGAAGAACGAGATCACGATGCCACCTCCACAATCTTGAGGATTTCCCGCTCACCCTGTTGCATGACGTGCCCGATCCGGTCGCGCATCATCGACTTCCCGCTCACCTTGCCAGCGGTCTTTGTGTCCACCGGCACCTTCAACCCCGTGCGCGCGGACTCGTGCTCGGCCAGCACCTCCTCGATCTCGCCCGGCTTGAACTGGTAGCAACGGTCAAACAACGCATCCGGCAAGTCACCGAGCTGCACCCGTGCCTTGGCGTTGTCCGTCACCACGCGGATACCAGGTTGCGACTGCACGAAGACGCGGTAGCCATCCACGGTCTGCTCGCCCTTGTCGCGGATGCGCTGCTTCAGAATGTCGGCGGCGTCCTTTAGTAGCGGCGATAGCTTTCGGCCTGCCAAGGCCACGGCCAGCAAGCGGTCAATCGTAGGCTCGGCGGCGATGCCGTTGAGGTATTCAGGCGTGAGGGTCATTTTCATGTGAGAAAGGTCGGCCTCGACGGCGGGGCATTGCAGGGCGGCAGGGCAGTAGCGGCATTGCTTCCCGCCGTCGCTGTTCACGGTCATCTCCTCGTCGATGGCGGTATTCAGCGTGCGCTCGACGTAGGCCACCGCCTGCGCGATCTGCTCGCCCTCCAGTGTGATCATGCTCACCCGCTGCTCGCCGTCGTCCTCGTGATTGCGCGGCTGCACCACGGCAAACGTGATCTTCCGTAGGGTAGGGTAGGCCAGCGCCAGTAACACGATGTAGCCGAGCACCTGCGCGTTGTCCTTCGCCTCGTCGACGACCACGCTTCCCGTCTTGAGGTCAAAGCCGATGGCCTCGGTCGCGTCCGCCGTGATGCCGAACGTGTCGATGTGCCCGCTCAGGTCGAAGCGCGCAAAGCTGTGTTTGAACTCCGCCTCGACCTCCAAGGCCATGTCCGCGCCCACACGGTCAAGCACCTCGGCGACGTAGAACCGGATCATCCACAGGTCAAAGCCCGTGGGCTTCCAGCCAGCGCGCATCGGCGGCTCGGGTAGTCCGGCCTCCGGCGGGGTGGCCCCGTGCTCGCGCACCAGCTCAGTCGCCGCCATCCAGTGACACCACGTCCCCAGCGCAGCGACCGCGCCGCTCTTCGACGGCTTTACGCGCTCGCGCAACAACGCCGAGCCGGGGCAGGCCATGAGCTGCGGCAGTTGCGAGCAACGGAACTGGCGGCGGCGGTCGCTCATTTAGCTGCCTCCGTCGTGGTTGGTTCATGTTGACCGCTCACGCCCCAGATGTTTACCGTCACCCAATCTGCGAACGCCGCGATCACTGATTGCTCGTGCCCCGTGGCCTTGTCGATCAATGCGTCGATGGCAGAACGCTTAATCAGTGCGTCCAGCGATAGCTTGGTGTCACGATGAAAGGCTTCGCGCGCTTCTTTATTGCTCGCCGTTTGGCTGACCAATGCCGCCCAAGCTCCGCCTAATAGAATTTCCCATGCGTCAGTGCCGTAGTATTCCGGCACGGTCTTCATGCCCGGCAGCGGGAAGCGCGCATAACTATGCGTGTCGGCGGTCGCGGGAATGTCGGTGTCGGCGTGCATGGTAATTTCGTGCCGGTTATTTTCGCACCCGACGGCGGCGGGCGTTGGCCTTAGACTTCGGTGAGGCTCCCACGGAAATCGAGGCAGGTTCTACGCGGTTCCCTGCTGGGGTGTTTAATGAATGACCAGACAAACCAATGCCCGCCGCGATCCCCTCCGACGCTTTCGCGCCGGAATTATGCCCCGTCTGTTTCAGCAGAAACGACTTGAACTCACTCGGCAGCACTGTCGGCCCCATGCCCTCAGCCATCTTCACGTTCAGCCCATTGTTGCGGTAACGTCGGAAGGTGCTGCGGCTCCCCCACAGGCCGTAGAGGTTCCGCGTCGGCACGGGCAGATCGAGGATGAACGCAGCGCAAAGCTGCTCGCTGATGGGCGTGAGGGTCTTCTCGGTCATAAGCCATGTCCCTCCAGTAGCAGTTTTGGCATCTCGTTCGTTCGCCGCATTTCCTCGATCTGCGGAATCATCCGTTCTCCAACCGTTTGGCCAGTGGGCAGAACAAAATGAGCGAGGAACTCCGCCTCGAATGTGGTGATGCCCGCGCTGACTGCCTCAAGTTTCGCCTTCGTGCAGAGAAAGAGGGAGCGCCACAACGAGCGGCACGCCTGCTCCCATGCCTTGTAAGCATCCTCGGGTTTGCGCGGGCATTTCTTGACTAAAACTCCCATGCGCCGGAACTCACGCACCGTGAATCGCGGGTCATCACGCGAGGGCAGCGGCAGGATGAAGCGCACGCCCTTGCCGTGCGCGACGAAACCGATCATCGCGTGCGTGTCGGCGGTCATGTAGGCGAACCGAGTGGCACCGTAGCGCGACAGCGTGGCCTCGATTTCGGCGCGGGTCTTTTCGACAGAGACGGAAGTGTTTTCGGCGTAGCTCATGTTAAATCCCCCTCCGTGTGTCCACCGCCTGCTTGTCGATCTTGAACGTCAGCCCCGCCACCACCGGCACCGGCTGGCCCTCTTTCCACCCCGTGCAGTAGCACGCCCGGATCGCCGCGTCGTTTGGCGTCACCACCACCAAGTTGGACGGCAGCAATCGCACGTCCAACACCTGATGCCGCAACGTCGTCCGGTAGCTGATGCCCGCCGGCTTCGGCGCAACCAGCGTCCGCGTCTGCGCCAATGCCGCCGCCTGTTCCGCGATGCGCCGCGCCTCCGCGTCCGACCGTGCCCGTGCCTCTGCTGCGTCATTGTCCGCCGCCACTTCGTCCACGCCGGCCAGATCATCGTCCGCCGCCACCGGCACCGCCCGAGCGGCCTCGGCTGCCAGCCGCGCCTTCTCCTCCTGCGCCAAGCGTTCGCGTTCGATCCGCTCCTGTTCCAACTGCAACCGGCGAAGTTCCGCCTGCCGAAGTTTCTCCGCCTCGCGTGCCCGACGTTCTTCCTCGGCCTGCCATGCGGCCAGCTTGTGCCTCAGCGTGGTGATGACGCTGGTAAGCTCACTCATCGGCCCGCGTGCCGCGTCGTCGATCTTTTTGCCAAACGCCAAGAACGGATTTTTCAATCTCACCCGTTCGGCTTCAATCGCCTTTTGCAGATCGAGCGTATCGTGCAAGGCTCGGCTGGCCACCTCTGCGCTCTGCGCGTTGTTCACATCCATCTCGGCGTGGACGGCAAGGTTTGCCGCGCGCAACATCACGTCGCCCGAGATCACAACCAGCGGCGTCACCGGCATTTCGCCGACGACCACGATTTGCTCAAACTTTTTCTGGGGGTGCGTCATTTTGTTGTCCTCCGCTTCGATGGTAACATCCGCCACGCGCAGAAAATGGAGCGTCCATTGTTCGGGTTGTAGGGCTGGAATTTTGCCGGAGCGTTTTTCAGTTCGCGGATGATCTTTTCGATTCGGGCCTGCGTGCCGCCGCTCGCCCGGTTGAATCTCAGTGTGGTTTTAGGCATGGTGATTAAGCGTCCACCGCTGCGTCGCTCGGAGCCGCCGCGCGCACGTCCTTCATAAACAGGTTGGGCGGGCGTGAGTAATCGGGCACGGATTTGCCGTCCACCGTCTTCGGACGGAGCTTGCTGTAAAGGGTCGCCTCAATGACCGATCCATCATGCAGCCAATCGGCTGTTACTTCTGCGGCCCCCGCCGGTGTGAGGCCAACGCCTTCTAGGCAAAACACCGTGCCGGCGAATTGATTGTGCTCGATGACGATCTGAGCGACCGCCGCCCCTGCCGTCGTCTTCGCCACCTTCTTGGAAACGATTTTAACGTCGGTCAGAGTCACCGGCCAAGGTTTCCCATGAAACTCATCGTGGCCTACGCCGGGAACGATGTCCGGTGCCCGCAAGACGGGTTCAGTCGGCGGCGCTTCTGGCATGGGCACAGGAGCGGCTTCCGTGACCGCCGGTGCCGGTTTCTTGGCCTCAATGTCAATGGCATCAGGCTGCGCTGCCTTGGCAGCGGCCGCACTGCCGCGACGGGCTGGTGCAGTCGGGCGCGACACAGAGGCCGCAGGCGATGGGCTGTCCTGCACCGGCGTCACGTTGACCATCTCGGAAATCTGGCGCTCGTCCTCGTCGAACGGGATGCCGTGGATCACTTGCCGAGCGCACTGCTTCAGGGCGCGGATGTGGATCATGTGGCGCGGGCGCACGATCCAATTCGGATTCTGTTTAATCATCCACTCGCTGACGACGGCGGTGAATGTTAGCGGGTGGGTGCTGCCCTTACGGTAAATCTTCGCAATGGCGTGCGTCGGCGGCTGCGTCACATCCTCGGGATAAACTTGAACCTCCCACGAATCGACCGAGGGATGCTCGGACAGTTTCTTGAAAACACCATCCGGCCCCATCATCGGCACGATGCCGCCGCCTTGGGTCGGGTAGGCGTAGAGCATACCGGGCAAAAGGGGGTTGACGCCCATCTCGTTGGCGATGCTGAAGAACGCTGCGAGTTGAGTGTCGCTGACGTTGCCGGGGTTTTTGAAGCACTGCGCTTTGACCGTTTCGATCATGTGCTCTTTGGTGACGCCGAGGCGTTGAGCGAGTTGAGTGGAAGCGAGGACGATTTCAGAGGACATGGTGATGATGGGTTGAGTTCAGGTTTGAGAATTAGCTTTTTTGAGTTTCGGGGCGTCGAGCTTCGCGCTGCCATAAACGGCGAGGTCGCCACCCACCTTCACCAACGCTGGGGCGTCGAGCTTCGCGCTGCCATAAACGGCGAGGTCGCCACCCACCTTCGTGAGGGCGTCGAGCTTCGCGCTGCCATAAACGGCGAGGTCGCCACCCACCTTCACCAACGCTGGGGCGTCGAGCTTCGCGCTGCCATAAACGGCGAGGTCGCCACCCACCTTCGTGAGGGCGTC
>JAHFSX010000007.1 GCA_023269675.1 Verrucomicrobiota bacterium
GTGGCCAAGCGCGTGCTCTCCCCGACCAACCGTCCGGCCGCGATCGGCGAGACGGTGTCGTTCCTGATCACGGTGACCAACACCGGCGCGGTGCCGGTCTACACGGTGCCGCTCTCCGACGCGTTCAACTCGAACCTGCTGGCGTTCGCCTCGGCGGTGCCGCCCGTGACCTCGCAGAGCGGCAACACGCTGGCGTGGTCCAACGTGGGCCCGCTGGGGATCGGCCAGTCCGCGACGGTGACGGCGTCGTTCACGGCGCTGACCAACGGCGTGGGCACCAACTTCGTGGTGACCCTGACCTCGACCAACAGCGTGCCGCACACCAACGTGAACCCGCGCGTGGCGATCGCCAAGACGGTGACGTTCCCTGCTAATCGCCCGGCTGCCGTGGGCGAGACCAACGTGTTCACGATCACGGTGCGCAACACGGGCGACACGATGCTCGACACGGTTCCCGTGACCGATACCTATGACGCGTCGCTGCTGCAGTTCGTCTCGGCGGTCCCCGCCCCGAGTTCGAACGAACTGGGACGCCTGACATGGAATAGCGTCGGGCCGCTCGCCACCAACGGCGCCGCGTCCGTGACGAACATCTTGGTGATGTTTGAGGCGCTGGCTCCGGGCGCGGGTACGAACTGGGTGGCCACGGCGCCCTCGATGACCAACGGCGTGCCTGTACCGCCCTCGACGAACAACGCGCCTCACACCACGGTGGCTCCAGGGGTAAGCATTACCAAGACGCAGGTTATCCCGCTGGGAGGCGGCACGGCGCAGGTCGGTGAGTCGGTGGTGTTCCGCATCGACGTGACGAATACGGGCGAAGTGACGTTAGACACGGTGCCTGTGTTGGACACATACGAGACGGCGTTCTTGAGTTACGTCGGCGCGACGCCTCCGTCGGTTGACAACCTCAACGACGGCGTCATCAACTGGGCCAACGTGGGGCCGCTGGCGCCGGGCGAAAGCACGACCTTGTTGGCAACGTTCGCGGCCAGAGCCGGCACCGAGTTTCAGAGGGCAACCAACACGGTGGTGACTATGCCCACGACGACCAACGGGGTGCCGGTACAGCCGCAGACCGGCAAGGCGCCCTACATGATCGATGAGTCGATCGACGTGGACAACGTGTCCACCGGCGCGTTCAAGTTCGTCTCGACAGGTAACGTGAGTCACACGGTACTCGGGAGCAGTTCGAACCGCCTACTCCTGGCCGGTATCTCGGTCAACAACTCGCCCGAGGCGCGGGGTGTGCCTACGAATGTCATGTACGGCGCATCGCAGATGACTTTGGCGGGCTCCAGGACCAACGACGACAAAGTGGTCTCCATATGGGTTTTGTTGAATCCGCCCTCGGGCACCACGAATGTGGCTGTGAGGTTCAACCGGGCGCCGGGCGAAGGCTGGGTGGTGGGCGTGATGACCTTCAGGAATGTGGACCAGACCGTCCCGTACGATGGGTTCTCCTCCAGCGTGGGTGCCTCGGGCAACCCGGCCCTCACCGGCATTTCCTCGGCACTCGGCGAGGTGGTTGTGGATACGGTCGCCCTGCAGTGGACCAATCTGGTCGCGACAGGTGCCGGACAGACGCAGCGCTGGAGCCTGAGTTCGGCGCCCATTCCCCCCGGGTTCGCGACGGGCGGCGGCAGCACCAAGGCGGGTGCGGTCAGCGTGGACATGTCTTGGACGGCGGCAAACGGGAGTTCCGGCAATTGGGCCATGGGCGCGCTCGCGCTCCGGCCGCACAGAACAGTCTCCTCCGGCCAGTCAGAGGTGCAGGCTGCCGTGTTGCAGTCTTCCCATAATCCCTCGTCGTTCGGCGAGCCGGTGTCCTTCACGGCGACCATCACGGGGGCGGGACCCGTTCCGACCGGCACGGTTCAGTTCAAGATCGACGGCACGGACTTCGGCAGCGCGGTGGCCATGATCGGCGGAGTGGCCGTCAGCGGCGTCAAGTCTGACCTGTCGGAAGGCGCCCACACGATCACAGCCGAGTACAGCGGAGATGTGAACTATATGGGCAGCCTGGTGCCGGGTTTCCTGCAGACGGTCGGGAGCGCGGCCACGCTCGTCATCACAGCGATCCATATTCAGGATGGTCACGCGGTGGTGGAATGGCCGGGGACAGCGACGTGGCTCTATACGGTTAGCGCCACACCCTCGCTCAACCCGCTCGTGCCGTGGTCCAACCTCCTGGATTACGTCAACATGCCGGGAGTGGACGCAACCATGTCCGCGACCGACACCAACGTTCTCTCCGGATCGTGGTTCTATCGGGTCAAGATGTTCAAGTAGCGTGCAGTTCCAACAGGTTAGTCAAGGAGATTGCCATGCAAGTAATAGTGAAGGCTAGGGAAGTTGAGTCGTTTCAGACGCGGCGGCCTATGACAGGTTCGCGCGCCCGAAAGGAGGGCGTGTTTACGCAGCCGGCGCGGCGGTGGCTAGCCGCGCTCGGGTTGTCGGTTCTGGGAGCTGTGGCCGCGCGCGGCGCTGACATTGTCGTGCAGGAATTCTATCTGCCCATGCCCGAAGCGCAACTCTACGCCGTCTTCGACACACAGGCGGACCTGCCGGATGACGTCAACATGGTCTCCTTTGTTTCCATCGTCGTCACGACATCGGGCACCGTGGTCTACTACGACCAGTGGGAGGACGGATACGAGGCGGACATCAACAACCCCACCGACGTCAGCACGCGGGTCTGGGGCGACGGCGATGACGGCAACGGCATTTGCCCCGGTTTTGCCAGCGACCCCTTCGGGGTGCCGGCGGGCACGGTGATCACGTATCGCAACGATGTCCCGGTGCCGCGCGTCGTCTTTAATCCCGATCTCTTTGACGGAGGCGACCGGGTGGCGGCCACCAAAGCCGTCACCGTCTCCCGCGCCGGCTGGGAATCCGACCGGGGAGGGGCACAGGCCAGCGCGGTTGAAGTCCTCAGCATTTTGGACCATGGCACCAGTTACATCGCGCCGGTCGGCACCAACGTTCTGGCCAACGGCATGTTCTCGTATGTGGATCTCATGGTTATGGCAGACCAGGACAATACCACGGTGGTCATCGACGCCGACGGCAACGGACTGTCGCCCACAACGCAGATCGTCAATCGCGGTCCGCTCGCGGGTCTCCTGATCAGGGACATCAGCAAGGGTGCCACGGTCAAGGCGGATAAACCCGTCCAGGTGCACATGGTCACCGGCAATGTCTTTAACGGGGGTTTCGAGACCCGGTCTTATGTGCTGCGTCCCGTCGAATTATGGAGCAGCAGGTACGTGATTCCGCTGGGCACGGTAGACGCCAACTATCCCGGCATCGTCTTCCTGTTCAACACGAACGCCGCTCCGCTGTCCGTCACCTACACGGACCGCAACGGCAGCGGCACGCTGACGGTGCCGGCTTCGAACGGACTGCTCGCCCACATACTCCCGTTGAACTCAGGCACGCTTCTCGAGAGTGTCGGCGGGGTGCCTTTCGCCAGCATCTGCGCCATGGACACGTCCCCTTTTGACGACCCGGATCAAACCCCGCACGGCGGAGACTTCGACTGGGGCTTTTCGCCCATGCCCTTCGGGGGATTGACGACGGAGCTGGTGGCTGGCCGGGCCCCCGGCGCGGACACGAACTCCGTGTTTTGGACCGGAACGGAAAACGGCAATCCGATATGGATCTCCGCGCTGTCTAACACCACGCTCTACGTGGACTTCCACGGCGATCATCTGGGGCCCCTGACCGATCCTGACGGGGGCGGCTACGACACGAATTTCGTGGTGTCCGCGCTCGAGGTGACGGCGATATACGATTTGATCACCAACGATCAGACGGGCATGCGGGTCTATACGCTCGACCATACGCTGATCGTGGGGGCTTGGGGCGAGGATCCGTCGGTGGCCATTGCCGATCCGCCTTTCTTGGATATGGGCTATGCCCTGGTGCCGTTCCCGACCTTTACGTTCACCAAGACTTCGCGGGTGACTTTTGACAGTTCGCCCACCAACATCCTGAACGTGGGCGACGAGGTGGAATACACCTTGCGGATCAGCAACAAAGGGCTGCTGCCCTTGGGCAACCTGTTGGTGTTCGACACTCTGCCGTTGGCTCAGATCCTCTACTTGACCAACACGTCGGTGTTGAACGGCAGTCCCTTGCCTGATGACGATCCGGGTATCGGATCGCCCTTCCCTGTTGATCAGCCGGGGAGCACCGTGTCGATCAACTATCAGGAAGAGATCGTCTTTACGTACCAGTGTCGCATCATCGGTTCCGGGAGCATTCTGAACTATGCGACCGCCGCGATCGATGAGGACACCGAATTGGTGTCGACCAATATCATCAGAGCCAGTACTCCCATGTCGGTCGGCAATGCCATCGTGCCCGAGGGCAACAGCGGGACCACTGGCCTCGTGTTCACGGTGACATTGTCCAATGTCAGCACCGGCGACGTGAGCGTGGCCTTTGCCACGTCGAACGGTACGGCCGAGGCCGGCAGCGACTATGTGGCGACGAACGGGACGCTGATTATCCCGCAAGGCAGCCTGACCGGTTTCATCGTGGTGCAGGTTTACGGCGACACGGACCTCGAACCGGACGAGACGCTGTTCGTGACGCTCGACGGTGCGACGGGCGATGGCGTCATCATCGTTGGCCAGGCCATGGGAACGATCATCAATGACGACAGCATTCTCATCCGCCGTGTGGATTGGACTTACAACCCGCGCCGGGATTCCTGGTTTGGCACACTTACGCTCAGCAATGACATCCGCTCGGCGATGTCGCTGACGGCACCTCCCGTCTGGTACGAAGTCCTGAGCAATGCCGCCCATCGGTTACGCTTCCCGACGGGGCCGGATACCACGACGACACCCGAGCCCAACTGGTTCTATCTGGACTTGAGCAGCCCGTTTGCCGCGGCCGTGCAGAACATCGGAAACCTGAACCCGTTCCTCGACCCCGGTGAAACGGTGGTTGTGTCCACGAATATCGAATTGTGGGGTCGCGGCAGTGTGAGCAACCTGAGCGACCGGGTCGTGGCGACGAACTGGGTCAGCCCGCCCGTCATCGAGACCCGTCCCGCGGCGGCCCGAGTCGCGCTCCCCGCAAGCGCCGTTGCACTCCCGAAAGGTCCCGTGATTTCCGGCAAGGTCACCGGCTTCGGCACGCGCGCCGGGTTGGCCGGGGTCACGGTCACCCTCTCCAATAAGGGCGGGACGGTCAAGACCGGCGCAGACGGAACCTACGCTGTGGTTGTGCCCTATGGATGGAAGGGCAAGGTCACGGTGTCTTTGTCCGGCGGCAAGCTCACGCCTGCAAGCCGCTCTTTAACGGCGAAGGTAACCGCCAGCAAGAGCGGGTTGGACTTTACCTGGAAATCGACTAAAAAATGACCAAGGGCGGTCGCGCCCGCTCTTCGCCGCGAGGCGCAGGGCGGGTCTGGGCAGCATCCGAAGCGGGAATTAGAGAAGGGGTGAGCAATGAACTTGTCACATAGAATCGCAATGTCGTTGGTCGTGGTGTCGGCGGTTGCCACGGGGCGGTCAGAGGAACCCCGCGAGCAGCGGTGGAGGCTTCAGGCCGGCTGGGTCCATCAGTGGGGTCAAAGCATGGAGGTGCGTGGGCCCGCGCCGTCGCTCTACAATTCGCTGATACCGCGCGGGGGATCAAAGTGGTTTGGGCAATTGCCGCCCGGCGCGATGACAGGGCCCGAAGACGGCCTTCCCGTCGTCTGGAACTTTGACGACGGCTATGTTTTTCCCGATGAGGAAAGCGGTGTGCGTCCCGGGGGCGACCCCGGCGCGCCCCTGTCGACGCACTACTGGCATTACCAGAACGCCGGCCAGTACGATTCCGTTGCCGATACGCTGACTTTTCACCGGGATCTGGGCTTAAGGAGTTCAGGCTCTCCCGGCGTGCGCGGTGACAACGACGACACTTTCCAGAGTGACGGCGTCGAGATCAAGGCCAGCCGCTGGCTCCATACGTGGGAAGAGTGGGATGTCGACCTCGACTTGGTGGTGGGGGTGGCCTTTTTCCCAGATACTCAGACGATGCGGAACGAGCGCATGACCGAGCAGAACATGGTCCGCGAAACGGAGACGTATACCTACTCGGACTATTTCGGGTCGCCGGCGGGCGGAAACTGGCAGCCGGGGCTTGACCACTGGTATCCCTATTATGGCCGGTTCCGCACCAATGACGATCCGCCTGGCGACAACCCCATCATTCCGCTGGATTACGAGGTCAGTTCCGAACGCACGCCGGGCGTCATTCGCGACACGGCGCAGATCGAGGGCCGCCTTTGGCGCCTGCGGGGCGAAGTGGGCCCGACGTTCACGAAACCGCTCACGCGCAGGGTGAGCGTTTACGTCGCGCCGCAGCTCGCGCTTGAGTTTGTCGACGCTTGCGTGCACCGTTCGGAGACCGTGACCTTTACCGAAAACGGTCAGACTTCCCGGCTCGGCTCGCGCTCCGACCATAACGATAAGACGACCGTTGTCCCCGGCTTTCTCTTGACGGCCGGGACGGATTGCCTGGTCAGCGAGAACTGGTATGTCGGCGGCAGTCTGGGATGGGAGTGGCTGTCCCGCGATGTGACCGTGAGTGTGGGTCCTGACCGCGTGCGTTTCGACTTGGACGGCTACGAACTCAATCTGTATCTGGGCCGTAAGTTTTAGACCGTCCAAGCAAACGGCTCATCACCTGGGAACGCACGGACCGAGGCGCGCAAGCCACCCGGTCCGTGCGTTGTTGCGTCGGTCATGGATGTTGGCGGTCCGGTGTGCGGCCATGAGACGCGAGTCTGCCGGCGGCGTGGCTTAAGCTCGGAGGTGGAGACGGGTATTTGAACAGTGCGCGCGGGACGTCCCTGCGGCGCTCGCGGCGCGGGAGGCGGAACCTCCGGCCCTGCACGGCTGCCGCCCCCGCCGCTGCCCACGACAGGTGGGCTCAAACAGACGGCGCACACCGCGTCAGATCCCCGCGAGAAGGGGGTGGTCACCCGCCGTCGGGCCCCGGCATGACCGCTATTGGACCAAGCCTGGGGCTGCTTGCCGTCCCTAGACCTGCCAGCCGGCCGGGCGCAAGTTTGCGGTTTTGCCCGGAACGGGCGGTGCGTCTCCCGTTGCGCAGAGCGGTTGCGACACGTGCGCTCGTACCTCAGTTTCCCTGCAGCAGGAAGTCGTACGACCAACTGAACGTGTACGGAACCTTTTTGCCCAGCGGGCTAAGATACTGCGCCTTGTCCGACCACAGGAAGAAGCCGCGTCCCTCCACGCCGTCGTCCTTGTTCTCGCGCTCGGGCGTTAAAACGCCCTCGAAAGAAATGGTCTTCGGGGTATGCGTCGTGGCATAGTCGAACCAGGCTTTGAAGGAACCTTTGAAGATGCCTGTCGCGCGGGTCAGGACCACCGTCAGTCCCAAAGCGTTACCGGCGTCGTCGTAGTCGTACACGCCGCCGACCTTCACGGGCAAAACGGCTTTAGGAGCCTTCAGGCCGGTCAGGACGGAGAGGCTGTTGGTGGCGACGGTCAGCGCGAGTCCGTTCGGGTTCCACCCGGCCGACTCGTAACGGTTGGTCCCGATCCAGAGGGCGGGGACAGGCGCGCCGGCGTTGGTGCCGACGGACAGCGCGTTGTCGATGTAGTAGTCGTACAGGTTGCCCAGTTTGGCATACCAGCCGCCCGTCAGGCCGAGCCCGCGGCTGAAGCCGGCGCCGGCCTCGCCCGTGGCGAGCGGGTTCAGGTTCAGCCAACTGAACGGGTCGTCCAGCAACCGCACCAGCACGGGGCCGCTCTGGGGGGTGACGAACTCGGCGACGCCGAAGAGGCCGCCACCCTTGTAGGCCACCGGGGCGGTATAGAGTACCGTGAAGGTCCGGCCCTCCTCATCGCGAATCAACGTTCCGCTCAGCGACACCACGGTGCCATCGCCCAGCTTGCCCACGGTCTTGACGCCGCCGGACTTGTCCACGGTGAAGGTCAGGTACCCGCTGCCGTACGCGTCGGCGCCCGGCAGTGTGGCCGTGTAGTAACCGGAGAACGTGTTGGCGGCGAAGGTGAGCATGGCCGGCTCTTTCCAGACATTGCTGTAGAGTCTGAGCCATCCGTCGGCGCCGAGGTCCCCGTCGGCTCGGCCCAACGCCTCGGGCGCCGGCGCGGGTCCGGCGTACTCAGGCGCGTACACCGCCAGGGTCAGCGGGATCGAGGCCCGCGCAACCGTCGCCGTCGCGGTGAGCCAGAAGACGCCCTTGTCATCGCGGTTCGCATAGGAGGCCGCGCTGAAGGTGAAATTGGAACCCCGCAGCGTCAGCTTGCCCGACACGCCGCCCGCCGGCGTGACGTTCAGGGCGGCGCTGCCGCAGCCGAGCGCATCCGTGCCCGCCGAGCCGCTGAAGGTTCCCTGGGCCCAAGCGGGCAGGGGGGCGGCCGTCAGCGAGAAGACCTGCGGCGTGGCGGGGCCCTTCGGGTTCGTCGCGGCGATGGTCAGGGTGAACGTGCCTGCCAGGGCCGGAGCGCCGACAATGCGGGTCTTGGCGGCGTCGTACTTCAAGCCAGCGGGCAGCCCGGTCACCGTCACTTTGGGCAGGCTCTCGGAGACGAGGTCCAGGGGCAGGCTGAATGCCACGCCCACGGTGGCGGCTTGTGCGCCGGGGTTCGCCAGCTGCGGCAGCGGGAGGTCGACGGTCCGTTTGAAGAGGGCTGTGCAGCGCATGGCCCCGTTCTGCGCGCTCGCCGCCGCCTGCCCGCCGCTCACTTTACGGGGGGTGACCTGCGTCCCGTCTTCCCAGCGCAAGAAGGTCCAGCCCGCATTGGGGGTGGCGGTCAATGTTACGGTGCGGCTGGGCAGGCAGTAGGCGCCGCCCGTGACTTTGCCGCCCTCAGGCGGCTGAGGCAGGCCGGCCACGAACACGCCCTTGTTCGCCGCTGTCCCGAGCTCGTCGTCCGCGATGGTCACGGCGCACACGCGCGGCTCGGCGATCACACCGTTGCTGGGGGTTCCCAGCGCGAGATAGAACACCTCGTTGCCCTCGACCAGCGTGTCGCCCTTGATCGGGATCGACACCGTCTTAGGCCCTGTTTCGCCTTCCGCCCAGGTCAGCACGACCGGCTTGGCCGGAGGCACGTAATCCGTCGTCCCGGCGGATCCGGGCAACACGAAAACGCTCACCGAGGCTGGCCCGGTCCCGTTCACAGGCACCACGGCGCTGAAGGCGGCTGTACCGGAGGCGCCTTCGCCCGGCGTGACATACGCGGCGTCAGCGAAGGCGATGGTCCGGCTTTCAGCCGGCGTGCTGGAATCGGAGACCGTAAGCACCGCCGCCTGGCTGGTGACGCTGCCGGCGGCGTTGGCCAAAATCACGCGGTAGCGGCCAGCGTCATCCGAGGGGCTGGCGTTGGCGATCGCGAGCGTCGGGCTCTGCGCGCCGCTGACGCGGCCGCCGTCAACGAGGTTGGTGCCGTTGCACTGCCACTGGTAGGCCACGGAGGGCATCCCGGCCGCCACGACCGAAAAGAGCGCGGTCGTCGCGCAGGAGTTGGTGCGGCTTTGCGGTTGGGCGGAGATGCAAGGCATCACCGCGGAAACGGCCCACTGCCACGTGATCGAGGACTGCTGGCTCGTCAGCATCATGGGACCCGTGCTGTTGGTCATGCCCGCCGGCGGCACGCTGCCGGTGCCGGCCCAGCCGGTGCAGCTCCAGTTGGTTCCGCCGGCGCTGACCACGCGCGGGACGGCCCCGGTCACCGTGGTGGACCAGGCGTAACAATTGGTTCCGCTCGCGGGCGCGGGCTTGCCGCAGGTTGAGGCCACCGTCAGGGTGTAGTCGCGGAAGTCGGCGGTGAAGGGGTCGCTCGCAACCGGTGTCGCGAGGGGCGCGGCGGCCTCGGCCAGCGCTTCGGTGGAGAGTGCGCCGCCCGCCGGCGTGGCCTTGACGCAACGGAACCCGATGATGTTGGCGAAGCCGTCCGGCGTGCTGATTTCCCGGTCGGTGACGGTGCAGACGTAGGCGGCGGAAGGATTTGCCCCGCCCCAACTGCCGCCGCGGATGACGCGGTGGCTGCCGGTGGCCGCTCCCCGGGGGTTCAGGACCGGGGAAGTGAGGTAGGGGGCCTTGTAGAGGTCCCAGCACCACTCGAAGACGTTGCCTGCCATGTCGCAGAGGCCATAGGCGTTGGCGGCGAAACTCCCGGCGGGGCTGGTGTAGGGCGCCACACCGTCATTATAGGCCGGATGGTAGCCCCGCGTCAGACTGGTGTCGTAGGGGGTCCCTTCGTAACTCCAGTAGTTCGCGCGTGCGTGCTGGATCTCGTTGCTGTCGGTCCACGGGAAGCGGTTGGTGGTGCCGGTGCCGCGCGCCGCGTACTCCCATTCCGCCTCGGTCGGCAGCCGGTAGCCGTCGGCCGACCAGTTGCAGCCGCCCGCGAAGTTGCCGGTCTTGAACACGGTGCCGTCCGCATTGGTGTAGCACGGCGTCAGGCCGTCCCGCTCGCTGCGGGCGTTGCACCACCTCACCGCGCTGTGCCAGTCCATGCTCTGTGCCGGGTGGCCGGCGGCCTTGCCGGCGGCGACGCAGATGGCGTAACCGTTGGCCAGGGCCCAGGTCCGCACCGCGTCCCACTGCGCTTTGGTCACCTCGGTGCGGTCCATGTCGAACGCGCTCACTTCCACCGGGTGGATGGGGGTGGCGACGGAGCTGCCCATGCTGAATGTGCCGGCCGGGACCGGTACCATGGTGAATGGCTGGGGCGCGACCGCGCCGCCGTCGCTGGCGGTGAGGCAGACCCTCAGGTTGCTCAGGATCTGCCCGTTCAGGTCCGCTTCGCCGTCCCAGACGATTTGGCGGGCGGTGCCGGTCGCGATGCCAGCGCCGATGTCGCCTGAGAAGTGCGACGCGCTCAGCACGCCGGTCGCATTGGAAACAACCGCGACGACGGCCACGACGTTGGTCGTGCCGCTCGCCACGTCATAGGTGATCTCCACGCGCTTGGAACCCGCGCGTTGGCTCGCATGCACATTCGAAACCGTGGGTGCCGCAGCCCACGCCTGTATCGCCACTCCCAACACTGCCACGCCAACCCTAATCGTATATAGCATACGTGCCCCTTCTGTGCCGTCAGGCGGCACCCCACCGTTCTGAGCCTATTGAGTGCAGGACCGGTGCCATAAGGCTAATAACTCCAAATTTTTTGATAGAATACCACACGGTTGGCGGATCTGTAAAGGTGTAAAAAATAGCCTTTTTTAGTAGCGTTCCTCAGTTTTTCGCTGAGGTTGGTAACAGTTTGAAAAGCGGTGCCGCTAGGGCATTTCCCTGTCAATTCGCCGATTTTTACGGTTCGAAAGTAGGAACGGGACCTAGGGGTGATTGCAGGTTAGAACTGATGGGCGCCTAGGGATAAATATATTCACGGCCTTGGACGGGCGCGGGTCTGCGGCAGCCGTCCCTGGGGTCGGGATTCTCTCAATTATGAGAATGGAGGGAGGGCTTGCCGCATTTTTGGGAGAGACGCACGCGTCTTCCTAAGGCATCGAGACTCGCACGCGGTAGAAGCGGCTACTTGAGTTGGTCGGGCCCCAGGCGCCCGCCGTCAGATTGGTCCGGCCCTCGACCGCGTACACGCGCGTCGCGCCGAGGTCGGGTGTCCAGGTCACCCGCGGCACGCCGCCGAGCAGGGCGAGTCCGCAGCTGAAGACCGACGCGCTGTTGGAGGGCGAGGTCCCGGCGATGAACTCCTGCCAAGCGGCCATGCCGTCGCAGTCGGCGTCCGCCATCTCCTCCGGCGAGTAGGTCGTGGACGCGGTGAGCACTGCCGCCTGGCTGGTGACGCAGCCCAGAGCGTTGGACACCACGACGGTGTAACGGCTTCCGTCATCGGCCAGGCGGGTGTTGGCAACCTCAAGCGCGGGGCTCTGGGCGCCGCTGATGCGGTCGCCGTTGACTAGGTTGGTGCCGTTGCACAGCCACTGGTACACCACGCATGGCAGGCCCGTCGCCACGACCGAAAAAACGGCGGTGAAGGCGCAGCTGTTGGTGCGGCTCTGCGGCTGGACGGCGATGGCCGGCGCGAATGCGGACACGCTCCACTGCCACGTTAGTGAGGATTGCTGGTTCGTCAACACCATCGGCCCCGTGTTGGTGGTGGCGCCCGAGAGCGGCACGCTGCCGGTGCCGGTCCAGCCGGCACAGGTCCAGTTCGTACCGCCCGCGCTGAACACGCGCGGCGCGGTGCCCGTCACCGTGGTGGCCCAGGCGTAGCTGAGCGACCCGGTCGCCGGCGCGGGGGTGCCGCAGGCCGAGGCTACGGTCAGGGTGTAGTCGCGGAAGTCGGCGGTGAAGGGACCGCTTGCGACGGGGTCGGACGCCAGCGGGCCCCCTGTGCCGTCGGCCAGCGAGGCCCCGCTGGCGGGCGCCGACCGCGCGCAGCGGAATCCGATGATGTTGGAGAGACCGTCCGACGAGTTGTAATTACGGTAATCAACCGTACAGATGTATGCGGCATAATTGCCGACTGTGCCCCAACTTCCGCCCCGAATGATGTGTCCGGAACCGGTGGCCGGCCCCCGTGGGTTGAGACTGGGGGTCGTCAGGTAGGGAGACTTGTAATAGTCCCAGCACCACTCGAAGACATTGCCTGCCATGTCTTGGAGGCCATAGGCGTTCGCGGAAAAAGCCCCCGCCGGACTCGTGTAAGGCATCGCGCCGTTGGTGTAGGCGGGGTTGTAGCCCCGCGTCAGGCTGGTGTCGTAGGGGGTCCCGGCATAGCTCCAGTAGTTCGCGCGGGTGTGCTGGATCTCGTTGCAGTCAATCCACGGGAAACGGTTGGTGGTGCCCGTGCCGCGCGCCGCGTACTCCCATTCCGCCTCGGTCGGCAAGCGGTAGCCGTTCGCCGACCAGTTGCAGCCGCCGGCGAAGTTTCCGGTCTTGAACAGGGTGCCGTTCTTGTTGGTGTAGCACGGCGTCAGGCCCTCCCGCGCGCTGCGGGCGTTGCACCACCTGACCGCGTTGTGCCAGTCCATGGACTGGACCGGATGGTTGGCGGCTTTGCCGGAAGCGCTGCTGAGGGTGTAGCCGTTGGTCAAGGCCCAGGTCCGCACCCCGTCCCACATGTCTTTGGTCACCTCGGTCCGGTCCAGGTAGAAGGCGCTCAGCGTCACGGGGTGTATGGGCGTGAAGGAGGCGCTGCCCATGCTGAAGGTGCCGGCGGGGATCGAGACCATGCCGGGCGGGGTCCCGGACGAGCCGCTGCCGTCGCTGGCGGTGAGGCACACCTGCAGGCTGCTCAGGACCTGTCCGTTCTGGTCCGCCCCGCCGTCCCAGACGATCTGGCGGGCGGTTCCGGTCGCGACTCCTGGCCCGACGTCGCCCGAGAAGTGCGTCGCGTTCAGCACGCCGGTGGCGTTGGACACCGTCACGCTGACGGTCACGCGGTTGGTGGTGGTGCTCGCCACGTCGAAGGCGATTTCCACACACTTGGAGCCCGCGCGCTGGCTCGCGCTCACGTTAGAGAGCGTCGGGGTCGTAGCCCGCGCCACACCCGCCACACCCAGCAGCAAAAGGCTTAGGCGAATGATGTCGATCATACGAAAACCTCCCTCGCTGCTATGCGGCGACCTCATAAACAGCTTGATCGATTTTAAGCACATCCGGTGCCATGTCTCTGCTTCGGAGGGGCTCGGGTTCTGTGCCGCCGCGTGTCGGGCGTCCCGCCCGGGCGGGCGGCGGCGAATGCGGGAGCGTCTGTGGCTTAGCCGCGTTTCAGCCTATAAACTGCCCGGCCGGTCGGCGTAAGGCTGGGTTTGGCCGTTCAGAACGCCCGCGGAAATCGGTGGGGGACGGGGGTTCGCATAACGGGATTTCCCGATGACGGTACAGTAAAACGCTGAGGCGGTGGCGCGCCTGACGAGGCCACTCGGAGAGCCCGCCGGCTACGGCAGCGCGACCCTCACGCGGAAGAAACGGCTTTCCGCGTTGGTTACGCCCCAGGCTCCCTCGGCCAGGCTGGTCCGGCCTTCGACCGTATATACCCGCGATGTGCCGAGATCCGGTGACCAGGTCACACGGGAAGTGCCGTTGCTTAGAGCGATGACGCAGCGGAAGACCGAGGCGCTGTTTGTGGGTTGGGTGCCGGCCACATATTCCTGCCATGCCGTCATGCCGTCTCCGTCGGTGTCCTTCATTTCCTCAGTGGCGGGCGCGTCACTCGTCAGCCCGTTTTGGATCAGCCACATGTCCGGTGTGCCCATGGGTGCGATGTTGTTCACGGACAGCGCCGTGGTGCTGCTGGCCGAACCTGGATTGCCGGCCAGGTCAGTGCCCGTGATCGCGATGGTGGCGGCCCCGTTCGCATCCGAGTCCAGAATCGTGTAGCGGTAGGTGTAGGTGTCTCCCGACCGGTTCACGAAACTCGCCGCGTGTGTGTTAACGGCCACGGTTGCCGCCGATAGCGGTTCTGAGGCCGTGAACGTGAGGGTCACCTCCGTGCCTGATTTTGCCAGTGCGGGAGTGGCCATAATGTTGTTCAGGGTCGGCGGTATGTCGTCGGGTTCGATATTGAACATGCTGCTTGTCCCTGTATGCCCCGCCCCGTCATCTGCCGCAAGGCATAAGTTGGTGACCGCCTCCTGGACAGTGACCATGCCGGTCCAGACGCCGCTGACGAAGGTGCCCGCGCTCGCCGGCGCGATGGCCACGCGTTTGTCAGAATCCAAGTTGAAACGCAGGTCGACGAACCACCACCGGGCCGAGTCGGCTGAAGCCGGACAGGCATCGCCGCTGGCATTCAGGCTCTGATGGATGACGCCATGGCTGAAAGCCGTAGCCCCGTCCATTCTAAAGTACGATCCGCCACTCGTGAAAACTCCCACACGGTATCGGATGCCCGCCGTGAGGTGAACCGGAGTTGACAGCGGCGTTTCTGTCCACGTCCCTGGTACGCTGCTGACATTCTGGGTGGCGAGGCAAACGCCCGTATCGGTCCAAATGGAGACCTTTGTCCCAAAATAATGGCGCAGATGGGTGACCGTGATGTTGTCGGCGGGCGTGAAGGAGTACCCCAGCGTATACGAGCCTGATGAGAAAAGCGGCGTTGGCAGATCGCCAAGAATGTTCGAGGTGTTTGTCGGGTTTCGCTGGAGGCCCGTCAGCGCCACGACACCCGTGTATCCGGTTACCGTATTGTTGCCGGCGTCTTGGGCTGTGAGGCTCACGGGGAAAGGCGCTGCCGCGTGTTGCGGCGGGATGGGGGCCCATGCGAAGTGATCCACTGGCCCCGTCGAAACCTCGAACGGTTGGCTTTGGCTGGCGTGCCCATTGCCGTCGTTGGCGGCCAGTCGTACGGCGCTATCCGCCGTTGAGACCCGGATGCTGCCGGTCCATTGCCCAGCGGCAAGGGCGGCGCTGCTCTCGAGTTGCAAGGACACCGGTCCATGGTTGCCGGCCCCGGAAATGACCAGCCGGTTTGTGCAACTCGTCAGAAGATTGTCGTAGACATCGCGCGCGCTGACTGAAACGTTGAACGGGATTCCGATGGTTTGGGTGGTGGAGACGGCTGACCAGGCGTAGTGATCAAGCGCGTTTTCGACTGTCAGCAGCGCGCTCATGCTGGTTGCTGTCCCGTAGGCGTTGGTGATCCGCACGGAGTACTGTCCGGCCTGAGTGGCCTGCACGTTGACAAGGGTGCAGACGCCGTTGGTGGCCCCGCCGATCGGCTCTCCGTTGAAGCGCCACTGATAAAAGACGGACGGGCCCCCAGCGGCAATCCCCACGGCAAAAGTTGCCGTCCCGGCCACGGGGACAGTCTGCGGGACCGGTTGCGTGATGATCGTCGGAACGTAGTCGTCGTCCGAAATTGTGGCGGCCACCTGCTGTGTGACGTTCTCCGTGCCGTTGGAGACCGAACCGATGTCCACCACGACGGATTCGTCCCCCTCCTGTAGCGTGTCCTGCGCCGCCGTCAACGCAGTTGATCCGCTCAGGCTCCCCGCCGGAATGACGATGCTCGTTGTCGACGGGGTGTAATCCCCTGTCAAGGTCGCGGTGCCCGAAAACGAAAGGGTCACCGTCACCGCTTGCGGCGCAGCAGCCGAGAGCGTGGCGGTGACAATCGCGACGCCCCCGGCCTCCGCCATGGGACTGCCCGTCAATCCCAGTGTCACGGCGGGCAGCAGCGGATAGAGATGCGCGATGCCGGCGACGTCGTCGGGATCCAGGGTCTGCTTCTTGGTCTCGCCCGTGTTGACGTAGCCGTACATCGTCTTTTCGGCGTCGCCCGCGCCGTACAGATCAGCTAAAGAAAGGGCGTGCCCCAACTCGTGCGTGGCGACGTTCTGGACGTCGAACTTGCCCGCCGCGCCCGTCGCCGACCAGGAATAGCAGGTGTTGAAGACGATGTCGCTGTCGAGCAACTGCCCCGTGCTCGTGTAGTAGATGGTGGAGTTGCGGGCGACCGTTCCGTCCGTGCCCAGATAACTGAAGCTGCACACGTTGTTGCCGTCGTAGGTTGCGTTACTGATGGTCGATGCTCCGGCATAGCAGAAGCGGAAGGTGGAGCCGGGCACGGCGCTCCATGTGTTCAGGGCGGACTGTAGGGCGGCGTCGGCTCCGCTGGGGCCGGCACTGGCGTTGAGGAGGACCGACTCTTTCGGCGCGGGCCACTTGATCGGCGCGCCGGTAGAGGTGGTGATAACCGTATAGGCCCGCGCGGCCATCGGCGCGACCACCGCCAAGAACAGCAAGCAAACACCGCGGGCGTATGCGTTCACAAGCGGGGACCTCCGTGCCGCGAGGTCCTCAGTCGCTGCCGAACACGCTCCTTGAGCACGGCGGCGTCCACGTTGCGCTCGATGGCGGAGGCATCACCGACCACCTCGAATCCATCCTTGATCGCCCGGCCGGCCTCGATCCGGTACAACCCCTGCGCCGCGCCCAGCAGGGCATATCCGCGGCCCCGCTGGCCGCCGCTCAGGTCGCGCTTGGACTCATGGGGGGTCTTCTCACGCAGAAAGACCAGAATCCGTTGTCCCCGGTTCAGCGTGGGCATGTCGGAGACGCGCTGCTCCAGATCACCTACGCGCCCTCCCTCGTAGAGAAAGGTCACGCGGTTGGTGCCCCCTAAAAAAACGTCGGTCGCGTCGATTTCCACTTCTGTGACGATCGCGGAGTGGTCGTCCGTCCAGCGCGAGGTCGAGCTCGTGACACAGCCTTCGACGATGCAGTCGGCGCGATCAACGATGGTCGTCGTGGCCAGCGGCACCATCAGGGCCGCCGCTTCCGTGCACAGTAAGAACGCTACGCCGCCTGCCACAGTGACCTGAAGATGGCGCCCGCACCAGCCGCACGCCGTTCCGACTCCTATGATCGCTTTCGCCCTGACGCTTGCCCAAAAATTCATCATGCTTCCTTTTCACCTGATCCGCAGCGATTCACTAGCATGGCGTATGCCATTGCGAACAAGGAGGTTAAACTGCGCATGGCTTCAAAACGGATTAGGCTGTCGTAGGGAAATATCCTAGTGTGACCCTAAGTATATATTGGAGAGGCGGGTAAGGTTTTAAACTGTAGCCTTTTGATCGACATAAATAAAACGCCCAGCGCTTCTTACGCTCTTCTATTATTTAATTAAAGGAAAAAACCTTATGGCTTGGTAGGGCGGCGTACGTGCTGACAGACCCTCGCGAAGGCACGGGAAATTTCCCTCCCGCACAGGAAAAATGAGCCGTCGCGGGGGCGTTCTTTGATCAGGCTCGTGCGGTCTCGATTATCAGAATTGAGAGGCGAGTTCTCACTTGCGTGGTGTCGGACCTCTCCGCTCCGACCGCCGCACCGCGACCGGACGGTGGCGGGTGGCGATGGCACCCGACGGGTCCCGCGGCGGACCGCCGCCTCGAGCGATGGGTTCACGTGTGGTTGTGTGTGTAGGGGGGGAGCTACACGGCGACGGGTTTGAGGAGGGCTAGGAGGTTGCGGGTGATGGTGTCGGCTTGCAGGGAGGTGAGCTGGCGGGAGGGGGCCGTCTTGGTGAGGTACTCGACCAGGCGGTCGAGCCGATGTACGGCGAGGGCACAGCGGGTGCCGGGCATGACATGGACGGAGGCGTGGGGAAAGACCATTACGCCCTGCACGAAAGTGTCGATGCAGGAGTTGTCATGGAGCTGCAGCTGGAGACTTTGTGCGCGGTTAAGCGTGGTCGTGACGGCGGGGGTTTGATCGTGTTTGCTGTCGATGGTGAGGATGCCTTGGCCTGAGAGGGTGATCATGCCGCGCCAGTCTTTGGTTTCGATGGCGAAAACGCCGGTGGGGCCGACTACGATGTGGTCGATGTGGCCTCCGAAACTGGGGTGGGTGACGTCGTGGAAAACGGCATAGCTGTCGGGCAGGTTGGTGAGGGCGTCGGCGGTGAGTGTCATCCCGTCAGCACCCTTGCGGAAGGCGATGGCGGCGTCCTGAAGGTCCTCGAGGATGCGGGAGACGCGGCGTTTGGCGACCCACAAGAGGACGATGAGCAGGGTGAGGGGGATGTAGGAGATGACAGGCGAAGTGATGGCGAGGCCGGCCGTAAACCCCGCGAGGTGGGCGATGACGGCAATGGCGACGACCAGGATGAGGAAGTAACGCAGGTTTTTGCGGGATACGGTCAGGGCGTAATTGCTGGGGGTGCCGAAGGATCTGGACATATGGGTCCTTTCGCGGGAAGTTGGGAGGACTATGTTAAGCCGGCCTGCAGGAATGGGGGCCGGCTTCAACACGGCTGAGCGAGCCGAGCTTCAAGACGGTGCGCGTGAGCAGGAGATAACGTATAAAATAGCCCGCGCCTTTGCAAGCGGGGGTCACGAACCGCTTCTCCTGCCCTTGCCCATCAGCAGGGGCCCGGTCAAGGGCTTTGGCCATCTCGACGAAATAATGCATAAATACGTTACACATATTAGCGGAAAGTGCGATTCACTGCCAACCTAATAATGGTGGCCGGACGTCATTGGGGTGTGATTCAACTTTGTTGAATCCACGCCCGAAGGAGGAGCTAAAATTTAGGAGTTGGGAGTTACCATACCATGAAGTGAACGGCTGATCGCAGGTTAGCCACCGCTGACTCCGCCAAGGTGCGGCCGATCCGGCCCGCGTCATGGCTGAGCGGCGCGTCTCCGGAAACAGACGCCGTGCCAGTTGAGGGTGGGCTTGACGTTCGGTGCGGGAGCTGTCACACTTCCATGAGAATGTGGGTTTGAGGCTGTCGGGACACGGTTGTCGCTGGCCCCGCGGCCGGCGACAGGGTTCGTGGATAGTGAGCGTGGATATGAGAGGCAATGAATGGTATGCGCCACGGGAAACGTCATCTCCGAAGCCTGTATCGGGCGGTCTTGTCGGCGGGTTGGTCCAGCTTTCGCCCTGGCAACCAAGTCACCCTGTTACATAACGGAGAAGCCTATTTTCCGGCTATCGAAAGGGCCTTTGACCGGGCCAAGTATGAAGTTTACCTTGAAACGTATATTTACGAGAATGACGCCACCGGACGGCGGATTGCTGACGCGCTAAAACGGGCTGCCCTGCGCGGCGTGAAGGTCTATGTGCTGATCGACGGCTACGGGTCTAAGGATCTGCCGCAGAGCCTGCTGGACGACCTGCGGGCGGCCGGTGTGAAGACGCTTATTTATCGTCCCCAGATATCACCGTGGACGTTTCGGCGCGAGCGCCTGCGGCGGTTGCACCGGAAAATCGCGGTTGCGGACCGGGAAATCGCCTTTGTCGGCGGGATCAACATCATTTCTGACAGTAAGGCGGCGGGCGACAGTTCCCCTCGCTATGACTACGCGGTAGCTGTGGAAGGGCCGCTGGTAGACGTGATCCGACTTTCCGCGCAACGTCTGTGGTCGATGGTGGCGTGGAGTGATTTTCGCAGAGGCACCGTCCGGTGCGAGGCCCCGCCGACTTCGACTTTCAGCGGGGGGGGCATGAGAGCGGCCTTCCTGGTGAGAGACAATTTCCACCATCGCCGGGACATAGAAGGTGCGTATATGCAGGCGATCAAGCAAGCCGAATCTGAAATCATTCTGGCCCACGCCTACTTTTTGCCAGGTTTTGATTTTCGGCATGCGCTGATTCATGCGGCCGGGCGCGGCGTACGGGTGGTTTTGCTGTTGCAGGGGAAGGTGGAATACCCACTCGAGCATTATGCGGCGCGGGCGCTCTACGGCACGCTCCTCGATGCGGGAATCGAAATTTACGAATACGGCACGAGCTTCCTCCACGCCAAGGTGGCGGTGATCGACGGGCACTGGGCGACGGTGGGGTCTTCGAATATCGATCCATTCAGTCTGCTGCTTTCACGTGAAGCGAATGTGGTTGTTGACGACGAAGAGTTTGGCGCGACCTTGGCGCAAAGTCTGAAAAAGACCGCGGAGACCGATTGTCGCCGGATTTTGGCGGACAACTGGAAACAGCACCCCGCGTGTTTACGGTTCATCAGTTGGCTCAGTTACGGATTGCTGAGAGTGATGATGGGAATCAGCGGCTATGCCCGTGAAAACGGCCGCTCTCGGAACGATTGAGCGCTAGCCGGAGCCCGATGGGGCACCACGTTTTTTAAGGTTTCGTTCCGCCCGCTTGAGCCCTGCCCGGCATGGTAGGGTATCACCCTATCGTTTTAAAACGTCCCCTCCTGTATCATGTTTCACATGCGCGGGTGAATTCGCTGCCGTCAATAATCGGGGGCGGCGTGGCGTATTTCTTTAGCGCTAGGGCGCTCTTTGTGCGGCCGAAAGCATTCCGTTCCGCGCGGGCAGAGCGGCTGGCTGGGCCGGGTCCGGGTTAATGGGTCAGGGGCTGACAGGAACGGAGGTGATCAGATGCCGGTTCAGGTACCAACTGGAATTCCGGGAAAGGATGATCGCCCCCGCGTGCTGCGCATCGAGCCCTCTCGCGGCACCATCATCATTTTGATACTGCTCATTCCCGGACTATGGGTGCTGAAACGCCTGCTGCCTGTCGTCCTGGTACTCGTGGCGGCACTCGTCATCGTCGGCACGGTAAGTCCTGCGGTTCGGTGGTTTGAAGAGCGGCGCATGCCCCGGAGCGCGGGCATCGGGATTGTGTTCACCGCGCTCTTGTTGGTCGCCGCCCTCCTCATTACCGTGACGATTCCCGAACTCATGGTGCAGGCCTCGAACCTGCTGGAACAAGAACCCGCCCTGCGGGAACGCTTGGTTCGATCGCTGGCGGATTCTCATCTCACCGGTCCTTTGGCGGAGGTGCTTCGCAATATGCGCGCCGGTGAGCTTTTTACGGCAACCGCTTCAGATGCCATCAAGTTCTCCACGCGCGTTTTCGAGATTTTCGTGTATATCCTGAGTTCCGTTTTCCTCGCCCTGTACATCATGATCGACCGGGACCGGTTGCGCGGAGGCCTGTTCGCGGCGGTCCCCCGGTCCAGCCACATCCGCCTTTCCCGGATCATGCTGAGTTTGGAAACCATTGTAGGAGGTTACATCCGCGGGCAGGTTGTCACCTCGGCTTTCATGACGGTTTTCGTGTTCGCTCTCCTGAGTTTTAGCGGCGTGACAAACGCCTTGGCCATCGCGGTGTTCGCGGGCGTTGCCGATGTTCTACCCTACATCGGGGCCCTGCTTTCGGTGGGGGTAACAGTGGCGGCCGCTCTTTCCCGCGGCCCCGCTGTCATGGTCGTCGTGTTCGTGTTGATGCTCGCCTACGAGGAACTTGAGAGCCGCTTTATAATTCCGCGCATCTATGGTCGCGCTCTGCGTCTCCCCTCGTCCGTGATCCTTTTCTCGCTTTTGGCGGGAGGCGTGCTATTGGGCATGGTCGGGGCGCTTCTCGCCCTGCCTGTGGCGGCGGCGGTGCGGATGCTCATCGAGGAACTGCGCGTCGAACTGCCGGGACAGCAGGAGCAGGCGGAAGACGTGGAGATCAAGGAGCGCGATGACCGCGGTGAGGAGGAGTACGAGCGCCGGGCCGAAGGCATGCCCGCCGATCAGGCAGCCGCCATCGCCGTCGAGATTTCCGCCGATCGACATAAGGAAGAAAACAGGCGGCCGACAAAAACGGAGACGCCGGCGGATCTCGGCACGGGTGTCTGACCTTCCCGCGTTTCAGGTCCTTACGCGCCTTTTTGTCGTTTCCCTGACGTTGCGGAGCGTTAGCCTGTAAGGGCCCGCATGCGGCGTCATTTTCTGGTTGTGCCGCACGAGGCCAGCCTGGGTGTGCGCGAACGCACAAAAGGAGAAGACGATGAATACGATAGAAATCATCAGGGCCGACAGGCGGCATTTTTCTGATTTTGGATGGTTGAAAACGTATTGGCTTTTCTCGTTCTCCAGCTATTTTGATCCCCGCAACATCCAGTTCGGGGCCCTGCGAGTTTTCAATGACGACGTCGTTGAACCGGGAATGGGCTTTCCCACCCATCCCCACGAGGAAATGGAGATCGTGACCCTGGTGCTCGACGGCGAGATGACTCATGAGGACAGCATGGGCAACAAGAACGTCATCCGTGCGGGCGATGTCCAGCGCATGTCGGCCGGAACGGGACTGACCCACTCCGAGTTTAATCTGACCCAGACACCGGCGCACTTTTACCAAATCTGGCTCTTTCCGGACAAGAAAGGGCTTCGCCCAACATATGACCAGAGGACTTTCGCACCGGCTGAATGGAAAAACCGGCTTTTCCCCGTGGCTTCCGGACAGAACATACCCGGAGCGGTCACGTTTCATATGGATGCCACCATCTATCGCTGTGACCTTGATAAGGGGAAGGAGGTGACATTGAAGAGCACAGCAGGCCGGCGGGTCTTTGTCTATCTCACAAAAGGCCGTCTATCAGTCAACGGCCGGCCCATGGCAACCCAGGATCAGGCGCGGATCGACATTGAAGAACCGCTCGTTTTATCGGCCTCCGAGTGGGCCGAAATGATCCTGATCGATGTTCCCTCTTGCAAGGGCTGGGGATACAGCAGCGAGACTTTGCAGGGGGAAAAGAGGAAATAGCACGCGAACGGACAGCTCGCTCGCTGACCGCCCAGCCTCAGGGGGCCGAACGCTCCGCTTTTCCTCGGCCTGTGACTGAGGCGGGAGTCAGAACGCCGGCGCGTGGCGCATAGCCCGCGCACGCTGACAGGCCAAGGGGAGCGATCGGCTGCTCGTGGCCGAAGCATAGGCCGTTGTCGGTTCCGGATGTCGGTCAGGGCTAGTTGACCGCGTCTTTCATGGCGTCGCCGACGCTCTCAATGTCCTGGCCCGCGCCCCGGACCGTATTGCACGCGGAGCCGCACACCGCCACACCCAACAGCACCAGCATCATAAACAGCATTTTCATATTGCGCTCTCCTTTGTTTGTATCGTTGGCATTATGTTAAGCTACAAATCGGCGCCGCGCGATGGGGTGTTACCCTACCCGTGGCCGCTTCTGCCGGGGCGGACGCACGGGGCACCCGTTCAGTCCCCGGTTTCAGGCGGTCGCTGCGCCTGGCATTCCCCCAGGCGTGCGGCTGGGTCCTGCCGGTAGTACTGCCTGAACTCATCGTACAGGGCGGGGTGCTGTTGCTGGAGTTCAGCCGGCTTTTCGAAAAAGAGTTCCGTCACGACAGCGAAGAACTCCGCGGGTTTTGTGGCGCCGTAGGCGGAGATCAGCGAAGGCGTGCCCGTGGCGACCTCCTGTTGCAGGCGTTGGTATTCCGAACCCAGCACCCGGGCCCAGTCCCGGTACATGTGCGCGCTGTCGAGGAGGGGCGCGCCGTTCATGGCATCGTCCAGTAGGTCAAGCTGGTGGGCGAACTCGTGGAAGATGACGTTCGTCCCGTCGCCGGGGCTCTTCGCCCCGCGTACCGTGTCAGGCCAGGACAGCGCGACCGCACCGCCGCTGGACGAAAGTCCCGCCACCGGAAGGTTCATGACCGATACGATGCCCGCCTCTCCCCGCACTTCCTGCTCGAAATCGAAACTCTCGGGATAGACGAGGATACTGACCAGCCTTTCATAATAGTCGTGCCTGAGGTTGAGCAGCAGCAGGCACGCCTGTGCCGCCACCGTGACCCTGATCTCATCGGTGACGGTCAGGCCTTTGCAGCCCTCGAAATGCTTTTCGCTGATGAACACTTTGATCAGGTCCTCTAAGCGCTTCCGTTCGTCCGGATGGAGACATCGGCAACAGGACACGTTTTGGCCCATGACCCGCGACCACTCGGCCGGGAAGGGCTGTTGGGCGAGTTCGCGCCTGTGGTGATCACGGAAGGGATGAAATATGTTCACGCAACATCTCCGGCTGTTTGTTCAATCGGTGCTCGCAGGTGCACCTGAATGCGGAAGAACAATAGCACGCCGAAGTCGCCGTCGCAACACGGCGCCGCGGATGTGGCAGGGGATTACAGAATGAGAGGGCGGAGGGCGCATTTGCTCATTCTTGCGAAAGTGCGCGGTTGGGGAGCGGGTGAGAGCGGGTTGCCTGCAGACTGGGAGAAAGTGCGGCGGCCGCGAGGGCGGGCCCTCCCGTTTGCCCGGCACGCCGCCCTTTTTCAGCTTGGCACTCAACCTGCTTTCGCGGACCAAAAGGCTGACTGTGCTGACAGAATAAAGTGCGCAAGGGACCCTCGCAATCTGCGGTTTTCTGCTGGAGTTCCCTCGGCCGCGGCAACGTTCATTTTAACGCAGCTTTTTTTTTGAGGGAGAACCGTCTGCAGCCCCGGCCCCCGCACGGACGCCGGCTCCCATTGGCGCGATTTATGCTTAAATAGTATCGTGTTGATTGAACCAAACAAACCCAATATTTTGCGAGCTGTGAAGCGTGAACCTGCCGCGGCCCCGAAGGAGTCCCCCAAAACAGGGATCATATTCGAATGCGCGGAGGAAACGAAATGCCTGCACTGCCATGCGGTTGTGCCGTTAGAAGCAGCCACGCCCCTGACGACTCGGCTTTGCCCGGCCTGCGGAGGTCAGGTCTTGGTTCCGGGTCGGGTGGGCGGGTTTTTATTGTATGATCACATCGGCGAAGGCGATATGGGGGCCATCTACCGCGCGACCGACGAATCGCTGGGGCGGGACGTGGCGGTCAAGCTGGTGCGCGGGTGTCGTGCTGACGACCCGGAATCCTTTGAACGCCTGCGCCGCGAGGCCTGTGCTGCCGGGAAGCTGAATCATCCGCGGGTGGCCCAGATGTACGCGCTCAATTTTTCAAACGGGCACCCCTATCTGGTCATGGAACTGGTGACAGGCCAAGATTTCGCCCAGAAGATGCAAAGCGAAGGGCGCATCGAGGAGGGCGTCGTTTTGCGGATGGCGTTGGACGTGGCGGAGGGGTTGTCGGCCCTTAACCGCGAGGGCCTGGTCCACGGTGATATCAAGCCTGCCAACATCGTAATGGACCGGGATGGCAACGCAAAACTGGTCGATTTCGGGCTCTCTGGCATGACGCGTGGCGACGGTCGCGGTGTTATCGTGGGCACACCGGACTATATCGCCCCTGAACTGCTCCGGGGCGCTGCTGACACCCATCGCAGCGACATCTATAGCCTCGGCGCCACGCTCTATCACCTGCTGTCCGGACGGCCCCCGCTCGAGGGTAAGACGTCGGTCGATGTCCTCAAAGCGCGGCTCTTCCAGCAGCCTGTGCCGCTCGGAACGTATGCGAGCCATGTGTCGTTAACCACGCGGAAACTGGTCATGCGGATGCTCGAGTGCAATCCGGAGAAGCGTCCGGTCAACAGCGATGCCGTCGCCGCCGACATCCGGGAGGCCCGGGCCCGACTGAACGCGCCGCCGACCGTCACCACCCGCATCGGCGTTTCGGTGTTTTTGCGCCGTTTCTTTGCGCATCGCAGTTTGCCTCGGCGTGCGCAACCGGCGAAAAAAGAATCGCGGCGCCACGCCTACGTCATTGGCGTCCTTTGTCTGGTCGCCGTGGTCGCCTTCCTGTTCGCTTTGAGGGATCAATCCTACGTTCAGACCTTAGAGTGGCTCCGCCGGGATGTTGCCGGCCTTATGAAAACCTGGGCTCTGCGGGTCAGCCCTTCCCAAACCCGGGCCGAAACCGCCGTACGTGTCCGGGATGTCGTCATGGATGCCCAAGCGGGGGATTTATCCCTGAAAGACGGCGTGTTGCTCAGTGATGCGGTGGTCAAGGGCGTCTCATGCAAAAACGTCTTCATCATCAAGCATTCGGGCGGCGTGGGGATGTATTCCTACTCGCAGTTTGTGCCGGCCTCTGCGGCCATCGTCAGCAATCTTCTCCGCGAGGTGGCGGGGCGCGCGGTTGCGTCAGTCGGCCCCTCGGCTGGGCTCTGGAGGGGCAATCCGAAACCCGCGAGGGAAAGCCGAGATGCGGTTGAAGCGGGCGAATAGGGTGGCGAAAGGCTTAAACCGGGTGCGGTGCCGTTTGAAATGTGATTTCGTATCGGCCGACAGGGAGAATACACCGTGATCAGAAGATGGATTCGCGTGATTGGATGTGCGAGCGTGGGCGTTTGTCCGGTCGTTTTGTCAAGGGCCGCGGATGCACAAGAGCCGGCGCCCTCGCTGGTCCGCTCGGCTGCCCCCGACTGGCCTCAATGGCGCGGCCCGAGCCGGGATGGAATCTCCGCGGAAACGGGGTTGCTGCAAGCCTGGCCCGCAGGGGGGCCGAAACTGTTGTGGAAAGCCTCCGGAATCGGCCGGGGCTACTCGTCCCCGATCGTCGTGGCGGACGGCGTCTACATCACGGGAGACACTGACACAGAACTGGTCATCAGCGCGTTCACGCTCGATGGGCAGCCGCGCTGGAAGGCCGCTAACGGCGCGCCTTGGAAGAAGTCGTATCCCGGCGCCCGTTCATCCTGTAGCTTCGATGACGGCAAACTGTATCACATGAACGCCCACGGGAGCTTGGCGTGCCTGGATGCGGCCACGGGAGACAAAGTTTGGAGCGTGAATGTGCTGGAGCGCTATGAAGCCAAGAACATCGTGTGGGGCATCAGCGAATCCGTGCTGGTGCAAGGTGACCGCGTGTTCGCGACGCCGGCGGGGGCCCGGGGCCTGATGGTGGCTCTCGACAAGCGGACCGGCGCGCCGATTTGGGCGACGCCTGCACTCGATGGCGAGCAAGCCTCTTATTCCTCGCCGATCCTCATCCAGGCGGGCAAGCGTGCGCTGCTGGTCAACGGCGGATCAAAGAACGTGTTTGCCGTGGACGCGGCGACGGGCGCCCTGGTTTGGCAGATGCCGCACGTGGATCCCAAAAATACGGTCAACACCACGCCGGTGCTGTCCGGACGTTTGCTGCTCTTTACCGATTCGAGCCGCGATTACGGCGCGGTCTTCGGCGTCAGGCTGGGCGACGACTCGGCGTCGCGCGCGTGGACCCGCGAGCTTAAGATCGGCCATGGAGGGACGGTCTGCGTTGATGGCCGGCTGTACGGATCAAGCAGTCGCGGCGACGTGACCGGCTGGGTGGGGGTCGACGCGGAGACCGGCCAGTCGATACAGGTGAGTCCGGCCGGCGACTTGTCGGACGGCTCGGCGATCTTCGCCGACGGGCGGTTCTACTGTTTGACAGTGAGGGGCCTGATGACGCTGCAGGAGTTGACGGTTGCCGGATTCCGAACCGCAGGCGCGTTCCGGCTGGCGGAAGGGCAGGGGCAAGACGCCTGGGCGCATCCGGTTCTCAGCCAGGGACGGCTTTTCGTGCGGTATCACGACACGCTGTATTGCTACGCCGTCCGGCGGTGACGGCCGGTAACCGTCTGGCGGATGATGCGCCACCGGTTTTTCTTCATTTGGCCCGTGAACGATGACGACCTCGCGCCCTCCCGTTTTGTCAAAGGTCAGGGTCGGGTTCCTGTTTGCCCGCCCCCGGTTTCATTCCGGAAAGACAGGCTTGGACCGCCTTTAAGAACGGATCCCTGTCGAAAGGCTTCTGAAAGATGTAATCCGCACCTAACTTTAGGGCCATATTCAGGTAGAGTTTCTGCCCATAGCTTCCGCCGCCCGAAATGGCGATTATCGGAAGGGCTTTGTTCTTCCTGCGTATCGCGGGGATGGTTTCCAACCCTTCTTTTTCAGGCATGACAATGTCGGTGACGATCAGGTCAAAGAATTCGGACTCCAGAAGCCGCAGTCCTTGTTCGCCGTCACAGGCGCCTGCGACGTCATAGCCGGCTTTCGACAGCCACCTCAGGAGCATGTCGAGCACAAGCTCATCGTCATCAATGACCAGAATCTTAGACATTCGACCGTTCCTTCTTTTTGGCGTCAAGGACCTCTCGGATTAATGTGCTGTTTCTCATCGGGCTTCAGCGCTTTGTTGTATGCGATGTGGCGTGCGGAGGCCAGACGCCGATTACAGGAAGAGGGCGGGTTGGCGGATCATTGCAGGGTCACGCGCACATAAGAAACGTGCGGGTCCGCGACGGTGTACGCCAATAGGGCGGCGATATGGGGTCGGCAGTTTTTGCGAGGGGGATTCAATGGTTTTTAAGAGGGCCAGGGGATGTCGCGGGCGATGTCGGACCGTCGTCTGCGATTAAACCTGGGCGAGTTGCGGGATTTCGAACCCTTTGCGGTTCTGGTTTTTCAACAACGCATTAGCCGAATCCGCATGTTCGCCGAAGTGCCGTTCCGTTTTGGGGTCAAAGGTCAGTACGGGGCCGACAGTGTAGCTGTTGCCGTCCTCGGGAACGCCAACACCCGCACGCATGATTTCGTGCAGTTTCTGGAAGTGCTCACAGGCGTTTTTGTCGTCGCCGAACTTGCCGGCCTTCACATTGAAAGGGACCTGTTCGCCCAGCCGATAGGAGTTGTTCATCAAATGCCCGAGGACGCAGGAGCGGTGCGCATCGGATGCTGTTCCGTTCGCCATCGTTGGATCGTTCGCGCGGACAGCCGCAATGAAACTCCCGAAGTTTCCCCCCGGAGTCACTTTGCCTGTCCCGACTTTGACCGCCTCTCCTTCGCGGCTCCCTCTGGGATAGTATTTATCTCGAACGATCCGACCGCCGTCTTCGAAGTAGTACTCATTCTCGACCTGCGTCTGGTAACCCTCATACTTGACGTTACGGACATTGAAGAGGACCTGCTGGCCGTTCGGGTATTCCGCCATCGCGAACAGGGTGTTGGGGGTCACCCCCTGGTCCTTCCATTGGAACCGCCCTCCGATCGCCATCGCCTTGACGGGATGGATCTGGTCATCGTCGAGGGCCCAGCGCGCGACGTCGAGCTGGTGCGTCCCCTGATTGTTGAGGTCCCCGTTGCCGGTTTCCCAGAACCAGTGCCAGTTGTAGTGCACGAGATTGCGATGAAACGCCGCGACCTCTGCCGGGCCTCTCCACAGGTCCCAGTCCAGATTCTCCGGCGGGGCTTCCGGGGGCTTGAAACCGATGCCGGCCCGCGCCTTGCAGCAATATCCGTAAGCTATTTTCAGGCGGCCGAACTTGCCCGCTTTGATCGCTTCGTGCAGTCCGGCAATTTTAGGGTTGCTGCGGCTCTGCGTGCCGTGCTGGACAACGACACCGTACTTCTTCTGTGCCGCAACGGCAATCCGCCCCTCCGCCACGTCGTGGCTCATCGGTTTTTCGACGTACACGTGTTTGCCGGCCTGGGCTCCCCAGATGGTCATCAGAGCATGCCAGTGATTCGGGGCGGCAATCGAAATCGCATCGACGGTCTTGTCGTCCAGGACGCGGCGCAGATCCGCGACGGCTTGCGGTTTTTGAAGCCCCTTGCTTTTCGTCTCGACATCCTTGAGGCGCCGCGCCAGCACGCCGCGGTCCGGATCGACCAGGTAGGCGATCTCCACGTTGGGTTGGTCGAGATATCCCTGAATGTGGTTTGAGCCGCGGCCGTTCACGCCGACGATGGCGATGCGGACCTTGTCGCTGGCGCCCAGAACGCGCCCCGATGCCTTTGTGCCGTTGATCAACACGGACGAACCGGCCACGGCGGCCGAGGCCGATTGCATGAACTGGCGACGCGTATGCTGAGTCATGTTAACGCCTTTTAAATGAATCGGAGGAGTGGAGCATGGGCAGGTTCACCAGAAGATCGGGGGTGGTCATGCAGGCAATCGGTTCATTTCTTTGTGCATGCCGCCAGTACTCATAATGATGAGCGGATATTACCCGAAACAGCGCAGAACGGCCAGCATCAAAACGCGTCAAGCGTTCGCTGAAAGTGGCTGGCTTCGGTTGCGCTGAAAAAGGCGATCGTGAACGGTCGGGACGGAGCCCGACCCTCCAGAATGCGAGAAAGCACGTCCACGTGCGCGTCGAGGGACGACCTCCATGCCGTCCAAAGCCATTTTTAGCGCAACCTACTTTCGAGGGAATACAACAAACACACAATGCGGCAATCGCGGTTGCGTTTGCCGAACCCCACTCGTTTACCATTCTTTGTCGTCACAAACTTAATAAGGATACTATAGCACCATCCGGGCCCGCGCTTCTTTCGTTAATCGTCACTAAATTGCGAATTATACTCAGAGGTCTCACTCTCCTCTTCCATCATCTGACTCTCCGCTTCGGGCACCGGAATCTCTGATTCGATCATAGGCTCCTCCTGTTCGGACGTTTGATTTTCGACCTCGGACATCGGACTCTCCAGATCGGGCACAGGATCATCCTGTGCGATCATCGTAGTCTCCGTCTCTGCCATGGGGTTCTCTGATTCGATCAGAGGGACCACCTCCTCGGACATCGGAGTCTCCGGGTCAGGGAGCGGACGATCCTCCTCGATCATCGGAGCCGCCTCTTCTGACGGACGATCCTCCTCGATCATCGGGGTCTCCTGCTCAGGTGTCCGATCCTCCTCGATCATCGGGGTCTCCTGTTCAGGTGTCCGATCCTCTTCATCGGGCACCGGACCCACCTGTGCAAGCGCAGGCGCGGCAGAAAACAGTAAAGACGTTACACACATTTTAACTGACGTTTTCATGCGAGCCTCCTTATCGTGTAATCTGTTATGAAAAGATCCTGATCTGTGAGCTACGATACTCTCACAACTTCAATTCAAATTATCGCTACACTTTTTGATTAATCAAGTATTTTCGAGCGTTTGGACCCGCCGGCCAGGCGCGGTCTGAAAAGGGTGCCGCTGCGTCGATCCGTCTGGTCGCGCAGCAGGAGAACGGCGTGTACGGGTGCGGCATCGCGGGAGAAAGGAGTCCCGGACAAGCTGCGCGCGGCCGCCGCCGCGCGCGCGGGCTGGCGGTCGAGGGCGTGGTCAGTTGCGGGATCCGGAAGCTGGTCCGAGCTTACTTTAACCCGATACAGTACAAATGCGTCTTTGTACGCAGGATCAGTGAATCTCCAGCCGCGGCGGGAGAGGCCATGAAGCCGGAGGCCAAATGGTTTTCCGCCAGCTTTTCAAATATGCGGCCGGCGCGGATCACGGTTGTTTTGCCCGAAACACTGCAAATGTAGATCCGCCCGCCGTCAATAATGGGCGAAGCCAGGCAGTTTCCGCCAATATTCTCCCGCCACACGGTCTTACCTGATCCGGTTTCAAGGCAAGTCATGACGCCATTGTCAGAAAGCATATACAGCAAACCGTCCCGCACGACCGGCGACGGGGTCAGCGGAACATCCTTGCCCGCCACGCGCCACACGACATGCGAATCGGTCACATCGTTCGTGCCATCCGGACGGACGGCCAGCATTTCCGCCGCCCCGTGGCCCGTCACGGCCAGCACCAAACCACCGTCAAAAACAGGCGTGACCGCGGGTGTATAAGCCGTGTTCAGGACCCTCCAAATCTCTTTCCCGGTATCCGGTTCATATGCAAAGAGCGCGCTGGACGCCGGGCTGATCAACTGTGCCTTTCCACCGACATCAATCACCAGCGGTGTGGCAAACCCCTTACGCATGTCACCGTCCCTTTTCGGCTGGCCTTTCTCATCCAGATCTTTCCATTCGATCTTGCGGTCGCTCTTCCAGACCGTCTTGCCGGTCTGCGTATCCAGTGCCACCAGGTACTGCACATCCACGCCGTCGAAAGTCAGAATGAGCAGGTTCCGATACAGGATGACCGACGAACCCGGTCCGCGATAATGTCGGCACTTGAGATCCTCGCGCTTCCAAAGCACCTCGCCGGTCGCCGTGTCGAGGCAGGCTGTGCCATAGCTTCCGAAATGGACATACACCCGTCCCGGCTCGATCGCAGGAGAAGGTGACGCGTAGCAATTCACCGCGTTTCCGAGGGGCTCTGGCGCATCGGAATGAAACAAATGCTTTTCGAAGAGAATCTTGCCCGACTTTACGTCCACGCAGAACGCGAAGTAATCTTGCCCCTTCTCTGTCGCACTGGTCACCCAGGCCTGATTACCCTGCACCACGGGCGTCGACCACCCCAAATGGGGAATCGCTATTTTCCAACGCACGTTGTTGGTCTCGCTCCAGAGCAAGGGCAAATCGGCATCGGTCACCGTCCCGTTGCCCTGCTGGCCGCGAAACATCGGCCAGCCCTCGCCCGCATACACCAAACCCTGAAAGGCAACCGAACAAGCTATTAATCCGAACCGTTTCATTTTCATAGTGCTGACCCTCTTGCAAGCCCCGCTTTTTTTTGGAAGCCAGAAAGCAGAATGCGTTTCCGCCTGCCTTTCCGCACGGCCGGCGTCCGGGTTGCCCAGTGACCGCGAAGGGGCACTGCCACCCGGCTCATTCGCAATCGTGAATCATTCGGTTTTCTCGGCGGATTTCGTCTCCCCGGCTGCCAGCAGGTCGCGCAGCTCCTTTGCATACATGTCAAATTCGGCGAGATTGGTGTGCTGTCGCAGAGTTTCGATCATCGTTGAAAAGCCTTCGGCCTCCCTGCCCAGGAGAACCAGGTCGCGGGCGCGCTGCCAGTTCAATTTGGGGAGGGTCTGCTGGGTGAACTGGGTCGCCTTGTCGTTCAGCCCCTGGCGCTTGGCTCGTAATGTTTCATTGACGATGCGTTTGTCCCAGAGCTGGATCAGTGCGGGGCTCTTTTTCGCCCTCAGAAACGGAAAAACGGTTCTGTCCAACATGCCGTCGGTATTCGCCGGCGACCACTCCCATGTTTTGTCCTGCTCCTTGGTTTTTTCCCCTTCCTGGGGCCCCCCCAGTTTCTGCCCCAGATGGAAGTGACGCGCCAGCACGCCTTGTGTGACCGGCCGGTCCAGCAACTCGGCGTTTGTGCGCTTACGAAGGTCAAACTTGCTCTCCGCCGCCCAGACCTTGAGCACATGCTGAAGCAGCGCCTCGTTCAGCTTGCCTTCGTCCTCGCCGGAGGCGCGGAGAAAGGTCAGGTGGAGGTAATTCGCATGAAGAGCCAGCGCGGCCTGAAAATCGTCGGCCTTAAGAGTGTCGTCCTGAGCGCTTTTCCACTTCTTGAACTCGGTGTTGTCTTTCTTGCCCCCCTCAAACTTCGTGGCAAAAACAGCATCCTCGTACAGATCCAGCAAAGACTTGGTGCTGGACAAGGCCTTGCCCAAACCATCCCCGACGCTCTTTTGTTCGGCCGTGACCTTATCCTTGTGGGACTGCTCCAGCTTGTCCAGTTCTCTGAGCATCGCAGCTTTGTCAAAACCGCCCTGCTGCGCCATGCCGATCCCGGCCAGCAGCGCCATGAGCGCACCTGCAAACCCTGCCTTCATTGTATTCATCCTCCATTGCTCCAGATGTCCGCATCGGAAGATCCCCCGCCGACGTACATGAGTTAGAAGAATGCCCAAACCGGGCAGGTGTGTCAAGTCAGTGCGTGCTGAGGTGGCCGGGAGGTGCGGCTTGTCTCCCCACACCTTGACCGGGGATGATGTGCGGAGTTGGATGGAGGGAGGCAAGCCAACCCCATGTCCCGTCGCCGGTGGCTTGTCCAGCTGCGTGCCTCTGAAGCCGTGAACCCGGCGGTTGCCGCCCGGAGGGGGAACTGCGGGCGCTTCAGCTGAACCGGGGGTGATTCGGCAGACGGACTATGCGCGCGAACCTTATCGCGCGGTTACGCGTTGAAATGTCAAAGTGTGCCCTGTCAGTTTGTGTGTAGCTTTGGGGGGAAGGCTGACGGTGCGCCTAAAGAAGTTCAAAGATTGCATAAACTGTGATGCGGAGTTTCTCGGCATCGGCACTTACCACGGCGGAACTCTCATCGACGATGACATTCTCGTCTTTGATCGTGCTGCCAATGGGTGGATACTCGTTGAGGCACAAGACGGGGCCGAGTGTGGCACCGAGAGCTGTCGCCATGGCGGCAGCCTTGTCTTTTGCAGCTAGGGTTGCCCTGAGCATCGTGTCCCGCGTTATCTTGTCTGTTCTTGAACAGTAAGTCGAATATTTGACTTTACCGTTGCCGTTACTCAGCAGGGCGAGCATATCGTTAAAAAGAGGGAGTTCTTTCTGCCGGAGTGTCAGGGTGCGTGTGACAATGAATTTCTTGGTGGGGTCACTGGCACCGCCTTCTTGGCCAGACGATGGGTCTTGAACCCTGATCATGCCGAGTGACGCATCGCCGCCCTGTATGCCTTTTTTGACGCAAGCATCAATCAGGAGTTTCATCTCTTGTTCATTTGCTTCCTTGGCCGCAAGGAGAGTTTTTCCCGTACTTTCACGAGTGACCGTCCACAGGATGGCGTCAGACTGTATGTAACCAATCGCGCTACCGCTGACAGAGATTGTCCTGGGTTTCAGTTGCGGCTAGTTTGCCTCCGGGGCCGCCTTTGCGTTGAAAAGCGTGCTTACGATGAAAAGGGATACGAGAGTCCGCTTCATGTCATTTCCTTAATCATGGTGTAATTGAACTTAACTTTATTAAAATGCCACTACAACTGGGGACAAGCAAGCTCATTGTTAGAATTAGAGGTTGATAGGGTGTGATTCAACTTCGTTGAATCCACACCCTAAGGAGGAGTTAGGATTTAGGAGTTTGGAGTTGCAATGCCGTGGCAGCGAACGTGTTCGTACCATGCTCGAGAGTCCGTGTTCGTGTCTTCAAAATGAGGTCAAACGTAGTGTCTCAAGAAACGTTTGCTCGCGGAAGGGTTCCTCCATGTCCAACGCCCTGTTTTCAGGGCCTTCTGCGCTTCCAACTCCTCGATCCTAACTCCTAAATTCTCCTGGGTGTGACTCAGTTTCAACGAAACTGAATCGCACCCAGGTTGATAGGGCGGGTGGTGTGCTTCGGCATAGGGGGGTCGAGAAGGCGTTTTGTGGGGCAGGAAGTGTCAAGGCTGGCGCTGCGCGGGCTAGCCGTAGGCGCATCACGTGGCACACGGACAAGACGCGGAATAATGGCAAATTTCGGCAACAGGGACATTGAACGCTCAACATTCAACGTCGAACGTGGGATGCGCCCCTTCTGGAAACGCTTGATAAGACTGAACGTTTATGTAAAGCTGTCCGCAATGTTGGCCAAGTGAAAAGCAAGAGTCCGATCATGCGATTGTTTCGAGGAGTTAGTTCGTGATCTCCTCAACACGGAGTGCCTGGCGCGCAGCAGGCACATATGGCACTGACCCGCAAGTGCCTTAAGAAAGAAGAGTTATGATGCGTTTTTTTCTGTTAATCATCCTGGCATCAGGCTGCGGCCTGTCCGGCCTCGCTAAAGTTAACCAGCTAGCGGGACAGCACGCTCTCGACACGCAGCAGTCTTTGGCTGCACCGCAATCACTCGCTGAGCAGCCGTCCCTCGCTACACAAACGCCGCTCTCTATTCCGCGGTCGCCCGCGCAGATCGAGTCGCGTGTTCTCAAGTTGCTCGGTGCGGGCAAACAGTCGGACGCTGAGGAATATCTCGATACTTATGCTCCGCAACACAAGAATAATCAGCGTGTGGTGTTTCTTCTGGCGTGCTGTGTGCGAAGCCGGTTTATGGTGCGCGAAGCAGCCCCTATTTTCGCGGCCGTTGCCGAAATGGGTACGAACTCGGTCACGGGCCAGTGCGCCCTCCAGATCCTGTACCTTGACGTCAGGAAAGACACGGAGCAGCACTTCGATGCTTTGCGCGGTCTGGTCGAGTCGAATCCGGGTGACATGATGCTGCGTTGGATGATAGCCGTCCAGTGCCGGTCGTTTGACAAGAACGAGGAGGGGGTCACGCACTATCGGAAACTCCTGGAGCACTGGAGCCCCGGTCCGGTGCTTGTTCATCAGACATACGGCAACCTCCTCGAAGAACTCGATAAATATGATGAAGCCTTGGTTGAACGACGTAAGGCCGTTGAGCTTGAGCCAGCGGGTTGGAGCTATCAGGGCCTCGGCAGCACGCTCTCCTCATTGAAGCGGTTCAAGGAAGCCGATGAAGCTTATGCGAAGTCCGTGGAACTCGCGCCGGATAATTCTTCCTACTGGGCTAGCTGGGGCTGGGGGCTTATGCAGGAACGCCGTTTTCCAGAAGCCATCGCAAAATGCGAAAAGGCGACAAGCCTCAATCCAAAGGGTTACCGCGCGTATAGTTATTGGGGCAGGTGCCTGGAACTGCAAGGAAATAAGCCAGAGGCGATCGCGAAGTACAAGAGAGTGCTCGAACTCAACAACAACTATAAGTACGCCAAGGAGCGCATCCAGGCTTTGGAGGCGGAAGCAAAACCTGCTCCCGCCGGCGGCGAGAACACCAGTAAATGAATGTGAACCGTCTGTGATTCTTTTTTTTGTCAGGTAGAGGAACTGCTTTGCCAAGGGCTCAAGCTTCAGGGCTGTTTCTTCGGCTCCCTGCTCCCCGAGTTTCAGCCCGTATCGGTATCCAAGTATCTATTTTCTCATGACGCGCGCGTGTGCCCACTTTCGTTTCTACAAATAGAAACACTCGCTCAATCTTTGAAGTTGAGTGCCTGTTTACCACTGGAGGACCCGTTCGACCCGAAAACAACATAAAATTAAACACTTGTTTAAATAAATGGGCTTGCCGAATCCACGCGTTTAAGGTGTCCGTTTGTTGGTTACAGACAGGGTGTAACATGGTACACTTCCGGAAGTTTAATTGCTTAAAAACCCCAACAAAAATGCGCAAACCGTTCCGTGACGGGCCTTGCTCAGTCGGTCGGAGCGGAGGGCGAAAAAGCCCTAAATATTCTCGGTAAAAAGTGGTGGGCCCAGCAGGACTTGAACCTGCGACCAAAGGATTATGAGTCCTCCGCTCTGACCGACTGAGCTATGGGCCCGCAAAATGTCGGGCAACTATACCACGGGGAAACCGGCGGGTTCAACGCCAAAGGTGATCGATGACACGCGAAATGACTTTTACGATCCGTGAGAAGGACGCGGGCAAGACGCTGACCGCGTTTCTGACCTCGCGCTTCACGTATCACACCGATATGGAATGGGCCCGGCTGATCGCCGAAGGCCGGGTGCGCGTGAACGCCTGCCCCACCGTGCCCGAGGTGGCGCTGCGGACCGGCGACGTGCTGCGCTACGACGCGGCCGACATTCCCGAGCCGCCGGTGGACGAGGCGTACCGCGTCGTGTCGGATGACCCGCTGCTGCTGGTGGTGGACAAGTCCGGCAACCTGCCGTGCCACCCGGGCGGACGGTACTTCAACCACACGCTCTGGGCGCTGCTGAAAGAGCGTCACGGTTTGCAGGAGCCTGTGCTCATCAACCGCATCGACCGCGAGACCTCGGGGCTGGTGATGATCGGCAAAACGCCCGCCGCGGCCCAAAACCTCTGGAAGCAGTTCGCCGCGCACACGGTGTCGAAGCGCTACACGGTCTTTGTGGAGGGCGAGTTCCCCGGGCGCCTCGAAACCACGGGGTGGCTCAGCCCCGACCGGGCTTCGTCGATCCGCAAGAAACGGCGCTTCACGCAGGCCGAGGCGGTCAGCGCCGCGCCGGACGAGGGCGCGGAGTGGGCCGAGACCGCGTTCGAGCGGGTGCGCGTGTGCGACGGCTTCAGCGTGGTGACCGCCCTGCCGCGCACCGGTCGGCTGCACCAGATCCGGGCGACCCTGCTCTCGCTGGGGTATCCCGTGGTGGGCGACAAGCTCTACGGCCTGGACGAGCGGCTGTTCCTCAAATTCTGCGAGGATGCGGTGACCGCCGAGGATTGGGCGCGGCTGCGCATGCGGCGGCAGGCGCTGCACGCCGACTACCTCAAGTTCATCCATCCGCGTTTCGGGGCGCTCACGGAACTCACCGCGCCGCTGCCGGCCGACATGGCCGCGCTCCTGCCGGCGGAGTGATTCAACGTCGTTGAATCCACACCCGAAGGAGGCGTTAGGATTTAGCACGCCGCCCGCGGAGCGGGAACAAACGGCGGGGTAACTTTTTTGAACGAATAAGATTAAGATTAGGATTAAGATTACGAGTAAGAAGGGTCTCTGATTCCTCTTAATCGTAATCGTACTCTTAATCGTAATCCGGTTGGAGTTATCGGCAAGGAGTTAGGAGTTGCAATGCCATGGCAGCGAACGTGTTCGTGCCAGGCTCGGGAGTCCGTGTTCGTGTCTACAAAATGAGGTCACACGTATGGCCTCAAGAAACGGTTCTGCACGGAAGGGTTCCTCCTTGTCGAACGCCCTGTTTGCGTAAATGCAGCTCTACTTCGACAATTTGCGGTTCAGTATTCGGCCATCTGCGGTTCAATTGGGTTGCGGGCTTTGCCCACGTTAGTCAATGAAACGGGGATGCGCCCCTCGCGCGTCCCGCGTGCGAATCCGCATGGCGTTCAAAGGAGGGGTGTGGTATCCTAACCAAACCTTTATGGAAACACGGGGGATGTGATGTCTGAGAATCAGGAAAATACAAAAAAAGGCCGCGGTTGCGGGTTCGGCTGCATGGTGCTCGTGGGGTTGTTCCTCGGGGCAGGCCTGCTGGTGGCGGTCATGCTCTTCGGTTTTCTGGGCGCGTCAAGCCTGCCGCAGGAGAAGCGGCTCGCGGGGCTCTTTCACCTGCACGGCGCCGAGGCGGATGCGGGCGAGGACGAGGCCCCTTACATGGTCGAGACCTGGTCGCTGGGTCACGGCGACGTGAAGGTGGTCCGCATTCCCGTGGAGGGCATGATCATGCTGGGCGAGAGCGCCTGGTATGCGGGGAACGCGAACACGGCGCTGCGCTCCATCCGGCGGGCCACGCATGATCCCGAAGTGGAGGGGCTGATCCTCGAGATCAACAGCGGCGGCGGCGGCATCACGGACAGCGATATCATCTACAAGGCGCTGCTGGACTTCAAGTCGGCCCAGCCGGGCCGCGCGGTGGTGTCCATCATGGGGGACATCGCGGCTTCGGGCGCGTACTATATCGCGTTGGCGTCAGACCACATCATGGCGCACCCGACCACCCTGACCGGCTCGATCGGCGTGATCATGCAGTCGTACAACTTCAAAGAGCTGGCGGCCAAGCTGGGCATCCAGGATGTGACCATCAAATCGGGCGCGAACAAGGACATGCTCAATCCGTTCCAGGAGGTGAAGCCGGAGCAGCGGGAGATGCTGCAGAAGGTCATCAGCGCCATGCACGACCGCTTCGTGACCCTGGTCGCCGAGAACCGCAAGCTGCCGAAAGAGACGGTCGCGCCGCTGGCCGACGGGCGGGTGTTCATCGCCGACGAGGCCGTGAGAAACCGGCTCATCGACAGCATCGGGTATAACGAGGACGCGCTGGTCAAGATCGCCGAGCTGCTGAAGACCGACGCGGTGAAAGTGTACCGGTATGACGAGCAGGTGACGCTCATGGACTTTTTCGCATCGCGGCCCGGGATCGGCATGCATTTCGACCTGAAGCGCTTCATGCAGGAGAGCGCGGGCGACGTGAAGCTGATGTTCCGCTGGAGCTGGTGAGAAGTGCATGAGTTCATTAGTGCATGAGTTCGTTAGTGCGTTAGTGCGTTAATGCAGGAAGCATTGATGCGGCGACAAGTGGAAACTTTTTCAGGCGGGTGGCGGAGCATGCGCGAAGACGGGGAAAGATGGGATGCGTGCGGCGCGGTACACATGCTGGGCGTTTGCGGCGTGGGGATGGCGGGCGTGGCGTATCTGTTGGCGCGGCGCGGCTGGCGCGTGAGCGGCTGCGACGCGTATGCCGGCAACGCCTTGGCGGCGTGGCTGCGGGCGGCCGGCGTGCCTGTGTCGGAGGGTCACGCGCCCGGGCACCTCGCGGCCTGCCCTGTGCCTGACCGGGTGATCGTGACCCCGGCGGTGTCACCCTCGGAGCCTGAACTGCTGGCGGCGCAGGTCAAGGGCCTGCCGGTTTTCAGGCGCGGCGAAGTCCTGGCGTCGCTGCTCTCGCAGGGGCGCGGCGTGGCTGTGTGCGGGGCGCACGGCAAGACCACCACCGCCTGTTTCACGGCGCGGCTCCTGCAGGAGCTGGGGGCGAATCCCGGCTGGTGCATCGGGGGCGCGACGCGCCGGCTCGGCGGCGTGGCGGGCGGCAGCGGGGGCGCCTTGCTCGTGGCCGAGGCGGACGAGAGCGACGGCACGCTGGCCCTGTACCGTCCGGCGGTGACGGTGCTCACCAACATCGATCTGGATCATCTCGAGCATTTCGACGGCGAGGCCGCGTTGTGCGCGTGTTTCCGTCAGGCGGTGGTGCAGACGCGCGAGGGCGTGGCGGTGTGCCGCGACAACGCGCGCGCGTGGCAGGTGGCGCAGAGCGCCGCCGTGCCGGTCTTGGGCTTCGGCTTTTCCGAGGCGGCGGAGCTGCGCGCGGTTGATGTGGGCGTGGATGCGGTTTCGGTCTCCTTCGAGGTTTTCTATCTCGGCCGCGCGTTCGGGCGGGTCAGGCTCGGCGTGTCGGGGCGCCACAACGTGCTGAACGCGCTGGGGGCCGCGGCGGCGGCGCTGCTGTTGGGCTATGCGCCGGAGACGGTGTTTTTGGCGCTGGCGGCGGCGTGCGACGAGCTGCCGGGTCGGCGCTTCGAAGCTGTGGTGGAGGTGCCGGGCATCCGCGTCATCGCCGATTACGCGCATCATCCCGCCGAGCTTCAGGCGGCGGTCGAGATGGCGCGGGTGCAGCGCCCCGAGCGGTTGATCGTGGTGTTCCAGCCGCACCGCTACACGCGCACGCTGGCGCTGGGGCCGGCGTTCCCCGCGGCGTTCGCGGCGGCGGACGAGGTGATCCTGCTGCCGGTGTACGCGGCCTCCGAGGCCCCGCTGGAAGGGGGCGACAGCTGCGATCTCTACGCGCATTTCCGCAACGTGCTGCCGGCGCTGAGCGTGCGGCTGGCGCGTTCGCGCGAGGAGGCGTGGCGGTATCTGCGCCAGGTGTTGCGGCCGGGGGACCTGCTGCTGATCGCGGGCGCGGGCGACGTGATTGAACTGGCGGGGCTGATCCGCGAGGATGTGGCGCGCGGCTGGCCGCTGCGCAAAGACCCCGAGGGTTTTGACGCGGCCTTGCGGCAGGTGGCGGGCGCGCGCGTGGAGGCCTTCGGGCCGTTGGCGGGCTGGTCCTATTTCGGCGCTGGAGGCTGGGCGCGCTGGCGCGTGGAGGTTTCCGATGAGGCGGCTCTGGCGGCGGTGCTGCGGGAATGCGGCGCGGCCGGCGTGGCGTGGCGCATGGTGGGCGCGGGCGCGAACGCGTGGTTCAGCGACCTGGGCGAGCCGGGCTGCGTGATCCGCTTCGCGGAGGGCGCGTGCCGGGGCTTCGAGGTGCGCGGCGGCGAGGTGGAGGTCGGCTGCGGATGGCGGGGGCCGGCGCTGCTGGACAGGTTGGAGCGCGAGGGGCTGGCCGGACTGGAGTTTCTCGACAGTGTGCCGGGCAGCGTGGGCGGCTGGCTGGCGATGAACGCGGGGGCGCACGGCGGCGAGATCGCGTCACGCGTGATGTGGATTCGCTGTTTGAATCCTGACGGCGGAATCGGTATACTCACGCCCCATGATTGTGGATTCGCCTATCGACATTGCGCCGGGCTTGAAGGACGCGTGGCGCTGGCGTGCGGCCTGCGGCTGACGCGGGCGGACGCGCAGGCGGTCAAAGCGGCGCGGCAGCAGGTGCGGGCCAGGCGGATCCCGCTGGCCGGGCTGCGCACGGCGGGATCGGTTTTCCGCAATCCGGCGGGCGATTCGGCGGGAAGGCTGCTTGATCTGGCGGGGTGCAAGGGACTGCGGATCGGCGGGGCGCGGGTGACGGAGTTTCACGCCAACATTGTGGCGGTGGACGGGGCTGTCACGGCGTCGGACGTGTTGGCGCTGGTGCTGAAGCTGCGCAACCGGGCGGCGCTGGGCGGCGGGGTGATACTCACGCCGGAGATCAGCGGGCTTGAGGTTTGAGAGTCAGTCAGAGGACAGAGGACGGAAGGCAGAGGACGGCGGACGGATTGATTGGCGGACACGCAGGTTTCGAGTCCACATCAATTCCGGATTCCGGCTTCTGGCTTCTGTCTGCGGATTTTTCAAGGAAACGGATGAACGTTATGAAGCGTGTGGCAGTGGTGATGGGCGGGACATCGAACGAGCGCGAGGTGTCGCTCAGGTCCGGAGCTGCGGTGGTTGAAGGTCTCAAGGCTGCCGGTTTCGACGTGGTGCCGGTGGTGCTGGACTCAGACCGGATCGAGGCGCTGCCGGCCGGGGTGGAGGCGGTGTTCGTGGCCTTGCACGGCGGCTATGGCGAGAACGGCGGCGTGCAGGCTGACCTGGACCGGCTGGGCGTGCCCTACACGGGGCCGGGGGCGGCGGCGAGCCGCATCACCATCGACAAGATCGCGACCAAGCGGGTGCTGGACGCGGCGGGCGTGCCGACGGCGCCGTATGAGGTTCTGCCGCGCGGGGTGGAAACCACCGCGCTGCCGCTGCCGGTGGTGGTGAAGCCGCCGCGCGACGGGTCGAGCGTGGGCATCTCCAAGGTGACCGAACCGGGGCAGTGGGCCGCGGCGCTGAAGGCGGCGCGCGATGTGGACCCGCAGGGCGAGGTGCTGGTCGAGGCCTACATCCCCGGGCGCGAGTGGACGGTGGGCGTGGTCGGCGACGAGGCGTTGCCGGTGGTCGAGATTCAGGCGCCGAACGGCTGGTACGGGTTTACGGAAAAGTACACCAAAGGGGTGACGAGCTACGTGTTTCCCGAGGGGGTGGAGGACGCGCCGCTGGTGGCGCAATGCCGGATCCTGGCGCTGCTGGCCTTCCAGGCCGTGGGGTGCCGCGGGGTGAGCCGCGTCGATTTCCGGGTGACGCCTGAGGGGCAGCCCTACGTGTTGGAGATCAACACGATTCCGGGCTTCACGGCTACGAGCCTGTTGCCGAAAGCGGCGGCCAAGGCGGGGCTTTCGTTCAGCGCGTTGTGCGCGAAGCTCCTGACGTTTGCGGCGTGCGACTGAGTGTCGGCCGGGACGGAGCGACACGGAGAGACAAGCGATGAAGTGGGATTTATTCAAAAGGGGCAAGGCGCGTCCGAGCCGGTTCGCGCTCAACAACCGGCGCGTGACCGGCGTGGTGACGGGGCTGCCGGGCGGGGTGAAGGTCGTCCTGTTCCTCTTGGCGTTCACGCTCGGCGGGGCGCTTTTCGGCTGGGGCAGTTGGGCGCTGTTCGAAACCTACTATTTCCGCTCCCAGAAACTTTTTGTGCTGCGCGACCTCCGGAACAGCGTGACGATCACCACCGGCAAGACGCTGACGCCGGACCTGATCTGCGAGGTGCTGGGGATCCGCGAAGGGATCAACCTGTTTTCACTGAAGATCGAGCAGAAACGGCAGGAACTGTTGGAGCAGGCGCCGAACATCCGCGACATCACAATCGTGCGACGCATGCCCGACAAGATGAACATCAACATCATTGAACGCGAACCGATCGCCCGCGTGGGCTCGAACGGGCGGGTGGTGGACGACGAGGGCGTGGTGTTCATCCGCTATGCGGGCACGGGCGGGCTGCCGATGATCAAGGGGGGCGACGAGTTCGCGCAGATCAAGCCGGGGGACCGGGTGAGCGGCAACGAGATGGCGGCTGTGCGGCTGGTGAACAACTCGCTGCGTCCCGAGTGCCGCCTGCGACTTTTGGTTTTGGACACTACGAAAGACGACTATCTGCTGCTGACGCTGTCGGATCACCGCCAGGCGAAGTTCGCTTGGGACGGGATGCAGGACGCCGAGAAGAACACCGAGGCCAAAATGCAGAAGCAGTTCGATCAGCTCGGCAAGGCGATGGAGAGCGATATCGGTCGCCCCTGTCAGCAATGGGACGCGACACAGTCCGGGCGGATTTTCGGTACCCCGCCTGGCGTTCAATGACGCGAAGAAACGAGGTTTTATGGCGATTCCTCCAATAGCGGCGCTTGAGATCGGGACCTCACGCACGGTGGTGTGCGTGGGCGAGGTCGACGAGGGCGGGCGCGTGAAGATTACGGGTGTCGGGTCGTACCCGACGACGGGCGTGCGCAAAGGTCAGGTCGTCGACCTGACGCAGGCGCGGGTGGGTGTCGAGTCGGCTGCGAAGCAGGCGGAAAAGATGTCGACGGTCAGCATCTGGCAGCTGCTGCTGGCCACGTCCGGCGGGCACATCCAGTCGGTGGTGAACCCCGGCATGCTGACGATCCGCTCGGCGGAGCGCGTGGTTTCGCGCGAGGACATCGAGGAGGTCACGGAGAACGCGCAGTCGATCCCCCTCGACAACGAGCACCAGGTGCTCCACACGATCACGCAGTCGTTCACCGTCGATGACCAGCCGGGCATCGTGAAGCCCGAGGGCATGCGCTGCAAGGTGCTGACGCTCAATGTCATGGCGGTGCACGGCTTGAAGAGCCGGATCGACAACGCGGTGGCGGTGGCGAAAAGCGCGCAGCTCGAGGTGACGGACGTGGCCTTTTCCGGCATCTGTGCGGCCCTCGCGGTCTTGAGCCCCGAGCAGCGGCGCAACGGGGTGGTCCTGGTCGATCTCGGCGGCGGCACGACGAATTACATCGCGTACTGCAACAACGTCATCTCGGCGGTGGGGTGCATTGCGGTGGGCGGCGACCACGTGACGAACGACATCGCGCAGGCGTTCAACATGACGCAGACGCGCGCCGAGGAGATCAAGCGGGCTGAGGGCTGCGCCGTGCTTGACCTGGAGACCAGCGCGCGGCGCGTCGTGCTGCCCGCGCAGGTCGGTTTTGAGGAGCGCATGCTCAGCTGCAAGGCGTTGCACACGGTGATCAACGCGCGCATGGATGAGACCTTTCACGTGTTGCGGTCGAGGCTCGACGAGGCCGGCGTGTTGCCGCACCTGGGGGCCGGCGTGGTGCTGACTGGGGGCGGCGCGTATCTGCGCAAGGTGTCGGATCTGGCGCAGCGCGTGTTCGGGCTGCCGTGCCGGATCGGGCTGCCGGTGAACGTGGACGGGCTTGAGAACGCGGAGCAGCCGGCCGCCTTGTCAACGGCCGCCGGGCTGGTGCTTTACGGCCGGATGACGTATGAGGACCGCGGGCTATTTTCACCGCTGAGGAACCTGTTCAAAGGAGTGTTTCGTCGATGAGCCAAGAACCGCAATCGGGCCTTCTTTTGTTGGGCGTGGGCGGCGGCGGATGCCGGCTGGCCGCGTCGGTGCTGTCCGCGTACGGCGGCGGGTTGCGGGCGCTCGGTGTGGACACCGACGCGCTTTCGAACCGCGAGACCGCGGCGGGCGGAATGACCTGCCTGCTCTTTGGCGGCACGCTGCTGGCGGGGCATGGCACGGGCGGCGATGCGATCAAGGGGCGGATGGTGGCGCAGGAGGACATGCGGAATCTGATGCCGCACCTGCAGGGCGTCAGGACGGTGGTGGTGCTGGCCTGTCTGGGCGCCGGGACCGGAGGCGGCGCGACCCCCGAGATCATCAAGGCCCTGCACGACATGGGTCTGGCCACGGTCTGCTTCGTGACGTTGCCGTTCGCCTTCGAGGGAGAAGCGCGCCGCAAGGCTGCGGAGCGCGTGCTGCCGATGATCGAGGAGAACGCGGACTCGATGGTCGTCGTTCCGCTGGACGAGCTTTTTCACGATGCGGGCGACGGTCTGCTGTCCGATGCGATTCAGATCACCGAGGGGCTGGTGGCGGCGGGGATCACGCTGCTGTGGCGCTTGCTGACGAAGCCGGGTTTCATCCGGCTGGATGCGGAGCGGCTGCACGCCATGGTGCTGAAGGGCGGCAACGCGCGTTTCGGCTTCAGCTCGGCCGACGGGCCCGGCCGCGCGGAGCGGGCCGTGGCGGCGTTGCGGGCCAGCCGCCTGCTGCGCTCGGGTGACGCGCTGGCCAAGGCCAACGCGCTGCTGGTGGGTATCCTGGCCGGCTCCGATCTGCGCTTGTCCGAGGTCGGCGAGGTCATGGGCCAGCTGCGCGGCGTGTGCAAGAGCGACTGCACCATCGAGATGGGCACGGTTTTGGACGCGCGGTTTGACGGTCGGATCGAGCTGGTGGCGCTGGCCTTCGAGAGCTGGACGGCCGCCGCGAAACTTGAATCGCGCAAGGACGCGCCGCCGGTGCAGGAGCCGCCGGTGGCGGACGCGTTCCCGATCCAGTCGGGCAGCAAGAAGAGCCGGAACAAGAGCAGCAAGCTTTCGCTGAACGCTTCCGGACGCGGCAAGTTCCAGAATGTGGAGCCCACGATCTATGACGGGCAGGACCTCGATGTCCCGACCTTCCTGCGTCGCGGGATCACGCTGGAGCGATAGGCGGGAGTTCTTTTGCATCTGTTCGAAACCGCAGATCGGCGCATGATGAGTTCCTGTTTTTGAAGGAGAAAAGCCTTCGGCGTCAAAAATCTGCGGTTCATGATTCGACATTCGGCTGTTCACCGGCGGAGAGAGGGAGGCGAGATGAGACAAATCGTTGCGGGGATTGCGTTTGTGATGGCGGTGGGACTGGCGCGTGCGGACGGGTTCGAGGGGACACCGGAAGCGCAGGTGCTGGCCACCGGCGGCGGGCGGGTGCTGTTGCTCTCGCCGCAGGGCGAGACCGTGTGGGAGCACAAGGCGGGAACGCCCCATGACGTTTGGATGCTGCCGAACGGGAACGTGCTTTTCGCCGACGGCAACATCACCGAGGTGACGCGCGACCACAAGGTCGTGTTCGAATACAAGCCGGAGATCCAAAAGGGCGGCGGCGCCTATTCATGCCAGCGGCTGGCGAACGGCAATACGGTCGTCGGCGAGAACGCCTCCGGGCGCGTGGTCGAGGTGGACAAGGAGGGCAAGGTCGTTTTCTCGTTCATGACGCGCTACGGAAAAACGGATGAGCATCACCACATGCGCATGGTGCGCAAGCTGGCCAACGGCAACTATCTGGTCAGCCACTCGCAGGCGAACATCGTGCGCGAGTACAAGCCCGACGGCACCACGGCGTGGGAAAAGGCGACCAAAGGGTTGGCCTTCGCGGCGGTGCGGCTGGCGAACGGCAACACGCTGATCTCTTCGCTCAGCCAGATCACCGAGTATGACAAAGACGGCAACGAGGTCTGGGAGTTCAAGAAGACGGATCTGCCGGGCGTGCTGATCCAGAACATCACCGGCATCGACGTGCTGCCCAACGGCAACATTGTCGCGGGCTGTTATGCGGCCTACACCAAGGAAGGTGAAGGCACCGGCATGTTTGAGATCACGCGCGAAAAGAAGCTGGTCTGGCGCTATGTCAGTCCGAAACGCCGCGACTCGAGCATGATGGGCGTGCACAAGCTGGTCGAGGGCGCCGAGCCGCCGCTGCGCTAGGGATTAAGGAAGCAAACGTTCAACATCGAACGCTCAACTCTCAACGCTGAACAAAATGCGCTTGAGGGTTGAACGTTGCGAGCTGAACGTCAAGTGGCCCTTCTGGACAAACCTTACGTATTGGGGTGTGCTTCATGATAACCAGGGCTCTTCATATCTGTTGCCTGACGCTTGCGTGTTTGCCCCTTGCAGGCGCGGTCACCGCTCCGGAGCTGCCCGGCACCGCGCCGCTCACAGGTACGAACGACCTTTCCGACGCCTATCTGAGCGGGGTCGACCGCTTCATGCTCAAAGAGACGGAGCGGATGTCGGGTGAGCGGCACCGCTACTGGAACCGCGTTTTCACCGCGGGCGCGGAGGGCTACGCCGCCTCGGTCGCCACCAATCGGCAACGGCTCGCCCGACTGCTCGGCGTACGTGACGCGCGCGTGCCTTTCGATGCGCCGGAGCCGGTCGCCACGCTGTCGCGTTCCGCGGTCCTAGGCGAGACCTCGACCCATATGCTCTATGAGGTCCGCTGGCCAGTGACGGGCGGCTTCCAGGCCGAAGGCCTGCTGCTGGAGCCCAAAAGCAAACCCGTCCTCCAGGATATCGTTCGCATCCCTCACGCGGGGATCACGCCCGAACAGGTGTTAGGGCTGGCGGCGGGCGGCGAGGCTGCCGCCGCAGGTTTCGCTTTTCCGGGACCGGGCTGCCGCATGGTGCTGCCCGCGGTAGTGAGTCGCACCAAGACGGCTTTCGAGAGCGCGTTTAAAAAGCCCGGCAAGGGCCAGCTCCCGGGGCGGATGGCCATGACCAACCGCGAGTACGTCTACCGTCCGGCCTATGTCATGGGACGCCACATCATCGGTTATGAGATCCAGGAGGCCCTGGCGCTGGTGGACTGGTTCTGCAGGGAGAACGGCCATGCGGCGATCCGCGTGGAGGGGTGGGGGGACGGCGGCATGCTCGCCCTCTACGCCGGCGCGCTGGACGCGCGCATCGGCGAGACCGTGGTGGCGGGGTACTTCGACAGCCGGAACGAACTGTGGCAGGAGCCGATCGACCGCAACGTGTTCGGACTGCTGCGCGAGTTCGGCGACGCGGAGATCGCGACGCTGATCGCGCCGCGCAAACTCACCGTGATCGCCTCGCCCGGTCCGGTCGAGACGGTCACGCGCAACAAAGGCGAGGGCGGCGCACCCGGACGGCTGGCCTCTCCCGAGTCCGCCGCCGTGACCCGCGAGGTCGAGAAGGCGCGCGAACTCGTGAAGCCGCTCGGTGCTGCGGAGTGGCTCACGTTGGTTCCCGCGTCAGCCGCCGCGCCTCGCCACGCGGGCGAGGCCGAACGGTTCATCGGCGGCGTGCGGCTGCCGGATGCGGCCGCGCGCGAGAAGCGGCTGGTTCTGGGGATGAACGCGATCTCCCAGCAGCTCCTGGCCGTATCGCCCGCCACGCGCCGCGAATTCATGTCCGGTCTGGACTTCATCTCGCCCGAAGCCTATGACCGTTCCGCCGAGGGGTACCGCGACTATTACCGCGAGGAGGTCATCGGCCGCATCCATGCGCCCAAGCTGCCGCTGAATCCGCGCTCGCGCCTGATCGGGGAGACTGCGGGCTACGCCTGTTACGAGGTCGCGCTCGACGTGCTGCCGGACTTCATGCTGTACGGCTATCTGCTGCTGCCCAAAGACATTCCGCCGGGGGAGCGGCGGCCGGTGGTGGTCGCGCAGCACGGGCGCGGGGGCACGCCGCGGACGGTGATGTCGCCGGAACTGGGCGGCGCCAAGACCTACCACGCGATCGGGCCGCGCCTGGCCGAGAAGGGCTACATCGTTTTCGCGCCGCAGAATCCCTACGTATTCGAGGACCGTTACCGCCAGCTGCAGCGCAAGGCCAATCCGCTCAAGCTCTCGCTCTACGCGGTGATCCACGCGCAGTACGAGCAGATGTTCACGTGGCTCAGGACGCTGCCGCAGGCGGATGCCGGCAAGGTCGCCTTCATCGGGCAGTCCTACGGCGGCAAGACGGCGGTGCGCCTGCCGCCGGTGATGCCGGAGTTCTGTCTGGCGATCACGACCGGCGACTTCAACGAGGGCGTGACCAAGATGGCCTCGACGCTCTACCCGTTCAGCTTCGCGCTGTGGGACGAGTACGAGATGTTCGAGTTCGACCTCGGCAACACCTTCAACTATTCCGACCTGGCCGGCCTGATGGCGCCGCGCCCCTTCATGGCGCAGCGCGGGCACTCCGACACCGTGGGGTGGGACGAGTTCGTGGGCTACGAGTACGCGCTGGTGCGCAAGACGTACGCGCAGCTCAAACTGTCGGAACGCACCGCGATCGACTGGTTCGACGGCGGTCATGAGATCGACCTTGAACCGGCGCTCGCCTTCTTCGACCGGTTTCTGTCGGGGAAATAATTAACGTTAACCGAGATGAGCACTGGTTGACGGTATTGTTTTGAGTGCGCCCGGCTCCGGGCGCTTTTCTCCGGCGCGGCCCGGCGCGACGCCGAGCGCGACGCGGGCGGGTTCGGGCCCCCGCCCGGAAAGCGCGGCCAGGTCCGCGCACTCAACAGCGTCCAAGCGGCCGTTCACTGGATCAACCGACTCACCCCTTTGGACCGCGATTCCCATCACGCTACAGGAGATGTATCTGTTATATAACACATTTCCGCGAACGGCTATTCCACCAGCATAAGGGTGCCGTGGAGGTAGCTCAGGGTCAGCGTTTTAGTGTCGAGGCGGAAGACGGCGAGCGGACTCTTCTCGCCTTCAACGGTCCAGCGCGTCGCCGCCGGCATGATCAGGTTCCCGTCCCAGGAGAGCATCGCGCGGCCTTCCGCGTCGCTGGTGGGCAAGCCGTTGACGGTCAGGTTGGCGGTGGCGGGAAGGGTCAGGTTGCCGGTCACATGGACGCCGCCGTAGACGCCGCCGAGCATGTTGAAGAGCAGCGTGCTGCCCGCGTCGAGGGTCAGGTCGCCGTTGATCGTCAGCACGGCAGGCGCGCCGGCGGTGCCGCCGCTGATGACCGCGCCGCCGGCGAGGCGCACCGCGCCGGTCACCGTGCCGCCGCCGATGAGCGTCTGGTTCGTCGTGATCACGAAGGCTGAGGCGCGGTTCACGCTGACGTCCAGCGTCGCGCCGGACCGGACCTCGATGACGCCGCTGGCGAGGCTGGCCACGCCGTTGCTGAGCGCCAGCGTGCCGGCCTCGACCACGGTGTCGCCCTTATAGGTGAGGGCGCCGCCGAGGGTGACCGTGCCCGCGCCGCGCTTGGCCAGTCCGCCGTTGCCGGCGAAGGTGCAGGTCGCCGTGACGGCGCGTTCGGCTCCGTCCTTGTCCACGGGGCTTAAGCCGAACCGCGTGCCGGTCGCGCCGTAGCCGATGTCGTTGGTGAGCGTCGCGCTGAAGGCGAAGGCGGTGTCGCGGTTGTAGGGGTGCAGCGTGCCGCCCGCCAGATTGAGCGCGCTCAGTCCGCCGCCTCTCCGGACGGTGTTGAAGTAGAGGTCGCCGCCGGCCACGTACACCAGACCCGTGGAGCCGGCATCGCGGGCGATCACCAGCTCGTTCGTGCCCTTCAGTGCGCCACCGGTCATCTCCAGGCGTCCGAAGGTGCCTGAGTCGCGCCCGACCTCCATGCATTCCGTGGTGCTGCCGTTACGCAAGGCCTCGATCTCGCCGCCGCTGACCGTGGCGTAACCGCTGCCAAAGGAACCGACGATCCAGCGGTTCGCCACGAGGAGCTTGCCTCCTGACATTGAAAACTTTCCGACGGCGCCGAAGAATTTGACGCCATGGCCGATTAAGAATTCGTTAGCCGAATAGGCTTCTCCGCCGGCGATCTCGACGGTGCCTGTGGTGCTTAAAATGTTGCCCACGGTAAAACCCGTGTTGCTGACGGTGCCGCCGTTCATGACGAACGCGCCCACGCTGTTTGACGCGACGCCCAACGTGATAACGCCGTTAACGTAGAGCAGTCCGCCGTCGACCTCGCAGCGGCCGGTCGCGTTGGACATGTTGCCCACGTTCAGGCCGCTGGCCGTGATGAAAAGGCCGTTGCTGACGATGAGCGTGCCCGAGCTCGCGTAAGCGCTGCCGATGACCGTCGTGTTGTTGCTGACGATGCCGTTGTTCTGGACGAACGTGCCTGAACCCATGGTTCCTGATCCCAGCCAGACGGTGCCAGACAGATTCAAAAGGCCACCGTCAACCTCGCATCGGCTGGTCGCATTTGATACGTTGCCGACGTTCATGCTGCCTGCTACATTGAAAAGGCCGTTGCTGATGAGCAACGTGCCTGAGCTTGCATAAGCGTTGCCGATGACAGTCGCCGCGTTGCTGACGATGCCGCCGCTCTGAATGAGCGAGCCGTTGCCGAACGGCACCGAGCCGAGGTAAAGGGTGCGGCCGGCGGCGTTCAGAAGCCCGCCGCTCACGAGACAGCGACCGGTCGCGTTGCTGAAATTACCAACGTTGATGTTCGCGTTGGCTGCCGAGAGGTTGAGCGTGCCGCCCAACAAGTTGAGGTTGCCCGTGGCGTTGGTCGATGCGCCGACCAGAATGGTTTTTTCAAAAAAGGAGTTGCCGCCGCTCTGCTCGAACGTGCCGTAGCCGCCTGTTGCTGTTCCAAGGTACATGGTTCCCTTGTTGGTGAGCACGCCGTCGGTCATGGTGAAAAAGCCTTTGCCGGCCGCGTCCCGGCCGCCGAGGCGCATCGAGTCGCCGCCATTGAGGAGCGAGAGCCGCCCGCCGCTCAAATTGAAGAAGCCGGTCGCGTACGTGTTGACCGGCATGCTGATCATGCCGCCACCGCCGATGGTGACCGCACCGCCGGTCTGCTCGACCACGCCGGTGATGCTGGCGGTACTATTGCCTGTGTGGCCGACTTCGATCGTGCCTGACAGGTTCAGAGAACCGGAGCGCATACGCAGAATGTTCCGGCACACCTTGCCGCTGGCGTTTTGCACATCACGACCGATGGCCATGGCTGTCAAGTTGACCGTGCTGTCGACGATCTCGAATGTGCTGGTTGCCGACGAGCCGTGCAAATAAGAGGTGAAGGTGGTGCTGAAGGTTGAATTGCTGACCAAGACGCTGCCGTTATAGAGACGGAAAGCGGCCGTGGAGGTGTAGTTTCCGCTGTTGATGATCTCGAGATAGCCTGGATTGTTTACGTTATCGGTGCCGAAGAGCTGAATGCCTGTCGCATTCACAAAGCCGCCGTCGACGACCACGCGTCCGGGTGTGGTCGGACTTGTGCCGTTCTGTGCGACGTTGAGGAGGACGGTCGGCAGGTACGCGCCGGGGCCGACGACGAGCGTGCCGCGCTGAGTGCCGTTCAGCTGGACCATGGCGAAGCGGTTGGTGTCGTCCAGCGCCGGGCTGTTGAGGTTGACGGTGGTGCCGTTGTTGATCGTGACCGTGTCGGTGTTCTCCGGCGCGGTGGCGGCGACGCCATTGGTGGTCCAGACGTCGGTGTCCATCCAGTTGGCGTTGTTCGCGCCGTTCCATATACGCTCGGCGGCGTGCGACGCGCATACTCCGGCCAGGATGACTCCACAGGCGACAAGATTGGTCTTCATACGTTTCCCTTTTGGTTCTCTGGGAAAATACCGTACACTAGAGCGCCTGAACCGTCAACCGGATAAGGCGGTCCGCTTCCTTCGTCCAAGAGAAGCGGATGGGGAATTTGATTGCCAAAACAGGCGTTATTCCGCTAGATTTTGACGGCGTTTTTAAAACCAGCAACCGAGGGCTTGTCTATGTGCGGGATTGTCGGCTATGTGGGAAAACGCAGCGCGTGCGATATTCTGATCAACGGCTTGCGCCGCCTCGAGTACCGGGGCTACGATTCGGCGGGCGTGGCGCTGCTGACCCATGAGCGGCTGTTGGTCGTCAAGCAGACGGGCAAGGTCGCCCTGCTCGAGAAACGCCTGGCCGAGACCGTGCCGGCCGCCGTGCGCGAGCAGGCGCGCATCGGCATCGCCCACACGCGCTGGGCGACGCACGGTCTTCCGACCGAGGCCAACGCCCATCCGCATGTGGCGGACGGCGGCCAGCTCGCCCTGGTCCACAACGGCATCATCGAGAACTACGCGACGCTGCGGCGGCAGCTCGAGACGCGCGGCTGCGTGTTCGTCTCGCAGACCGACACCGAGGTTCTCGCGCACCTGGTCAGCACGTTTGACACCGGCGACCTGCTGGCGGCGGTTTCGCAGGCGCTGAAGCGGGTCGAGGGCACCTATGGCATCGCCGTGGTCTCCACGCGTCACCCGGGCCAGATCGTGGTGGCGCGCAAAGGCAGCCCGCTGGTGGTCGGCATCGGCGACAACGAGACGCTCATCGCCAGCGACGTCTCGGCGATCGTGGCGCACACGCGCCAGGTGATCTACCTGCAGGACGGCGACGTGGCGCTGGTGACGGCCGAGGGTCCGCAGATCTACACGCTCGACAACATGCCGGTGGACCGGGCGGTCGCGAACGTGGAGTGGGAGATCGGCGCGGCGGAGAAGGGCGGCTACGAGCACTTCATGCTGAAGGAGATCTTCGAGCAGCCGGCCGCGCTGCAGAACACGATCCGCGGGCGGCTGGACCTCACGCTCAGCACGGCGATCCTTTCCGGCCTCAGCCTGTCGCCGCGCGAGCTGGCGGCGATCCAGCGCCTGGTGATCGTGGCCTGCGGCACCTCCCTGCACGCGGGCATGGTGGGCAAGTACCTGTTCGAGGGGCTGGCCGACCTGCCGACCGACCCCGAGCAGGCGGCCGAGTTCCGCTACTGCAATCCGATCATCGGGCCGGACGATCTGGTCATCGCGATCAGCCAGTCCGGCGAGACGGCGGACACGCTGGCGGCCGTGCGCGAGAGCATCCAGAAGGGCGCGCTCGTGGCCGGCCTCTGCAACGTGGTGGGCTCCACCATCGCCCGCGAGGCGGGGCGCGGCGTGTATCTGCACGCGGGGCCGGAGATCGGCGTGGCTTCCACCAAGGCGTTCACCGCGCAGGTCACCGTCCTGCTGATGATGGCGCTCAAGCTCGGGCGCTGCCGCCGGCTCTCGCGCGAGACGGGGCGCACGCTGTGCGAGGAGATCGTGAACATCCCGGCGATGATCCAGAAGGTGCTGGCGCAGAACGAGGCGATCGCGGCGATCGCCGCGAAGTACGCGCACGTCAACAACGCGTTCTTCATCGGGCGCGGCATTCTGTATCCGACGGCGCTGGAGGGGGCGCTGAAGCTCAAGGAGATCAGCTACATCCATGCCGAAGGCTATCAGGCGGCGGAGCTCAAGCACGGCCCTATCGCCCTGCTCGACGAGAACATGCCGGTGATCGCCCTGCTCAACGACATTCCCGGTAAAGAGAAAACGTTGGGCAACGTGCAGGAGTGCCGCGCGCGCCGCGCCCCGGTGATCGGCATCGTGACCGAAGGCGACACGGAGGCGGAACAGGGCGTGAACGACGTGATCCGCCTGCCGCGCACGAGCGTGTACACCGCGCCCGTGGTGACCGCCGTCGCGCTTCAGCTCTTCGCCTACCATGTGGCGCGGCTGCGCGGGTGCGAGATCGACCAGCCCCGCAATCTGGCCAAGAGCGTCACGGTCGAATAACCTTTTCGCATGACAACTCCGAGCGGGTGTGCCAAAATGCCTGTACGTGTTTAGGTATACATGGCGGAAGGGGGATGTGATGCGAGCAGTTGTTTTTGGCACAGTCGTTTGGATGCTGTGTCTGGGCGCGCAGGCGGAGGGGTGGTACCGGGGCAACCTGCACATGCACTCGCTGTGGAGCGACGGCAATGCGTTTCCCGAGGATGCGGTCGGCTGGTACCGCGACCACGGCTACCAGTTCGTCACGTTGTCCGACCACCAGGCGCTGCAGCTCGATACCAACGCGTGGCTGGAGGCGGGGTCCAAGAAGCTCAGCCGTGAAGTCGCTGACCATTTCCTGAAGGCGCATCCGGCCAGCGCCGAGGTGCGAAAAGAGGGCGGCAAGCAGTATCTGCGGCTCAAGACGGTTTGGGAACTGAAAAAGATGTTCGATGAGCCCGAAACGTTCCTGATGGTGCCCGGGCACGAACTCAACCGCGTGATCGGCGGCCTGCAGGTCCATATGAACGCGGTCAACGTCCACGACACCCTTCCGTACCGCTACGGCGACACGCCCGCTGAGACCTTCGCGCGCATCGAACTGGCTTTGCGCTCCTGGGGCGATGAGCAGGACGTGCCGACGCTGTTCATGCTGAACCATCCGACCTGGCCCTATTTCGACATCCGGCCGGAAGTGCTGATCGGCCTGCCGCAGATCCGCTTTGTTGAAGTTTGCAACGCCGACGGCGGCAGCACGTTCCCGCCTAACCGGTCGTGGTACTCGGTCGAGAAGTTCTGGGACATCGTAAATGCCTTCAGGATCGAGGACGGGTATGACCCCGTCTTCGGTACGGCCAGTGATGACACGCACACCTACACCGATCCCAAGGGCAGCGCCCGCCCGGGCGAGGGGTGGGTCTGCGTGCGTGCGGCGCGGCTGGAACCCAGTGCGCTGGTGCAGGCCATGTACCGCGGCGATTTCTACGCCTCCACGGGCGTGACCCTGGCGGACGTCGCGTTCGATGCCGGCACGGGCACGTTGCGGGTGAAGGTCAGTCCGGATGCGGGGGTCACCTATACGGTCAGGTTCATCACGACCAAGGCCGGTTTCGACCGCACGACGGAGACGTTCGATGATCCGGCCAAAGAAAAGAAGCCGGCGCGCACGGGCATCCGCTACTCGGACGCGATCGGCCGGACGGCCAAGACCGTCGAGGGGGCCGAAGCCGCCTATACCCTGGAGCCGGACGACCTGTACGTGCGGGCCACCGTGACCTCCTCCAGGAAAGCGGTCAACCGGGTGAGCAACGAGCCGGATTTCGACACCGCGTGGACCCAGCCTTGCGGCGGGCGCCTGTGGCAGGCGCGCAACCCGCTGAAGGCCCGCCTCGCCCCGCAGAAGTGAGTGGGGCAGGCTGTTAGGCTGTTAGATAAGAATAAGGGTGCTTCAACGGTGCATGCTTTTGCCGGCAGCCCGCTTGGCGTCATACCGTCGGCCGAAATGATATTTAACGGGTCTTCGGTAGGGCGCGCGCTCCTGCGCCGCCGCAGATCGCTCAAAGCCGGCGGCACGGAGTGCTCGCCCTACCAGCCGACACGGTGCCGTCTTTAGGCCAAACCACTATCGCCTGTGGCCTGACAGCCTAAAAGCCGGCACCGCTGACAGCCTTTTTCCGTCACAGCAGCGACGCGCCGGAGCTGGCGTTGCCCACTGACAGCGCGTAGCGGCGCAGCCAGCCGGAGGTGGCGCGGGGCTTCCACGCGGGCGCGGCGGCACGGCGGCGCGCGATCTCCGCGTCGTCGATGAGCGCCTCCAGCTTGCGGCCGGGGATGTCGATGCGGATGCGGTCGCCGTCCTTGAGCAGGGCGATGAGTCCCCCCTCGGCGGCCTCGGGCGAGACGTGGCCGATGCAGGCGCCGCGCGTGCCGCCGGAGAAGCGCCCGTCGGTGATCAGCGCGACCGATTCGCCGAGGCCCGCGCCCATGATGTATGAGGTGGGGGCGAGCATCTCCTGCATGCCGGGGCCGCCGCGCGGGCCCTCGTAGCGGATGACCACCACGTGGCCGGATTTCACCCGGCCCGCGAGGATGCCTTCGCAGGCCTCGTCCTGGGAGTCGAAGCAGATCGCCGAGCCCTCGAACTGGTGCATGGAGGGGGCGACGCCGGCCTTCTTGACTACCGCGCCTTCCAGGGCGAGGTTGCCGCGCAGGATGGTGAGCCCGCCGTCCTTCGAGTAGGCGTTCTCCAGCGTGCGGATGACCTGGTCGTCTTTGACGGTGGCGGCGGCGATGGTCTCGCCGATGGTCTTGCCAGTGACCGTGGGGCAGGATTTGTCGATCAGGCCCGGGATGTCCGCGATGCGCTTGAGGATCGCGGGGATGCCGCCGGCGGCGTCGACGTCCTCCATGTGATAGGCGGAGGAGGGCGAGACCTTGCAGACGTTGGGGCAGCGCTGCGAGATGGCGTTGATGCGGTCGAGGTCGTACGCGATGCCGGCCTCGTGGGCGATGGCGAGGGTGTGCAGCACGGTGTTCGAGCTGCCGCCCATGGCCATGTCGAGCGCGAAGGCGTTGTCGAGCGCGGCGAGGGTCACGAGCTCGCGCGGCTTGGGGCCCTCGGCCTTGGCCATTTCGACGACGCGGATGGCGGCCTGTTTCCAGAGCTCGCGGCGGGCGGGGTCCTGGGCGAGGATCGAGCCGTTGCCGGGCAGGGCGAGGCCGATGGCTTCGCAGAGGCAGTTCATGGAGTTGGCGGTGAACATGCCGGAGCAGGAGCCGCAGCCGGGGCAGCCGGCCTCTTCGACGCGCTCGAGCTGGGCCTCGGTGATCTTGCCGTTGTTGAACTGGGCGACGCCCTCGAAGATGGAGATGAGGTCCACGGGCTTGCCGTCGAGGTGGCCGGCCGCCATGGGGCCGCCGCTGGCGAAGATCGTGGGGATGTTGGCGCGGATGGCGCCGAGGATCATGCCGGGGGTGATCTTGTCGCAGTTGGGGATGCAGATCATCGCGTCGAAGCAGTGGGCGTTGACCATGGACTCGACCGAGTCGGCGATGAGCTCGCGGCTGGGCAGCGAGTACTTCATGCCGCTGTGGCCCATGGCGATGCCGTCGCAGATGCCGATGGTGTTGAACTCGAAGGGCACGCCGCCGGCCTCGCGGATGCACTGCTTGATCCATTCGGCGACCTTGTTCAGGTGGCAGTGGCCGGGGATGATCTCGATGAAGGAGTTGCAGACGCCGATGAAGGGCTTCTTGAAATCCTCGCGTTTGACGCCGGTGGCCATGAAGAGGCCGCGGTGGGGGGCGCGCTGAAAACCTTTTTTGACTTGATCGCTGTTCATGGGAGGAGCTCCGTTAGAGGTTACGGGTTACGGGTTGAGTGAGCGGGCGACGTGGAGGGCGCGCACTCCGTGCCGCCCTCCACGGCCGGTCAGCGGCGGCGCCGGAGCGCACGCCCTGCCGTCTTGATCCAGACATTCATCGGACCGGCACGTTAGAATTTCGAGACGTTGGCGCGGGAGAGGAAGGTGCCGGTGGCGGTGTCCACGATGATGGGCTCGCCGGCCTCGAGGTATTCGGGCACCTGCACGACCAGCCCGGTCTGGCAGACGGCGGTTTTGGTGCGCGCGGTGACGGAGGCGCCCTTCATGACCGGGTCGCACGTCTCGATCGTCAGCACCACTTTCTGGGGCACCTCGATGGTGAGGACTTTGCCGTCCGACATGAGCGCGAGGAGCCCTTCCATATCCTCGACGAGATAGAGGAGCTGCTCCGCGATCGCGTCCTTCTGGAGGGTGAACTGCGAGAAGTCCTCGTTGTCCATGAAGGTGTAGAGGTCGGCCTCCCGGTACAGATACTGGATGGGACGGCGCTCGAAATCGATGTCGGCGAAAGGCTCTTCCCCTTTGCACGAGACGTCCTGTTTCGCCTTGGTGACCAGATTGCGGAAACGGAAGCGGTAAATCGAGGAGGCCCCGCGCGCGCTGGGGGTCGTGATGCTCATGCCTTCGACAACGTGGGGCAGCCCGTTGATGCCGATGAGGCTGCCTTTTTTCAGGTCACATGCTTTTGCCATGGTTGTTTTCTCCGGTCTAAAAGACGGTTAGGTGTTTATGACGGTTGGACTGTTAGGCTGTTAGGTGTTTGGACGGTTAGACGGGTGGCGTGCCTGACTGGCACAAAGGGTTCTGTTCTGTCGAGCGCGGGTGCGGCTTCGGGTAAAGATGGCGGTAGACCTCGAGGGTGGCACACGCGGCGGCGTGCCACGAGAAGTGCGCGGCGCGGGCGAGGCCTTTCTCGCGGTAGACGTCGTGCCAGTCGAGCGAGACGATCGCGGCATGGATGGCGCGGCGCCACTCCTGCCGGTCGGTCGGGTGAACGATCTTGGCGGCCCCGCCGGTGATCTCCCTGAGCACGCTGAGCGCGGAGCAGATGACCGGCGTGCCGCAGGCCATGGCCTCCAGCACGGGGAACCCGAAGCCTTCGACCAGGCTGGGGAAGAGAAACGCGTGCGCGGCGCAGTAGAGGGCGGGGAGGTCCTCTTCCGGGATCTCGTCGATCCACTGCACGCGCTTTTCGAGCCCGAGCTGCTCGGCCTCGCGGCGCAGGGGGCTGTTCTCGCTGTTGAAGCCGGCGATGACCAGCGGCAGCGAGGCGGTGGGGTCCATGAGCGCGAGCGCGTTGAGCAGCGTCGTCACGTTCTTGTGCGGCCGGTCCGAGCCCACATAGAGCAGAAACTTCTCCGGCAGCTTGTAGGTGCGGCGGATCTCCGCGATGACCTCGGGCGGCTGGGGGTGGAAGGCGGGGTCGATGCCGTGGTGGATGACCACGCTGCGGCGGATCGCGTGCGGGCCGAAGAAGCGCGCGCAGGCCTTGAGCGCGTCTTCCGAGACGCCGATGAGTTTGCGGCTGTGCCAGATGGCGCGGCGGCCGGTGAACTTCCAGAAGAGGCGGGTGTAGACCGTGCTGTACTGCGGGTGCGAAAGCGGGATGACGTCGTGGACGGTCAGCACCATCTTGCCCGGCACCTGCACGGGGGTGAGGATATACGGCGCGTGGTGGATCTGCGCTTTGATGCTGAGCGCGAGCTTGAACGTCTGCCAGTGGCTCTTGAACGTGCTGACGGGCTTGTCGGTGGCGTAGGTGGTGACGCTCGGATGTTCGAGGCACGGGATCACCGTGTCGGGGGGGAGGATCACATGCAGGCGCTCGTCGGGGCGCAGTTCGGGGATCATCGACGCGAGCAGCGAACGAATGTAGCGGTTGATGCCCGGATAGGCGCGGGTGGCCGTGCGGGCGTCAAAGAGTATCGTATGGATGCCGTCCATCGTCAGTCCTTGAAACAAGAAAATCCGTTCGTGACGAAACGGAACCGAAACGGTACTTTTATGGTGTCTCTACTCATTTTAGGCTTCTCTGCCCGGTATCCCCCTTTTCCGGCAGGAATGAACTTTATACCATAAACGGGGCTCACTTCCAAGTACACACGGTGCCTAATGAAACAGAAGCGGAAGAACCGGATCGTGCTGATCACGGGCGAGGGCAAGGGCAAGACCACCGCGGCGCTGGGCATGGCGGTGCGCGCCGTCGGCCACGGGCTGCGCGTGTGCGTGGTGCAGTTCATCAAGCGGCGCGGCGACACGGGCGAGGCGCGGGCTTTGGCGGGCATGCCCGGCGTGGAGACGCACCTCTGCGGCGAGGGCTTTGTGACGGTGAAGTCCGGGCCGGTCTTCGAGGCGCATGCGCGGGCGGCGGAGGCGGGCCTGCTGCTGGCTGCCGGGAAGCTGAGCGACCCGGCCTTCGGCATGGTGGTGCTCGACGAGGTGTGCGGGGCCGTGGCGCGCGGGCTGCTGAGCGCGGCCGCGGTGAGCGCGGCGGTGGCGGCGGCGGCTCCCGGCACGGTGATCGTGTTGACCGGGCGCGACGCCTGTCAGGAGCTCATCGACCTCGCCGACACCGTGAGCCGCATCGACTGCGTCAAGCATGGCATGAACGACGGCTGGCCCGCGCAGGTAGGGGTCGAGCTGTAACAACAACGCTGAACGTCCAACGCCCAACGCATAACGCTGAACGAAACACACGTGAGCGTTGAGGATTCAGCGTTCGGAGTTCAGCGTTCGGCGTTGAGCGCTTCTTCGACCCCTAGTAGTCTGTCCAAGTTAAACTGTCGGATATTTTGACATGATTACCTGATTATCATGAGTGTCTTTGTTGACTCTTAATCAAGTAAATCATGTAATCCTGTCCGAAAATTCATATTGTACAGCATACTAGACCTTGTAGTACTGCTCCCAGCCTTTGCGCGGGGGCGGCCCGGCCAGCAGGGCGTTGGCCACTTTGTCGTTGGTGATTTGCCGCGTCTCGCGGTCGAAGGTCATCTTGTTGTTCAGCCGCTGCGCGATCACGCCCAGCGCCAGCACCTGGCTCAGGGGGCCGGCGACCTCGAACGACGAGCGGCACTTCTCCTGGCCTTTGCACGCCAGCAGGAAGTTCTTGAAGTGGTTCGACGGGCTTTTGGGGACCTGTGGCAGCGTGGAGGCCATCTCCTTGGCCCTCGCCTCCGGGATGATCGACAGTTGGCTGCCGTGCGAGCCGCCTTTGAAGATCAGGTCATCGCTGTAGATCTCCTTGCCGGGCGAGAGCTTGTCGGCCGCCACCGTAGCGCCGCCGCCGGGAGGCGGGATGTCGCCGCTGACGACGGCCTTGCCGTAGCCCTTGGGAAGCTCGGGGTAATTCTTGGCGCCGTCGTACCACTGCACCTCGCACGCCGGCATGGCTCCGCGGGCGGGGAACTTGAAGGAGAGGGTGGAGGCCATGGGGAAGACGTAGGGGTTGTGCCCCTCCATCTTCACCGCGCTGACCTCGGTCGGCAGGCCGAGTTGCAAGAACTCGTGGGCGGTGTCCAAGATGTGGGCGCCCCAGTCGCCGAGCGCGCCGTTGCCGAAATCGAACCAGCAGCGCCAGTCGCCGTTGACGTAGTCCTTGTTGTAGTCGTGGAACGGCACCTGGCTGAGCCACGTGTCCCAGTCCAGCGTGGCGGGGACCGGCTGGGCGGCGGGCAGGCCCGCGACCTGTCCGTTCCACTTGTGCCAGCGGCGGCCGCCGTTCATGTGGGCGTTGATGCGGGTGACGTTCTTGATGATCCCCGCATCGACCCACGCCTTGAACTGGAAGTAGTTGGCGTCGGAGTGGCCCTGGTTGCCCATCTGCGCGGCCACCTTGTGCTTCTTTTCGGCCTGCATCATCAGGTCGATTTCCTGGAAGGTGTGGGCCATGGGCTTCTCGACGTAGATGTGCTTGCCCATGCCCATGGCCATCATCGCGATCGGGAAGTGCGAGAAGTCCGGCACGCCGGCGGTGACCGCGTCGATCTGTCCGCCCAGCTTGTCCATCATCTTGCGGAAATCCTGGAAGCGCGGCACGTCCGGGAATTTCTTGAGCATCTTCTCGGTGTGCTTCGCACCCATGTCCGTGTCGCACAGGGCGACGATGTTGCAGAGGCCGGTCGCGTACAGGCCGTTGATGACGTCCGCGCCGCGGTTGCCGATGCCGCAGCAGGCGACGTTGACCTTTTCGTTCGGCGTGGCGGCGGCCGCCTGCGCCGAGGCGCGGATGAACGGGAAAGCCGAAAGCGCGGAGAGCGCCATCGTCCGCTTCAGGAAGGTGCGGCGCGAGGTGTCGTAACTGCTGTGCATGGAAAACTCCCTTAAAGGTTGGTCAGACCGTCTCCAGCAACCGTCGGTCACGGTCACGCGGAGACGTGAAAAACAGTGTGAATCAGCACAAGCGTAGCAGACGAAGTGCGGGTTATCAAGCGCGCCGTGCCCGGAAACTTGCGCCGGGGTGTGAGTCGACTTTGTTGAATCCACACCCGAAGGAGGAGTTAGCATTTAGCCCGCCGCCCGCGGAGCGGTAACAAACGGCGGGGTAACTTCTTGAACGCTTGAGATTATGATTAAGATTATGATTATGATTACGATTGCGGGTAAGAAGGGTTCCTGATCCCTCCTGGTCCTGATCGTGTTCTTAATCCTAATCCGGTTGAAGTTATGGACGAGGAGTTCGGAGTTGCAAGGCCATGAAAGTGAACGTGCGAGCGCGATGCGCGAGAGGCCGTACCTGTGTCTTCAAAATGAAGTCATGCGTGGGCTTCCAAAAAATCGGTTCTTCGCGGAAGGATTGCTCCTTTTTGCAACGCCTTCTTTCGCGGCCTTTTGGCGCCACCCACTTCCAATTCCTAACTCCTGAAGTCTCCTTGGTGCGACCCAGTTTCAACGAAACAAATCGCACCCCATGCGCCGCGGCGATCGTTTTTTGCGCGGCAACGCACTTCCCGCCTTGACGTAGACGGCCAATGGGTCTACGATTTTTCCCTACCTGACCACTAGATGTTAACAAATAAGGGGTTTTCATGAATATCGCACGCCTGACCGCTTACCTGAGTTTCGTCGTACTGGCGATTGGTTCCACGCCTGCCCTTGCGCAGACCACGCGCACCTGGAACGGCGGCGGAGAGAACGATACCTGGAGCGCCAGCAACAACTGGGGCGGGTTCACCCTTGTCGGCAATGAGTCGCTGGCCTTCGGCGGCACGGCGCGGCTGACGAATGTCAATGACCTCGCGGCAGATACGCCGTTCACCAACATCACCTTCAACAGCGGCGCGGGCCCGTTCCGCCTCACGGGCAACCGCATCGCGCTCGGCGGCAACATTGCCAATAACGACGGGGACAACCAGCAGCTCGACATGGACATGCTCCTCGCCGGCACGCGCACGCTGAACGCGGGCAGCGGGAACCTTTTGCTGAACGGCGTCCTGAGCGGCAGCGGCGGCTTGGTCAAAAGCGGGGCCACTACGGTTGTCCTTGCCGGCGACAACACCTACGAGGGTGCGACCTCCGTGAACTCCGGGTTTCTGCGCATCACGCATGACCGCGCGCTGGGATCGGCCGCGGGCGGCACGACGGTCGGCAACAGCTATCGGCTGGAACTCGGTGGGGTGTCGGTGACGGGCGAGGTCGTGACGATCAACGGCAACGGCGGCAACAACAACGGCGCGCTGCAGGTGTACGCCGGTAGCAACACCTGGGCGGGGACGATTATGATTGGAACGACGGATTCGCGTATTGGCGTTACTCCTGCCAACGGCATCCTCGTCGTCTCCGGAGTGATTGACGACGGTGTGAACACCTTTAACTTGGGCATTCGCAATGGGGACCTCGGCGGCCCCGTCGTTCTGGCCGGACCCAATACCTATAAGGGTGAGACGAAGATCGTGGTTGGCACCGTCAGGCTCAGCGGCGGCGACAATCGTCTGCCGACCAATACCGTTTTACGTTTAGGGAACGGATCGAGCTTGCAATATGCGGTGCTCGATCTGAACGGCATGAACCAGACGGTGGCCGGCATCACGCAGGATGGCAACATGCCGTGGTCGATCAGCAACTCCACAGCGGTGACCTCCACGTTGACCGTTAACAACCGTAATCCATATACATATGCGGGTGTTTTGTACGGTAACATCAATCTCACGAAAAGCGGAACCAACACCTTGACGCTCTCTGGCAACATTAACCCGTTTACGGGGCAGACGGTGGTACGTGATGGCCGGTTGGCTCTGGTCGGACCTTGGGCGCTTCAGGACAGCACCTTCAACACCGGCGACGGCGCGATGGGCGTGCTGGCGTTGGGCACCAACACGGTGGTCAACTTCGGCGGGCTGGTCGGCACCAATGACCTCGTGCTGACGAACGGCTCGGGCGTGGCCGTTTCTCTGAGGATCAGAGGTTCTCAGACGACCGCATACGATGGCCGGATTGTGACCGGGTGCGACTTCACCAAGACGGGAACCGGCAGCTTCACGCTGAAAAACGCGGGCAGCTACACGGGCCGCACGACGATCATCAACGGCAAGCTGATTATCCCCTCGGAGGATACGCTGGGCGTGATGCCCGCGGGGTTCGTGCCGGACCAGATCACCTTCGACGGCGGCACCCTGAGGAGCTTCAGCAACTTCGTTTTCAGCGCCGACAACCGGGGCGTCACCCTGGCGGCGGGCGGCGGCACGCTGGAGGTGCCGGATACCACCAACACCTTCACGGTCCTCAAGACGCTGACGGGTGCCGGAGCTCTGACCAAACGAGGAGCGGGCGTGTTGATACTGGCCAGCTCCAACGCCTACGACGGGGTCACCACCGTCGCGGACAGCATCTTGCGGGTCGGCGACAATCATGCGCTCGGCAGCACGGCGGGCGGGACGGTTGTCACTGCCGGCGGCCAGTTGGAGTTGACCAACGGTGTGACCGTCACGGGCGAGGCTGTGACCATCAGCGGGGCCGGCATGACGGTGACACCCGTGCCTCCCTCCGCGCCCCAAGTGAACCGCGGGGCTTTGCAGGCGGGAGTCAACGCCACAGCCGAGTGGTCGGGACCCGTTTTTCTGGCCGCCAGCGGGGCGCGCGTGGGCGCTCAGGACGGTGGCAACCTGATCATCAGCGGTGTGGTCAGCGACGGTGGCGCCAACCGCGCCTTGCAGGCCAGTTCCCATCCGAACGACCGGCTGCGCGGGACCGTCTTAAAAGGACAGAACACCTATGCCGGCAACACGGAGATCGTCCGCGGAACGCTCTTCGCCGGAGCGGCGAACACGCTGCCGGCGGTCTCGATGCTGGACGTGCACTGGTCCAGCGCCAACAACTACGACTATACGGCCTTTGACCTCAACGGCTTTGACCAGACCATCGGCGGACTGAAGAACAGCGGGGACAGCGGCGGCAACGCCATGGTGACCAACAGCAGCGCCACGGCCGTGACGCTGACGATCAATCAGTCGGCCACAACGGATTTCGGCGGCGTGCTGGCGGGCAAGTTCGCGCTGGTGAAGGGCGGGACCGGCACGCTGAACCTCACCAACCGCAACTGGTATTCGGGCGCGACGACCGTCAGCAACGGCACCCTGAAGATCGGTTTCAACAACGCGATTCCCACCAACACGACGCTGGTGCTCGCGGGCGGGACGTTGGATGTCGCCGGCAAAACCAATACCGTCGCCTCGCTGGTCCTCACGGCGGACAGCACGCTCGCGCTGGACGCCGGCAAGCTGACGGTCTCGAGTCAAGGGACCGACACGTGGAGCGGCCAGCTGAACCTGACGGGCACGCTCGGCCCGACGACCCTGCGCTTTCTGCCGACGCTGAGTGCGGGCCAGCTTCAGCTTATCCGCGCGGACGGCAAGCATGTGGGCATCAATGCGGCGGGCTACATTTATATCGCGCACGGCACGCTCATCCGGGTGATGTGAGCGGGCCTGTGAAGCGAAAAGGGGCGGCCTGTATCAGGCCGCCCCTTTTCGCTTTGCCCCTGGCTTCTAACGCCTATTTTGCGGCGGGCTTTTTGGCGCCCGTCTTCGGCTCTTTGGCCTTGGTCGGCGCGGGCTTCTCGGCCGGCTTGACGGTGACGGCCGGCGTGGCCGCGGTCTGACCGGTGAAGGCGTTGCAGGCCTTTTGGAGCACCTCGGCAGAGGGCATCTCGCCTTCGGCCACCAGGAAGCGGTAGTTGAAGGTGAACGACTCGCCGGACTTGATGGCGGTGGCCGGGAACATGCCGAAGCGCCCGTAATCGCGGTAGGCCGAGACGCGCGTGCCCTTGGGATTGGACGGGTGGTTCATTTCCGCCACGCTGTAGCTTTTGCCGTTCAGCGCGAAGGTCTCCCCGATCCATGCCAGGTCGGCCGCCTTGTGCGGGTCGACCTTCTCGCCGGCATAGGTGTAGGCCGTTTTCGCGCGGTCGACCTCGCTGGCCGGACGGAAGTGGATGCCCGCATGCTCCGGGTCGCCGTCGAGCACGACGTCGCCGTTGGGCGCCTTGATGACCGACTGGAAGTCGATCAGCACATAGGCCGGCGCGGGCGCGCGGCGGAAGGTCAGGGTGCGGGCCTCTTCGACGATCGGCTGGCCCGCCTCGTCGTTCCAGTTGACGAGCGAGGTGAAGGTGGCCTTCTCCGCGTCGGCGGCCTGCGCCGAAAACTTCTGGTGGACCTGTTCGCCGCCCTTCATGTGCCAGCGGTCGTAGCTCTTGCCATTGAAGCTGATCTTGTTCCAGCCGATGAAGATGCCGCGGTGGTGGGTATATTCGCCGCCCGGCCCTTTAGTGATGGGGGCCTTGCCCTCGGCGTCGAACACGTGCAGAAAGGGCTTGTAGGTCTCGTTCTTTTTCGCGGGTGTGGAGGTGTCGTGCGCGTACATGTAGCGGCCCACGGTTTTGCCGTCGCACAGCACATCCAGCGCCTGGCCGGGCTGATCCTTGAAGGCGAAGGTCTTGGCCTCCTCCGCGCCAAGCGTTAAGCCTGTCGTCAAAACCACGCCGGCCGCAAGGGCGGTTGCGGCATATCCCCGGAGCTTTCCCCTCATGATGTTCCCCTTTTTTACAGGCGAAAAGCCTGCTTTCAATTCCCTGTCCCAATCCTGATCTTACACCCAAGCTTAGTCGTAATCCCAATCCTGTTCCTAATTGTCATCCTCGTCTTACGCGCGCGTCGCAGGTCCGTGAGGGCAGGAGGACACCGGTCAAGATTAAGATTAAGATTGTGATTAAGATGAAAATGTCCCAGGTATTTACGGGATACGGCGCTAGTCGATCGAGAGGAGCGTGCCCATGACGGGCACCGTGTACAGAAACGCGCCAGGCGCAAGCACGCGGTCGGTGAGACGCACCTCGTCGATCCAGCCGTCGAAGGCCATGTCGCCGGCGCCGATCTGGAAGTTGCCGCTGTCGGTATAGAGCGGGTTGGTCGTGGCGCCCTCAAGAACCATCACATAGTCCTTGTACATCCGGACCGTTTTCGTGGGGTAGTCGTAGGTCAGGGCCACGTGGTGCCACTTGCCGTCCTCGAGAAAGGCCGAGGAGTCGAAGGACTGGTTGTTGCCGGTGGTGATGTCGGGCAGGTTCTGGGTGTCGAAGCGGGCGCGCAGGTTGCCGGAGGGGTTGAGAGCCAGCGACCAGCTCAGGCCGCTGGCGCGCGACTTGCCGATGATCTGCGGGTAGAGGACGTGGCGGTTGACCTTGACGAACGCCTCGGCCGTGAAGTTCGTCATCTGCGAGGCAAAGGTCGATCCGGGTAGCGTGACGACACCGCCCGCCAGGGAGTTGCTGCTGGCGGGCAGGCCGGCGTTGACGAAGAGCAGCGAGCCGCTGTTCAGGTTGACCACCGGGCCGGACTTGCCGTCCGAGATGCGCGCCGTGGTGGCGGGTGGCCGTTCAGCGGAGAAGGTCGGTTTGGCGCCGCCGGTCGTCCCCGCCGTGCCGTGCATCAGGGGCGCGTAGAAGGTGTTGGTCAGCGTGCCGGCCGTGGTGCCGGCCGCGCCGTCGTCAAAGGTCCAGTAGCCGCGCGTGGAGGAGGGTTCGCTCACGGTCATGAACTGCTCGGGGAGCAACACGTCGTCGGTGATGCGGATCTCGTCGAACCAGCCGTCGAAGGCGCGTCCGCCCGCACCCTGGCCGATGCGCATCTCGCGCGAGTCGTAGACGAGGTTGCTGAAGGCGTTACCGGTGCCGCGCAGGACGTAATCCACATAGATCTTGATACTCTTGTTCGTTTGCGCGTAGGTGAAGGCCAGATGGTGCCACTGGCCGTCATTGACGCTGACGCTCGAACTCCATGACTGGTTCCACCCGGGGGTGCCGTTCGTAGTTGGACCGCCGAGCGGCGACGAGTCGATTCGAACACGCGGTTTGCACGCGTTGTCCATGTCGAAGTTCCAGCTGGTGCCGCCACCGTCGGCGCGGGACTTGCCGATGATGAGCGGGTAGTTGACCAGCCGGTCGATCTTGACAAAGACCTCGACCGTCAGGTTGGTTGGCCGCAGCAGCGGGTCGTTGTCGGTCACCCGGGCGCAACCGCCGTTGTTGGAATTTGTGTCGACGGGAAGACCCGCGTTGACGAGCCGCAGCGAGGAGCTGTTTGTCGCGTTGATCAGCGTGCCGCCGAAAGCGCTCCAGATGCGTGAGCCCGGCACATCGGCGTTGAAACGGGGGATGCTGCCGGTTCCGTTTATTGTGGCCGTCGCGTTCAGCGTCGGCGCGTTGGTCTCGGTGACTAGCGTGGCGGCCGTGTTGGTCGGCACGCCGTCGTCAAACTGCCAGTGGGCGACGGTCCCGGCGGCGGAGCGGAGTACCCCGCAAAAACACACCGTCAAAGTCAGCGCAAGTGCATGGCTGTTCATCGGAATCCCCTTGTTTACCAAGCTGAGCAATCATCAGGTACGTAAAACCATTATGGCTCAGTAGGGGGATTGCTGTCAATTGAGATAGGACAAACACGCATGCGGATGAGCGCGGCACAAAAAGGGACGGAGCCGGTCAGGCTCCGTCCCGGTTGGCCGCGTCAGGACACGGCAGCGGTCAGCGCCGCCACGGCGGGATTTCGGGCAGCAAGCCGTTGAACTCCTCCGCCAGCTGCTGCGCGTAGGCGCCCTCGAACGTGCCGTCGAGGAACTTGGCGTACCCCTCTTTGCAGAAGCGCTCCCACGACGCCTCCTCGTGGCCCGGGTTGATCGGGAAGAAGAGCACGCTGGCCTTTTGGGCCGCGGCCCGGTCGCCCTGCGCGTCGCCGATCATCAGGACTTTGTCCGCGGCGTATTTGCCGCGGGTGGCGGTCTGCAGGTGCTCGACCTTGGTGCCCAGCTCCTGCCCCGCGATCAGGCTCACGTAGTCGTGGAGCCGGTGCAGGTTCCACTCTTTGACCAGCGCCTGTTCAGGGGTCTGCGAGACCACGATGGCGTCGCTCCGGGTGCGGATCAGCTCCAGCGCCGACAGGGCCCAGGCGAAGGCCGGCACGGGCTCCATGTTCGCGTCGATCTCGGCGTTGATGGCCAGGCTCCAGTCGTAGAGACGGATCAGCTCGGGGTCCCGCGTGCGTTCGGCTTCGGCCTTGAGCGAGGGGTTGCCGAGCGGCAGGCCGGAGTTGACATAGGCGCGCAGCGCGTCCAGCTTCGGCAGCGGGACTCCCGATTCCTTGACGCCGGGGTAGTCGATGAACAGCTCGAACTCGTGCAGCAGCGCGGGGAAGCGGTTGATGCCGCGGAACCGCGAGTAGAGGTTGACGAATTCGGCGCAGGCGCGGAACTCTTTCTCGCACGCCTCCAGACCCCAGTACCGGATGATGAGCGGGTGGAAGTGCACCTTCTGCTTCACGCTCATGGTGTCGAACACGCAGCCGTCCGAGTCGATGCCGACGAAGGAGTCGTGCCGGCGGGGGATGTTCCTGAGGTCGTCTAACGTGTAGTGGTCTTTGGGCATGGGGCTTAAACCTTGATCTGGAAAACCGCGAACATGCTGAAGACCAGGGTGAAGATGGCCACGGTCTCGATGATGCCGAGCGCGCCGAAGTAGTTGGTCAGGCCCTGGCCGGTCTCGGCCTGCGCGTCGCAGGCGGCCGCGGCGGCGCGGCCCTGGAGCAGGGCGGAGATGCCGATCGCGAGGCCCGAGAAGATGCCGAGCATCAGGATGGGCAGTCCGGCGTTCGCTTTGCCGAGCATCGCGAACATCAGGATCATGCCGTAGAGCGTTTGCGTGAGGGGCGCGCCGACAAAGCCGAGCAGGATGAAGGGCGCGGGCTTGTTTTGCGCGTAGCACTTCTTCCACGCGCCGCACGCGGCGGTGCCGGCGAAACCGGAGCCGAGGCCAGACCCCGTCGCGCTGAGTCCGAGACAGATGGCGGCTCCGGCGACACCCATCCCATAGTTCATGGCCGTAATTGCTTCAGGATTCATGTTCATTCTCCGTTTGGTGTGTGAGGTTCAGTGGGTTGAAAAAGGGGTCACTTCATGGCGTCGGCTTTGCGTTTGAACGGCTTGAAGGCGAAGCCGGACCACGAGACGCCTTTGTGGTTCGAGAACTCCAGCGTGTTCAGACGCACGCCGTGAACCAGGATGCTGAGGCCGGCCATGGCGAAGTTGAGCCCGTGGCCGATCAGCAGGATGAGCAGCATCGGCACGATCTTGAGCCAGAGCGGCAGGTTCAGGTCCAGCGCCATGCTGTTGAAGTTCTCAGCGAGCTTGACGGAGGCCAGGCCGACCGCGAAGAGACGCACATAGGAGATGATGTCGCCGAGGCAGCCGACGATATTCAGCGGCATGATGCCGAGTTCGATACCGTGCTCTTTGAGCTCGTCTTTCCTGAACGAGAAGAAAAAGATCAGGAAGAGCGACACCCCGAAGACCGCGTACATGAAGGGCGGCGTCGGAAAGATGCTGACCACGGCGCACGAGACGCAGAACATGAACCAGACCACCCCGAGCCAGCCGAGCTGCGCGATGCATTTGGTGTCGGGGAAGAGGCTGGCCGCGGTCCAGACCCGCGCGATCGAGAGGTGGAGCGCGCCGAGGGCGAAGCAGACCAGCATCATGTGCTTGATGCCCTCTTCCGGGTGGTTGAGCCAACGGCTGACCGCGTGGTCGACCGCCAGCGGATGGGTTCCGAACCACGTGTTGGAAATGATGCCCCAGACGATGGTCGCGGCCGAAAAGAAGGTGAGCAGGGCAAAGGGGGCCCGCGGCGCGTCGGGCCATTTTCGCCGGAGGAACAGGGTCAGGATCAGGATCAGCGCGCCGTAGCCGCCGTCGCCGACCAGCATCGCGAAAAAGATGCTGAAGAAGCAGAAGAAGGGCACGGTGACGTCGGTTTCGTTGTAAGCCGGCGTAATGCCCAGCCCGTCGAAAATCGCCAGCATGGGGCGGAACAGGGCGGGCGGCCGCAGAAGGGTGGGCGGCAGGTCCGCCGGTTCGGGGTCGCGGAGCAGCAGGCCCCACGCGTGTTGGGCGGCGGCGTCGCGCACGGCGTCCTCGAGCTCGGCGGGCATCCAGCCGGTGATCCACGCCACCGCGCCGCGCGTCTGCATCGTGTCGGCGGCCGTGGCGAAATCCGTGGCGTCGGTCAGGCGCACGGTTTCGCGCGTGAGGCCGGCGGTGTCCGCGGCGGCCTGCTTCAGGCGCGCGGCGATGCGCGCGGCCTTTTCGAGCACCTGCGTGTACCGCGCCTGCAGGACGGAGACGGGGGCTTCGGGCGGGGCGAGCTTTTCGCAGGTCGTCGGGATCTCGCCCTTGCCGACCATGACGCAGTAGGTGAACTGGTCGTCGGCGCCGAACTCTTCAATCAGCACGCCGTCGGGCTCCACAAAGGTGGTGTTGACCGGATCGCGGAAAAGCTGGACCGGAAGGCCCTGCGCCGTGAGCCGTGCGGGCAGGGTGACGTCGAAGTCCCCGAACGGCAGGTACAGGGCGATGTCGACGCTGAGCCGCTCGGCCTCGTTGACCAGCGCCTGCCTCAGCTCGGCGAGGCGGATGACCGCTTTGACATTTTCGGCCGCGTCTCCCGCGAGCACGGGGAGGGGTGCGTCGAGCAGGGCCTCGACGCCCGTCTCGTAGCCGCTGACTTTATGCGGCCCGATGGTCGTCGGCATCACCGGCTTGTCGGCACGGGCGTCCGCCAGAAGGCGCAAGGCCTGTTGGGCCGCGGCGAGGTTGGCCTGCGCGTGACGGTAGGGCACGGAGTCGGCGGCCGCGAGGTTGAGGTGCACGGCCTGCAGTTCGCGCAGGCGCTCGAGCGCCTGCGCGCGGTCAGCCTCCACGCACAGGAGCGTGATGTGTTTCATGGGAACGATCATGCGGCGTCCTCCGCCGCGGCCTGGCGGTGGCGGCTCTTTGCGATCTTGCCGCGCGTGACCGAGGCCGTCTGCGCGTCGCCGATGGCGATCTTGATGACGCGGATGTGCTCGCGGCACTCGGGGATCTTCACCTTCTCGAACAGGTTCACGCGTTGCGAGGTGGTGCGCAGCTCGGCCGTGACCAGCTCGTGCTGCTTCGCGAACACGACGCGCTCGGCCTTCAGGCCGAGGATCGACACGAGCGTCTTGGCCGCCGCGTCGAACCAGGCGGGTGTGGCGAAAAGGTCGATTTCGGCGACCGTGGTGTCGATCCGGTTGAAGACGGGAATGGTCACGCCGGCGATGTTGCTGGTATCGGTCACCACCCGGTCGACCGTGACCAGGCTTTCCAGCTTGACCCCGGTTTCGGAAAACAGCTTGACCCAGCCGGAGAGGGAGCCGAAGGCGGCGGACTCGCGCGCGGCGACCTCATCGAGGCGCGTGGCAATGGCGGCGATCTCTGCCTGCAGCTGCTGCTTCTTGAGCTGCAGCATGGGCAGAAAACGCTGGAAGCGCTTGAGCGCGTCGCTCTGCGCCTTCAACTCGGTCTTGGTGAGTTTGATTTTCGCCATGGTGTGGGAGATGTTAGGGGAACAGGTGACTGGTTACTGGTTACACGTTACAGGCTGTTGTTCCGGTTGACCTGTAACGGGCAACGTGTAACGGGTAACGTGTAACGGGTAACGGTTCATTTCTTCGGCCAGAACTTGGAGATCAGCTTGGTGGGGATGCCGGCCTCGTCGGGGTTGAAGCAGTCCGCGAGGATCTGCCAGCCGAGGTCCAGCGCCTTTTCAAGCGGGATGTTCACGGAGAGATCCATCATTTCGCGCTCAAAGCGCACGCCGTATTTCAGCAGCTTGCCGTCCCATTCGGTCATGCGGAAACCCATGGACTGCTTCTCCTGCGTCTCCTTGAAGGAGGCGTAGAGCTTGATCATGGCGTCCATGATCGTCCGGTGGTCCTCGCGGGTGTCCTTGTTCACATGCTGCTTGAGGCGGCTGAGGGAGCCGAAGGGCTCGATGCGCCCGTTGCGGAGATAGAACTGGCCTTCCGTGATGTAGCCGGTGTTGTCCGGCACCGGGTGGGTCACGTCGTCGCCGGGCATGGTGGTCACCGCGAGAATGGTGATGGAGCCCGCGCCCTCGAAGTCCACGGCCTTCTCGTAGCGCGAGGCGAGCTGCGAGTAGAGGTCGCCGGGGTAGCCGCGGTTGGAGGGGATCTGCTCCATGGTGATGGCGATCTCCTTCATGGCGTCGGCGAAGCTGGTCATGTCGGTCAACAGCACCAGCACCTTCTTGCCCTGCAGAGCGAACTGCTCCGCCGAGGCGAGGGCGATGTCCGGCACGAGCATGCATTCGACGATCGGGTCGGAGGCGGTGTGGACGATCATCACGGTGCGGGAGAGGGCGCCGCTCTCCTCGAGCGTGTCGCGGAAATAGAGGTAGTCGTCGTATTTCAGGCCCATGCCGCCGAGAATGATGATGTCGACCTCGGCCTGCAGGGCGATGCGCGCGAGCAGCGCGTTGTAGGGCTCGCCCGCGCGGGCGAAGACCGGCAGCTTCTGCGACTCGACCAGCGAGTTGAAGACGTCGATCATCGGGATGTTGGTGCGGACCATGTTGCGCGGCATGATGCGCTTGGCCGGGTTGACGGACGGCGTGCCGATGTCGATCAGGTGGTCGGCGAGGACCGGGCCCTTGTCGCGCGGCACGGCGCTGCCGGTGAAGGCGCGCCCGAGCAGGGCGTCGGAGAAGTGCACGCGCATGGGATGGCCGAGGAAGCGCACGCGCCCGTCGGTCGCCACGCCGCGGGCGCCCGCGAACACCTGGAGGGTGACCGCGCCGCCGTCGAGCTTGATGACCTGCGCCAGCGAGGTGCCGGCGCGCGAGGTGACCTCGGCGAGCTCGCGGTACTTGACGCCCTCGGCCCGCAGCGTGATGACGCTGCCCGCAAGGTTGTCGATGGTGTGGTAAACCTTATGCATGGCGGGAAGCCTCCTCAATCGTCCGCTCGATCGTTTCGCGCCGGCTGGCAAAGTCGGGCGCGTCGGCCGCGGTCTGGTTCCAGTCGATGAACGCCTGCGTCACGGCCTGAAAGAATTTGCGCGAGACGCCCTTGTCCGCAAAGGGATAATCGGCGAGCATGGCCCGTTCGACCACGGCGAACATTTCGCGCTGGCGGTCGGCCGGCGTGGCCGCGTCGACCTCGTTGAAGGCGTTCTGCTGCAGATAGACGGCGTCGAGCAGCTCCCCTTTCAGATAGGTCACGAAGTCGTTGATGCTGGTGCCCTCCTCGCCGACGACCTTCATCATCTGGGCGACCTCGCTGCCTTGGCGCAGGATCGCGCGCAGAGCCTCCACGCGCTCTTTTTCAATGACGCTCCTGTATTTGCTCCAGCTCTCGAGCGGGTCGATGGCCGGAAAGCGGCGGGCGTCGGAGCGGGCGCGGGAGAGGCCGTGGAACGCGCCGACCACCTTGAGCGTGGCCTGGGTGACCGGCTCGTCGAAGTTGCCGCCGGCGGGCGAGACGGTGCCGCCGATGGTGACCGAGCCGGTGGTGCCGTCCTTGAGGCGCACCCGTCCGGCGCGCTCGTAGAAGTTGGCGATGAGCGATTCGAGATAGGCGGGGAAGGCCTCTTCGCCGGGGATCTCTTCCAGGCGGCCGGAGAGCTCGCGCAGCGCCTGCGCCCAGCGCGAGGTGGAGTCGGCGAGCAGCAGCACGTTCAGCCCCATCTGGCGGTAGTAGCTGGCGAGGGTGACGGCGGTGTAGACCGAGGCTTCGCGCGCGGCCACGGGCATGGAGGAGGTGTTGCAGATGATGATCGTCCGGTCCATCAGCGACTTGCCGGTGCGCGGGTCGTGGAGCTCCGGAAACTCGCGCAGGGTCTCGACGACCTCGCCCGCGCGTTCGCCGCAGGCGGCCAGCACCACGATGTCCACGTCGGCGTAGCGCGAGGTGATCTGCTGCAGCACGGTCTTGCCCGCGCCGAAGGGGCCGGGGATGCAGTAGGTGCCGCCGAGCGCCACCGGGAAGAAGGTGTCGACCGGGCGCACGCGCGTGGTCATGGTGTCGACCGGCTTGAGGCGTTCGGCGAAACAGGTGACGGGGAGTTTCACGGGCCAGCGCTGCAGCATCGTGACGGAGTGGTCGACGCCGTCGGCGTCGGTGAGCACGGCGATCTCCTGCTCGACCGTGTAGTCCGCGGCGGGCGCGACGCGCTTGACGGTGTAGACGCCGCGCAGGGTGAACGGCACCATGATGCGGTGCTTGAAGATGCCTTCCGGGACGGTGCCGAGCGTCTCGCCCGCGGTGAGACGGTCGCCGGGGCGGGCGGCGGGGGTGAAGGCCCACGCCGTCTGACGGTCGAGCGCGTTCAGGTAGGTGCCGCGCTGGAGAAAAAAGCCGCACTGCGCGGCGAGCTGGGGCAGAGGGTTCTGCAGGCCGTCATAAATCTGCTTCAGCAAGCCCGGCCCGAGTTCGGCGGACAGCAGATGGCCGGAGAAGATGACCGTGTCGCCGATCTGCAAGTCGCGCGTGTCCTCGAAGACCTGCATGTCCGCCAGGCGGCCGCGGATGCGGACGATCTCGCTCATCAGGCGCTGGGTGGTGCCGTCCTGCTCGAGGCAGGCGTAGCCCACCTCGTTCTGCGCGACGGCGCCGTCGAACGCGACGGTGATCATGTTGCCGTTCACACCGACGATTTTTCCTGTTGTTTCCATAAGAGTGCTGCAAAGAGTTACAGGTTACGGGTTAAAGGTTACGGGTCAAAGGGTGAGGGGGACGCGGGTCAGGGCCTCGAACGTCTGGCGCCCCTGCTCCGCGCTGAATCCGGTCCAGCGGGTGATCAGCGCGAGTTTGACCGCATAGGCGAAAACGACTTTCACGCTGAGCGGGTCGGGACCCTGCAAATCGTCTGCGATCAGCCAGCGCACCTTATCCAGGGCCTTCTCCCGCGCCAGCGGGTCGGACTCCAGGAAGGCGTCTTCGACTTCAGTTTCGATCTGGCCGTCGCAGCCTTCGGCGGGGCGCGTCCAGCGCGCGGCGTCCGTGCCGGAGAGGCGGGCGCGGGCGCGGGCGACGGCGTTGCGCAGGATGGTCTCTTTGTCTTGCAGGGCCGCCGCGAAGGGGTGGACCGCAGGCCGTCCGTACAACAGCGCCTCGGCCAGGGCCGCGTCGCCGGCACTGAGCTGCTCGCGGCAGGCCTCGATAAACTTCGCGGGCGTGATGCCGGGTGCGGCGTCGAGACTGAGCATCGGCAGGCTGGGGATTAGGTAGAGGAGGCTCATGAGGGAGGATTCATTCAACCGTGTGAGAGCAGGCTGGGGTCAGGGGTCAATTCGCCTTCATCAGGGCGGCCAGGCGGGGGCGGAGGTTTTTGGCCAGGGCTTCGGCAACCGCCGCGCCGGTGAAGGCGTGCTCGACGCGCCCGTTCGCGAGCCGGACGCGGAAGCCCGCGCCGGTGGTGTCGTCGGTGACCACGGTCACGCCGTTGGCGGCTTCGGCGGCGAGCTTCACGCGCAGCGCGTCGGCCAGCGGAGCGGCCGCGGCGATCTCGACCGGGCTCTTGCCGCTGAGATAGGCCCGGACCGCTTCGACCGCGAGGCCGGAGACCAGCTCGGTGCTGTTCAGGGCGGTGTTGACGTCCTTGAGCAACAGGTTGACGAACAGCGCGGTGACGGCCTTCTCCACGTTCAGCAGGGTGTCGCGGGCGGATTGGCGTACGGTCTCTTCGGCGCGGTGCTCGAAGGCCTCGGCCTCGACCCGGGCGTCGGACGTGATCTTTGTCGCCTCGGCGCGGGCGGATGCGGTGAGCGCCTTGGCTTGCGCATGCGCCGCCTCCAGAATTTTATCCGCCTCGGTCTTGGCTTTGTCCACGCCGTCGCGCTGGATTTTCTCCAACAACTGCTGCAAGTCCTGTGTCATAAGTCCCCTGAATAAGCCTGCCCGGCTGACCGTGCCGCCTCCGGTGCGGCAGTTCCCGGCCACAATGAATAATTAAGTATCGATACTACCGGATCATGATCGGATCGGTCAAGCGCGAGAAGATTTTTTTTCGCGCCGTCTGCCGGGGCGGCGCGGTTCCGGCCGGAAGGCTCCGGCGGCCTCGCGTTCCGTCCCGATGCCGACGCGGGCGGACTGACGAAAATTGTGCGTGACAATTTTGCGAAAAATGTCACAATGCCACTCTGTTTTTTCCCAGCATAAGGAGACGATGATTTATGAAGAAAACTGTTGAGACCAAAAAGACGGCTCCTGCCGCGGCTGCCGCGAAACCGCGCGTACGCATCACCGACACCACGCTGCGCGACGCGCACCAGTCCCTGTGGGCCACGCGCCTGCGCACGGACGACATCCTCGCGATCGCCGACGAGGTGGACCGCACGGGCTACTATTCTCTGGAGTGCTGGGGCGGGGCGACGTTCGACGTGTGCCTGCGCTTCCTGCGCGAGAACCCCTGGGAGCGCCTGCGCCAGATCAAGTCGGTCTGCAAGAAGACCCCGCTGCAGATGCTGCTGCGCGGCCAGAACATCCTGGGCTACAAGAACTATCCGGATGACGTGGTCGAGCGCTTCATCGCCCTCGCCTGCGAAAACGGCATGGACATCTTCCGCATTTTCGACGCGCTGAACGACACGCGCAATCTCGAAAAGGCGATCAAGGCGGTCAAGAAGTACGGCGGCCACGCGCAGGGCACGATCTGCTACACCTACAGCCCGGTGCACACGGTCGAGAAGTTCGTCGCCATCGCCAAAGAGCAAGAGGCGATGGGCATCGACACGCTGTGCATCAAGGACATGGCCGGCATCCTGACGCCGGGCGCGGCCACGGCGCTGATCTCCGCGCTCGTCAAGGCCGTCAAAGTGCCCGTGCAGCTTCACTCGCACATGACCAGCGGCATGGCCGTGGCCATGTACCTCTCGGCGATCAAGGCCGGCGCGGGCGCGATCGACACCGCGGTCTCGACCATGTCGGGTTTCTCCTCGCAGCCTCCGACCGAGACGCTGGTGGCGATCCTCGAGAGCGAGGGGTATGACACGGGCTTGGATCACAAGATGGTGGCCAAGGCCAACGCCCACTTCAAGTCGCTCAAGAAGGTGCGCGAGCCTTCCGCCGGACTCGGCGAGTCGGTGGACGCGGACGTGCTGGAGCACCACATCCCCGGCGGCATGATCTCCAACCTGCGCTCGCAGCTGCAGCAGCAGGGCGCGCTGGACCGCCTGCCCGAAGTGCTGGAAGAGCTGCCGCGCACGCGCAAAGACATGGGCTATCCTCCGCTCGTGACCCCGACCAGCCAGATCGTGGGCGTGCAGGCGGTGCTCAACGTGCTGGCCGGCGAGCGCTACGAGATGGTCACGCAGGAGACGCGCGATTACGTGAAGGGCCTTTACGGCCGTTCCCCCGCGCCGATCGACGCCAAGCTCGCGAAGAAAATCCTGAAGGACGAGAAGCCGGTGACCTGCCGTCCGGCGGACCTGCTCAAGCCCGGTCTGGCCGACGCGGCCGCGCAGATCGATTCCAAGCTGCTCCAGAAGGAAGAGGACATCCTGTCGTATTGCCTCTTCCCCGAGGTGGCGCTGGGTTACTTCAAGTGGCGCGCCAAGCCGGCGGATCAGCGCGAGCCGATCCCGGCCGACCTCGAGGGCGCGGGCGTGCAGAAGCAGCCCGAGGCCGCCGCGCCGAAGGCCGAGGTGGCCGCGCCGACGCCGAGCGACGAGACGCTGAAGTTCGCGGAGATCGGCAAGCTGGTGGCCGGGCTCGCGAGCCGCCTGGGCTTCGCGGCCGGGACCGCACCGCTCACGCTCGCCGACCTGCCGGTGGCCGCTGCCGCGGCGCCTGCGGCCGCGCCCGCGAAGAAGGCCGAAGCGCCCGCCGTGGCCGGTCCGACGATCAACGCGCCGCTCAACGGCACGTTCTTCCGCTCGCCCGGTCCGGGCAAACCGGTGCTGGCCAAAGATGGCGACAGCCTGAAGGCGGGCGATCCGCTCTGCATCGTCGAAGCCATGAAGCTCTTCAACCAGATCAAGGCCGACAAACCCTTGAAGGTTGTGAAGTTCCTGGTCGAGCACGGAGCGGTGGTCTCCAAGGGCCAGCCGCTGGCGGTCGTGCAGTACTAGGCTCGACGCGGCACATCGGCCCTGCGCAGGGACGCGCATGGCACATAAAAAGAGCCGGAGGGCAAGCTCCGGCTCTTTCATTTTTCGGGAGGCGCGGCGCGGTCCCGGCGGCGTGCGTGCCGGGCGCAACGGCGATTCGGTGCTCATTTGCTATATACGTCTCCTAGTGCTTGGGGCCGGCTAAAGCCGGTACAACGTGCGGTCTCGCTGGCATGTAGTGCCGGCTTCAGCCGGCTCAGGGCCTGGTTCTCACGGCTCTACATTGAGGGCCGGCCAGTGAATCGCCTGTGCGCCCGTGCGTGCCCGCGCTTGAACCGTAGCGCGGGCTTTGCTACCCTCCTCGGCAACAATAGCAAGGAGCGCAACCCATGAGAATTCGAGACGTGTCCAAGACGCTGGCGGCGGTGGCGCTGACGTGCGAGCTGTGCGCCGCCGAGACGCCCGTCGCCACGGGCTTTGCTGAGGCGCGCGGGGGCAGCGGCGGACAGGTCATCCGCGTCACGAACCTGGATGCCGCAGGGCCGGGGTCGCTGCGTGCCGCGCTGGAAACCAAAGGGCCGCGCATCGTCGTGTTCGAAGTCGGCGGCGTGGTGGACCTGAAGAAGCAAACGCTGAAGGTGACCGAGCCCTTTCTGACGATCGCCGGCCAGACCGCGCCCGCTCCCGGCCTCACGCTGATCCGGGGCTCGGTCTCCATACAGACGCATGACGTGATCGTACGACATCTCCGCGTGCGGCCGGGCGACGCGGGCCTGCCCAAAGGCGGCGGGTGGGAGCCGGACGGCATGTGCGCGGCCGGGGGCGAGGCCTACAACGTCATCGTCGATCACTGCTCGCTGAGCTGGGCGGTGGACGAGAATCTGAGCGCGTCGGGCGCGCGGCTCCAGGGTCCGCAGGCCACCGCGCACCGGGTCACCTTCAGCAACTGCATCATCGCCGAGGGGCTCAGCCACGCCACGCACGCCAAGGGCGAACACTCGAAAGGCTCGCTGATCCACGACTTCTGCCAGGACATCGCCGTCATCGGCAACCTGTACGCGCACAACGTGCAGCGGAATCCGTACTTCAAGGCGCACACGACCGGCGTGATCGTCAACAACGTCATCTACGATCCGGGCACGGCCGCCATCCAGCTCAATTACGCGCCGAAGGAGTGGGAGGGTGCGAAACTCGCTCCGACCAACTGCCGCGTGAGCATCGTCGGGAATGTGCTCGTCCACGGGGCCAGCACCAGGAAGGACCTGGCGCTTGTGGGCACAAGGGGCGATGCCTATCTCGAGGACAACCTGGCCTTCCGCGCGGACGGCACGCCGGCGCCGCTCGTCTCCGGCGCGGTCAACCGCCTGGCCGAGAAGCCGGTGTGGCCCGCAGGGCTGCGTGCCCTGCCGGCCGCAGACGCCGTGGCGTCGGTGATTCAGCATGCCGGCGCGCGCCCGAAGGACCGGGACGAGGTCGACCGGCGGATCATGCAGGATTTTATCGGGCGCACGGGCCGCGTCATCGACTCGCAGGACGAGGTCGGCGGATATCCCCGGGTGGAGATGCGGACGCGCAAAATCGATGTCCCGTCCGAAAAGGTCGACGAGTGGCTGGGCCGGCTCGCCGCCGAAATGGAATAGTCTTCACGCGGGGCGGAAAAGTGAGGAAGTTACTTAACAGAGCCAAACGGGAGCTCGCCTATTATCGGGCGCTGTTCACCCACCCGCGGACGCCGAGGGTTTCCCGCTGGCTGCTGGGCGGGGCCGTCGCTTATCTCGTGTCGCCGGTCGACATCATTCCCGACTTCATCCCGATTCTCGGACAGCTGGACGACCTGTTGATTGTTCCGGGCATGATTTATGCCGCTTTAGCCTTCATTCCCGCGAGCGTGAAAGCGGAATGCAGAAAAAAAACGGCGGGCCAAGCGCCGGAGGATCCGGTCCGCAACGCGCGGAGCCCCAAATCGGACGGCGGGTGAAACCATGAAACGCATGCTCTTGCTTTCGATGACGCTGACGCTCTGCGGGTGCGGCGTGCACCCGCCCGCCGATAACCGGCCGCCTGCCTGGGCCGTTCCCGTTGAAGCCGAAGGGGTTCCCAATCTGCACAAGGTCAGCGAAACCCTTTACCGGGGTGATCAGCCGACGGCGGCAGGCATGCGCGCGCTTGAGAAACTGGGCATCCGGACGGCCCTCAATTTGAGGGCGTTCCACTCGGACCGCGACGAAATCGGGAACACCGGCCTGCGGCAGGAGCAGATTTTCATGAAGGCCTGGCACCCTGAAAGGGAAGATGCCGTAAAATTCCTTCAGCTGGCAACCGATCCGAAGAACGCTCCGGTCTTCGTGCATTGCCAGCACGGTGCCGACCGGACGGGGGCTATGTGTGCGGTCTATCGGCTCGTTGTTCAAGGCTGGTCCAAGCAGGAGGCGGTCCGGGAGATGAAGGAAGGCGGGTTCGGATTTCATACGAGCTGGGACAATCTTGCCGGCTGGATCGAGGGACTCGACGTGGAGCGTTTGAAGAAAGAGGCGGAGTCAAAATAGGGATGGCGCGAGGTTGCTCGCTAAAGGATCGTGTGCCCTGTATCGGACGGAGCATGCAAACGGCGTGCGGGAGTGAATGAAATATGTGGGAAACGATGGTCAGGTACTACTGTATCGACTGGCTGGCGCTGGTGCTGAACGCGACGTCCATCTATCTGCTCGGGAAGAAGCTGAAAAGCGGGTGGATACTCAGTGTCGTGGCCAACCTGGCATGGATTGTGTTTGGGATGCTCGCGCACAGTGTGGCGACGGTGGTGGCCTGCGTGATCTTCACGGCGCTGAGTGTGAAGGGCTGGTGGGACTGGCGAACAGACCAAGCGTCGAACAAGCCGGATGCAGCCGATGCTTAACAGCGGATCGACGGGCTTCGGCGTGCTTAAGCGGCTCGCTTCAAATCTGAAGGGACAAGGGTCGTGCCGAACCGTACGGCAAGGAATGGAACGACCGGCAACCCCGGCGAATGTGATTGAACGGGACCGCGTTTTATGCAACGCTGGCCGTACCGTTGTCTGGCCGTCCGTCACGGGGGCGGGGCCCAGGCACGTCGATCCGCAAACGAAAGGAGCGCGTCAGATGCAAAGCAATCCAATCATGAACGGGCTCATCGTGGTCGTCGCCGTTGGCCATCTGACGGGATGCGCGGCCATGCGCACGACAGCCGGGGGAACCGCCAAAAAGGGGTTCGTGGAGAACATCGAGACGATCGCCGTTACGAATACGGAGTTTCGCCGGGTGCTCTACACGGCGCGGAACTGTCAGCTGGTCGTCATGTCGTTGAAGCCCAAGGAGGAGATCGGGGAGGAAGTCCACAAACTCGATCAGTTCTTCCGCGTGGAGGCAGGCTCGGGCGCGGTCGTTATCGATGGCGCGCGCACGGCCATCGGCGCGGGCTACGCGCTCCTGATCCCGGCAGGCGCGAGGCACAATATCATCAATACCGGCGATGTCCCGTTAAAGCTCTACACGCTTTATGCGCCGCCGAATCATTTGGACGGCGTTGTCCACCATACCCGTGCCGATGCGGAAAAAGACGACGAGCGTTTCGACGGGAAAACGACGGAATAGAGTGCCAGCCGTTAGCCGTTCCCGGAGACGTAATCATGCCGGACGATGACATGCAGGCGCGCCGGTCTTAAGCGGCTCGCGGTCCGTGAGATCACCGGCGGAGTGAAAGCATGGGGTTAAGCGTAAGGGTACTTGCTGCGAGCGGTCTGGGACTGGTTGCGGGGAGCTGTGCCTGCGCTCAGCCTCAAGGCGGAGATGCGCACGCGATGCCGCAATTCCATTGGAGCCGCTCGCTTCCGGTCGATTCGCTGAGCCCGGCCATCGGTGAACTCGGGGGCACAGAGACGCGCGCGCTTGTCGGCCTGGGTGGGAAGCTTTACGCGGGCATCGGGTATTGGAGCGATTCGGAGACTGAGAGCCCGCAACTTCCAGGCGCCCAAGTGCTCGTGCTCGACGCCCCGAGCTCCCGGTGGCGAGTGGACCTCCAGTTAGACGGCAGGATCGGGACAGGTCCGCGAGCAGGTGCCCGGACCTACATGGCGATCAGCGTCTTAGACGTCGTGACGTTCCGTTCCGACATGCGCGGGAAAGGAATCCCGCCCACGTCGGTGCTTTTGGCCGGCGTGTGGAGGCGGGATCGCGACGGCGGAACGGAAATCTTCTACCGCATCGAGGGGGACCGTTCCTGGAAGAAAAGTGTGCTCGCCCCTGCCGGGTCACCAGGACAACAGGCACGAGGTTTTTTCCTCTACACGGACAAGGTGACCAAGACCGAACGGGTTTTTGCAGGAACCGGTGTGCCGAAGGGCGATCAACCCGGAGGAATCTGGAGCGGGGTGTTTGATTCCGAGTTCCGGGAGATTCACTGGAATCCTGCGCCTGAGGCCTGGGATAAGCCTCCGGATACCGAGGCCACCCTCGCAACCATTCGGGTGGCAAGTTTTGCCGAGTGCGGCAACACGCTTTATGCCGCCGCTTATGACTGCCTCTATGAACGTCAGGATGGCGGAGCGCCGGTTTGGAAAAAGGTGTTCCAGCGTTCCGTGCCGAGCTCTAACGTAAAAGGCGGAACCGGTTTCAGAGGTCTCACAATGCTGGATGATCCCTGTTTGCGGCGGCAGGTCCTGCTCGTCGCGCAGGAAGCGAGGCCGTTCGTGATTTTAAAAATCGATCCGCGGAACGGCTTTCGCGCGTCGGTGGATCTCAACATTTCGGAATATCTGGGGCGCAGGTGGAACAGGGACGTCGGATACGGGATTGCCGCATACAATAATATGACGCCCTATCCTGGCAGAGCAAATGCACAAGCCCCGTCTCTTCTGATCGGGTTTGAAGCCGCCCTCCCTCAGCAGCCAGCAGGGCGTTTCAAGAAGTTTGAACTCGGCGCGCATTTTCTGGTGAGGCACCCGGATGGGCGTTACGATCTTCGGGACGTCATCGACCAGAGCCTGCGGCCGTCTCCCGTATTGCTTTCTGTCCGTGCCTTGACCGCATCACCCTTTCCCGAGGATCCGGCAGGCACGCTGTATGCGGGCGGTTTTGATGCCAACAGCGTGCCTGTTCACAATACCGCATGGATCTATCGGGGAGTCCCCGTCCCGCTTGAAAAGTAATAGTCCCGGGGGTGGCATTCATCGCACCGCCGGCAGATGAATGTCTAAGCTCGTGCTTATTCTTCCAGCGCGACGGGGTTGGTGAGTTCGCCGATGCCTTCGATGGCGATGGTGACGGTGTCGCCTGGCGCGAGGTAGACCGGCGGCGTGCGCGCGAAGCCCGCGCCGGAGGGTGTGCCGGTGAAGATCGCGGTGCCGGCGGGCAGGGTCGTGCTGCCGCTCAGGAAAACGATCAGGTCGGCCACGCTGAAGATGTGGTCAGCGGTGCTGGAGCACTGACGGGGCTCGCCGTTCACGTACGAGCGCAGCGTGAGCCTCTGAGGGTCACGGATCTCGTCGCGCGTGACGATGCAGGGCCCGAGCGGCGCGAAGGTGTCGAACGATTTGCCGCGGCACCACTGGTTGCCGCCGAAGCTCTTCTGCCAGTCGCGCGCCGTCACGTCGTTGCCGCAGGTGTAGCCGAGCACATGGTCCAGCGCGTTCGCGCGCGTGGCGTTCTTGCAGCTTTTGCCCAGGATCACCACCAGTTCCGCTTCGTAATCGACCTGGGTGCTGGCGAGGTGCGTCGGGATCAGGATCGGATCTCCGGGGTTCTGCGTCACCCACGGGCTCTTCATGAAGAGCACCGGGTACTCCGGGATGGGCTGCCGGGTCTCGAGCGCGTGTTCGCGGAAGTTGAGGCCGATGGCCAGGATCACCGGAGGCCGGAGCGGCGCGAGCAGTTTCGTCACGCGGGAGCGGCGGCCGGTGGGCTGCCACGCGCCGAGGAGATCGCCTTCGATGGGCTCTGCGCTGCCGTCGGGATGCAGGATGCCGGCGAGGGGCGTGGAGGAGCCGTCGGAGAGGAAGCGGATGAGTTTCATGATAGGGAGGAGTTAGGAGTTAGGATTAAGGAGTTGTGGAACGGACAGAACGGACTGAACCGCGCCATTCCGTTCAGGGTGAGGAAGGCGCGAGGACGGTGAGGGTGTAGGGGGTTTTGCCGGTGGGGGTGAGGCGGGCCGCGAGGCCGGGCGTGGCGATGACGGTGAGGGGCTTGGCGTCGGGGATCCAAAGCGCCTCGCAGCCGGGATGGCCGCGGAGCAGCGCCGAGCCTTTTTGGGGGCCGAGAACGAAGACCGTGGTGGAGAGCGCGTCGGCCTGCATCGCGTCGGGCGCGACGATCGTGGTGCCGGCCATGCCGGTGACGGGCATAGCGGTGCGCGAGTCCATGATGTGCGCGTAGCGGACGCCGCTGATCTCGACGAAGCGCTCATAGTTGCCGGAGGTGGCGACCGCCTCGCCGTCGCGCAGGATGAAAAAGCCGATGATCTCTTTTTCATTGAAGGGGCTGCGCACGCCGATGCGCCAGCCGCCCCGGCGTGGCGCGGCCTCGCCGATGGCCCTGAGGTTGCCTCCGAGGTCGATGAGCAGGTTGGTGTGACCTGCGCGCGTGAGGCGTTCCCAGGCGAGGTCCACGGCGTAACCCTTGGCGATCGCGCCGAGGTCGATTTTCATCTCGGGCATGAGCAGGCGAACGTCGGCCCCGTCCTTGGTCGGCGAGAATTCGACCTTGCGCCAGTCGGAAAGGGCCCGCGCGGCAGCCAGCTCGCCGGGCTCAGGCAGGGCGGGCCGCGGGTCCGCGCCGTTGAATCCCCAGGCGCGCATCACGGGGCCGATCAGCGGGTTGAACGCGCCGTCGCTCTCTTTGGCGGTCGCGAGCGCGTAGCCGAGCACCTTGGCGAAGGCGGGCGAGATGGCCACGCTGTTGCTGGAGCCGGCGGCCTGGTTGACGGCGGCCAGGGCGCTGTCGCCCTTCCACGCCGAAAGTTCGCGGTCGAGGTCGTCGAACGCGGACTGCGCGAGGTCGCGGGCTTTGGGCGCGGCGGCGTGGTCGACGCACTGCACGGCGGCCACGGTTCCCATGGTCAGCCATTGGACGCGCACGGGTTCGGGCTGGGCGGGCCCGCACCCGGACAAGAGGAGGAAAAGGAGGACGGAGGACAGAGGACGGGGGACGGCGATGGGACGGTTTACCAGTAGCATAGGGACTCTTAAGGTTTGCGGACAAGGACGCGGTAGAAGCGGGAGGGGCCGCTCGCGGGAATGTCGACGGAAAACGGCGTGCCGGTGCCGGGGATGTCCGTGAGCCCGGGGACAGGCTGCCACGCGGGCGGCAACAGCGTGGGAGTGGCCATCACGGTATAGCTCCGGTTGAGGGCGGAATTCCACGAAAGGGCTGTCAGGCCGGGTGTGGCGGCGGACGCGGCCAGACCCGCCTTGAAGCACTGGTCGGGGTCGGTCGCCGAGGTTCCGGCGGTCTCCTCGTCGGCGGTGAGCATGCCGTCGCCGTCGAAATCGCCGCGGGCGTCCAGCACCAGCGACGAGACGGTGAGGGGCGGGCTGGCGTTGCCGGACCGGTCGAGCGCGACCACCTGGTAGGTGTGTGTGGTGTTGAGCCAGTTGGAGACCGCGAGTGCGGTGCCGGTTTGGGTCAGGAGGTTGGTGCTGCCGAAGGAAGAGGAGAGGCGGTAGGTGAGCGCTCCGCCGGCCGGCGTGTCGAGCGCGGCGGGCCAGGCGAGGGTCAGCAGGTTTGTGGTGAGGGCATAGGGGCCGACGGTGCTGAGCGGCGCGAGGGCGAGGGTGCCGGGCTGGAAGGACGGCGGCACGTTGTCGACGGTCAGCCGTGCGGTCGTGTAGGTCTGGCCGAAGTACCCGTTGGTGGCGGTGACGCGGAAGAGCACTTGGGTGTTCACCGCAAGCGGCGGGACGATGAGGCGTGATGACCAGGCGGCGCTGAGCTGATTGGTGACGCGAACGGCGTTGGTGAGCGTGGCAATGCCGCTGATATGTCCGTCGGGGGCGACCGGCGCTGCGGTGCCCACGGAGGCGAGGACATTGGTGAGCGCGGCGGCGCTCCAGGTTTTGCCGTTGTCGGGCGACCATTGCGCGGCGAGTCCGACGGGTTCGCCATCCATGTCGTAGACGCCCGTGGCGAGTGAAACGAGGCCGTCGCCCGTTGTGGTCTGCGCGGCGTTGAGGCCGGGCAGGAGCGGGCGGTCGCGTATCTTGAGCTGCCAGTAGAAGCTGAAGAGCGGGTGGACGGGGTCGTTCGACAGCAGGAAGACGGTGAGGTTGTCGTCCCGGGCGTCCATGCTGGCGGGCAGGTTGCACCACAGGATGCGTTTGTAGCTGCCGGCGGGAATGGTGTAATTGTAGGAGGGCTCGATGCTGTGGGAGAAGCCCTGCTGCCACTGGAGCGGCGTGACGGTGACGTCGTCGATGTACCAGCCCTCGTTGTCGGTGTTGTTGTCGGCGCCGTAATGGAAGCGGAAATGGAGGACTCGGTCTTGGAATCCGTTCATTTCCGGGTACTCTTTCAAGAGGTCGAAGGTGGCGGTGCGCCAGCCTTCGGACCCGTTGCCCGCGAAGCACGGCGTGCCTTCGGGCCAGGGCGAGGCGGCCCAGCCGTAGACGGTGTGGGTATAGGGGCCTTTGAGTTGCTGGTAGGTGGCCCCGTCATCCAGCGAGTACTCGACGATGCCGCCGTCGAAGGCGCGGGTCGTGTTGTAGAGCTCGGAGCTGATCCAGTATTTGAACGCGAGGGTCGCGCCTTTGCCGATCAGCACAGGCGGCATGGTGATGGAGGCGCGGACGGGAGCGGTCACCGTGGGGGCTGAGACCAGATGGCTGAAGAGCGCATAGGGCGCGGAGGCGGAGCGGTTCGTCGAGACTTGCCACGCCTGGCCGAGCGATTGCCGGTTCCAGCACGGCAGGTTGGTGCTGAGGATGCTCTCGACGCGTGCGAAGCGCAGGGTCCACACCAGGTCCGCGTTGCCGGTGTTGTAAAGGTTCATGTATTGGGAGACGATGGTCTGGGTGGGCAGGGACACGAACGCGAGATCGTGGAAACGGGAGGTGTCCGCTGCCGGATATCTGAGGTAGAAGAAGATGATGTCGGTTTGGCTGCTCTTTCCGGACGGGTCGGAGGCGAGGATCTGGTACTCGAAGTCGTCGCCGGGGCCGGAGACGGCGCCGATCTGCGCCTCGTAGAGGGCGTTCGAGACGAGGGTCATCGGGGTGAGCTGCCACGCTTCGGACTTGCGGTGCCAGCGCACGGTGGCGCTTTCGACCGTGTGCGTGTCGGTGATGAGCGCTTGGATGGTGAAGGGGCCGGGGCGCGTCTGGGTTTCGGCGAGCGGCATGTGGGTGATGCGCGGCGGCGCGGGCGTGAGGCTGGCGACGAGCGGGTTCGAGCGGTCCTGATACTCCTCCAGCAGCGAGTACCCGTCGCCGTCGAAGTCGGAGTCGGGGTTGTTGCCGTTGGCGCCGAAGTACTGGAACTCCCACCAGTCAGCGATGGCGTTGCCGTCGGCGTCGAGGGTGACCGGCAGATACCGCGCCTCGAGCGTGCGGGGCGCGTCCAGGAGCAGGTCGCCGAAGGCGGGTGCGCAATAGCCGGGGGCCGCGGGCGTGCGCAGGCCGTCGAGGCGCCACTCCGCGAAGGCGTAGAGGGTGCCGTTTGACACGACCTGCGGCACGGGCGGTACGGCAAAGGTGCTGTTCGCGCTGCCCCAGAAGGTCTGCGTGGGGAAGGCGCTGTTGTCGGCGCACACCGTCAGCAGGTACTCGCGCTGCCAGTTCCAGACCAGCAGGGAGGATGAAACCATCTGGAAGGTGACCGAGAGGTTGGTGCCGCTTTGCGGGACGCTGCCCGTGCCGAAGAAGCCGGTGCTGCGGTAACGCGTGGAGCTGTCGACGGAAAAGAAGTCGGCGACGGAGGCCACCGCGACGAGGCCGGAGGCGAAGTGATGGGTGCCGTAGTCGGGCGTGGCTGTGCCGTAGTTGAAAGGCGAGCCGCGGATATCCAGGTCGAGGCGTTCGGTGACGTAAAAAACCGAGTCGCCGGACGCCGGCCAGCGGGTTTCGACGCCGGCGTAGTTGCGGGCCAAGAGCGTGTAGGCGACGCGGGTGTTCGCGGGTTGCGGCGCCACCCAGCTTTCGTAGAGGTTGCCTTCGACCTGCGTCAACGTCTGGGTGTGGAGGACGCCGGGCTCGCGGTCCGTCTGCCACACGAGGGCGGACGCGTCGGGGTCATAGATGCCGACAGGCTCGAGGGTGCAGGCGACGCGGTGGAGGGTTTGCGTGTCATAGGTGTTGATCAGCGGCGTGTGGGTGATCACGGGGGGCGTCATGTTGACGGCGGCGGCGAACGGGGTCGCGGGGTCGCCGAAGAGGTTGAGCTCGTAGTAGACCCAGCGCCAGTAGCTGGCGGAGTAGGTGCTGAGCAGATAGAGGTTCATGCGGCGGGACTGCTCGTTGATTTCGCCGAGCCGGGTGGCGCTGCCGCGGAGGGCCGTGTCCCAGAAGCAGCGGTGGAAGCGGTGGGAGTAGCCCCCGACCACGTTGTTGTACTCCCAGCCTTCACGCGCGTTCATGATGGCCGATGCGGCGGCGTTGCTGACCGTGACGATCTGCTCCGCGAAACAGTCGGGCGTGTCGAACGCGCCGGAGCTGCATGTTTGGGAGTAGACGAAATAGGGCATGTCGTTCGTGAAGGCCCGCAGCGCGGTCATGTTCGCCGACTGCGTGAGCGCGATCTTCATGCACTGTTTGGCGGCGCCGTGGCCGATGTGGTTGACGGTCTGCAAGTTCTGGTTGAGGAAGGCGAGCGCGTCGGCGGTGGTCCACTGGTAAGCGTCGCTGTCGTACAGGGTGAAGCCGGTGTTGAACGCCGCCGCGTAGGGCGAGGTCTCGAAGCCGAGCGAGTTGAGCCCGTACGTGGTGCTGCCGACGCGGAGTTCCTCCATGTAGCCTGTGGCGTAGACCAGCGTGCCCATATCCATGCGTTCGGCGACCAGCGCGTTGGGCGCGATGTCCTGAGCGGTGGCGCTTTCGTAACGCAGGGTCTTGCGGACCATGTGGGCGAGTTCGGCGGCGTCGGCGACGGGGAAGCGGCCGACCAGGACCTCGGCGGTGAGATCCACGTCCCCGCCGTTCGCGCCGTCGTTGACCTCGCCGTAACGGCCGTTGCCGTTGCCGTCGTAGGAGCCTTCCATGCAGCCGTAGTAGAGGGCGTCGGCGGGGATTTCGGCGGTGCGGGTGACGATCAGGTCAAGGAAAGAGACGTAGAGTTTCTGGACGGGCACGAGGTCGAAGGTGCCCCCGATGAGCAGGTACCGCAAGCCCCATTTCTGGCAGGCGTCCTGGACGAAGGCGCGGATCTTAGCGACCGGGTTCGCGCCGGCGTAATTCGCGTAGATCCATTCGGTGGTGACCAGGGCGGGGGTGAAGCCGGCGCGGGCGCGGGCCTCGCAAAGCGCTTGAAAGTTCCACGGCCCGGGCGCGTTGTATATCAGGTTCGAGGTCGACACGACCGCATAAGTGTGGGATTCGCCGGGAGTGAGCGGCGAGAGCGAGAGCGGGGTGGCGAGCGTACCGCGCTGCGGGGTGGCGGTGTCGGGCGGCGGCACGGGCCGAAGCTCGACCGCAACGGTGACGGACGCGGCGGCCAGCAAAACCTGGCGGGCCGGGTCGAAGCGCACGGGATGGATCTGTACCGAGAGCAGGGTGTTTTCGCGCAGGCGGTCGGTGCGCCAGACGGGGCGGGCGTAATCGGGATAGGGTTCGGCAGACTGGTAGACCGCGGGGTCAGGCGTGACGGCGGGAAGCTCCTCGCCGGGCTGGGTGGGGGGCAAACCCCACTCGACGGGCGCTGAGAGCGGGTATTCGCGGATCACTCCGGGCGTCAGGGTGACGGCGACGACCTCGAAGCCGGCGGGGATGTCGAACGCTGCGCCCGCCACGGGTAGCACGGGCCGGCCGGTCTGCACGTCGGGTTCGCAATCGGCCACGGCGACGCGCGCGAGGCCCTCGGGAGTGAGGCTGATTTGCGGGGCCTGAAAAGGGACAGCGCGACTGAGGCCATCGCCGGGAACGGCTTTGACGCTGAGCGCGAGGACTACCGCGCATAAACCGAGGGCTCTTTTATATTCTACCAACATTGTTTACTATTTTACGACACATCGGCCGCCTGCGTAAACAACGAAATTCGGCTTGGTATCCGCAGGAAGATTCATTAAACTTGCGCGAATGTTGGCTTGAGGTTTCATCTTGCAGTAAGGAATGCTATGCGCTGTATCGGGTGGTCGGTAGTTTGGGCGGGATGTGCGGTGCTGCAGGCGGTCGCTGGCGACTGGACGCAGTGGCGCGGCAGCAACCGGGATTTGATCGTGACAGGTGAGTCGCTGCTGGCAAGTTGGCCCGAGGGCGGACCCCGCCAGGCGTGGCAGATCGAGTTGCCGGGCGAGGGGTACTCTGAACCGGTGGCGGTCGGAGGGATGATCTACATCACCGGCAACACCGGCGACAAAAAGAACCGCGAGGGCTTCCTTTACGCGTTGGAGGCCAAGACCGGCAAGATCGCCTGGCAGACCAAGTACGGGCCGGAGTGGGCCGCGAGCTACGAGTTCGCCCGCACCTCGCCCACTTTTTTTGACGGACGCGTCTATGTGGTCGGCGGCCTGGGGCACGCCGTGTGCATCGACGCGAAAGACGGCAAGGTGGTCTGGTCGGTCGACGCGCATGCCAAGTTCGGCGGACGCAACATCACGTGGGGCATCGCCGACAACCCGCTCATCTACGACGGGAAGGTGATCTGCCAGCCGGGCGGACCTGACGCCTCGATCGTGGCCCTCGACGTCAAAACCGGCGAGCCGGTCTGGAAGAGCACGGGACTGAGCGAGCGCAGCGCCTATTGCTCGCCCGCGCTGTTGACGGTCGGCGGGCGGCAGCAGGTGGTCACCATGCTGGAGGACAGCGTGGTCGGGGTGGACGCCAAGGACGGGCGTCCGCTGTGGAAGTATCCGCACCGCAACAAGTATGCCGTGCATCCCAACACGCCCGTGCTGTGCGGCAAGGACCGCCTGTTCGTTTCATCCGGTTACGGGTATGGCGCGGAGGCGATCGACGTGTCGGGCGGCGACGTCAAGCGCGTGTGGTTCGACAAATCCTCGGACAACCATTTCCAGGGCGTGGCGTTTTACCAGGGGCGCATCTTCTCCTCGGGCGGCGGCAAGTTGTCCTGCTTTGACCCTGCGGACGGCCGCGTGGTCTACACGGTGGCGGGTGCGAAGAAGACTTCGTTCTGCATCACGCCGGCCGGCATGATCACCTACGACGAGAACGGCGGGACGGTGATGCTGGTGAAGGTTGAGGCCGACACGCATGCCGTTGTATCCTCTTTCAAAATCGGGTACGGCAACGGGCCGCATTGGTCTTCGCCGGTCGTTGCGGACGGGGTGCTGTATCTGCGCCGCGGCAAAGGGCTGGCCGCGTATGCGATCGGCGCGAAGTGAACGGTGGCGAGGCGCGGGCGCTGACGGCCGTGCCTACAAGGAGCGTGGCGATGAAATCAGGGATGCAGGGAATTTTGGGTGCCGGCCTCGCCTTTTGCGTGGCGGCGGGCTGCTGTTCTGACAAAGGAGCGGATGTGAAAAAGAGTGGAGCGGTTGAGCCTTCCGTGGTTGTGAAGCCCTTCGGCAAGACGAAGGACGGGCAACTGGTGCACCAGTATACGCTGACCGGCGCGGGCGGCGTGGTGATGGATGTGATCGATTACGGCGGCAAGGTCGTCAGGCTTTTGACCCCGGACCGCAACGGCGCGAAGGACGATATCACGCTGGGGTTCAACGACGTCGCCGGCTATGAGACCCAGGACCCGTATTTCGGCTCGCTGATCGGCCGTTACGGCAACCGCATCGCGGGCGGAAAGTTCACGCTGGATGGCGCGACCTACACGTTGCCGACCAACAACGCGCCGGGCGGCCTGCCGTGTTCGCTGCATGGCGGCACCAAGGGGTTTGACGCGTATGTGTGGCACAGCGAGCCGCTTTCCGAAGGACAGGACGTCGGCGTCAAGTTCACCCTGACCAGCCCGGACGGGGACCAGGGGTATCCGGGCAAGCTGGACCTCACGGTGCGTTACTGGCTCACGGCGCAGAACGTGTGGCGCATCGAGTACGAGGCCGTGACCGACAAGGCCACGCCCGTGAACATGACGCAGCACCTCTACTTCAACTTCAAGGGCGAGGCCGAGGGCACGATCCTCGACCACGAGCTGACGCTCTTCGCCGACCGCATGACGCCGGTCACCCAGGGGCTGATCCCGACCGGCGCGGTCGTGCCGGTCAAAGGCACGCCGTTCGACTTCACGACGCCGTGGATCATCGGCGCGCGGGTGGACGCCGACAATGAGCAGCTCCGCTTCGGCGGGGGGTATGACCACAACTGGGTGCTCAACAGTCAGGCCGGCAAGCTCGCGCCGGCGGCCGCGCTCTACGAGAAGACGACCGGGCGCTTCATGGAGGTGTGGACCACCGAGCCGGGGATCCAGTTCTATTGCGGCAACTTCCTGACCGACAAAGTCACGGGCAAGCGCGGCAAGAACCTGTGCCGCCGCGGCGGCCTGGCGCTGGAGACCCAGCACTATCCCGATTCTCCGAACCAGCCCGCTTTCCCGTCCACGATCCTGCGCCCCGGCGCGGTTTACAAGACGGTGACGGAGTATCGGTTCGGCGCAAAATAAGGACAGGTTTCATTTTTCTAACCAAGAGTCGAGGAGAAGTTCATGGGATTCATCGATATCGCAGTGTTTGTCGCCTTTGTCGCGTCGGTCATCGGCGTAGGCCTTTGGAAGAGCAAGAGCGCGAATAGTGAAGAGGGAACCGCGGCCGATTATTTTCTGGCCGGGCGCGGGCTGACGTGGTGGCTGATCGGCATCTCGCTGATCGCGGCCAACATCTCGGCGGAGCAGTTCGTGGGCATGTCCGGCCAGGCGGCGGCGTACCTCGGCTTGGCGATCGCCAGCTACGAGTGGATGGCGGCGGTGACGCTGGTGGTGGTGGCCTTCGCGTTTCTGCCCTACTTCCTGAAGACCGGCATCTACACGATCCCGGGCTTTCTGGAGCAGCGCTACAATCATTACGCGCGCTCCATCATGGCGGTCTTCATGATGATTATCCTCGTCACCGTGTCGCTGGCGGGCGTGATCTATGCCGGCGCGCTGCCCATGAACGAGCTGCTCGGGCAGTTTGGCTTTAACCTCAGCATGACGGCGTGCTGCTGGCTGATGGGCTTGCTGGCGGCGGCCTACGTGGCCGCGGGCGGCCTCAAGGCGTGCGCCTGGGCCGATCTGATCCAAGGCACCGCGCTGATCATCGGCGGCGCGATCATCACCTACCTGGCGGTTGCGGCGCTGGGTGCCGCGCCGGCGGCGGGCTTGGTCAACGCGTCGGGCGCAGCGGCCACGGTGGCCGATCAGGCCAGCGGCGTCAGCAAGCTGTTTGCGCTGAACGGCGACAAGCTGCACATGTTTCTGCCGAAGACCGACAAGATCCTGCCCTGGACCGCGCTGCTGGTGGGCCTGTGGATTCCGAACTTCTACTACTGGGGCTTGAACCAGTACATCACGCAGCGCCTGCTGGGCTCCGCTTCCCTGGCGGAAGGTCAGAAGGGCATCGTCTTCGCCGCGGCCCTCAAACTGATCATTCCCTTCATCATCGTTTTCCCCGGCATCGTCGCTTTCAACCTCTTCAGCAAAGAGATGGCCGAGCGCGGCGCAAACGATCCCGCCATCAAGATCGCGAACGCGAAAGTGATTGCCCATTATCAGGCGATCAAGAATGACGCCGCCGTCTTTGAGGTCTTCGACTTCGACAAGGGCTGGTCGCAGAACAACGTCGAGCTGGCCGCCGAGCTGACCGCCTACAATGCCGCCGAGCGCGCGGCCGCCAAGGTGGCCGACAAATCAGTCCTCTCCTCGGGGCTGACCGGCTACAAGTACGATTCGGCCCTCGGCCTGCTGATCGTGAAGCTGGTCAAGCCCGGCAACGGCATCTTGGGCTTTGTGCTGGCAGCCCTGCTGGGTGCGATCGTGTCCTCGCTGGCGGCCGTGCTGAATGCGGCGTCCACGATCTTCTCGATCGACATCTACCATTCGTACATCAACAAGCAGGCGACGCAGAAGCAGCTGGTGGGGGTGGGCCGCATCAGCGTGGGTGTCTTCGTGGTGATCGGGTGCGTGCTCGCGCCCCTGCTGGCGAACCCGAACCTGGGGGGCATCTTCACCTACATCCAGATGTTCCAAGGGTTCATCTCCCCCGGCGTGCTGGCGGTCTTCATGTTCGGCCTGCTGAACCGCACGGCCAACGGCTGGGTGGGCGTCATCGGGCTGTTGCTCAACCCGGTCCTGTACGGCACCCTGAATCTGGCCGGCAAATGGTTTGGCGTCCAGATCGACTTCTTGAATGCCATGGCGATCTGCCTGGGCATCAACCTGCTGGTGATGTTCATCCTGGGGCAGTTCATGAGGTTGCCGCAGCCGATCGTTTTCCACACCAACACGCATCTGAACCTCGATTCCTCCAAGGGCGCCAAGTGGATCGGGATCGGCGTGGTGGTGGCGACCGTGCTCCTGTACATCATTTTCCGGTAAGCGCGTAGCCGGTGGTTTCGGCGGCGCGGAGCGCTCGCCCTACGGGGTAGGGTGCGCGTCACGCGCCGCTTTCGGTTTGTCCGGTCGGTCGAGCTCCGCTCGCCGCCGCAGCTTGCACGTGGGGGTGTCTATGGCCGATGGATGCAAAGTGGCGGAGCGCGTGCGGACGTACCGTGAGCGCCTGCAGATGACGGAGGCGGAGCTTGCCGAGAAGTCGGGGATCAGCGTGAACGTGATCGCGGCGGTCGAGGCGGGCGAAGTCTATCCGGCGCTGGGCGTGCTGGTGAAGCTCTCCCGCGCCCTCGGGCAGCGGCTCGGGACGTTCATGGACGACCAGTACAAGCCTGATCCGCTCATCGTGCGGGCTGACGAGCGCTTGAGCGAGCGGGCGTCGCACAAGCCCTGCATGACGGGCGGGTACCACTATTTTCCGCTGGGGCGCGGCAAGACGGACCGCCATATGGAGCCGTTCTACATCGAGATCGACGCGCATGCGGCCGCGCCGCTCTCGTCGCACGAGGGCGAGGAGTTTATCGTCGTGGTTTCGGGCGCGGTCGAGCTGGTTTGCGGCGGCGTCACGCAGACCCTCAGGGCCGGCGACTCCGCTTATTACAACTCGGTCGTGCAGCATCTCGTGAAACCGTCTGGCGGTCAGACGGCGGCGATCTACGCCGTGATCTTCATGCCGCTGTAACGGAAGCTCCGCCTATGGAAACCGCGCTGTTCAGACTGACGGACCCGTTCGGCTCCGCGCCGTGCCGCCCGCCCTTCCGGCAGGCGGTGTCCAGCGGGCTGCCGTGGAACAACCTGCCGGTCACGCGCGACTACACCCTGGGCCAGCTGCTCGACCAGTCGGTCGCGCGCTGCGGGCCGCAGGACGCCCTGGTGTACGCGGACCGCGATTTCCGGCTGACCTGGTACGAGTTCGGCGCCGAGGTGGACCGCCTCGCCTGCGGGCTGCTGGCGCTGGGTGTGCAGCGCGGGGAGAAGATCGGCCTGTGGGCGACCAACGTCCCTCACTGGGTCCCGCTGATGTTCGCCGCCGCCAAGATCGGCGCGGTGCTGCTGCCGCTCAACACCAGCTACAAAATCGAGGAGATCGACTTCGCGCTCAAACAGTCGGACACCGCCAACCTCTTCTTGATCGACGGGTTCCGCGACACCGACTATGTGCAGACGATTTACGACCTGATCCCCGAACTCAAGGAGCAGCCGCGCGGCGCGCTGAAGTCGGCGCGATATCCCTTTCTGAAGCGCGTTTTTTTTCTGGGTCCCGAGAAGCACCGCGGCATGTTCTCGATCAACGAGCTTCTGGCGTTGGCTGCGCAGATGCCGCGTGCGGCGTACGAGGCGCGTCAGCGGGAGCTGGACTGTCACGATGTGGTGAACATGCAGTACACCTCGGGGACCACGGGTTTCCCCAAGGGCGTGCAGCTCTCGCACGCGGCCATCGCGAACGACGGCTTCTGGATCGGCGCCTGCCAAAACCTTTCGGCGGCGGACCGGGTCTGCATTCCGGTTCCGCTCTTCCACTGCTTCGGCTGTGTGCTGGGCGTGATGTCCTGCGTCAATCACGGCGCCACGATGGTGCTGGTGGAGAAGTACGACGCGGTGCATGTGATGATGTCCATCGAGAAGGAGCGCTGCACCGCCACATACGGCGTGCCGACGATGTACATCGCGATGCTGGATCACCCGCTCTTCGGCAAGTTTGATTTCTCCTCGCTGCGCACGGGGATCATGTCGGGCACCACCTGCCCGGTCAAGCGCATGCAGCAGTGCGTGGACCAGATGCACATGCGCGAGGTGACGATTCCGTACGGGCTGACCGAGTCGGGGCCGGTGATGACGCAGACGCGCTATTTCGAGACGAGCATCGAGCGCAAGTGCACGTCGATCGGCCAGGCCCTGCCCGGCATCGAGGTGGCGATCATCCATCCGGAGACGGGCGAGATCTGCGGGCTCGACGAGCCGGGCGAGATCTGCTGCCGCGGGTTCAACACGATGACGGGCTACTACAAGATGCCCGAGCAGACCGCGAAGTGCATCGACGCGAACGGCTGGCTGCACTCCGGCGACATCGGGAAGATGGACGAGCAGGGCTATTATTTCATCACGGGCCGCCTGAAGGACCTGATCATCCGGGGCGGCGAGAACATTTCGCCCAAGGAGGTCGAGGATTTCATCGGCCACCTGCCGGGCGTGCAGGACGTGCAGGTTGTGGGCGTGCCCAGCATGAAGTACGGCGAGCAGCCGGCGGCTTTTGTGATCCGGATGCCGGGCTCCGCGCTCACGGAACAGGATGTGGCGGACTTCTGCCGCAACCGGATCGCCTGGTTCAAGATCCCGAAGTACATCCGGTTTGTGGACAGCTACCCGATGACCGCGAGCCAGAAAATCCAGAAGTACAAGCTGCGCGAGACGGCCGCGCAACTCTGGCCCGACGCGTAACCTTTTTTTCGGTACACTTTAAAGGACTCTGAAAATGAACAGGGGATGGATGGCTATGATGGTGGCGTGCGGATTGGTTTCAGCGGTTTGCGCCGGGCAGCAGGTGCTGCCTCTTTGGCCTGAGGGCAAGACGCCGCTCAAAACGAGCGACGCGCCGGAGAAGGTGAACCCGTCCAAGGACGACATCGTCCGGTTGACGGACGTGAACGTGCCCAGCTTGACGCTCTATCTGGCGAAGGACACGGGCAAGCCGAATCCCGCGGTGATGATCTGCCCCGGCGGCGGCTACAACATCCTCGCATGGAACCACGAGGGCACGGAGGTGGCTGAGTGGCTCAACAGCCAAGGCATTTCCGCCTGCGTCCTCAAGTACCGCGTTCCCGGCAACCGCGACGCCGCGTTCTGCGACGCGCAGCGGGCCATGGGTCTGATCCGTTCCAAGTCGCAAGACCTCAACATCGATCCGAAGCGCCTGGGCATCATGGGCTTCTCGGCCGGCGCGCACCTCTCCGTGCGCACGAGCACCAACTTCGAGAAGCGGTACTACGAGGCGGTGGATGCGGCCGACGCGCAGCCGAGCCGCCCGGATTTCGCGCTCGTCATCTATCCCGCCTATCTGTTCCGCGAAGGCTACACGCTGGCGCCGGAACTGCCCGTGACGGCGCAGGTGCCGCCGACGTTTCTGCTGCAGGCGGAAGACGACGGCCCGTATGTGGACAGCAGCCTGGCGTACGCCATCGCGCTCAAGGCCGTGAAGGTGCCGGTGGAGCTGCACATCTTCCCGAACGGCGGGCACGGGTACGGGCTGCGCAAGAAGGGCAAGACAACGGATGTGTGGCCTGAGCTCGCAGCCGCATGGCTTGCGCGGATAACGAAGTGACGGACAACAGGAAGGAATCAATGACTGAGGAAATCGAACGGAATCTGGGCGAGCAGCCGATCGCGCGCATCATGGCCGCGGCAGGGCTGAAGCCGAACGACGTGGTGACGGCTTCGGCCGTGCCGATGACGCACAAGATGGTGTCGCGGGCCTGCAAGGGCCGGCTGCTGACGCCGAACGCGCAGGTCAAGGTGCAGGCGGCGCTCAACGCCGCGACCGGCAAGAAGTATACGCTCGCGGACCTCTTCACCTATGCGCGCGAAGGTGCCGGAGCGTAGCACCTCGTTGACGCACGTGCCACGCACGCCCAAGGATGGGCGTGCCACATTCCCGAAAGTGCCCTGCGCATCCCTGCGCAGGGCCACACTTTTATTCTCGGCCCGCGCTCAGATACGCGCCTGCACAAAATCGCGCAGCGCCGCGACCGAGATGAAGTTGCGCACGTCGAAGTCGCCATCCTCGATGACGACCCCGAAGGCCTCTTCCAGTCCGACCACGAGTTCCAGCAGGCATACGGAATCCACGCCGTAGGCGTCGATCAGCGAGGCGTCGGTCTGGATGTCCTCCGGCCTGACGCTGAGGAACAGGCGTTCGACGATCATCGCTTTGAGCTTGGCTTCAATGCTTGCTGTGTCCATGTGGCGGGAGTCTCCGTGCGTCGACGCATTATTTGCTTTTGATGATCTGGGCGGAAAGGGCTTTGTGCATGTCCGAGATCTGCGCCTCCAGGCTGTTGAAACGGCGCTCCGCGTTTTTCTTGGCCATCACCTGCATCGCGATCACGAGGATCAGAAGGCCGATGATGACGACGATGTGCAGGAAGGAAACGCCGCTGTGGGGCACGGGCAGCTCCGGCTCCTGATCCATCGAGGGGACGGGGCGGGGAGCCGCGGTCTTCGGTGCGGGTTTCGGCGCCGCGGCCGCCGGGACCTCGGGCTTGGGGGTCACCTTCGGCTCCTCCTTGACGTCCTTCTTGGCTTCCGCGGGAGACTCTGTCTTGCCTGCGGCCTGAGGCTCGGATTTGACGTCGGCCGGCTTTTCCGGTTTGACCGCCGGCATCGCGGGATCTTTCGTCTCTGCCGCCGCCGCCGCAGGGGCGGCCGTTGCCGCGGGTTTCGCGGCGTCACCGGCTTTGCCCTCTTCGGACTCGATCACAAAGCTTTCGCTACACTTGGGGCATTTCTGGTTGATCGGTTTGCCAAGATCAAACACGGCGAGCTTGGCTTGGCATTTGGGACACTGGACAATGCGTTTCATACGTTGTACTCCTTTAAAACAGTGAGGTGATTATAAAGAATCAGACGTGTGGGTGCAAGCGGACTATTGCGCGGTTTCGGCCGGAGCCGTTTTGATTCGGGGCGGCGGCGGATAGATGCCCTTGAGGGCGTTCTCGCAGATCAGCCGCGTGTCCTGCGGGAAATCGTTTTTGATGATCCATTTGAGGAAGCCCGGGTCTTCCGTCACGAGGGCCTTCAGCTTCGCGCCCTTCTTTTTGCCGAAATTCACGGCGATCTCGCCGTCCACCCAGCGCAGGCGGCCGGAGCGGTCGGCGTTGAACGGGTCGATCGGGTTGAAGGTGCGGTCAAGGGTCTCCATGTCCTGCGGCAGGTCGAGGTAGCGTTTGAACTGCCCGATGAGCACGTCGAGCGTGGCGCGCACGTCGGCCTCCGCGCCGTGGGCGCCCTCGTGCGGCCGGTCCGAGTAGAACCGCAGCGCGGCGGAGAGGTCGCGCGGCTCCCGGGTGTGGAAGATGCGTTGCGCGTCAAGCAGGCGCCGGCGGTCGGGGTCGAACGTGATGCCCGCGCGGGTGAACTCTTCGGCGAGCATGGGGATGTCGAAGCGGCCGGCGTTGAAGCCCGCGAAATCGGCCTCGCCGAAGAAGGTCAGGATCTCCAGGGCCTTGTCCTTGAAGGTCGGCTGGTCGCGGACGATCTCGTCGGTGATGCCGTGGATCGCCGTGGTCTCGACCGGGATGGGCACGCCGGGGTTCAGGAGCCAGTAGCCTTTGGTTTCGGTGCCGTCGGGCTCGATGCGGATGGCGGCGAGCTCGACGATGCGGTCGGCGCGCGGGCTGATGCCGGTGGCTTCGATGTCGAAAACGATCAGGGGGCGGTCGAGTTTGATGGGGAACATGGGGAGCTTTCGGGAGTGAGGAGTTAGGAGTTAGGAGTGAGGAGTTGAGAGTGCCGGGTTGGAAGAGGGCCGAGGTGTTCAGGGGTTAGGCGTATGACCCGTCGGAACAGGTCGCTGCGCCTGCCCGCCCGGTGGCCCGAACACGGTGTCGAAATCGACGAGGACGGGGCGGTGCGGAAGCATGTCTCCGGTGGCCATCGCCGCTTTGAGTTCAGCGGCGGAATCGGCGTCGTACCACCAGTAGCCGAGCAGCGAGCGTTCGTCGCCGGACTTCGAGAGGACCGTGTCGGGCATCCCGAAGGCGTCCCAGTAGAGCAGGCGCACGGCGTCGAGGTTCCAGAGGAGCACGTAGGGCACGGCGGCGGTGACGAGCGCGTCAATCTCGCGGTCGATCGCGTTGCGCTCGGTGATGCTGAAAACGTTTTTCTGCTTTTCGATGAGGGCGTCGACGCGCGGGTCTTTGAAGCCCGTGAGGTTGTTGCCGGAGGGGCGGTCGGCCTCGCGCGAGTGCCACATGCTTTCGGGGTCGCGGAAGATCACCTCGCCCCAGCTCGCCCACGTCATGTCGAAGTTGTAAGCGTCCATGTCGCGCATCCAGGCGGCGAAATCCTTGCGCTCGATCTTCATCTCGATGCCGACCTCTTTGAACGCGCTGTTGCAGAGGGCGAGGTATTTCTCGGTGCTGCCGTCGCGCGTGAGGAACTGGAAGCGCAGCGGGCGCCCCGCCTTCTCGAGGATGCCGGTCTGGGGGTTGGGCGTGTACCCGGCCTCGCGCAGCAGGGCTTTGGCGCGGGCGACGTCGAAACGCGAGACCGCGTTGCTGCAGGGGTGATCCGCGTCGTAGAGGTCCTCGAAGTAGGAGCGGTGGAGGAAGTAGGCGTTGAACATCATGGTGCGGTTCATGGTCTCGCGGTCGACCAGGTGGGCGAGGGCCTGACGCACGCGCAGGTCGTCGAACGGCGGGCGGCGCATGTTCATGGCGAAGCCCTGGAAGCCGATGGGGCGGTGGTTGCGGACGCGGCGTTTGACGATCCAGTTCTTGTCGAACTTCTCGCCGATGGTCTCGTTGGCCCAGATGCGCGCGGCATAGACGGCGTAGACGTCCACCTGGCCCTTCTTGAAGGCTTCGAAGGCGTTCTCGTTGTCGAGGTAGTAGCGGAACACGAGCGTGTCGAAGTTCATGGTGTGGCGCAGGGAGGGGTGATCGCCGGCCCACCAGTCCCAGCGCCGGCTCAGGCGGATCTCGATCTGCTCCTTGACCGCGCTGAGCACATAGGGGCCGGAGACGACGGGGCGGTCGAGGTCGAGCCGGTTGAAGTCCTGCTTTTCGAAGGCGTGCTTGGGCATGATCTCGAACATGCCTACGGCGAGGAGATTGCGCCAGTGGCTCTCTTTGGCGCGGAAGCGGACCGTGCGCTCCCCGAGTATCTCAGGCGAGGCGAACACGCTGAGCGCGACTTTTGAGGAGCCGGTCGCGTTCGTGGGGGCCATCACCTGGTCGAAGGTCCACTTCACATCCTCGGCGGTGACGGGGTAGCCGTCGCTCCAGCGGGCGGCCGGGTCGATCTCGAAGGTGAAGCTGAGCTTGTCGTCGGAGATGGCCCAGCGGTTGGCGAGCCCGGGCGTGAACTCGGTGGTCACGGAATCGACATTCAGCAGGGTCTCGTACATCAGGTCGAAGATCTGGCGGGTGTAGGAGTTGTTGTCGATGTAGGCGTTGAGGCTCTTGGGCGGCTGAAAGGCGGCGAAGCGCAGGATGCCGCCCCGCACGGCGAGCGGGCTGGACAGAGGGTCCGGGCCCTCCTTCCAGTCCGGTTTGGGGAATACGTCGTCCGGCCGCGCAGCGAGCGCGGCGGACAACATCATAATGGAGAGCAGGTGACGCATGCGTTTGTTCTGCCGCCGATTGACCGTCTCTTCCGCACGTTGTGCCGCCTTCAGGCGGACGCTGGCATGGCTTCGTGGCCGGCTGAAGCCGGTACAACGTACGGATGAGGCTACTTGAGCACCTTGCGGAGGCGCTTCATGGCCTCTTCCACGTTCTCGCGGCTGTTGAAGGCGCTGATGCGGATGAAACCCTGGCCGCAGCGCCCGAAGCCCGCGCCGGGGGTGGTGACCACCTGCGCGCGCTTCAGCAGCTTGTCGAAAAACTTCCAGGAGTCTTTGCCGACGTTGACCCAGATGTAGGGGCTGTTCTCGCCGCCGGTCATGCTGTAGCCGAGGTCGGCCAGCGTGGCGCGGATGAGGCGGGCGTTGCCGAGGTAGAAGTCGACCAGCGCCCGGGTCTGCGCCTGGCCAGCCTCGGAGTAGACCGCCTCGGCGGCCCGCTGGATCGGATAGGAGACGCCGTTGAACTTGGTGGTGTGCCGGCGGTTCCACATCGCGTGGAGGGGCACGGGCTCGCCCTTCTTGGTGTAGGCAACGACCGACTTGGGCACGACCGTGTAGGCGCAGCGCGTGCCGGTGAAGCCGGCGGTTTTCGAGAAGCTGCGGAACTCGATGGCCACCTCGCGCGCGCCCTCGATCTCGTAGATGCTGTGCGGCAGCGACGGGTCGCGGATGAAGGCCTCGTACGCGGCGTCGAACAGGATCAGCGCCTTGTTTTCACGGGCGTAGCGCACCCAGGCGGCGAGCTGCTCGCGGGTCGCGGTGGCGCCGGTCGGATTGTTCGGGAAACAGAGATAGATGAGGTCGACCGGCTGGTCGGGCAGGGCCGGAACGAAGCCGTTGGCCTCGTTGCTGTCGAGGTAGACAAAGCCCTTGTAGCGGCCCTTCAGGTTCTTGCCGGTGCGCCCCGCCATCACGTTGGTGTCCACGTAGACCGGGTAGACCGGATCGGGAATGGCGATGGTCAGCTTGTCGGCGAACAGCTCCTGGATGTTGGCGGTGTCGCACTTGGAGCCGTCGCTCACGAACACCTCGTCGGCTTCGATCGGGGCGCCGCGCGACTGGTAGTCGTTCTTGGCGATGGCCTCGCGCAGGAAGTCGTAGCCCTGCTCCGGACCGTAGCCGCGGAAGGTGGCGCGCGCGGCCATCTCGTCGACGGCCTTGTGCAGCGCCTCGATGCAGGCGGGCGGCAGCGGCTCGGTGACATCGCCGATGCCCAGGCGGATCACCGCCTTGCCGGGGTTCTCGGCCTGATAGGCCTTCACGCGCTTGGCGATCTCGGAGAAGAGGTAGGAGGACTGGAGTTTGGAGTAGTTTTCGTTGACGCGGATCATGGCTTTTTCCTTTCAGATCAGGGAGCGGATGTGGCCGGGGGCGCATCCTCGCGGATCGGGGTGAGCACCCAGCGCTTGTTGTACCAGAACCACTGTTCGGGGGTTTGGCGGATGGCGGAATCGACCTGCGCGATCACCGCCTCGGTGATGCGCTGCGCGTCCTGCTCCTTGTCCAGCGAGGGGTCGGGCAGGATCGCGGGCAGGTGGTCGAAGGTGTGACGCCCCCACCCTTGACGCCGGAAGATGGCGGGGATGACCGGCACACGGGCGGTGATGGCGAACATGGCCATGCCGCGGCCAAAGTTGGCGGTGCCGCCCAGAAAGGGGATTTTGAGGTCGGGCGAGGGCATGCGCACATCCGGCAGAATCGCGAGCACGTTGCCGCCCCGCAGCATCTTGAGGATTCGCTTGAGTGTGCCGCCGCCGCGCTCGAGGATCGTCATGCCCGACTCGCGCTGACGGTTGATCCAGTCGTTGACGAGCGGATTCTTCTGTTTGCCGGTGATGGTGAACATCCGGATGCCGTAACGGTGGCAGGCCCAGCCCGCGAGGTCCCAGTTGCCCATGTGGGGCACGGTGATGACCGCGCCGCCGTATTGCTCGACCAGGGCCTTGACCTCGGCCATATGGTTTTTGAAGTCGGGGATGTGGCGGTCGACCCAGGCCAGGTCGATCGCGGGCGCGCGCATCATTTCGACGCCGTTGAAGGCGACGTTGCGCAGGGAGAGCCAGGCGATGCGCTTCGCGCTCCGTGCCGGCAGATCCGCGCCCAGCACCTCATGGATGCGGCGCAGCGTCTCGCGGCGGCGGAAGCGGAGAACGTGAAAAGTGAACCGCGCCGCACACCACGCCACCGCCAGCGCCGCCCGGTAAGGCAACACGTTCAATACGGCGGCAAAGCCGCGTAAGGCGGAGTATTCAAGGATGTGCTGAAAGCGGTAGCGCATAAAACGGCGTCACCATAGCAAAGTGGCCGTCCTGTTTCGAGCCCGTATTTTGCGGTTCGCGTCAGAAGAGCTCGCGAATGACGGCGTCGCAGATTTCGCGGCCACGTGCGGTGAGCCGCCAGCGCCGTCCCCCGCGCTCGGTGATCCCGTGCCGGGCGAGCCGCTCCAGGCGCTCCTCCCAAACATCCGCGCGCGTGCGCAGCACGGGGAACCGCTGCGCCTCGGCCATGGGGTCGAAGCCTTCGTCCAGCCGCAAAGCGAAGACCACGCGCTCCATCGCGTCGTCGGCGGCGTCCAGCGTCTCCTTTTCGCAGGGCGGGAGTTGGCCTTGCGCGAGCGCCTCGATGTATTCGGCCAGGTCCTCGCTGTTGGTCCAGCGCGCGCGTCCGACACGCGAGGCGGCCGCCGGGCCCAGCCCCAGGAAATCATTGCCGCGCCAGATGCCCAGGTTGTGCTGGCACTCGAAGCCGGGCAAGGCGTAGTTCGAGATCTCGTAGCGCGCGAATCCCGCCTGATTCAGGACCGTTTCCGCCTGCGTCAGCGCGTCGAGTTGCGCATCGTCGTTGGGCAGGGCGAGCCCCTGGGCGGCCTGTGCCGCTAAACGCGTGCCCGGCGCGAGGCTCAGCGCATAGACCGACAGATGGGTCAGCCCCAACGTGACGGCGCGCTCGAGGGTGGCCTCCCACAGCGCCGGGGTGACGCCCGGCAGTCCGGCGATCAGGTCGATGCCGACATTTCCGAAACCCGCGTCCTGCGCCAGACGTATGGCGCGCAGTGCGGCCTCCGCGTTGTGGCGGCGCCCCATGCGCGCCAGCGTGTCGTCGTCGAAACTCTGCACGCCGATGCTGAGGCGGTTGACCCCCAGCGCGTCGAGCGTTTTCAGGATGGCGGGCGTGACCGAGGCGGGGTTGAGTTCCACGGTCCACTCTTCGACCGTGTCCAACGGCAGGCGGTCCGCGAGGCTCTCGGCCAGACGTTTCAGGCCCTGCGATCCCAGCATCGCGGGGGTGCCGCCGCCCATGTAGATGGTCCGCACGGGTTCATCCGCCGCCGCGGGATGCGCGGCCAGATGGTGCTCCAGTTCGCACGCGGGCAGTCCCTGATAGAGCGCGGTCAGGCTTGGAGCCGCCAGTACCGAGTAGAAACCGCAGTAGTGGCATTTGCCGTCGCAGAACGGGACATGGATGTAGAGGTGGGGTGTCATGACTTAAAACGCGAGCAAAGGCCGTACAATCGTGATATCTTGGAAGACATTTTTATGATACCGCCGCGCCGAGCTGGATGCGAGGCTAAAAAAGTTCGCGTCCCGTTGAGCGGTGGAATCTTCCGCCGCACCGTGTCCGTAAATTATCCTTGGCCGCTTGGCCCAAGTTTTTGCTAGAATATTAATATGTTTCATGTGAGATATCTCGCCTGCGTTCTCGCCCTTTTCGCCGCTGCCGCGCCCGGCGCCACCCGAACGTGGGGCGGCGCCGGCTCGGACGGGCGCTGGACCACGCCGGCCAACTGGACGGGCGGCGTCGCGGCCGTGCCAAACGACAGTCTGGTCTTTGCCGGCGGCACGGTGGCCAACACCAACGACTTTGACGGCGGGACGGTCTTTGGCGGGCTCGCGTTTGGCGCGGATGCAGGCGCCTTTATTCTGAGCGGGAACAGTGTGGTGCTGGGCGGCAATGTCACCGACGCGGCCGCCATCGCGCAGAAGGTGGACGTGGCGCTGGGACTGGGGGGCGAAGGGCGCGTTTTCACCGTCGTCACGAACGGGCAGCTGAGCGTGAGTCAGCCCATCAGCGGCGCGCCGGGCGTGGCGAAAGACGGGCCAGGCACGCTGACGCTCAACACGACGAACGCCTATGCGGGGGCGACCATCATCAGCAACGGCACGGTGCGGCTCGAGCCGGGTGTGACCGGCGCGCCGGTGTCGGGCATGCTCTACTGGCTCGATGCCGGGGACGGCGCGACCGTCATCGTGGACGCGTCGAGCCGCGTCAGCCAGTGGAGCGACAAGAGCGGGAACGGCCGGCATTTCACGCAAGCCGCGGCCGCGCGGCAACCGCTGCTGGTCGCCAACGCGCTGAGCGGCAAGCCGGTCCTGCGCTTCGACGGCGTGACGAACCGCCTCGTGCTCGGCGGCTCCACCGCGCCGCAAACCGTTTTCATCGTGTGCAGGGTCGCGGCCGGCAGCGGCCTCCGGGGCATCTGGGGCCTCAACCAGGCGGACACCGGGATCCGCATGGCTTCCGCCACGACCTGGCAGTATCCGGGCAATGCCAACGACTTCGGCAATCCCGCCGGCAGCGGCATGTTTGTCAACGGCGTCGCGACGAACCTTTTCACCTCCGGCGCGGCGCACCTGCTCGAAGTGGCGCGCGCCGGCAGCACCGTCTACGCCGCTACGGGGCTCGGCGATTATTTCGCCTCTGGCAGCGTCCCGCCGCGGCCGTTTTGCGGCGACATCGCGGAGGTGCTGGTCTACGGGCGCGCCCTGACCGTTGCCGAGCGGCAGCAGGTCGAGGCGTATCTCGCGGTGAAATGGCTCGGAGGGCCCAGTTCCGTCACCGATGTGCTGCCCACAACCACGGCTGTCAGCCTGACGGCCGAGGGCGCGACGCTGGACCTGAACGGCACCAGCCAGAGCATCGCCTCGCTGGCCGGCGTGGCGGGAAGCCGCGTGCAGCTGGGCGCCGCGACGCTCACGGTCGGCGGCGGCGACTCCTCGTGCAAGTTCTCGGGCGTCCTCAGCGGCACGGGCGCGTTGACGAAGAACGGCGCGGGCACGCTGACGCTCACGAAGGAAAACGTCTACGCGGGGGCGACCACGATCAGCAACGGCACCGTGCGGCTCGAGCCGAGCGGGACCGGCGCGCCGGTGGCGGGCATGCTCTACTGGCTCGATGCCGCGGACAGCGCGACCCTCAGCACGGACGCGTCTGACCGCGTCAGCCAGTGGCGAGACAAGAGCGGGAATAGCCAGCATTTCGCGCAGGCCGCGGCCGCGCGCCAGCCTCTGCTGGTCAAGGGCGCGCTGGACGGCAAGCCGGCGCTGCGCTTCGACGGCGTGACCAACCGTCTCGTGCTCGGCAACGCAACCTCGCCCCAGACCGTCTTCATCGTGAACAGGGTGACCCGGTTCGGCAGCAACGGCGGCATCTGGGGCCTCAATCAGGGGGACACCGGCATCCGCGTGGCCTCCGCCACCGCGTGGTATCAGCCGGGCAATGCCAACGACTTCGGCAACCCCGCGGGCAGCGCCATGTACATCAATGGCGTCGTCACGAACACTTTCATTTCCGGCGCGGCGCACCTGCTCGAGGTGGTCCGCGCCGGCAGCACCCCCTTCGCGGCCACGGGCCTCGGCGACTATTTTTCGGCCGGCAGCAATGCGTTGCGGCCGTTTGGCGGCGACATCGCGGAGGTGCTGGTCTACGGCAGCGCCCTGACCGCCGACCAGCGCCAGCAGGTCGAGACCTACCTCGCGGCGAAGTGGCTCGGCGGACCGGGCACCGGCAGCGACCTGCTGCCCACAGCCACGGCGGTGAACCTGACCACCAGCAGCGCGGCGCTGGACCTGAACGGCACGAGCCAGAGCATCGCCTCGCTGACCGGCGTGCCGGGCAGCCGCGTCCTGATGGGCAACGCGACGCTCACGGTCGGCGGAGGCAACGCCTCATTCACGTTCTCGGGCGTGCTGAGCGGAACGGGAGCGCTGACGAAGAACGGTTCGGGCACGCTCTCGCTCGGCGGCGCCAACACGTTCACGGGCAAGACGCTCCTCAATGCCGGCAAGCTCAAGCTCCTCAGCGGCGGCACGCTGGAGGGGTCGACGAATGTCAACCTCGCCTCCGGCACGCTTTTCGACGTGAGCGCAATTGCGCCGTTCACGGTGGCCGTCGGCGGCCGGTTCAGCGGCGCTGGCAGCGTGACCGGTCTGGTCACGGTCGCAGGTGGCGCCGCTGTCGCGCCCGGCAGCACCCGCGGCACATTGACCTTCCAAAGCGGGCTCACCCTTCAGAGCAATGCCGCCGTGGAGGTCGAGGTCGATGCCGCCGCGGACCTGCTGCGCATTTCCGGCGGCGCTTTCACCTGTCAGGGCAGCGGCAAGACGCGTATCGACGTTCTGGCCGGGGGCAGCCTCGGCACGTTCACCCTGATCGACTGGACCGGTGCGGCGCCGTCGGGCGTGTCCACCAACGCGTTCGCGCTCGGCACGGTGCCGGCGGGATTCATCGGTTCCCTGCAGATCACCGGCAGCACGCTGCAGTTGACGCTGGTCCCGGGCGGGCCGCAGTCCGTCGCGACCAATACCCTGGCCTCCCTGCGCCTGGCGATCAACGACCTCGCCCGGCGCTACCCCGCCGAGTACGGGCCCAAGGCGTCCCTCTACCTGGCAAGGCTGGCCGCCATCGAAACGGATTTCCTGGGCGGCGGCCTGACCGCCGACAGCGCCTACCAGTTTCTCAAGCGTGACGCCCTGGTTCTGAAAAACCCGGCGTTGAGCTTCAACCGGCTGCTGTTCGTGCGCCGCGGCAGCGGCACCGGCCTGCCCGCGAACTGGCAGAACGTCTCTTCCATCGGCGACACCTCCTGCAATGACACGTTCGCGGTGCTCGACATCACCAACAACACGGTCAGCACGCTCTACGCGCCGGCGATGAGCCAGTTCCTGGGGTATCCGAACCTGCACTGGAACGGCGACCGGGTGCTCTTCACCGGCCAGGCGTCGACCAACGGAGCGCGGCCTTACGCGGTCTTCGAGATGAAGATCGACGGGACCGGCCTCAAGCAGCTCAGCCCCGCGGCCGGCTCCGACATCGACTGGTTCGACGCCTGTTACCTGCCCTGCGGCGACCTGCTCATGGCCAGCACAGCCACCTTCGCCGGCGTGCCCTGCGTCACGGGCGGGGATGCGGTCGGCAACCTCTACCGGGTCGCCACCAACGGCGTCGTGCGCCAGCTCACGTTCGACCAGGACCAGAACTGGGGCCCGACCATCCTGCCCGACGGACGCGTGATGTTCACCCGCTGGGAATATTCCGACTCCGCGCATTACTTCTCGCGCATCCTGTTCACCATGATGCCGGACGGCCTCGAGCAGTTCGCCCGCTACGGCAGCGGCAGCTACTTTCCCAACTGCATTTTCGACGCCAAGCCCGTTCCCGGCAAACCCTCGCAGTTTGTCGCCGTCATCTCCGGCCATCACGGGGTGGCGCGCGAAGGCGAACTGCTGCTCTTCGACGAGACCGTGAGCACCTTCGAGGCCGATGGCGTCCTGCACCGCTACTGCGGGCCGAACCCCGTGGTGCCGGAAGTGCGGGACATGTACATCGACGAGCGCAATCCGTGGCCGCGGTTCGTGCAGCCCTGCCCGCTGGACGAGAATCAACTCGTCGTCAGCGCCCGGACCGACGCCGCGAGTAGGTTCGGGCTCTATCTGGTGGACGCCTTCGACAACATCACGACGCTGTGCGCGGACAGCGGCGGCGCGCTCATGCACGCGACGCCCATCAGGGCCGTGCCCGCGCCGCCGGTGATTCCCGACCGCGTCAAGGCCGCCTCCACCAACGGCATCGTCAACGTCTCCGACCTTTATTTCGGCCCCGGCTTGAAGGATGTGCCGCGCGGCAAGATCAAGAGCCTGCGCGTCTACTCCGTCCATTACGGCTACCGCGGGCAGGGGGGCCACATCAACATCGGGGTGGATGGCCCCTGGGATGTGCACCGCATCCTGGGCACGGTGCCGGTTTACGAGGATGGCTCGGCCAGCTTTTACGCTCCGGCCAACACGCCGATCTCGGTGCAGCCGCTGGACGAGGAGGGCAAGGCCCTGCAGCTCTTCCGTAGCTGGTACACCGTGATGCCGGGCGAGTCGGTCTCCTGCGCCGGCTGTCACGAGAAGCGCAACGCCGGCATGTACAACCAGGCTTCCATCGCCTCGCGCAAGGCGCCCGACGACATCACCCCGTGGTTCGGGCCGGAGCGGGGCTTCAGCTTCCTGCGGGAGGTTCAGCCCGTGCTCGACCGGTACTGCGCGGGCTGCCACGGCGGACCCGGCGGACCGACCAACGCCGCGCCGGACCTCTACGCGACCGGCCGCGTCGTCCCGGCCAACACCGGCAACAGCTTCCCGCAGTCGTACCTCAATCTGCACCGCTATGTGCGGCGGACCGGTAACGAAGGCAACATTCGCATGAACAACGCGGGCGAGTGGCACGCCGACACCAGCGAGCTGATCCAGATCTTGCGGAAGGGCCATTACGGCGTCGTCCTCGACACGGATTCATGGAGCCGGCTCGTGACGTGGATCGACCTCAATGTGCCGGCCTGGGGCCTGTGGGGCGAGCACTCCACGGCCAACAATTATGCCGGCGCCCACGCCCGCCGCCTGCAAACGATGCGGGACTATGCCAACATCACCACCGATCCCGAACTCTACCCGACGCCCGATCCGGCGCGCGGGACGTTTACGGCGCCCGTGCCGCCTGCGCCGGTCGCGGCGGTCACGCCTCCGGCGGACAGCCTGTTCGACGCGTTCGGAGCCAAGGCCCGCCGCAATGCCGTGACCAACGCCGCGACCCCGGCCGAACTGACCTGCAGCCTGGGCAACGGGATCAGCCTGGTGCTGGACCTGATCCCGGCCGGCCGCGTCCTGATGGGCTCAGCCAGCGGCTACCGCGACGAGGCCCCGCAGACGGTCGCCACCAACAGCCAGCCCTTCTACATGGCCAAGTTCGAGATCATGAACAAGCAGTACGCGCTGTTCGATCCCGCGCACGACAGCGGGTTCGTGCCGATTCTCGGCAAGGACCACTGCGCCGGCGGCTGGAGCTGCAACGGCACCAACCAGCCGGTCATCCGCGTGTCCTGGGCCGACGCGATGCGATACTGCGAGTGGCTCACGAAGCGGACCGGCCGCAAGTTCAGCCTGCCGACCGAGGCGCAGTGGGAATACGCCTGCCGCGCCGGCACGTCGGGCGACATGTGGTACGGGCCCGCGACCCTGGCCTGGACCAACCGCACGCAGCTCGTTTCCGGCGACGGCTTCTACCGCAGCGGCATGTTCGACAATCTGGCGGGGCTGGAGTACCAGAGCGACCCGACCCCCAACCAGACCTTCAGCGGCAGCACGCCGCCTTGGTATTTGTGCAACACCAGTATCCGGGATGCCTGGGTGGCCCCCGCCGATGCCGACTCCTTCGCCTCGAATCCTTTCGGCCTGTGCGGCATGCACGGCAACGCGGCCGAGTGGACGCGCTCGACCTACGCGCCGTATCCGTACGCCGCCGACGACGGGCGGAACCGCGCCGTCTACTCCGCCGAAGAGTGGCTCAACCTCCGCAAGGTCGTGCGGGGCGGCTCTTGCGTGGACCGGGAGCGCCGCTCCACCGCCTCGTTCCGCACAGCCATGTATGCCTGGCAGCGCGGCTACAACGTGGGCTTCCGCGTCGTGGCCGATGCCGGCACGGCGCTTTCGGGCCTGCCCGCCGCCCGCGTCACGGCCAGCCCCACCAACGGCACGGCTTCACTCGCGGTGGCCTTCGACGGCTCCGCTTCCCATGATGAGGACGGCACCCTGCTCACGTACGAGTGGCGCTTCGGCGACGGCGCGTCCGCTTCCGGCACCAATGCGGTCGCCCACACTTACTCGGTGCCCGGCAGCTATGTGGCCGCTCTGACGGTGACCGATGACGACGGCTATACCGCCACCGTCAGCAACCGGATCTCGGTCCAGGCGCGGTCGAACAACGCGCTGGCACCTGTCGCGCGGTTTACGGTGTCACCTGCGGCAGGCGCCGCGCCGTGCCGCGTCACGTTCGACGGCACGGGCTCCAGCGCGCCCGGAGGCGCACTCGCGGCCTGGTATTGGGACTTCGGCGACGGGTTGTTCGGCGGCGGCGCGACGGCCGCCCACAGCTACCGGCAGGCGGGACGCTACCCGGTCTCGCTCACGGTCATCGACGACTCCGGGCTGCGCGACACGCGGGCCGGCACGGTCACGGTCACCGGCGCCGGCGGCAACCAGGCCCCGCGCGTCGAGGCCGGGCCCGACGTGGTCGCGGCCGCAGGCGTGCCCGCGCCCCTGACCGGTCTCGTCAGCGACGACGCACAGCCTCCGTCGCCGGGAGCGCTCACCGTCACGTGGAGCAAGCTCAAAGGGCCGGGAGCGGTCACGTTCGGCAACGCGAACGCCACCAACAGCACCGCCACCTTCGGCACCAACGGCGTCTATGTGCTGCAGCTCGCGGCGTCCGACGGCGAACTGACCGGCTCCGACACCGTCCGCGTCACCGTTTCGGATCAAGGCGTCTATCACTCGCCGCAGGAAGTGGCCTGGTCGCCCGACGGCAGCCTCCTGGCGGCGGCCGACGTCACCGCGCACGCTCTGGCGCTGATCGACCCCGTGTCGGCGCGGTTGCTCCGCACCGTCCCGCTGGCGGGCGAACCGCGGGACCTCCTGTGGAACGGCGCCGACCGCCTCTGGGTTTCTGAACACGACGCCGGCTCGGTCGCGGAGATCGACCCGCTCACCGGCGCCGTTCTGCGGCGCTTGACGGTCGGACCCAAACCCTCGGGGCTGGCGCTGGCGCCGGGCAAGGGTCTGCTGCTGGTGGCCGACCGCGGCCTCGACCGCGTGGCGCTGCTGGACGTGGCCAGCGGCGAGACGCGTGCGTACGTGTCCGTCGTCCGCGAGCCCGTCTTCGTCACCGTCACCCCGGACCAGCAGTTCGCGCTCGTGGCCAACCACCTGCCGCTGGGAGACAGCCGCGACCCGCTGCTGGGCGCGGTCCTCAGCCTCATCAATCTCAGCGACCCGCGCGAGGTGAGCCAGATCCGGTTGCCCGCCGGCGCCTCCTCCGTGCAGCGCCCCGTCTGTTCGCCGGACGGACGCTGGGCTTACGTGCCCCACCTGCAGGGCCGTTCGCATCTGCCCACCACGCAGCTCAGCCGCGGCTGGGTCAGCACCTGCGCCCTGAGCATCATCGACCTCCAGAGCAAGCAGGTCTATGCCACGGCGCTCTTCGACCAGAGCGTCGATGGCGCGGCCAACCCGTGGGGCGTCGCGCTGAGCGCCGACGGCGGCACGCTGTGGGCCTCGCTGTCGGGCGTGCGCGAAGTGGTCCGGCTCGACCTCCGCGGACTGCAGTCCATGCTGGCGGCCGATCAGAACCTGCTGGCCAATCTGGGTTACGACCTGAGCACGCTCTACCGCAGCAATCTCGTGCAGCGCGTCGCGGTGGCGGCCGAGGGCCCGCGCGGCATCGCCCTTGCTCCGGGCCAGACCCAGGTCGCCGTGGCGGCCTACTTCGCCGGACAGGTCCTGCTGGTCGGCACCAACGGCGTCACCGCCGGCACCGTCGCCCTCGGCCCGCAGCCGCCCGAGGACACGCTCCGCCGGGGTGAGCGCCTCTTCCACGACGCCAACGGCAGCTACCAGCGCTGGGTCTCCTGTGTCACCTGCCACCCCGGCGCCCGCGCCGACGGCATGAACTGGGACATGATGAACGACGGCTTCGGCAATGCCAAGAACACCAAGTCGCTCCTCCATGCGGCGCACACCGAGCCCGCCATGTGGACCGGCATCCGCGCCAACGCCATGGTCGGCGTCCAGGCCGGTTTCAAATTCATCGAATTCCAGGCTCACCCGCAGCAGGACTACGACGACATCTACAACTTCCTGGCCGCGCTCGAGCCCGACCCCAATCCGTATTGGGTCAACGGCAAGCTCACGCCCGATGCGGTTCAAGGCAAGGTGATCTTCGAGAGCGCCGAAGCCCGGTGCCTGCACTGCCACCGGCCCGACTACTATTACGCCAGCAGCAACAAATACGACGTCGCCACGCGCCACGAGAACGACTGGAGCCAGAACGACATCACCGGCTATGTCCCGCCCCCGCTCTTCGAGCTGTGGCGCACCGCGCCTTACCTGCACGACGGTTCGGCCCCGACCTTGCGCGATGTGCTGACCACGTTCAATCCCGGTGACGGTCACGGCAAGACCTCGCAGCTGAGCCCCAACCAGATCGACCAGCTCGCGGCCTACCTGCTCCAGATCGGCGGGGACGCGCCTGCCGCCGGCACTGCGGCCTGCCGCCTCGAAGTGGTCAACGGCGACGGCGGCGGAGCGTACCTGCCCGGCAGCACCGTCACGATCGCCGCCATGGACAATCCGCCCGGCCTCGCCTTCACGGGCTGGACCGGTCAGCCCGTGCTCCAGCCGACCGCGCCCGCCACGGTGCTCCTGATGCCGGACACCGACGCCTCGGCCACCGCGCGCTTCCAAGACCTTCCGGGGCTGCCGGACAGCAACGGCGACGGGCTCCCCGACGCATGGACGTGGCTGCACTTCGGGCACGCCACGGGCCAGGCCCTTGACCTGAGCCGCGCCCAGGACGACGCTGACGGCGACGGCCGGAGCAACGAGGCGGAATACGTCAGCGGCACCAACCCGCAGGATCCGCGCGATTTCTTTTACCTTTCGATCTCCGGCGCGGACATGCGCTCGGTCGTGGGCTTTAACACCCTCCCTGCGGCTGGCTACGGCTACAGCGGCCTGGCACGCTACTACGGACTGGACGACACCACCAATCTCGGCTCCGCCGGCTGGGCCACGGTGCCCGGCTTGAACGGCACCCTCGGTCTAGGCCAGTTCGTTTCGGTGACCAACACGGTTCTCCGGCCGCAGCAGTTCTTCCGCGGCCGGGTCTGGCTCCAGCCCGCCGGTCCCTAGCCCTGATGTGGAGTGCGGCGGCAAGCGGTAGCCCGCGCGACGCCGCTTTGCGTGGACGGGCCAGAAGGCGGTGCCGCGCGACGCTTGTCACCGCACTCCAAAAAATACGACCTCCACCTTCTTTCCTGCCGCCTAACCTTACGAGACTTTTCAAACGCACCATGAAACATGGATGACTTGCGACGGTACTTGTCTTTTGGTATTTTCACACAACTAGCTGGGGTGCTAAACGAGTTTGGTCACAGGGCTTTTCGGGTTCATTAGGAGGACAAGATGAATTACAGCGGGCGCGTGTTGACGGCGGTTTCGGCGATCACGATCTGGGTGGCGTGTGCCGCGCAAGCGGTGGATGGGGTGTGGACGAACGCCGTGACTGGCAGCTGGAGTGACACCTCGAAGTGGGTCGGCGGCGTCGTTGCGGGCGGGGGCGGCACGGCCACCTTCAAGGCTGCGGCGGGCACCTGGAATGTCAGCAACAACCTCGGCACGGTCACCCTGTCCGGAATCTCCGCGAACAGCGACGCGGGCAACGCGGCGGTATGGTCCATCGTGGGCGGCACGAACGAGATGGTCGCGCCGGCGTTGATCTATACGCGGACGGACAGCATGAACGTGCGGGGCGCGACGCTGGCCGGCGGCGCGGACCTCACGATCACGGGGCTGGGCAAATTCTTTCTGGGCGACGACAACCTCTACACGGGGCGCACGATCATCTCCAACGGCAATGTGCGCGTGGCGCGCGACAGCGGCTTCGGGCCTGTGCCTGCCGTCTTCCAGGCCGACGCGATCATTCTCGACAACGGCGGCCTGGAGAACGACGACAACAACTTCGTGCTGACGAACCATCCGAACCGCGGCATCACCGTGACGGCGAACGGCGGGTTCCTCGGTTGCGGCTACATGGCCGCGGGGTTCCTCGTCAGCAGCCCGGTCACGGGGCCCGGCATTCTCGGCATCAATTTCGAGAACTGTCCCGTGACCCTGAACAACCCGGCCAACGACTACAGCGGCGGCACGGTGGTGGGGACCAACGGCCCCGGTGCGAATCCCCTCGCCTGCACGCTGAAGCTCGGACAGAACGAGGTGCTGCCCCACGGCAGCGGCAAGGGCGGTCTGAAGATCGGCTACGACAGCATCTTCACCAACACGTTTCCTCTGTCCACGCTGGACCTGAACGGCAAAACCGAGACGGTCAACACGCTGGTTTCCGGACCGCTCGCGCAGATCACCAGTACCGTCGCCGGGCAGGGACGCCTGATCATTGGCGGGCTGGACCAGGACAGCGACTACCGCGGCACGCTGACGGGCGGCGCGACGGTTGAGAAACAGGGGACCGGAACGCTGCGCCTGACGGGCGCTTCTCTTTCAGGCGGCACAGTCGACGCGAGGGCCGGCTCGGTGCTGGCATCCGCACCGAACTTGGCAGGGGGCTCTACGATGTTGCTGGCGGGCGGCGGACTGGTGCTGACCGCGCCGGCCGGAGCCTACGCGCTTTCCCCCAACGTGTTGGCCGCGCGGCTGATGCTGGCCACGAACAGCACGCTGACCGTCGGCAGCGAAGCGGGGAAGGTGGTCTTCGCGGGCATCGTCACGACCAATGGCGTCGCCGATCCCGAGCCGGTGCTGACCATTGCCAACAACGGCGCGCCGCTGCTGTTCGGGTCGGACGGCGCCTATCCGGCGGTCTTGGACGCCGCCGTTGACAGCGCCGGCGGCCTGATATTCACCAATCGCGTGTGGCTTCGCCGCCTGCCCTCCGCGCCGTACAGCCTCGCGGCCGGCGTGGATTTGGCGCTCGACGGCGCGGCGCTGCTGGGGCCGGGCGCGTTGAACCTGACGAACTTCTCGGTGCGCGTCTTGCGTGCGGACTCAGTGGGCGGTGACGGTTCGGTGACGGCCAATGGGACTACCATGGTCTGGTTCGACACGATGCGATTCGCCAATCAGACGCTGATCAACGACCCGTCGGCCGCGCAGACATTCGCCAACAACGTGACCTTGAACGGCGGGTCGGCGGGCTTTGCCGGGGCAGGTACCGTGACCTACAGCGGAGCGATCACGGGCACGGGCAACGCGGTGAAGAGCGGGACCGGGGATGCGCTGATCACGGGCTCGGGGTCGGCACTGGCGGGCGAGTTCAGGATCGACGCGGGCCGTTTGCGCCCCGCCTCGGAGGCGGCGCTGGGCGGCGCGGCCGTGCGGGTGAACGGCGGCAGGCTGGCCAATCTGGACGGTCAGGATCTGACGCTGTCGGCCACGCCGGTCTATGCCCAGGACGGCGGTTTCGAGGCGGTGGGCACCGGCCGCACGCTGACGCTCAACGGGACGGTCACAGGCGTGAGCCCGGTCTCCAAATGGGGCAACGGCACGCTGGTGCTGGGCGGCACGGGGATGAACACCAACTTCCAGCTCTTCGCCCGCGGCGGTGCCGTGGAACTGGCCAAGAGCGGCGCCCCCGCGAACTACGCGGTGCTGAATCTGCTGGGCATCCAAACGGGCTCGGTGGTGCGGCTGACCGGCTCCAACGGCAACCAGATCGGCGGCGGCGTCACGCTCGACGGCGGCACGCTGGACCTGAACGGCATATCCGAGACCATCGGGGTGCTGACCAACACGCTGGCCGGGGGCTTCGTGACCAACGGCGGCGCGCAGGCGGCCACCTTGACCGTCGGCGAGGGTGGCGCCTCTTCGCCCTTCTCCGGGCGCATTTCGGACGGGGCCTCGGCTTTGACGCTCGCGAAGATCGGTTCGGGAACATTGACGCTGGCGTCCGAGGCGCTCGCCTACACGGGCGGCACGCGGGTCGAAAGCGGCACGCTGCGCATCCAGCGCGAGAACAGCATGACCGCCACCTTCCTGCGTTTTTCGCCGACGGTGACGCGGCCGGACGCGCAGTATTCCGGAACCGGCTATCAGCTCTCCGAGTTTCAGGTCCTGCTGAACGGCGTGGGCCTCACCAATCCGCCGGGCACCACGGCGTATGCCTCTGTGCCCGCCAGCGGCAACGAGATGGCGCCCAAAACGGTCGACGGAGCGCTCTCGACCAAGTGGTACACCAGCAGCTACGGCATCCCGCTGACGATCGCGTACGGCCAGCCGGTGAAATTCAACAGCTACCGCTGGGCCACGGCAGGCGACGCCGTCGGGCGCGATCCCATCGCATGGAGGTTGGAGGTCGGGACGCTTGGCGCGGGCGGCACGACTAACTGGACGCTGCTCGACGCGCAGACCAACTACAACCCCACGACCACGCGCAACGCGTGGATCGGCACCAACTTTGCGGTCCGCACGCCTTTCAACAACGTCATTCCGGACAACCATCCCGTGAACGTGGCGACGGGCGCGCGGCTGGCGCTGGCCAACCTCACCGAGACCATCGAGAACCTGACGGGCAGCGGCACGCTGCTGCTGGAGAGCAACAGCGTGGTGACCCTGACCGCCTACACGGGTTTCACGGGCCTTGTTTCGGGCGCGGGCATGGTGGTCATGCAGGACCCCAACACTGCGGACGGACGCTTCCTGCCGCAGGACATCGGCACGGTTGTGCGCAACAACGGCGCGCAGGGCGCCGTGTTGCGGCTCGGCGGAACCGGCACAAACCTGTTTGCCGGCGCGCTTCAGAACGGTTCAAACACCTTGGGCCTTGTTCAAAGCGGCGCGGGGCAGACCTACTTCGCCGGCACGAACAGCACGTATACGGGCGAGACCCGCATCGAGGCGGGGTCTGCCGATATCCGCGACGGCTGCTTTGCCCAATATGTGAAGTTCACTCCGATTCTGATGCGCATCGGCGGATCAAACTACTCGACCAACACGTACCAGCTCGCGGAGTTCCAGCTCATGAGCGCCGGGCAGAAGCTGACGTATCCTTTCGGCACGACGGCTTATGCGCCCTTGGGGTTCGGCAATCCGGCGGAGACGCCGATGCAGGCGATCGACGGCAACATCAACAACAAGTTCTATTCGGGGTTCAGTTCGCCGAATCCGCTGATCGTCAAGCTGCCGTCGCCCGTCTGGTTCGATGGCTACGGCTGGTTCACCGCCAACGATTCCACCGGCCGAGATCCCGTCTCCTGGCAGATCGAGACCGGCATGGACGGGGTCAACTGGACGGTGGTGGACGTCCGCTCCAACCAGTCGATCACCGCGACGCGCAACGCGCCGGCAGGCACGTATGATGTCACGCAATTCACGTCCATGAACGTGTTCTCGGACGTTTCGGCCACCACCCTCGCGGCGCCGGGCGTGCTGAGCGTCACCCGCACCCGCGAGACGGTGGGCGCGCTGAGCGGCAACGGCGCGGTCCGTCTGAGCGCGGCGACGCTCGGGATCAACGCCTTCGCGGATGCGGCGTTCTCGGGCGGCATCACGGGCACCGGCACGGTGGTCAAGACCGGCGCGGCCGCGCAGGCGCTCTCCGGCGCCCTGGCGTTCAGCGGCGCGATCGTGGTCGAAAGTGGCGCGCTGGACCTGGGCGGGGCCGTGCTGACCGGCGTCACCAACATCGTGATCAAGAGCGGGGCCACGCTGACGGGCGCGGCGACGGTGAACAACAACCTGACCGTGACCTGCGAGAGCGGCGGCGTCTACAGCGGCTCGCTTGCCGTCGCGGGCGCGCTGACGGCCACGGGGACGTTGACCCTGGCCGTGCCCGCGGGCGCGATCTATCCGTACAACGGTTTGCTCTTCAGCTACACCTCGGCGGACCCCGCCACGCTGACGGTGTTGAGCAGCGCGATCAAGCCCGCGCCGGTTCCGCTCGGCCACAGCGCGACGCTCCATGTGACGGCCACCGCGGCGCGCCTGGTCGTCGCGCCCACGGGCACGCTGATCCGGATCCAATAGCGTCTTTCAATAACCGACAAAGTGAGCGAACGGGGTATGGCCTGTTCCCTTTGGGTGCGCCCGGCACCGGGCGCTTTCCACGGACGCGGCCTGACGCGTCGGCGCAGGGTCAGGCCCCTGCCCGAGAAAGCGTGGCCAGGGCCGCGCAGTCAAAAACGGCTTGGAACGCTTACGATCCGCTGCCGAACCCGAGGGCGGCGAGCATGTCCTGCGCCGGGCGGGCTGGGCGCAGCGTGCGGATATTGACGTGCGCGTGGATCGTGTAGCCCTCCGCGAGCAGCGTGCCGTCGCGCCTGACCTCGCAGACGATCTTCAGGCGCACGCCTTTGAACTCGCTGCAGCGGGCGGTGATTTCGAGCAGATCGTCGTAGGTGGCCGGCGCGTGGTAGTTGACATGCGCCTCCAAAACCGGCAGGGCGAAGCCGCCCGCCTCCAGCTCGCGGTAGGTGTAGCCGCAGGCCCGCATGAGCTCGTTGCGCGCGCGCTCGAACAGGGTGAGGTAGTTGGCGTAGTAGACGACACGCATCTGGTCGGTGTCGGCATAGGGTACGCGGTAGGTGATCGTGACGCCTTGGGGTGCGCTCATGGCCGGTTCCTTCGCTCAGAAATTGCGGTGCCAGTGTAGTGTCGGCGGCGGATGATGGCAAGCGCTTCTTTTTCTCGCAACATGGGGTTGACATCAGGGCAGGGGTGGCGCATTCTTTACGGCTGGCATTTCAGCTATTTGGGGAGAGTGAAGGTATGTTTGGAACTGATTTAGTGCCGGCGACACTGCCGCTGGCGTCGTTGTTCAGCGGGTTCATGGCCTCGAATCTGATGGGCAAGGCCATCGTCCTGGTGCAGGTGGCCTGTTCGATCGTGGCGGCGGCCATCATCATCGGGAAGAACCAGGAGCTCAACAGCGTCATGCGCAGCAGCAAACGCTTCCTGCGCGAGTTTTTGGCGGGGCGGGACGTGCTGGACTATTATCTGCTGCGCAAGAAGGGCGCCCTCACGACGCTCGAGCTGATTTACGACCGCACCTGCGAGCGCATGGTCAAGCTGCTGGACCCCGACATGCGGCGCTCCGTGATCGGGCGGCAGAGCGGCGCCGAGAACGCGGCCCTGTCGGTGCGCGAAATCGAGCTGGTGCGCAGCACCTGCGAGCATACCGTGCAGGAGGAGGAGATCCGCATCGAGAGCGGCATGGGGCTGCTGGCGACCATCGTGACGGCCTCGCCGATGCTGGGTCTGCTCGGCACCGTCTGGGGCGTGCTGGACGCTTTCGCGGACATGGGCACCAAGGGCACGGTGCTGCTTTCGGTGATCGCCCCCGCGATCTCGTCGGCGCTGGTCACCACGGTGGCGGGTCTGCTGGTGGCGATCCCGAGCGCGATCTTTTACAACAATCTGGCGCTCAGGGTCCGGCAGCTCACGACCGACATGGACGGTTTCGCCGATGAGCTGCTGGGGCGCATCGCGTGCGAGTTCCAGGGGAGGAACGATTAATGGCTCTGCGCCGTCTCGGACGCAACAAGTCGTCCAAGGTGATCAACAACATCGACATGACGTCGCTGATCGACCTGACGTTCCTGCTGCTGATTACGTTCATCATCACCATGCCCGCGCTGGAGCAGGGGATCTCCATCCGTTTGCCGCAGGGCAATGCCGATGAGCTGCCGGTCAAGAAGACCAACGTGGTGAGCTTGAAGCCGGACGGGGCAGCCTATCTGAACAACCGGCTGATCACGCTGGAGGATCTGGACCGCACGCTGGGAAACCTGGCGGCGGAGGATCCCGAGGTGGTGGTGCTGGTGCGGGCGGACGAGCAGCTCGAATACGGCAAGGTCATGCAGGTGATGAAGATCCTGTACAAGGTCAAGATCACGCGCATGGCGCTGGTGACCAAGGCGGATTAGGACGGCAGGGACGGTTCGGGGAGGCTCCCCTACCAATGAAGGGGCAGGAGAGAGACGTGAAGGGGCCGGTTAATCCATACTCGCTGAAGTGGTCGTGCGCCTTGCACGGCGTGCTGCTGTTTTTTGCGGTCGCGCTGCCGCTCTTGCCCGCCTTCCGGCCTAAAGAGCTGACGATCCCCCTTGATTTCACCGTGGTGCTCGAAGAGAACCTCGTCGAGCCCAACGTGCCGCCCGAGGCTCAGCCGCAGAAGAGCAAGCTGCCCGAACCTGAGCCGGAGCCCGAGCCGGACGCGCCGCCGCCGGTGCCGCTGCCCGCCCCGCCGAAAGAGGCGGTGGTGGTCGAAAAGAAAAAAGAGCCGGAGAAAAAGAAGCCGCCGGAGAAGAAGCCCGAAAAGCCGCCGGAGAAGAAGGAGCCGGAAAAGAAGCCTTTCGTGAAGGGCAAGCGCATCGAGACGCCGGTGAAGCCGCAGCCGCCCAAGTTTGAGGATCTCTACAAGCCGTACGATCCGCGCAAGCCGCCCAGCACCAAGCCGCTGACGGACAAGATGCTGTCGCGCGCGGAGATCGACAAGGCGTTGCGAGACGGCGCGCGGCCGGGCACGCAGAATCAGATTCCCGAGGACGAGCTTTCGCGCTGCGTGCTGCTGGTCAAACGCGCGCTGTACGATGCGTGGGAGCAGCCGGGCGGGGGTGACGCGGGGTCGCGGCCGGCGCTGCTGGACATCCATTTGGACAGCTCGGGACGTATTGACAAGTACCGCATCCGGCAGTCGTCCGGGAGCGCTTTCTTCGACCAGACCGTGCTGAAAGCGGCCGCCAACGCGGCCTCGATCCGCGGGCTCACGGCGCCGTTTCTCAAAAAGTACGAGACGCTGACCGTCGAGTTCAAACTGGAATAGCGCAAAAAAGGCGGCACCCCGCGAAGGGTGCCGCCACGTATTGTTTTCGTTTCGGGGAGCGCGCCTACCAGCGGTCGCCGCCGCCGCCCCGGTCACCGCCGCCGCGACGGTCGCGGGAACCACCGCCACCGCCACCGCCGCCGCCATATCCGCCACCGCCGCCGCCACGAGGGCCACGGTCGTCACGCGGTTTCGGCTGGGACTCGTTGACACGCAGCTGACGGCCACCTGAGTCGTAGCCGTTCAGCGCCGTGATCGCCTGCTGGGCCTGAGCGCGGTCCGGCATTTCGACAAAGCCGAATCCTTTGGACTGGCCCGTCGCACGATCCATGACGACACGGGCAGAGGCAACCTCACCATGCGCCGCGAAGAGACTTCTCAAGTCGTCATCAGTAGTTGTATACGGAAGGTTGCCAACATAGATATCCATGCCTGCATTCCTTGTCTGTTCGGTATCTTGCCATGTTGCTGCTAGAACCGACGGTGCAGGTTTCCATGGCCCAAACCTGCACCGTGGGCATGACCCATGCCCAGACGCGCCAACCCTCTCCGTCCGCTCTGCGGCTGAAGCGTTATGGCAACGCCGGTAAACCCAAATCCAGTAATGTCGGTATGTTAAAAGATTCCCGTTCTTTCATGCAAGCGCAAATTGCATAAATCGGCGGAGGAACCGTCGGCCATTTTCGGCCGCCGGGGGGATCGTGTGTTTCGTTTCGCGCCATGCGTGTTTTTTTTGTTTTCCCCATTTAGCTTGCCGATGAGAAGGCGCAGGTGTAATTTTTAAAACACGCACCTGTACGCGGTCCTTCGCAAAGAACCGTCGGGAAGTTTGTTTGACACGCTTGAACTGAGACACAGCATGATGACGACCGGCGATAACGACCCCGCGCCTCTCAACATCCTCGTCGTGGACGATGAGGCCAATATCCGCAAGACGCTTGCCGTCTGTCTGGAGTCGCGCGGGCATCGTGTGACCGCCGTCAGCAACGTGTTGGATGCCCGGACTGAAGTTGATCGGCAGGCGTTCGAACTCGTTTTTGTGGACCTGCGGTTAGGCACGGAGAACGGACTCGACTTGATTCCCGTTCTTCTCGGATTATGCCCGTGGCTGAAGGTCGTGGTGATCACGGCCTATGCGTCAGTAGGTACCGCCGTGCAGGCGATGCGGCTGGGGGCGACCGATTATATCCCCAAGCCGTTCACTCCCGAGCAGGTCGGGCTGGCCGTCGAACGGGTGGTCAATATCCGCAGCATGGAACAGCGTATCGCGACCCTGAAAGAGGATCTGCAGCGGCTGCATCCGGACGTGTCGTTCACCTCCCATCATCCGGGCATGCAGCGTGCCGTCGAACTTGCCAAGCAGGTGGCGCCGTCAGAGGCGGTTGTTTTGCTCCGGGGGCCGAGCGGTACCGGCAAGACTGTGCTGGCACGGGCCATACACGCGTGGAGCCGCCGGGCAGACAAGCCTCTGGGCATTATCTCGTGCCCGACACTGAGCCCCGAGCTGCTGGAGAGCGAACTTTTCGGCCATGTGAAGGGCGCTTTCACGGGGGCGCTGCGCGACAACCCCGGGCGGGTCGCCGCCTGCGAAGGGGGCACCCTGTTTCTGGACGAGATCGGCGATTTGCCTTTGTCGATCCAGGCCAAGCTGCTGCGTTTCATCCAAGACCGTGAATACGAGCGCGTCGGCGACCAGCAGACGAGGCGGGCTGACGTCCGCATTATCACCGCGACCAACACGGACCTGCAGAAGGCGGTTGCGAAAGGCGGCTTTCGTGAGGACCTCTACTATCGTCTGAATGTCATCCAGATTGTCCTGCCGCCGCTGGCTGACCGCCCCGACGATGTGGAGAGTCTGGCGAACAACATGCTGGCCTTTTTCGGCGCGCAGAATCATAAGGCCTTCGGGGGCTTCAGCGGCGAGGCCATGAAGGCCTTGAGGGGTTACTCCTGGCCGGGGAACATCCGGGAACTGCGCAATGTGGTCGAGCGGGCCGCGATCTTGTGCCCGTCCGAACGTGTGGGGCTGGATCTTCTCCCGGATTCCATTGTCGCGCAGCCGTACCCCGTTCAGTTGGGCGACCCTCTCTCCTTGGAAACGATCGAGGAGAACCACATACGCCGCGTCATCGCCTCCACGAAATCGCTTCAGGAGGCGGCGGATATTCTTGGCATCGACCAAGCGACTCTCTGGCGTAAACGGAAACACTACGGCGTCTGATTTAGGCTGGGCAGCTCTTTTCCGTTGCCTTGTGTTTTGCAAGGCTTTCTCGGCCGGCTCTTGCCGATTACAAGGCGCGCGGTTTGTCACGCCGTCATAACGTGTTGATGAAGCGTCGATGAGAGTCTGGCACGCCGTGTGCGTATAAATCCGGCGGAGATCAATGCTATGTTTGGAATCAGTCAGAAACTCATGCTGGGATTTGGCGGACTGCTCGCTGTCGTCGTTGCCCTCGGCCTGCTGACCATGCGCCAGATCGATGAGTTGGGCAAGGCCATCGATGTGATCCTCAAAGAGAATTACCGAAGCGTCGTGGCTTGCCAGCAAATGAAGGATTCCTTGGAACGCGTGGACAGCGGCATCCTGTTCACCCTCATCGGAGACGAGGAGAACGGGAAACGGTTGATCGAGGGGAACATTTCCAAGTTCGGCGCGGGTCTGGAGGCGGAACTCGGCAATATCACGCTTGTCGGCGAGCGTGCGGGGGCGGTGCGGATCAGGACCCTTTTCGAGAGCTTTACAAACGCGTTGCCGCCCGTGATCCAGAGCGCCCGCCCGATGGAGGCCCGACGGGCCGATTACGTCTCTAAGCTGCAGCCGCTCTTTCAAGAAATCAAGAAAACGGCCCAAGAAATCTTGCTCATGAACCAGGCGAGCATGGACGAGGCGAACAATGCGGCCCGGCGTCTTGCGGCCGCGGCCTATCGCCGCATGCTGATGGCTATTCTTGTTTCCGCGCTGCTGACGTTTCTGTTCAGCTATCTTGCCCACAGATGGGTTCTGCATCCCATCAATCGGCTGATTGAGTCGACGGACGAAATCCGACGGGGGAATCTTGAGCTCGTGTTGAAACCGGGCTCCAGAGACGAGATCGGCCGCCTTTCGGAATCGTTCAATGAAATGGCCGCCGCCTTGAGACATGTCCGCAATGAGGACAGGGTCAACCTGATACGGACGCGCCGGGCAACGGAAGAGGTCTTCAACGCCCTCCCCGCGGCGATCGCCGTGCTCAATCTGGGCGGGAGAGTCGAGTTTTCCACGGATACGGCTGAGCGGCATTTCGGCCTGAAGCCGGGAGTCCTTGCGGGCGACCTGGGGTATGGCTGGATGACGCCTTTGCTGCAAAAGGCACTGGACCGCGACGGCATCGTGCGGCATGAGACGACAGGCGAGTGTTTCCAGCGGTTCATCGATAACCGCGAACATTTCTTCCAGCCCATGGCCGTTCCCATCTCCATGGGCCCGGAGCGCCAGGAGTCGGCCGGCGTGACGTTGATCTTGAAAGACGTGACGCAGAGTCATGAGCAGCAAGAACTGAAGCGCGGTGTGCTGTCCACGGTATCGCATCAACTGAAGACCCCTCTGACCTCGCTCCGCATGTCCATCTACCTGCTTCTCGAGGAGCGGATCGGGGTTCTCAACGATAAGCAGACCGAGCTGCTCATCGCCGCCAGGGACGACAGCGAAAGGCTGGTGGGTATCCTTGACGACCTGCTCGACCTCAGCCGCATCGAGTCCGGCAAGGCGCAGGTGAATCCGGAGCCCGTGTCGCCGCATGCTTTGGCCCGTGATGGCATGGAACCCTTCCTCGTCGAGGCCAAGGATAAGGGGCTGACGATCATCAATGCGGTCCCCAACGATTTGCCCGAGGCGCTGGCGGACCGGGAAAAGATCGGCCAGGTGTTCGCGAATCTGCTTTCGAATGCCCTGCGTTTCACCCGTCCGGGCGGATCCGTCACGGTTCGGGCTTCCCCGGAGCCCGATCAGGTTGTCTTCTTCGTCGAAGACACGGGGGCGGGGATTCCGGCAGAGCATCTGGGTCACGTGTTCGAACCCTTCTACCGCGTTCCCGGTCAGGATGCGAAATCCGGCGTCGGGCTGGGGTTGGCGATCGTGAAGGAAATCATCGGTGCCCATGGCGGCGAGGTCGGCGTAGAAAGCGAGGTCGGAAAGGGTTCGGCTTTCAGTTTCACGCTGCCCCTGCGAAGAGACGATCGCGCTTCACCCGCTGAAGCGGGAGAGAAAGGTTGAACTCATGTTGTATCTTACAGGTGTGACACTGGCTTTGTGCATGGCGTATCTTGTTTACGCCATCGTCTACCCGGAGAGATTCTGAAGGTCGCGCGTTGTCCGAACGCGTCCCGCGATCCGGACATCGGGGGCCGCTCGAGACACGCGCAGACAGCTTTTAAAGTTTAGCGGAGGCATCTCATGTCGCTCATTTTTTCAGTGCTGATACTTGGCCTGGCCGTCATGCTGTCGTGGCCTCTGGCCAAAGGCATGATCTGGGCGATGTGTCCCGGCGGCCAAGCCGGCGGGTTCCGCCAGGGACTGGAGACACTGTTTCAAAAGGTGGGCGGGCCGGCGGCAGTCGAGGGGCAGGATTGGAAGGCCTATTGCCGGGCCATGCTCCTGTTCAACGCGTGCATGTTCGCGGTTGTCCTTGCGGTGCTGTCGCTGCAGCGGTTTCTGCCACTCAACCCCGATGGCAAGGGGGCCTTGGAGCCCAGCCTGATCTTCCACACGGCGGCGTCCTTTACCACAAACACCAACCTGCAGCACTATTCGGGAGAAGTCTCTATGAGCTACTTCTCTCAGATCTTCGGCCTGATGTGGCTGCAATTCGTTTCCGCCGCCACCGGGCTTGCCGCGCTCGCGGCTCTCGCCCGGGGGCTGTCTGGCAAGACCGAGGTCGGGAACTTCTATCGCGACCTCATGCGGGCGACGTTTCTCGTGCTGCTGCCGCTGGCCGTCGTGCTGGCGGTGCTGCTCGTCCTGGGCGGTGTGCCCATGACGCTGGAGGGCGCGGCCACAGCCCAGACGCTGGAAGGCGCGGTGCAAACCATCGCGCGGGGACCTGTCGCGGCTTTCGTCGCCATCAAGCAGCTGGGGACCAACGGCGGCGGATTCTTCGGACCCAACTCGGCGCATCCCTTCGAGAATCCCTCGTTCTTCACCAATCTGGTCACGTGCGTGAGCATACCCCTCCTTCCGATGGCCTGCGTTTGGATGTTCGGACGGATCACGGGCCGGATGCGCCATGCCGCCATCGTCTTCGCGGTCATGGCGGCGCTGCTGATGGTCAAGGTCGGGCTCGCCGTCCATTTCGAGAGTGCCCCGGCAGCGGCGTTTGCCGGCCTGCCGGTTCAGGTGACCGGCAACCTCGAGGGCAAGGAGCTGCGGTTCGGCGCTGCAGCCGGACCTGTCTGGGGTGCCCTCACCACGGCCACCAGCAACGGGTCGGTGAACTGCATGCATGACAGCCTCAATCCGCTCACGGGACTCGTTCCGCTGATCGGCATGTGGCTCAACGTGACCTTCGGCGGTGTCGGCGTGGGCCTGATCAACATGTTCATCTACATCATCGTCGGGGTGTTCATTTGCGGCATGATGGTCGGGCGCACCCCGGAATACATGGGCCGGAAGGTCGAGACCCGCGAGATGAAGCTGGCGCTGCTGGCGCTGCTGGTGCATCCGCTCTTCATCCTCGGCGGAACCGCGCTCTTTGCGTCGACCTCCTGGGGCCTTGCGGCCGTGCACAATCCCGGCGCGCACGGCTTTACGGAAATCCTTTACGAGTTCAGCTCCGCCGCGGCCAATAACGGCTCGGGATTCGAGGGGTTGGGCGACAACACCGTTCCCTGGAATGTGGCGACGGGCATCATCATGCTGCTGGCCCGTTTCATTCCGATCGTTCTTCCCTTGGCGATCGCCGGTTCCCTCGCCGCCAAGAAGCCGACGCCTGAAACCGTGGGCACGTTGAGGACGGACACCCCGCTGTTCGGGTGGGTCATTCTGGGAAGCGTGGTCTTCATTGGCGCGCTCCTGTTTCTCCCGGTGGCCGTACTCGGGCCGATAGCAGAGCATCTGGCCGTGGCAGGGAAGTGACCGCCCGCTTCAAAAGGTAAAATCATGAACGGTACTGGTAGCGAAATGAACAGGGCGAAACTCGAGCGCCGTCACGCCCGCCGCGCCTCGCTCTTCGAGAAGAGTCTGGTGGCAACCGCCGGGAAGCAGGCCTTCGCCATGCTGAAGCCTTGGGCCATGGCGCGAAACCCCGTCATGTTCATCACCGAAGTCGGCGCGCTCCTGACGACCCTTGTGTGCGTCCAGGATCTGTTACGGCACCGTGAAGCCTTGCCTTATACAGTGTCGGTGACCGTGATCCTGTGGGTGACCGTCCTGTTCGCCAACTTCGCGGAAGCCTTGGCCGAGGCTCGCGGCAAGGCGCAGGCGGACACGCTTAAGCACACCCGCCGCGCGACCTTGGCCCGCCGGGCGCTCGCCGGAGGCGAGGAACTGGTCAACTCGGATGAGTTGCGCGAGGGCGACATCGTCCTCGTGAATGCGGGCGAGATCATCCCGAGCGACGGTGAAGTGGTCGAGGGCGCCGCATCCGTCGATGAATCGGCGATCACCGGCGAGTCCGCGCCTGTCGTCCGTGAGGCGGGGGGCGACCGTTCGGGTGTCACCGGTGGCACGCGCGTGCTTTCGGATCAGATCAAGATCCGCATCACGGCCGGCGCGGGCGAGTCCTTTCTCGACCGCATGATCGCGCTCGTCGAGGGGGCCGTCCGTCAAAAGACCCCCAACGAACTTGCCCTCACCGTGACCTTGGCGGGACTGACGCTGGCCTTCCTCATGGTGACCGGTGCGCTGTGGCCGATCGGGCGCTACTTCGGGGTGGAGCTGCCGATCCCTACGCTGATCGCCTTGCTGGTCTGCCTGATTCCGACGACCATCGGCGCGCTTTTGGCGGCCATCGGCCTGGCCGGTATGGACCGGGCCCTCTCGGCCAACGTGCTGGCGAAAAGCGGCAAGGCGGTCGAATTGGCGGGCGACATCGACACGCTGCTTCTGGACAAGACGGGCACGATCACCATCGGCGACCGCCAGGCGACCGAGTTTCACCCCTTGCCCGGCGTTGGCTCGGAGCGGCTCGCCGAGGCGGCCATGTGCGCCTCGTTCGGGGATCTGACACCGGAAGGGAAATCGATCGTCAAACTCGGGGAGCGGATGCTTGGCTCGAAGGCGCCCCGTGAGACGCCCGGTGCCAAGGTGATCCCCTTTACGGCACAGTCGAGATTGAGCGGCATCGACTACCCCGACGGCAGCTCCTTCCGCAAAGGGGCCTCTGACGCGATGCGTGCCTATGTCCGGGCGCAGTGCGGCTCAATCCCTGATGCGTTACAGGGTCTCGTGGACGCGGTCGCCCGCCAGGGCAGCACGCCGATCGTTGTCGCCGAGGGCCCGAGCGTGCTGGGCGTGGTGGCGCTGTCGGACATCCTTAAGCCGGGCATCCAGGACCGTTTCGAACGCCTCAGGGCCATGGGACTTCGCGTCGTCATGGTGACGGGCGACAACCCGCTCACCGCCGCCGCCATCGCGGGTCAGGCCGGGGTGGACGATTTCATCGCGGAAGCCAAGCCGGAGGACAAGCTCGAGTACATCCGCAGGGAGCAGCGCGCGGGCCGGCTGATCGCCATGATGGGCGACGGCACGAACGACGCCCCCGCGCTGGCCCAGGCGGACATCGGCGTGGCCATGAACTCCGGCACCCAGGCGGCCAAAGAGGCGGGCAACATGGTCGATCTCGACAGCGACCCGACCAAGCTGATCGAGATCATCGAGGTCGGGAAGCAGTTGCTCATGACCCGCGGCGCGCTGACAACCTTCTCGATCGCCAATGATGTCGCCAAATACTTCGCCATCATTCCGGCCATGTTCATGCTGGCGATCCCGCAGCTCGCGGTCCTCAACGTCATGCGTCTGGCAACCCCGCAGAGCGCGATCCTGTCAGCCCTGATCTTCAACGCGATCATCATTCCCGTTCTCATCCCCGTCGCCATCAAAGGCGTGAAATACCGGCCCATGGGCGCGGACAGCCTGCTGCGGAGGAATCTGCTGATTTACGGCCTGGGCGGCATCGTGTCGCCTTTCTTCGGCATCAAATTGATCGACATGGCTTTGGTTATGGCCGGCGTCGTTTAGGAGGTTACACCATGAGACGGGCAAACGGAGACATCGGCGTCTTTCAACAGGTCATGACGGCGGGGCGCGTCGTGATCGTCACCATGGCCATCTGCTGTCTGCTGTATGGGCTTGCGATCCTGCTGATCGGGCAGGGCCTCTTTCCGCGCAGCGCCAACGGGTCCCTGGTCTGCGACGAACACGGAAATGTTGTGGGCAGCGAGCTCCTGGCGCAAGGCTTTGCCCGGCCGGAGAACTTTTGGCCCCGGCCTTCGGCGGTCGATTACAACGCGTCGGCGGCGGGCGGTAGCAACTGGTCGCCCAAAAATCCCGAACTCCGCGGCAGAGGCCGCGCGATGGCCGCAAGGCTGGGCGCGGATAGCGGACATGCTCTTCCCGCCGATCTGGCGACCGCGTCAGGAAGCGGGCTTGATCCCCATATCACGCTGGCGGCGGCCAAGTATCAGGCGGAAAGGGTCGCCGCAGCCCGCGGTTTATCCGTCGCCACCGTGACCGGCCTTCTCGAAAGGCAGGCCGTGCGGCCGGGAGGGGCGCTCACTCCCGAGCCCGTGGTCAATGTGCTGCAGTTGAATTTGGCATTGAACCGATTGGGCAAACATCATGAATGATATCCGTGCCGATAGTTTCTTGCGTCTGATTCGCAGGTCGCAGCGGGGCAGGCTGAAGATCTACCTGGGTTACGCGGCCGGCGTCGGCAAGACGTATCAGATGCTCCTCGAGGCGCACCGGCTCAAGAAGGACGGGATCGATGTGGTTGTCGGGCTCGTGGAAACCCACGGCCGCGCGGAAACAGGGGCTTTGCTGGACGGATTGGAATTGGTTCCCAGGCGTAAAACCATCTATCGGGGGATCGAAATTGACGAGATGGACCTGGACGCCATTCTGGTCCGGCGCCCGAGCGTCGTGCTCGTTGATGAACTCGCCCATACCAATATCCCCGGAAGCAAAAACGGCAAGCGCTATCAGGATGTGGACGAGTTGCTCGCGGCCGGCATCCATGTCATCTCGACCCTGAATGTCCAGCATCTCGAGAGCCTGTATGAAACCGTCGAACGTGCCGTTGCCGTCAAAGTGCGGGAGCGGATCCCCGACCACGTGGTCGCGGAAGCCGATCAGCTGGTCAATGTGGACATCACATCCGAAGACTTGCGCCGCCGTCTGAAGGAGGGAAAAGTCTATACTCAAGATCGGATCGAGACCGCTCTCAGCCGTTTCTTCATGCCCGCGAACCTTGAGCAGTTGCGTGAACTGACCCTGCGCGAGATGGCCTCGCAGATCGATTCGAAAAGTCGCGATCCTCTCGCGGACGGCCTTCCGTCGAGCCCGGACCAAATCATGGTCGCGCTGAGCTCAAGGGGCCCCAACAGCGAGGCGCTGCTCCGATACGCCTCGCGTCTGGCCGGACGCCTGAACCGCAACTGGTACGCGGTGTATGTGCAGACGTCGCAGGAAAGCCCCCTGGCCATTGATGCGGCGACGCAGCGGACGCTCTCCAATACCTTGACGCTGGCGCAGCAGTTGGGGGCGACGGTCTTCACCTACAGAGGCGACGATGTCGTCAAGACCATCCTGCAGTTCGCCAAGGAATACCGCGTGGGGCATATCGTGATCGGCGCTCCGGGCAGCAAGATTCCTTTCTGGCGACGGCTCAAAGGCGAGTCCAGCATCATGGAGCGGCTCGTCGCTGAGGGAAAGGGTATCAATGTCGTCGTGCTCAACACTCAGCCAATGCCGGAAGGCCGTCTTAATGACGGACAGGCGCGGGTGACTGAGAATGCACAACAAGGCAAGGAGGAAAAGAAGCACTTGGTCCTGGGAAGGGACGTCGTGCTGCCCGACCACTGCATTCTCATCTGGGACGAGACGCTTGAGAAAGAGGCGGCCTTGCGGCAACTGCTGGAGGCGTGTTGCAGAGAAAGGCCGGAAATCTTGGAGTCGACACGGGAGGTTCTGCGCATGCGGGAGAGGCAAGGAGGGACGTTCGTGGGTGACAACGTAGCGATCCCCCACGCGCGGATTGAGGGTCTGCAGCAGTCACTCGTCGCGCTTGGGGTCTGCAGGGCCGGCATCCAGGATGCGCAGACCGGGCACGTTGTGCGAATCATGGTGCTTCTGCTCTCTCCCGCCGAGCCGCCCGAAAGACACGTAGAAACGCTCGGCATCATCAGCCGACTTGTGCGCAACGACCAGCTGCTGAAGGAGGTTCTTGCCGCGAGGGTGCCTATGGATATCATGCGGGTGATCCCTCAGCGTGAACAACGCGGCAAAGCCATCCGCCGATAACTGCGCACGAGACGGCGGAGAGCGTGAGGAACGGGGTATTTGCGACGCATGCGGTATTCGGGGCCATCTTACGGTTTCCGCATGTTCGTGTTGAAATCCGACATTAATACTTGTATCACTCTTCGGCGAAGTAATAAAATAATACCAAAACGAGAGCTGTATCAAAGTTTCAGTGACGCGAGGTATTCGTCAAGGGCAGTGTGTTTTTGCTTAGGGCTCAAGCGGCACGGTCATTAACGTAAGGAGACGCTCATGAAACGGATAAAAGGTTTGTGCAGGCGGCTGCCGATGGTTCTGTTTTGCGCAGGGCTGGCAGGCCTGGGTCGGGCGGAGGATCTCGCGGTCCGGTCCGAGAGCTATCTGGTCGTCGACTTGTCTGGCGGCCCGTCGGCCGCGAAATATCCGGTCACCCATCTGAAGGCGGTTCCGGCCGGCGGTTGGGCGGACGAATACAAGACCAAAAAAATGGTCTTGCGCCATGTTCCGGCCGGCACTTTCCTGATGGGCTCGCCCCCCGGAGAGCTCGGCCGGTATGTCAGCGAAGCCCAGCATCAGGTGACCCTGTCACGCGGCTATTACATCGGCGTGTTCGAGGTGACGCAAAAGCAGTGGGAGCGGGTGATGGGCGACTGGCCGAGCTACTTTAACAATGCCAGTCACCGTGATTCGCGCCCGGTCGAGCAAGTCAGTTACAACGATGTCCGCGGACCGCGCGCCGTCGTGGCACCGGACCATCCGTTCGTCATTCCCAGGATCGGTTCTGACGACATGCGCGGACCGGCAGCCGGCGCGGGGTGGCCCTTGAACAACAGTGTGGAAGCGACCTCGTTCCTGGGCAGACTGCGGGCGAGGACAGGCCAGGCGTTCGATCTGCCGACGGAGGCGCAGTGGGAGTACGCTTGCCGGGCGGGCACGGGCACGTCACTCAACTGCGGTAAAAATCTGACGAATACCAGGCTGGATGCGGACATGACGGAACTCGGGCGGTACTGGTACAACGGCGGAAGCGGGTTCACGCAGAAAGGCTCCACGGCTTTGGCTACGGCTGAAGCGGGCTCATACCGTCCGAACGCGTGGGGGCTTTACGACATGCACGGCAATGTGTGGGAGTGGTGTCTGGACTGGTACGGAGCCTACCCCGGCGCGGCGGCGAGTGATCCGCAGGGGGCCTCTTCCGGCACGCACCGCGTGGACCGCGGCGGTAGCTGGAGCTCCGACGCTTACGGCTGCCGGTCTGCGGACCGCGACTTTGACAACCCGGACTACCGGACCTTCCTCATCGGGTTCCGCGTTGTCCTGCCCCTGGGGGCGCGGTGAGGTTAGAAATGCCGGCAGATGTGCCGACGCATGCCGGTGTCACGCGAACGCGATTGACGCCGACGCGTGGGAGATTGCCATTCCGGATCCAATCGGCGGTTACCGGTGCGCCGATCACGGACTTCGATGACGCGTTCATCAGCCCAACAGCGCCAGAATCACACCTGCCGCGACGATCGACCCGATCTGTCCCGCCAGATTGGCTCCCATCGCCTGAAAGATCAGGAAGTTGTCGCGGTCCTCTGCCTGTCCCATTTTATGAGACACGCGCGCCGCCATCGGGAACGCCGAGACGCCCGCCGAACCGATCAGGGGGTTCACGGGGTTGGCTGGCGAACAACGGTTCATCACTTTCGCAAAGAGGACCCCGCCCGCCGTTCCCACCACGAACGCCAGAAGGCCGAGCCCCAAAATCGCCAGCGTCACCGGTGCCAAGAACTTTGAGGATTCCATCTGCATGCCGACCCCGAGCCCCAAGAGGATCGTAGACGTGTTCATGATCTCGTTCTGGAGCGCGTTAGACAAGCGTTCGGCCACGCCGCACTCGCGCACGAAGTTGCCGAAACAGAAACTTCCCAGTAGCGGCAGCGCCGACGGCAGCAGCAGCACGCACAGCGCCAGTACCACCAGCGGGAACAGCATTTTCTCGCGTCCGCTCACCTCGCGGTTGAGCGGCATCCGTATCCGGCGCTCGGCCCGCGTCGTCAGCGCCCGCATGACCGGCGGCTGGATCAGCGGCACCATGGCCATGTAGGAGTAGGCGGCCACCGCGATCGGCCCCATCAGTTCCGGCGCGTACCGCGTGGAAAGATAGATCGAGGTCGGGCCGTCCGCCGCACCGATGATGGCGATGGCGCACGCGTGCCGGATGTCGAACCCCAGCCCGAGTACGTCGCTCGCCAAGACCACGCCGATCAGCGTGCCGAACACGCCGAGCTGAGCGGCTGCCCCCAGCAGCGCCAGCCTGGGGTTGGCTATCAGCGGCGCGAAGTCGCACATGGCCCCGATGCCCATAAAGACCAGAATCGGCAACACCTCGCTCTGGAGTCCGGCGTCAAAAACGAGCCGCAGGAAACCGCCCTCCTGCACCATCCCGGCGCCTGGCGTGTTCGCAAAGACCGCCCCGAATCCGATGGGAATCATCAGAAGCGGTTCAACTTGTTTCGCCACGCCGAGGTAGAGCAGCTCGAAGCCGATGCAGACCATCAGCAGCGGTTTTCCGCCGCCGTCCGCGAAGAATCTCGCGAGTCCGGTCGAGCCCAGGATTTGTCGCGTACCCTCCGCGAGACCGGTCAGCCCGGACGCCGTCTCCGCGGCGACCAGCGCCCCCGCCGACAGAGTGAGCAAGGCGGCAAGCCCCCAACGGACCCTTCCTGCTTTCGAGCTCATTCGCCACCTGCCTTTCCTCCGGCCTGCGCCGCCGGCGTAGCGAAAAAAGACATCACGCGTAAGGCGATGACAAGGACGAGCAGAAAACAAAACACGCTCGCCATGCCCAGCGAAACCACCAGCCACGTCTGTGACCACAAAACACTTGCCATCAGACACATAACGGCCCCCTTTCACCCGAGTTTCCGTCTGCGTGCGAGCCTCACCTGCCAGACTCTTCCAGCTCTGCGGGGAATTCGTTTGATACGGCGAACGATTTTGGCGCCAACGGCGTTCATGTGGCAACAAGCGATCGCCCGAATCACAACCGTCGCCGCACGCCAGGCACCGCTGCTCTTCAAGTGCTAAGGGCGAGCTCAAGCCATGTCCAAGGGCGGATGCAATATCGCCCGTATGTCCTCTGCCGTGAAAAACCGTAAGCGTCAGATGAAGGAACCGCACACAAAACAAACCTGCGCGCAAGGCCGGACCGGAAGTGTGGAGGCATCACGCGGCATCTTGATCACGCCCTCCGGACGTCAATAGTTTAACCATCCATTCTGGCGGGCACAAGCCAAACAGGTAGGTGCGCAGGTGGGTGTGTATGCGGATTAGCCGAGGCGCAGGTCGACGAGGCTCTCGAAGTGGGCCGTGCGGGGAAACATGTCGAAGAGGCGGGCGCGGGCGATGCGGTAGCCGCCCCGCTGCAGGCAGGCGAGGTCGCGGGCCAGCGTGGCCGGGTCGCAGGCCACGTAGAGGATGCGGCGCAGGCCGCTGCCGGCCAGGGCCAGGGCGATGTCGGGGGACAGTCCGTCGCGCGGCGGGTCGACGATGGCGGTGGTGCGTTGCGGGAAGGGGACCAGTCCGTCCAAGGTGCCGGGCGCCTGGCCCAGCGCGCGGCAGTGGAACTCCGCCGGGAGGCCGAGCGCCGCGGCGTTGGCCCGCGCCGCGGCAACCGCGGCGCGGCCCGACTCGATGCCGGTCAGGCGCGTGCCGCCGGCCCGCAGGCAGGCGAAGCCGAAGACGCCGACGCCGCAGTAGAGGTCCAGAAGCTCGGTCGCGTCGGGACTCTCGGCGAACCATTCCGCGGCGGTGCGCACGAGGGCGTCGCCCACTGCGGGGTTGACCTGGAAGAAGCCGTCGCGCGGCACGCGCAGCGGCCCCGCGGCGCTCGTCTCGGTGAGGGCCTCGGGACACGGCGCCTCCGGCGCGGCGCCATTGACCCACCAGAGCGCGCCGTCGTGCTCCGTATAGCGGAAGGTGACGTCGGCGTCGTCAGGCAGCCGGCGGAAGGCGCCGGAGTCCCGCAGGCGCGCGAGCGCGGCGTTGATGGGCTCGCAGGCCAGGGGGCAGGCGCGGACGTCGAGCACCGCGTGCGACGGCTCCATGCGGTAGCCGAGGCGCAGGGCCCCGCTGCGCCGCCGGGTGTGCAGCACGATCTTGTTGCGGTAGTGAAGCGGCGCGGGAGCGGCGAAGGGCGGCACAAAGATCACGTCCGCGGCTTGCGGCAGGCGGCGGAGGAAACCCTCGAGCTGGAGCTGTTTGGTCTGGAGCTCGAAGCCGTAGGCGAGATGGTCATAGACACAGCCGGGCACACGGCAGGGTTTCCCTGAATCCGGGTCGGGCACGCGGCAGCAGGGCTCGGTCCGGAAGGGCGAGGGGGTGAGGATCTCGAGGGGCTCGGCCCGCGCATAATTTTTTTTCACAGCCGTCACGCGGGCGCGCAGGGTTTCGCCCGTGACCGTGCCGGGCATGAAGACGACGCGGCCCTCCACGCGGGCGAGGCCGTCGCCGCCGTACGCGAGGGTCTCGACCGTGCAGGTGATCTGTTCGCCGGTGCGCATGTCGGGGACGCTCATGTGAGCGCGTCGCCGTAGAGCGTCTGCGGCGCGGCGCGCGTGATGCGGATCCGGGCCAGGGCGCCGGGCTGCACGCCGGGGAGGGGGTCGAAGATGACGATCTTGTTGCCGGGGGAGCGGCCCGCCCAGCGCGCGGCGTTGCGCAGGCTCGGGCCTTCGACCAGGACCTCTTGGAGGGTGCCGACGAGGCGCTGGTTGGCGGCGACGCCGCGCAGGTCCTGGTCCTCGAGCAGGACCTGGTTGCGCCGCCGCTTCTCCTCGTCGGAGACGTCGTCCGCCATGTCGGCGGCGGGCGTGCCCGGGCGGGGCGAGTATTTGAAAATGAACGAGTTGTCGAAGTCGGCCGCGTTCATCAGCGCGCGCGTCTCCTCGAAGTCGGCCTCGGTCTCGCCGGGGAAGCCCACGATCACATCGGTGGTGAGGGCGAAGTCGGGCATGGCGGCGCGCAGGCGGCGCACCGCGTCGAGGTAGTCGGCCCGCGTGTAGCCGCGGCGCATGAGGCTCAGGATGCGGTCGGAGCCCGACTGCACCGGCAGGTGCAGGTGGTGGCAGATTTGGGGCAGGCTGCGGACGGCCCGCACGAGCTCGTCCGTGCAGCCCGAGGGGTGCCCCGAGGTGAAGCGGATGCGAACGAGGCCGGGGATGGCGGCGACCGCCTCCAGGAGGCGTGCGAACGGCTCGGCGAACGCGCCCGCGCTGGGCGCGTCGGAGGGCGACCAGACCGCGTTGGCGCGGCCGTAGTTCATGACGCTCTGGCCGAGCAGGGTGACCTCGCGCACGCCGTTGCGGGCGAGGGCCTCGATTTCCGCCAAGATCTCGCGCGCGGGGCGGCTGTACTCCGGGCCGCGCACGTCCGGGACGATGCAGTACGCGCACCGGCGGTTGCAGCCCAGCAGGATGGTGACGAAGGCGGAGAAGCCCGATTCCGTGTGGGCGTCGGGCACGTCCGGCGTTTCGTCGGGGCTCGAGATCTCGTGGATCGCGGTCTCGCCCGCGAGCACGCGCTCAACGAGGCGCGGGATCGCGCCGCAGCGCCGGGTGCCGACGGAGAAGTCGAGGCCGGGCACGCGCTTGAAGATGTCGGGCCCGAGGCGCTGGGCCATGCAGCCCATCAGCCCCACGATGCGCGTCGGGCGCTCGCGTTTGGAGAAGCAGAGCAGCCCGATTTTGCCGAGCGCCTTGTCTTCGGCCTTGCCGCGCACGCTGCAGGAGTTGACCACGATGAGGTCGGCTTCATCCTCCGTGCGCGCCGGTTGGTGTCCGGCCGCCTCCAGCAGGGCGGAGACGGCTTCGGAATCGCGGACGTTCATTTGGCAGCCGTAGGTGTGTAGGATAAAACGCATAATAGGAGGGGCCGCGGCTCGCGTGCGGTGCACGGGGGCTGCGGGTGGGATCAGGTTAGGGTTGGACCGCCTCGTCGGGCGGCTTGGGGGGTTGCGGTGCGGCTTCCGCCGGACGAGCGGACGGGCTGGCAAGGTCGGAGAGACCGTCCGTGATTTTCTCGATGATGTTGGCGTAGGACCATTCGGGATTGTCGCGGGTGCCTAAGAGCTTGAATTCCAACAGCAGCCGGGTGAACGGCAGCGTCACGAAATGGGTGATCCGCCCGGCGATGGTCCTCTGCCTGAAGACGTTGGCCCGCATGACGAAATCGAGCGCCTCGGTGTCGAGGTTGCAGGAGCCCTTGCCCTGGATGCTGAAGATGTCGCCTTCGATCAGCAGGCTCTCGGTGCGGAGGATGCCGTCGCGGATGGTGAAATCCATGGAGCCTGAAGACTGGGTGACGAGGGCCGAGACGCCGGGAATGGCGCGCGCGAGATAGTCGGTGAACCCCGCGAAGAGGCGTATGCGGTGGAGGACGCCGTCGCGGATGTTGATTTTGCCTTCGCCCGAGAGCGATGGGATGGTCCGGTCGCTGGCGTGGCCGTTGAGGGTCAGCTTGCCTGAGACCCGTCCTGCGCTTGCGTTGGTGACGTTGAAGACCCGCGAGAGGTCCGCCAGGTCGGTGTCCGCGAGCGCGATGTGCGTCGTGAAAACGGTGGAGGTGGCGGCGTAGTCCGGGAAGAAGAATGCGATGTCGCCCGAGAGCTTGCCCCCGCTGGCGGTGGTGCCCGCGACCTTGTCGAACAGGGCCGTGTACCCTTGGATGGAGAAGTCGCCGGCCATGTCGTTCACCTGCAGGTGGAAGATCGACCCCTTGTCGAACGCGATGTGTCCGGTGAGCGCGTTGGTGGCGCTGCCTCGGGTGTCGAGCGCGATGACGCCCTTGGCGGAGACGCGGGGCGCGTCGTAGCACTGGACCGGTTTCAGCTCGCCGTGATTCAGGATGTTGATGATCGTCATCAGCTGCTGCTGCTCCATCGCGGCCGCCGCGTCGATCTCCAGGCTTTCGTTTTCCTCCCGGTAGATGAGCGTGCCCGTGAAGGGCCCGGTCGAGCTTTCCGACTGGATGGGGCCGATCACCGCCGTCGTATAGATGTTGGTGCCATAGGCGGCCAGCGGCCCCTTGGCGTATTTCATGGGCACGCCGCGGTAGTTGCACGGCCCGACGTCCAGGCCGAGCAGCAGGGAGAAGTCGGTGTTGTCGATGTTCACGTCGAACGTCACCTCGGCGTTGATCGGCCGTTCGATCTTGGAGAAGCAGTCGATCTGATGGACCACCGCCCGCGCCTTCAGCACGTTCAGCAAAGGCACGATGTTTCCGGGCAGGGCTTGGCCTTTGGCGTTGCCGTTGACGCGACGCGCGGCGAGATCGAGGGTGACGTGGCCCGCGACTTCCATGGCGAAGGCTTTGTCCGGCCACTGAATCGCGAGCTCGGTGACCGCAACCCGCTTGTCCGCGAGGTCGATGGTGGCGGTGAGCCGGTTGGCCTTGATCCCGAGGATGTCGGGGTTCAAAACGGTCAGAGAGAAAGGGGGCAGGTCGGGAATCACCGGTTCGGGCTTTTCCTTTTCGGGATGCTTCGGGGGCAAAGCCGGCATCGAGAGGTTGGTGAGGGTCACCCCCAGCAGGCGCTCGCGCAGCGGCACGCGCGGCTGCAGCGACACGTCGATCGTGATCTCGTCGACCGAAACCAAGGCGCTGTCCGCGACGCGCTTGGGGAAGGCCTTGACGTGGTGCAGATGCAGGCCGCTCTTCAGGCTGAAAGTCGCGCGCCCGATCCGGACGAGGTAATCGTCGGACGAAACCTCGGCTGACAGGCGGCGCACGAGCGGCGCGGGCATGTCCCGCTCAAGGACATACAGAAATACAATCCCGGCCAGCACCAGCACGAGTGCGAGCCAAAAGAGGATCTTGATGACGGACCCGATGAATGTTAGGAATTTCCACATGTCGCAAGCCGCAACGTCCGGACCGTCTGCGGGTTGCGGATTAGGATACTTAAGAGAGGGGGTCGGGAGCAACAGGAAAGCGACACGACACGCAGTGCGGCGAAAGGCGAAAGGAACGGGTGGCCGGGATCTCCGTTCCACGCCGTTTTTTTGCCTGCCCGTCGGGGTCCGCGCCGAGCTTGAACATCCGCGCCGGCTTTGCTAACCTCACGGGCGGCGGACAGCGACAATGTCAGGGCGCGCGTTGCGCGTGAGGATCGGTGCCGGGCAAGAGGTGAACGTATGCAAGGGAATCCAGACGAGACGGGCGGCCTGCGGCACATCTGTCTGAGCCCGCCCCAACAGGCGGAGTTGCATGCGGATTCCCTTGGTGAAAAGCTCAGGATCGTGATCGGCAACCTGCCGCAGGGTGGAGTGACGCTGGCCGAGATCCGGGACCTGGTCGGACAGGATGGGTTACTGCTCCTCACCATCTTCCTCACATTGGGTTTCATGGTCCCTGTTTCGATTCCGGGTGTCAGCGTGGTGTTCGGCAGCGCCATCCTGCTGATCGGCGTCAGCCGCCTCCGCGGCCGCACCCTCTGGCTGCCGAAGCGCCTTGCGCATCGCGTGTTGCCGGCCGAGAAAGTGCGGGCGGCGTTCATCAAGGGCAGCATCTGGCTGCGCCGCCTGGAGCGCGTGAGCCGCCCCCACCGCCTGAACGGGCTGGCGTCGGCGGGGTGGGCGGACACCGTGAACAGCGGCGCTCTGATCACCGGCTCCCTCCTGCTCATGGCGCCTGTCATTCTTGTCCCGTTCAGCAACACGTTGCCGGCCCTCGCGCTGCTGTTCCTGTCGATCGGCCTGTTGCAGCGCGACGGCCTCTGCATCCTGATCGGGCATCTGGCGAACTTCGTCACCGTCATCTATTTCGCGGGGATTCTGGTCGGCGGGGAGGCCGCCTTCCGTGAGGCGTTTCAGCATTTGGGTGGCTAGAGCGTGTTATTGAATTGTGCAGCCGTTTTTGTGGCCGAAAAATGCTTACCGCCAAGACACAAAGTACACCAAGAACACAAAGGTAAATCTTGGCGGACCTTTTGTTCTTCGCGTCTTGGTGGCAAGATCAATCAAGCGGATGACAGGTTTAAACTGCCTGCACAAAGTGGCTACACTAAAAGTGAAAATGCTTTAGGGGGCCCGGAATCTCCGCGCCGGTCACACCGGGTTGGCGAGGGTCAGGCGCGGGATGGCGAGGTGGCGGCCGGTCTCGCCGCGCAGCAGGGTGTCGTAGCGCGCGGGTGCGGCGTCGCGGGAGTGGGCTGGCTTGAGCCTGCGGTCCAGCAGGGCCGCGGGCGCGACCGCGTTCTGGCCGTAGCGGCGGTTGATCCGGTCGACGGCGGCGTCCAGCTTGCCGTAGTCGTGGCGCTGGGGCGTCTCCTCGAACAGGTCGGGCTGGCGGTTGCGCTCGGCGACGAGGCCGCCGAACCACACCAGGGTGGAGCGGTAAGTCCGGCCGGGGGTGAAGAGCGCGTCGAAGAGCGCCCGCAGGACGGGTGCGGCCTCGCAGTCGTGGCTCGTCGGGCAGGGGAGGCGAGCGCCGGCGGTCTGGCCGGTGTAGTCCTTGAGGCGCAGGGAAAGGCCGATCTCTTTCGCGAGATGGGCGTGGCGCCGCAGCTTGGCCATGGCCGCGCCCATGTTGCGCAGGGCTTCCGAGAAAATGAACGTCGGATCAGCGTTGGGCGGCGAGAAGGTGTGGCCCTTCATCATGCTGTCGTAACTCCGCTTGGCGCTCAGTTCGAGCGGGAACACGCGCCGGCCCTGGAGCTCGCGCCAGGTCTCGTGGCCGGGCTTGTGCAGCAGGCGCAGCACGGCGGCCTCGTCCATGCGGGTGAAGTCGAAGGCCGTCACGACGCCCAGCGCCTGGAGCTTGGCGGCGCTGGCGGGGCCGATGCCCCAGACCTTGGCGACCGGCGTGCGCTTCAGCATGACGGGGACGTGTTCGCGCCGCAGGACGGTCTGGCCGTTGGGCTTGCGGAACTTCGAGCAGAGCTTGGAGAGGGTCTTGGTCAGGCTGATCCCCACGGAGACGGTGAACCCCAGTTCAGCCGAGACGGCGTTGCGGAGCTGTTCCGCGACCGACTCCAGCGGGCAGGCGAGAATGTCGCCGCAGCCCGTGAGGTCGGCGAAAGCCTCGTCGATCGAGTACTCCTCCACCAGCGGGGTGAAGCGGCGCACGACCGCGTAGAGGCGTCGGGAGACGAGGCTGTAGGCCTCGTAGTCGGAGGGCAGGATCACCAGTTCGGGGCAGAGGCGCTGGGCCTCGTGGAGCTGGAGACCGCGCTTGATCCCCAGCGCCTTGGCCTCGTAGCTGGCGGCGGCGATGATGCCGCGCTCGGCGCCGGTGACGACGGGGCGGCCGCGCAGGGCGGGGTTGAGCGCCTGCTCGACGGCGGCGAAAAAGCCGTCGGCGTCCACGTGCAGGAGGGTGCAGTCTTTGTAAAGAGGGTCCATTGGAAACAGGGAGGAGTTAGGAGGGAGGAGTTAGGAGTTGGAAGAAACGACTGAGGACAGCGGGTCCCGGGGCGGGCGGGCGTGCCGAACGCGGAATGGTGAAAGGTCTCGAAGCAGCACGATAGCGGATTCCGGCGAACGGGTACAGAACAAAAGTTCTATATGGCCGCGCGGATGCCATCTTTCCCGCGAAGGCGCCGTGTGGTATAGTGCCCCGGAAGAGACGTTTTGAATGCGCGGGCGATCCTGTGGGGACGCCCGAGAGAAAAGGAGACGGAAATATGAAGAAGGTTGCAGTGGAAAATCCGGGCGGAAAAGTGCTGAAGAGGGCCGTGGCGAAAAAGAGTCCTGCCGCGGCGGCGCCGACGGCGCTGAAGAAGGCCGCGAAGAAAGGCCCCGGCGAAAAAAAGCCCGTCAAACCCGCGCCGGCGGCGGTCATGAAGAGCGTGTATGCCAAGGCGCTCAAGGCGGCGGGATACGCGTTTGACGAGCGGGCTGACCGGCTGATTTTCGCGGTCAAGGAGGATACGTTCATCCTGATGATCGAAGAGAAGGCGCCGGAGCGCTTCTCCCTGGTCAGCGGCTTTACGCTGGAAAAGATCAAGTATCCGATCGAGATCTTCGAGGAGATGAACCTCACGATGCAGACGACGCCGTATGTGCGCGTCTACAGCGAGTCCGCCGGAAAGAAAGGCCAGTTCGTGGTCCTATTCGAGATCAGCCAGATCTGCGCCAAGGCCCAGATCCCGATGCTGCTGAAGGCGGGCGTGGAGGCGATCACGCGGGCGATGGAGATGTTCGGGGACATGAATTAGGGCGTGCGCCTGACATCCGAACGCTCCTGTTTTTGCCACGGCTCATTCCTTTGACCTCGGGAGCGGCCCGCCCGGCGGTCGGGCCCTACCTAAATATGCGGCAACAGCCGAGTTGCGCATCTCGAGGGTAGGGACGGACCGCTGGGCCATCCGTTTGTGTGGCACAACTCCAAAGGAATGAGCCCGGCTGTTTTTGCGGGGCGCATCCCCGTTTCATTGACTAACGTGGGCAAAGCCCGCAAACCAATTGAACCGCAGATAGCCGAATACTGAACCGCAGATTGTCGAAGTAGAGCTGCCTCTACGCAATTGAAGCTCTTTCCTTCATGATTCGCAAATCGTCATTCGTCAATCTGCGGTTTGTTCAGGTGCAAAACAACGTGTTTTTTATTGTCGGTGTCGAGCCGTAAGGCACTAACCGCGCAGGTTTCGCCCGACAAGTCAGTGAAACGGGGATGCGCCCGTTTTTGCGGCTTGGCGCTTTTGCGGCTTGAATCCTGACCCGCAAAGACGTATCGTTTCAACTTTCTGCGGTGGAGGAGCGAGTCTCTGACCCAAGGAATCGAGTCCCTGACTGCGGGCTGGCGCATGGGCGCCAGCCTTTGGGCGGCGTCTACGCCGGGTCCTGCTTCGGGTTCGTCCCTGCCGCAAAGAAGAGGAGAGAACCATGCAGACCCAGCCTGAAGCCAGCTCAAAAATACGTCAGTTCACGGGCGCGTCGGACTACCGCCAGCGTTTCGTCATTCGTGAGCAGATCGACAAGTACCTGCCCGGCGGAAAACATTTCATCGACGAGGACGTGATCTTTTCCCGGCTGGCGTCGGCTTCGGCTGAAACGCCGAACGACCCTGTGCGCGTCCGCGAAATCCTGGCGAAGTCCCGCGCGATCGAGACCTTGCTGCCGGAAGAGATGGCCACGCTCATCCATGTGACCGACCCCGCCCTGCTGCAGGAGATGGCCGAGACCGCGCTGGCGGTGAAGAAGTCGGTGTACGACAACCGCATCGTGATGTTCGCGCCGCTCTACATGAGCAACCTCTGCGTCAACCGCTGCACCTACTGCGGCTTCCGCTGCGGCAACGAGGCGCAGCAGCGCCGCATGCTGACCATGGACGAGGTGCGGCAGGAGATCGAGGTGCTGGCCGGCAAGATCGGGCACAAGCGCCTGATCGCGGTTTACGGCGAGCATCCCGACACCTCCACCGAGTATATCGCCGAGACCATCCGCACCGCCTATGCGACCCTGGTGAAGTCGCCGCACGGCGCCATGGTCGGCATCCGGCGCATGAACGTCAATGCCGCGCCGCTGCCGGTCGAGGACCTGCGCGTGCTCAAGCAGGTCGGCATCGGCACCTTCCAGGTGTTTCAGGAAACCTACCACCGCGAGACCTACGCCAAGCTGCATCCGGCGGGCACGGTGAAGGGCGACTACGACTGGCGCACCACCGCGTTCCACCGCGCGCTCGAGGCGGGCGTGGACGATGTGGGCATGGGCGTGCTGTACGGGCTCTATGACTGGAAGTTCGAGCTGATGGCCTCCCTCTATCACGCGCGCGACCTGGAGCGGCAGTTCGGCATCGGGCCGCACACGATCTCCTTCCCGCGCCTGGAGCCCGCCAGCGGCACGGACCTGCCGGCCACCTCGCCCTATCTGATCGACGACGAGACCTTCCGGCGCATCGTGGTCATCACCCGCCTCTCCGTGCCCTACACGGGCATGATCGTGACCTGCCGCGAGCGGCCCGAGTCGCGCGACGCCTGCGTGAGCTGCGGCATCACGCAGATGGACGCGAGCAGCAACATCGCCATCAAGGGCTACAGCGATTTCGAGAACGAGTCGCACCAGGAGAAGGACCGCCAGCAGTTCGTGCTCTCCGACACGCGCTCGCTCGAGGAGATGATCGCGAATCTGGCGCGCAAGGACATCATCACCTCCTTCTGCACGGCGGGCTACCGCTGCGGCCGCACGGGCGGCTGCATCATGGATTCGCTCAAGACCGGCAAAGAGGGCAAGTTCTGCAAGATCAACGCGGTGCTGACCTTCCGCGAATGGCTGGACGACTTCGCCGGCGCCGCGACGCGCGCCCTGTGCGAGCCGGTGCTGAACAAAGAGCTGGCGGCGATCGAGGCCACCCTGCCGAAGTTCTATCCGGCCGTCAAGGAACACTACGACCGCATCTGCCGGGGCGAGCGCGACCTCTTCTTTTAAGGAGAATTTAGGAGTTAGGATTTAGGAGTTGGGGACTCGTATCGAACGAGTGCCTGGTTTCAAGCTGTTTGCGCTTCTACATCCTAAATCCTAAATCCTAAATTACGATGCTCATTCTCTTCATCAAGATGCTCCCGCTGATTCTGATGACCCTGGCGGGGTATGCGCTGAGCCGTCTGAAATGGGTCGACGCGCCGTTCAACCGCCAGCTGTCGCTGGTGATGCTGAACGTCTTTTATCCCTGTCTGATCGTCAGCTCCATCGTGCGCAACTTCACCCTGGAGACGCTGCTGCGGAACTGGATGATGCCCGCGGGCACGGTGTTCATCCTGGTCACCGGCTGGCTCGTCGGGCTCGCCACGCTGCCGCTGCTCAAGCGTCAGACGGAGGCGACGCGGCGCTGCTACCACTTCATCTGCCTGATGAACAACTACTCGTTCCTGCCGATCCTGATGGGCGCGGCGCTGTGGGGCGAGAAGGCGGTCGCGCTGGTCATCTTCTCCGGGCTCGGGTCGGAGCTGTGCGTGTGGACCCTGGGCGTGAAGGCCCTCACGGGGCAGAAGCTGGACCGGGCCTTTCTCAGGAATCTGGTCAGCGTGCCGATGGTGGCGCTGATGTTCTCTTTCGCCGTGCTGGCGGTGCGCTCGGCCTGCGAGCGGTACGGCTGCGTGCCGGACGCGGCGTCGCTGCCGGGCGAGCTTCTGAAAACGCTGCTGGAGACCTGCCGCATGGCCGGCGGGGCGACGATTCCCGCCTCCGCGCTGATCTGCGGCGCGCGCATCGCCATGCTGCATCCCGGCAAGATCTTCTCGCCGCTCATGGCCGGCACCTGCGCGCTGCGGCTGGTGGTCATCCCGGCGCTGTGCATCGCCGGCCTGTCGCTGGTCCCGCTGCCGCTGGACGTGCGGCGCGTGCTGATTCTCATCTCGGTGATGCCCGCCGCCATGGCCAGCGTGACGCTGGCCGAGGCCTTCCGCGGCGACGCGGAGTTCTCCGCCGCCGCGATCCTCACCACCCATGTCCTCTGCCTCGTCACCATTCCCGTCTGGCTCAGTCTGGCGCTTTAGCGCGCCGCGTCAGGTGTCGGAAACCTAGCGCAATTCGAGCACCGTGCCGAGGGTGACGGTGAGCGGGGCGCTCTGGCTGACAACGTAGGCCGCGCCGGATCCGTAGACCAGCACGTCGTATGATCCGGCGCTTTGGACGTCGACGGGAGTCATCTCCAGCCACGGCTGGGTGGCGCCGTCGAGCCAGACGCCGTTGCGCCGCCACTGGTAACGGGCGGCGCCTGTCGCCACGACGCTGAGCGTGACCCGCTGGCCTTTCCACGCGTGCACGGGGCTCGGCTGGAAGACGATCACCGGCAGCGTGCCGGACATCTGCGCGGTGGCGGGCGCTTCGCCCGTGCGAACCAGCACGTAGAGGTTCTTGGTGCTGTACGTCTTGGCGTTATACGTGAAGGTCCAGTCGGGGTCATTGTTCGACCAGACCGGGTTGTTCCCGATGCCCAGGGCGGGATTCAGATTATTGCCGCCGAAGTGGGAGAGCGAAAGGACCGTGTGGCCTGCGGCGAAGTTGTGGATCTGCATGGAGCCGTGTCCGGCGGTTGTCGCCGTCGGGCCGCCGCCGTCGCCGAAGTCGTAGGTGGACGCGCTGGCTCCGGGAACGCCCTTGTCGTTGCCGGCCCCGTAGTTGCTGGGCCAGAACTCGATGTTGCCGGCGGCGATGCCGACGCCGGTGGTCACGGCCACGTTGCCGTCGGACGAGAAGGCGTACACGTTCAGGTTGCTCACGGCCTGCTGGAAGAGTCCGCCCCGGTCGGCGGTCGGCACGCCGATCTTGGTGAGGTCGGTCGTGAAGGCGTCCATGGAGACGTAGACCCACTTGGTGACGCCGTTGGTGACCAGCTCCAGGCAGTAGGCCACGCGGTCGAAGGGCTGTGTGCGGGGGAACTTGCTCTCGTCGATCGCGTAGGGCGCGCCGTTGGCGTAGCTGGTCGTGTCGGTGATGGCCAGCTGGTGGATCAGCTGGTATCCGGCGGATTCCGCGGCGTTGGTCAGGACGCCCGGCGGCGGCGCGGCCGGCGCGGCGAAGGTGATGGTCGAGCCGGGCAGGATCAGGTTGCCGCTGACGGAGCGGTCGCGCACGCCGGAGACGGTGAGCGTGTAGGTGACGCCCGCGGACTGCGGCGTGGTCGTGAGCAGCACGTCCTTCTTATTCGCCAGCAGGGCCGCGCCGGTGACGGCCACGCCGTTGTTCAGGGCGAAGCTGGCGGCGGCGGCGTTGTCCGAGAGCGCCTCGCTGAAGGTCACGACCGCCTGGTTGAGGGCCAGCGAGCCCGTGGCCCGGACGAGGGTGGGGCGGGTGAGCTCGACGGCCGCGAGCTGGTTGGTGGGCAGGACGAAGACATGCAGCACGCGGCGCAGATTGTAGGCCGCGGCGTTCTGGCTGAAGGTCCAGTCCACGCCGCCGGTCACGGGATTCGTGCAGTTGCCGATGCCGATGCAGAGCGTGGCGTTGTTGTTGAAGTTGTTGACGGCGAAGAGCGTCTGGGTCGCGCCCGCGCCGTGGTTGTGCACCTGCATCGAGCCGTAGCCGCCGCCGCTGCCCGAGGCTCCGCCGTCGCCGAAATCGTAAGTGCCGCTGCTGGCGCCGGGGATGCCGGCCGCGTTGGTCGCGGTGTAGCTGCTCGGCCAGAACTCGATGTTGCCGGTGGCGAGGCCGGTGCCGTTGACGATGCCGCCCACGTTGGAGAGGACGTCCAGGCTGGTGACCTTCTGCTGGAAGAAGGTGCCGTTGGTGGGCACGGCGATCTTGCGGGCGTCGGTCGTGTAGGCGTCCATGGCGGTCCAGATGAACTGGGTCACGGCCGGCGTGCCGCTCTTCTGGAGCTCCAGATAGTAGGCGATGCGCGAGAAGGCGGGCAGCCCGCTCGTGAAGTTGTTGACCGCGTAGTAGGCGGGCGAGTTGGTGTTGAAGCTGCCCTGCGCGGGCAGGTTGACCGTGTAGGCGAGCTGGTAGTTCGCGGCCAGAGGAACTTTGGCGGCCACCTCGGCGGGCAGGCCGTTGGTCACGCAGGGGCGGACGAGCACGTGCAGGGTGCGGCTGACGTAGCTGCCGGCGTTGAGGGCGAAGGTCCAGTCGGTGTTGGCCTGGCCGGGACGGTTGCCGATGCCCAGGCCGAGGACGTTGCCGTCCGCGCCCCAGTTGCTCATGGCGAACAGAACCTGGCCGTACGCCGAATTGTGGATCTGCATGGAGCCGTGCGAGCCGGTCGGCGTGCGCGCGTCGCCGAAGTCGAAGGCCGTGTGGCTGGCGCCGGCCACGTCCAGCGCGTTGGAGGAGGTGTAGTCGGTGGGCCAGAACTCGAGGTTGCCGCCCGCCATGCCGGTGCCGTTGGTGATGCCCGCGACATTTGACAGGACGTCCAGGTTCGCGACGTATTGCTGGAAGACGGACTTGGAGGCCGCCGTCGGCACGCCGATGTTGGCGAGGCTGTTGGTGAAGGCGTCCATGGAGACCCAGAGGTACTGGAGCGTGTTGTCGGGCTTCCGCAGCTCCGCGTAGTAGGCCACGCGGTCGAAGGTGCCCAGGGCGGCGCGCTGGTCGAAACGGTAGAGGTTGGGCGACGCGTTGAAGTTGCCTTTGACCGGGATGTCCAGCGTGTAGACCAGCTGGTAGCCGTTGGCGAGCGCGCCGGCGTTGGCGGCGACCTCCGGGGGAGGCGCGGGCGAGGTGACGGGCAGCGTGGTGCCGTTCGGCACCGCGTTGGCGGACGGGGAAAGGTCGCGCACGCCGCCGACCGTGAGGGTCAGGGGGGTGCCCGCGGGCTGAGGCGAGGTGGCCAGGTTCACCGTGCGCTGGTCCGCGAGCAGGGTGGCGCCGAGGACCTCGACGCCGCTGTTCAGCGCGAAGCGGCGGCCGGTCACCGATTCGGGGGCGAGCGGTTCGGAGAAGCTGACCGTGACGAGCGTGCCCGCGAAGCCCGCGCGGGCGGAGAGCGGTGAGGGGGGCGTGGTGTCTGTCCCCGCGCTGCGGCGCACCAGGACCTGCAGGGTCTTGACGGCATAGCCGCCCGCGTTCAGACTGGCGGTCCAGTCGGGGTTGCCGGCGGGCTGGTTGCCGATGCCGACGCACAGGTCGCCCGAGCCGCCGCCCCAGTTGTCGAGCGCGAAGACCGTCTGCCCCGCGCTGGAGTTGTGAAGCTGCATGGAGCCGTAGGTTCCGCCCGTCGAGCGCGTGTCGCCGAAATCGAGGGTCGCCGCGTCCGCGCCCGGAACGCCGGCCGCGTTCGCGCTCGTGTAGTCGGTGGGCCAGAACTCGAGGTTGCCGGCGAGCCGGGTGCCGGTGGCCACGCCGGGCTTGTTGCAGAAGACGTGCAGGCCGGTGACGGGTCGCTGGTACACCGCGCCGCTGGCGAGGGTCGGCACGCCGAGTGCGGCCGCGCAGTTGGTGAAGGCATCCATGGAAGCCCACACGTATTGGAGCTCGCCGTTGGTCGCCTGCAGCTCCATGTAGTAGGCGACACGGTCGAACCAGGGGCCGGTCTGGCCGCTGCTGTCCACGGTGTAGGCGACCGCGCTGTTCTTGTAGTCGGCGGCGGCCGGGATGTCCAAGGCGTACACCAGCGTGTAGTCGGCCGATTCCGGAACGTTGCTCGTGTAGCCGCGCGGCGTCGCGCCGCAGAAGGCGATGGTGCTGTCGGGGGCGATGGCCAGAGGGGTGGGGAATGTGATGTCCGTCACCTGGTTGACGGTGAGAACGTAGTTTGTGCGGCTGGCCTGGAGGCTCGTGGTGAGCGTGACCGTTTTCTGGTCCGCGCTGAGCGCGGCGTTGGAGACGGAGACGCCGCCGCTGATCGCGTAGTTGGTTATGCTGGTTGCGGAGCCGCTGGAGACCGGCTTGATGAAGGTCACCGCCACGTGCCGCAAATCGCCGCTTCCGACAGCCGTCACCAGGGTCGGCCCGCCCCATTCGCCGACCGCGCTGATCACGTTGGTGATGGCGGGCAGCCAGGCCGCCGCCATTTTGGCGTACCCGCCCGCGTTGGGGTGCACGCCGTCGACCAGGTCGGTGAGCTCGAGGCAGGCGTGCATGTCGAGGAAGGTCACGCGCCGGCCCAGCGCGGCCTGAGCCGCGCACTTGCCGGGCACGAAGGGGTTGAAGTAGTTGGTGATGGCCGCATAGTTGGAGCTGCGCTTGAGCAGCGAGGTGACGATGATGTGCGCGTTGGGCTTGGCGACCGCCATGCGTGTGATCAGCGCGTCCAGCCGCTCGACCGCGTTGGTGAAGGTGGTGCTGCCGTTGTCGTCGTTGGTGCCGATGTGCAGCAGGATCACGTCCGGGTCGGCAATCGAAGCGAACCAGCCGAGGATGTTCTCGTAAAGGCCGATGCTGGGGTCGGAGATCTTCCAGCCGCCGTGGCCTTCGTGGTTGATTTCGGGCAGGGTGTTTGTGCTGTTGCCGGTCTGCGTGCCGATGAAGTCCACCGTGTAGCCCAGGTTCGTGAGGGCGTGATAGAGCGGGTTGCGGTAGCCGCCGGGGATGGGTGAGCCGTAGGTGATGGAGTCGCCCAGCGGCATGATGCGGATGGGCGGTGGCGGGGTTTTGATCACGAGGGTTCCGGGGCGGACCAGCACGTGCAGCGTGCGCCGCGCGTAGGCCGTGCCGGCGTTGGCGGCAAAGGTCCAGTCGGGGCTGCCCGAGGCCTGGTTGCCGATACCCAGATCCAGCACCGCGTTGTCGCTCCCCCAGTTGTTCAGGGCGAAGAGCGTCTGGAGCGCGCCCGCGTTGTGCACCTGCATGGAGCCGTAGCCCGCCGACGTCGTGCCGAGGGAGTCGCCGAAGTCGAACGCCAGGTTGCTCGCGCCGGCGACGCCGGCCGCGTTGGTCTGGCTGTAGCTGCTCGGCCAGAACTCCAGGTTGCCCCCGGCCATGTTGGTGCCGCCGGTGATGCCGGACACGTTGGATTTGACGTCCAGCTTGGAGACGCCCTGCTGGAAGAGCGCCTTCGAGGCCGTCGTGGGCACGCCGATCTTGGACAGGCTCGGCGTGAAGGCGTCCATCGAGGCCCAGAGGTACTGGACCGTGCCGTCCGTTTTCTGCAGCTCGAGGTAGTAGGCCACGCGGTCGAAGCTGTTGGTCGCTGAACTCTGGTTGACGGTGTAGAAGTTGGAGACGCTGTTGAAGTTGCCCTTGACCGGGATGTCCAGCGTGTAGACCAGCCGGTAGCCGCCGGCCAGGGCGCCGGCGTTCGCCGTGATTTCAGGCGGCAGGACCGAGGTGTCCGCCACGGCGATGGACGAGCCGGGCGCGATGGGGTTGGCGGAGGCGTCGCGGACGCCGGTGACGGACAGCGTGAGGGGGGCGCCGGCAGGCTGGAACGTGGTGACCAGGTCCACGGTGCGCCGGTCGGCCCGCAACGCCGCGCCGACGACCGTGACGCCGGCGTTGAGCGAGAAGCGGCTGGCGTCGATGGACGCTGCGGCGAGCGGCTCCGAGAACGTCACGCTGATGAGCGTGCGCGTGAAGCCGGCCTGGGCCGAGACCAGGGCCGGTGCGGCCGTGTCCGCGTCGGCGAGCACCAGCACCTGGAGGGTCCGGACGGTGTACGTGGCGGCGTTGGCCGCGGCGGTCCAGTCGGGGTTTCCGGAGGGCTGGCTGCCGATGCCGACATCGAGCGTGTTGGCGGTGTTGTTGTTGCCGCCCCAGTTGTTGACGGCAAAGAGCGTCTTTCCCAGCGTGGTGTTGTGCACCTGCATGCAGCCGTAGTTGCCGGCCGCGGGCCGGTCGCCGAAGTCGAGGGCCGAGTCGCTGGCGCCGGGAACCCCCGCGCTGTTGACGGCGTCGTAGCCCGACGGCCAGAACTCGAGGTTGCCGACGTAGTTCGATCCGGTGGTCACGCCGGCGACGCTGGAATCGACGGTCAGCCCGGAGACCTGTTTCTGCAAGACCGCGCCGGAGAGCAGCGTGGGCAGCCCGAGTGCGGCGGCGTTGTTGGTGAAGGCGTCCATCGAGGCCCACAGGTATTGCAAGGTGCCGTCCAGCTTGATCAGCTCCAGGTAGTATGCGACGCGGCGGAACGAGGACCCGACCGAGGCGCTGTTGTCTGTTGCCAGTGGCACGAGGGCGTTCTTGTAATCCGCGGCGGCGGGCAGGTCGAGCGAGTAAACCAGCGTGTAGGCGGGGGCTTCCGCGACATAGTTCAGATAACCGCGGGGTTTGGCGGCCACGAAGGAGACGGTGCTGCCCGCCGCGACGGCGAGCGGCGCCGGCTGGGTCAAGTCGACGACCCCGTTCACCGTGACGGTATAGTTGGAGCCGGCCGCCTGCATGCCGGTGTTGAGCGTCACCGTGCGCAGGTCCGCGCTGATCTGGAGGTTGGTGAAGGTCAGGCCGCCGCTGATGGCGTAGTTGGCGACGTTCGTGGCGCTGAACGGGTTGACCGGCTTGGTGAAGGTGATGGCGACCTGCAGGTTATTCGTGCTGCCGACCGCGTACACGAGGGCGGGCGCGCCCCATTCGCCGAACGGGCTGATCACGTTGGTGATGGCGGGCGCCCACGCGGCCGCCATTTTGGCGTAGCCGCCCGCGTTGGGGTGCAGGCCGTCCGACATGTCCGCCAGCTCGAGATAGGCGTGCATGTCGAGGAAGGTCACCTTCCGGCCCAAGGCGGCCTGCGCCGCGATCCTGCCGGGCACGTAGGGGTTGAAGGAGTTGGTGATGGCGGTGTAGTTGGAGCCGGTGCGCTTCATCAGCGAGGTGACGATGATGTGCGCGTTGGGCTTGGCGGTGGCCATGCGCGTGATCAGCGCGTCCAGGCGGTCGATGGCGTTCGTGAAGGTGGTGCCGCCGCCGGAGTCGTTGGTGCCGATGTGCAGCAGGATCACGTCAGGGTCGGCGATGGAGCCGAACCAGCCGAGGATGTTTTCGTAGAGGCCGATGGAGGGGTCTGAGATCTTCCAGCCGCCGTGGCCCTCGTGGTTGATCTCGGGCAGGGTGTTCGTGGCGTTGCCGGTCTGCGTGCCGATGAAGTCCACGGCGTAGCCCAGATTGGTGAGGGCGTGGTAGAGCGGGTTGCGGTAGCCGCCGGGGATTGGGGAGCCGTAGGTGATGGAGTCGCCCAGCGGCATGATGCGGAGCGGCGGCGGCGGGATGACGGGCACGGCGGGTGCGGTGAGCACCAGCACCTGCAGGGAGCGTACCGTGAAGTTCCCGGCGTTCTGGCTGAACGTCCAGTCGACGCCGCCGTTGACGGGCGCGGCGCAGTTGCCGATGCCGACGCAGGCGGCGCCGCCGCTGCCGCCCCAGTTGTTGAAGGCGAAGAGGGTCTGGCCCGCCGTGGTGTTGTGGACTTGCATGCAGCCGTAGGTGCCGGCGGTGGGGCGGTCGCCGAAGTCGAAGAGCGTGGCGCTGGCGCCGGGCACGCCCGCGCTGTTGGAGGCGTCGTAGTTGGACGGCCAGAACTCCAGGTTGCCCGCGAAGCCCGTGCCGTTGGTCACGCCCGCGACATTGGACTGCACGGTCAGGTTGGTCACCGGCTTCTGGAAGATCGCGCCGGAGGCCAAGGTCGGCACGCCCAGCGCGGCGGCGCTGTTGGTGAAGGCGTCCATGGAGGCCCACAGGTACTGGACATCGCCGGTGGCTGTCTGCAGCTCCATGTAGTAGGCGACGCGCCGGAACGCGGGGCCGATCAGCGCGCTGGCGTCGTTCGTGTAGGCGACCGCGTTCGTTTTGTAATCCGCGCTGGAGGGGATGTCGAGCGAATACACCAGCGAATACCCCGACGACTCCGGGATGTTGTTCAGATAACCGCGGAGCGTGACGCCGGTGAAGGAGGCGGTGCTGTTCGCGGCGACGGCGAGCGGCGTGGGGCTGGAGAGGTCGGTGACGTTGTTGACGGTCACAACGTAGCCCGAGCCCCGGCTCTGAAGACTGGTGGTCAAGGTGACGGTGCGCCGGTCCGCGCTGAGCGCCGCGTCCGATAGCGTGAGCCCGCCGCTGAGCGCGTAGTTGGCTTTGTTGGTGGCGCTGGCAGGCGCGACGGCCTTGCTGAAGGTGAGCGCCACCTGCATGCGGTTCGTGCTGCCGATGGCGCGGCAGAGCCCGGGCGGCGCCCAGTCGCCGGTCGGCGTGATCACGTTGGTGACCGCGGTGATCCAGTTGGTGGCCATCTTGTTGTAGCCGAGCTGATTGGGATGCAGGCCGTCGCCCATGTCGGTCAGTTCGAGGTAGGCGTGCATGTCCAGAAAGGTGACGCGCCGGCCCAGCGCCTGCTGCGCGGCGACCTTGCCCGGAATATAGGGGTTGAACAAGTTGGTGATGGCGGCATAGCGGGTGGCGTCGCTGCGCTTCATGACCGACGTGACGATGATGTGCGCGTAGGGGCGCGCGAGGGCCATCTTGGTGACCAGCGCGTCCAGGCGGTCGACGCGGTTCGAGAAGTCGGCGGCGCCGGAGTCGTTCGTGCCGATGTGCAGCAGGATGACGTCGGGGTCCGCGATGGAATTGAACCAGCCGAGGATGCCGCCGTCGAGCCCGCCGATGGTCCAGCCGCTGTGGCCTTCATGGTCCAGGTCCGGCAGGGTCGCGTCCGGATTGGTGGTCTGAGAGCCCACGAAATCGACGTTGAAATTGAGGTTGGTGAGCAGGCGGTAGAGCGGGGTGCGATAGCCGCCGGCCGCGCCCACGCCGTAGGTGATGGAGTCGCCCAGGGGCATGATGCGGATGGCCGGCGTCTGCGCCTGCGCCGCCGAGGCGAACGCGAGGGCGGCCAGACCCATCAGGGAAAGCACGGATGAACGCGGATGCTGCATGACCGACACTCCTGTTTGCGACCCCATCACTTCAAGACGCCAGCGATGCGCGCACGCTGTTATTACCTCTGTGGCACTTCTATATTTTAACAATCGGCCCGCCCGAAACACAAGTTGAAAGGTAGGCGATGTTGCGGGCGAGCGTCGGAGGTGAGGCGCGACGGGCCCGGGTCTATCGGAGCTGAAACACCATGCCGCGCGACGGCATGACCGTGAGCATGGCGCTCTGGCTGAGGGTGTAAGCGCTCCCTGATCCGAAGACGAGCACGTCGTAGCTGCCGCTGTCCGAGAGGGACGCGGGGGCGATCTCCAGCCACGACCGGGTCGCGCCGGGGATTCCGACGCCGTTCTTGCGCCACTGGTAGGCGGTGGCGGCCGGCGCGTAGACGCTGAGGAGCGCGTGTGCGCCGGCACGGACGGCGGTGGAGCGCGGCTGGTTCCAGAGGTCCGGACGCGAGCCTGTCGTGCCGGCCGGCGCGCCGGGACGGGCGAGGATGAAGAGGTTCTTTGTGCTGTAGAGGGCCGCGTTGTAGGTGAAGGTCCAGTCGGGGTCGCTCACCACCCCGGGCCGGTTGCCGATGCCGAGGCCGGGCGTTGAGCTGTTGGAACCGAAATGGACCATCGAGAAGATCGTGTGGCCCTGGGCGAAGTTGTTGACCTGCATCGAGCCGTGGCCCGCGCCCCGGTTCGAGCCGCGGTCGTCGCCGAAGTCGTAATTCGAGCCGCTCGCGCCGGGGATGTTCCGGGTGTTGCCCGCGCCATAGCTGCTGGACCAGAACTCGATGTTGCCGGAGGCGATGCCCACGCCGGTGGTGACGGTCACGTTCGCGACGTTCGCGGAGGCGTAGACATTCATGTTGCTGACATACGTCTGGAGCCACGGGTCGGCCCGGTCGGCGGTGGGCACGCCGATCATCGAGAGGTCGTTCGTGAAGGCGTCCATGGAGACCCAGACCCACTGGGCGACGCCGTTGGTGACCAGCTCCATGCAGTAGGCCACGCGGTCGAAGGGCTGCGCCCGCTGGAACTTGCTCTCGTCGAACAGGTAACTCGCGCCGTTGGCGTAAGAGGTCGTGTTGCTGACCGCGAGGAAGGAGATCAGCTCGTAGGCGGCAGCCTCGGGGACGTTGGCCAGCACGCCCGCCGCCTTTGGGGCGGGTGCGGTGAAGCTCGCCGACGAGCCCGGCGCGACCGGGTTGGCGCTCGGCGAGCGGTCGCGCGCGCCGGTCACGGTGACCGTGTAGGTCTGGCCGGCCGTCATGGGCGAGGTGGTGAGGATCACGTCGCGCTTGTTGAGGCTCAGGCGCGCGCCGGTGACGCTCACGCCGCTGCTGACGGTGAAGAACGACGGCGTGGCCGCATTCTCGGACAGGGGCTCGTTGAAGCTGACGGCGATCTGATTCAGCGCAAGCGAGCCGGTGGCGTTGAGCAGGGCCGGGCGCGTGAGGTCGCCGGTGCTGCCTTTGCAGAGCACGAACACGTACAGCCTGCGGTGGTTGTAGGTGCTGGCGTTGGACTTGAACGTCCAGTCCACGCCGTAGGCGGGGGTCTGAAAGACCGGGTTGGTGCAGTTGCCGATGCCGACGCACAGGTGCTGGTTGTTGTTGAAGTTGTTCACGGCGAAGAGGGTCTGGGTCACGCCGGCCCCGTAATTGTGGACCTGCATCGAGCCGTAGCCGTTGGCCGTGGCACTCGCGCCGCCGTCACCGAAGTCGAAGTTCACGTTGTGGGCGTTGGGTATGGGCAGCGCGTTGTTGCCGCCGTAGTTGCTCGGCCAGAACTCGATATTGCCGGTGTCGAAGTCGCTGCCGGTGACGATGCCGCCGACGTTGGAGCGCACGTCGAGGCGGGTGACGCGCGTCTGGAAGAACGTGTTGGTCACGGGCACGCCGAGCTTGGTGACATCCGCGGTGAAGGCGTCCATCGCGGTCCAGATATACTGGGTGGGATTGCTGCCGGACTGCAGTTCAAGGTAGTAGGCGACGCGCGAGAAAGCCGTCAGTCCGGCGGTGTTCGTGTACGGGCAGTAGGTTGGCGCGGCGGTGAAGAAACTGCCGTTGACGGGGAGGTCGATGGTGTAGACGTGCCGGTAGCCGACGGCGTCTGGCACGTTGGCCGCGACCTGCGGCGGCAGCGCGGGCGGCGCCGGGGGCAGCGCCAGCACATGGAGCGTCCGGCGCGCGTAATCCGTGCCGGCGTTGGCCGCGAAGGTCCAGTCGGGGTCTGCGGTGGGGCGGTTTCCGATGCCGAGGGCGATCAGCTGTCCGTCGGCACCCCAGTTGTTCATGGCGAAGAGGGTCTGCTTGGCCGCGGAGTTGTGGATCTGCATGGAGCCGTGGGCGCCGGTCGCCGTGCGCGAGTCGCCGAAATCCAGGGTCGTGTTGCTGGCGGCGGTCACGCTCAGCGCGTTGGTGGCCGCGTAGTCGGTGGGCCAGAACTCGAGGTTGCCGCCGGCCAGGCCCGTGCCGTTGGTGACGCCGGGCACGTTGGATTTGACGTCCAGGCTGGAGACGGACTGCTGGAAGAGCGCGCCCGTGGCGAGCGTGGGCACGCCTATTTTTTTCCGGTCTGGGGTGAAGGCGCTCATGGAGGTCCAGAGGTACTGGGTCGTGCCGTCCGTCTTTTGCAGCTCGGCATAGTAGGCGATGCGGTCGAAGGGGTCGCTGAGCGCGCCGCGGTTGACGCGGTAGGGGTCGGGGGTGGCGTTGAATTTGCCGGTGACCGGAATGTCGAGCGTGTAGACGAGCTCGTAGCCCGCCGCAAGGTCGCCGGCGTTGGTGCCGACGTTCGAGACGATCTCGCTCGGCAGGCCGGGCGCGGCCACCGCGATGGCGGTGCCGGGCGGAACCGCGTTCGCGCTGGGGGAGCTGTCGCGGACGCCGCTGACGGAAAGGGTGAGCGGCGTGCCGGCGGGTTGGGGCGTGGTGTTAAGCGTGACGGAGCGCTGATCCGCCAGCAGCGTGGCGCCCAGCACCTGCACGCCGCTGTCGAGCGCGAAGAAAGCGCAGTCGGCGGAAGAGGAGGTGAGCGGCTCGGAGAAGATGACCGTGATGAACTGGCGCGTGGCGTCGGCCTGCGCGGAGAGCGGGGCCGGTGGCGTGGTGTCGCTTGTGTCGCGCCGCACCAGCACGTGCAGGGTCTTGACGGTGTAGGCGCCGCCGTTGCCGTTGAAGGTCCAGTCGATCCCGCCGCTGATGGGCGTCGGGCAGTTGCCGATGCCGGCCTCGAGCGTGCCGCCGCTGTTCCAGTGGTTGAGGGCGAAGAGGGTTTGGCCGGCCGCGTAGTTATGGACCTGCATGCAGCTGTAGTTGGCGCTGAAGGAGCACTGGTCGCCGAAGTCGTAGCTGCTGATGTTGGCTCCGGGGACGCCGAGCGTGTTGCCGGCGCTGTAGTTCCAAGGCCAGAACTCGATGTTGCCGGAGGCCACCTGGCCGGTGGTCACGCCGGGCACGTTGCAGACGACGCTCAGGTTCTGGACATAGCGCTGGTAGAGCTCGCCCGAGGCGAACGTGGGGATGCCGAGCTTGTCCGCGCGGTTGGTGAAAGCGTCCATCGAAACCCAGACGTACTGGAGATCCTCGCCGCTCTTCTGCAGTTCCAGGTAGTAGGCCACGCGGTCAAAGCCGCCGACGAGCGCGCTGTTGTCCACGGAGTAGGGGACGCCGGTGCTGTAGTTCGGCGTGGTCGCGAGGTCCAGGCTGTAGACCAGCGCGTAATAGGCGGACTCGGGCACGTAATTCGCATAGCCGCGGGGCACGGGCGGCTTGTACGCGGTGAAGGAGACCTGGCTGGCCGCCGGGATGGAAAGCGGGGCGGGCGCCGTCTCGTCTTTGACGTTGCTGGCGGTGACGGTGTAGTTGGTGCCGCCCGCCTGCAGGCCGGTCGCCAACGTGACGGTGCGCCTGTTGGCGCTGAGGGAGGCGCCGAGTATGGCAAGGCCCTTGTTGGCGGCGTAGTTGGCGAGGTTGGTTGCGCTCGCCGGCGAGACCGCCTTGTTGAAGGTGATCGTGACGTTGGTCTGGTTGTTGTTGCCGGCCGCGCGGATGAGCGCCGGCTGGTTGGCAACGGTGTTGGTGCCGATGATGTTGGTGATGGCGGGGAACCAGGCGTTCGCCATTTTGGCGTAGCCGGCGGCGTTGGGGTGGAGGTTGTCGCCCATGTCGCTCAGCTCGAGGCAGGCGTGCATGTCGAGGAAGGTCACATGGTGTCCCAGCGCCTGCTGATGCGCGACGACGAGCGGCACATACGGGTTAAAGACGTTGGTGATGGCGGCGTAGTTGGGCTCGCCGCGCTTCATGAGCGAGGTGACGATGATCTTGGCGCTGGGCTGGCACTGGACAATGCGGTCGATGAGCGCTTCGAGGCGGACATAGGCGTTGGTGAACGCGGTGCCGCCGCCGGAGTCGTTGGTGCCGATGTGCAGCAGGACCACGTGCGGGTCCTCGATGGCCTCGAACCAGCCGTACAGGTTCTCGTAGAGGCCGACCGTCGCGTCTGAAATCCTCCAGCCTCCGTGGCCCTCGTGGTTGATTTCCGGGAGATCCGCGGAGGCGTTGCCGTTTCCTGAGCCGACATAATCGACGTTATAGGCCGCGTTGGTCAGCATGTGGTAGAGCGGCGCGCGGTATCCGCCCAAAACGGGGGAGCCGTACGTGATGGAGTCGCCCAGCGGCATGATGCGGATGGGCGGGTTCTGTGCGTGCGCCGCAGCGGCGAGCAGGAGAGCGGCGGCCCCCGTCAGGGGCAGAAAGGCGGGTCGGGTTCGGTTTTGCATAGGCGCTTCGTTGGGTGGCGTGCGGAGGTTGGACGGATTATTGCACCCGCATGACGGTGCCGGCGGGGATGACGCTGAGCGTTGCGCTCTGGCTGAGGGTGGAGGCGGTCCCTGTCCCGTAGACCAGCACGTCGTAGGCGCCGGCGTCGAAGGCGTCGGCGGGCGCGATCTCCAGCCACGCCTGGGTGGCGCCGGGGACGGCGGTGCCGTTGCGCCGCCACTGGTAGCTGGAGGCGTTGACCGCCTGCACGGCGAAGATGGCGCTCGCGCCGGAGCGGATCGTCCGTCCCGCGGGCTGAACGAGGATGGCGGGGCCGGTTCCCTGCGGCGTGCCGCCCCAGCGCACCAGCACATAGATGTTCTTGGTGGCGTAGGCCGGCGCGTTGTAATTGAACGTCCAGTCGGTATCCCAGTTGCCGGCGCTCGTGAAGAGCGTGTTGTTGCCGATGCCCAGCGCGGGGGTGCGTCCGTTGCTGCCGAAGGCGTTCATGGCGAAGATCGTGTGGCTCATGCCCCAGTTGTGGATCTGCATGGAGCCGTGACCCGCGCTGACGCCCGGTCCGCCGCCGTCACCGAAGTCGTACACGTTGGTTGTGCCGCCGGACGTGGTGACCGTGCTCGCCGCGTTGGGGATGGCCTTGTCGTTGCCCGCCCCGTAATTGCTGGGCCAGAATTCGATATTGCCGGTGGCGATGCCGACGCCGGTGGTGACCGCGGCGTTGCCCGAGGCGTAGACGTTCAGGTTGCTGACGTATTGCTGGTACATCGCGCCCCGGTCGGCGGTGGGGACCCCGATCTTGGTGAGGTCCGTGGTGAAGGCGTCCATGGAGGTGTAGACCCATTTGTAGACGCCGTTCGTGCCCAGCAGCTCCATGCAGTAGGCGATGCGGTCGAACGGCCGCGTCGGGTAGTAGCGACTCTCGTCCACGGAATAGGGCGCGCCGCCCGCGTAGCTGGTGGTGTTGGCGACCGCGAGCAGATGGATCAGGCTGTAGTCGCCGATCTCCGCCACGTTGGTCAGGACGCTCGGCGTGGCCGTGGAGGGCGCGGTGAAGGCGAGGGTCGAGCCGGGCACGATGAGGTTGCCGTTGGACGCGCGGTCGCGCACGCCGGTGACGCTCAGCGCGTACGCCTGCCCGGGCGTCAAGGCCGTGGTGGTGAGGATCACATCCGTTTTGTTCGGCATCAGCTTCGCGCCGGTCACGCCCACCCCGTTGTTGGTCAGCGTGTAGAACGAGGCGGTCGCGGCGGAGTCCGCCAGAGCCTCGCTGAACGTGACCGTCACCTGGGTCATCGACAGCGACGCCTTGGCGCCGCTCAGGGTCGGACGGGTAAAGTCGGCGTCGCCGCCGGGCAGGACGAAAACGTGCAGCACGCGCTGGTTGTAGGACCCCGCGTTCGAGGCGAACGTCCAGTCCGTGTCGTTGTTGGCCGGGCGGTTGCCGATGCCGAGGTCGAGCGTCTGGCCGTTGCTGCCGGCGTGGTTGATCGCGAAGAGGGTCTGCTTGGCCGTCAGGGCGTGGTTGTGCACCTGCATGCAGCCGTAGCCGCCCGGGCTCGCCGATCCGCCAGAGTCGCCGAAGTCGAAATACGAGGCGCTGGCGTTCGGAACGGGAAGGAGGTTGGGCTGGCTGTAATTGGAGGGCCAGAATTCGATGTTGCCGGTGGTGATGCCCGTGCCGTTGGTGATGGAGGCCACGTTGGAGAGCACATCCAGATTCGTGACCTTCTGCTGGAAGAAGGTGCCGTTTGTGGGGACGGCCAGCCGGCGGGCATCCGTGGTGAAGGCGTCCATCGCGGTCCAGATGAACTGGGTCGGCGCGGCCGCGTTGGCCTGGAGCGCCAGATAGTAGGCCACGCGCGAGAACCCCCCGATTCTGGCCGTGTTGTCGAACGAGTAGGCGTTGGTGAAGTTGCCCTGGAAGTTGCCCGCGACCGGGATGTTGGTGATCGAGCAGACCAGCTGATAGCCTGCCAGATTCGGCAGGTTGGCCAGGACCTCTGCGGGAATGCCGTTGCTCGAGGCGGCCGCCGGCCGCACCAGCACGTGCAGGGTGCGGCGCGAGTAGCTGGCCGCATTGGCCGCGCCGGTCCAGTCGGTGTCGGCACTGCCGGAACGGTTGCCGATGCCGATCGCCAGCGTCTGCGCGTCCGTGCCCCAGTTGTTCATCGCGAACAGGGTGTGTTTGAAGGTCGAGTTGTGGAGCTGCATCGAGCCGTGGCCCGCTGTCGCCGCGCCGATGGAATCGCCGAAGTCGAACGCGGTGCTGCTCGCTCCGGGAACCGCGGCGGTGTTGGTCTGGGTGAAGCTGCCGGCCCAAAACTCGAGGTTCCCTCCCGCCAGGCCCGTGCCGTTGGTGATGCCCGCCACGTTGGACTTGACGTCGAGGTTGTTGACGTATTGCTGGAAGGTCACTCTGTTGGCCGCGAGGGGCACGCCGATTTGGCTCAGGTAAGGGGTGAAGGCGTCCATCGAGGCCCAGACGTACTGGACAGTGCCGTCGAGCTTGGCCAGTTCAAGATAATAGGCGATCCGGTCGAAGGCGTTGGTGCTGAGGCTCTGGTTGTAGCGGTAGGGGTTCGCCGCGCCGTTGAAGGTGCCCGTGACCGGGATGTCCAAGGTGTAGATCAGCTGGTAGCCGTTCGCCAGCGCACCGGCATTGGCGGCGACTTCAGGCGGCAGGCCGGAGGCGGAGACGCCGATGGTGGAGCCGGGTACGACGGGGTTGGCGGCGACGGCGGCGTCGCGCACGCCGGTGACGGAAAGCGTCAGAGGCGCGCCGGCGGGCTGGGGCGTCGTGACGAGCACGACCTCGCGCAGGTTTGAGCTGAGCGTGGCGCTGATGACCTCGACGCCGCTGTTCAGCGTGAAGCAGCTCCCGTTCACCGAGGAGGGTGTGAGCGGCTCCGAGAACTGCACCGTGACGAGGGTGCGGGCGAACCCGGCCTGCGCCGAAAGCATCGTCGGCGCGACTGTGTCGGTGTCAGCGAGCACCAGGATCTGAAGGGAACGCACCGTGAAGTTGGCCCCGTTTTGGCTGAAGGTCCAGTCGACGCCTCCGCCGGACGGCGCGGGGCAGTTGCCGATTCCGATGCAGATGTTGCCGCCGCTGCCGCCCCAGTTGTTGAGGGCGAGCGCGGTCTGCCTGGCGCTGGTGTTGTGAACCTGCATGGATCCGTAGGTGCCGGGATCGCGCTGGTCGCCGAAATCGTAGATGCCCCCGTCGGCGCCCAGAACACCCGCGAAGTTCGGCGAGCTGTAGTTGGAGGGCCAGAACTCGAGGTTGCCCGCAAAGCCCGTGCCGTTGGTCACGCCCGCGACATTGGACCGGACGGTCAGGTTGGCGACGGGCCTTTGGAAGAGCGCGCCGGAGGCGATGGTCGGCACGCCGAGCGCGGCGGCGCTGTTGGTGAAGGCGTCCATCGAGGCCCATACGTATTGGACGTCGCCGGTCGCGGTCATCAGCTCCATGTAGTAGGCGACGCGGCGGAACGAGGGGCTGAGCAGGGCGCTGTTGTCGGTCGCGTAAAGGACCGGGTTGTTCTTGTAGTCCGCGCTGGCGGGAACCTCGAGCGAGTAAACCAGCGAATAGGCCGAAGACTCCGGGACGTTGTTCAGATAACCGCGGGGGGTCGTGCCATAGAAGGCGGCGGTGCTGTTCGCGGCCACGGCGAGCGGCGTGGGGGTCGAGCGGTCGGTCACGTTGTTGACCGTCACCACGTAATTCGAGCTCAGCGTCTGCAGGCTGGTGGTCAGTGTGACGGTGTGCTGGTCCGCGCTGAGGGTCGCGCCGGAAACCGTGAGACCGCCGCTGAGCGCGTAGTTTGCGGGGTTGGTGGCGGAAGCGCCGGCGAGCGGCTTGCTGAAGGTGAGCGCCACTTGCGTGCGGTTCGTGATGCCCCGCGCGCGGTAGAGGCCGGGCGGCGCCCAATCGCCGGAAGGGCTGATCACGTTGGTGATCGCGGTGACCCAGTTGGTGGCCATCTTGTTGTAGCCGACCTGGTTGGGGTGCAGGTTGTCGTAAGTGTCGCTCAAATCGAGCCCCGCATGCATGTCGAGGTAGGTGACGCGCCGGCCCAGCGCCTGCTGGGCCGCGACCTTGCCGGGAATGAAGGGGTTGAAGTAGTTGGTGATGGCGGTGTAGTTGGGTTCGCCGCGCTTCAGCAGCGAGCTGACGATGATGTGCGCGTAGGGGCGCGCGAGGGACATTTTGGTGACCAGCGCGTCCAGGTTGGAGACCATGTTCGTGAAGGCGTTCCCGCCGCCGGAGTCGTTGGTGCCGATGTGCAGCAGGATCACGTCGGGATCGGCAACCGCGTCGAACCAGCCGAGGATGCCGCCGTCGATGCCGCCGATGGTCCAGCCGCTGTGGCCCTCATGATCCAGGTCCGGCAGGTTCGCGTCCGGATTGGTGGTCTGCGAGCCCACGAAATCGACGTTGAAATTGAGGTTGGTGAGCAGGCGGTAGAGCGGGGTGCGATAGCCGCCCGCGGAGCCCGCGCCGTAGGTGATGGAGTCGCCCAGCGGCATGATGCGGATGGGAGGATTCTGGGCCGGGGCCGCGGAGGCGAGCGCGAGGGCGGCGAGCGCCGCCAGAGACAGAACGGACATGCGGATGCTCTTCATGACAGACACTCCTTGTATGACCACCCTCTAATAAAGAAACCACCAACGCCGATGCTAATTATTCTTATCCCATCACTAAGCTTAAACTTTAGCGGATGGCCGTCCTGAAACGCAAGCCGGAAAGTTGACGGGTGTGATTCAACTGGGTTGAATCCACACCCGAAGGAGGAGTGTAGGATTTAGGAGTTAGGAGTTGCAATGCCCTGAAAGTGAACGCGTTCGCGTGATGCACGAGAGTCCGTGTTCGTGTCTTCAAAATGAAGTCACACGTATGGCTCCAAGAAACGGTTCTTCGCGGAAGGGCTCCTCCTTGTCTAGAGATTTTATTTATTTGTGTAGCCGCTGTTGTTTTGTTGGTAGGGACGCCTCCCTGAGGCGTCCGCCGGTCCATCCGCCGTGCTGCTGCGGACGCCTCGGGGAGGCGTCCCTACCGAAATCGGCTACACTTTTTCAGAAATTGCTCTAACGCCCTGTTCTCAAGGTTTCGTGCGCTTCTAACTCCCAACTCCTAAATTCTCCTTGGTGCGACTCAGTTTCAACGAAACTGAATAGCACCCAGTTGACTTTGTTCCGGGCCCGTGCCGGGGATGCGCGGCGGCGAATTCACCCGTTACGCGTTTCCAGGGCGCGAGGGTCACCTGAGCCTGAGCACCGTGCCGAGCGGGGTGACGGTGAGCGTGGCGCTCGGGCTCACGGCGTACGCCGTGCCAGAGCCGTAGACCAGCGCGTCATAAGAGCCCGCATCGCCTGTGGCGGCGGTTTTCAGCGTCAGCCACGAGCGGTTCGCACCCGGGATCCAGACGCCGTTGCGCCGCCACTGGAAGGCGGTCGCGCCCGCTGATTGGACGTAAAACGTGGCGCTCTCTCCCGCGTGGATCTTGCGGGACGCGGGGGTGATGAGGAACACCGAGGGCTGCGCGCCCGACAGCAGGTTCGCGGGCGTATTTCCCGCGCGGGCCAGCACGTAGAGGTTTTTGACGCTGTAAGCCGGCCCGTTGTAGGTGAAGGTGTAGTCGGTGTCGTACTGTCCGGCCGTCAGCGAGGGGGTGGGGTTGTTGCCGATGCCCATGCCGGGGTTGGTGTTGTTGCTCCCCATGTGGGAGAACGAAAGGATCGTGTGGGCCATCAGGTAGTTGTGGATCTGCATGCAGCCGTGGCCGGCCGTCGTCCCGGAGGGGCCGCTGCCGTCGCCGAAGTCGTAGTAGTTGGTTCCGGAAACCGTGCCTAGCGCGCCGGGGATGTTCTTGTCGTTGCTGGCCCCGTAGTTGCTGGGCCAGAACTCGATGTTGCCGGCGGCGATGCCGACGCCGGTGGTCACGGCCACGTTGCCGTCGGACGCGTAGGCGTAGACGTTCAGGTTGCTGACGTATTGCTGGAAGAGCGAGTTGCGGTTCGCGGTGGGCACGCCGATCTTGGAGAGGTCCGCGGTGAAGGCGTCCATCGAGACGTAAACCCACTTGGCGACGCCGTTGGTCCCCGTCAGCTCCAGGCAGTAGGCGACGCGGTCGAACGTCTGGGTCGGGAGCAGGCTCTCGTCCACCGAGTAGTTCGCGCCGTAGGCGTAGCTGGTCACGTTGGAGATGGCGAGCTGGTGGATCAGCGCGTAGCCCGCGGCTTCGGTGACGTTGGTCAGCACGTTCGGACGGGCCGTGGCCGGCGCGGTGAAGGTGACGGCCGCGCCGGGGAGGATCAGGTTGCCGGCGGAGGAGCGGTCGCGCACGCCGGTCACGGAAACCGTGTAGGTCTGGCCGGCGGCCTGCGGCGTGGTGGTCAGGGTCACGGATTGCCTGTTCGGCGCGAGTGTCGCGCCGGTGACCGTCACGCCGTTGTTGAGGGTGAAGAAGGCGGCTGCCGCGGCGTTGTCCGCCAGCGCCTCGCTGAAGTAGACCGTGACCCGGTCGAGGGACTGCGCGCCCGTGGCGAGGGCCAGCGTCGGGCGGGTCGTGTCGGTGTTGGAGTCGCCGCCGGGCAGGACGAGGACGTGCAGCACGCGGCGCAGGTCGTAGGATGCGGCGTTGTCGGCGAACGTCCAGTCCGTGTCGGAGGTGCCGGGCCGGTTGCCGATGCCGAGGCACGGCGCGCTGTTGGCGTTGAAGTGGTTGAGCGCGAAGAGGGTCTGGACCGCGCCCGCGCCGTGGTTGTGCACCTGCATGGAGCCGTAGCCGGTCCCGGTCCCGCCTCCGCCGTCGCCGAAATCATAGCTGGCGGCGCTGGCGTTGGGTATGGCGGCCGAGTTCGGCTGGGTGTAGTCGCTCGGCCAGAACTCGATGTTGCCGGTGGCGATGCCGGTGCCGTTCACGATGCCGCCGACGTTGGAGAGCACGTCCAGGTTCTTGACCTTCTGCTGGAACACGCAGTTGTTGGTGGGCACGCCGATCTTGCGGGCGTCGGCGGTGAAGGCGTCCATCGACGTCCAGATGAACTGGGGCGATGCGTCGCCGGACTTCTGCAGCTCGAGATAGTAGGCGACGCGCGAGAAGGCGAGGACGTTGGTGACGTTGTTGACCGCATAGTAGGCCGCGGCGTTCGTGTTGAAGCTGGCCGGGATCGGGATGTTCGTGATGGAGTAGACGAGCTGGTAGCCGGCCGCGCCGGGCACGTTGGCGGCGACCTCCGCGGGCAGCCCGTTGGTGCTGCCCGGGCCGGGCCGCACCAGCACGTGCAGGGTGCGGCGCGTGTAGGCCGTGCCGGCGTTGTAGCATTGGGTCCAGTCGGGGCTGCCGCTGGGCTGGTTGCCGATGCCGAGGCCGAGAATCTGGTTGTCCGAGCCCCAGTTGCTGATGCCGAAGAGGGTCTGCTTGGCCGCCGAATTGTGGACTTGCATGGAGCCGTGGCTGCCGCCCGCCGAGCGCATGTCGCCGAAGTCGAACGTGGCGTTGCTCGCCCCGGCGACGGCCAGCGCGTTGGACTGGCCGTAATCGTTAGGCCAGAACTCGAGGTTGCCGCCGGTCATGCCGGTCCCGTTGGTGATGCCCGCCACGTTGGAGAGCACGTCGAGGTTCGAAACGTACTGCTGGAACGCCGCTTTGGACGCGGCCGTCGGCACGCCGACCTGCGACAGGTACGGGGTGAAGGCATCCATGGAGGCCCAGAGGTATTGGACCGTGCCGTTGATCAGCTTCAGCTCGAGGTAGTAGGCGACGCGATCGAAGGTCCCCGTGGCCGTGCTCTGGTTGACGCGGTAGAAGTTGGGCGTGCCGATGAAGTTGCCTTTGACCGGGATGTCCAGGGTGTAGACCAGGCGGTACCCGTTCGCCAGCGAGCCGACGTTGGTGCTGATCTCGGGCGGCAGGGCGGTGGCGGCCGTGACCGCGATGGCCGATCCGGGTATGACCGGGTTGCCGGCGGCGCTGTCCCGCACGCCCGTGACGGTCAGCGTCAGGGCGGCGCCCGTCGGCTGTGGCGTCGTGGCCAGGTTGACGGTGCGCTGGTCGGCCAGCAAGGTCGCTGCGAGCACGTCCACGCCGTTGTCCAGCGAGAAGCGGGTGCCGTCGACCGAATCGGGCGCGAGCGGCTCAGAAAAGGTGACGGTCACGAGGTTGCCCGCGAATCCGGCCTGGGCGGAGACGAGGGTCGGGGGCGTGGTGTCGTTGTCGCGCAGCACCAGCACCTGGAGGGTCTTGACGGAGTACATGCCGGCGTTGACCGCGAAGGTCCAGTCGAGGCCGCTTTGCTTCGGGTTGGGGCAGTTGCCGATGCCGATGTCCGGCGTGCCGCCGCCGGTGGAGCCCCAGTTGCTGAATGTGAAGAGGGTCTGCGACGCGGCGAAGTTATGGATCTGCATGCAGCCGTAAGAGCCGGGCGTGGGGTGGTCGCCCCAGTCGAAGAGCGAGCCGCTGGCGTTCTGCACGCTGGCGTTGTTGACCGCGTCGTAATTGGAAGGCCAGAACTCAAGGTTGCCCGTGAGTCCTGTGCCGGTGGCGATGTTCGGATCGTTGGAGCGGATGGTCACGCCGGAGACGTTTCTCTGGAGTACGACGCCGGATGCGACGGTGGGCACGCCGAGGCGCTCGGTGTCGTTGGTGAAGGCGTCCATGGAGGCCCAGAGGTAGGTCAGCTGGCCATTCGGCGTCTGCAGTTCGACATAATAGGCGACCTTGCTGAACGCGCTGCCGTAGAGCAGGTGGTTGTCGGCCGCGTAGGCGACGATGTTGCCGCCGTAGCCCGCCGAGTTAGGCAGGTCGAGCGTGTAGACCAGGTTGTAGGCGGCCGATTCCGCGACGTTGCTCAGGTAGCCCCGGCAGACCGACTTGAAGTTGGCGGTGCTGCCGGGCGCGATGGCGAGCGGTGTCGGCGTGAGGAGGTCGGTGACGTTGTTGACGGTGACGGTGTAAACGGTGTCTTTGGCCTGGACACCGGTCGTGAGGGTGACGGTGCGTTTGTCGGCGCTGAGCGTCGCGCCGGAGAGGGTGAGGCCGCCGTCGATCGCATAGTTGCTGAGGTTGGTGGCGCCGGCGGCATCGAGCGCTTTGCTGAAGGTCACGGCCACCTGCTGGCGGTTGGTGATGCCGAGGGCGCGCGTGATCGCCGGGGCGTTGGTATCGCCCAGCGTGCCGATGATGTTGGTGATGGCGGGGAACCACGCGTCGGCCATCTTGGCGTAGCCGGCCGCGGTGGGGTGCAGCGTGTCCGACAGGTCGCCGGTCGTCAGGTACGCGTACATGTCCAGGAAGTGCACCTTGCGGCCCAGCGCCCGCTGCGCGTCCACTTTTCCGGACACGAGGGGGTTGAAGGTCGTGGTGATCCATGTGTTGTAGGGCTCGGCGCGCGGCAGCAGGGTCGTGACGATGATGTTCGCGCAGGGGCGGTTGGTGGCGATCCGGCTGATCAGCGCGTCGAGGCGGTTGATGGCATTGGGATAATCGTTGGTCATGCCGAAGTCGTAGGTGCCGATGTGCAGCAGGATCACATCGGGGTCGGCGACGGCGTTGAACCAGTCGGGCATGAACTCGGTGAGGCCGATCTGGCCGCCGCTGATCCGCCAGCCGCTTTGCGTCAGACCGCTCATGCCCTGGTGGTTCGAGTCCGGCAGGGCGTTGGTGGCGTTGTCGGTCCGGGTGCCCACAAAGTCTACATTATACCCCGCGTTGGTGAGCGCGACGTACAGGGGCAGCCGGTACCCGCCCGGCGTGTTCTGGCCGTAGGTGATGGAGTCGCCCAGCGGCATGATGCGGATCGGCGGCGTCTGGGCCTGTGACGCGGAGATGAGAACGAGCCCGGCGAGACCCGCCAGGAATCGAACGGACGAACGGATGCCTCTCATGACAGACCCTCCTTATTCGTATCATCAAGTAAGCAAAAAACCACCCATGCGCGTCTGAAATAAACGTATACAATTGATACGTTTAAAACTTTACCCGATGGCCAACCAATAACGCAAGATGAAAAACAGGTATATACCGCCAGTCCCGACGCGATCTGTCGGTTTACCATCTTGCTTTAGCCGAAAGAATACAGGTAGAATGAGCACTCAGATTCCACACAAGGGTCAAACGTGCCGGGGTAAACGATGGCGGTGGCGGTCGATATCGAAAGCGTGGTCAAAGCGTTCGGGACGGTGAGCGTCCTGAAGGCGGTCAGCGTCGCCATCCGGCCCGGGGAGCTGTTCTTCCTGCTGGGGCCGAGCGGCTGCGGCAAGACCACGTTGTTGCGCTGCATCGCCGGCTTCCACACGCCGGACGCGGGCCGTGTCCTGATGGGCGGACACGATGTGACCGGCCTCCCCCCTTACAAGCGCGACACCGGCATGATGTTTCAGAGCTATGCGCTCTGGCCGCACATGACGCTGGCGGAGAACGTGGCGTTCGGTTTGGAGATGCGCAAGGTGCCGCGCGCGGAGATCAAGCGGCGGGTCGCGGAGGCTCTGGAGCGCGTTCATCTGGCGGACCGCGCCAAGACGCGCCCGAACCAGCTCTCGGGCGGACAGCAGCAGCGCGTGGCGCTGGCGCGCGCGCTGGTGATCGAGCCCCAGTGCCTCCTGCTGGACGAACCGCTCTCCAACCTGGACGCGAAGCTGCGGCTGGAGATGCGCGTGGAGATCCGGCGGATCTGCAAGCAGGCCGGGCTGACGGCCATCTATGTGACGCACGACCAGAAGGAGGCGCTCTCGGTCGCGGACCGTCTGGCGGTCATGCGCGACGGGATGATCGAGCAGATCGGCACGCCCGAGCAAGTCTACCGCACGCCCGCCAACCGGTTCGTGGCGGGTTTCATCGGCGAGGGGAATTTCATCGATGGCCGCGTGGAGGGCACGGGGCCTGAGGGCGTGCGCGTCGCCACGGCTGTCGGCGCGCTGGTCGCGACGCAGGCGGCCGGAGGGTTGAAGCCCGGCGAGCGCGTGACGCTGTGCCTGCGGCCCGAGGCGGTGCGCTTCGACCGGCCGGCGGCGGGCGCGCCGAACGTCTTGAGGGGGCGTTATCGCGAAAGCGTCTATCTGGGCGAGGTGGCCCAGCACATGATCGAGCTGCCGCAGGCCGGGGGCGGCGCGCTGATCTTCAAAGCGTTCGAGCTGAACCCGCTGGCGGGACGTGACCGTGCGGGTGAGCCGGCGGAGGTGTGGGTCGCGCCCGAGCAGGTGATCGTGACGAGAAGGCCGGAGAATGATTAGGATGACGATTATGATTACAAAGTTCTCTTATGTTCCCACGTCTTAATCTTAATCCTAATCTTAATCGTTATCCCTTCCCCGCGGTGTGTTTCCGCTTGGCAAACGTGTAGTGAAGGTTTAAGAATTCAAATGGTCGGATGGCGTAAAAGTGCCGGTGTCATCGTGGCGGGGTGCCTGCTGTCGTGCGGGTGCGCCTCGACCTACTGGGCGAACCGCGGGCGTGATGCCAAGGACGTGCTGACCTGCGCGGTGGGGCTGGGGATCGGCGCCAAGGCGCGCGTCGGGCCGCTGCAGGCGCCCCTGATCGTGCAGAGCGATTACGCGGGGCTGCGCTGCGGGGAGTGGTTCACCTCGCCGATGCGCGATGATTTCTGGACGTACGTTTCGGAGGCCGGGCATGTGGTGGACCAGCCCTTTCCCGTCTATCTGAATGAGTATGACGCCTTGTACTCCGGGTATGAAATCTTCGACCCCGGCGGTGACGCGGCGCACCGCCACAAACGTGTGGCCAGTCAGGGCATGGGTGTTTTCGGGACCTTCGATGACGACCGTCGCAACTACGGATTCTACACGCAGGTCGAAGGCACCGTGGGGGTGATCGGATCCTTGAGATTGGGGGTGAATCCCGGGGAGCTGATCGATTGGCTGCTGGGGTTCACGGGGTATGACCTTTTTGCGGACGACATGGGAAGGGATGGTGATCCATGGGTGAGAAACTAGTCGCTCTGGCGATGTCGGCGCATCCGGACGACATCGAGTTCATGATGAGCGGCACGCTGCTGCTGCTGAAGCAGGCGGGCGTGGAGATTCACATGTGCAACCTCGCGAACGGCTGCTACGGGTCACAGGTCTATTCGAAAGAGGAGGCCGCCCGCATCCGCGCGGGCGAGGCCCAGGCGTCGGCGCAGGTCGCGGGCGCGGTCTGGCACCCCTCGCTTTTTGACGACACCGCCATTTTTTACGACGCGCCGTCCCTCGCGAAGGTGACGGCGGTGGTGCGCCGGGTCCGGCCGGACATCGTGTTGACCCTGTCGCGCTACGACTACATGGAGGACCACGAGTACGCCTCGCGCCTGACCAGTTCCGCGGTCTTCAACCGCTGCCTGCCCTGCTATGTGACCGATCCTCCGGTGCCCTCGTTCAACAAGCCCGTGGCGGTTTACCATTCGGTTCCCCATGCGCTGATGGACATGCAGCGCGATCCGGTGGTGCCCGAGTTTGTCGTCGATATCACCCGCGTCATGGACGTCAAGCGCGCGATGCTCGAGCAGCACGTCAGCCAGAAAGAGTGGCTCGACGCCACCCAGGGCATGGGTTCCTATGTGGAGAGCATGGCGGAGGTGTGCCGCATGCTGGGCAGCCGCTACGGCGCGTGCGCCTACGCCGAGGGGTGGCGTCGGCACAACCACATGGGTTACTGCGGCCCCGATTTCCATCCGCTGGAGTCCCTCCTCGCGGATGGTTTGAAAAGGTGTTGAGGCGGGTCCGGCGAACCCGCCCGCCCCGCGATAGACACACAGGCGCGTCACCGATTCTTCAAGGCGAACAAGGGAGGCTTAAAATGGCACGGGCGATCAGCAAGTTGGCTCCGGGCTGGTGGGACTACACCACGCTCGACAGCGCGATCCTGAACGATGCGGCGAAACTCACCGCCAAGGACCTCGAACAGTTGGCCCGCCCCGGCTTCCGGGTGAGCCTGTACGACACGGTCGAGGAGTTCTACGCCGCCGAGGCGTTGGAGTACATCGCCGCGTGGCGGCAGGCGACGCCGGACAATCCGGCGGGCGTGTGCGGTCCGATCGGTCCGACCGAGCAGCTGCCGCTGGTGGCGCGGATCGTGAACGCGATCGGGCTGAACCTGCGCGACGCCCATTTCTGGGGCATGGACGAGTGGGTCGAGAACGGCGCAACCGTCGCGCCGACCCACCCGCTCTCCTTCGCCAAGTGCGACCGCGAGCTGTGCTTCGACCGCATCCGGCCGGAGTTGCAAATGCCCGAGGCGAACCTGCACTTTCCGGCCGGCGACCTTTCGGCCTACTCGAGGGGCTACGATCAGGTGCGGTGCCTGCTGATGCAGGGCGGCCAGGGCGAGATCAAGCACTGGGCGTTTAACGATCCGCCGAAGCGCGAGGGGGCGTATGCGGACGCGCCGCCGCCGCCGGAGGTCTACCGCCGGCAGTCCGCGCGCATCGTGGATCTGCATCCCGTGACCATCATCCAGAACGCGCGCACCTCGGGCGGCGGCAATGTCGCCATGGTGCCGGTCCGGGCGGCCACGGTCGGCCCGGTGGAGACGTGGAAGGCGGAGAAGGTCTCGATCTGGCACCCGGGGCACCACGACAACCCGTTCGGCCTGCGGCTCTCGGCCCTGATGATCTCCAAACGCGTCCCGGACAGCAGCGTGCCGATGTCGCTGCTGGCCGACCATCCCAACGTGCACTTCCACTACTTGCGTGCGGGCATCGGCGACGTGTCGGTCGAGATGCACTGAGACAGGAGAGCTTTATGCGTGAACTGAAAACGATAGCGGCGGGGCACGTCTGCCTCGACATCATCCCCACCTTTCTGCACGGGGCGGCCTCGCTCGATGCCGTGATGCAGCCCGGCAAGCTGGTGGACATGGGGCCGGCAGTGCTCTCTACCGGCGGCGCGGTCGCGAACACCGGCCTGGCCTTGCGGCGGCTGGGTCTGCCCGTGCGGCTGATGGGCAAGGTGGGGGCGGACGCGTTCGGCGCGGCTGTGATCGACATCTTCAGGAGGCAGGACGAGGCGCTGGTGCAGACCATGATCGTCGACCCGTCGGTCGCGACCTCTTACACCGTGGTGATCAATCCTCCCGGCATCGACCGCGTGTTCCTGCACTGCCCGGGCGCGAACGACACGTTTACGGCGGAGGACGTGACGCCGGCCCTGCTGGAGGGCATGGACCTTTTCCATTTCGGGTATCCCCCTCTGATGAAGGCGTTTTACAGCGACGCGGGCGAACTGGCGCGCCTCTTCAAGAAAGTCAAGGCCTGCGGCCTGGCGACCTCGCTGGACATGGCGCTGCCTGACCCGCAGTCGCCCGCCGGCCAGGCGGATTGGCCCGCGGTCCTGCGGCAGGCGCTGCCGTTTGTCGACATCTTCTCGCCCAGCCTCGACGAGATCGTCTTCATGCTGCACCGCGAGCGGGGACTCAAGGCCCGTGCCCGCGCGGCGGAGGGCGTGCCCCTCGGGGGGCTGAAGGCGGAAGAGGTGTGCGCGCTGGCGGGCGAGCTGATCGGCCTGGGCGTGGCGGTGGTGATGCTCAAGCTGGGCAACCAGGGCGCGTACCTGCGCGTGACCAGCGACGCGTCCCGGCTGGCGGCGTGCGGCTGTTTCGACGCTGCGGCGTGCGGGGCGTGGGCGGGTGCGGAGTTCTTCGCGCCGTGCTTCGACGCCCGCGTGGCGGGCACGACCGGCTCGGGCGACTGCACCGTGGCGGGGCTGCTGGCCGCGGTCGCCAAAGGCCTGGGCCCGGCCGAGGCCGCGCGCACGGCGGTGGCCGTGGGTTCGGCCAGCGTCGAACAGCCGGACGCCACCAGCGGCGTGCCGGAGTGGGCCGTTCTGGACGCGCGTATCCGCGCGGGCTGGGGACGCGAGACGCCGCAAGTGACCTTCCGCGTGGAGATGGCGTAAGATGCCGCTGTATGTGCATTTCGGGGCGGGGAACATCGGGCGCGCCTTGGCCGGACCGGTCTTCAGCCGCGCGGGGTATGACGTGGTCTTTGTGGATGCCGTGCCGCAGATCGTGGCGGCCTTGCACCGGCGTCGGGCGTATCGCGTGGTCGTCAAAGACTCGCTGCCGCCGGACGCACCGAACGTGATCGATGTGACGCGCGTGGACGGGGTCGCCGTGCAGGACGCGGCGGCGGTGCGGTCGGCGGTGGCGCGCGCGGACCTCATTGGCACGGCGGTCGGCGCAGCGCATCTGCCCGGCGTGTTGGCGGCCATCGCCGCGGGGTTGCCGCTGCGCGACGGCCGGCCGGTCTCGATCCTGTTCTGCGAGAACCTGCACGGGCTTTCCGGGATGGCGCTCGCGGTGCTGGCCCGCCACCTGCCGCCGGGCTTTCCGTTGATGGAGCAGGTGGGTCTGGTCGAGACCAGCATCGGTAAGATGGTGCCGCTCATGCCGGCGGAGGTGCGGGAGCGCGACCCGCTGGAGGTGTGGGGCGAGGCGTACAACGTGATCGTCGCGGACCGCAACGGCTTTGTCGGTCCGGCGCCTGAAGGGATCGAAGGGCTGGAGCTCAAGAGCTGTTTCCAGGCTTACGTGGAGCGTAAACTCTATATCCACAACCTCGGCCACGCGGCCTGCGCCTGCCACGGCTTCCTGCGCGGCCATGCGTTGATCAGCGACGCGGTGGCCGACCCGGCGGTGCTGGCCGAGACGCGCGCGGTCATGCTCGGTTCGGCGCGGGCCCTCGTGCGGCGTTATCCCCGGGAGTTTGACGAGTCCGGACTCACGGCGCACGTGGAGGACTTGCTGCGGCGGTTCGGCAACCGCGCCCTGGGCGACACCGTGTTCCGCGTGGGGCGCGACCTGCCGCGCAAACTCGCGCCGGGCGACCGTTTCGTGGGCGGGTTGCGGCTGGTGCAGGCCGAGGGCGGGGATGCCGGGCCGGTCTGCCGCGCGCTCGCGGCGGCGCTGCGCTTCGCTGCCACGGACGAAGGTGGCCAGCCTTTTCCCGCGGATGCGGCCTTCCGCGCGCGCCTGGCGCTGGACGGGGCCGCTGCGGTGTTGTGCGCGTCATGCGGGTTTGATCCGGTGCGCGACGCGGGGGTGCTGCAGAGGGTCCTGGAATGTGGCACGCCCATGAAAGATTAAGATTAGGATTAAGATTACGAAAGGCCCCGCTCCCTCATCATCCTAATCGTGCTCTTAATCGTAATCCATTGGAAGTTACAGGCGAGGAGTTGCAAACGCAAGAGCCCTTGAAGACAGGGTGTTCGACAAGGAGGAACGCTTCCGCGAAGAACCGTTACTTGAAACATGACGTGTGACTTCATTTGTAAGACACGAACACGTACACTTTCAGGGCATTGCAACTCCTAATTCCTAAATCCTAACTCCTCCTTCGGGTGTGGATTCAACAAAGTTGAATCCCACCCGTTGGGCGTGCGGGATTGACAACGGCTCACGGATATAGGATGCTCATCGCATAGTTTGTCGAATCGATTTGTTTATAGGGGGATCTGAACATGGCGAAGCAGGAAAAGGTTTTGAAGCGCGTCGCGATTGTCGGTTTCGGTTTTATGGGGCGCATGCATTACGCCAACTGGAAGAAGGTCAAAGGCGCGAAGGTCGTGGCCCTGTGCGACAAAGACACGGCGCAGTTCTCGGCGCCGGTCCAAGGCGGCAACCAAGCCGGCGCGGACGCCTCGACCGATTTCGGCGACGCGGTGATCTACGACGATTTCGACCGGATGCTGGTTGAGGCCAAACCGGACGTGATTTCGCTGACGCTGCCCACGCCGCTGCATGTACCTTTGACGCTTAAGGCGCTGCAGGCGGGCGTGAGCGTGCTGTGCGAGAAGCCCATGGCGCTGGATGCGGCGGCGTGCGGACAGATGGTCAAGGCCGCGCAGAAGGCGCCGAACGGCGCGCGTCTGATGATCGCGCAGTGCCTGCGCTTCTGGCCCTGCTACGTCTTCCTCAAAAAGCTGGTGGACAGCGGGAAATACGGCAAGGTGGTCGCGGCCTCGTTCCGCCGGTACAGCGCGCCTCCCGGCTGGGGCAAGGGCAAGAGCTGGTTTTCGGACGAGAGCAAGAGCGGCGGCGTGGCGCTGGATCTGCACATCCACGACACCGACATCGTCAACTACCTGTTCGGGCTGCCCAAGGCGGTGACCAGCGCGGCGGCTTACGCGCAGGACGGCTCGATGCAGTACATCTCGACGCTCTACGATGTGGGCGGCGCGGCGGTGACCGCCGAGGGCAGCTGGGCCATGACGCCGACGCTGGGCTTCGAGGCGAGCTACATCGTGACCTTCGAGAAGGCGGTGGTGGTGCTGGACGCCAAGCGCGAGAAGCCGTTGTGCGTCTATCCGCTGAAGGGCGAGCCGCTCGTGCCGAAGCTGGCGGCGGGCGACGGCTACGAATACGAGATCCGGTGGTTCATGGATGTGCTGTGCGGCAAGACGGTCCCGTGCGTGACCACGCCGGAGCAGTCGCGCGACTCGGTGCGGATCGTGGACGCGGAGAAGAAATCAGCCAAGACCGGCAAGACGGTGCGGCTGTAAAGGACCTTCGCCCTGCGCAGGGATGCGCTGGGCGCATTTGGAATGTGGCACGCCCATCCCTGGGCGTGCGTGCGGCGGGTGTCGGATGAATCAATGGGGGGGATTTTATGCAGAAGTGCGGCAGGTGGCCCATCAGCGTGTGCAGCTGGTCGTTCCGGAAGGGTATTGACGAAATCGGCTCCGTGATGACGGCCTTGGGGCTGGAGCACATCAATCTGGCGATCGCGCCGGCGCTGGGGCCGGAGGGCGGGGCCTATCTCGAGGCGGTGAAGCGGCAGGGGTGGACGGTCACCGCGGGCATGATGAACTTCGACTATGAGGATTACAGCACGCTCGAGACGATCAAGGTGACCGGCGGGATCGCGCCGGACGAGCACTGGCCCGCCAGCGGGCAGGCGTTCGCGAAGGCGGCGAAGATCACGGCGGAGCTGGGGTCGAAGTACATCATGATGCATGTGGGTTTTCTGGATCACACGAACCACGTGTACGCCAAGAAGTTTTACGACCGCGTGCGCGCGCTCGGCGACAGCGCGGGTGAGGCGGGGGTTTCGCTGCTGATGGAGACGGGCCAGGAGTCGGCGGAGGATTTGCAGCGCTTCGTCGAAACGCTCAACCATCCGCAGGTGCTGCTCAATTTCGACCCGGCCAACCTGATCCTGTACAACAAGGACGAGCCGTTGCCGGCGCTGCGCCGGCTGGCGCCGTGGATCCGGCACATTCACATCAAAGACGCGGTCCGCACGGCGGTGTCCGGCACGTGGGGCAGCGAGGCGGTGTGGGGCGCGGGGCAGGTCAACGCCTTCGCGTTCCTGGATCTGCTGTCGGAGGTCGGATACGGCGGCGCGGTCGCCATCGAGCGGGAGGCCGGCGACCAGCGGGTGAAGGACATCGCGACGGCCGTGCGCCGTCTGATGGCGTACGAATAGCCTGTACAGCCAAAAGTTTCGGCTTTTTGACAGGATGAACTTCGTGGATTCGGGTACGAGTCTCCATGCTGTACAGGATCGAATCCAATGGCTAATAATCAGGTGAAGCATGTCCGAAAATTCACCTTGCATAGTGTGCTAGGGGCGTGTGCCTGTCAAAGGGACGGTTTGTTCTGCGGAAACGTCCGGCGCTGAACATCCAGGGCTCCCTGTTAAAAGGCGTTTCGCGCAGCGCCGGGGCGTTGGATTTCTGCGTGGCCGGCTTGAGTCTTCAACGTGCGCCAACGCCTTGGCGCACGCCTTTTTATTGCCGATGTGAAGGGTTGCTCAGGCGCTCGGGAATAGGGTATACTGTCTCCCCGTTGTGCCGGAGGGTCTGGCGCTGACTAGTCCAGGTGGGAGCTTTTATGCCGAATACGATTTTGGTGGGTGCGCAGTGGGGTGACGAGGGCAAGGGGAAGGTCATTGACGTCCTCACGGCGCAGGCGGACGTGATTGTCCGGTATCAGGGAGGCAGCAATGCCGGCCATACCGTGATTACCGGCGGGAAAAAATATGTCCTGCACTTGATTCCGTCCGGGATTCTGCATCCGGGCAAGCAGTGCGTGATCGGCAACGGCGTGGTGATGGATCCCTTCGATCTGCTCAAGGAGATCGACATGTTGCGCGAGCAGGGGATCGAACCGGCCGGCCGGCTCTTCATCAGCAACCGCACGCACATGGTGATGCAGTGGCACCGGGCCCTGGACGCGGCTGACGAGGCGCGCCGCGCGCAGGACAAGAAGATCGGCACCACGGGCCGCGGCATCGGCCCGGCTTACGGCGCGAAGATGGGCCGCAGCGGCTTGCGCGTGGGCGACCTGCTCAGCCCGAATTTCCTGGCCACGGTGAAAGAGTGCACCGAAGCGGCCAACGTCACGCTGGCCGCCTGGGGCGCGCCGGCCCTGGACGCGCAGCAGCTGGTGAAGGATTACAGCCAGGCCGCCCAGACGCTCGCCCCTTACATCTCCGACACGGTCGCGTTCATCAACGAGGCTGACCGCGCCGGCAAGAGCATCCTGCTGGAGGGCGCGCAGGGCACCATGCTCGACATCGATTTCGGGACCTATCCGTTCGTCACCTCGTCGAACCCCACCTCGGGCGGCGCGTGCACGGGCTCAGGGCTTTCGCCGCGCCGGATCGACCGGGTGGTGGGCGTGATCAAGGCCTACACGACGCGCGTGGGCGCCGGCCCCTTCCCGACCGAGCTGTGCGACGCCACGGGCGAGCAGCTGCGGCAGAAGGGCGGCGAGTTCGGCGCGACCACGGGACGTCCGCGCCGCTGCGGCTGGTTTGACGCGGTGGTCGGCCGCTATGCCGCGATGGTCAACGGCGTCGATTTCTGGGCCATGACCAAGCTCGACGTGCTGGACGATCAGCCGCTTCTCAAGATCTGCACCGCCTACGTGGACGAGGCCGGCCTCCGGCACGAGACGTTCCCTGCGGATCTGAGCCTGCTCGAGCGTTGCAAGCCGGTGTATGAGGAGATGCCCGGCTGGATGACGCCGACCAGCCACATCACGCGTTATGAGGATCTGCCCCTCAAGGCCCGCGCCTACGTGGAGCGCCTGGTGGCGTTGATCGGCGGACGGCTGGGCATCCTGTCCGTCGGACCGGCGCGCGAGACGACGCTGAGGATGGGGTTGTAGGGACACGGCCTGCCGTGCCCTTGCAGGTAACGCATGGAAGTGAGCGAACACAAAGTGCCGCGGCACATTGCCATCATCATGGATGGCAACGGGCGGTGGGCGAAGCAGCGCGGCGAGCCGCGTCTGGCCGGGCATGAGGCCGGTTCCGAGACGGTGCGCTGCGTGCTCAACTATTGCCGGGACGCGGGGGTCCGCTACCTCACGCTCTACGCGTTCAGCACCGAAAACTGGTCGCGTCCGCAGGACGAGGTCGCCGGCCTGATGGCGCTGCTGGGCACCTTCATCCAGACGTATGCCGACGACCTGGTCGCGCGGCAGGTGCGGCTGCGCGTGATCGGCCGCAGAGAAGATCTGCCGGCCGCGGTGCGGGAGTCGCTGGAGCGCGTGGAGCGGGCGACGGCGGCTTTCGAGCGGCAGCTGATCATCGCGCTGAGTTACAGCGGGCGCAGCGAGCTGGTGCGCGCGGTGCGGCTGATCGCTGCGGAGGTGAAGGCCGGAACGCTCGCGCCGGAGGCCATCGACGAGGCGGCCGTGTCCGCGCGGCTGTACGCGCCGGACGTGCCCGATCCTGACCTGATCATCCGCACGAGCGGGGAGCTGCGCATCAGCAATTTCCTGCTGTGGCAGTGCGCGTACAGCGAGTTTTTCGTCACGCCGGTCTTGTGGCCCGATTTCCGTGAGGCGGCTTTCAACGAGGCGCTGACCGCCTATGCGAAGCGCGACCGCCGTTACGGCGGCGTCAAATCATCTGAGGAGCAGGAGGCATCATTGTGATCATACGCCGAATCATCGCTGGAGTCTTGGTCGCAGGGGCCTGGGTTCTCGGACTGTGTTACATGCCCGGGTGGATGCTGTTCGGCGTGCTGCTGCTGATGTCGTGCGCCTGCCAGAACGAATTTTACATGATGATGAAGCGCAGCGGCTTTTCGCTCAGCCGCAACTGCGGCCTGGTGATGGGCGTCCTTTGGATGACGGCGTGCTACGCCTACCCGCCGTATGCGGCGCGCATGCTGCCGCTGGGGCACCAGACCGAATGCATGCTGTTGGTGGTGCTGGTTTTCGGCGTCCTGCTGCGCGTCCTGTTCGACTCCCGGATCCAGAAACCGATCGAGCATGCGGGGATCACCCTGCTCGGGTTTTTCTATCTGCCCTTCATGCTCAGCTTCTTCATCCGGCTGGCGCAGTGGGGGGCGGTGGACCGCTTTGAAATCCCCTCGGCGCGCGTCGGCGTGTACCTGGCGTCCTATATCGCGCTGGTGGTCAAGATCGGCGACGTCGGCGCCTTCGCGGTCGGGCTGCTGGCCGGCAAGCACAAGATGTGCCCCCGCATTTCGCCGAAGAAGTCTTGGGAGGGGTTCGTGGGCGGGCTGATCGCCTCGATGTTGGCCAGCGTGGCGATGATCGAGATCGCGCACCGCTGCGCGTGGGTGCCGGGCGGCCCGCTGAAAAGCCTCGGGATTTTTCACGCGCTGGCGCTGGGCCTGGTTTTGGCGCTCGTCGGCGTGCTGGGTGACCTGGTGGAGTCGATGTTCAAGCGCGCGGTCAACACCAAGGACTCCGCGGGCCTGCTGCCGGGCATGGGCGGCATCCTCGACATGTTCGACAGCCTGACCTTTACGCCGGCGGTGCTCTACTTTTTCCTGGCGTGGTTCGTGGGACAAGCGGTGGCGTCGTCATGAAATCCATCGTCATCCTGGGAAGCACCGGCTCGATCGGCGAGAACACCCTGAAGGTGGCCGAGGCGTTGCCGGACGCCGTGCGCGTGGTCGGACTCTCGACCCGGACGAAGGTCACCCGCGTGATCGACCAGGCTTTGCAGTTCGGCGTGCGCGTGATCGCGGTCGAGAACTTCGACGCCGCGCTGGAGGCGGAGGCGCTGGCGCGGCCGCATGGCATCGCGGTGTGGCCGGGGGCGGCCGGCGTGGCGGCGCTGGCGGCGCTGGCCGAGGCCGACACGGTGGTCTGCGCGCTGGTGGGGCTTGCGGGGCTCCGGCCGGTTCTGGCGGCGCTGGAAGCGCGTCACGACGTGGCGTTGGCGACCAAGGAGGTCCTGGTTTCTGCCGGCGAGCTGGTCATGCGGCGCCGCGCCGCCGCGGGCGTGAGCCTGCTGCCCGTGGACAGCGAGCACAGCGCGGTCTTTCAATGCCTGCAGTCGCCGGTCAGCCAAGCGGCCTGCGTGCGCGACGGCCATGCGCCCGAGGGCGCGGCGGAGACGCGTGTCGCACGGCTCGTGCTGACCGCTTCGGGCGGGCCGTTCGCGTCCCGTCCGGACGTGGATTTCGAGCGGGTGACGCCCGACGAGGCCTTGGCGCATCCGCGCTGGTGCATGGGGCGCAAGGTGACGATCGATTCCGCCACGATGATGAACAAGGGCCTCGAGATCCTGGAGGCGCACTGGCTGTTCAACATCCCGGTCGCGGACATCGGCGTGGTCGTCCACCCGGAGAGCATCGTGCATTCGATGGTGACCTTTGTGGACGGCTCGACGCTGGCGCAGCTCTCGGTGCCGGACATGCGCTTCCCGATCCAGTACGCGCTGACGTGGCCGGACCGGCGCGCGGTGGCGATGCCCGTGCTCGACCTGGTCGCGCAAAAGAGCCTGACCTTTTATGATCCGGACGAGACGCGTTTCCCCTGCCTGCGGCTGATCCGCGAGGCGGCGGCGGCGGGCGGGACCCTGCCGGCGGTGGTCAACGCCGCGGACGAGGTGGCGGTGGAGGCCTTTCTGGCGGGGCGGCTTTCCTTCGCCGGGATTTGGCGCATGATCGAACGCGTGATGGCGGCGCATGCGGTGCGGCCCTGTTCGGACTTCGAGACGGTGTTCGAGGCCGACGCGTGGGCTCGCGAGCAAACCGCCGCCTGGTTGTGATTTTTTAAATGTGAGAACGGCTCACGCGGGACGGACGTCGTGGCGTGTGCGGGAATAGGATAAACGATGGAACTTCTTTGGTCGGTTTTGGCGGGTGTCTGCGTGGCGCTGCTCTTCAGTCTCGCGATCTTCATTCACGAGTTCGGCCACTTCCTGTCCGCGCGGTGGCTGGGGCTCCAGGTGGACGCGTTCGCGATCGGCTTCGGTCCCGCGCTGTGGAAGCGGACGGTCAACGGGATCGAATACAAGATCGGCTGCATCCCGTTTGGCGGCTACGTGGCGCTGCCGCAGCTGGATCCCTCCGGCATGGAGAAGGTGCAGGGTGAGCAACACGCCGGGGAAGCCGAGGCGCGCCAACTGCCTGACATCGCGGCGTGGAAGCGGATCGTCGTCGCCGTGTCGGGCCCCTTCGGCAACGTGGTCATGGCCGTGGCGCTGGCCTATCTGATTTACTTCATGCCGGGCGTCCGGACCGGCATGGTGGATACGCGTGTCGGCGCGGTGGCCGAGGATTCGGCGGCCTGGCAGGCCGGCCTGCGCCCCGGTGACCGGATACAGACGGTGAACGGCAAGAAGATCAGCAACTGGACCGACCTGCAGGTGGAGTTCCAGCTGGCCGGCGAGTCGGGCCACGCCCGCTTCGGCGTCCTGCAGGGCAAGGTGACGCGCGACCTGGAGCTGGGGTTCCAGACCAACAACGTGCTCGGGCTGCGCGTGCTGGCGGGCGTTTATCCCGAGTCGCGCTGCGAGGTGCTCGACATCGTTCCCGGATCGCCGGCCGCGGAAAGCGGGCTGCACACCAACGATGTGATCCTGGCGGTCGGAGACATCCCCGTCGTCGGCGCCTATCATTTCTCGTCGATCATCAAGCAGCACGGCGGCGTTCCGGCCCTGCTGACCGTCAAGCGCGGCAAGGCGTGTCTGAAAATCTCGGTGACGCCCCGCTATGACGCGGTTGAAAAGCGTCATCTGGTCGGCTTCGCCTGGCGGGACGGGTCCGAAGGCGTCAAGCCGTGGATGATGTACCGCGAGCCGTGGCAGCAGCTGAAGTGGGACTCGATGTCGGTCGCGCGCGTGCTGCAGGCGCTGATCATGCCGGGTTCGGAGGGCGAGCGCAAGGCCGTGGCGAAGAACATCGGCGGGCCGGTGGCGATCGTGATGGGCCTGTACCACACCGTGCGCGGCGGCATGATGGACGGCCTCGGATTCCTGCGGATGATCTGCGTCAACCTCGCGATCCTCAACCTGCTGCCCCTGCCGGTTCTGGACGGCGGGCACATTCTCTTCGCGATGTTTGAAGTCGTCACGCGCCGCAAGCCGCACCCCAAAGTGGTCGCGGTTTTGGTCAACGCCTGCGCGGCGCTGCTGATCGGGCTGATGGCCCTGCTGTTCTACCGCGACATCGCCAGAAACATCAAGGTCAGCCGGGCGCTGCGCGGCATGGAGCGCGACATGGCCACCGCTGCGGCGGCGCAGGCGGCGGTCACGAACGCGCCCGCCGCGCCGTAAGGGGGGAACCGTCAGCATGCTCCGTCCGCGAACAGAAACCCGGCGCATCACCCTGGGAGGGGTGCCGATCGGCGGCGGCGCCCCGGTCAGCGTGCAGACGATGACCAAGGCGCAGCCGCACGACGCCGAGGCGCTGCTGCGGCAGATCGCCGAGGCCGCGGAGCTCGGATGCGACATCGTGCGGCTGACCGTGCCGGACGCGCAGGCGGCCGAGGTGTTCAAGCAGGTGCGCGCGCGCTCGCCGGTGCCGCTGGTGGCGGACATCCACTTTGATTACCGGCTCGCGCTGGCGGCCCTGGAGGCGGGAGCGGACGGCCTGCGCATCAACCCCGGCAACATCGGCGGCTCCGAGCGCGTGCGCGCGGTGGTGGCGGCGGCACGCGGCCGGAACGTCCCGATCCGCATCGGCGTGAACGGCGGCTCGCTGGAGAAGGACATCCTCGCGAAACACGGCGCGGCCACCGCGGAGGCCCTGGTCGAGAGCGCCTTGCGGCACGTGGCGCTGCTGGAGGCCGAGGATTACCACGAGATCAAAATCTCCGTCAAGGCCTCGGACGTGCCGCGCACGCTGGCGGCCTACCGCCTGCTCTCCGAGATGACGGCCTACCCGCTGCACCTGGGCGTGACCGAGGCCGGCACCTTCATTCCGGGCACGGTCCGCTCGTGCGTGGCGCTGGGCGCGCTGCTGCTGGACGGCATCGGCGACACGGTCCGCGTGTCGCTCACCGACACGCCCGCGAAAGAGGTCCGCGTGGGCGTCGAGCTCTTGCGCGCGGTGGGGCTGCGGGCGCCGGGCGCGGCCGTGACCTCGTGCCCGACCTGCGGGCGGACGCGGGTCGACGTGGCGGGCTTGGCGGCACGCGTGGAGGAGCGGCTGGAGCGGTACTACCGCGAGCACCCGGGCGCGGCGCGGCCGCACGTGGCGGTGATGGGGTGTGTGGTCAACGGCCCGGGCGAGGCCAAGGGCGCGGATATCGCGGTCGCGGGCGGCTGCGGCGCGTTCGCGCTGTATGTGCGCGGCGTGCAGGTCAAGGTGATCCCCGAAGCCGACGCGCTCGAGGCCATCGTGGCGCTCGTCGCGCAATGGCCTGCGGCCGGCCGCTGAGACGGGTCCGGTCCGCGACCCGCGCCGTCAGAAGTCGGAATCCAGTATAGAACGCGTCGATTTTACCGACCATCCCGTTCCGTCTTCCGTCCTCGGTCCTCTGTCTTCCGTCCTCGGACTTCTGTTCCCTACAGCCCCATGCCTTTGGTCTCTTCCGTGATCAGCCGGGTGGCCTCGGCGTCTTTGCTGGCCTTCTGGACGGCAATCTTGAAGTAAGCCTTGGCTTCGGCGCGCGCCGCGTCGGCGGCGGCCTTGTCGGGGATGGTGTCGAGGATTCCGGCGATGCGGTTGGCGTTGCGGCCGAGGATCCACTCGCGGCTGTAGGCGATGCCGCTGGTGGGGTCGAACTCCTCCTCCTGCTTGGAGGTGATCCAGGCGTTCATGAACTCGCGGAAGTATTGGACGGCCTCGCGCGGCTTTTTCTGGGCCATGGCGCGGTGGGCCTTGACCTTCGGCAGCGACATGTCGTGCCAGGCTTTGTCTTTGCCGGGGATGCCCTGTTCCAGCATGTGGACGGCCAGGTCGAAGTTGTCGACGATGAAGGCGCCGTCGAGGACCTTCACCTTGACGTTGTTGACCGTATTCTCGTCCGTGCACACCGCGAGGATGCGCTCGCCGACGGCGCAGAGGCCCCGGATGATGTCGAGGTCGGAGACCATGTCATAAAAATACCGGTCGAAGAGATTGCCGACCTGGGCGGGGGAGACCTTGGCGTCGAGCAGGGCGTTGAGACGTTCGGGCAGGCATTTTTTGTCGGCGGCGACTCCGGATTCCACCCAGAGGCGCGAGGCGAGGTTCACGGAGCCCGTCTTTTCGGGCGTGGTGAGGATCACCTGCTTGCTGGCCGACTCGACGAGCGCGTTTTTGCCGCTTTTCTGGAGCGTGGCGAAAACCGTGCGCAGGAGTTTGAGCAGCTGCTCGTCGGGCAGTTGCGCGACGCAGGCGTTGAAGGCCGGCTGGAACCGCTCCCAGTCGTTCGCGGCCAGGACGCAGCGCAGCGTGATGGTGACCATCAGGTTGTGGTAGAGGGGCGATTCGGCCTGCCGGCCCTCCATGTGCAGGATCAGGGCTTTGGCGAAATCGGTCTGGTTGGCGTCGACCAGCCCGTTGAGCGTGCGCAGCAGCAGCGGTTCGGACGCCTCGGGCTTAAGGCCCGCCAGGATGCTGTCGAGTCCGGCTTGCGCCTCGGCGATGTCGCGCGCGGCGAGCGCGGCGGCGAACTGCCATTCCAGGACCTGCGGGCGCAGGTCAGCCGGCAGTTCGGCCCCCAGGCCCAGCAGGCGTTTGCACCAGCGGCCGGTCTCCTTGTTGGCGTTGCGCTGCTGGTAAAAGCTGTGGATCCGCCCGAAGACGGCGCGGGCGAGTTCGGGTTCGCCGTGCCAGGCCTGCAGGACCTGGTCGGCCGCCTGGGCGTCGCGGTCCTGCGCGAGTAAAAGCTCGATTTTGAGGGTGAAGAAGCGCGTCCTCTGCGCCTTGAATGCGGGGGTGCTGAGAGCGGTTTCCACGAGCGCGGCGGCTTCCGGCAGCCGGCCTTCGGCCTGCATGGCTTGGATTTGGGCGCACAGCGCCTCGATCTCCCGGCTGACCTTCGCCTCGCGCGCGGCCGCCTTCTCGGCGGAGGGTTTGCAGCCCGTGACACAGAGAAGCGGGCCTCCGGCCATGATCAAACAGGTGAAAGCCAGCCGAACCAGCGTCTTTTTCATGATTCCCATACCCAACACTCCTTAAGAATTTTTCCTTGCCGGAAGGATCACGGACACTATACAAATTCCCGCGGGTCTTGGGCAACAGGATTTAATGGCGCGCGCGAAAAAGCGGCACATTGCTGTCTCGCAATCGCACCCGCTTTTCGCTACAATCCGCGCCCATGAACGGCAAACTGTGTCTTATTTGCGGAGACGACGACTTCCTCGTCGATTCGGCTGCGCGCGAGCGGATCAATCAGCTCGTGCCGGAGGCGGATCGAGCGTTCGGGGTGGAAGTGGTTGACGGGCGCAAAGACACGGGTGACGAGGTGCGCAGGGCGGTCGACGCCTGCATCGAGTCGGTGCGGACGCCGGGCTTTTTCGGGGCCAACAAGGTGACCTGGCTGAGGGATGTCACGTTTCTGACCGGCGGCGGACGCGTGGCGGAGTCGGCCGCGGCCAAGGAGGCGGTGGATAAGCTGGCGGTCTGGCTCAAAGAGGGCTTGCTGGAGGGTCAGGTGCTGATCATCACCGCCGTCAAGGTTCTGCGCACCTCGATCATTTTCAAGGTGTGCCAGAAGCAGGGCGAGGTCGAGGATTTCGGCGGCGGGTTCAAGAGCTGGGAGCTTGAGAAGCTGACCGCGCAGCGGCTGGACGGCTTGCTGAAAAAGGCGGGCTTGTCGATGGATGACGAGGCCCGCCAGGAGTTCATCACCCGGGCGGGGTTCGACACGCGCTTTCTGGTGCAGGAGATCGAGAAGCTGCGCCTGTACATGGGCGAAGGGAAGCGGGTGGCGGTGGAGGATGTGCGCGAGATCACCTCCATCGGCCGGGAGGCCGAGGCGTGGGACCTGCTGGACGCGTTCGGCGAACGCCACGCCCTGAATGTGCTCAAAACGCTGAAAAGGCTGAGCGGGCAGAAGGGCATCGGCGTCATGCTGGCCGCCATGCTGGAGAAGAACGTGCGCGATCTGCTGGTCTTGCGCGAGGCCTACGACCGCAAATGGGCCTACGGGAGCAAGGGCGGCGCCTGCGGCTGGTCGACCAGCCTGGCGCCCGAGGCCGCGGCGATCCTGAACGCCCTGCCGGTCAACCCGAAAACGATGAACGCGTGGGCGCTGAAGAAGAAGCTGCCGCATGCGCTCAACTATACCTTGCAGGAGCTGCGCGTCGCCCGGTTCCGCGTGTTGGAGCTGCGGGAGAAGCTGGTGTCGACCGGTCTGCCGGAGATGTTTCTGCTGGAGACGACGCTGCTGCGGATCATCGGCAACAAAACCAAAGACGCGGTGGCCGCGCGGCCGGCGGCGGGAGCGCGATGACCCGCTGGACCAGACAGGTTTTGCGGCTGGCGCTGATCGCGGCGGCAGCGGCGGCGTCGCCGGCGCGCGCGGCGGATTTGGACGTCAACGGCGACGGCGTCATCCGCATGGTTTTGCTTTCGCCGCCGAAGCACGCGGGCGGCATCGACGCGTCGGCCATCTGTGCCGATCTGGAAGGGATGATCAAGGCCGCCCGGCCGGGCGTGCCGGTGCGCGTGGCATTCGAGCCGGTCGCGAAGAACCGCACGCTCATGGGCTGGTGGTACAACCCGGACACGCAGCCCGCGCGCGACCAGCTTTTTTCCGGACAGGCCGATTACCTGCTGCTGGCCGAAACGGAAGAGATCGTGCGCGGCTATCCCGAGTTTTTCTTCGAGGGCGTCCGCGCCCTGTCGCGGGAGGCGGGCGGGAAGGGCATACGCGCCGCGCTGGTGCTGATGTCCAAACCCGCCAACACCTTCCGCGACACGCGCGTGATGGCGGTCGCCGAGACCGTCTACCGTGTGGGCGACGGGTGCGGCGTCGATGTGATTCCCGCCGCGTTCGGCTGGCATGAGGCGCTGATGCATAACCGCGTCACCGGGGATTCGCCCGTCAAAGCCCGGGCCGGCGCCTATTTGGCCGCGGCCGCCATCTTCTGCCAGCTGGCGGAGGCGCGGGTGCCCAAGGCGGCGCTTGAGGCGGACTGGACCACCAAGAAGACCACCGAGGTGCTGGCGGTGTCGGCGCGTGACGCGGTCGCGAACGAGAAGGTGAAGAAGCACTACGCCGGACCCTTTCTCGGCGTGGTGCGCATCGAGCCCCGCATTAAAAAGCGACTCAAGATCTATGTGCCCAATACGGTGGAGGACGACCCTCTGGGGCAGAACCTCCAGTTCATCCTCGACGCGGCGTTTCAGGACTGGTTCTGGAAGACGCCCGCCGACTGGTATCGCGAGGGCTTCGACCGGCAGGCGGCGGCCTTCGACCTGGTCTATGCCGACATGCAGCAGATGGAGCAGTATCTGGATCCGACGCTCTACACGGCGGCGGCGTCCGCGCCCACGAACCAGCCGCAGCCCTGCGTGGCGGTGTATTGCCGCAATCCGGAAAGCGATGCGGAGGGGCTGAACACGCTGCGGAATCTGGAGACGATCCTGATCGAGGGGTACGATTACGCCAAAAGCAAAGGGCTGGTGTTCGTCCCTTACCAAATCGCCTGGGCGCGCGTCCGTCAGGCGAGCGCGCCCATGGTGCGGGAGACCGTGCCGGGCCGCGCCAACGACTGGCTCACCTACATGTTGGCCAACATGCTCTACGCGCTGATGACGGACCGCTACCAGCCTGTTCCCGAGAAGACGAAGCCGCACAGCGCGAACCCCGATCATCCGCGCGGGTATCACGAGCGCTGCGCCCGCATCGGCTATGAGACCCTGATGCAACTCGCGACGTTGACCGAGCCGCAGAACACGGTCCTGCTGCGCAGCGAGACCTACCGGATCGATGCCGGCACACCGGGTTTTGTCGGCATCCGCTTGCTTGACCGCCCGGCCCGGGAGGTCCGCGTGTTCTGCGCCACGGATGTGGCGGGGGTAGCCGCGCTCTCGCGCGAAGCGCTGGTGTTCACGCCCGAGAACTACGACATTGAACAGACGGTCCGCATTCAGCCGGCCACGAACAGCCCGACCCTCTTTTTCCATTTCATGGCCAGCGCCCAGTCGGAGGACAAGACGGTGGACGGCTCCAACGATCTGCGGCCGTTCTTGCTGAACTTCGACGAGAACGACAAGGCGGGCCTCGCCTTCGCGCGCGACAGCGTGTCGCCCGAGACGGGCTTCCGTGTGGCCCTCCGGGCCGTGAAGCGTCCGAGCGACATCGTGTGCGCCAGCATCGTGCAGCACGGCCGGGTGACGGAGGAGGTCTACCTGAGCCCCGACCATTTCGAAGGCAGTCTGGTGCGGCTCTATCCGACGGCCGCGGATTTCCGGAACGGGGTTCTGCCCGTCTCGGTCCGCACCACCTCCGCGGACCGGCGCTTCAACGGGCGCCAGTTCGAGTTCGCGTTCCGGGTCGCCAGCAACGGCACGCCTGTGCCGAGGGTGCGGGTGACGGCCCCCGCCGACGGGAGCGTGATCGAGGGGCCGGCGTTCGTGACGGCCCGCGCCGAGACGGACGTGACCAACCGCGTGGCCGGGTTGGGCGTGTATCTCGGCCGTAAACGGCTGGGGCGGGTCAGCGCGCCGGTGTGCTCGGTCGCCGTTGAACAGGGGCCGCCGCAGTCGCGGCTGGGCCATGGCACCTATACGCTCTGGTCGGCGGTTGAGCTGCCCAACGGGCTGGTCGTGGCTTCCGAGCCCGTCACCTTCCGTGTGCGTGAAGAGGCTGAAACAAATGGGGGCGCGGAGTGACGGACGTCGGCCGCGCGGGGGGAACCGTATGATTGGCATTTCTAAGTTGTATCTCGGGAAAGTGGAGGTTTCGGATCCGTTGCGCTATGGGCGCAAATCCGCGCACTTGCCCAGCCACCTGCTGCAGTTTTCGGAGGACAAAAAGCCGGTCGTCGTCTGGAACGTGACGTCGCGCTGCAATCTGAAATGCACGCACTGTTACGCGGCGACCGAGGGTCAGCCGGATGAGCTTTCGACGGCTGAGGCGCTGGCGGTCATCGACGATCTGGCCGCGTTCGGCTGTCCGGTGCTGCTCTTCTCCGGCGGCGAACCGTTCGTGCGACCCGATATCCTGACGCTGGCGCACCACGCGGTGGGCAAGGGCCTGCGCGTGGTTTTCTCCACCAACGGCACGCTCATCGACGCCCGCCTGGCGGCGGAGATCAAGGCGGTGGGTGTTTCGTATGCGGGGATCAGCATCGACGGCATGGAGGCCGTGCATGACCGGTTCCGGGCCTGTCCGGGCGCGTTCCAGCTTTCGATGGCCGGCATCCGCCACTGCCGCGAGGCGGGCGTCAAAGTCGGCCTGCGCGTGACCATGACCAAGGACAACGTCGGCGAGATCCCGGCGATTTTCGATCTGCTCGAGGCGGAGCGGATCCCGCGCATCTGCCTGTACCATCTGGTCTATTGCGGCCGCGGCGCGGACATCGCGGGCCAGGACCTCAGTCCGGCGCAGCGCCGCGCCACCTTGGATCTGATCATCGACCGCACCGTGCGGCTGCACGAGCGCGGCTTCCCGGTCGAGGTGTTGACCGTCGATAACCACTGTGACGGACCTTATCTCTATCTGCGCATGCTGCGCGAGAACAACCCGCGCGCCGGCGATGTGATGACGCTGCTGCGCATGAACGGCGGCAACAGCACGGGCCACGGCCTGGCGTGCCTCAGCTGGGACGGCACCGTCTATCCGGATCAGTTCTGGCGCAACCAGCCGGTCGGCAACGTGCGCGCCAAGAAGTTCAGCGAGATCTGGGGCCACCCCGAACCGGGCAGCCTGCTCGCCCTGCTGCGCCAGAAAAAGGCGCATGTCACCGGACGGTGCGTCGCCTGCCGCTTCCTCGACGTGTGCGGCGGCAACTTCCGCGCGCGCGCCGAGGCGGCCACCGGCGATCTGTGGGGCGTGGACCCCGCCTGCTACCTGACGGACGAGGAGATCGCGCCGCAACTCGTATGAACACCCACGGACAGAACCCGGCGCATGGATCGGCGCACCCTCCGGCCGGCGCCGGGCCGCGCGTGGTCGCGTGGGAGGTGACGCGGCGCTGTCCGCTCGCGTGCCAGCATTGCCGCGCGGGCGCGAAAGACCGCGCCTACGAGGGCGAACTCACCACGGCGGAGTGCCTGCGCGTGCTCGATTCCCTGGCGGGCTTCGGCCGGCCGATGATCATCTGGACCGGCGGCGAGCCCATGTACCGTCCCGACATCCTCGACCTGGTGCGCGGCGCGACCGCGCGGGACCTGCGCTCGGTGATGGCGCCCTGCGGCACGCTGGTGACGCGCGAGGCGCTGCTGGCGCTCAAGGACGCCGGCGTGGCGGCGTGCAGCTTCAGTCTGGACGGCGCCACGGCGGAAGCGCACGACGCGTTCCGCGGCGTGGCCGGCGCTTTCGCGAACGTGACCCGCGCGATGGACGTCGCGGCGGAGATCGGCATGCCTTTCCAGGTGAACACGACGGTCTCGCGGCTGAACAGGGACACCTTGCCGGCGATCCGCGCGGAGGCGGTGGCGCGCGGGGCGCGCACGCTCGACCTTTTCTTTCTCGTTCCGGTGGGCCGCGGGGCGGAGCTGCGTGACCTCGCGCTTTCGCCCGATGAGACCGAGACGGTCCTGCGCTGGGCGTTCGAGATGGACCGGCTGGGTCCGATCCGCGTGCGCGAGACGTGCGCGCCGCAGGCCGTGCGGATCTGGCACACGTTGGGCCGGCCGGGCCATCCGCCGGCGGGGTGCATGGGCGGCCGCGGCTTTGTCTTCATTTCGCACACCGGCGTGCTGCAGCCCTGCGGTTTTCTCGATGTGCCCAGCGGCGCCCTGCGGGACTTCGGCTTCGACTTTAAGCGGGCCTATGACGCCTCGCCGGTCTTCCGCGATCTGGCGCAGCCCGACCGCTACGGCGGGGCGTGCGGCGCGTGCGCGTTCCGTACCGGCTGCGGCGGGTGCCGCGCGCGGGCCTACGCGGCCACCGGCGATTACATGGCGGCGGAGACGAGCTGCCCGATCGCGGCGCGGTAGGGCACGCGCCCCGTGACGCCCGAAAGAGGTTTACGGAAACGGCGGCGCTGGGGCGCACGCCCTACCGAATACAGGCAACCCCGATCCATAAGGAGCAACGATGAAGCGCATCATGTCGGTTCTGTCGGCGGGAATGATGGCGGCCGCGTGTGTCCAGGCCGCGAGCCAGGTGCTGGACGCCCAGCCCGTCAAAAGCGAGATCCTCGGCAAGCCGATGAGCGTCGCGGTTTACCTGCCCGACGGCTACGCCACGTCGCAGCGCAGCTACCCGGTCCTCTACCTGCTGCACGGCTACAGCGACGACCAGACCGGGTGGGTGCAGTTCGGCGAGGTGCAGCGGATCGCGGATCAGTCGATCGCCGCGGGGCGCGCCGCGCCGATGATCATCGTGATGCCTGACGCCGGGGTGACCTGGTACGCGAACGACCTCAAGGGGCAGGTCCGCTTCGAGGACTATTTCTTCAAGGAATTGATCCCGCACATCGAGTCCAGCTACCACTGCCGCACCAACCGGGAGTTCCGGGCGGTGGCGGGGCTCTCCATGGGCGGCATGGGCGCCTTCATGTACGCGATGCGGCATCCGGACCTGTTCGCGTCGAGCTGCCCGCTCAGCGCCGCCTTGTGGGACCGCGAAGCCATGAGCAAGCGCCTGAAGCTGGGCGAGCAGGGGGAGAGCGAGGAGAAGGTCAACGCCTTTCTGGACAGCTACTGCCCCGTGACGCTGGCCGAGCGGCTGCCCGAGGAGAGTAAAAAGGCCATGCGCCTGTACATCGATTGCGGCGACGACGATTTCCTTTCCGCAGACAACGCGCGCATGCATGTGCTGCTGCTGGAGAAAAAGATTCCGCACGAGTTCCGCGTGCGTGACGGCGCGCACTCGTGGGAGTATTGGCGCGCGGCGCTGCCGGACGTGCTGGAGTTTGTCTCGAAAACCTTCCGTCGCTAATCCGCCCGTCTTCCCTGACGTAAAGCGCGCGCGGGCAGCTTGCCCGCGCGCGCTGCTTTTATAGAGGCGCCGCCCTATTTGAGCATCAGCACCGTGCCGCTGACGAAGATCAGCTTCACCGTGCCGTCCGCCCCGAAGACGATGCGCCAGTGGCTGCTCGGCAGGTTGTTGGAGCCGAAGGTGCCCGTGCGGGTGCCCGTGACGGTGGCCAGGGTGTAAATCTGCTGGTGGTCGAGCTGGCCGGGGTTCGCGATCGTCAGCACCGACGACGGCTCCAGGCTCAAGTTGCCCTGCACGGCCAGCATGTCGCCGGCGCCGTTGGCGGCCACGTCCGCCAGCAGCGTGCCGCTGAGTGTCAGCGACGTGGCGGCGGTCAGCGTGCCGATGCTGTTCGTGCCGCCCGGGGCGAGTGTGCCGGTCACGGCGAGCGTGCCGTTGGAGACCGTGCCCGCGCCGCTCAGGTTCGCCAACGACTGGTAATAGGTGTCCAGATCCAAAACCGCGCCGGCCGCGACCTCGACGGAGGATGCCGTATCGAACAGGTTGGTCGTGCTGCCCGCGGCGGTGAGGGAGAACAGGCTGCCGTCACCCGGATCCGTCATCACGGCGAAGTTCGCCACATTGGTCTCGCCTCGGCCCAGCGGGTCGTAGCCGAACGAGAAGGCGAGCGTATTCCACCACGCGGAGACGGGGTTGGGGCCACCCACGCCTCCGGCGCCTTGCCCGAGACGCAGCTCGAACGCGTGCGCGCCGGGCGTGAACATATTGGTCGTAAGGGTCGGCACGTTCCACCCGCCACCGCCGTTGATCACGGTCGTGCCGTCGATCTTGAGGCGCACCGTGTCATCAAAGTTCTCGACGAAGTTCCAGGTGACATTGGTCGCGGCCCGGTTCCAAAGGTAGCCGCTGTAGATATAGGTCGTCTGGTCCGTCCAGATCCCGCCCGAGGCGGCGCTTGAGGTCCACGCGCCGTTCGCGGCGCGTGTGGTCAGGCGAACGCTGGTGTTGGGGTTGTTGGAGGCCGTGTTGTCGGCGGTCGGAAGCACGCCTTCATACAGTCCCGGCTGAACGCCCTGCAGTTTGACCACGCCGCTGCTGATCACGATCGGAGCGGGGGTGGCGACCGGTGTGGACAGCGTCAGCGTGCCGTTGCCGGACTTGATGAAGCTGGCGCCCGACAGCGAGCCGTTCACGATCGCGCCGCCGGTTGCCTTGATCGCGCCGTTGGTCAGGCTGAACCCGCCCAGGTCCAGGATGCCGCCGGCCACGTTGATGTCGGTGCCCGCGGGCAGCGCGGCACGCACGCCGACGCGCAGCATGCCGTTGCTCACGGTGGTCACGCCGGCGTAGGTGTTGGTGGCGTTGAGCACGAGCATGCCGGAGCCGAGCTTGGTGAGTCCGCCGCTGACGTTGGGCGCAAGCGAGGCGGTCGCGGCCAGATGGACGTTGGTGCCGCCGCCCGAGAGGGTGACGGTCGGCGCGCTGGTGTAGCCGTAGCCGGGGCAGGTGACGGTGATGCCGTTCACGAAGCCGCTGGCGGAGTCGAACTGCGCGATCGCCGTCGCGCCCGTGCCGCTGCCGCTGACCGTGACGAAGGGCGGCCCGATGTAGCCGCCGCGCGGCGCCAGGGCGATGCCGGACACGCCGCTGCCGACAGGTGCGAGCAGGCCGGAGGTGAGGGTGCAGTCGAGGTTGGTCGTGTCGAAGGTCGCGCCGCCGGCGTAGATGTTGACGGCGTCGGGGGCGTTGACGCCTGTGCCGAACAGGTAGCCCGCTGCGCGGGCGCGGAAGGTGCCGCCGTTGAAGTTGACGATGGCGACCGAGCCCGTGCGGGAGGAAGACTTGGTGATCTGGTTCGCGGTGAGCGCGCCTCCGTTCAGGTTGACGGTCGCGAACATGTTGGTGCGGTCGGCCATGAGGATGTTGCCGGCGAAATAGGCGGAGTTGGCCGCGGGAGCCATCGTGAAGTCGGCAAAGCCTCTTGTTGTCGAGTTCTCGGAACTGTTGCCGACATCCAGGCCCGCCGACGAGGCGAGCGTGCCGCCCGCCAGATAGACGACGCCTGTGCCGCCGCGGCTGATGCTGAGGTTCCCGCCGTACACGGTGCCTTGAAGCAGTTTGCCGCCGGTTTGCACCAGGATGCCCACGCCTGCGGGGCCCCATCCGACTTGGGTGTAGCCGTTGTTGGTCAGCGTGCCGCCGCTCAGCTCGTAATATCCGTAGCCGTTCGCGCCCATGCGGCTGTCATTGCCCGCGCCGCCCCAGTTATGCATGACGCTGTTGCCGGACTGGTAAACGGCGCCGGCGCTGCCGCCGTTGTTGCCGATGAAGAGCTTGTTGGTGACGAGGGCGTTGTCCTTCAGGGTCAAAACGCCTTTGCCGGACTGACCGACGACCAGAGTCTGCCAGCCGCCGGTGTTGTAGCCGGGCAGCGCTGAGCCCAGCGCGGCGTTGCCCGCCACGGTCAAGCTGCCGAGGTCGCTGGAGTTGTTCCCGACGTAGGTCGTGTTGTTGGTCAAATACACGCAGACGGGCGCCGCGTTTGTCATGAACACGGCGGCGTTTCCGATCGTCAGCTGGCCGATGAAGTGGCTGCTGGGGCCCGCGATGTCGAGGACGCCGCGGCTGACGAGCACCTGTCCTGTGGTCGTATTGTTCCCCGCGAGCGTCAGCGTGCCGTCGCCCAGCTTGTTGAGCCCCATCAGCCGCGTGAGGTTGTACGGGATGGTGAGGTTGGCATTGGTCGTGTCGATGTTGAGAAACGCGTTGTTGCCCAGGAAGGCGGAGGCCGCGTTCAGGTCGCTGATCTGCTCGGCCGTCCAGCCCGAGGTGCCGTTGGAAGAGTTGACGGCGAGCGCCGCGCCGCCGAGGACGGTCAGCTTGCCGGTGTTGTATCCCGGCAGCGAGCCGGCGGTCTTGGCGTAGAGCGTGCCGTTGCTGATGGTGGTCGCGCCGCCGTAGGTGTTGTTGGTGCCGGTGAAATAGGTGGTGGATGTGGCGGTGGCCTTCACCACGGAGCCGGTGCCGGAAATGTCCCCGCTGAGCGTGTCGCTGAAGGCTCCTCCCGCGTCGAACACCGCGCGGCCGTTGAGGGTGACGGGGCCCGACCAGATGTTGCGGTTCGTGGCGTTGCCGGAGCGGGCATAGAACCTCGAGTTGTCTTCCATCACCAGACTCCACGCGATGGGCGAGGCCATGTCATAGATATCGAAGAGCGCGCCGCTGCGGACGGTCATGAGGTTGGCGGCGCTGCCGCCCATGGTGGTGGAGACCTCGACGGTGAAGTTGCCCTCCTTGATGTCGATGGCGCCCGTCGCGCCGGGGGTCACGCCCACGCTGGTGAGGCCGACCTGATTGGTGCCCACCTTGGTGACGGCAAAGCCGTTCATGAGGAAGGTCGCGGTTCCGCTGGTGTTGCGGATGTCCCAGCGTCCGCCGCTCTGCTCGCCGCCGAAGGTGGTGTTGCCTGCGAGCGTTACGAGGCGGAGCGCCTGATACTGCGAGATGTTGGAGCCGTTGATGATCGCGCCGCGGCCGTTGACGCCCGCGCCGCTGACCGTGATCTGCTCGGCGTTCAGGTTCATGGCCTGCGCCGTGGCCGAGCCGCCGATGTCGAGCGTCGCGCCGTCGGCGATGACCGTGCCGAGCGTGCTCGCGCCGAGGGCCGCGTTGTTCTTGACGAGAAGGGTCCCGTTGCTGACCGTCGTGAGACCCGCGTAGGTGTTCGCGGCCGTGAGCGTGAGGTAACCGGTTCCCTCCTTGGCCAGCGCGCCCGCGCCGCTGATGACGCCGGCGATGGTCTGGGTCGAACCTCCTCCGAAAGCCAGTGTGCCCTCATAGATGGCGGTCGCGCCCGAATAGCTGTTCGAGCCGGTGAGCAAGGCCTTGCCCGCGCCGGACTTGGAGAGCGCCGAGGCGGAGGCGTTGTTCACGACCTTGGCGTTGACGGTCAGCAGGGCGTCGGGGTTGTTGTTTTCGAGCAGAATGCCGCCGCCGGGGGTGAGGGCCGCGAGCGACCCGTCGCCTTCGCTCTGGCCGACGGTGAGCGACGCTTTTCCCGCTCCGATCAGAAGCCCGGAGGTCAGCAGGGTCTTGTTGGTCTCACCGTCGCGGGTCGCCACCGTGGAGTTGGTCGGCGTGTTTTGCAGCACGAGGTTGATGCTGTTCGTCCAGTCGCCGGCGAGCGTGATGGGGCCAAACTCGCCCGGCAGGTTGATGCGCGCGAAGGCGGCCGCGCTGTCGGGGATGACCGAGGCCGGGCCTTCGGCCTTGATGTCGGTGTAGGTTACGCCGAGGGCGTAAACGCCCTTCGTGCTGTCGTAGGCCGCGACGCCGGTGCCGTTGACCGTGGCCCAGGAACCGATGAGGCCAGACGGTTGGCCGGCGATGAAAATGCGGTTTTGGCCGCTCTCGCCGAGGCCGGTGCCGGTGAAGTTGACGGTCGCGCCGGGTGTCCGGGTGATGGCCGAAAAGCGCAGGGTCGATGCCTGACCGCCGGCCGCAGGGGTGGCCGCGACGGTGCTGGCGCCCAGGTTGACGGCGAGGGTGCCGGCGTTTTCAAGGAAGTCGGCGGCGCTGCCGTCGTTCGTGAAGCTGAGCGTGCCGCCGTTGAGCGTCAGCGTGGCGGTGTCGCTCAGGCGGTTGGTGGCGTTGGCGCCGGAGGCGTTGTAGAGGCTGAGTGTCGCGCCGTTCGTGACCGCGTAACCCGTGGAGGAGGCCGCCGCGCCGAGCGCGCCGGACAGCACGAGCGTGCCGTTGTTGACCGCGGTGACGCCGCTGTACGAGTTGGCCGCAGAGAGCGTCCACGTGCCGGTCCCGTCCTTGGTGAGTGCGACGGTGCCGGAACCGTTGACGATGGCCCCGCTGAACTCGCCGCTACCCGTGTTGGAGCCTTGCAGGACCAGCGTTTTTCCACCCCCCGACGTTGACTGGGTGGCGGAGGTGAACTTCAGGTTCCCGCTCCCGGCCTGTTCGATGATGCCGCCGACCTGCACGTCGACGATGCGGTCGGAGGTGTCGCCGGTGCCGGTGTAGCGGAACCGCGCGCCGACCGCGTTGAGCACGAGGTTCGTGCCCGCTCCCAGATTACACGCGACGCCGCGGTTGGCGAGCGTGGCGAACTGGACTGTGCCCGCGACATTGATCACCGTGCTGAGAGTATAGTCGTTCAGCCCGTTGAGCACGAAGGTGCCGTACCAGTAAGACCCGTGCCAGTATTCGAAACCGGTGGCGCCGGTCAGCTTGGCGTTGATGGTGACCGTCTTGTTCGTGTTGACACCGTTGTCCGCGTGGTTGTTGCCGCCGGCGGTGCTCAGGACGATGGAGCCCGGACCGTTGATGGTGCAGTCTTGGCCGGCGAGGATGCCGCTGCCGCCTCCGTTGTTGAAGGTCGTCGTGCCGGAGCTGAGGGAGATGACGCCGTTCGCCCCGTTGATCGAGAGCATGTTGATCTGGTTGTTGCCGCCCGACAGGGTCAGCGTCGCCGTGGAGTTGTCGTTGAGGTTGAGTGAGCTGCCGCTCTTGGTGAGGTTGCCGAGGACCGCGATGTTGCCCGTGCCGTCAATGTTGAGCGTCTTGGTGCCGCCCGCGGTGCCGGAGACGTTGTTGAAGGTCAGCGTCCGGTTGGCGCTGTCGTTGCGGAAACTGTAACTCGCGTTTGCGGTGTCGAGGCCGAGTTGCACCGCGCCGTTGAAGGTCTGGCTGTTGGCTGCGGTGCCGGTGATCCGGAAGGTGCCGTTGTCCCGCATGATGCCGGTCTGGCTGTTGGCCGCGCCGGCACCCAGGGTGTAGGCGGCCACGTCAGCGGTGTCAAACGTGATATTCGAGATGCTCGCGAGGCCGGACAGATTGATGGACGTCTGGCTGTTGCCGCTATTGGTGAACGAGGCCGTCTCCGCTCCGGAAGGATAGGGAGCCGCACTCCAGTTGGCGCTGTTCGTCCAGTAGGCGTCTTGAGTGCCGTTCCACGCGCCGTTCGCGGCCAGCGACAGGTTGATCCCGAACAGGACCCCGGCGGCGGCAGCCGCCCAAATCTTTGAACAGAGCCTCGTGCGCTTCATCATTATCGATCCTCCTATTCCCCATACAGGTAACAATCGATTTACCTATATAGGAACCAAGACAATAACCTACTACCAGAATCGGTTTTTAGTCTATGCGTTTTGTTTCTTTCCGTCAATCCTCCGTTCTGGCCCCTGCCGCGACGGTTTCGGCTTTGCCGCTTCAGCGCAGGTTTAGTACAGTACGCGGAAACAGGCTGTAGGAAATTGCTAAGGGGGAACGGAAATGCGGAAACCGATCGGCTTTTTGATTGCGGTTGCGGCGGGAGTCTCGCTGGCGCAGGGGGGGCGCGAGGTGCCCGACCCCCGGACGCGGACGTATGTGATGCCCACGCGGGTGGTGTGGACCTCGGCGGATTCGGCCAGCTCGTCCGTCGCGCGTGCGGAGCTCCTGGTCTCCGAGCGCCACGGCCAGGTGCCGGAGGGGCTGTTCCTGGCAGGCTCCGGCTGCCGTCTCGAAAACAAGGGCGCGCCCGCCTCGGTGCTGGTCGATTTCGGCCGCGAGCTGCACGGCGGCGTGCAGCTCGCCTCCGGCGGACCGAGCGGCAAGGACGTGAAGGTGCGCGTGCGCTGCGGCGAGTCGGTGGCCGAGGCCCTGTCGGAACTTGGCGAGCGCGGCGCGTGCAACGACCACGCCATCCGCGACGGCGTGATCGACCTGCCGTGGCTCGGCACGCGCGAGACCGGCAACACCGGCTTCCGGTTCGTGCGCATCGACCTCGTGTCCAAAGGCGTGCTGAGCCTCGAGTCGGTCCGCGCCGTGTCGCTGATGCGGCCGATGCCGCAGCTCGGCGCGTTCAAGAGCAGCGACGAGCGCCTGAACGCGGTCTGGGCGACCGCCGCCCGCACGCTGCACCTTTGCTGCCAGGACTACATCTGGGACGGCATCAAGCGCGACCGGCTCGTCTGGATGGGCGACATGCATCCGGAAGTGATGTCGCTGATGGCGGTGTTCGGCCGGCAGGAGGTGCTGACCGCCTCGCTCGACTACATGCGGCTGACGACGCCCGCCGACAAGTGGATGAACACCATGCCCTCGTACACGCTCTGGTGGATCCGCTGCCAGCACGACTGGTACCGCTATACCGGCGATCTCGGCTACCTCAAGACCCAGCACGCCTACATCAAGGCCGTGTTCGCCAATCTGGTCAAGTTCATCGGCCCGGACAACCGCTGCGCCCTGCCGAGCGGCTTTCTCGACTGGCCGACGCAGCACAACCGCAAGGCCGTGGACGCGGGCATGCAGGCCCTGATGCTCATGACCTTCGAGGACGGCGAGCGGTTGGGCGCGGCGCTGGACGACGCGGACCTGCAGGCCCTGTGCCAGACGGGCGCGGCGCGGCTGCGCCAGGTCTCGCCGGCGCCGGAGGGGAGCAAGCAGGCGGCGGCGCTCTTGGCGCTGGCGGGCCTCTCCGACGCCAAGGCCATGAACGAACAGTTTTTGGCTAAGGACGGCGTTCAGGGCGTCTCGACCTTCTACGGCTACTACATGCTGGAGGCGATGGCCAAGGCGGGCGACGTGCAGCGCGGCATCGACACCGTGCGCGGCTACTGGGGCGGCATGCTCGACATGGGCGCGACCAGCTTCTGGGAGGACTTCAACGTGGCGTGGACCAACAACGCCTTCCGCATCGATGAGCTGCCGGTGGCCGGCAAGAGGGACATCCACGGCGACTACGGCGAGTTCTGCTACAAGGGCTTCCGTCACAGCCTCTGTCACGGCTGGTCGTCCGGGCCGGCCGCCTGGCTCATCGGGCACGTGTTGGGCATCCAGGTCGCGGAGGTCGGCTGCAAGACCGTGCGCGTGAAGCCCTTCCTCGGCGACCTGCAGTGGGCGGAGGGCAGCTTCCCGACGCCGCTGGGCGTGATCAAGGTGCGCCATGAGCGTCAGGCGGACGGCAGCATCAAGAGCGAGATCTCCTCGCCCGAGGGCGTGAAAATCGTCAGGGAATAAGTTTCAGTCTCGGGGGTACGTTCGTAGTCCCGCCTTCAGGCGGAATTGCTGCAATGTAGAACCACCGCCTTAAGGCGGAACTACAAACGAAGACGACGATTAAAGGGTAATCATGAGGCGCATACTGTCCGTTTTGTTGTTCGTGGCGGCGACCGCGTCGGCCGTGCCGCAGGTGGTGAAGACGCGCTTCGCGACCGCGGACGTGTTGATCGCGTGCGAGGTCTTCGTGCCGCCGGAGAAACTTGAAGCGGACGCCGCGCCCGCCTTGCAGGCCGTGATCGACCGGGTTTCGAAGGCGGGCGGGGGCACGGTGTTTCTGCCTGCCGGCACGTACACCGTCGCGTCGCGTGTGATCGTCCGCGAGGGCGTTACGTTGCGTGGAGACCGGTCGGAAAGTGATGCCGCGCGCAGCACCTTGTTGCGGATCACGGCCGACAAAGGCCATGAGGACGCGCCCGCGACATTTTCCGTCGAACGCGGCAGCGGACTGGTCGGGCTGACCTTCTGGTATCCCGATCAGCGACTGCCCGATCCGATTCCGTATCCGTGGACCGTGAAGAACGCGACCATGCCCGCCAACGACAACCAGACCATCGCGGACTGCACGTTCGTGAATGCGTGGAAGGCGATCTGCATCGGCCCGGACGGCAACGAGCTGCATACTTTCCGAAGAGTGCGGATCTGCGCGCTCAAAACCGGGATCTCCATCGACAGCACGACGGACATCGGCCGCCTCACGGAGGTCAGCGTCTCGCCGCTGGTCTGGGGCGCGAGCGGCCTGCCCGGCGCGCCGGCCGCCGCGGCGGCACGCGCCTATCTGCTCGCGAACGACACGGTGGCGGTGGACATCGGCCGCAGCGACTGGGAGTACATCTGGCGGCTGAAGGTTGACGGTTACCGGCGCGGTTTGGTTTTCCGCAAAGGCTTGCGCGGCACCACCAACGCGGTGATGGCGGAGTCGGATCTCAGCGGGTGCGGGTACGCGTTTGAGGTCGCCGCGCTCAACCAGGTCGGGTTCTCGGCCTACCGCTGCGCCTTCACGGGCACGGAACAGGCGTTCCTCGGCGCGGAGAGCTTCGATGCGGTGGCGCAGTTCCATTCCTGCCGTTTTTCCGGTCCTGTAACGATGCGAGGAACCGGCGTGGCCACGTTTCAGGCGTGCGATCTGACGGACAGCGCGGTCGATGCGGAGCGCGGCCAGCTGCTGGTGCAGGATTCGGCCGTGCGGCAGGTGAAGATCGGCTCGGAGGTCACGCGGGCGCGGCTGCTGGGCTTCGATGAGAAGTTGGCGAAGATCGTCAGCGCGTCCACAAACGGCGACGTGAGTGTGAGCGCGCGGAATCCGTACGCTCAGCAAGCGACGGATGTCGCGCCGGAGCCGCTCGTTTTCCCGCGTCCCAAATCCGACGCGCTGTTCGTGGTGACCGATTTCGGCGCGTCGGAAACAAACGCGGACAACGCGGCAGCGTTTCAGCACGCGTTGGACAAGGCTGGGGCGAACAAGGACGGCGGCACGGTCTATGTGCCCGCCGGGCTTTACAAGTTCCGCAGTGACATCACGGTGCCGACGGGCGTGGAGCTGCGCGGCTGCTTCGACGTGCCGCACCACACGGTTTCGGCGGGCTCGGTGCTGATGGTCTACCAGAATCAGGGAAAAGAGGGCGGTTCACCCTTCGTGAGCCTCCGGCCGGAGTCGGGACTTCGCGGGCTGACCTTCTGGTATCCCGAGCAGCCGCTCACGGCTCCAGTGCCGTATCCCTGGACCGTGCGCTCGCTCGGCCGGCAGTGCTGGCTCGCCGACGTGACGATCGGCAACGCCTGGCAGGCGGTGGACTTCGCCACGCACCGGAGCGACGGCCACCGCATTTCGTACCTGGCGGGCTCGATGTACCGGCGCGGGCTGTTTGTCGGCAACTGCAAGGGCAGGGGCTGGGTCGAAGACGTGCAGTTCAACCCGCACTACGCCGCGCGGCTGCCGGTGCGGCTGTCGCGCGTGATCGGCGACAAGCCTGGCGACGCAGGCGGGCATATCATCGCGTTTCAGCGCGAGTTTCTGGAGGGGCTGGTGTTCAGCGACTGTCGCGACGAGCAGGTGCGCGGCACCTTTCTCTACGCGGCGTACGATGGTTTAAAGTTCCAGGGCAAGGTGCATGCGCAGGTGCTGATGCACGGCACCGACACGGGCAGCCGGGCGGCGTCGTTCGGGACGAAGAGCGGCTCCGAGATCGATTTCGCTCTGGCGCAGCTGGTGTCGCTCGGCGACTGGGCCAAGGCCGCGATCGTGACCCTGCCGGAGAACAGGGGCGATGTCCGTTTCTACAACTCGCAGATGTGGGCGGGGACCGCGACGGCGATGCTGGAGGGCGGCGGCACGGTGCGGCTGGAGCAGTTCAACACCTTGACCGGCCCCGTCGAGGTGCGTGCAGGACGCCTGGAGGCCGTGAACGGCGTGTTCGACCGTGAGCTGCCCGCGCACGTCGCGGTCTCGGCGTCGGCCGAGGCCGAGGTGGTCGGGTCGGTTTTCGAGCGCGGCGTCCTGCGCGCGGAAGGTGACCGCGCGCGCGTGCGGCGCTTCGCCAACTCGGCTTCGGGGCGCTTGGCGGTGGAGCTGCCCGGAAACGTGCCGACCGTCTACGCGAGCTCGTTCGAGCCGGGGGAGGCTGCGGCGGTCATGGACACGGTCGCGAAACGCGGCGGTGGCATCCGCAAGGTGAGCGCGAACGCCTGCGGCGCGGAAGCGCGCAAGGACGCGCACAGCGGCGCCCACGCGCTGCGGCTGCGGGGCGTGTCGGAGGAGCCGTCCTACTCCTTCGTCTATCAGGTGGTGAGCGAGACGCCGGTGGCGGTGATGCCCGACACGACGCTGACGTACTGGATCAAGCCGCTGAACGAGAACGGACGCTCGACCGCGCTCGACCTCTTGTTCTCGGACGGCACGGTCCTGCGCGAAAGTCACACCTCGGACACCGAGGGGCGGGCGACCTATCCGGGTGTCAAGAAGGGCACGCTCGGGGCGTGGACAAAGGTCACGGTGCGGCTGGGCAAGTTCGCGGGCCGGAAGATCGTGACCGTGATGGCCGCCTACGACACGCGGCAGGGCGGCGGTCCGTTCGAGGTGCTGTTCGACGATCTCCGGATCGAACCCGAGCTGCCGCCGGCGGCTTGGATGACGCGCGCCGAGCCTGAGGGCGGGCGTTTGCCGGCCAGAACCGCCGTGAGGATTGTGAAGGACGCCTCGGTCCAGGTGCGCTACACGCTGGATGGCAGCGATCCCGACGCGGCCTCGCCGCTATACGGGAAACCGCTGGTCTTTAAAAAGGGTGTCACCGAACTGCGCTATGCGCCGCTCAAAAGCGACGGCGGCGTTTCCAGGCAGGTTTTCGGCGCTCTGTACGTTGTCGAATGAGTTGCAAAGCCGCGATATCGCTTTTAACAAGGGAGAGACCAGGATGAGAATATGGATAGCCGGGATCATGGTGATGGCAGCGGCAGGACTGTCTGCGGCACCCGAGCGGGAGGGGTGGAAGCTGGTGTGGTCGGACGAGTTCGACCAGCCGGGATTGCCGGACGCGAAGAAGTGGACGAACGAGGTGGGGTTCGTGCGCAACCGGGAGGCGCAGTACTATACGCGGGCGCGTCAGGAAAACGCGCGCGTGGAGAACGGCACCCTGATCATCGAGGGGCGGAAAGAGGAGTTCACGGCGCGGGACGGAAAGCAATCCCACTACACGGCCGCCAGCCTCACGACGGAGGGGCTGTTCGACCTGACCTACGGCCGGGTGGAGGTGCGCGCGAAGCTGCCGCGCGGACGCGGCATGTGGCCGGCGATCTGGATGCTGGGCACGAACATAAAGACGGTCGGCTGGCCCAAGTGCGGCGAGATCGATATCATGGAGGCCGTCGGCCATGAGCCGGACACCGTTTTCGCGACGGTGCACTGGTTCGGATACGAGAAGGGCAAGCACGCGTCGTTCGGTGGCAACCTGAAGGGGCAGAAGCCCGCGGATGACTTCCATGTCTATGCGGTGGAGTGGTTTGCCGACCGCATGGACTTCTATTATGACGGCGCCAAGTATTTCACCTATCCGACCGAGAAGGCGGGCACGGATGACAAGAATCCGTTCCGCAAGCCGCACTACCTGCTGATGAATCTGGCGATCGGCGGCGGGTGGGGCGGTCAGAAGGGCATTGACGAAACGATTTTCCCTCAGCAGTACGTGATCGATTACGTGAGGATCTACCAGAGCCGGTGAGGCGCGTGCGGGCCGGGTCTGTCTCTCCGCGGCCGCTCCCTCTGGATTGCTGAAATGTAATCCGGTCGCAACTTTACGGGGAAGGATTACTGTTATACACTATTGGCATTGAAACACATGTGAAGGTTGATGTTCGATATGGTTTTTTCGTTTGATTTCAAATGGCCGTTGGCCAAAACGCTCGCTTGCGCTTTCGTGGCTGGAACCCTTTTCCTGGGCGCGCGCGGGCTGTATCAGACGACGGAGGGCCGCTACGCCGAGTGCGCGCGGCAGATGATGGTGTCACGTCATTGGCTTGATCCCGTGCTGAACGGCCGCCCGCACTGGACGAAGCCGCCTTTGACTTATCTGGCGATCATCGGGCCGATGGAAGTCGCGGGCGTGAACACGTGGACGGCGCGCGCCTATCTGATCCCGTTTTTGCTGTTGGCGATTTCTGGCGTCTGGCTGTTGGGACGGCATCTCGCCAATGACCCGCGCGTGGGGGATTTGTCCGCTTTGGTCTTCGCCACGTCGGGCTTTCCGCTGGCGACCAACACGGTGATCTCGACGGACTTTCCGCTGGCCACCTTCCTGATCTTGGCGCAGGCCTTTTTCTGGCGGGCGATACGCATCCCGTCACTGCTTTCCATCTATCTGGTGTGGGGCTTGCTGGGCCTGGCCTTCGTGACGAAAGGCCCGCCCAGCCTGCTCGTGTTGCCGGCGATGGTGATCACCTGGCGGCTGTTGCCGGCTGAGCGGCGCAAAGCCGTGCCGTTGTTCAATCCCGGCGCCCTGGCCTTGTATGTCGTGCTCGCGGCCGCCTGGTACGCGTGGGAGGCGGCACGCAATCCCGGGTTGCTGCACTATTGGCTGCATGACGAGGTGATCAACCGCTCCGCGACGGACGAGTTCAAACGCAACCCGCAGTTCTACATGAACTTCGTCATCTATCTGCCGGCGCTGCTGTTCGGGTGCCTGCCGTGGAGCGGCTGGCTGATGCTTCTGAAAAGAAAGGCCTGGATGGCCAGCCTGGCGGCCTGTTTTGCGAGAGCGCCGGGGGGGCTTCCTGCGCGGTGGTCCGCACTGGCCACGAACGTCAGGCTGTGGTCGCCGGAGAAACGCTGGGCGGCGTGGGCCATCGGTTTCCCCCTGACGGTGTTTTTCCTCAGCCATTCGAAGTTGCCGCTGTATGTCCTGCCCTTGTTCGGCCCGCTCGCCGTGTTCGTGGCCGTGGGCTTGCTGCGGTGTTTCGCGCGGGACACCGCCCGGCTCTGGAAGGCGTCGACCGTTTTGGCGCTGTCCGTCTGGACCCTTTCCGTGGCGGTCAAAGGGGCTTTGCCTTATTACCCCCGCGACCGCGACATGAAGGCGCTGCACGCTGCGGTCCTTGCGCAGGTCGAGGATTCGCACACCGACAGGCTGGCCGTCTACGGGAGCAAGCCGCTGAACGGGCTGCAGTTTTATTGTCAGCGCGAGTTGCCCGTCTTTGATGTGCATCAGGCGGCTGAATTCCGGCAGTGGCTGAAAAGCCGCGCGGGCGGGGAGAGCTGCCTGATTCTGAGGCCCGGGCAGACCAACCGGCTCAATCAGGCGATTGCCCCGGACCGGGCCGCGTATTCGCCGTTGATCGACAAATGGGTGCTGGCGCGCGTCCGCGCTGCGCCGTAAAACAAGGATGGTTATGTCTACGCCTGCTTCAGAACCGGTTGTGTCCGTCATGTTGCCTGTGTTCAACGAGGCCGAGAGCATCGCCTTCGTGGTGGAGGAACTCGTCACCGTGTTGACGGCTCAGCTGCCGATGCCCTTCGAGATCGTCGCGGTGGACGACGGTTCGTCGGACGGCACACTGGAACTTCTGCGCGGGCTGCGCGCGCGCTTTCCGCAGGTCCGCGTGTTGCGGCATTCGGTCAACGTCGGACAGAGCTTCGCGTTCTGCACCGGCTTCGAGGCGGCGCGCGGAAAAATCATCGTCACCTTCGATGCGGACGGGCAGAACGATCCGGCCGACATTCCGCTGGTGGCCGGCATGATCGGCCCGGAGTGCGACTGCTGCTGCGGCTACCGCGCGGACCGGCAGGACACGCAAAGCCGGCGCTTGGCCGGGCGGTATTCGAACAAGATCCGCAACGCCGTGCTGCACGAGGAGATCGTCGACACCGGCTGCTCCACGAAGGCGTTCCGCGCGGAGTATGTGAAAGGCCTCCAGCCTTGGAACGGGCTGCACCGTTTTCTTGGAAGCTTTGTCGCGATGCGGGGCGGGAAGATCAAACAGGTGCCTGTGCACCACCGCAACCGGCATGCCGGCACCAGCAAGTATACGAACTGGAAGCGCCTGCAGAAGACAATCGCCGATCTGCTGGGCGTCAAGTGGCTCAAGTCCCGCGTGCGCATCTACACCGCCGACGAAGTCCGTTGAGCGTGGCTGGACCGGTCCGGCGAAAGGGGGGCGCCATGAGGCTCCGTGTCCGCATGGGAATGGTGGCGGCGGTCTTGGCTTCCGGCATGGGCGTTGCCGCGGCCCCCGGCCAGGTCGCCCGGGTGATGTCGGGCGAACTCCGCGAGGCCCGCGCGTCGTGGTGGGGCTTTGACGCCCAGGACTCCACGCGCGCCTTACAGGCCGCCATCGATTCGCGCGTGCCGCGGCTGATCGTCGACGATACGGGCGCGCCGTGGGTCACCGACAGGCTCACGCTGGTGAGCGATCAGGAGATCGTGTTTGAGCGGGGTGTCGCGTTGCTCGCCAAGCCGGGCGCTTTCACGGGCAAGGCGGACGCGCTCGTCTCCCTGACCGCTCTGACCAACGTGACGCTGCGCGGATATGGCGCGACGCTGCGCATGCGCAGGGCGGACTACGATGCGCCTCCCTACGCCAAGGCCGAATGGCGGCACGTCCTCGCGATCAAGAGCAGCGTGAACATCAAGGTCTATGGCTTGACCCTGGCCGAAAGCGGCGGGGACGGCATCTATCTCGGTTGTCTGAAGGCGGAGTGGCCTAACCGCGACATCCACATCAAGGACGTGGTGTGCGACCGGAACTACCGCCAGGGGATCAGCGTGATATCGGCGGAGCACCTGCTGATCGAGAACACGGTCATGCGCGACACGGCGGGCACGCCGCCCGCGGCCGGGATCGATTTTGAGCCGAACCAGAGTGGCGAGCGTCTCAGGAACTGCGTGATGCGCGACTGCCTGACCGAAAACAACCAAGGCGACGGCTACGCGTTCTACCTGCCTAATCTGACGCGGGCGTCGGAGCCGGTCTCGGTCCGGTTCGAGAACTGCCGCTCGCTCAACGACAAATTCGGCGTCCGGATCACCACCGGCAACGGGGAAGGGCAGGCGGTGCGCGGTTCGATGACCTTTGTCGGGTGCCGCTTTGAGAAGGCGCACCGCTCCGGGGTGAGCGTGGCGAGTAAACCCGCTTTCGGTCTGGGCCTGGCGCTTGAACGGTGCGTGATCGCGGGATGCGCGGCCGGAACGGGCACGGTGCCCGATATCCAGCTGTCGAACCGTGTGGAGGACGAATTCCCGGTGGGCGGCATCCGGCTGGAGCAGGTGACGGTGTCCCAGCCGGTCGCGCGCCCGTGGATCGCTTGGCTGAACAACACGGCGGTGACCGAGCCGGTGGCGGAATTAACGGGGACGGTGGCGGTGGAGCATGAGGGTCAGAGGCAAACGATCGACCTGACGCCCGAGTGGGTGAAAGCGACTTTTCCGCCGCGGTTTACCGTGCGGGTGCCGCGCGTGGCGGCCGATCTCGGGACGGCCCGCGTGACGGATCAGGAGGACGGCGCTCAGATGCTCTCGCCGCTGCGGCTGCGGCGCGGAGGACGTTACGTGTTTCATGCCGTGGCTGGGCGCGAGGTGGTGCTTGTCGGACAGCACACGCAAGTCGGCCGGTATGGGGCGGATGCCAAGCCGCTGGTTGTGCGTGCGCCCTCGGGCGAGGTCGCGAAACAGGCCGCGCTGCCGGCGTTCAAGGGTCAGGCGGAGATCCGTTTCACACCGGATGAGGGCGGCTTTTACACGCTGGAGGTGGACGTGGGTCCCAATGCCTTTGCGCTGGTCTCGGCGAATGTGCCCGTGGCGCTTGACGCCACCAGGAAAGCGGTGAATTTGATCGGCAGCGCGGGTGTGCTGTATGTGCCGGTGGCTCCCGGGACGGGCGTGTTTGCGATCGGCGTGGCGGGGGAGGGCGCGGGCGAGGCGGTCAAGGTCACGGTATCCGACCCTTCCGGCGCGAACGTGTGGACGCGGGGCGCCGTCACGCAGGCGGAGCGGTTCACGGCCGCGGAGGGTCAGGGTTCGGCCGGGGGCGTGTGGCAGGTGCGCGTCGAGAGGCCCTCCGAAGGCGCTTTTGAGGATTTTCATGTGGAAGCGCTGGGGGTGCCGGGATACCTGTTCCTGAGCCGAGGGCGGTATTGGGTGTGCGGGCGTCCCGCCGCGAACAGGCCGGCCCCCTGACCCGGAGGTAAAACCACGCGGAGGTGGAGGGGCCAGCCCTCAGGGTATATAATTTGGGCTGGAGCCGCCCTCGGTTTAGCCTGCACAGACCGCCCGCGGGTTGATGATTCCCCTGTTGGCGCGCCGCATGAAACATGATACCCTATGACGGCATGTTTCGCAGGAGTCTGCTGATCCGTCAAAAAGCTGCGGGTTAACCATGAGAACAATCGATTTTTCGAACTATTTGGATGTGCTCTCCGGGCTCCGTAAACCGTGGCAGGGTCAATACCATGCCATGTACTCCAGCGTGCTGGGCGGCGTGACACGTGACCCGCTGCTGATGCAGGTTCCGATCGATGACCATCTGGTGCATCGCGGCGACGGCGTGTTCGACACCTTCAAGTGCGTGGGCCGCGCGGCGTATAATCTGGATGCCCATCTGCGGCGGCTGATGCGTTCTGCGGCGGCGATCGGGCTGTCGTGGCCCGGGGGGATCGGCGAGATCCGCAAGCTGACGCTTGGAACGCTTGCCGCGGCGGACCGGGAGGCGTGCTCCGGCCGCGTGATGATCGCGCGCGGACCCGGCAGCTTCGGCGTCAGCCCGTACGAGTCTCCGGAACCGGCGCTCTACATTGTGGTCTACGCGGCGGGCGTGCCTTTCATGGACAAGCACCCCGAAGGCGCCAGCGTGCGGCGCAGCCAGGTGCCCGTCAAGCCCGCGCGCTTTGCCACGGTCAAGAACTGCAACTATCTGCCGAATGTGATGATGAAGCGCGAGTCGGTGGACTGGGGCGTGGATTTCGTCGTCGGTTTCGACTCCGACGGGTTCATGGCTGAAGGGGCCACCGAGAATTTCGGTCTGGTCACGAAAAAGGGCGAACTGCTTTTCCCCCGTGTGGAGGGGGTGCTCGACGGCACCACGATGCTGCGGGTGATGCAGTTGGCGGAGGCCTTGGTCGAGGCCGGGGATTTGAAGGCGATCGCCTTCCGCGACATCACAGAGGCGGATGTCCGGGGTGCGGCGGAGATGCTGATTGTGGGGACCACGATCAACGTGGTTTCCGTGCGCTCTTTCGAAGGTGTGCCGGTGGGCGACGGGGCCCCGGGACCGGTCGGAGGCGCATTGAACGCGCGGCTGATGAGCGACATCGCGACGAACGACGCGTTGCGCACGGCGTATTGATTTTGGAGTGATATGGCAAATTTTGATGAAGTGATTCTGAAAAGCCTGGTCTGCCTGAACATGGATGACAGGGACGGGCAGCATGTCGTCACCACGTTAATCGATGAGGCGGTCAAGCAGGGGCTGCTGCCGCAGGCGCACAAGGAAGATGCGATTATGGCGGTGCTGAAGCGTGAGCTCAGTGCCTCCACGGCTCTGCCGGACGGGATCGCCCTGCCGCACGGGCGCACGGATTGCGTCAGCGACATCATCTGCATGATCGGCATTCATCCGCGCGGGGTCGAGTTCGGCGCGCCCGACCATCTTCCCTCGCAAATTTTTGTGCTGTTGCTGGTGCCCGCCACGGTGGGCTGTAACCATATTCACTTCTTGGCGAATCTGAGCCGCCGTCTGATGGAGCAGTCGGTGCGCAACGAGCTGTTGGCCGTCTCCACGCGTGACCAACTGTTGCAGGTGCTGCTGAGCCACTCCGATGAAGGGTTGTTGTAATGAAACCGTTGATGTTGCAAGGGGCCCCCGCTTTTTCGCCGTTCCGTATCGACGCGCTCGCGGAAAAGATCTGGCAGGCTGTTAAGGGTTCGGAAAAGATCCAGATCGAAGCCCAGTTCGTTTATCTGCTCGATGCCCAATCCGGGCTCGATGCGCAGACCCTGGCGCGGGCCTGCGCTCTGCTGGGAGCGTCCGGCGCGGTCGCGGCCGGCGGCGGTTTCTTCGTGACGCCGCGCAAGGGCACGATCTCGCCGTGGTCTTCGAAGGCCACGGACATCTTCCAGAACTGCGGGTTGACGTCCGTCGCGCGCGTGGAGCGCGGCGTCCATTTCCGGATCCTGTCGGCCGGCAAGGAGCTGTCGCTTGAGACCCTGCTCGTGGCGTTGCCTGTGCTGCATGACCGCATGACCGAGGGCGTCTACCTGAGCCTCGATGACCTGTTCGAGCATCGGCCGCCTGCGCCGGGCCGTTCATTCGACGTGCTCGGACACGGGCTGGCGGCCCTGGAAGCGGCCAACCGCACCTTGGGGCTCGCGCTGAGCGAGGACGAGATCCGCTACCTGTGCGACCACGCCCTCCAGGCCGGCCGCAACCCGACCGACACCGAGCTCGTGATGTTCGGACAGGTCAACTCCGAGCACTGCCGTCACAAGATCTTCAACGCCGACTGGGTCATCGACGGCGAGAGGAAAGAGCAGACCCTTTTCAAGATGATCAAGCACACGCACGCCTGTCATCCCGAGGGCACGCTCGTGGCCTACTCCGACAACTCCGGCGTCCTGGAGGGGTTCCCGGCGGCTGATTTCGAGGTCGACCCCGCGACGCATGTCTTCCGCTTCGAGGACGACCAGCTCGACATGCTGATGAAGGTGGAGACGCATAACCACCCGACCGCGATCTCGCCTTTCCCAGGCGCGGCCACGGGCGTGGGCGGCGAGATCCGCGACGAGGCCGCGACCGGCACCGGGTCCAAGACCAAGGCCGGACTGGCGGGGTTCATGGTCTCGAACCTGCGCGTGCCGGGCTTCGAGATGCCGTGGGAGAAACCCTACGCCGAATTCCCGAAGCGCCTCGCGACGCCCTTGGCGATCATGATGGACGGGCCGCTCGGAGGCGCCGCCTTCGGCAACGAGTTCGGTCGTCCGCAGCTGTGCGGGTTCTTCCGCACGTACGAGGAGCTGGCGGCCGGCCGTTACCGCGGCTACCACAAGCCGATCATGCTGGCCGGCGGCATGGGCAATATCCGCCGGGGCCAGGTCCACAAAAAGCCCGTGCCTCCGGGCGCGCTGATCGTGCAGCTCGGCGGTCCGGCCATGCGCATCGGCCTGGGCGGCGGGGCCGCCTCGTCCATGACCACGGGCAGCAACGACGAGGCGCTGGATTTCGACTCCGTGCAGCGGGGCAACGCCGAAATGGAACGGCGCTGCCAAGAGGTGATCGACGTGTGCGTCGCGCTCGGCGACCAGAGCCCGATCCTGAGCATTCACGACATCGGCGCGGGCGGACTCTCGAACGGCTGCCCCGAGCTGGTGGAGAAGACCGGCGCGACCTTCGAGCTGCGCGCGGTGCACAACGAAGAGCGTTCCATGAGCCCGATGGAGATCTGGTGCTGTGAGGCGCAGGAGCGCTATGTGCTGGCGATCGGACCGGCCGACCGCGCGCGCTTCGAGGCGATCTGCGCGCGTGAGCGCTGCCCGGTGGCCTTCATCGGCGAGGCCCGCGACGATCAGCGGCTCGTCCTGCACGACAGCCAGTTCAACGACAACCCGATCGACATGGACATCAACGTGCTGCTGGGCAAGCCGCCGCGCATGGTCCGCGAGGTCGCCCGCGAGGCTGCCAAGCCGGCGGCGCTGAAGCTGAAGGGGATCACCCCCGCGGACGCGCTGGAGCGCGTCCTGCAGCTGCCGGCGGTGGCCGACAAAACCTTCCTGATCACGATCACGGACCGCTCGGTGACGGGGCTGGTGCACCGCGACCAGATGGTCGGGCGCTATCAGCTGCCGGCGGCGGACTGCGCGGTGACGGCCACGGGCTACCAAGCCTTCACCGGCGAAGCCATGGCGACCGGCGAGCGCACGCCCATCGCCCTGATCGATGCGCCCGCGGCCGGCCGCATGGCGGTGGCCGAGGCGCTCACCAACATCGCGGGGGCGTCGATCGGCGCGATCGGCAACGTCAAGCTCTCGGCCAACTGGATGTGCGCCTGCGGCGAGGCGGGCGAAGACGCCAGGCTTTTCGACACCGTCGCTGCGGTGGGGCTGGAGTTCTGCCCGAAAGTCGGGGTTTCGATTCCGGTCGGCAAAGATTCGCTTTCGATGCGCACCGTGTGGCAGGACTCCCACGGCGCATCGCACCGCCAGGTCGCGCCGCTGAGCCTGATCGTCAGCGCGTTCGCGCCGGTCAGGGACGTGCGCAAGACCCTGACGCCGGACCTCAAGCCCGGCGCGAGCACGCTGCTGCTGATCGATCTCGGCAAAGGACGCAACCGCCTCGGGGCTAGCGCCCTCGCCCAGGTCTACAACCAGGTGGGCGACACGCCCGCGGACGCGGATGACCCGGCCTTGCTGAAGGCCTTCTTTGAAGCGATGCAGGCGCTGGTCGCGGACGACTTGCTGCTGGCGTATCACGACCGCTCCGACGGCGGCGCGGCGGCGGCCCTGGCGGAGATGGCCTTCACCGGGGGCCGCGGCGTGCAGGCCGAATTGCCGGGCAAAGAGCTGCTGGGCGCCCTGTTCAGCGAAGAGCTGGGGGCGGTCCTGCAGGTCGCCGACGCCAAGCTCGACGCGGTCATGCGCGTCCTGGCCACGTTCAATTTGGCGGGGGGCGAGGTGTGCGTCAAGATCGGGCGTCCGACTGACGACCGCGCGTTCCGGCTCGCGTTCGGCGGCACGCGCGTGATCGACACCAGCATCACCTGGCTGCGGCGCACCTGGTCCGCGCTCACCTGCCGCATGCAGGCGCTGCGCGACAATCCCGATTGCGCGTGGCAGGAGTACGACAACGGGTTGGACGAGAGCGATCCGGGCATGAGTTTTTCGCTGACGTATGATCCGGCCGAGGAGCCTGTGGACGGTGTCGAGCTGCGGCAACGGCCGCGGATGGCGGTGCTGCGCGAGCAGGGGGTGAACGGGCACGTCGAGATGGCGGCGGCGTTCGCGCTGGCGGGCTTCGAGTCGGTCGATGTCCACATGACCGATCTGCTGGGCGGCCACGTGGATCTGGCGGCCTTCAGCGGTCTGGTGGCGTGCGGCGGCTTCTCCTACGGCGACGTGCTGGGCGCGGGCTCCGGCTGGGCGCGGAGCATCCTCTACAACGCGCGGCTGGCCGACATGTTCAAGACCTTTTTTGCCCGTCCCGACACGGTGACGCTGGGCGTGTGCAACGGCTGCCAGATGGTGTCTCAGCTCAAGGGCATCATCCCCGGGGCCGGACACTGGCCGCTCTTCCGGCGCAACGTTTCCGAACAGTTCGAGGCGCGCTACGCGACGCTGGAGGTGCTCGACTCACCCTCGGTGCTGTTCAAGGGCATGGCGGGTTCGCGGGTGCCGATCGCGGTGGCGCACGGCGAAGGACTGGCCGTGTTCGAAAGCCCCGGGGACGAGGCCCAGGCCATCGCGGCGGTGCGCTTCGTGGACGGCAAGGGACAGGCGACCGAGCGGTATCCGTGGAATCCCAACGGCTCCCGGGGCGGTCTGACCGGGTTCACCTCCACCGACGGGCGCGCCACCATCCTGATGCCGCACCCCGAGCGCGGGTTCCGCGCGGTGCAGCTTTCGTACCGGCCCTCGGACCTCTTCACCGGCGAGGCGGGCCCGTGGATGCGCATGTTCCGTAACGCGTTCGCCTTTGTGGCGACGCGCTGACACGGGCGAGGGTTTAACCCGACAGATCAGTCTTGCCTGGCTATGTGATGACCATGAAAATCGCGATCGTGCCGAATGCGTTCAAGGGGAGCCTGACGGCGTCGCAGGCTGCCGATTGCATGGAGCGCGGCCTCCGCCGAGGGTTGCCCGACTGCCGCGTGGTCAAGGTGCCGGTGGCGGACGGAGGCGACGGCACGGCGCGGGCCGTCGTGGAGGCGACGGACGGAAGATGGGTGGCCTGCACCGTCCGCGATCCGCTGGGACGCCCGGTCCGCTCGGGCTTCGGCCTGACGGGCGACGGGCGGACGGCCGTGATCGAGATGGCGTTGGCGAGCGGCCTGACGCTGCTCAAGCCCGCTGAACAAAATCCCCTGCTCACCAGCACGTACGGCACGGGGGAACTGATCCTCGCCGCCCTTGACCTGAAGGTCGACACGATCCTGGTCGGTATCGGCGGCAGCGCCACCACGGACGGGGGCACGGGCATGGCCCGCGCGCTGGGCGTCCGGTTTCTGGATGCGCAGGGCGCTGAGCTGGACGGCACCGGCGGGGCGTTGGCCCGGCTGTCGCGCATCGATGTGGGCGGGCTGGATGCGAGGCTAAGGCACGTGGACGTGGACGTGGCCTGCGACGTGGACAATCTCTTGTTCGGGCCCAGCGGCGCGGCGCGCGCGTACGGCCCTCAAAAAGGCGCGACGCCGGCCATGATCGACCAGCTCGAACGCGGGCTGGAACGGCTGGCCGCGGTCATCCGGACCGATCTGGGCGCCGACGTCTCGCAATTGCCGGGAGGCGGCGCGGCGGGCGGACTGGGGGCAGGGCTGGTCGCTTTTCTGGGCGGACGGCTGCGGCCGGGCGCGGAGCTGGTCATCGGGGTGACCGGCCTCGAAGAGAAGCTGGCCGGCTGCGACCTGGTGATCACGGGAGAGGGGCGCTTGGACGGACAGACCGTGTCCGGCAAGGCCCCTGCGGGCGTGGCGAATGTGGCGCGGGCGCATGGCATACCGGTGATCGCAATCTGCGGGTGTCTCGGCCCCGGCGTGGAGAAGGTGCACGACGTCGGGATCGCGGCGTACTTCTCGGCGCTGGAGGAATCCCTGCCCGAAAGCGATCTGCCCTTGCGTGGCCCCGGCATGCTGGAGCGCTGCGCCGAGCAGGTGGGGCGGCTGCTGGCGCTTAAAACCGAATTTGCGAAGTGAGGGGGCCCCGTGAACGATGCGCTCGTCCTTTTGTTTGTGCTCGCGAGCATCGTGCTGATTGTCCTGCTGACCTCTAAGTTCAAGTGCAATATTTTCCTCTCGATGTTTGTGGTCTCGCTGCTGCTGGGGATCGCGGCCCTGCCGGTGAATGACGTGGTGCCCGTCATCAAGGAGGGCTTCGGCGGCACCATGAAGTCGATCGGCGTGATCATCATCCTCGGCATCATGATCGGGCTGCTGCTCGAAAAGACCGGGGCGACCCTCAGCATGGCCTTGGCGATCCTGCGGCTGACGGGGAAAGAGCGGGCGGGGTTGTCGATCGGGATCACGGGGTTTGTTACCGGCATCCCCATTTTCTGCGATTCGGGGTTCATCGTGTTGAGCGGCCTGAACCGGTCGCTGGTGCAGCGCACGGGCAAGCCGATGATCTATATGGCCACGCTGTTGGCGACGGGCCTGTATTCTGTCCACTGCCTCATTCCGCCGCATCCGGGGGCCATGGCGGCTGCGGGGCTTCTGAAGACCAACGTAGGCCAGCTGATCGGGCTGGGGTTGCTGATCGCCGTGCCCGGTGCCGCCGCCGGGTTTGCCTGGGCGCGCTGGATGTGCCGGCATGAGCCTGCCGCGGCGGTTCCGTCGCCGTCGGAGGAGGTGCTTGCGGGCGCGGCGCTGCCGCTTGGCGGACAGGCGCTGCCCTCGACCTTCCGCTCTTTCCTGCCGGTTCTGTTGCCGCTGGCTTTGCTGACCCTCCGGTCGGCCATCATGCTGAGGTCCCCGGCTTCGGACAGCACTCTCGAAAACGCGCTCCTGTTTCTGGGCAGCCCGGAAGTCGCGCTGCTCGTCGGCGTCGGATTGGCGGTGACGCTGTGCAAACGCGTCGATCTCGCGCTCCTCAACGAACTTTTTGACAAGGCCATCGAAAAGGCCGGCCCGATTCTTGTGCTGACCGGGGCGGGCGGCATCTTCGGGGCGGTCATCAAGGCGACCGGTGTCGGCGAATATGCCGGAACCTATCTGGCCGGCACGGGGTGCGGGTTGCTCATCCCTTTCATCATGGCGGCGTTTCTCAAGACCGCGCTCGGGTCGTCCACGGTGGCCATCATGACGGCCGCCTCGATTGTCGCGCCGATGCTGGGCGCGCTGCATCTGGAGAGCGAGTCCGGGCGGCTGCTGGCCACGCTGGCCATGGGGTCGGGCTCCATGATCGTTTCACACGCCAACGATTCCTATTTCTGGGTGGTGACGCGGTTCTCGGGCCTGGATGCGGAGCAGACCCTGCGGGTTTTCACGACGGCCACGCTGGTCACCGGCATCACGGCGTTCCTGATGGTCTTGCTCTGCTCGCGGTTCCTGCTGTAGGCGGCGCGGCGCACGAGTGTGCGGCCGCTTTCCGGGCGGGGCTTGTCACGGCGACGGTAAGGGGCGAAAAGTGAAACTTCTCACATGCTTTCTGGCGCTGACCGGGTTCATGGCCTGCCAAGCGGCGGTGAACGCGGAAACGGCGTCAAAGGTGATCGAACACCCTGAGCGGTTTTTGCCGACCGGGCAGCGGCAGCCTGCGCAGCCGTCCAATCATGCGGCGCGCGACTGGCCGGCTGACGTGCTGATCAATCACGCCGGTTATGCGCGCGCGCTGGAGGGGAAACCGGACCTGCCGCAGACAGAGAACCCCGGTTTCGGCGGCGCCTTCTTTGCCAAGGGGGGCCATGTGACCGTCGCGGGCTGCCCGGCGCTCGACCAGTTCCCGCTCACGGTGCGCGCGCGCGTGAAGATCCGTTCGGCGCAGCATTTCAACATTTTCGTGGCGCACGCGCCCAAGAGTTCCTCCGCGCATTGGGAGCTGTATAGTTTCGCGGGCGACGGCGCGCTGGCCTTTTACATGCCGGGCAACCGCCCGGAGGTGATACGCGGCAAGACCGGCGTAACCGACGGGCAGTGGCACGATGTGGCGGCGGTTCTGACCCGCGACCGCGTGCGCCTCTATCTGGACGGGAAACAGGTCGGGGAGGGGAGTGTCACGCGTGCGGCCGGACAGGCCGACGGCGCGACGCGCCTCGGCGTCGGCGGGCTGGTCGAGGGCGGCCTCACGTGTGACGGCTGGCTCGACGAGCTCAGCATCCGCTCAGCCGCCGAGACGATCACTCAGCCGCTTGCGGCCCCGCAGCGCGCGGATGGACAGACGGTCTTCCTGTGCGCGTTCGAGGCTGACCCCGCCCTGCCTGCGGGCGATTTTGCGGTGTCGGGCCAGCTGGCCGGCACGCTTTCCACCGCCGCCCGCGCGGCGGATTTCGTGGAGGAGCTGCTGCCGCGCGAGGGCCTTGAGCCGACCGTCAAGCCCGGCGAGAAACCGCCCAAAGGCGTGCCGGTCGAGCCGTGCGCGCCGGTAATGCTGGCGGAAGCGATCCGGCGACTGGGATTGCAGAGCGTGAAGGCGGATGATTTCCGTCCAGGCGTGCTGGCGTTCTGGGGTGAACAATTTGTGGAGCTGGCCAATCAGATCAGCGGCACGATGCCGTTGCCGCGCGGCGCGGCGGGCCAGGTCTATGATGAGCACGCGCTGATCCGGCCCGGGGAGCGGTCGCCGTACGAGGTGGTGGTGCGGCGCACGGGCGCCTTGCTCGATCTGCGGGAGAGGCCGCGTGCGGCAGGTGCGGTTCCCCGAGCCGTCCGCCGCGATGGACTGAGAGAAGACTGGTCGCGGCTGAAGGCAAATCAGGCTCCAAACGCGGCCGACTATTTCGCCGCGTGCGCGCTGCGGCGCGCGGTGGTCATGTCGAACCCGGATCTCGCGTCCTATGACCGCTTGGTCTTTCTGGGCCGCGCCACGTACGCGGGCTGCCGGCTGACCAACCTGCGCAACACCGACCGCACCGGCGGCCACTTCGCCACGCAGTGTTTCGGGTTCAATTCGATTCACGGCGGCGGCGTCTTCGCGCTCGAGGGATGGCGCGCGAAACAGCCGGCGGTCGCCGACCTGCTGAGAGGGTGTATCGTGGCGAACGGGCGGCTGAAGGGCAAGACGCTGGAGCGAGGTTCGTTCTACACGCCGGAGGTGAGCTACGACGGCACATGCGTTTATTTCGCGCACTGCGCCGCGACCGAGCACCGCTGGTCGTGGTCGGAAGACACCGTATGGAAGATCTTCAAGCTGGACCTCGCGACCGGCGTAGTGACGCAGCTGACCCAAGGGCCGTGGAACGATTTCGATCCGGCCGAGCTGCCTTCGGGACGGGTGGCCTTCATCTCTGAGCGGCGCGGCGGCTTCATCCGCTGCTTCACCGAAGGCTCGCGCCTGCGCGTGCCGACCTTCGTGCTGCACAGCATGCGGGCGGACGGGAGCGACGCCTATCCCCTCAGCTATTACGAGACCAGCGAATGGCAGCCGAGCGTCGACAACAGCGGCATGCTGGTCTACACGCGCTGGGACTATACCGACCGCGAGGACTGCCTCGGCAGCCTCTTCTGGACCTGCTATCCGGACGGGCGCGACCCGCGCGCGCCGCACGGCAACTATCCGCAGCCGTGGCACACCTTTGCGGACAACACGCATGGCGACCACCGCTTCGGCAAGTGCCCCGACGCGCCGTCGGGGCTGCCCATGACGGAGATGCACATCCGCGCACTGCCGGACTCGCACCGCTATGTGCTGACGGCCGCGCCGCACCACGGCGAGACCTTCGGATCGCTGTGCGTGCTGGACCTGCGACTGGCCGACGACGGCCACATGAGCCAGC
>JAHFSX010000042.1 GCA_023269675.1 Verrucomicrobiota bacterium
GGAAGTGAAGGGCCCCATCGCCGAGGGTACTGCAGGACGCGCCTGTGGGAGAGTAGGACGCCGCCGGGTTTTTTTTCAGGGGGCCGCCGACCGCAAGGTCGGCGGCCCCCTTCTTTTTTTACGGGGAGCGCCCCCGGAAACGCAAAAAGGACATCGGGGCTGCGCCCCGATGTCCTTTTTGCGTTTGGTGCCAGAGAAGGGACTCGAACCCTTACACAGGTTTAACCCTGTTCCGGATTTTAAGTCCGGTGTGTCTGCCATTTCACCACTCTGGCGAGAATGAAGCGTATATCTTAGCGGGAAGTGCGTGCCTGGGCAAGCGCAAGCTGTGCCGGCGGTGAATAAAAACAAGGTGGCTCACCGCGGAATCTGTGCTAAAATTTTCGCATCCCGAAAAGTGATCTTTCGGGAGGGGCGCGTTTCTTGGTTCACGCTTACGAAAGGAGACCTTCATGCAACCGTTGGATCCAGGGATCGTCGTGTTACTGCTGGTTGTTTCTCTCGCGCTGCTGTCGGGCTTCCTGCTCTTCATCGCGGCGTTGATGGGCTGGCTGAACCTGCGGCGCTTGCGTCTCGACCTGCACGCGGATCTGACGGCCCTGCGCGCAGTCCTTGACCGGCTCGCCGGCACCTCCGCTGCCGGCCCGCAGCCGGCCGAGCCGGGGCAGGCTGAGGCGGTGGCATCCGCCACGCCGTCCGAACCGCCGGCGCCTGACAAGATCGGGTTCTCGTGCCCGGAGTGCGGCCGCTTTTTTGAAGGCCCCTCAACCCTGTCGGGGACGACGTACACCTGTCCCGAGTGCCGGGTCGATTTCCACATCCACTGAAGCGGCCTGCGGCTCGGCCGCGTCCAGCCCCACAGGTGAGCCGGATCGTCGTTCAGGATACAAAAGAAAAAACCGACTGTTACCAGCCGGTTTGTTCCCGATTTTATGGTAGGGGTGCACGGACTCGAACCGTGGACCCAGTGATTAAGAGTCACTTGCTCTACCAACTGAGCTACACCCCCATAAAATACTGGAGCGAGCGAAGGGATTCGAACCCTCGACCACCACCTTGGCAAGGTGGAGCTCTACCAACTGAGCTACACTCGCGTCAAAATCGTACTATTCTTAAAAGAGAAAAACGACTGTCGCCAGCCGTTTCCCGCCGTTTTTATGGTAGGGGTGCACGGACTCGAACCGTGGACCCAGTGATTAAGAGTCACTTGCTCTACCAACTGAGCTACACCCCCATAAAAACTGGAGCGAGCGAAGGGATTCGAACCCTCGACCACCACCTTGGCAAGGTGGAGCTCTACCAACTGAGCTACACTCGCTTCAAAAGAATGTGTGATAATTTAGCAGATGATCCCGTGGCGCGCAATAGCAAAACGCGCTTTTTTTTCAGGGGTCATTTTTCGCGTTTTCATCCAGCGGATGTGTTGCAGGAAGAGGGTGTTTTGCGTATACTGCACACGACTTGCTTAACGTGAAAGGTACACGAATGATGCGTGGTTTGCTAATGGCCTTTTTGTGGTGTTTTCTTTGGGGTGCGGGCGTTGCCGGTGCGCAGGATTTCACGGGGCTGTCCGATGTCGAGCGCAAGCAGGTGAACGGGTGGATGGCGGAGCGTGCCGAGACCATGATCCGCGCGCACCAGTTGGAGCGGGAGCTGCAGGAGGCGTGGAGCGACACGCGCTACACGTCGCCCGAGGTCGAGGCGTTGCGGGCGCGTTACCGTGAACTCCAGCGGGAGCTGACCCGTACCCAGCTTGAGCTTCGAAAAAAGGTTCTGGAGGTTCCTGCGGTGCAAGCGAAGGCGCGTCAGCTTGACGAGGCCAAAAAGAGCGAGCAGAATTTGTCGAAACGGATTGCGGAGAAGTCGGGCGGTAAGCAATAGCTGACGGGTTTTGTCCTGCGGGACGGAGGGAGTCGCACATGGCCAAGGCTAAAAAGCAGACTGCGAGCGGGGAGAAGCCGCGCATCTTGATCGTCACGCCGGAGATCACCTACCTGCCTGCGGGCATGGGGAACATGGCGTGTAAACTGAACGCGAAGGCGGGCGGGCTGGCGGACGTCTCGGCCTCGCTGGTGGCGGCGCTGTTCGATCTGGGCGCTGACGTGCACGTGGCCCTGCCGCACTACCGGCGCATGTTTCATATCGATGTGGGCCAGCTCATCAGCGACGAGCTGCGCGTCTACAAGAGCCGCCTGCCGGATTCGCGCATCCATTTGGCCGAGGACCGCATTTTCTACTACCGCGACACGGTCTACAGCCATTCGCAGAACGAGAATCCCAAGCTGGCGCTGGCCTTTTCGCGCGAGGTGATCAACAACATCATTCCGACGGTGCAGCCCGACCTGATCCACTGCAACGACTGGATGACGGGCCTGATTCCGGCCGCGGCGCGGCGCATGGGCATTCCCTGCCTCTTCACGGTGCACAACATCCACACGCACCACCTGAGCTTGTCGCAGATCGAGGATTCGGGCATCGATGCGGCCGAGTTCTGGGGCAACCTGTATTACACGCGCGTGCCGTACAACTACGAGGAGTCGCGCAACACCAACCCGATCGACATGCAGGCCAGCGGCGTGTTCGCCTCGCACTTCATCAACACGGTGAGCCCGACGTTCCTGGAAGAGGTCGTCAACGGCTGGCACAATTTCATTCCGAGCGCGCTGCGCGAGGAGATCCGCAACAAGTACCGTTCGGGCTGCGCGGCGGGCATCCTGAACGCTCCCGACGCGTCGGACAATCCCGAGACCGATCCGAACATCGACGTGCGCTACACGGCCGAGACGCACGCCGCGGCCAAGCGCGCGAACAAGATCTCGTTCCAGCACAAGGTGGGCCTGGAGGAGAATCCCGACGCGCCGATCTTTTTCTGGCCGTCGCGCCTGGACCCCGCGCAGAAGGGGCCGCAACTGCTGACGGACATCCTTTACCGGTTCATGGCGCGGCACTGGAAGCAGCGCGTCCAGATCGCGGTGGTGGCGAACGGCGCCTACCAGCAGCCGTTCCACGACATCCTGCGTTTCCACGACCTCTACGGACGCCTGGCGGTCTGCGACTTCAATCAGCCGCTCTCGCAGCTCGGCTACGCGGCGTCGGACTTCACCCTGGTGCCGTCGCTTTTCGAGCCGTGCGGCCTGCCGCAGATGGTGGGGCAGATCTACGGCTCGCTGCCGGTGGTGCACGACACCGGCGGGCTGCACGACACCGTCGAGCATCTCGACGTGGCCAGCGAGAAGGGCAACGGGTTCGTGTTCAAGATCTACGACAGCCGCGGGCTGGAGTGGGCCATGGACAAGGCGATGGAGTTTTACAAGCGACCGGTGGAGGAGCGCGAACGGAACATCGGGCGCGTCATGCGCGAGGGGCTGGCGCGTTTCAATCACGAGACGTGCGCGAAGAGTTACATCGACATCTACGAGAAGATGCTGAACCGCCCCTTGGTGCGTTCCTTTGAGTAGTCGCCGCAGTCCATAACCATCAGGAGCTCTGGCTATGCCGGTTTCACCGATCCGTTCGTGTCTGTTGGACGACCCGTATCTGGGGCCGTATGCCGAGATCATCCGCAAGCGCTCCGACCAGGCCGCGCAGCGGGCCGCGGCGTTGGCGAAGACGCCGGGTTCGCTGGCTGAGTTCGCCTGCGCGCACGAGTATTACGGGCTGCATAAAAGCGAACAGGGTTGGATTTTCCGCGAATGGGCGCCGCACGCGACGGCGATCTGGCTGGTGGGCGATTTCTCCGGGTGGCAGACGCGCGACGCCTTCAAGCTCCGGCGGCTTCCCGGGCGGGATGTCTGGGAGTTGGCTCTGGCGGCGGACGTTTTCCGGCACGGCCAATATTACCGGCTGGAGGTCGTTTGGGACGGCGGCCGCGGCGAACGCATCCCCGCCTATGCCCGGCGCGTGATCCAGGACCCGGCCACGTTGCTTTTCGCGGCGCAGGTGTGGGATCCGCCGCCGTATGTGTGGCAGATTCCCGTCTTCACGGTTCCCAAGCGGGCTCCGCTGATTTACGAGACGCACGTCGGCATGGCGCAAGACAAAGAGACGGTGGGGAGTTACACCGAATTCCGCGAACAGGTGCTGCCGCGCATCATCAAGGCCGGTTACAACACGATCCAGCTCATGGCCGTGATGGAACATCCCTACTACGGCTCGTTCGGTTATCACGTCTCCAGCTTCTTCGCCTGCTCGTCGCGCTTTGGCACTCCCGAGGAGCTCAAGGCCCTGGTGGACGCCGCGCATCTGGCGGGGCTGGCGGTGATCATCGACGTCGTCCACTCGCATTCGGTCAAAAACGAGCGCGAGGGCCTGTCGCTTTTCGACGGCACGCCCTACCAGTATTTCCACAACGGGCTGCGCGGCTGGCATGAGGCGTGGGACTCGCGCTGCTTCGATTACGGCAAGACCGACGTGCTGCATTTCCTGCTCTCCAACTGCCGCTTCTGGCTCGACGAGTTCCACTTCGACGGCTACCGCTTCGACGGCATCACCAGCATGCTCTACCTGCACCACGGGCTGGGCGTGGATTTCACGGACTACAGCCAGTATTTCGACGAGACGGTGGACGAGGACGCGTGGGTCTACTGCAACCTCGCGAACCGCCTGATCCACGAGGTCCGGCCGGACGCCCTCACGATCGCGGAGGACGTGAGCGGGATGCCCGGCATCGCCGCGCCGGTCAGCGACTACGGCGCGGGCTTCGACTACCGCATGGCCATGGGCGTCCCCGAGTGCTGGTTCCGGCTGGTGCGCGACGTGCGCGACGAGGACTGGAACATCGGCTACCTGTGGCACGAGCTGACCAACCGCCGCGCGGACGAGCAGACGATCAATTACGTGGAGAGCCACGATCAGGCGCTGGTGGGCGGCAAGACGCTGTTCTTCCAGCTGGTGGATTCGGCGATCTACGACGCCATGTCGCGCGCCTCGCAGAATCTCAAGACGGGCCGCGGCGTGGCGCTGCACAAGCTGGCGCGCCTGGCCACGCTGGCCACCGCCGGCCACGGCTATCTGAACTTCATGGGCAACGAGTTCGGCCATCCCGAGTGGATCGATTTCCCGCGCGAAGGCAACAACTTCTCGTACCACTACGCGCGCCGGCAGTGGGCGCTGCGCGACAACCCCGACCTGCTGTACTGGTGCATGGGCGAGTTCGACGAGGCGATCATCCATACGGTCAAACGCTACGAGGCGCTGGACGGGACCGTGCCCCGCAGGCTGTTCGTTTCGGACAAAAATAAAATCCTCGTGTTCCAGCGCGGGCCGCTGGTCTTCATCTTCAACTTCCACAGCTCGCTGTCGGTCGCCGATTATGCGGTGGTCGTGCCGCCGGGCAAATACCGGCTGATCCTGGACAGCGACGCGGACCGTTTCGGCGGTCACGCGCGCATCGCGCCGGACCAGACTTTCGAGCTCTTGACCGAGATGCGCGGCAACGAGTTGTGCAACATCATCAAGGTCTATCTGCCGTGCCGCACGGCCATGGTGCTGGAGCGGCAGATCTGAACGGAGCGCCGCGCGGCGGTGTCAAGGAAGGGACGATGCGTGCACGGGGTAACCGATGAAAATTGACCGGCGGCTGCTGATGACGGGGATTCCTCTCATCGACCGACAGCACGAAGCGTATGCCGATCTGGTGGACCGGCTTTTCGATTTGGCCAGGCGCGGGAACGTCGAGCGGCAAATGCTGTTTCTGGAAAGAAGCGCGGTCATCCAGTATGCCATGGAGCATTTGGACGCGGAAGAGCAGCTCATGCGCTCGGAAAAATATCCCGCCTACGAGGAGCACCGCGCGAAGCACGATTTTTTCCGGGATTGGACGGACACGCTGTCGTCGGATTTGGAAGGGGATGTCGATCTGGACGAATATGCCAAGAGCCTGAGCAAATGGCTGATCGCGTGGTTTTGCAGCCAAGTCCAGACGGATGACATCAAGTTGGCCTTGTTTCTCAAGCACAAGATGCGCGGGTGACCGTCTGGGACCATCAGCTGAAATCATGTGGCCTTTGTTCGGTAGGGCGTGCGCTCCTGCGCCGCCGCGGGTCGCTCAATGCCGCGGCACGGAGCGCTCGGCCTGCCAGCCGACACAGGGCGTCTTCAGTCCGAATGATGATCGCCAGTGGTATTTTATCCGCGGCAACGTGCAGGGGGCTGCGGGCTATTTCTTGCTGAGCGCGGCCGCGCACTCCGAAGGCGTCATGAACGCGACTTTCTGAGCCGTCAGGAAGTCGAGGATGCGCAGGAATTCGTTGAAGCGCTCCCCGCCCCACATGGCCGGGTGGCCCTGCAGGACGAAGTATTCGCGCTCAGGGTTCGCGGCGTACCCCTCGATCAGGCGCCGGCAATCCGGGACGCCCACCGCGCTTTCCAGATTCACGGCCCAAACGCGGTCCAGGATCGTCAGCTTGCCATCCGCCGCGCTCTTCTTCCCCATCTCGTCCAGCGGCATGGGATAGAGGATGACCTTCATGTGCGGATCGTCGCGCATCACCTGCAGGGCGGTCGCGTCGAGCCCCGGGCCGGGCGCGCCGCTGCCGGTCGGACCGAAGGTCAGGAAAGCGAAGCCGAGCTTGTCCAGCGCGGCCTTCTGGGAGCGGTCGACCAGCGCCTTCATCCCGTCATAGCGCCAGCCCGCGAATTCGTTGCACGGCTGGCCGTCCACGTCGTGCGGGCCGTGGTCCCAGCCGTGGAACCAGAACTCGACCCGGCCGGAAGCCCGGCGCGTCCTGATCCAGTTGGCGTACTCGGGCGTGGCCTCTGCCAGGGTCTCGCAGATCACCCCGTAGGAGGCCTTGATGTGCCGCGCTTCGAGAGCCTCGTCCACGCGCTTCCAGGCCGCGTGCACGCTGCCGCGGATCTGCTTGACGTCGTCGAGCTTGAGGACGATGATCGCCGGCTTCTTGCGGGGCGGGAGCGAAGCCGGGTCGACCGGTTGGGCGGCGCGGCTCTTGCGGGCCGCGGGCGGCGGCGTGGCGGCCGCCCCGGGTGCGATTCCCGTCAGGACGAAGTCGTCATAGTCCGCCGTGCCGGGGACGCCGGGCGAGGCGTGAACCCAGACGGCGACGGCGGCAACGCCGGCCGGCACCGTGGTCCTCAGCGTGTAGGCCTCCCAGACATGGTTGGTTTGGCTGACCCAGCAGGCGGTGTTGCAGCCCTTGGGCGGGTTCACGGCTTTGCCCGCGGCGTTGTAGAGCCAGAGGTAGGCGCCGCTGCAGGGGGCTTGGCTGCGGGCGTGGAACGCAAGCGCGAGCTCCTGCCCGTGCGTCACCGGCAACCGCGCGCTCGTCACGGAGGCGCCGTCAGCGCTGTAGGAGGCGAGGCCGACGCGCAACCCCAGCTTGCCGGCATGCGCGGCCTCCGGAATGAACTGAGCTGAACCGGAGGCCGACCACATCGTGTCGCTATCCTCGAAGCCCGGGTTCGGCAGGGGGTTGTCCTCCGCCCAGGCGGTGAGGGTCAGCAGGACGGAGAAGCGAAGCAGTCGGGCGGTTTTCATGCGCATAAGGCAAGGCCGGGTGTTTGGGGATGCGGGGTTCTGTTGTCCACGGACTTTTGATCCGTGAGGTTTAACGCCGAGCCGCCCATGCGATGCTGCGGGCGACAAGGTCGCGGAGATTCGGATTTTCGTACGCCAGATGGTCATGGCCGAACTGCAGGTAGACGACGCGCGACTTGCCCTCGGTGCGGGTCCACATGAGCGGTTTGCCCGATTTGGGATGGGTGGTGGTGAGCAAGGGGTGTACATCGGCGCCGACGCGGAAGCCCCAGTAGATCTCGTCGCGGATCGTGAAATCTTTCAGTGCGGAAGTGATGGGATGCCCCGTGTCCGCGATGACCACGGGAACCTCCACGCCGTGCTCGTAGCCGACCGTGTCGGTGACCTGCGGCTGCCCTTGGGGCGGTTGGGGATAGCGGCCGCCGATGACGCGCTCGTAGTCGGGCCAGTTCTGAAAGGAGCAAAGCGCGTGATGCAGTACGACGAGACCGGTGCCGCGCTCAAAGAGCGAAAGGAATTTCGCCTTTTGCGCGTCGGTGATCGTGGCCGGCATGTCGTAGAGCACGACCGCGTCAAAGTTGGTCAGGTCATCGCGTTCCCAAACGGTGGCGCTGGCCTTGGCGTGCTCGGCGGCCGTGAAGGTGATGGCGGGATTTTCGCTGAACATCCGGAAGAACGGCTCGCGCTCGAAGCCGTGGCCGCCGGTGATGAGCAAGACCCGTGTTTTCGGGAGCTCGGGACCCGGCTGCGCCGAGACGGCAAAGGGCAACGTCAGGCAGAGGGACAGAAGCAAGGCGTACGTGAGTTTCATGGATTCCCCGGTTTCGTTTGGCGTTGAATTGGAGACGGGCGCGATCCGGCGCGACATGCAGGGCGCGTCTCACCGCCGCCAAGGGTAACAAAGCCGATGCGATTCTTCAAGCGCGCCCGGGGTTGGCGATTGGGCAGTTTCAGTATCCACTTGCTGAAGCGTGGCCTCACAATTCAGGACGCAGAAACGGAAAAGGTTCGGGAAGCGCGACTTTCAGGTTGCCTCAAATGGGATGACGCCGAAAAGCGTGCGATTGAGATGTTGAAGGATAAAGGTCGTGCGTATCTTGTGATCATGCGACGGCGGCCCGGCCCACGCCGGACAGGGGGGCCAGCTTATGAGTTCAAAAACCAAGCCAAACGGTTGGCAGAACCCTCCCGTCCTCATCTGATGGCGGGGGGGGAGGGGCGCCCCGCAAGGGGGCGTAACTATCCACGGGAGGGCCGGGCGGCAGAAAACGGCTGCGGGAACTGGCGTGTCGGCGGCGGCGCGGGCCGCCGCCGACACGCGGCTACTTGAGCCTGAGGATCGTTCCGCCGGTCGTGAAGAGCAGGAGGTCGTTGCCGCGGCGCAGGAGTTTCCATCCCGACGGCAATACGGTGTCGAGCGTGGCCGTGCCAGTGATCCCGCCCGTGGTGCTGATGAGCGTGTAGGTCTGCGAGCGCTCGAGCGCCGCGGGGTTGTTGATGCTTACGGTCAGGCCGGAGACGTCGAGCGGACCGGTCACGTCCAGCAGGTCGCCGAGATCGGCGTGGTAGCGCGTGCCGGAGGCAAGCCCGACGCCGGAAAGGGCGAGCGTGCCGACGACGCCGTCGCCGGCCGGGCTGAGGACGGTGCCGGCGGCGAGGACGCCGTTGGAGACCGTGCCCGCGCCGGTGACCGAGTGGACGGCCTGGGTCGCGCCGCCGAGGTCGAGCGTCGCGCCGGCTGCGAGATGAACCTCCGCGTCCGCGAGAAGATTCCCGACGTCTGCAGGGTTGGCGGCCGGGCGGACGAAGACGTAAAGGTTGCGGATGTCGAACAGGCCGGCGTTTTCGGTCCAGGTATAGTCGTAGGCGGTGGTCTTGCCGACAGGCGGGTTGGGATCGTTGCCGATGCCGAAGCCAAGATTATTGCCTGAGCTGCCGCAGTGGGCGAGGGAGAAGAGGACCTGGCCAGCGCCCCAGTTGTGGATCTGGAAGGAGCCGTGGCCGAGACTGGTGTCGGCCCCGTTGTCGTCGAAGTCGAAGACGTTGGCGTTGCCGCCGATGTCTCCGAGCGTCGTGCCGGTGCCGTAGTTTGACGGCCAGATCTCCAGGTTGCCGGTGTTCGCGCCGGTGACCTCGTTCACGTTGGTGGAGTTGGAGCGCACGTCCATGTTGTAGACCTTCTGCTGCCACTTGAAGGTGGCGCCGTTGCGGTTGGGATAGCCGAGCTTGGTCCGGTCCTGCGTGTGGGCGGTGAAGGAGACCCAGACCCAGGTGGACGTGGTTTCGCCGATCTTTCTGAGTTCGTAGAAGTAGGCCACGCGGTCGAAGGGCGCGGACGCGGCGGAGTTGTCGATGGAGTAGGCTGTGCCGTTGTTGGCGGCGGTGGCGGTGGTCTGGACGGGGGAGTAGTAGACGGTGTCGTAACCGTCGGCGAGGGTGCCGACCTTGGCGCGGATGTCGGCGGGAACCGGCAGCGTGCCGGCGGCGTTGACGACGCGCAGGGTGCCTCCGTTGACCTGCACGGCGGGGGCCTCTACCGTCACGGGCGTCACGTCGCGGGTGAGGATGTAGAGCTCGCGGACGGTGTATTGGTCGGCGTTCTCGGTGAACGTCCAGTCGCGGTTCATGGGGTCGCCGGGCTTGTTGCCGATGCCGATGCAGGGCTTGTAGCCGGTTCTGCCGAAATGGTTGACCGCGAGGAGGGTTTGGTTGAGTCCGAAGTTGTGGACCTGGAAACTGCCGTAACCGCCGGCGTTGCCATAGAAATTGGACTCGGTGCCTGAGTTCCTGTCGTCGAAGTCATACGTGGCGCCATCGCCGACGTAGCCGCGGTCGAAGGCGTTGCTGTCGGGCAGGGCGTTGTTGTAGTCGTTGGGGTACCACTCGATGTTGCCGGTATTCACGTCATCCGCGGCGGTGACGTTGGAGTTGGCGCTGGCACGGACGGTGAGGTGGTTGACACGCTTCTGGAAACACATCCGTTTGGCGGTGATCGGGATGGCGAGCTTCGTGCGGTCGGTGAAGGGCGGCTCGAAGGAGGCCCAGACCCACTGGCGACCGTAGGTGGGATGCTCGAGGGCGAGCACGTAGGCGACGCGGTCGAAGCGGTTGGAGACGTTCGTGTTCTTGACGCTCCAGAAGGCGTCGTTCAAGATGGTGTCGGAGACGGTGGGGACGGTGCCCGCGTAGACGAGGGTGAAGCCCTTGGCGAGGTCGCCTACGCCTGCGGTCACGTCGGCGGGGAGGGCCGGTACCGCGCCGGAGACCGGCGTGAAGGCGATGCCGAGGTCGTCGTAGGGGTTGTTGACGGTGAAGACGGAGCCGTCGCCGGGGTCGGTCAGGAATTCGCAGTAGTCGGCGTAGCGCTCGTCGTTGCGGGCGAGGCGGTCGACACCCCAGGCCGGGCGGGAACCGTCGGTCTTGGTCCAAGTGCCGCCGACGCCCCCGGAGCCCTGTCCGGCGCGGATCTCGACGGCGTGGGGACCGGGCGAGAGGGTGACGGTGCAGACGGTGCTGGTGTTGGCGACTGAACGGTAGGGCAGGATCGTGGTGAAGCCTTTGTTGAGGATCACGTTGTTGTCGAGGCGTATCAGGAAGGAGTCGTCCATGTTCTGCATGAACGTCCAGGTGACGTTGGTCGGCGCGTTGTTCCAAAGGTAGCCGGCATAGACGTAGACGGAGTTGTCGGGCCACCAGGCGCCGTTGACGGTCGCGCCGCCGTTCGCGGAGGTGACGTTGCCGAGGAGGGCGCGGGTGGAGAGCTGGACTGAGGGGCCGGTGGCGGCGGTGTCGATGCCGTTGGTGTTGGTATAGGAACCGTTCAGGCGGTACTCGCGCAGGCCGGGCACCTTGGCGGCGCGGATGGAGGCGGCCAGGCTGGCGGCGCGCGGGGTGACGCGGGTGGAGAGGTCGAAGCTGCCGCTGCCGTCCTTCACCAGGGCGACGGTGGCGAGCGAACCGCCGGCGAGGCCGCCGGACCCGCTGACGCGCGTTGAGAGGTTGGTGTGGGCACGTCCGCCGAGGACGAGGGTGCCGCCGGAGAGCACGAGGTCCGAACTGGCGGGCAATGATCCTGCCACAGAGGGCACGAGGGTGCCGCCTGCGACGGTGGTGGGGCCGTTGTAGGCGTTGGTGACGGTGAGGGTGAGCGTGCCTGGGCCGGTCTTGGTGAGGCCGCCGTCCAGCGCGGCGGGCACGCCGAGGGAGGCTGTGCGGACGCTGGCGGCTGAGAGCGGGCCGCCGCCATTGAGAGTGACGGACGGAAGGGAGGTGTAGCCCGTACCGGGGGAAAGGATGCGGATGCCGGTGACCGCGCCGCTGCTGAGGACGGCTTCGGCGACCGCGCCGGTGCCGCCGCCTCCGGTGATGAGGACGGCGGGCGGCGCGATGTAGCCGGAGCCTTGCGCGCTGAGCTCGATGAAGCCGACGCCGGTCTTCGCCGAGGTCAGCGGGAGGTCGAGGGTGGCGTTGATGCCGGCAGGGGTGTCGATGACCGCGCCGCCAGGGTGGACGGTGAGCAGGGCGGGGGTGTTGTACGCGCCGGCGCGGATGGCGGAGCCGCTCTCCCGGACGCTGAGCGCGCCTCCGTCAAAATTGACTGCGGCTTGGGCTGTGTTGCCCGACGCGTTGTTGCCGCCCTTCTGGAGGTACTTGGTGGCGAGGGTGCCGCCCTTGAGGGTGACGACCGCGAGCGGGGAGCTGTTGCGGTTGGCGAGGATAACGGCGTTGGCGGAGACCGAGGCGTTCCCTTCGAGGGTGAGGAAGCCGTACCCGTTGTTATAGCTGTTGGCACCGTCCCACTCGCAGAGGTTGAGGGCGGCAGCGCCGGTGTCGAGGGTGCCGTTCCCGGACAGGAAGATGTGGCCGTAACCCGCGCGGGTTCCGAGGTTTCCTCCGTAGCAGGACGCGGGGTTGTCGCCGCCCGTACCTTGGGCGGGCGGGGTGCCTGAGTTTTGGACGACATGGCCGTCGCCTTTGACGCGGAGGGTGCCGTAGGCGGTGTTGTTGTAGCTGAGCTGGGAGTAGCCCTTGTTGGTGAGTGAACCGCCGGAAATCTCGTAATAGCCGAAGCCGGATTCGCCGATGCGTCCGTCGGCGCCGGAGCCGCCTGTGTTGAGGAAGACGCCGCCGGTCTGGTAGACCGCGCCGGCGGAAGAGTTGTCGCGCCCGACGAACAGGCGGCCTTTGACAAAGGAGTTGCCGCTGATCGTCAGGACGCCGCGCGAGGAGCCGAGCGTGCCGACGCCGATGCTGGGCTGGGCGCGATTGTAGCCGTTGTCGTCGGTGGTGATGGCGGTGTTGCCGGAGAGCGGGAGGACGCCGCAGGAGGCGGCCCAGTTGTCGAAGCCGACCTGCACGTTGTTGGTGCCGAGATTGAGGCTGCCGCCGTTACAGCCGTTGAGGTCGAGCGTGCCGTCGTGGACGCGGATGCCCGCGGGGAGCGACCAGCCGCCCGTGAGCGTAAGGGCGTAGGGGCCGAGCTTGGCGACGCCGGTGGCGGGCCAGTCGGCGGTGTAGGCGAGGTCGGAAGCGGCGGTGTCGATGCCGAGGTAGGCGGCGCGGGACTGGAAGGCGCCTGACGAGGCGAGCGTCTCGATCTGCGCGAGCGACCAGCCGTCAGACGCGTAGCGGACGGCGAACTCGCCGGTGCCGGAGACCGTCAGCGCGGCGGGCGCTGTCGGGACGGAGCCGGGCGCGTAGGCGTGGAGCAGCGAGTTGGTGACCGCGATGGCGCCGGAGAAGGTGTTGGCGGGATTGAGCAAGTAGGTGTAGCCGCCGAAGGACTTGAGCAGCCCGCCGGTTCCGGAAATTTTGCCCGCGATGCTGCTGTGCGCGTAAGAGGTTAGCCCGTCGAGGATGGCCTGTCCGCTCCCGAGGGTGACGGGGCCGGCCCAGATGTTTTGGTTGGTGGCGCCCGAACGGACGGAGAGGCGCGCGCCGTCCGCGAGGGCGAGCGTCCAGTTGACCGGGAGGGTGGTGGCGTTGAGGTCGAAGGTCGCGCCTGCGGCGACGGATGCGGTGTTGGAGGATGAGCCGCCGAGGTCGGTGGCGGATTCAAGGCCGAGGACGCCGCTCTGAACGCTGATGGACGCCCCTGGGGTTAGGCCTGTGGCCTTGGATGAGGCGATGACGAAGGAGCTGGAGCCGACTTTGCTCAGCGTGTGGCCGCCGAAGCCGAGCGTGCCGTTGCGGAGATCGAAACGGCCGCGGGTACCGTCGTACGGGAAAGGGGTGGGGCCCTTGCCGCCGACGGCGGCGTCGTCCGCGAGGGCGACGGACGCGAACGCGTTGTACTGTTGCGCGTCATAGTCGAAGCGCAGGGCGCCGAGCCCATCCGTCCCGCTGCCCGCGATGGTGACGGTCTTGGCGAGTGCGATGGCGTTGTTGGGGGCCTGGCCGATGGCGAGCGCGCCGCCCGCCGTGACGGTGACGCCCGGCAGGACGGAGACGCCGAGCGACTGCGAGTGCGCGATTTCGAGGACGCCGTTGGAGACGACCACCGGGCCGGTGAGGGCGGGATTGGCGGTGTTGAGGATGGCCCGGCCAGCGCCGTTGAGGGTGAGGGGCACGTTGCCCGAGACGGGTCCGTTGAAGGCTTGCGTGACAGCCGCGCCGGGCGCGAGCGTGAGCGGCGCGTCGAGGCGGACGGAGCCGGTCAGCGAGACGGGGCCCGAGAGCGTCATCGGGCTGGTGCCGGCGACGGTGAGCGCGGTGGGCGCGCCGTTATCGACGAGGGCCGCGGAGACAGACAGCGGGCCGGAGAGGGCGAGGGAACCCGACGTGGGCGGGGTGCCCGAGGCGGCGGCGAGCCGCTCGTTCGAGAGGCCGAAACAGCCGCTGGTGACATTGCCGTTAACGGCGACGGCCGTGACGGCGATCTTGAGGGTACCGCTGGACGGGGCCATGTAGCGGTAGACGAGGGCGTTGGCGGAGTTGGGCTGGCTGGCGTAGATGATGGAGGTGTCCGGTTGCGAGGAGGAGGCCGAGTAGAACTGGTAGAGGCTGCGGCGTTCCTGGGTCGAGGGCGGCGCGTCCCAAGCGCGGAAGTAGAGGGTGACTTCATAGACCGCGCCGGGGGTGAGGCCGGTGAGCTGGCCGGTCCAGTTGCCGGCGTAGTTCATGTCGCGGAGGAGCTGCAGCAGGCCGGAGCAGGTCGCCGGCGGCAGGGTGTTCGTCCAGGAATTGAAGCCGTCGTACCCGTTGCCGTTGGGGAAGCCGGAGTAGCCGGTGCCGGTGCCGTTGGCCGCGCCCTGGATGAAGGCCACGCCGTTGATGGTGGCGGCGGCCTGGTTGCCGAAGTCGATGAGGTGCGAGTAGGTCTTGGAGGTGGAGAGGCCGGTGGCGGCGTCCGAGGTGAGGGGCACGACGCTGACGGTGCGCAGGCCGGGGTAGATGGTGTTGGTTGAGGCTCCCGAGGCGGTGAGCGTGCCGTTGATGACCGCGAGCGCGGAGGGAGAGGCCGTGAGGTAGTCGAGGGCGAGGATGCCGCCGCCGAGGTCGAGCGTGGCGGGTCCGGAAGCCGTATAGTTGAACTGGCCGAGGGTGGTCAGGGGCTGGGTGATGGAGAAGGACGTCGCGGGCGCGGCGGACGCGGTGGCGGCGGAGCCGGCGGCGTTCGGCAGCGTGTCGTTCACGATGGCGGCGGCGGGCAGGGAGAGCGGCGCGAGGCCGCTGACAGAACTGTAGGTTGCGGGGCCGCCGTTGAGGATGATGCCGCTGGCCGGGCCGTTGGCGAGGCCGGTGACGAAGAGGCGGTTCGCTGCGGAGCCGGCGGACGGGGCGTTGACCGAGAGCGTGTAGCCGTTGAGGGTGAGCGAGGCGAGCGTGACCGACGACGCCGAGGCGGCGGCGGGGACGGTCAGCGACGAGGCGGCGGTGAGCGTGACCGCAGGGAGGGACGCGGAGTAGCCGTCGGCTGCGGCGGGATTGAGGGCGAGCGTGCCGCCGCTGAGCATGAGCGGGCCTGATCCGAGCGCGGCGCCCGAGGGCAGGGCAAGCGTGCCGCCTTCTACGGAGTTTGTGCCGGTGTGGGTGTTGACGGCGGTCAGGGTGAGGGTGCCGGCGCCGGTCTTGACGAGGCCGCCGGTGCCGGAGCGGACGCTGGAAAGCGACATGTTGCCGAAGGCATCGAAGACGAACGTGCCCGCGCCGGAGAAGGGGCCGGTGAGGGCAAGGGTGCCGGTGCCGGCATTCTCGATGACGGCGCGGTCTTTGTCGACGGTGAACGCCTTGTCGGTGGAGGACGCGGTGGCGCCGGTGACGCGCAGGCGGGCGTAGACGCCGCCGTTGTTTGGGTTGATGAAGTTGACGGTCGTGCAGGCGCCGAGGGGGTTCGGGGTGCCGTTGGGGGCGAGGAAGGGCACCTGGAAGCAGTTGCCTTGGTCGATGGAGACGGCGCTGTCGATCTGGTTGTCGGGATAGTTCAGGATGAGGGTGCCTCTCGTCCAGCCGCCGGATCCCTTGTTCAGGGTGGCTAGACCGGTGGGGCACTCGAGGCGGACGGAGATGGTGACGGGGTTGACGGTCTGGATGGCGATGGCCGCCGGGGTGTTCGCCTGGGCATGGAGGAGGCGCAGGACCGTGCCGTCGCCGCCGGAAATGGTACATCCGGAGAGGGCGAATTCCCAATTGTTGCGGCAGATGATGTTGGTCGTGTGCGGGGCCAGTATAAGTTCGCTGGGCGGATAGACGCTGTCCTTCCAAAGGCTGCCGAGAGTTACGGGGCCCGTGCAGGTGACGGGGGCGGGGGTGCGGAGTTCGAGTTGGGCGTAGTTGCTGTCGGTGGCTTCTGTCCCGGCGGGGCGGCGGAGAGTGTCGAAGGTGACGGGGCCGCTGCCGTAGACGTAGACATAGCGGGTGGCGTTGTTGGTATAGTTGAGGGTGAGGGTCTTGGACGACTCGTTATTGTAGACGTTGAGGTTGCCGCCGACGAGGAGTGTGGACGCTACGCTCTGAGCGTTGGACGAACCGGCGGAGAGGGTCAGCGTGGCATTGGCGGAGAGGGTCAGCGTCTCGCTCGGGAGGCCGATCGTGTAAGCGGCCGCGTCCGGGGCGAAGGTGAGGCCCGCGGCGGTCGCGCCGCTGCCGAGGGCGACGGCAGTCTTGCCGTTGCCGGAGCCGGTGAAGAACACCGTTTCGGAAGAGGCGGGAGCGGCGTTGCCGGTCCAGTTGGCGGCGGTCGACCAGAGGGAGTCGGAGCCGAGGCCGGTCCAGATGCGCGCGCCGGACGCGGCGAAGGTGCCGACCGTGCCGGACAGCGAGGCGGTGAAGGGGCCGCCTTGGGAGGCGGGCACGAGGTCTGTGACGGTTCCGGCGAAGGCGAGCGTGGAAACGGCGGACGGAGAGACGCCGGAAACGGTGAGGGTGACGGTGCGCAGGTCGGCGGAGAGCGCGGACACGGCGGTGACGGCTGCGGCGGGGGAAACCCCCAGCGGTGCGGGGTTGGCTCCGGCGGTGGAAATATCCCACGATGCGGGGTTGGCTAAGGCGGGGGAGGCGGCGAGGTTCACGGGTTTGGAGAAGGTGACGGTGAGCGTGTTCGCGGAGGAGGCCTTGAGGGAGACGAAGGCGGGCGGTATGCGGTCTCCGTAGGGGGAGACGATATTGGTGACGGCGGTGAACCAGGCGGCGGCCATTTTGCCGTAACCGGCGTTGTTCGGGTGCAGGTTGTCGTACATGTCCGTCCGTTCGAGGTAGGCGTGCATGTCGAGGAAATGGACGCGGCGGCCCGCCAGCTGGTGGGCCTGGACGACGCCTTCGACGTACGGGTTGAAGTAGGTGTTGATGAGGACGTTCCTGGAGTCCAGTTCGTCCGCGCCGCGTTTCAGCAGGGTGGTGACGATGATGTGCGCGTAGGGGCGGGCGGCGGCGATGCGGCTGATAAGCGCGTCGAGTTCGCCGATGGTTCCGGGGTAGTTCGGGACGTCGCCGGTGTCGTTCGTGCCGATGTGGACGAGGACCACGTCGGGGTCATCGGTCTGCGAGAGCCAGGTGAGGATGTTCTCATAGAGGCCGTTGCTGGCGGAGGAGACATGCCAGCCGCTGTGGCCCTCGTGGTTGATCTCCGCGCCGAGGCCGGCGTGGGGGATGGAGGTCTGGGTGCCGACAAAATCGATGTTGTAGCCCGCCGCGGTGAGCGCGACATAGAGCGGGTAGCGGTAACCGCCGCCGATTCCGTCACTGTTGGCGCCGTAGGTGATCGAGTCGCCGAGCGGCATGACGCGCAGGGGCGGCGGCAGGGAGAACGCGGAAACCGCGAGCAGCGCGCAGGGGACAGCCCACAGCGACTGGCGGACGGCAGACGACAAGCGACCGGGACCACACGGACATAGGTTCATTGTACACCCTTTCACGCGATGCCGGCAAACTTCTGTGCCAGCGTCATATTGGAGTCTGTTCTGGTTATCTTTTACGGGCATCCTATAGGCTTGGCCGATGACGTGCCCACACGCATGCTTAACACTTATATTGCGGATTGGGGCAAAAATAGTCAATACCAAAGTCTTATAATGTCGGAGCGCGCGTTGCCTCTCGGTTCATGACGCCGAGGCGGAAAAGGTTCGGGGAGCCGCTTTCAGGTTGCCTCAAATGGGACGACACCGGAAAGGGCGCGGCGCACGGTTTTTAGCGGACTTCGCCCGCCGCCGGTCTGCCGGCTGATAAATCCACGCGCGCAAGGCACCGCGCCGCCCGCGTAGATCGTGCGGAAGGGCTTGGGCGCCGCCACATAGGCGCTGTCGAGGTTGGTCACGAACACGGCCAGGGGCCGATCCAAGGAGGAGTTAGGATTTAGGAGATAGGAGTGGTAATGATGTGACAACGGGCGTTCTTTGGGCATAACCGGGCCGTACGCGTGTGAACGAAAAAGGTGTGACACTGGCCTTTCCGACGCCAATTCCGAACTCCTAAATCCTAACTGCTAACTCCTAAAGGGTCCTGCGTCGAGACCTGGAAGATCTCGTCGGGCACGACCATCGAGGCGCTGGGCTCCTCGGTCTCGCCGTACATCTTGGGCGAGTCGCTGGCCGCCTCGGTGGCGAGCGCCAGGTCGCCGAACTTGCGGAACTGGACGAACGTCCCCGAATTCGGGGCCAGCTTGGCTTTCACGCCCAGGCCGCTGTTGGCGAGCGGGTTTTTAAGCTCCTTGTCGGTCATCTCGTCGAAAGCCCGGTCGAAATAGCCCTGGACCGTGCCCTTCATGGTGGTGGTGTCCATAACGCTCCTTGTCTTTGTTCGGGCGGACGGGGAAACCGCGCGCCCCCTATAATAGTTACGGAGGTTATGGGAAGTAGGGGGGATGGGAAGGGGAGCGGGGAGGGGAGATTGAGGACGGAGGACGGAAGGCGGAAAGCCGGAGAACGGGGATGGGGGCGGGAAGGGGCGGCTTGAAAAGGGACGGGGCGTATGCTAACGTTCAAATGATGGTGGTGAGCGGCACGGCGGCGTTTGCGGTGCTTTTAGAGGCATGGCCGTGAGGCCTGTCACCGTTGTTCTGGCTAAAGACGGCGCTGCAAGGTGTTGATTTCCAGCGTGAGCGATGAGGACTATCAGTTTGGAGAAATGTTGTGCTCGCCGCTGAGTTTGATCCTCATTAAGGTGTCTGGCAGAGAAAAGCAATGACATACAGACAATTGTTAAAGACCAGGGTTGGTTGGCTGGCATATGGTCTGCTCTTGTGGATAGGACTAATGATCGGTGTCGCGATCATAGGTCTGGTTGATAACGGAAGACGAGATGCGCTTCTAATGTTTCTTCTTGGAGGGGTTCTCGTAGTATTTGTTGTGCTATGGCTACTATTTTTGAGGAAACTCGCATCTTGTTTGGCTTGCCCGAACTGTCATGGGAATCTGATACCTTTAGTCGGCTATGCAGGCAGACCCTATTTCGTTGTGCCCAAGACGATCCGTTTCTGCCCTTTCTGCGGGTTAGATTTTGATGCTGATTTAGTCGGTAGTGCAACCTTGAACCAAGGTGAGTGACGGGGGTCGTGAACGGTTGCTAAAAAACCGCTTTGTAGTATTAGTGAGTTGCCCAGAACTTTGTACTATTGGAAAGTTTCGGCATGAGGCCCGTACAACGTTATGCAAAGCCGACAAGGATATAACATGAGATGATCTTTTCACTATCCATATTACTGATGGGTATAGCCGGAATCATATTCATGGCGTCGATTATTAACTCGCAAGCTTTCTATGACAGAGCGGCCATGGAGTTCATGGAAGAAATACGAAAGATTGTGGGTGGAACTATTTCAGAGCACAAGATCTTATCCTATCAGCTAAGCATTTGCGGGAATTACGAAGGCAGACGAGTTGACTGCCTCTATAGGCGGTATCCCCGAGAATCACTACCGTCACCCCAAGTGTTTATTGCGCTTACCCCACTTGTGACATTGAAGGTGAAGCACTTTCCCTTTGTGTACCCGACTGTTGCACAAGGCATCACATTTAGACAAGGTGTTTTAGTGTGCAAACGAGATGTTATTCAGTATCCTAAACCGTCTCTCGAGGACATGGTGGCGATTCTTGATCGGCTTGTCGAAGCTGAAAAGAACTTCACCAAGCATGAAAGTCATGCATAACCAGGAAAGGTACAGGGTCGTATCGGGACTTACGGACAAATTGAGTTTGAAGGAAGTAGCAAGGCCGTGTCGGGCAGTAGGGCAAACGAAAGTCAGGGATCATGATGATGAGTTCGAAAAACAATCTTGGCGGGACAATGTCTCGATGTCCCGGTACGACCCTGAGACCCTCATTCCCGACGTTCGCCCACTGAAAGACAAAAAATGAGAATACTAATTGGCATGTTTTCAGTCTGCCTACTACTTCTGCAAGCAACGGGCTGTTCGAAGGACGCGGACATCTATTCGAAATGTCGTAAGAGTGATATTGATGGTCTATCAAAGTTGCTTGCTGAATATCCCGACCTACTAGATTGTCAGAAGGATTCGCAAAAATGGACACCTCTCCACTGGAGCATCTACAGCTCGCAGAAAGAGGCAACCAAATATTTAGTGTCCAAGGGCGCAAATGTCAATTTATGTACAGCTGGAGGCGAGACGCCAATGCATTTTGCCGCTTTCAAAAGAGATGTGGAGACAGTTCAACTGTTGTTTGAAGCGGGTGCAGACGTCAATGTCAAAGCCAACACGCCAGGAAAAGAGACGCCTTTAGACATGGCCATACTAGCAGGAGAAAATCTTGCGCTGGATAGAAGTAGGCCTCCTGAATCAATTAAGAACTATGATCCAAAAACACCTGAGAAGTTGCGTGGGGAAGAAGAGAGACTTCGGAAGCTGTTTGAATTACTCAAAGCGCACGGCGCAAAACGCGCGGCAGATATAGCTAGCGAGCAACCACTTGAACAGGGAAAAGGGGGTCGTGATTGGACATTAGACAAATAACGGTTATGCGTAACGTGGCGTCGGCACAACGTCGGGCGGAAGTTCGGATGTCGAAATGCGACCGCAAAACGGTTCCATGCCCCGATACGATCCCTTGCCGATGTTGCCAAGAGCTCAACGTTCGCCATAAATGAAAAAAATGAAGATTGGCAAAGTCATATCGATTGTCGGTGGGTCTAAGTGCCTTCTCTGGGTGCTTATTCAGTCATTGATTTCCGGATGCGCTGGTGTGTGTATTGTCGATGTTGCGACATCTTCGATTATCGTCCGGAAAACGGAAGGGGCATTCCGAGAAGCACCTTTGTATATTACTGAAGATGGTTTCATGACTCTTCAACGTAGTGAGATGAGCACGTTCGTGTTGCGGAAAGTCGGATTCGACGGAAAGGATAAGGAAACATCTTTTCTTCCGCTCTTTACAACAGCCTATGGGGGTGAAGCATATGCGTTCTCGGAAGATGGATCTAAATTCGCCTTTGTAAATTGGGAACATGAGAGCCCCATGCGCCTTTTTGTTGGTTCGATTACGAATCCAAAGGTTAACGTTCTTCCAACAGGTGTATGTGATGACCTGCGGGCTTCTTTCGGGTATGAGGTGTTATGGGTTGATGAGGAGAATATTCTCGTATATCCGGATGTCGGCTACCCCCTTCCAGGAAAGAAAGCGAAACCAATTTGTTTGTTATCTCTTCACGATATGCGGGTTGTCCGCTTAATTGATGTTTTTGGGTCATATGGGCCAAAACAGCTCTCGCCATCAAAGCGTTACTTAATGGCATCGGAAGGCATGGAGGATTCTTTGCTCTATCGGATTCACATTATAGACTTGAAAGAGAAAAAAAAGGTATACGAGATCTCGCCGGTAGGTAAAAAAATGCATCCGCGTGGAGTTGTCTGGAGTTCTGATGATGAGATGTTGTATGCCGTAGACAATGTGGTTTATGCGCAGAGGATTGGTGGTCAGGACAAAAAAGAGGTGTTGCGACTAAAGCCGGATCAAGCGGCGGAACTTTATGCTGTCGATTCATGCCGAAATCTTCATTATCAAATTTATGATAATAGCAGGTCTCTGTCTGACCCACTCGGTGGGTGGCGGATGTTCAATCTGGACACAAAAAAGGATACTCAACTTACAAGAAGAAAAATCACCGGAAAAGTCCTCATAAATCGGGAGCAAAACAAGATCGTTACCGAGATCGGATATTGAACGAATGCAGCCTTATGGGCTATAGAGACAAGCCACAGGCTTGACAACCGAGAATAAAGCAGGGTCGTGTCGGGAAAAATCGGAAAGATGGGGGTCGTGATTGGGCATTAGACAAATAACGGTTATGCGTGACGTGGCGTCGGCACAACATCGGGCGGAATGTCGAAAGTCGAAATGCGGTTCCGTAACGGTTGCAGTAGCAAGGGGAGGATGCGCGTGAAGAACATCGCCTGTATTTTGATCTTGGCCTTGGCCTGCTTAGATAGTGGGTTGGCAAATCCCGAATCAGTGCCTCAGCTTAAGGGCAAGACAGCTTCGGCATGGCGTCAAAGTTTTGAGGACAATGAATATCTAGCGGGCTTGAACACCATAGTGCCAGTGAGCGATGAGTCGGTTCGTGTGATCAATGAGTTACTCAAAGAGGACAGTGCCATCTCGGCACAGTTATTGAATTTGATTTCTCAAGCTAATCGCAATCCTGCGACGCGATCAACAAATAGTCTTTCAAAGATGGTTGTTTTACTGCCCGCCATTCAGCGGCATGCGTTCTCAACCAATTACTGTTGCCAAATCGAGGCAATTGCCGTTCTTGGGTCGTTTGGCGCTCTTGCCAAAGAGAGTGCCGGCGGAATTGCAAAGCTCCTTGATGACAAAAGCAATATCGTCCGACTCAACGCAGCAGAAACTTTGGCAGCGTTTGACGATGCCGCAATCCCTTATTTGGAAAAGATGAAAACAGCATATTTGGAGGAAGAGAACGTTTCGATAAGACAGCGCTTACTAAGGGCAATCACGAGAATTGAGCAACGAAAAATCAAGTGAAAGGGCGGGCGTGATTGGACATTAGACAAATAACGGTTATGCGTGACGTGACGTCGGCACAACATCGGTCGGAATGTCGAATGTCGAAATGCGAGTCCATATCGGTTCGAAAGGCTGGAAATGCCTAATCGTACAAACATCTCCAATAGTGCAAAGAAGCCGCTTTTTAATACTAGTGAGGCACCCATAACTTTGTACTGTTGTGAAGTTCCGACCTGAGGTCCATACAACGTTCGACCAAGGAAGAATGACAACAGATCGCCACAACCTTTTCCGCACCGCAACTGGGATCGTGATTGTGCTACTCGTTGCCCTGTGGCTCACCGAGTGGTCACGACGTCGTGCGATCGAGTCGGCTACCCGGGCTCTGCACCCCATCCGGAACTGGCTGGAGTATGGAGTGTGCGAGTTCACGATGTTTGATTATGAGACAGGTGGGACCTACGCCCGCTTCGCCCCCGGTTGGTACATCTGGTACGACTCCTCAACAGGCTTAGCCGACCCACCGCCCTGTGTCCGAGTGTCCGTCGGAGGGAGGATTACCGGATCGAACATGCCGGTCGTCCGCGAGACAATCGGCTTCACTCGCATGCAGCGTGCGTTTCACTTGGCCGCGGCAGCCAGAGTACGAGAGGATAAAGAGCAGCAGGTCGAACAAGCCGAGTCCACTGTACCAGTGAAAGCCGCGCCGAGCGCGCCTTCCACTGTCCGGTGACTCGCGACGTTGAAACAAGAAAGGCGGCCGGTGGGCCGCCTTCGTGTTTTTTGGGTTGCCGTCCAAAAAGGTCGGGTTCACTTGCCCTTCTTCAACTCCTCGGCCAGCCACTCGTCGGCGGTGAGTTTCTTGTCGCCGCCGCCACCGCCCGCCGGGGGCTTGGCCGCTTTGCCGGTCAGTTTCTCCAGACGGTCCACCTCGGCCTTGAGCGCGTCGTGCTCGGTCTTGAGCGTGTCGCGTTCGGCGGTCAGCGTATCCCGCTCGGTCTTGAATGTGTCCCGCTCGGCAGTGAGGTCCGCGACAACCTTGTCGGCAGCCGCCTTGTCTGCGGCGACCTTATCAGCGGCGGCTTGGTCTGCCGCGGCTTTGTCAGCGACGGCTTGGTCAGCAGCAATTTTATCAGCCGCGGCCTGATCAGCGGCAGCCTTGTCGGCAACCGCTTGATCGGCGGCGGCTTTGTCCGTGGCGGTCTGGTCAATCACTTCCTTTGCAACGTCATCGGGTTTGCTCATAACTCTCCTTCTGTTTTACTCGTTAGTTTTTCACCACGAAGGCACGAAGGACACGAAGAAACACGGAGTTGATTCTTGGTGCGGCTTGGCGCCCTTTGTGGCTTGGCGGTAAATACTGCTCTGTCGTTTGCCCTTGCCGCGTATGCCTCTTGCCTAAGGGGATGTTTGCCGCACAAAACAGTTTGCCGTGTGCCCGTAAGGGCATCCGCAAATGCGTCGCGCGGGCGCCCGTCGCATGTTTGGGCTTGCTTACCCGCGTGATTTTAGAAGACAATAGATGGCTTAGATTCTGTGGACGGTGGATGGGGCTTGTTGATCGGGCGCTTTAGGGAAAGGGAGCTGCGGAAATGAAAAAATCAGTGGGGTGTCTTCTGGCTGCCGTGTGCGCTTTCGGGTTGCAGGCCGCGACCGTCACGCGCAATATCGGGTCGGGAACGTGGGATTTCAACAGCACGGCGTTCAATTCGGGCGGAACCCTCTGGACGAACAACGCGGATACCGCGCAGTTCAACTATGCTTCGGGGGGTACGGTGGCGGTTTCATCCGGCGTGGGCGCCCGGGGTATTCTGCTTTCGGCCGGGACCTGGACCCTTTCCGGCCCCGATCCGTTCACGTTCGGACCGGACGGCATCACCCTGGCCGGCGGGTCGGCCACGTTCAACCTTCCGCTCCAGTATTCCGGCGACGCATCCCTGCCGATCGTCGGCAACAACGGCGGCGGCACGCTCACGTTCAGCAATACGCTCGGGGCTGCGGCGATTTCGGTCGCCAAGCCGCGCGATCTGCTGCTCAAGCTCGACTACTCTTCGAACGATGCCGTGAAGCTTCAGTCGGGCGCGGCGCTCGCCACCACGGGAAACTCGACGTTCCAATTCTTCGGGGGCACCGCGTCTGAGACGCTCGGGACTCTTTCCGCCGGCAGCGGCGTTCTCTCGGTCCAGCACTGGACGAACAACGCGGGATCGATACAGATTGGGTCGATCCAGCGCACCGATGGTCTGGGCGCGGTCAATCTCTCGGATGAGTTTGTTCTGGGCACCGCCCGTCCGTTCCGCATCACCGGAATGCAGAACACGAACGGCTTCATCGCGCCGTGGGTCACCGTCTGTTTCGGGCCCGCAGCGTGGTCGCAGCGGTTCGCCAAGATTCAGGCGGACGGAACCGTCGAGAAGATCGTTTCCTCGACCAAGAAACTGAACCAGTGGTTTTCCGGAACCAACGCGGTCATCGACCAAGGGGGTCTCGACGCCGCCAACATCGTGCCGGTCTGCTCCGTCAATTCGCTGGCGCTCTCGGCCTACAATCCGGCCCAGAACGGGAGCCTGAACCTCTTCGGTTCGGACATCACCATCGAATCCGGGGCACTGTTGAAGACGGACGGTTCCCCGGTCATGAGCAATGGCACGCTCCGCGCGGGTTCGGCGGGGCGTTTCTACATCCACGTGTTCAGTACCTTCGAAACCGAGAACTTCTTCGGGCCGAATGCCGCAGGAGTCTTGCCCGAGATCGTGAAGTTCCAAAACTTCGACCTGCGTTTGAGGAACCCGACCAATCAGTTCAGCGGCATGACCATACTTGCCGGAACGGTGTACGTCGCCGGAAACCGCGCGAGCCAGGCCATCGGACCGGTCCGCATGAACCCGTCCACCACGTTCTGGGTCACCAACAGCTCCCCGGTGTTCGGCGATGCGGTGCTTGCCCAGGGCGCCGTGCTGGGGGTCACAAACTGCGCGCAGGCCGTTTTCGGTTCGGTCAATCTGGCCGAAAGCGGCTCCGATCTCCGCATCCAGGGCACGCCGAAAGCGGTTCTGTCCGGACTCTCCGGGGTGGGCACGGTCAACGCCGTGAATCCGGGCTCCGTGTTCGAACTGGCGCTAACCGCCCCGGCGGCGGTCTCGCCCACGGTGAACCTCACCGCCCCCGGCGGCATCACGATCCGCACCACCGGCAACACGCAGTTCGAGACGGTCACCGGCCTCGATGCCGCGGTTCCCGTCACGCTCATCGGCCAGACCGATAAAACGAACGGCATCCGCAATCTCACGCTTGGAACTTCGTATGCCGCCCGGACGCTCACGTTCTCCGGCGGCTGCTGGCCGTTCAAAGTTTTCTCGGGCACTGCGAACGGCACCGTTGTGATCCAGGACGGCGCACGGGTGGCTCTGACCAACGGACAGACACTCACCTGCGGCGGCCAGATGACGATCCGCAACGGCGGGACGCTGGTGTCCGAATACGGCACGTTCGGCTGGGGTGCGCAAACCTGCGTCCCGGCCACGAACGTGTTGACGATTCAGGCCGGCGGGCTGCTCAACCTGCGCAGTTCGCGCTATCACTGCTGGCGTTTCTGCGGCGAACGCAGCAACGACGGCAAAGTGATGATCGTCAACCAGACCGGCGGCAAGGTGTGGGTCGGCGTCGAGACCGGCAGCGATCCGGCCACGAGTCCCGGTCAAGACCGCAATCTCATATTCGGGTTCGGCCAGAACAATAACCCGGCGATTGCCGAGGCCGTCTACAAGCTTTCCGGCGGCGAAATGCAGGTCGCCGGTTCCATCGGGGCGAATACGGCCGGGCTTTCGACCAACCGGTTCGAATTCACGGGCGGCACGCTCGCGCCCCGCCAGATTGTCTCGTCCAACTTGACGTCCGAAGCCGTGGCCCTTGCCCCGAGTGTGTTCGTCAACCGCGGCGGACGGCTTTCGCCGGGCGGCGACGATATGGCCGGGTATACGGAAATCTTCGGTGACTACCGGGTCGTTTCGACTAATGCCGAACATCTGTTCACGCTCGGCGGTGGCGTCCAGGCCAATGGCTTCCAGAATACGGGAGCCTACTCGGACTACATTCTCGTCCGGAAGGCCGGAATCGCGCAGTTTGCCGGGAAGTTGCTTGTGAAGGTCGTCAATGGTTATGTCCCGCCGCCCACGCAGATCTTCACGCTGATCGGAACAGCCGAGAGTGCGGTGCTTTCCGGTTCTTTCAATGGTTTCGCGAATGGCACCGGAACGGTCTACTCGACGGACGGCGCCTTTCGTTTCACGGGAGTCCTGACCGCTTCCGCGCTGACGCTTTCCAGCGCCCACCCGAATGAATGGGCCGCGGGCGCTTCGGCCAACTGGACGAATGGCTGGTTGGGTGACCAGGTCCCCGGAGTCGGCAACACGATGAATGCCGTGTTCGGTATGTCCGCGACCAACAACGCGCTGGTCACGCTCGATGTGGCCGCGACCCCCGCGCTGCTGTTGTTCGACAATTATCTGCACTCCTACACGATCGCCGGTTCGGGTTCGCTTGCCGCAGGTTCCATCGTGGTCCGCCCGGGTTCGCATACGGTGTCGGTTCCCGTCTCGCAGGCTGTCCCCCTCTCGGTCACGGTCAGCAATACCATTTCGCTGGCCGGGCTGTACGCCGGACGTGTCGCGGTTCCTTCCGGCACATCCTACCTCCTGGGGACGAATCCCCGATGGGCGGTGGAGTGCTACAACCAGTACTCGAACGCCCTCTATATCCGTTATTCGACATCTGGAGATTCAAACGGCCTCTGGGAGGATAACTCCGCGCGGGTTTATTCCGGCTGGGTCTACAACGGCGAACCGACCAACGCGACCTGGGCGTTTGCCAAGAAGTTCGATGATCAAGGCAGCATCACGATCAACGGCGTGACACAGTCGTTCACCACGCCTTACAACGTGCTCGACATCAAAACGGCTGTGCTCCTGCCGGGCTGGAACGCCTTCGAACTCCGGGCCTATCAGGGAGCCGGCGAAGTCGGCGCGATGGACGGCTGGGGATTCGTTTACGACCCTCTCGGCCGCGCCACAACGAACCGGGCCGATTACCAGGAGTTCGTCGAAACAGGTGACGGCGCCTTCTTCCGTACGGAGAACGCCGCGCCGGGGGCCGTCGCTTGGCGCAGTACCCTCACGATGACGGCTCCCGTCACCGTTTCCACCCTTACGGTCAACGGCGGCGGCGAGCTCAAAGCCGCGTCGGTCACGGCCGACGCCGTCACGGTCGCGGTCGGGACCCGCCTGTCGGTTTCGGACACGCTCCAGACCTCCGCGCTGACGCTGGAGGAGGGCGCCGTACTGAATTTTGTTTCGTCTGCGTCCCGGCTGATTCTGCTGGGTGGAGATATCGAGGACGCACGCGCGTTCATTCTTGCAGGCAAGTTCGCCGCGTTCGGGTCTGTCACGGACAAGCCGGAGGCGTTCGGAATCGCGCTGGTCGAGGGCGGCGTGCGCGTGCGGCCGTTGAATCTCGGCACTCAGCTCTTGCTCTTGTAAAGCGCCGCGGATTCTCGAAGCACCGCCGGACACCTCGGTCCGGTGTGCTTCTTTGGCACGTCGGACATGTTTCATCACTGGAGTAGAACGTTCCGACAGGTCCGGGCGGAGGCAACGGCGCGGGCTGCCCGCTGCTCCTGAGCGAGGCCGGGGGCCCGATCGGGTTGACCGGGAGCCCGGCCCCGCCCCGGCTCCGCTTTTAACGGGGGCCCGCCTCCGGAGGACAGTGCTCGGCGGCCGCCCGACAGGCAGGATGGTCCAGAAGCGAGCGCCAGAAAAACAGGCGGTCAGGCTCGCGCCGGATCGCCTCGGCCTTCTCTTCCGGTGTCCACGGGTCTCCCAGCCACTCGACGAACGTCCGCTTGACAGGCGCCCGCTTTTCTAACCGCTTCAGCCGTTTGTCCGTGTCGCTCATGCCTCACCACCCTTTCCCTTGGTTTTCGCCAGCGCCTGCTCCAGCGCCGCCAGGCGGCGCTCGAAGTCCTCCAGCTCGCGGACCTTCATGGCGTGCGCCAGAATGTCGTTGCAGACCAGCCGGCGCAGCCGGTCGTCCTTCACGTCCAGCAGCCCCGCCAGCCCGGCCGCGGCGCGCACGGCCTGCGTCTTGACGCTCTCCAGCGCCGCGGAGAGCGCGGCCTCCCGTTGGCGCGCCAGCTCGTCCTTGAAGGCCGGCTCGCTCTGCCAGCGGTAGGCCGTCGTGCGGCTCACGCCTGCGGCCGCGCATGCCGCCGGAACGTCCGGATCGGACGCCAGCGCCGCCAGCAGCCGCGTCTTTCTCGGTGTCAACTCCTCTGTCATGGTGGGTGTCCTTTCTGTGTGGAGGGACGGCCGCGGTTGCCCGGACTTCGGGTTTTCGGCAGCGCGTCCCTCTTCACCTATTCAATAAACCGTTATTTTTCAACATGCAGACTGTTTTTTAATATTATAAATATTTGCACTACAACATATTACATCGTTTCATTGCGCGTGTAAGACGATCCCGGAGGCCGGCATCCCGCGCTCACGGCACCGGCGCGCTATTTCCCGAAAGTGTCCCGCCCCGTCCCGTTTTGTCCCGTTCGCGGCGCGCCCGACAATGACGGTCATGCAAAGGCAAGAACGGTTTGGACCCTGTCGTCAGCACTTCGCGCGTTGCATTCTTGACAGGTATATGCATTTGTGAATACATTATATTGTTATTTATTCATGAAGGCGGGAATGAGACTTGCCGGACAAATCTGGCGTGGGCCAGATCGGCACGGCTCGGTGCCCGAAGCCCCCAAGAGGGGATGGGTGGAATGTGCCCGTGGCACCTTTCGGGTCGGTTGTAATGAGCGCGGTGGGTCGAGTCCTTGTTCAACTGAAGGGGGCAGCGATGAAACAAAGCACGGCTAGAAAACGCTTAAGCCTTTCATTGATCTTTTTCGGGGGGGCGCTGTTCCTCGGCGGGCCCAAGGCCTTCGCCCTAACCGAAGGCGACTACACATACGACGTCAGCGACGGCAAGGCGGTCATCACGGGATTCGTTCCCTCTTATGCCGGTTCGCTGACGATCCCCGGCACGCTGGGCGGCTTCCCCGTCACAGCCATCGGCTATGGGGCATTTGCAGACCAGCCAGGACTGATCAGCGCCGTCATCCCCGAGGGCGTCACCAGCATCGCGGGGGCAGCGTTCTCCGGTTGCGCCAGCCTGACCAGCGTCGTCATCCCGGACGGAGTCACCCGCATCTCGGACAACATGTTTACCGGTTGCGCCAGCCTGAAGTCTGTCAGAGTTCCAGCCCGCGTCACTTACATCGGGGTATGTGCCTTCGCAGGGTGCGTCGAACTGTCTCGCGTCGCACTCCCCAGGCATCTCGCCACGATTGAGGAGGGGGCTTTCATGGGGTGCGCCGGCCTGAGCGGACGGATGATCATCCCCGCTGACGTCACCTTCATCGGGTATAATGCGTTCATGGGCTGTACGAATCTGATGGCCGTCAACGTGATGGGGCCCAATGCGTGCTACCGCAGTGTGAAGGGAGTCTTGTACGACGCCGGCCTCACCACGCTCATCCAATGCCCGGCCGGCAAAAGAGGAGGCTGTGAGATTCCTGCCGGCGTCACCACGGTCATGGACTACGCCTTCGCCGGCTGTGCCGTCTTGACCCGCGTCACCATCCCCGAAGGCGTCGTCACGATCGGCTTTGGCGCGTTCTCCGACTGCACGGGACTGACCAGCATCAGCATTCCCTCCAGCGTCAACCGGATCGATTGCTGCGCGTTCTGGGGCTGCAGCGGCCTGTCCGGCGTCACGCTTGCGGAGGGGGTCTACGGCATTGAAGCCTTGGCGTTCCGTAATTGCACCGGCCTGACCCATATGATCATTCCGGCCAGCGTCTCCGGAATCGGAGGCTGGGCGTTCGGGGGCTGCACCGGCTTGACGGGCCTTTATTTCAGGGGGACGCCCCCCGGGACGATATCTGACATCTGGGTGGATGACAGCGGCGCGGCAACGCCGCCGAGCTGTTACTATCTCGCCGACGCCGCCGGATGGGGCGCGGGTTTTTCCGGGTGTCCCGCCGCGGTCTGGACGACGACGGCCGTCTTCGACGGGAGGGGCGGCACGGCTTCGTTCGCGACCCGGACGTACAACGTGGGTGCCGCGTATGGTGAGTTGCCCGTCGCCGAACGCCCCGGCTATATCTTTGCCGGATGGTGGACCAAGCCGAACGGTCTCAGAGAACGGGTGACCGTGGCCACGCCGGTGCCGTGTCTGGACACGGACCACACGCTTTATGCCACGTGGAGACCGTCGCCTTTGCGCGCGCAACCCAAGCGGTAATTCCGGAGCGCTGTCGAGCCGGAAAAGACAACGGGCAACAATAATCCTTAGGGAATCATTGGTCTGTCTCTTCCGCTTTGAGGCACCGGGCGAGCCTCGCGGCGGCGGAGGACGGGCGGTGGCGGCGTCGGTATGGAGCGGGGAGGGATGGGATGGGTCGTCCCCGTTCGGATTAAACGACGCGCAGGACGTTGTCGAGCGTTCCGTGGGCGTTCCTGACCGTGTCGGCGCAGGCGGGGTTGGCGCACCAGGTGCCGCCGATCACGAACTTGTACGGGTGGTCGCCGGCAGGCAGGTTGAGGGTCGCGGTATAGACGCCGTCGCTCTTTTTGTCGGCCATCTCCTTGGCGGTCGGATCCCAGTTGTTGAAGCTGCCGGCGAGAAAGACCCGGTTGGGGGGAGACAGAGGCCGGAGGTCTGAGGGCGGAAGACTGAGGGCGATGACGTTGGCGTGAACTGTGCCATTACCCAGACTATTGATAGGTGATCTTCAACCAGGATATTTCTACGGTATCGCCTGCACGGCGAACGTCTTCTTGTCAACCCGGTAGAGCCACGATCCGGCGTCGGTGCCCCAGCCGTCTCGGCGATGAAGAATCCACATGTCGCCGGCGTCCTCCGGCGTATCGTCAGATGTTTTCCGGGCGGGAACGCTGTGTACGGCTTCGAACTCAGCAACGGCCTTCAGAATGCGTCCGTACTCGCTCACAGGCTCAATATTCCCAGGCTTCACCTGGATATATTTCAGCGGCCCATGGGGGGCTACATAACTCCGCCGCTCGTAGGCAACAACTGTCGCCGGCTTTGCTGTAGTCTTCATGGTCAAGGCAAAGATGTGCCCCTTGGCGAAAGGGAACACGCCTTTGTCGATCATGATGCCCGATTCTGGCGTTGGCCACGCGTCGGGGTAGACGAAGTTCACTTCCTTGTCGATCCACGTGCCGCGCTCGACCACTAGGATATCGATCGATACCAAGTACCAGTGATAGTTCCATTCCTTACTGGCGGAGGTTTTAGCGTACTCGTCGGCCCCGCGACAGCGGGCGATGACGACGGCGTCGCCGCGGTCCATCCGGTCGGCCCTCTGCCAGATGGCGTTGCACACTTTGGGCGGCGTGGGCGGCGCGGGTGGTGTAGATGGCAACCCTATCCCATGCGGATCGCAACCGACGACGGCGGCTGTCAGTAGAACGCATGCAGAACAAGTTATCGATTTCATAGAGTCTTTTTCGCAGTTCATTGAACCTCAAAAACAACAATCGCAAGTTTTACCGGTACGTTGATCGACAGTGTAGCGCGTTCCGGTTGCCGGGAAAACATGAAAAGCTATGGGGTATATTTTTCACGCTCTCTGTGTTGATTCCGCGCCTTAGATGGAGGCGCGGATATGGCATTGACGGTATACACGAGCAAGGATAACGCGTGGCGGGAGTATGTGAACCCGCTGCGGGGCGTGACGCTGGAGCGGATCGTGCAGCTCATTGAGCAGGGCGAGCGCGGGGCGTTCGCCGATCTGCAGTGGTTCTACCAGGCCATGGAGCGCTCGGACGCGCTGATCGCCACCGTGCTGATGCGGCGGCGGGCGGCGCTGCTGTCGTGCCAGTGGGATGTGAAGCCGGAAGAGAACCCGACCGACACGGTGCTCGCCGTTGAACAGGCGGCGTTCCTGCGCGACCGGTACGACCGGGTGGAGAACCTGCGCGAGGCGGTGGCCTTCCTGTCTTCGGCGTCTTTCCGGGGATTCGCGCATGTCGAGAAGCACACCGCCGATAACGGCGGGGGTGTGGTCAGGCTCGAACCGGTGGAACAGTGGTTCTGGTGCCGCGAGGGGATGTTCGGCGAGTGGACCTACAACCGCGACGCGCGCTCGGGTGTGGACACGGGGGAGAAGATCGAGCGGAACAACTTTGTGGTGGTCGAGTCGCCCATCGCCCTGGACCGGATCCTGGCGGTGCAGTACTTCCGGCGCAACCTGGCCCTGCGCGACTGGAGCTCGTTTCTCGACGTGTACGGCATCCCGTCCATGTTCTTCGTCGGTCCGCCCGGCGTGATCGAGGAGAAGGAGAAGGAGTATCTGGCCATCGCGCAGGATCTCGTGAAAGACGGCCGGGGGTATCTGCCGAACGGCACTGACGTGAAGTACGTGAACGGCGGCGGCAGCGGCAAGCCGCCCTTCCGCGACCATCTCGACTATCTCGACAAGCAGATCACGCTGCTCGGCACGGGCGGGCTCCTGACCATGCTGACCGAGAGCGGCAGCGGCACGCTGGCCGGCAACGCGCATCAGGAGGCGTTCAACCAGGTGGCGAAGGCCGACGCGGTGATGGTGTCCGAGGCGCTGCAGAGGGATTTCGACGCGCCGATGCTGGCTGCGGCGTTCCCCGGCTGGCCGGTGGAGGCGGGGTTTGAGCTGAGGATGGAGGAGGGCGAGAAGTTCGTTAGTTGATTAGTGCGTTATTGCGTTAGTGGATATGGGATGGGAGTGGGATTTATTGCGCCCGCTACTTGACATAACCTAATTGTTTTTTCATTTTTCGTGAAAAAATCGAAAAATCCCATACGGTGTATGAGTTGCGTGACCGTGCGGCTTGAACCACCTTGTCCGGTTAGTCTATCATTATCATAAATCCACCGTCGCCGCGGGTCACGGTGACTGCACCTGCGCCAGGCGTAAAACAAGCCGGCAGTATCCGGGCGCCGGGCACAGCGCATCCCTCGCCGCCATACACACCCGATGCATATTGCACATGCTTATACGAAAACTTTGAGACCGCCGCGTTGACCCCTTCGGGCAACGCGACCTTTGCACCGGCGAGGATCGTCAGACGCGATTCTTTGGATGCGGTCGGCAGTGTATCGGATGCCGTGAGTGTGACGGTGCCGCCCTCGACGATGAAGTCGCCCGCACTCAAGTTGGAACAACCGAACGACCAGTTTCCCGTGCCTTGCTTGCGTAACGTGACCTTTCCCACGATACGGCCCCCTTGACGTTCGGTGACGGTATTGGTGTCGTTTGAGATCGTCAACATCGCGGGTGTGTCGCTCCTGATGGTCTGGGTGGACCCCTCGATCACCGCCACCATCTCAAGCTCGGCAATCGTCTGGTCATACCCGTTCAGATCAACCCAGGGATAAAACTTATTCGATTGGTAAATCTGGCCGAGTGAGAGTTTGGTCGGCGCAAGGGTGTTGGTGGCATGACACATGGCGCCGTTCGCCTGCAAGAGCAGATATGACCATGCGTTACCGGTCGCGTAAAAGTGAGAGACATTGTAATCTGTCTGCTGGTAAAAACCTCCCCCGAGTTTGAGTCGGGAATACCAATGGAGTTGCCCGCTCTCACGCACGACAATGCCGCCGGCCGACGTTGCACGCACCTCCGTGGAACAACCGGGCTCGCCGAACGTCAAGGAAGAAGAACTTGACCGGGGCCGGAGCTCTACGCGGTTGTTGGGCATGTTGACATCCCCAAGCCATGTGACGGCAATGGCGTTGTTGACGAAGATTAGCACGCTCCCGCTCTCTCCGAGCGTGAGTGTTTTGTTCCGTCCGAAAGAGCCGCCATTTGTCTGAAATGTGACTGTGCCCTTCAAGACCGACACGTCGCCCGAGCCGAGCGCGCGAAGGTCGTTCACCAAAACCGGTACCTGTTCAGGAGCGTATGTCAGTGTAACTGCGATTGTAGTTCCGCCTGTGAAATCACTGTTACCGCTCAGGTTTGCCATGCCGTTGATGACGAGCGACGCGCTCCCTGTTAGCCGGCCGCTCGCCGTATTAGTGAAAGCGGCGGCTGGATCGATCCATACGCGGGAATCGGCGATGGTCCCGTTTAACACGAGCGCTCCCGCCTCGATCGAGGTAATGCCCGTGTAAGCGTTTGTGTTGTTCAATGTCAGGGTCGAGGTTCCGGATCGCTTCTCAATCACAGCCGGTCCCTTGATCCCCTCGCCTGAGAATGTATAATTTCGCGAACCGGTCACGGCGACTTTGAGAGGGTGAACCTCTGAAGAGATCGTCACGTTCGTCGTTCCCTCGTCCGCCGAGTCGGTGAACGACGCGTTTTTGCCATCCGAATAAAGGGCGCTGCCGACCCAATTCAGCGTGGTTGTGTCCCACACGTTATTGGTCGCGTCACCTTTCCATATGACCTCCCCGGTGGCGAGTTGCAATACGAGACTGTCTGACTTTTCGGTCAGGAGAGCGGAGGAGGTGAACCCGGCCCCCAGTGTAAACTTCCCGGCCCCTGACTTGGAGGTGTAGCGGATAAGCGTGTACTCCACTCCTGCAGTCAGATTTGCAAGCGCCTCCGCCGAAATCGACACACCCACGCCTCCGGATACCGTTACGCTTCCCCTCAGGATCAACGGATGGATATCAGCGGTGTCCGTGAGAACCCGATAATTCGCTCCGCTTTCGAACGTGACGTTGTTGACTGTACCTGTGCCTGCAAGCGTGGCGCCCGATTTTACGGTCGTCGTTTTCATTGAGGCGTAATTGCCGTTCAGGATCAGCGTCCCCTGCGAGATAGTGACATTGCCGGTTGAACTGGATGTCGAGCCGCCCGCAAACTCCCATGTGCCTGCGCCGGACTTGTTCAACCACGTCGAAGCTGTTGTCATATTCCCGAGAAACACGCCGTTCCCCACTCCGCCAAATGTCACCATCGTGCCCAGATTGGATAATGGATTCGAACTCTCAGCGCCTGTCACGGTATTCAGGTTTCCGCCCAAGGTGAGCAGCGTATCCGCCACCAGATTCTCGAACGTGCCGGCTGTCGCATAATACTGAGGCCCACGGACGGTCAGATTTCCGTCGATGCGGGTGTCCTGATCTGCATTCATGCTGAATTTTCCGGGTGTGTTGTATAGGTTTTGCCCCAGCAGGATGCCAGCGGCATGTCCTCCGTACGCACCCAGACTGTCCACCTTAAGCGTGCCTTGGCTGATTTGGTGCGTGAACGTTGAGGAGGTAAACGCGTTCGCGGCGGAACGAAGCCAAATCGAGCCATTGCCGTTCGGACGGGCCACCCCCGAGAAGTTCGTCACCGCCCCCTCGAAGGTAAGTGTGCTGTGATATTGATCGCATGACTGTAACAGACCGCCATTGCCTGTTACCGTTCCACTGAACGTCAGGTGGTGGTTGTTCGCGGTATAGCCTCCGAGTTTCGAAGTATTAGGCAATCTGATATTCAGAGCCAGAATATCGGTGATGGAAGAGGAAGCATTCGCCACACCGATTGCGGGGAGGCCGGTACTGAAAGCGGGATACTCGGATGCGACACAGCCAGTCAGGACAATCTCGTTGCCAGACAGCGTAAACGGGGAGGAAGAAGTTGTGTAGTTGTTGGAGAAGACGAGCATCTTGAATGTGGTTGTCTCAGGGGCATAGTCATTTGTCACCGATGTACGCGTCGAGCCCGCGAAAACGAGGTAATCGCCTGAGACTGGCGCGACATCGCCCGACCAATTTTCTTTGGTGGCAAGATAAGCATCCGCTCCGCCGCCATCCCAAATTTTGATTGCAGCAAAGCTGTTTGCGGTGAACATCACCAACAGCGAGAAAACTAAGATTTTCGACATCATTGAAACTGTCCTTTCTTTTACGGCACCTTGTTCGATTTGCACAGGTACCTTTTGTGAAATCAACGAATTGCAAATGAGGATGTGGTTACACTACCATCCATGGGGTCGATGGAATTATTTCAACCTCTAACATAGAGATTTATTATGTGGCTGGGAGGGTGCAAATGTCAACCCTGGCAATCGTACATAATTCTTAAAAAAGGAGTGCTGACTTGATGGTGAAGCTTCAGTACGGCGATATCCTGTTTGAGCTACAAAGAACTCAATACACTTAAACGCCAGCTACATCTATCACCGCACCCTCAAATTCAACCACATCTCCCGCTATGACCTTTTTCGTACACATCCGACACTCCGCTGTTCTCCGTGCAGGCACGTCCGCGACTGTACGCCCGGCCGGCTTTACCTTCCCACCCGGACAACTGCGTCATAATACGTCTTCGTGAGGCCCGCCGTCAACGCCGGGCCTCAACCTCATCTCGTTGGATGTTGATTTCGAGCCCTCTATTGGAGGGTTCGACAATGGGCGACAACGATTTCATGTTGGCGGGTGACGGCTGGGTGCAGGTGACCCCGTGCGGGGAGTTTCCGCATGTCGGGGCGGGTGTCACGCAGGTCATCGACCGTGAGGCGTGCGACAGGATCGCGTCGGATTTCAATGGCCGCAAGTCTGCCACCAATTTTCCCGGCGTCCCGGTGGATTTCGATCACTTCTCGCTGGATATTGAACTGGGGCTGGGCGTGTGATTTATTGCGTCCGCAACATGACATAACCGCCTTCATCCGCCCCGCATCCGGCCGCTCCCTCGAAAACGCAACTTGCACGTCGTATCCGTCTTGTCTTGCCTAACGCGAAATCGGTATCCATGCAAACAACGACCGTGACATCGGGTCCTTGGGCCTGGTCAGAACAGGCCCAAACCAGCTCGCCCTCCACGACCTCGACGAAGCGCTCGGCACTGAATCCCGACTGGTACAGGCTCGGAAGCGCCCGCTCTTCAGTCGCTTGGCTCATGGTCGCGGTGGAGCAGCGGCGAGTGATGTGGCCGGCGGGGCAGGGAAGTTCTAAAGTGCTAAAGTTCGGGAGTTCTAAAGTTGGGGGAGAGGGGAGAACGCTGAACGTCGAACGCCCAACGCCCAACGCAGAAGGAGGGAGTGGAGATTGGGAGGTGTTGACCGCCGAGATGAAGCGGTATGAATATGACATCGGCCCGACCGGGCAGGTGAGCTACGCCGCGCCGGGCGGGTATCACGATGACTGTGTGATGGCGTTGGCGCTCGGGGTGTGGGGTTGCCACACGTTCGGTGTAGAGCCGGGAAGGATGATGAGACTCGGGGAAGCTAGAAGACTGAGGCCTGAGGCCGTAGGACGGCGGACGCTGACACTGGCGTGACGTTTGAGGTGAAACGCAGCTTGTACGTCCTATCCGAGATGCTAAGCACGAATTCTCCTGTTTTCCGTCGGCAAGGCGCGAGGGGATGAGGTGAGAGCGTTGAATCAGCGCGAGGAAATGCAAAGATGACGGCGATCCTTCAGAAGTCTCCCTGTCATGACTGTGTGAAGTATTCGATCTCGAGGACCAGTTCGTTGCCTTCCACCGGCGAGGTCGTCGAAACCACGGCCACGCGTCCCGTCGGATCGTCCGTAAACGGGTAGATCACCGCGCCAAAAACCGTTGGGTCATGCGGCCCCTCGACCAGCAGGGCGAATACTCCGTCAGCGGGCAAAGAGTCGGCGCTGTTTGCGGGGTCATAGATGTGCGCCGTGCCGCCACTGGCATTTCTGAAGAGAACCTGCTGGACTCCTGCACGCGAGCTTATTTTGGCTTTCACGTTGCGATAAAACCCAACAGGAAGCTCGAAAGTGGCCCCGTTCAGCCCGGGAGTCAGAGGAATGTGGACTGTTTGCCTGCGGATATGGCTGAACACGTACCCCTTGTAAGAGATGCTTCCTTGGTGGTGTTTCAGATGGAAAGAGGCCACCCCACTGGGAGGTCCCATTATGGTGAAATCCTCGGTGACAAGATCATCGACGTTCGCGATTTCATTACCCGGCTCGACGTAACGGCAAGGCAACTTGCTGACCATGGGCCTGCCGTCCAGAGTAACGTGCGTGAGATGAAGCCCTTTCCCTCCACCCAACGCCATCACGAGGGCCCTCCCGGACGCGTTGACAGTGGTGGTGAGTGTCACATTTTGGTATCGCACATTGCGGTCTTGATTCTCCAAATATATCCCTACCCCGCCAACCGTTGCCGAAAGATCCGTCAAGGTGATATCCCGTGAGCCATAGGTGTTTTGAAACGAGCCATAGCTGAGGCCGCGGACGCGATCCCCGCGAAGACGTTCAACGGTTCCCTTCTCACATTCCCCCACGATGAGGCCTCCCTCCACGTCGAGAAAGGTGAGGTCATGAACCGATACGTCGGAGGCTCGCATGACGGCAATTGAGGACGAATCCCACGCCGCGTTGCCAATCTGTTCCAGTGATAAATTTCCAATTTCGAAGTTTGCCGGGATCACATCAAACCGGTGCAATGTGTGCGCCGTTGGGCTGAAGGTATAGTCGTGCTTAAACGTCGCGCTCACATCTTCCGGAACGGCTGTCTCGATGGTGACCCGGGTGGCCCCCAAGGCGGTGATTCGCGACCAATGGCGCAGCTTGTTCTGGCCAGAATCGAAGGGATCCTGGCCGAGCAGGAAAAGCACCTTCTCTCCCACGCTCAATCCGGCGGTCGATGGAACGTCGAAAACCCGCTGACCAGCGACGATGCCTCCCTGGAAATGGAGGGTCAGCCCGGGGGCAAGATCAGCATAGGGGGTGCCGTTGGGTATCGAACCACCGAACCAGGCGAACATGGCGCCAGCGACTTGCCGAAACCGAGTGTCGGGGCCGGCGCCGAGAAAACGAATGGGCGTGTTCCGCACAAAATTCCCGGTATTGACGAATGTGCCTGACCGGAATAGCAGCGTCCCTCCTGAGGGCACCGCCGCGAGCGCGGCGGCGATGGCGGCAGTGTCGTCGTGAACACCGTCACCTATGACGCCGAATTGCTCGGCATGGTACACCCCGGGAGCACCACCCCCGCCAGTTCCGACTCGGAAGTTGCGCGGCGCTGCCGGCGGCGCCGCCCCAAGCAGAGCCGTCATGAATTGAACTAGGATGATTAGTCCATAAAGCCTTCCGGTGGTCTTGTTGCTGTGGCATGTCATGGAAACTGTCTCCCTAAAAAGCTGGGCTTATTCTGCTACAAAAATCCTGTGCGGATTGCGCGCGGGATTCTGAATAAGCCGTGCACATCCGCCCCGCCGTTGTTCTCCGGGCAGGCGCACCCGTGCCTGTCCGCCCGTGCGGTTTTCCCGTCCCGACCGGAAAACGGTCCCAGCATACGGCTTTTGACGCCCGCCGGCAAGGGCGGGCTCCGCCCCCCCCGCTGAACCGCGAATGGACCGTAATCTACTGGACGCGGTGCCGCAGGACGGTGTAAGTTACTTTAGTAAATATTAAGCGGGGGTGCAGAGTTATGGTCGGAAGTTTATCACGGCGCGAATGGTGCCGTAAGTTTCTTGGGATTGGAATCGTGGTTTGGGGGATGGACCCCGTGTGGGCCGAGGAGCTTCCGTCGACGACGGTCCCGTATTTCGAGACGCCTCAGTGGGCGGAGCGGCAGATTGACGAGGCGTATGCGCGCTTGGAAAGCTGGCGCGGCGGGGAGGCGGCTGTCGTCTTCCCTCTGGTCACCGATACCCATGCGGCGCGCCCGCTATTTTTTGGGTTGCCCAATTTCAAGGACACGAAATACCATGTCCTTCTCGCCCAGAGGGCCGCGCTCAGATTCAAGGCCGATCTTTTCGCGGAACTCGGCGATATCGGCTTCGACCGGGACCTGTCATGGAAGCCATCCAAAAAGGAAGATGCGCTGCTGCGGCTGGAATCACAGCGGAACCTGTACCGCGATTTTCCTCTTCCGGTTCTGTTCTGCATGGGGAATCACGATAGCGGCCGGGCCTACGGCAACGTCTTTTCCGAGCTCACGCTTTCCGCCAAAGAGTACGGCGGGATGTTCAACGGGATGATCAAAAAGCGGGGAACGGAGCTGGTTACCGGCCCGAACGAAGATTACGGATATTACGATGTCCCCGGGAAAAAGTGCCGCGTCTTCTTTCTCAACACGAGTGACTCCGGTGAAGTCGGGTTCTCGACGGAACAGATGGGGTTTCTGGCCGACGGTTTGAAAGTGCCGGCAGAGTATTGCGCGGTGATCCTGGCGCACAAGTGCCTCCATCCGACAATCGGGAAATGGAAGGGGGGGCGGCCTGGAACGATCAAGAATGGTAACCTTTGCATGACGATGTTGGCCGATTTTGTAACGGGCTCAAAAGGTGGAGAGGGGAACGTCCGTTGGGATTTCTCCGGCAGCAGAGGAGCCGCGTTGGCCGGGTGCATTTTCGGGGACAGCCATTTCAACGATCAGGCCGTCACAAATGGTGTCAACTTCGTCATTACCCAAGGGTACGGGACCGTTTCCGCCAAGGATCTGCCGGAAAACGTAGGCTATGTGACGCCGGTCGACCGCACGAAGACGATGCTGGTGGATATGGTGGCGATCAAGCCGGCCAAGCGGGAGATGAGAATCTTCCGCATCGGCGCCGGCGGCGCGGCGCGCGACCGGGCGTTCCGCTTCTGACCGGCTGTTTCAACACGGATGCCTAAAGACAGGATAAACGAGGTGCAGTCGATGAAGAAGCGCATGCAGTACATTTTGGGTGGAACAACGTTCGTCTGTTCGGCTCTGTTAGCCGCCTCTGTTTTCGCAGTGGAGACCGGGGCCGGCGGCGCGGAGCTCGCGCGGGGGTTCGCCAATCCCCCCGTGTCCGCGAAGCCGCAGGTGTGGTGGCACTGGATGGCCGGAAACGTCACACGGGAAGGCATCACGGCCGACCTCGAGGCGATGGCGGAGGCCGGTATCGGCGGCGCGATTCTCTTCGACGCCGGCCTCGGCGCACGCTGGGGCGTGCCCGACGGCACGCTCGCGTTCAACACGCCCGAGTGGTACGAGACGGTCAAGTTCGCCGCGACGGAGGCCAAGCGGCTGGGGCTCGAACTCGGCATGGCGAATTGCAGCGGCTGGGCGAACTCGGGCGGACCGTGGAACACGCCCGAACACGCGATGAAGGGCGTCGTCTTGACGGAGACGGACGTCAAGGGCGGCGCGCAGGTCTCCATCAAACTCCCGCAGCCGAAGGATCCGCTCGGGTTCTACCGCGACATCGCCGTGCTCGCTTTCCCGAAGCCGGCGTCGAACTATTCCGTTTCGGACTGGTCGTTCAAGATTTTCTCGAACCCCGGACGCAAGTACACGCATCCCGACACGAAGGAAGCGCCCGCCGATGCGGTCGTGCCGAAACGCGCGATTGTCGATCTGACCCAGAAGACCGCGGACGGCGTGCTCGCGTGGGATGCGCCCGCGGGCGAGTGGACCGTGCTGCGGGTCGGCTACACGGCGCTTAACCGCATGAACGGCACGGGAACGAAAAACGGCAAGGGGCTCGAGTGCGACAAGCTCTCCAAGGAAGCGCTCCGCATCCACTGGGCGAACTACGTGGGGAAGACGGTCGCCGCGCTCGGGCCGCTCGCGGGCACGAACGCCGTGCTCAAGACGGTCCTGAACGACAGTTACGAAGTGGGCACGCAGAACTGGACGCAGGATTTTGAGAAGACGTTCGCGAAAAGGAACGGTTACGACGTCACGCCGTGGCTGCCGGCACTTGCCGGGCGCGTGGTGGATTCCGTCGCCGCGACCGAAACTTTCTACCGCGATTTCCGTCTCACGATCACCGAGATGTTCGCCGAGAACTACGCGGGCGAGATGCGCCGCCTCGCGCACGCGTGCGGGCTGCAGCTCGCGATTGAGCCCTACGGCGAGCTTCCGTCTGACGACTTGCTCTACGGCGAGCAGGCCGACATCCCGACGGCGGAGTTCTGGGCCAAGCTCGACAGTCCGCACTGGGTGCGCCAGGCGGCGTCCATCGCGCACGCCAAGGGGCGGCGCTTCGTCGCGGCGGAGTCCTTTACCACGAATGCGAGGGAAGGCCGCTGGCAGAATACGCCTTGGAGCATGAAGGCCAAGTGCGACTGGGTCTACACCGAGGGTCTTAACCGCATCATCTACCACCGCTTCGCGCACCAGCCGTGGGTGAAGCCGGCGCGGCTGCCCGGCATGACGATGGGGCCGTTCGGCGTGCATTTCGACCGTACGCAGACGTGGTGGGAACAGGCGAAGCCCTGGCTCAAGTACCAGCAGCGCTGCCAGTATATGCTTCAGGAAGGCACGTTCGTCTCCGACGCGGCGTGGTACTGTCCGGCCGGTTACCTCTACATCAACTGGGGGGGCAATCCGCACAAAATGCCGACGCCCGTGACCGACGGGTTCACGTATGACTTTGTCTCGTCGACGACGCTCGCCGAGATGCGGGTGACCGACGGCCGGCTCGTGCTGCCCTCCGGCCAGAGCTATTCGTTCCTGATCCTCCCCGAGAAGTTCTTCGAGCTTCCCGAGGTGGGCGCGAAGGATCTCGGGCGTCTGCGCGCCGCCGGCGCGCGGGTCGTCGCGTTCGAAGACGCGGCCGCGTTCCTGAAGACGAGCCCGCCGGATTTCGCCTGTGCCAATCCCGGGGCGAAGGTGACCTACATCCACCGGCGCGCGGGTGACACGGACTGGTATTTTGTGGCCTCGCCCGACGAAATACCCAGCCGTCTCGTCTGCTCGTTCCGCGTGGCCGGGCGCAAACCCGAGCTCTGGAACGCCGAAACGGGGGCGGTCGAGCCGGTCAGGACGTACGCGGTGAAGGATGGTGTGACGACGATGCCGCTCACGTTCGGCCCCTGCGGGTCGTGGTTCGTGGTTTTCCGGGGGACGGACGCCGGTCCGACGCCGACCGTCCTGCCGGCCGAGAAACCGCAGACGTTCCGTGCCGGGGCCTTCGAGTTTGTGAAGGCCGAGTACGGTTGCTTCGACAAGGCTGCCCAGGTGCCGGCCGACGTCACGAAGCAGCTCGCCGCCTGCGTGAAGGACGGAAATCTGTTCTGCGACGCGATTTCGCACATGGCGTTCCGCATCAAGGATCCGGCCGAGAACCGTGTGAAAGAGTTACGGGTCACCTACCGTGAAGACGGCGTGCTGAAGACCGCCTCGGCGAAGGAACACGGCGAGATCAGGTTGCCCAAGCCGGACTCGTCCCTGTTGGACCTCCCAGGCGAACAGACAGCCGCCGCGCCTGTGACGGGCGCTTGGACGGTTGCGTTCCCTCACGCGTTCGCGCCGAACGCGCTCGCTGCCGGTGCGCCGGAAACGGTCGTGTTCGACACGCTCGCCGACTGGACGTCGCGTCCGGAAGAAGGCGTGAAGTACTTCTCGGGCTCGGCCGTGTATGCGAAAACGATACCGCTGACGCGCAGTCCCTCCGCAGGCGAGCGGCTGATTCTCGAGCTCGGCGACGTGAAGAACTTCGGCGACGTGACCGTGAACGGCGTGACGTATCCCACGCTCTGGAAACCGCCGTTCCGTATCGACGTCTCGGATGTTGTCCGTCAGGCCGGCAGTTCCCAACCTTCAACCCTCAACCTTCAGCTGACCGTGAAAGTCACCAACCTCTGGCCGAACCGCATGATCGGCGACGATTTCAAGCCGGCCGATAGCCTGTACGGGCAGGGTGATATCATGGAACGACATCTGATCGAATGGCCGCGGTTCATTCAAGAGGGAAAGCCCAGCCCGTCGGGTCGTTACACGTTTGCGACATGGGGCCACTGGACGAAGGACGACGCGCTCCTGCCTTCAGGGATGCTCGGTCCCGTTGTCCTCCGTTATGTGAGGGATTGGCCGAAGGATTACGAACAGCGTCGTGAGTCAGAAGCCCTGACTCTCAAGTAAATCGATTGACGCAATGAGAAATTTTGATCCGGGACTTCCGGCCATGTCGATGACATTACGCGCTACTCCGCGACATAGACGCGGACGCCATAGGGCGGGAACGTGTCGGTCAAGACGCCCCGCGCCAGGGCGAGCGCGCGAGCGGGCTCCCGCCGGTCCGTCACCTTCTTAACGTCCGGCAGGCTGAAGGTCGCGGTGACCTCCGCCTTGGCCGAGTTGGCGCAAAGCAAATAGCGCCGTCCCTGGTATGATTTGACCAGGACATTCATGGAGGGATGGCCCCGGCTGTCTTTCGGCCGTCCCGTGACGACGGCCGTCCGGGGCGCTGGGCAGGTTTCCGACAACAGCACGTCTTGCAGGCCGCTGATCTCCTTGGAGACCCCGCACATCATGCGCCACGTTTCGTCCGTCTGCGTCGCGCCGTGATTCTTGCCGTGCCCCCCGTAGGTATACCACGTGATGCCGTTGGCCCCGTGAATCAGCGCGAGGAAACTCATGGCCCGCAGCTCTTCCGCCGTGGGGAAGCGCGGCCAGCCCAGCCCTCGAAATACAGGATGATCGGCCAGACGGTTTTGACCGGGTTACCCGCCGCCTGAATGTCCGCGCGGAGCGTCTGCATGTCGGTGATGATCTGCGGCACATCGTCGTCCCCCTTGATCGGGTTGAGTTCCGGCAGGAAACCGTCGGTTGCGCCGACAAATGCGGAATAGTTCGAGAAAGGCGGTTGCCCGACGCCATCGGCCTGAACGGTGATGTGGTCGGGGTCGATCCCGCGGAGGGCCTCCGAGAGCTCGCTCAGGTGCCGGGGCTCGACATGCATGGCGGTGTCGTCGGCCAGGTACCAGGCGAGCACGGCGGGATGTGACCGTTCCCCGGCTGGCCGGTGGAGGCGGGGTTTGAGATGGAGATTGAGAACGGAGGACCGAGGATGGAGGACGGCCAATCGGCAATCGGCAACAGGCAATAGGCGGCGGGGAAGGGCTCTCACGGAGGCACGGATGACGGATGGGCGAGGAATTGAAAACCACACCTATGAACGCGTCCGCGCGAAGCAGCAAATTCACAAAAAGAAGGTGGCCCAGCGGCCATCTTTCTTTGTTTGTCCGTTTGTCCCGATACGTCCCCGATTCTCTCTTCTTCTTATTCCGTACCGCTGTCCGGTTTCATGCGCTTGAGCATCCGCGCATCCGGGCCACCGCCGAATTGTTTCCAATACAGTTCCTTCATCGGGTTTATCTTTGGGGCATCGGTGACGTTCTCGTTGACGAGGAACGGCTGCACGTCGGTCCACCATCGATCATAGGCGGCGCGGAGACTGGCGACGACCTCGGGTTGTTCGGCGATGATGTTCGTCTGCTCGCCGGGATCGGCTTTGAGATCGTAAAGTTCCTTGTTGTTCACCAGCGTGAAACGCGAGTTCTGGATGGCGCTTGCTCTGTATTTGGCTCTCTCGCTGTTGCCCTTGGCCCAGCGACCAGCATGATGCACGAGCAGGCGCTCGTGCCACTCGGCTTGAGGATTTTTCAGCAACGGCAACAGGCTGCGGCCTTCAACCTGTCGCTTCACTTCGTCGGACAATTCCGCGCCGGTGATTTCGGCGAGCGTGGGGAAAATGTCCAGATGGGCGCTCAGCGCGGCACATTCCTTGCCTCCTTGAATGCCGCCGGCAGGCCATCGGAAAAAAGCCGGGGCGCGCGTGCCACCCTGATTCGGTGAGCCTTTGCCACCTTTCATGCCCGCGTTGAAAATATTGACCCCCTCCGTTCCGCCGTTGTCTGTGCCAATGTAGATAACCAGGGTGTTGTTTTCAATGCCCCAAACCTTGAGCTGCTTCAAGAGTGCGCCGAAGTTGGTGTCGACGTTTTCGTTCATGCCAAAGAACTTGGCGACTTGCTCACTGATGCCGGGCTTGCCGAGATACTGTTGGTAGTATTTCTCGGGCACCACCAGTGGATGGTGTGAAGAATTGAGCGGGATATAAGCGAAGAACGGTTGCTTCGCTGCGCGCCTGGCGTCCATCCACTTGATCGCCTGGGCGAAGAAAAGGTCGGTGCAATAGCCGGTGGTCTTCTCGAACTTCCCGTTGTGCCATAGCGTGGGGTCAATATTTGAGTTGCCCGGTGCGTCGCCGCAAGAGCCGGGAAAAGTTTGCCCCATGCCGCCGCCGCCGTGTATATAAACTTCGTCAAAGCCGCGGTTCTCGGGGCGATACGCCGTCTCGTCGCCCAGATGCCACTTGCCAAATATGCCCGTCGTGTAACCGGCGGACTTGAGCATCTGCGGCAGTGTGAATGTCTTCAAACTCATCCGCTCTCGTTCCAGAATAGTGTGCGTGACACCGTTCTTGAATTCGTGCCGCCCGCTCATCAACGCCGCGCGCGTGGGCGAGCAAGTGGGGCTCACGTGAAATTGCGTGAAGAGCAGGCTTTGTTTCCGGAAAGAGTCTATTGTCGGGGTATGCGTGAGGGGATTGCCGAGGCACGCATAGTCGCCGTACCCGAGATCATCGGGCATGACGAGAATGATGTTGGGCTTCGAGTTGGAAGCATGGCCAACTGGTGCGGCGTTGGTGGAAGTTTCGGCGCAAACTTGTATTACGTTCGCGGCCAGCAGCATTCGGGTACACATTAAAATACGGGTGGTTTTTCCAATCATAAAATTCATATTTGGGCTTGGTTTGTTATTCGCGAGTGTGCCTTGCGGCTCGTTCTCTGGGCGCACGCGCACCTACCGCAGGAGTCCCGGTATTCGGACCAGGCAGGTCCACGGCGGGAATTTTCATCACGTCGGCATCAAATTCGAGCACCACCACCGTATCCACTTTGGCGCGGTCAGCGGCGGCGACGACAATTTCCAAACCCGCGTTTGTCTGTTTCGCGTCCACTTTGCCGCCGCCCAGCAGCCGCGCGCTCTTTAATTTTGCGGCAAGTTTTGGCAGTTTCAGAGCGCCGTCCGACGGCCATTGGGTGACGTGGACATAAATGGTTTTGCCCTTGCGCGTCGTGCCTCCGTATTCGCCCGGCTTGAACGGCCCGCCACGCGTGCCGTAAATGCTCTCGCCGTTAATTTTTAGCCATTCGCCGATTTTCAGCAGGCACGCGGCCTGGTCGGCGGGAATCAGGCCCGTGCCATTCGGCCCGACATCGAGCAGCAGATTGCCGTCGCCGATCACGGAGCCCACCAGCATGGTCAGACATTCCTCGAACGGTCTGACCGTGCCGTCGGTGCGATAGGACCAGACGCCCTTCCTGCCCGCTTTCACCGTCGTCATGCAGGATTCCCAAAGCCGCGTGTCCTGATACTTGCCGAGCCGTTGCTCCGGCGTGTCGAAGTCGCCGCGCGAGAAAGAGCGCTCTCGAGTGGGCTCCGACTCTGTCCGGTTCGGATCGCGAAACGCCCTGAGGCGGTTGTTGACGAGCACCTTCGGCTGCAAACTTTGGATGAGCGACCAGGTTTCCGGAATGTGCCACATTTTGATCGGGTCGGCACGACCATAACTATCGAACCACAGCACGTCCACCTGACCGTAGTTGGTGAGCAGTTCGCGTAACTGGCCGTTCATATAGGCAAGGTATTTCTGACCGTCGCCCATGCCATAGTCGGGGTGATGCCAGTCACGCGGCGAATAATAAATGCCGAAACGCAGTCCTTCCGCATGGCAGGCGTCGGCGAGTTCCTTGAGCACGTCGCGTTTGAAGGGCGTGTGCATGATAGAATAATCCGTGAGCCTCGTATCCCACATGCAGAATCCGCCGTGATGCTTCGAGGTGAACACGAGGTATTTCATTCCGGCGTCCTTGGCGAGTCGCACCCACGCCTTCGCGTCAAAATTTGTCGGGTTGAACTTCTCGTAGAGATGGTCGTAAACCGGATCCTCCACCGCGCCCGCAGGCGCGCCGTGTATATCGAGCGGCTGCGGGGCTTGGCGCGACCAACTGATTTCCGTGCCGGCGACGCTCGACATGTCCCAGTGGATGAACATTCCGTAACGGGCATCCTGCCACCAAGCGGTGCGGGCGGCGCTTTGCTCCATGGTTTCGGTGGCTTCCGCTGCGTGACTAACGGCAGGCGCGGCGTTGGCGGAAATTTCGGCCCGAACTTGGATCAAGCTCGCGGCCAGCAGCAAAGGAATACGTAGAAATTTCACAAGTTTTAGATTTTGTCTGGTTGCTTTTGAATACAAAAAGCAGCTAATTGGAGGCAGGTTTCGGGGCAATTTCTACCGTACACATCTGACCCTCCGTTGTTCTCCGTGCAGGCGCAACCGCGCCTGGCCGCCTGACCAGCTTAACCTTTCACCCGGAAAACGGGGCCATCATACGTCTTCTTGAGGCCCGCCGTCAACGCCGGGCCTCAACCTCATCTCTTTGGATGTTGATTTCGAGCCTTTAGCGGCGGGAGAAGTGCACCTCAATCGGGCTTCGCCCGAAAGAGACACGACACCCCCCGACGCCGCACACGGCCGCAAGATAGCGGCCGGAGAAGCGCGGCTGTGCTCATTTTTCCTACTTCCGCCGGCGCTAAGGCGCCTTTTTCCGGTCCGAAAGGCGCCCCCACAACCCAACCCCGACCCGACGGCGGCGCACGCCCGCAGGATAGGCGGCTGTGTCAACCCGCCCGCGTCCCGTCACGCGGGGTTCCGCTGTGCGTCGGCTCTGCGGGGCGTGGCGAGCGGTGTAGCAAACCCGCGCTTGCGTGCGGTCTGCTACATCGCACCATTTACAGCCTCACGCCCCAGCCAGAGTTCACCAAGAACGAGGTTGTCCTTGCCCGCGACGCGCAAAAGGAAAGCCTCCTCTGCCTTAATGCGGTCGCAGCGGGATGCGGCACTGGAAAGGATCGCGTTGCCGCCTGACCTGATGACCTTTTTCGCGTGCATCCATACGCGCACTGACGTGGATAATCTGGGGACGCTTGATGAGCGTCTGTTGATCGAATTTTCCGTTGGGTGCTATCTCTATTTTCTGGCTATACGCGAGGCGGCTATGCCGGTGTCCCCACGGTACATCACAGATATCCTTGCGAATAGTTCCAAGGATTTTAAGCATTGCGTGTTCGATCTCATGCACCGGCGGCTCCGTAAGCACAACAAGGGATGGCAGGATATCTGCGACCGTATTCCCAGCGACAAGAGCGAAATAGAGGTCATGGATTTGCCGTCTCTGTGGAAAGCCAGAAAAGCCAAGCGACTCAACCCGTTATTCTTGTGGAAATTCTGCTGCGCCTATCATGACGTCGTCTATCCCTTCTTCCCCGCTATTGGCGATGATAAAAGACTGCTCTTCGGAGCCGTCTACACGACGTTGGTTCACTTGTCTGTGCTGGATCGTCTTGTCGAAGGCAATCCGATCGGTCATATAGCCCCGGACAAAAAAGGTATTTTGCCGCTCGACAGTGCTTTCGTCAAAGACCGAGTTGCCCGCTTTGGCGAGTATGTGTCTTTCGCCAAAGCGCAGCTTGAACGGTGTAACTCCGACAACGATGACGGCGGTGCATGAGCCGCCCGCCCATCCGCCCGCACGGGTAACGGATGGGCGGGTGCCCGGCTGGCCTAGTCGTCATCGTCACCGAACCGATTTAACTGGTCGTGGTAATACGCGTCGTTGTTCGGATTCATGGTGTCGCTCCGGTCATCGTTGGGATCCCGGTCGTTACTCGTGCTGCCATTCCCGCTCATGTCCGTCTCCTTTCATGCATCCGTTACTTGCCGTTCTTGGAATCACTCGCGTGTCGGGCTGCCGCGCTCTGTGCCAACGCGGCGAAACTATCCTTCGGCACCGTTCCGCCCGTATGCTGTGCGGTCGCGCTTTGAATCCGTGCAGCCGCGCTTTGTGTCATCGGTCTTGGCCCCGTATTACCGTTCTTTGCTCCATTGTTCATTGTCGTACCTCGCTCTCGCGCTGGGTGTGTTCCGCGTGACGTGCGCGCCGCAACGATCACGGGTGTGCTCAAGGCATTTCTTGTGCACGCCTTCAATATAATAAATAAGTAACGAACATAAAATTGCCTAACGTGCCAATGCAAGAACCATAAAAAAGTATGCAAGTTCTTATGGCGCAAGAGGTTGGTGAGACGTGGTACGATTTTGACAATAGCAAAATGGCACGGAGAAACTTATATTTTGTGAGGCGCCAAGGGGCATATCGGGACATCGAGACGGATCAATTCCCCAGCGCAATCCGCCTTACCCGCCACCCCCAGCCGAGATTTCCCGCCTCGTCTCCGCCGCCAAATCCCTCAAGGAAAAACGCCGTCCAGGCGATGTAGGGGGTTATCTTGAAACTCCAACAGTAATTGTTTTCATGACCCGCTGCCCCTGATTACTGCGTTTATCCCGCTTGAAATCAGCGTTCCGCACGATCAACGATGAAACATTGTTCACCCCTAAAGCAATAGAGGGGGGTAAACAGGTGGTCCATCCAGCAATACAGTGATAATTTCGTTAATATATTCTGAATTGACTGTTTATGAAACCATAAAACCATGTCAGTTTCTGCTTGAGAGAGATAGGTTAAAGTCATACACTAAAAGTTTAAGCATTGGTTTTTGCCATGGGGCAGCTTCAAGCAGTGAGGCTGATGTGACCACAAAGTGTGGATATGCCTGCTCAAGTCTGTGAAATAGGGGGCGCTGATGGCAGGTGCCTAAGGAAGTCTGTAATGAAAAGAAGTGATCGTTTCAATGTTGCCGTTGTTGCTCTGTTGTTTTCGTTGTTTCCGCTTTTTAGGGCGGACGCGTTGACGCAGGGAAATTACACCTATACCACGAACGCAATTGGGAAGGCGACAATAACGGGGTTTTATAGCAACTATTCTGGTTCCTTGACCATAACCAATACGTTGGGCGGCAGACCGGTCATCGCCATCGGGCAGGCGGTTTTCAGCGGCTGCAGCGGCTTGACTGCCGTTACGATTCCAGCTGGCGTGACCAGTATCGGTGACTCCGCATTCTCATATTGCAGCGGCTTGACTGCCGTTACGATTCCCGCTGGAGTCACTAACATAGGAGACTCCGCATTCTCATATTGCAGCGGCTTGACTGCCGTTACGATTCCCGCCGGCGTGACCAGCATCGGTTATTATGCGTTCAGCGGCTGCAGCGGACTGACTGCCATTACGATTCCCGCTGGCGTGACCAGTATCGGTTGGGGTGCGTTCATCGACTGCAGCGGGCTGACAAGCATAACTGTTGACGCCGCCAACAGCGACTATGCCGGCGTTGACGGCGTTCTCTTTGACAAGGCCTTGACCGAACTCATCCTGTGCCCGAGCGGCAAGGCCGGGACCTATAGCGTTCCCGCCGGCGTTTCGTACATCGATGAGAATGCGTTCAGCGGCTGCAGCGGGCTGACGGCCGTTACGATTCCCGCTGGCGTGACCAGTATCGGTTGGGGTGCGTTCAGCGACTGCAGCGGGTTGACTGCCGTTACGATTGCCGCTGGCGTGACCAACATCGATGGGTATGCATTTTACGGCTGCAACGGGCTGACTGCCGTTGCGATTCCCGCCGGCGTGACCAGCCTTCGCGAGGGCACGTTCAGCGGTTGCAGCGGACTGACTGCCGTTGCGATTCCCGCCGGCGTGACCAGTATCGGTTGGGATGCGTTCAGCGGCTGCAGCGAGCTGACTGCCGTTAAGATCCCCGGCAGCGTCACCAACATCGATGGGTATGCATTTTACGGCTGCAGCGGACTGACTGCCGTTGCGATTCCCGCCGGCGTGACCAGCATCCGCGATGGCACGTTCAAGGGCTGCAGCGGCTTGATTGCCGTTACGATTCCCGCCGGCGTGACCAGTATCGGTTGGGATGCGTTCAGCGGCTGCAGCGGGCTGACTGCCGTTACGATTCCCGCCGGCGTGACCAACATCGATGGGTATGCATTTTACGGCTGCAGGGGGCTGACTGCCGTTACGATTCCCGCCGGCGTGCCCAGCATCCGCGATGGCACGTTCAGCGGCTGCAGTGGACTGACTGCCGTTGCGATTCCCGCCGGCGTGACCAGTATCGGTTGGGATGCGTTCAGCGGCTGCAGCGGGCTGACGGCCGTTACGATTCCCGCCGGCGTGACCAGCATCAGTGAGTATGCGTTCAGCGGCTGCAGTAGGCTGACTTCCGTTACGATCCCCGCTGGCGTGACCAGTATCGGTTGGGGTGCGTTCATCGACTGTAGCGGGCTGACAAGCATAACGGTTGACGCCGCCAACAGCGACTATGCCGGCGTTGCCGGGGTTCTCTTTAACAAGGACTTGACCGAGCTCATCCGATGCCCGGGTGGCAAGGCCGGCTTCTATAGCGTTCCCTCCAGCGTTTCGTACATCGATGA
>JAHFSX010000043.1 GCA_023269675.1 Verrucomicrobiota bacterium
CAACAGCCAACACTCAACACAAAGGCACGAAGACTCTAAGCAAACCTCAGGACTTGATTCTCGGCTTTGAAACCACTTCGTGTTTCTTGGTGCCCTTGGTGTCTTGGTGGTAAATCTCTCAACTCGACATCCACCACCAGTGCACGGAGAGCGCCCAGGGTCACCAAGATTCAAAACTTCGTGTTTCTTTGTGCCCTTGGTGTCTTGGTGTTAAATCTCTCACCTCAACATCCAATACCCAACACAAAGACGCGAAGACTCTAAGAAGACAGCAAGAATGGATGCTCAGCTTTGAAACCACTTCGTGTTTCTTGGTGTTCTTGGTGTCTTGGTGGCGAAGCTCTTGATTCAACCGCGCGGTCACGAGACCCGCCCGGTTCGAATGTGTGCCGCCCGCAGTTCACTTCCGCTGACGGCCGATCCAGATGTAGTCGATGCGGCAGGTGCCGGTGAGCGGCGCGCCGTCGGCGAAGTCGAGCCGGAGCTGCTTCAGCTTGCCGCCCCATCCAGCCGCGCCGCGCATGTCCACCGTGTATAAGCGATCATCGTTATCGTTCGCGGCCACCTCGAACGCCTGCCCGAACCCCGCCTCCCACGCCGGCGCGTCCTTCGTTGTGAAGCGCAGGCGCATGCGCGTGGCCGGCGTGTGGTTCTGGAAGCGGATCACGACAAGCCCGTTCGCGGCGAGATCCAACCCCAGCGCGTCCGGCGAGAGCAGGTGCGCATCAGGGGCGTCCTTCATGGCAACAACGTAATGGCCGCCCGCGACCAGATGAACCGGACGCGCGATGCAGTCCCACTTCTGGCCCAGGAATTTCTCATCCTGCGTGCCGAGGTTCCAGTCGGTCCACCCCTCTTTGTCCAGCGGCTTGCTGAACGTCCAGGCGCGCGCCACCGAGGTGCCGGAGGGCAGGATATGGACGGCGGTGTGGCCGCAGCGCCACAACTCGCCGTCGTCGGCCTTCAGCCGCAGGCTGTAATCGCCCGGCGCCGAGAAGCCGGCTTTCGTCCCGGGTTTCGCGGGGCTGCGGAACGCGACCTCGCCGGGGCCCTCTAAAACTTCCCACACGCTCGCGAGCTTGCCGGACGCGGGCTTCTTGTCGTCCGAGACCTCGCCCGCCAGCCGCACGGTCGCCTGGTCGCTCCAGATCTCGCGCCCCGCGTCGACCGACGGAGGATTGTTGAGCGGCACGGCCTTGTCCAGCGCCCTGGCCGTGGCGTACCCGGTGTTGTTGCTGAGGGCCCAGCGGGTCAAGGCGGGCGCCTGGTTCGTGAAGAACGCCACGCCGGGGTTCAGGACGTAGCCGTTGTCGCGGATCAGGCCCGTGCTGCAACAGATCTCGGGACTGCGCGATCCGCCCCAGATGAAGATCTCGGAGGGGCCCAGTTTATGGGCCACGTTGTTGCGGTCGAAGCGCGAGCCGGCGATCTCGACGTTCCGCGCCTGCGGCGACTTGAGACCGAGCACCTCGATCGCCGCGCCCGCGTTGTTGCGGAACGTGCAGCGCTCGACCAGACAGCCTTCGCCGCCGGCCTCGAAGTCGATGCCGCCCTCGTCGTGCGAGCCGGAGTCGGGCTGGTTGAGGAAGTGACAGTTGCGGATGATCAGGCCGTATTGACCGCCCAGCATGATGCCCATGGTGCCGGCGTGGGCGTGCCAGCCGGACGCGTCGAAGATGCTGTTCTGCAGGCAGGCGCGGCTGACGTTGGTGAGGAACGGATGCGGCGAGGTGTTGTGCGCATAGTTGTCGTGGCAGAACACGCGGTCGATGAACACGTTCTTGCCCGCGAAGCGGAAGCCCGACGAACACTGGAACATCTCGCAGTCGCGCAGCACGAGATCTTCTCCGGACGCGCCGCTGACGGCGATGCCGCCCGAGCCCCCGCCGTCGCCCGGCGCGCCGAAGCGGTCGCGCCACTCCGGGATGCCGTGGCTGTTGGGGCGGTAGAGGCCTTCGATGTGGTGCGCGATGCAGTCCTCGATGAGCAGCCCGCGGTGGCCGCTTTCCGCATAATAGACGATCAGGCCTTTGCCGGCGTGGCAGACGGTCAGGCCGCGGATGCGCAGATAGTCGGGGCTCTTGACCAGCGCGCAGCGGTCGTCGATGTCCCCGTTGCGGCGGATGACGGGCCGCGGCCCCTCGCCGTAGGTGCCGATCTCGGCCCACGCCTGCGCCGTTCCGCGGGCGCCGATCTGCAGTTCCTGATTGATCACGCTGCCGCGCCGGAGGAGCAGCCGCTCGCCGGGGCCCAGCGTCCGGCCGTTGGCCGGCGTGAAGTCGCGCCACGCCGTTTCGGGCGACGTGCCCGCGCGGGCGTTGTCGCCGCGCACGCTGTCCACATAGAACGTCGCGGCCTGACCGTTCGTCGCGGTCGGCGGATTCCAGGCGCGCGCGGAATAATCGGGATCCGTCGGTGCCAGAAACGCCAACGGCTTGTACGCCAGAACAGGCGCGGAACCCGGCACCGCGAGCTTGAACGTGGCCGTCGCGCTCGCCGTTGCGTCGGCGAGCACGCGCCACTCGACCGCCCGTTCGCTGTTGACCGGCAGCGGGCCAAGATCCAACGCGGCGGGCGATTCGCAGGTGACGCCGCGCGGCAGCTCCAGCGAGACGACGCAGCCGGTGACCGCATTGCCGAAGTTGCGGACCACGCCGGTCACCCGCTCGGAACGCCCCGCGCGCAGCAGCACGCTTTCCGTCGTCAGGTCCCGCAGCCGCACCACGGCCGGCCTGGGGTTCTCGATGCGCACGTTGTCGAGCAGCCCGTTGAAGCGTCCCAACGTCAGGGGGCTGTCGCCGGGCTTCGCGGTTCCGGACCGCAGGACCTCGGTCCGCTCGCCGTTGACGTCGAGCGTCAGGGCGAGCCCGTCCCACTGGGCGCTGACGCGGTACCACGTGCCTGTCTCAATGCGGCACTCCGAGCGCACGCGCGGCTCCCAGCCGTTGAGGTTCACAAAGAATGCGAGCTTGCCGCCTTCCGCCTGCGGGTCGAGCCTCAGCTGGTATTCGCCCTCCTTGATCACGACCGGCGTGATGCCTGCCGGCAACGCGTTGAGCAGCAGCGAGCAGTCGACGCGGAAACCCGGGGCCACTTGCAGGCCCGGCGCGCTCGGAACCGAAAGCGCGGCGCCACCGGCCACCAGCGCCTGCCCGCCGGGGACCGGGACGAACGTGCGGCCGGGCGCGGCGAAATCATGGCCGCGGCCTGACGCGTCGCGCGCGTCGCCCTCGAAGGGCCAGCAGGCCTCGCCCGTGCGGCTGCCGCCGGGGCTGGCGATCCGCAGGTCAGCGAGCTCGCCGTCGAACGCCCCGAGGTGCAGCGGCTCGCGGGTCGCGACCGGCTCGCCGCCGCGCGCGATGCGCGTAGTGTCGCCGTTCACCGTGAGCCAGAGGCCCTTCCCGTCCCAGCCGGCCTCCACCTGATACCACACGCCGACCTGTACCGGCGCGCGCGACGACACGCGTGGCTCCCAGGTTCCGGTGTTCACGAAGAAGCTCAGGCGCCGTCCCTCCGAGGCGGGGTCGACGCGCAGGACGTACTCGCCCTGGCCGTAATCGCCCTTCATGGCCACGGTCGCCCACGCGTTGCCTTCGGGCAGGCGGGCGAGACGCACGCGGCACGCGAGGCGGAAGCCGCGCGTGAGGCGCAGGCCCGGCGCGTCCGGGATATTGACCCCCGCGTGGGTCAGCCGCAACGTCTGGCCCTCGGCGCCGGAAGTGAACACGGGCTGGGCGGCATAGGCGTCCTGCCCGTTGCCGCTCGCGTCGGACAGCGTGCCGTCGAAGCTCCACCGGCCGGTCCACGCCGGGGCCCCTGCGGGCGGCGTGTCCGCGACGGTGACGAGCGAAAAGGCGGCCGCGAAAACGAGAATGATTTTCTTCATACGATTCAACCGGGTACGTGTCGTCGGATCTGCGGCTCAGTCGTACCCCCCGACCAAACCCAGCATCCTCTTCAGATTGACAGACCGGCATCATACCCGTGATCGATTCTCCGCGCGACCCTTTTCAGCGGAACGGCCAAGGGTGTGATTCAACTTCGTTGAATCCACACCCGAAGGAGGAGTTAGGATTTAGGAGTTAGGAGTTGCAATGCCGTGGCAGCGAACGTGTTCGTATCATGCTCGAGAGTCCGTGTTCGTGTCTTCAAAATGAAGTCACGCGTATTGCTCCTGGAAACGATGCTTCGCGGAAGGGTTCCTCCTTGTCGAACGCCCTGTTTTCACGACCGTTTGCGCTTCCGACTCCTCAATCCCAACTCCTAAATTCTCCTGGGCGCGATTCAGTTTCAACGAAACTGAATCCCACCCAACGGCCAAGCATCCACTGTTTTCGGCTCGCACAAAGCGCGCGGTCACGGTAAAGTGTCCGCCAACACTGGAAAGGCGCTTTCCGCTGCCCGCTGTTTGTCTCTGGCCTGACCGTCGGACAGCCTCAGCCTAAACACCTTCTGCTCTCACCTGGGGGACGATGATGAGAAACACGCTCGCTTCATGCCTGTTGGTTCTGGCCTGCTCGCTCACGCTCCGCGCGGATCCGCTGCAGCAGAGCTTCGCGACGCCGCCGGACAGCACCAAGCCCTACATGTACTGGTACTGGCTCAACAACAACGCCAGCGCCAAAGGCATCACCGCCGACCTCGAGGCGATGAAACAGGCCGGCATCGGCGAAGCCTTCATCGGCCACGTGGTCAGCGACGGCATCCCCGAGGGCACGGTCCCCATCCTGAGCCCCGAGTGGTGGCGGCTCGTCGCCCACGCCGTCAGCGAGGGCGACCGCCTCGGCGTGCGCGTCGGCATGTTCAACGGCCCGGGCTGGAGCCAGTCCGGCGGCCCGTGGATGAAGCCCGAGCAGAGCATGCGCTACCTTGTCAGCGAGGAGACCTGCGTGTCGGGCGGGCAGACCTTCCGCGGCGTCCCGCCCAAGCACGCGAAGGCCATCCAGGAGGTGGCGCTCATAGCCTACCCCGCCCCCCGCAACGACGGCGAGGCCGTGCGGCCCGCGCGCGTCGCCTGCTCCCCGCAGGTGGATGCCCTCCCCGCCCTCCTCACCTCCGGCAGCGGCGCCTGCGCGCTGCCGCACGCGCCGCTCACCCTGGACCTGGAGTTCGCCGCGCCGGCCGTGTTCCAGACCCTCACGCTCGACTTCGGCGACTCGCCGGTCCGCCTCGCGGGCGTGCTGGAGAGCGTAGGGAACGGCCCCGCCAAAAAGCTGCGCGACCTGGCCCTCTACCGCACCAACCTCGGCAGCGCGATGGGCCCGCTCGTGACCGCGCCCTTCGTCTTCGCCTTCGAACCGACCGAGACCGACCACCTGCGCATCACCTTCACTCAGCTCGACGGCAAGCCCGTGGTGCGCGACATCGCCTGCTCCCCGGCCGCGCGCATCGACTTCGGCGCGGAGAAGCAGCTCGGCCGCATGTATCCCGAGCCCGTGCCGCCGCCGGACGCCTTCCTCTGGCCGCGCCAGCCGGAACCCGCCGCGGGCACCGCCGTGGACAGCGCGCGCATCGTGGACCTCACCGCCAAGGTGGAGAAGGACGGGACCCTCGTGTGGCAAGCCCCCGCAGGCAGCGACTGGATCATCGCGCGCATCGGCATGGCTTCCACCGGCGTCAAGTGCGGCCCCACCCCGCCGCAGGCCCAGGGCCTCGAGTGCGACAAGATGAGCCGCGCCGCGGTGGACACGCATTTCGACGGCATGATCGGCGAGTTCCTGCGCCGCATCCCAGCAGGCCAGCGCAAGGGCTTCCAGCACATCACCCTCGACAGCTACGAGGTCGGGCCGCAGAACTGGACCGACGGCATGACCAAGATCTTCAAGAAGACCTACGGCTATGACCCCACGCCCTGGCTCGCCTGCCTCAGCGGCCGCGTGGTCGGCTCGCGCGACCGGACCGACCGCTTCCTCTGGGACTGGCGCCGCCTCGTGGCGGACCTCATCGCCCGCAACTACGTGGGCGGCCTCAAGGCGGCGGCCAACCGCCAAGGCCTCAAGACCTGGCTGGAGAACTACGGCCACTGGGGCTTTCCCGGCGAGTCGCTCCAGTACGGCGGCGCCTCGGACGACATCGGCGGCGAGTACTGGCTCTGGAACACGCTGGGCGACGTCGAGTGCCGCCTCGCCACCTCCACCGCGCACGTCTACGGCAAGAAGGTGGTCTCCGCCGAGTCCTTCACCTCGGGCAAGAACTTCGTGCAGACCCCCGCGAACATGAAGACGCGCGGCGACTGGTGCATGACCCAGGGCATCAACCACTTCGTGTTGCACGTCTACACCCACCAGCCCTACGACGTGACGCCCGGCATCGTTCCCTGGTTCGGCACCGACTTCAACCGCAACTCGACCTGGTTCAAGGAGTACGGCAAAGGCTGGACCGACTACCTGCGCCGCTGCTGTTTCCTCTTGCAGCAGGGCACACACGAGGCCGACGTCGCCTACTTCTTCGGCGAGGACACCCCGCGCATGAACGGCCTGCAGGACCCGCCGCTGCCGCCGGGCTACGACTACGACTACATCAACGCCGAGGTGCTGCTCACGCGCGCCTCCTGCAAGAACGGCCGCCTCACCCTGCCCGACGGCCAGAGCTACCGCGTGCTGGTGCTGCCGCCCAGCGAGACCATGACACCCCGCCTGCTGGAGAAGCTCGCCGCGTTCGTGAAACAGGGGCTGGTGCTCGTCGGCAACCCGCCCCTGCGCTCGCCGAGCCTCGCGGATTACCCCGGCTGCGACGTCGCGGTCCGCGCGAGCGCCGAGAGCCTCTGGGGCCTTGCCCCCGCCGCCACGCTCGACCGGCCCGTGCGCAAGGGCCGCGTCTTCCGCGGCCACACGCTGGAGCAGGTGTTCGGCAAACTGGCCGTGCCGCCCGACTTCGCCTGCGCCTCCCAGGACGTGCGCTGGATCCACCGCACCGGCAAGGAGGCCGACATTTTCTTCGTGAGCAACCAGAGCGAAAAGCCGCTGGCCATCGCCCCCGAGTTCCGCGTCACCGGCAAGCAGCCCGAAGTGTGGGACGCCGTGACCGGAACCACCTGCGAGACCGCGCTCTTCGAGACGCTGCCGCAAGCCACCCGCGTGCCGCTGCACCTCGCCCCCGCCGGCTCGGCCTTCGTGGTCTTCCGCAAACCGCTCGCCGCCGGACGCATGCCCGTGCGCTCGCTCGCCCGCGACGGCGAGACGGTCCTCTCGTGCGAAAAGGAAACAACGTCCGCCGCCGACGCGGCCCAGCCGGGCTCGTTCACGATCAGCGCGCTCGTGACGCCCGACAAGGAGATCGCGCTGCCGCAACAGAGCCCCAGGGGCGTCCACAACCGCGACCAGAACTTCGTCGTCGCCCCCACGCACGGCAAGACCTGGGGCGAGGGCCACTCGGGCGCCGGCCTCTCGGTCGGCCGCAACGGCGTGGCCGCCTTCGAGCACTGGCACCAGAACATCGCGCCCGTGCTGGTGTGGAAGGCCCCCGCGCCGCTCGACCGGCCCGTGCACGTCGCGCTGGTCTACACCGCCAACGTCCCCGCGCTATTCATCGACGGCCGGAAGGTCCACACCGGCATCGCCAGCGGACAGGCGCCCCATCCCTCGCAGCCGGGCGGCGACGCCTTCGCCGGCACGTGCTGCGGCGTCGTCAGTCAGGCGGGCGCGCTCGCCGCTACGGACGTGGCGGCCGCCGCCGCACGCGCGCGGGCCGAGGCCAGCGAGGGTGAACGCCCGCCCCCGACCCTGACCTTCGACGCCTCCGGCGCGCTGACGCTCACGGCCTGTGCGCCGGGGCAGTACGTGGCCGTGTGGCCGGACGGCGTCAGGCGCGCGTGGTCCGTCGCCGAAAAGCCTGCCAGCCTCTCGCTCGACCACACGATCTGGAACGTCACGTTCCGGCAGCGTGCCGGCGAAGCGCCGCACACGCTCTTCCTCAACGCGCTGCCAGACTGGAAAGACGCCAGCGACCCGTACGTGAAATACTTCAGCGGCACCGCGGTCTACAGCGGGCTTTTCTGCTGGGCCCTGCCGCGCCCCGACGTCCGCGTCTGGCTGGACCTCGGCGAGGTGCGGCAAATCGCTGCGGTCACCGTCAACGGGAAAGATCTGGGCGTGCTCTGGAAAAAGCCCTTCCGCGTGGACGTCACCGACGCGCTGCGTTCCGGCGAGAACGCGCTGGAGGTGCGCGTGGCGAACGACTGGTTCAACCGTCTCATCGGCGACGAGCAGCTGGCCGACGACACCGGAGCCAACGCCAAGGGCGAGATCACCGCCTGGCCCGCGTGGGTGCTGAGCGGGGAGAAACGCCCCGAGCCCAGGCGCGTGACGCTCGTCAGCCGCAAGCAGGTCGCCAAAGACACGCCGCTGCATGCCTCCGGCCTGCTCGGCCCGGTCACGCTTTTCGAGGAGTTCCGCCTGCGCTGAGACGGCTTGCCGGAGGCTCGCCCGCCACGCCCCGTCCGCGCCTGGAGGGCGAGCGTCTCCGCGAGCCGCGGCATCCGCGCGGCACGTCGGCTCGACAGCGTCTCGTGCGCCACGGTCACTCCCTGCCGGATATGCGTCTCCCTCTGTTTCGGGCCGAAGATTACAGAGATTTAATCAAATATCTAGTTGCCGGCTTTAGTTAATGGCGCTATATTTACAAACGACTTGAGGGAGCAGTTGTATGAGTAAAAACCGAATAGAGTCATCGTCGCCGGGGCCGCTGGGGATCTGGGGTGCCGGCCGCCTGCTGGCCCAAGCCCTCTCCGAGCAGGAGTCGTGCATGCGCTCGGTCTACGCGCTCGCCGGGGAGATCGTGCGGCCGCCCGCAGGCGCACCGCCCGAATACTCCGTCCGGATGGGAGAGATTCCGGCGGCCTTTTTCGCGGCCCGCAGAAACATCTTCTCGACCCTCTTCTACTCGACCTATCTGGTGCTCGACATCCCGCAACCGCGCCGGCTCCTGTACGGCAAGCTGAACCATCTCTTCCGCATCTGGGTCACCAGCGCCGACAACCTGCTCGACGGCGAGGACAAGTGCGTCCTTCCGCTCGCCCTGCCGGGCACCTCCCGCGTCATGCGCGAGGTGGTCGCCCTCATGGCGGCGGACCGCGTGCTCTGGCATCTGCTGGGCGAGGCCGTCGCGGACGGGACGCTGACCGCCCCGCAGTCGAACGCGCTGGCCGACGAGTCGCTGCGCTGTCTCCTGCCGAGCGCGGCCCAGGAGGCCAGCGAGGAGGGCGGCGTCACATCGCGCCCCGCGCCCGAATACGTGCTCGACACGATCCACGTCCTGAAGACGGGGCTGCTCTTCAATATCCCCTTCACCGGCGTGGACATCGTCGAGCTGGACATCAACCGCGACCGTCTCGCGCGCCTGAAAAAGGCCCTGCTGCTGTTCGGCGGCGCCTGCCAGATTCTGGACGATGTCCGCGACATCGCCCGGGACTTCGTGGAGCGCCGCCACAACTACGTGCTCTCCGTGCTGGCGCGCGAGCGCCCTGAGATCTTGGAGAGCTGGTCGCGGCGCGACATCAAGGCCGGCGACCGGCTCTACTTCGACGTGCTCCCCGCCAGCCTGGCCGCCGCCCGGCTGGGCTATCAGCGGCTCACGGCCGCCTGCGCGGCGCTGCAGGATGAAGGCGTCATCCTGTCCGGCGTGCCGGTGGCGCGGATGGCCTATTCCATGTTCGCCACCCTGGATCTGGAGGATATCGCCCATGTCAGCGCCCTCGCCTGATGAACCCGCGCCGCGCACGCGCGGACGCACGCTCGACCACGCGGCCGCCGTGTACGACCTGCTGGCCCCGGTGATGACCCTGGGGCAGGAGGGACGCTACCGCAAGCTGGCCATCCGCCTGCTGAACCCGCAGGGCGGCGACCGCGTCTTGGACGTGGGCTGCGGGACCGGCATCCTGACCCGCCAGATCGCGCGGCGCCTGGCGGGAGCCGGCGCGTGCGCCGTGGGCCTGGACGCGGCGCCGAAGATGATCGCGGTTGCCCGACGCCGCGCGGCGTCGCTGCCGCATCTGCGTTTCGACGTGGGCGTGGCGGAGGCCCTCGCGTACGGCGACGCCTCCTTCGACGGCGCGGTCTCGACCTTCTTTTTCCATCATATCGACGCCGACCTGAAGCGCCGCTCGCTGGCGGAGCTGCTGCGCGTACTGAAGCCCGGCGGCAAGCTGATCATCGTGGACGTGGACGTGCCCAGCAACTGGTTCGGGCGGCTCTGCGCCTGGTCCGGGTACTGGCTGTTCAAACAGGAGGAGATCCGCGAGAACATCCGCGGCGAGCTGCGGCGGGCGCTGGCCGACACCCCCTTTCGCGAGGTGTCGCGCGTGGCGCACTTCTCCGGCTATGTGACGGTTTTTCAAGCGGTCAAGTAAGGGTTCAGTCAAAGACGCGGCGATCCGCGCATGCAAGAAAGAGGAGCGAAGCAATGAAGACAAACACCAGGTGGCTTTGCGCGTTGGCAGTCGCGGGGCTAGCGGTCGGCCCGGCTCGGGCGGCGCCGACGGAGGTTGAGCTGAAAGCGGCGGTGGAGCGCTATTTCACCGAGCAGTTCCAGCGCTTGGGCAAGGCGGCCGAACAGGCGCCCACCGCGGAGACCTTCCGCGAGGTCATGAGGCCCCAGATCGAAAAGGTCGACGGCTTGTTCGGCGCGACGCTGATCGACGCCGACTGGGAGATCCGGCAGGTCTATTTCAAGCGCGACTTCCTCGCCGTCGGCTTCAGCCTGAAGAAGGTCAAGGAGCTGGACGGGTTCCGCACGCTGATGGCGGAGAAGCCGGCGCCGCAGCTCAGCGAGCCCGGGCACGGCAGCATCATCCAGCCGCGGCTGATCGCGATGCGCTATCCGATCATCAAAGACGGCAAGATGGCCGGCATGGTCTCGATGATGATCAGGACCGAGGCGTTCCTGAAAGCCGTCAAGCTCGACACGTGCAAAGCGTTCAAGTTCACCTGCCTCGGCAAGGAAGCCGAAAGCAAAGGCACGTTGTCCGCCGCGCGCAAGCAGGTGACGCTCGCGCTCCCGTCGACCGAGTGGGTCATCGAGTTCGAATAAGCCTGCCCGGCCTCCAAAGAAAACGAAGCAGAGGCATGACTGCCCCTGCTCCGTTGGTTCGCGCGGACGGAAGGTCCGGCCCCGTTACAGCACCACGCCCGGCTTCTTCTGGGCGTCCTCCTCCAGCAGCGCGTTCAGCGCCTGGAGGTAGGCCAGAATGCTGGCCTCGATCACATCCGTCGAGATGCCGCGCCCGTGAAACACGCGCGCGCCGTCGCGCACGCGCACCGTGGCCTCGCACTGCGCGTCGGTGCCGCCGGTGATGGCGTTCAGCTGGAAGCTCTCCAGCGTCGCCTTCACGCCCAGGATCTGGTTGATGGCTTTGAACGAGGCGTTGATCGGCCCGTCGCTCGCCGCCACCTGTTCGATCAGCTTGCCGTCGCGGTTCAGGCGGATGGTGCTGACCGGCGTGATGGCGTTGCTGGCCATCACGTTGAAGCGGTCGAGCTTGACGTGCTCGGCGGCCATGGTCTGGATGTCGTGCGCCAGCGCCTCGATGTCGGCGTCGCCCACGGTCTTCTTGCGGTCGGCCAGATCCTTGAACTTGGCGAACAGCTCCGTGATGCGGGCCGCGTCGAGATGGAAGCCCAGCTCCTCCAGGCGGCTTTCGAACGCGTGCCGCCCCGAGTGCTTGCCCAGCACCATCTTGTTGCGCGGCAGGCCGATCGACTCGGGCGTCATGATCTCGTAGGTCAGCGGGTTGGCCATCATGCCGTGCTGGTGGATGCCCGCCTCGTGCGCGAACGCGTTTTCGCCCACGACCGCCTTGTTGGCCTGCACCTTGCTGCCCGTGACGTTGGTCACGCAGCGGCTGGTCGAGTAGATCTTGGTCGTGTCGATGGCCGTCTCGGCCTGGAAGTACTCGCGGCGCGTGTGCAGGGCCATGACGACCTCTTCCAGCGCGGTGTTGCCCGCCCGTTCGCCGATCCCGTTCACCGTGCACTCCACCTGGTCCGCGCCGGCCTTGATGGCGGCCAGCGAGTTGGCCGAAGCCAGCCCCAAGTCGTTATGGCAGTGCACGGAGATGCGCGCCTGGCCGATGTTCGGCACATGCTTGCGGATGTCCGCGATCAGCTGCCCGAACTGCTCCGGCACCGCATACCCGACGGTATCGGGAATGTTCACCGTCTTGGCGCCGGCGGCGATCACGCCCTCGACCACGCGGTAGATGAACGGCCGCTCGCTGCGCGAGCAGTCCTCCAGCGAGAACTCCACGTCGCCGCAGAGCCCCCGCGCGTACTTCACCATCGCGACCGCCTGGGCGTACACCTCGTCCGGCCGCATCTTGAGCTTGTACTCCATGTGGATCGGCGAGGTGGCGATGAAGGTGTGGATGCGGGGGTTCTTGGCGTTGCGCACAGCTTCCCAAGCACAGTCGATGTCCTTGGGCAGCGCACGGCAGAGACTCGCGACCGAGGCGGTTTTCACCACCCCCGCGATCGCCCGGATGGCCTCGAAATCGCCGGCCGAGGCTATGGCGAAGCCGGCCTCGATGACGTCCACGCGCAGCGACTCCAGGTGCTCCGCCACCAAAAGCTTGTCGCGCAGGTTCATGGTGCAGCCCGGGGACTGCTCGCCATCGCGCAGGGTGGTGTCGAACACGTAGATGCGTCGCATGCTCTGGATCTCGCTCATTGCTTTTACCTCATTGAGCCGCCCCGACGGGCGGTCTTGTTCGCTTTTCGTATCGTCGTCTGGTCCGGGACTCCCGTGGCTCCTCGCGCTGACTCCGTGAAAACAAAAACTCCCGCGGAATCTGCTGCGATTATCCACGGGAGTTCTGGCCTTGCGTTTGCTCTTCAATAAACTACACGGCAAAAATCCCATGGCTGCACAGCAGCCAAAGGCCGGTAAGTCGAAGGTCAAACGCTGTAAAGACGCGATTCATTGGGTCTCATTGTTTCATATCCCCGCCGTATCTGACAAGCGGATTTTGCCGGATTCCGGCGGATTCCGGCGTTTCGGTTCTGCGCGTTGACAGGCGCCGCCGGCCGGACGTATAGTACCGCCAGTGTTTTATCCGACCGCGCAAGAAAGGCCCCGTCCCATGCTGATGCCCCGCCCCTCCCGCCGCGCCTTCCTGCACGGCGCGACCCTCACAGCCCTCGCGGCGCTGGCCGGCCGCGCCCACGCCCGCACCGCGGCCGCCCCCCGTCCGAATATCATCTTCATCCTGGCCGACGACCTGGGCTACGGCGAGCTGGGCTGTTTCGGCCAGCCGAAGATCGAGACGCCGAACATCGACCGGCTGTGCCGCAGCGGCATGCGCTTCACGAGCCACTACTCCGGCGCGCCGGTCTGCGCGCCCTCGCGCTGCGTGCTGCTGACCGGCAAGCACTCCGGCCACGCCTACATCCGCGGCAACGACGAGTGGTCCTCGCGGGGCAAGGTCTGGGATTTCCAAGCCATGTTCGACAACCCGGCCCTTGAAGGTCAGCGGCCCATGCCCGCCGGTACGCAGACCCTCGGCACCCTGCTGCAAACGGCCGGGTACCGGACGGCGGCTGTCGGCAAGTGGGGCCTGGGCGCGCCGCACACCGAGGGCAACCCCAACCTGCAAGGCTTCGACTTCTTTTTCGGCTACAACTGCCAGCGTCAGGCCCACACCTACTACCCGCAGCATCTTTACAGGAACAGGGAGCGGGTGCTGTTGAGCAACGCGCTCGTTACGCCGGGCACGAAACTCGCCGCGGGCGCCGACCCGCGCGACCCCGCCAGCTACGCGCGTTTCAAGCAGAGCGACTATGCGCCCGACCTGATGTTCAACGAAATCCGCGCCTTCGTGAGCGAGAACCGCCAGCGCCCGTTCTTTCTGTACTGGGCCACCCCGATCCCGCATGCCGCGCTCCAGGCGCCGCAGCGCTGGGTCGACCACTACGTCCGGAAGTTCGGCGACGAACCGCCCTACCTGGGGGATGCGGGCTACTTCCCCCACCGCTACCCGCACGCCTGCTACGCAGCCATGATCTCGCACCTGGACGAACAGGTCGGACAGCTCGTCGCGCAGCTGAAAGATCTGGGGCTCTACGAGAACACCCTGATCCTCTTCACCTCGGACAACGGGCCGACCTTCAACGGCGGCACCGACTCGCCCTGGTTCGACAGCGGCGGCCCCTTCAAGTCCGAGTCCGGCTGGGGCAAGTGCTCCGTGCATGAGGGCGGCCTGCGCGTGCCCCTGATCGCGTCCTGGCCCGGACACATCCCGCCCGGCTCGCAGACCGACCACCTCTCCGCCTTCTGGGATGTGCTGCCCACGCTCTGCGAGGTTGCCGGCGCGCCGCCCCCGGCCGACAGCGACGGGCTGAGCTTCCTGCCCACCCTGCTCGGCCAGGGATCACAGAAGCAGCACGACTACCTCTATTGGGAATACCCCGAAGCGGGCGGACAGCAGGCGCTGCGCATGGGTCAATGGAAACTCATCCGCACAGGGCTCAAGAAAGAGACTACAAAAACCGCGCTCTACGATTTGGCCTCCGACCTGCGGGAAGAGCATGACGTCGCCGCGCAACATCCCGAGATTATGGCGAAGATGGAGTCTATCCTGCGCGCCGCGCACACCCCGCCCGCGCTCGACGCCTTCAAGATGAAGGCCCTCGGCGACTGAAGGCTATTATTCTTTTCCCATCCCTAACAGGCTAACAGCCTTCAGCCTAACAGCCTTCTCTTCACCGTCCGCCCCAGCGCAGTTTGCGGCACAGCACGTCGCACGGGTTATAGCCGTGCAGCTCGACCACCGGCACGTGGTGCACGCTGCGCGTGATCTCCACGCGGTCGCCGCACCTCAGCGGCTCTTCGTCGCGCCCGTCCGAGCTGACAATCATCGGCACGTCGCACGCGACGGCCCGCAGGGCGATGCGGGTCGTGTCGCGCACCACCAGCGGCCGCGACGTGAGCGTGTGCGGACAGATCAGGCTGATCACCAGCGCCGCCGCATCCGGCAACAGGATCGGACCGCCGGCCGAGAGCGAATAGGCCGTGCTGCCCGTCGGCGTGGCCACGATGATGCCGTCGCACAGGAAGTTCGCGACCGGCTTCTCATCCAGCAGCAGTTCGATCTCCACCGCGTGCGGGGACGCGCCGTGGTTCGCCACCACGTCGTTGAGCGCGTCGGGCAGCGCCACCCGCTGTCCGTCCGTGTGCAGAACCGCCACCGCCAAGGCGGAACGCAGGCTCACCCCGAAGCGGTCCTCGCGCAACTGCTGCAGCGCGTCGCCGAACTGGTGCTCCTCCACGCTGGTCAGGTAACCCAGCGAGCCGATGTTCAACCCCATCATGGGCAGGCGCTGTCCGACCAGCTGGTGCGACGCGTCGAGCATGGTGCCGTCCCCGCCCAGCGCCACCACCGCCTCGGCCCCCCGCTCCGCAAACGCGGACACCGGGCAGACCTTGATCGCCGGACACAGCGCCGCCGCCTGCGCTTCGGCCAAGACGGTGAAGCCCATGCCCGCCGCCAGCGACGCCACGCGCTTGACCGACTCCGCCGCCCGCTCTTTCTTGAAATTCGCAATCAGTCCGATGGTTTTCATGATTTGTGGGATTACTATACTCGCATTAGGAACAACAGACAAGCGGAGCGTTTGCGGGATTTCACACGCGTTCCTTAATCTTTACCCCTCGGCAATAATCGCGGATTTCGGACGTTCAATAGGCACATGACAGACGGCGTGCGCTCGATCCACGGGGCCTGCGGCGGCGCGCCGGCCGCCCAGCGCTGAACGCCAGCCTCTCGGATGAAGATCATCCACACTTGAAGGTTGGGAGTTGTGCGTTCAGAGTCGCGCATGGGTTCTCCTCGAAAGGTCACGCTATGAGACTGCCCCTTTGTTTTTCAATTTCGCTCGCCTTCGCCGCGCTCGCCCGCGCGGCCGAGATCGGCTGCGTCTACCCCGCCGGCGGCGCTCCGGGCACGACCTTCGAGGTCTCGGTGCGCGGCCAGGACCTGAAGACCGCCAACGGCGCGCACATCACCGGCACGGGCGTCGACGCCGCCCTGGTGCGGGTCATCCCGCTCGACCCCGCCATGCCCGGCCAGCGGCGGGAAGTGCCCCAGCTGCAGGACGAGGTGGTCCTCCGCATCACCATCGCGAAAGAGGCGCAGCCCGGCGTGCGCGATTTCCGCCTCATCTGCGGCAACGGCTTCACCGCGCCGTTGGCGTTCCATGTGGGCCGCTATCCCGAGACCGTCGAAACCGAGCCCAACGACGCCCTCAGCGGCATGGCGTTGGAACACCTGCCGGTCTGCGTCAACGGCCGGATCACCGAGCGGGACACCGACACCTTCCGCTTCAAGGCGGTCAAGGGCCAGACGCTGGTGGCGCAGGTACAGGGCCGCGCGCTCAGCCCCTGTCTCGCGGACACCGCGCCCGGCTGGTTCCAGCCGCTGCTCAAACTCTTCGACGGCCAGGGCCGCGAGCTGATGAGCGCGGACGATTTCCGCTTCGACCCCGATCCCCTCCTCGTCTTCACCGTGCCGGCCACGGGCGACTACGCGCTGCAGCTGTGCGACGCGATCCGCCGCGGGCGCGACGACTTCGTCTACCGGCTCACCCTCGGCGAGCTGCCGCTCGTCACCGGGTTCTTCCCGATGGGAGGCCGCAAGGGCGACAACCTGAACGTCACCCTCGAAGGCGTCAACCTGCCGCAGCAGCGGGTGCGCATCTTCAGCGGCAGCAAGACCTCGGAAGCCTGCCTCGACACGCTCGTGGACGGCAAGCTTTTCTTCCCCGCGCTGCGTTTCGACCTCGACACCCTGCCCGAGGCCACGGAGCGCACTCCGGCCGACGGCGGAAGCCCGGCGCAGGACGTGCCCTTCCCCGTCATCATCAACGGCACGCTCGACCAGCCGAACGGCGTGGACGTTTTCCGCTTCGAAGGCCGGGCCGGGCAAAGCGTCGCCGTCGAGACGCGCGCGCGGCAGCTCGGCTCCGCGCTTGATACCGTGATCACCCTCGCCGACAGCCGCGGCAAAATCCTCGCCACGCATGACGACCTGACCAACGTTTTCACCGGCCTGCTGACCGACCCTTGCGACTCGGCGCTCAACACGCGCCTGCCCGCGGACGACACTTATGAGGTCCGCGTGCGCGACACCCGCGGCAAAGGCGGCCCCGATTTCCACTACCGGCTGCGCATCAGCGAGCCGCGCCCCGACTTCGAGCTCTGGGTCACGCCCTCGACCTTGAGCATCCCCTTGGGCGGGACCGTGCGGGCCAACGTCCACGTCCGCCGCCTCGACGGCTTCACGGGGCCGATCGCGCTCCAGCTCGACAACCCGCCGCTGGGCATCGGCTGCGACGGCGGAAACATCCCGTCCAACGCCACCGAAAACGTCATCACGCTTTCCTGCTGGCCTTCGACCAAGCGGCTGCCGCATGGGCCGTTCGAGCTGAACCTCAGCGGGCTGGCAACCAACGGCACGACTGTTCTGCGCCAGGCAGCCGTTCCCGCGCACCACAAACTTCAGGCTCAGTGTTACAAACAGCTCGTGCCCGATCAGTTCTGGATGGCTGTCGTCAACACCGAGCCGCCCGCCGAGAACACGTGGCGCATCGCACTGCCGCCGGGATCGGCGCACATCCGCGCGAAAGCCAAGGAGCCCTTCGACGTGACGATTTCAGGCGGCAGGCCCAAAGCCCTGGCGGGCTTCGTCACCGTGCGCGTGGTCGAGCCCGAGAACGGCTTCCTCGTCGGCGCCGTGCGCAACGGCGCCAATCCGGGTGAAGTGGTCGTGACGCTGACCTGCGCGGATGACGAGCACGCGCCGCCGAAGACCGGCAACCTGGCCCTGAGCGTCGGCCGCAAAAATCCGAAGGCCAAGCAGGCCAAGCGCCCGAATCAGGCGGGCGCCTTGACCGTCGCCACGCCGTACGCGATCGAGTGAAGCTCCGGGGCGAGGCCCCTGCCGCCTTGGCGCTACAGCCACACCTCGGGGGAGGCGTCGCTGGGCATGCGCCAGTCGCCCCGCGGCGAGAGATTGATCGAGCCGACCTTCGGCCCGTCCGGCATGCAGGAGCGCTTGAACTGCTGGCTGAAGAAGCGCTTGAAGAAGAGCTTGAGCCACCGGTCGATCGCGGCCGCCGTGTAGCTTTGCTTGAAGGCCGTCTCCGCCAGGAAGCGGATCTTCTCATACGGGGCCCCGCAGCGCACAAAGTGGTACAGGAAGAAGTCGTGCAGCTCGTAAGGGCCGATCACCTCTTCGGTCTTCTGCGCGATCCGCCCCTCCTTGTCCGCAGGCAAAAGCTCGGGAGAGACCGGCGTCGCCAAAATGTCGGTCAGCGCGGCCGACGTCAGCTCGTTCGAGCGATGCTCCGCCACCCACTGCACCAGGTAGCGCACCAGTGTTTTCGGCACGCCGCTGTTGACCCCGTACATGCTCATCTGGTCGCCGTTGTAGGTGCACCAGCCCAGCGCCAGCTCCGAGAGGTCGCCGGTGCCGACCACCAGCGCGCCGAGCATGTTCGCCTTGTTCATCAGGATCTGGGTGCGCTCGCGCGCCTGCGTGTTCTCGTAGGCGACGTCGTGCGTCTCGCCGGAGTGCCCGATGTCCGACAGGTGCTGCCGGCACGCGGCCGTGATGTCGATCCGCTCCAGCGGTACGCCCAGCCCCCCGCACAGGCGGATCGTGTTGCCCAGCGTGCGCTCGGTCGTGCCGAAGCCCGGCATGGTGATGGCGTGGATGCCGGCGCGGTCGAGACCGGCGCGCTCGAACGCCTCGCAGATGACCAGCAGCGCCAGCGCGGAATCGAGTCCGCCGGAAAGCCCCACCACGGCCTGGCGGCACTCGGCGTGCAAGAGGCGCGTGGCCAGCCCCGAGCTCTGGATCGCGAAGATCTCCTCGCAGCGGCTGTTGCGCGCCGCCTCGTCCGCCGGCACGAAGGGATGCCGGTCAATGGTGCGCATCAAGCCGTTGCAGGTCGGCACCTCGTCCGCCGCGTCGTAAACGATTCTGCGGGCGGGCTCGGCCAGCGCCGCGCATTGCGCGTACGTGGCGTTCTGCCGCCGCTCGAACTTAAGAAAAGCCAGGTCGACGTCCGCCAGGACCAGGTTGGCCTCGCGCTCGAAGCGCCGGTTTTCCGCCAGCATGCGCCCGTTTTCGGCGATCAGCGCGTGGCCCCCGAAAACCAGGTCCGTGCTGGACTCGCCCGGGCCGGCGCCGGCGTAGACGTACGCGGCCAGGCAGCGCGCCGACTGCTGCGAGACCAGCTCGCGGCGGTACTCGTGCTTGCCCACCAGCTCATTGCTCGCCGAGAGGTTGCACAGCACCGTCGCGCCGTTCAGCGCCTGCCGCGTGCAGGGCGGGATCGGGCTCCAGAGATCCTCGCAGATCTCGACGCCCACGCAGCAGTCGGAAACGCCGACCGACTGAAAAATCAGGTCGGTGCCGAAAGGCACCTCTTCCGCGCACAGGCGGATGGTCTTGGCCTGCGTGCAGACCGCCGAAGAGAACCAGCGCTTCTCGTAGAATTCGCGCGTGTTGGGCAGATGGGTCTTGGGAACCACGCCGAGAATATTGCCCTGGCGGCAGACCACCGCGCAGTTGAACAGGAGCCCGTCCAGGCGCACAGGCATGCCCAGAATGAAAACCGTGTCGAACTGCCAGATTTTTTTGAGAAAAACCTCCAGTCCCTTTTCCGAGGCGTCCAGCAGCGCGGGCTGGAAAAAAAGGTCGGCGCACGTGTAGCCCGTCACACACAGCTCGGGGAAAACCAGCACGTCCGCGCCGGCCTCGGACGCTTTCTTGGCCAAGGCCGCCATCGAGGCGATGTTCGCGTTCACCGCGCCCGGACGGACAACGGGAACCGCCGCCCCCACCCTGCAGTAGCCAAATCGCTCGTTCATCGGTGTGACCGCACTTCCTTGCCACTGGAAACAAACACGCCCGGACCGGGGCAAACCGGTCCGGGCGTCTTCTGTTGAGCCCCGACCGGCCTTACCGGATGAAGAGCATTTCCTGATACGTCGGCAGCGGCCAGAGTTCATCCGCGCATACGCGCTCGAGCCGGTCAGCCACCTTGCGGACATCGTTCATCACCGGGATGACGGTTCCGATCAGGTAGCGGCACTGCTGGGGATGCGAGAGCCCGTCGGGGATCTTCACGACCTCCTCCAGCATCGTCATGGCCTTCTGCAGGTCGCCCAGCAGCGTATCCACCTCGTCGAGCGTCGTGGTGCAGCCGGACTTGCCCATCGTCACCAGCGCCGCCGCGGTCTGCGACAGCAGCTGCTGATACTTCACGCCCGCGGGGAAGATCATGGTGCGCGCCATCGAGAGGCACAGCCGGGCCTCGATCTGCACGTCCTTGACGTACTTCTCCTGATAGATCTCGAAGCGGCTCTCGGCCTCGCGGTGGCTCAGCACGCCGTACTTCGCGAAGACCTCGTACGTGTCCTTGCACTCCATGGCGGCGATCGCCTCCGGTGTGCTCGTGGCGTTGGGCAGGCCGCGGCGGGCCGCCTCTTTCTTCCACTCGGCGGAGTAGTTGTCGCCGTTGAAGATCACGCGGTCGTTCTCGCGGATCATCTTCTGCAGCAGCTTCTGCACGGCGATGTTGAACTTCTTCTGATCCTTCGGCGCCTTCTCGAGCTCAGTCGCGACATAGTCCAGCGACTCGGCCATGATCGTGTTGAGCACCACCAGGGGTCCCGCGATCGACTGGCTGGAGCCGACGGCGCGGAACTCGAAGCGGTTGCCGGTGAAGGCGAACGGGCTCGTGCGGTTGCGGTCGGTCGCATCCATCGGCAGCGGAGGCAGGGTGTCGACGCCCACGGTCAGCATGCCCATCTTCTTGGACTGCTTGGCGCCGCCGGCGGCGATCTGCTCGAACACGTCCGTGAGCTGCTCGCCCAGGAAGATCGACATGATGGCGGGCGGCGCCTCGTTCGCGCCCAAGCGGTGATCGTTGCCCGCATGGGCCACGGCCCCGCGCAGCATCACCGCGTGCAGGTTGACCGCGCGGATCGCGGCGGCGCAGAACACCAGGAACTGCATGTTGTCGTGCGGCGTGGCGCCCGGGTTGAGCAGGTTGCCGACCTTGGCACCGCCCAGCGACCAGTTCACGTGCTTGCCCGAGCCGTTGATGCCGGCGAACGGCTTCTCGTGCAGGAGGCAGGCCAAGCCGTACTTCGGCGCGACGCGCTGCAGGGTCTGCATGATGAGGTACTGGTGGTCCGTCGCCAGGTTGGCGCTCTCGAAGACCGGCGCGATCTCGTACTGGGCCGGAGCGACCTCGTTGTGGCGGGTCTTGACCGGCACGCCCAGCTTGTAGAGCTCGGAGTCGACCTCCATCATGAACGCCAGCACGCGGTCGGGAATCGTGCCGAAATACTGGTCTTCCAGCTCCTGTCCCTTGGGCGGGCGGGCGCCGAACAGCGTGCGGCCCGAGCTCAGCAGGTCCGGACGCGCAAAATAGAAGCTGCGGTCGATCAGGAAGTACTCCTGCTCGGGTCCCGCGTTCGCCAGGATCATGCCCGGATCGTCATGGCCGAACAGCTTCAGCACGCGCTGGGCCTGCTTGCTCAGCGCCTGCATGGAGCGCAGCAGCGGCACCTTCTTGTCCAGCGCCTCGCCGGTCCACGAGCAGAACGCCGTCGGGATGCACAGCGTCGTGCCGTTGCGGCTCTCCATCAGGAAGGCCGGGCTGGTCACGTCCCACGCCGTGTAGCCGCGGGCCTCGAAGGTCGCGCGGATGCCGCCGCTCGGGAAGCTGGAGGCGTCGGGCTCGCCCTGGATCAGCTGCTTGCCGGTGAAGTCCATGATCACGCCGCCCTTGCCGTCCGGGCTGAAGAAGCTGTCATGCTTCTCGGCGGTCAGGCCGGTCAGCGGGTAGAACACGTGCGCGTAATGGGTGGCGCCGCGCTCGATCGCCCAGCTGCTCATGGCCGCGGCGACGACGTCCGCCACGCTGTAATCCATGGGAACGCCTTCCTCGATGGTCTTGCGCAGCGCTTTGTAAATCGTTTTCGGCAGCCGCTCTTTCATCTGCTCGTCGCTGAAAACGTTCATGCCGAAATACTCTTGAATGCGGCCCCCGGTCAGGACCGGCACTTCATTGGTACGGTGCTCAATCGCCGATTCGATCGCCTTCTGTCGCGTGATGCTCATGTGCTTTCTCCGATTGTGACGTTTGTGCAGGTTAGAAAAACAATTTTGAACGTTTGTTTCTACGCACAATACGTGCCAGTTTTGACAACTATTTTTAAAGTGCTGATGTTAAATGCCTTGTGACAAACAATTAAAAACTCCGCTCACTGCCGGGGTAGACTAAAACGTTCGATTCCGTGCCCGCCAGAAACAATTTTGTCACATTTCAACCGCCCGGCGCCACCCGGCGACGGGGTCCGCGGCCCGCGTCACCCCTGCGGGAACAGGTTCTCGTAGTGCGGCATGGCCGCGAAAATGCCGCCGCTCTTCGCGTAGTAGTCCGCGTCCAGGTTGAACACGCCGCGCTCGGTCCTGGACCAGGGCGCGTCGGGGAACGGGTGATGGCTGCGCATGGCCTCCCAGTTGCGGTAGTTCTGGTGGCCGTTGGTCTCGAGCAGGCCGAGGCCCTCCAGCCCCGGGAACGACTTCAGCCGCGCCGCGACGTTCTTGTTCCACTCCACCAGAATCGGGTTGACCGTCAGGTCGGCGCAGAAGCAGGGCACATCCTTCTCGTGCGCCACCTGCGCGATCTTCATGGTCATGCTCAAGGTTTTCGCGATGGCCTTGAGCGCCATGGCCCGGTAGCCCATCTCGATGCGTTTCAGGGCGTCCTTGTCCGTGTGCGCGCTCTCGTCCGATGCCAGGCGCACGGGGACGTCGTGCACGTCGATCTCGTACTCCTCGTCGAAGGGCTCCTCGATGATGGCGATCTGCTCGAACGCGCCGATCTTCTTGATATGGTCGATCAGCCGCAGCAGCGTCTCCTTCTTCTCGTAACGGCCGTTCGCGTCGAAATAGTAGGGCAGCCTGCCGCTCTTCGTATAGGGGGTGCGGCAGCCGTCGAGCGCCGCGTGGATGGCGCTCACGCGGGCCATGTCCTTCTCCAGCATCTCCTCCTGCGTCCCCTTCTGTCCGATCTTGATCTTCATGAAGAAGGAGCCCGCCTGGACCGCCTGCTTGATCTCTTCGATGGGAATCGTGTAGGCCATCAGCGGGATCGACGCCGCCTTCGGGTGGTGTTCCGACAGCGCGGGCTTGTATGCCGCGGGGATCAGCCCGTCGAAGGTCGTGATGTTGTTCTCCTTGGCGAAGAGCAGCCACGCCGCGTTGTCCACGCCCACCAGCGCGTTCAGCGCGAAGGTCTGGCGCAGCTTCGGCAGGCCGGTAATCTGCTGGCCGTACGCGTACACCTCTTTGAACAGCTCGTCGTTGAGCGCGACCGGGTCGCTGAACGTCCGTCCCTTCAGGATCTTCAGGGCGTAGGCGGTCATGGCGAACATCAGCGCGTTTCCGCCGGCCTCGGAGTTGGCCGCGAACACCTTGGCGTCGCTCCAGAGCGTGCTGTGGGTGCAGAGCCCGATGCCGCGCGCCCCGCCCGTGCTCCGGATCATCGCCGCGCTCTGCCAGATGTTGGTCAGATAGCCGCCCTTGAATCCGAACGGGCGCAGCAGCGGCTCGCGCTCGAACTCGCACCCGGTATCCGCCACCGTGATCGTCTTGAGCGGCGCCTTCGCGTCCGCCGCCCGCGCCGTCCCGGCCCCGCCGGCCATCACCCCGCCCGCCGTCAGGGCGGACGCCTTCAAAAAAGCTCTGCGATTCATAAGGTGCTCACTCCGGACTTGTCATACTGCGCCGCGTAGAAGTCGCGCTCGCGTTTCAGTTTTCGCACGGCCAGCGCGCGCCGCTCGCCCTCGGGCAGAGCCTGCTCCTCCTTCGTGAACAGCTCCCACTCGCAATGCACCGAGGCGGGCACCGTCAGCTTGAGATCCTTCAGCAGTTTGAAATACTTGTCCCACGGCACCATGCCCTCGCCCGCGAGCACGTCTTCCGGCTGCCACTTGGCTTTCACTTTGGCCCAGACGAAATCCTTGAGGCAGGCGCTGCGGATGTAGGGCGCGACCAGCTTCATGGCCACGCTCCACGAACCGCCGGACTCGGCCACGGCGTGGCGCACGTCGTACTGGCAGCCGATCCACTGCGGATCGAGGCCCTTGAGCATGTAATAGATGTCCCAGACCGGGCCGCCGAACAGCCCGTCGCCCCACGCGTAATGGTTCTGATAACAGCCCGTGATGCCGCAGGCCTTGTTGAGCGCCTCCAGCGCGGCCATCGCCTTGTGGTTCTTCGCGATGGAGCCCTCCACGCCCAGCGCCTCGTCGTAGCGCACATAGCCCATGCGGTAGAGCTTGACCCCGCACTGCGCCGCGGTCTTCAGGACCCGCTCCGCCAGCGGCTCGTCCGCCGCCGTGATCGCGGTCACCATCATCTCGACCTTGAGCCCCTGCTTGCGGGCGGCCTCGACCGCGCGCGGCAGATCCTGCTCCACCTTCGCGGGGTCGACGTGGCCCTTGGGGCGGACCGAAAGGTCGATGCCGCCGTAGCCCGCCTGCGCCAGCGTTTCCGCCAGCGCGTCGTAACCCAGCCACTGCAGCGGCTTCGAGAAGGTGTGCAGACACACCTTGCCTGCCGCCTGCTGCGCCCGCGCGGGCACCGTCAGGCCTCCCGCCGCCAAGGCCGCCGCCTTCAAAAACTCACGTCGCTGCATGTCATTTCCCTTTGCTCTCCAGCCATCCGGCGGCACGGAGTGCGCGCCCGACCTGACCCACGCTCCGCTCCCGTTGACCAGCCGTAGCCGGCAGGGTGGGCGCTCCTGCGCCGCCGTCCCGCTTGCCGGTTTCTTACCCGAGCTTCCACGGGGCGCGGTACTCGTAGCTCAGCAGTTCGTTGGCCTTCTCGCAGTTGGTGAAGCGCTCGGTTTCGGCGTTCCACTCCAGACGCTGCTTCACCTTGACCGCGATGTTGGCGAGATGCGCGAAGCTGGTGGAACGGTGTCCCTCCTCCAGCGGGCAGAACGGCGCCTGACGCGACTTCATGCAGTCGAGGAAGTTGCGGATCAGGCCGCCCGTGCTGACGGAGCTGCTGCCGTCCGGCAGCGCCTTCTCCTTCACCACGAAATCTTCGGGCTCCACCTGTTTCTTCCACGTCTGGAACTGCCCGGCGCTGGACGGGATGATCTTGTAGCCCCGCTCGTCCGCGTACACCACGCCCTTGGCGCCGCGGATCTCGACCTCGCCGTACGGGAAGATCGGGCCGCCGCACGATTCGAGCATGTCGAAGGTGATGAGGCGGCCGGACTTGAACTCGAAGGTCACCGCCATGGTGTCCATGATGTCGGCGTCATGGTCCAGAAACTTGCTGCCGTGGGCGGACACCGCGCACGGCGCGGTCTCCTGCATCATCCAGCGGATGACGTCGAGATAGTGCACGCCCCAGTTGCCGACCTGCGACGAGAAATCGCCGAACCAGCGGAATTTGTAAGGCGTGATGTTGTACTGGTAGGGACGGAACGCGCGCGGCCCGAGCCACATGTCCCAGTCGAAATCCTTGGGCGGCTCGGCCGGCTGCTGCCGGCCGATGCCGTTCGGGGACAGGTTGCTGATGCGCGCCGCATGCGCCACGCAGAGATTGCCCAGCTTGCCGCCATGCAGCTCTTCGGCGAGTTTCCGGTACGAAGGGTTGCCGCGGCGGTTCAGCCCCACGGCCACCACGCGGTTGCCCGCCTGCTGCGCCTGCACCATCCGCCGCCCCTCGACAATCGTGTTGGTCAGGGGCTTCTCGCAATACACGTCCTTGCCGGCCTTGAGCGCATCGATGGTGATCAGCGCGTGCCAGTGATCCGGCGTGGCGATGCAGACGGCGTCGATCTCCGGATCGTCAAGCAGCTTCCGGTAGTCCTTGAACAGCTTGGGCGGCTTCGGGAAGGTCTCGCCGAGCTGCGGGATGCGCTCGCCCAGCTCGTCCTTGTAGCGCTGCGCCACCTTGCTGAAGTCGCGCGAGAGAAACGGCTCGTACACGTCGCACAGCGCCGCCACCTCGACGTCCGGCTGGGCCATGAACAGGTGCAGCAGCTGCGAACCGCGGTTGCCCACGCCGATGAACCCCATGCGGATCTTGTCGTTGGCCCCCACCGCGCGGGCGAACTGCGGCGCCGCGGCGACGCCCGCCGCCGCCAGAGTGCCCGCCATAAAATTCCGACGGTTTGTCGTCATCGATTCCATCGCCATCCTCCTCTTACCGTGCGCCGATGCCGCTGTGCGCAGCACCAGCACTTTTGAAAGTCATAATGGGCTAGACTTTAAAGCCTTGGGTTCTTTCATGCAAGCCGAATCTGTCTGACGCAGGACCGCCCAAGACAACCGCTCACCTGCTTGCCGCCCGTCGGTTTGCCGGAGGTCTCGCCTTGACCGGTCGCCCATCGCGGCTATACTATCGCGCCAGTGTGGATTGCGAGGGGCTTCACCCGCGACACTGAATGGAGGGAACACATGCACATCATCCGGCTGCCGTATCATCACACGTATCTGGAGGCTGAGATCCCGGCCCGCCAGGTGCGCGCCGTCCTGACGCCGCCTTGCCATTCGGCCCACGGGGAAACCGCCCCCTCGCTGATCACGCAGCAGCGGTGCGTGAGCCAGGCGCTCGACCACCCCATCGGCTCGGCCAGGCTCGAAGAGCTGGCGGCCGGCAAGCGGACGGCGACCGTGATCACCAGCGACCACACGCGGCCGGTGCCCAGCGCCGTCACCCTGCCATTGCTGCTGGCGCGGCTGCGCCGGGGCAATCCGGACATCGCGATCCGCATCCTCGTGGCGACCGGGTGTCACCGCGCCACCACGCCCGCTGAAATGCGCGCCAAGTTCGGCGAGGACGTCGTGAAGCGCGAGACCTTCATCATGCACGACTGCGCCGATCAGGGCAGCTTGAGCTACCGGGGCCTCCTGCCGTCCGGCGGCGAGCTGTGGCTGAACACGTGCGCCCTGGACACCGACCTGCTGGTGGCCGAAGGTTTCATCGAGCCGCATTTTTTCGCGGGTTTCTCCGGAGGGCGCAAGAGCGTCTTGCCGGGCATTGCCGGCCGCCAAACCGTGATGGCCAATCACTGCTCCGCCTTCATTGCCGATCCCCGCGCCTGCGCGGGCAGCCTTGAGAGCAACCCCATCCACCGCGACATGCTGTTCGCGGCCGGGCAGGCGAACCTGGCCTTCATCCTCAACGTGACGCTCAACCCGGACAAGTCCATCCGCGGCGCCTTCGCCGGCGACCCCGGGATGGCCCACGCCGAAGGCTGCCGGCAAATGGCGGAAACCGTCACCGTCCCGCGGGTCCCGGCCGAGATCGTGATCACCAGCAACGGCGGCTACCCGTTGGACCAGAACATCTATCAGGCCGTGAAGGGGATGACCGCCGCGGAAGCCTGCTGTTCCGAGGGCGGCACGATCATCATGGTCGCCGGGTGCAGCGACGGCGCGGGCGGCGACGCTTTTTACAGGGCCATGGCCGAGGCCAAAAGCCCGCAGGCGCTGCTTGAGAGAATCCGGACTGTCCCGCAAAAAGAGACTCCGCCGGACCAGTGGGAATATCAGATCCTCGCGCGCATCCTGTCGAAGCACCGGGTGATCCTGGTCACCGACCTCTGCGACGGGACGCTCATCCGGAACATGCACATGGCGCATGCCGCGACCCTGGCGGACGCCATACGGATGGCCCTTGAAACCGCCGGACCAGACGCGCATTTCACCATCATACCGGACGGGGTTTCCGTCATCGTGGCTCACCCGTGAAAAGACGTTCGACCGGGGCTGGAGTGGCATCTCATAACGGGCTATGTTCGAGTTCGTGTTTGTAGTACCGCCTTCAGGCGGAAAGCGAGGCCGGGTTGACCTGAGATTCCGCCTAAAGGCGGTACTACGAACGTGTTCACCCTGACGCCGAGGACACCGCCAAGCTCCTCGCCAAGACTCCGCCTAAAGGCGGTACTACGAACGTGTTCACCCCGATGCCGAGGACGGGCGCTCTCAGGGCGGGCAGACGCGTCCGAGCGCCTGGTCCCCGAGCTTGTCGCGCAGGGCGTCCACGGTGCGGCAGAGCCGCACGCAGGGTTTGTAGTACCGCCTTCAGGCGGAACGCGAGGCCGGGTTGACCTGAGATTCCGCCTAAAGGCGGTACTACGAACGTGTTCACCCTGACGCCGAAGACACCGCCAAGCTCCTCGCCAAGACTCCGCCTAAAGGCGGTACTACGAACGTGTTCACCCCGATGCCGAGGACGGGCGCTCTCAGGGCGGGCAGACGCGTCCGAGCGCCTGGTCCCCGAGCTTGTCGCGCAGGGCGTCCACGGTGCGGCAGAGCCGCTCGCGCTTGGCGCGGGCCTCGGGAGCATCATCGAAGAGCGACAGCTGCTCGCTGCGCCCCGCGCAGAAGCCGCTCACCCCGAAACCCACCAGCCGCACCGGCTGCACCAGCGGCTCCGCGTCGAACAGGCGCAGCGCCAGCGCGCGCAGCGAGAAATCGTCGCACACCGCCGTCTCGAACGGCGCCTGCCGCGTGATCGTGCGGAAATCCGACCAGCGCAGCTTCAGACGCCCCACCGCCGCAAAGTGTCCGTGGGCCCGCACGCGCCGCCCCACCTCGTCCGCCAGCCCCTTGAGCACTTCGCGCACCGCGTCGCGGTCCTTGCAGTCCTCCAGAAACGTGTGTTCGCGCGACAGGCTCTTCTCCTCGAACGCCGTCTCCACGTCGCGGGCGTCCTCGCCGAACGATAGTGCGCGCAGGTGAGACGCCAGGCCCTCGCCCAGCACGCGCGCCAGATACGCGGGGTCCGCCTGCTGGATATCGGCCACGGTCCGGAACCCCGCCCGCTCCAGGGCCTCGCCGGTCACCTTGCCCACGCCCCACAGCGCGCCCACGGGATGCGACGCGAGAAACCGCATGATCGCGTCGCGCCCTTCCGGCACCACGAACAGACCGTCGGGCTTGGCCTTCTCGCTGGCCATCTTCGCCAGAAACTTGTTGTGCGCCACGCCGATCGACGCGGTCAGGCGCACCTCCGCGCGGATGGCGGCGCGGATCTTTTCGGCGATCGCCCGCCCGTCGCCGAACAGCAGGCCCGCGCCGGTCACATCGATGAAGGCCTCGTCGATGGAGATCGGCTCGATCAGCGGCGAGAAGCGCTCGAAGATCGCGAACACCTGACCCGAGGCCTCCTCGTAGGCCTCCATGCTGGGCGGCACGAAGATGCCCTGCGGGCAGCGCCGGTACGCCTCGCGCGACGGCATGGCGGAGTGCACGCCGAAGACGCGCGCCTCGTACGAGCAGGTGGAGACCACGCCGCGCTGATCCGGCGGCGAGCCCACGATCACGGGTTTGCCGCGCCATTCGGGATGGTCCCGCTGCTCGACCGCCGCGAAAAAGGCGTCCATGTCGACGTGTAGAATACAGCGCTGCTTCATGGCGTGTCCAAAAAAAACACCGCCCCGGGACGGGACGGTGTTTGTGCGAGATGACGCAACGGTCCCGCCTTACTCCGCGGCCGGAGCCGCAGGCGCGGCCGGTTCCGAGGCGGGAGCCGGCGACGCCGCGGGTGCCGTTTCCGCAACCGGGGCCGGCTCGGGTGCCGGGGCCGGCTCAGGCGCGGGCGCCGGCTCTGACGCGGGCGCCGGCACGGCAGCCTCAACCGCCGCGAGCGCCGAAGCCATTACCGTAGCCGGCGGACGGGGCTGCGAGGGCGGGCGGGGCTGCGAGGGCGGCCGCGGGGCCTGCGGGGCCGACGGCTGGCCGCCCGTGCCCGGCTTCGCGGGTTTAGCCGCCAACATGCAACCCAGCGTGCGCCCGATCAGCCGCGGCGTCTGCTCGACAATCGCGCACGCCGAGCAGTCTTCGATCACCTTGTTCACCACCTGCATGCCCAGTTCCTTGTGCGCGTTCTCGCGCCCGCGGTACTGGAGTGTCACCTTGACCTTGTGTCCCTCGGCAAGAAAATCCTTGATCTGACGCAGCTTGTGGGCAAGGTCATTCGTGTCCACGCTGGCGTGGAACTTGACCTCCTTGATCAGCGTCGTCTTCTGGTTCTTGCGCGCGACCTTGCGCTTGATGCTTTCCTCGTAGCGGAACTTGCCGAAGTCCATGATTTTGCAAACCGGCGGTTCGGCGTTCGGGGAAACCTCCACGAGGTCGAGTCCCTGATTGTCAGCGAGACGCTGCGCATCGCGCGTCGTCATGACGCCGAGCATTGCGCCGGCAGCGTCGATCACGCGGACGTTCGGGACACGGATCTTGAAGTTGACTCGGATGAACGAAGCGATATCTCACCTCCACTGTTGGGCCGACGGAGCGGCCCATTTCTGTTTCCATTACCTGCCGGCAGGCCCAAACCGTTTCAAGGCCCGCCGGCACACTTGTTCTGGCTACGCCTTGAGCGCAACCTTCAGCAATTCCATAAACGCGTCAACCGTCATGGCGCCCTGGTCGCCGGCCTCGCGGCTGCGCACCGAGACCACGCCGGCCTCGACATCGCGTCCGCCGACCACCAGCATGTAGGGCACCTTCTCGAGCTGCGCCTTGCGGATCTTCGCGCCGAGCTTCTCGTTGTCGGCATCGACCGTCACGCGGATGTCGGCCTCGCGCAGCTTGGCCTCGATGCCCTTCACGTAATCGATCTGGCCCGCCGTGATCGGCAGCAGGCGCACCTGCTCCGGCGCCAGCCACACGGGAAAGGCTCCGGCGTAGTGCTCGATCAGGATGCCGAAGAAACGCTCCAGGCTGCCCAGCAGCGCGCGGTGCACCATGTAGGGCTGATGCTCCTTGCCGTCCTCGCCGATGTAAGACAGGTTGAAGCGCTCGGGCAGGTTGAAATCGAACTGGATGGTGCTGAGCTGCCACGGGCGTCCCAGCGCGTCCTTGATCTTCAGGTCGATCTTCGGCCCGTAGAACGCGCCGCCGCCCTCGTCCACGTGGTACGCGATGCCCTCGGCCTTGAGCGCGCTTTCGAGCGAATGCGTCGCCTGCTCCCAGCGCTCCGGCAGCCCGACCGCCTTCTCGGGGCGGGTGGAGAGATAGGCCGTGACGTCGGTGAAGCCGAAGCGCCGCAGGATGTGCAGCGCGAATTTCACGGTCGAGCGGACCTCGCCCTCGATCTGCTCCGGCGTGCAGAAGATGTGCGCGTCGTCCTGCGTGAAGCCGCGCACGCGCAGCAGCCCGAGGCGCGCGCCCTCTTTCTCGTAGCGGTACACCGTGCCCAGCTCGGCCCAGCGCAGCGGCAGGTCGCGGTACGAGTAGCGCCGCGTCTTGTAGATCTGGATGTGGAACGGGCAGTTCATGGGCCGCACGTAGTACTGGTCGACCGACGCGTGCGAGCCCTCGCCCTCCGTCAGATTCATGGACGGGAACATGCCCTCGCGGTAGAAATTCAAGTGCCCGGAGGTCTCCCACAGCTGGGACCGACCGACGTGCGGGGTGAAGATCATCTCGTAGCCCGCGCGGAAATGCTCGCGGCGCCAGTAGTCCTCGATCGCCACGCGGATGCGCGCGCCCTTCGGGTGCCAGTGCGCCAGTCCCGGCCCGACGTCTTCGCTGATGCTGAACAGCTCCAGCTCCTTGCCCAGCTTGCGGTGGTCGCGCTTCTTGGCCTCCTCGATGCGCGTCAGCGCGGCGTCGAGCGCCTCCTGCGACACGTCCGCCATGCCGTACAGGCGCTGCAGCATCGCGTTCTTCTCGTCGCCCCGGTAGTACGACCCCGCCACGGCCATGAGCTTCACCGCGCCGATGTCCGCGGTCGTCGCCACGTGCGGCCCGCGGCACAGGTCCACGAACGCGCCGCAGCGGTAGAGCGAGACCGTCTCGCCTTCGGGAATGTCCGCCAGGCGCTCCAGCTTATAAGTCTGCCCCGCGAAGGCGGCGGCGGCCTCGGCGCGCGAAACCTCCAGACGCTCGAACGGCAGGCCGGCCTTGATGATCGAACGGATCTCCGCCTCGATCGCCGGGAAATCCTCCGGCGCGAGCCGGTGCTCCATGTCGAAATCGTAATAGAACCCGTCATCGGTCGACGGCCCGATGTCCAGTTTCACGTTGTTGAAAAGCTTACAGACCGCAGCCGCCATCACATGGGCGGCGCTATGACGCATCACTTCTATCGCTTCCACAAAACCTCCAAGCCGGGGAGCCTACAAACGCCCGCCGGAAATCCTACAAACAGTTAGCGCAAAGTGTCCCGTATCCCGTGCCGGATGTCAAGCCCCCACTCGCCGCTTTAGCCGGCAAAGGCGCATGCGCGAGCCGTCGCGCCCTTATCAGCCGCGCGGGAGGGGAACGGCTTCCTTTGCTGGCCGGCCGGCCGCTCGGGGCGTCCTGCCCGACAATCCGGCGGAATCCGGGCCCGTTCGCGTATCAACACACTTTCCCGCGATGGACCTCCGCGGCGCTTCGCGGATGCGCCTCGCGCGCCCAGAAGAAGCCCAGAAGAAGTCAACTTCCCGTTTGCTTCTGATCTCACGCTCGGCTATGCTTCTGCAAACGTGATTTGAAACATGGAGGGCTCTGATGATCAAGCGGGACGTGGTCTTTCTTTGCGCGCTCGGGCTGGCCGGATCGCTGCTGGCCGAGACGATGCGCGTGCAGGTTCAATCCGGCCAGGTGCGCGGCACGCCGTCATTCCTCGGCCAAGTGGTGACAACCCTGCCTTACGGCCAGGCTGTCGAAACCACCGGCGCGCAGGGACCTTGGGTGCAGGTGCGGGCCGCGGACGGCCAGGCCGGCTGGATGCACAGCTCGGCCCTGACCGTCAAACGCCTCGCGGCGCAGAGCGGAGGCGCCGCCGTTTCCGCCGGAGCCTCGGGCGACGAGCTCGCGCTGGCCGGCAAGGGCTTCAATGCGGATGTGGAGGCGCAGTTCAAAGCCCAGCACGCCGACATCGATTTCTCCTGGGTCGACAAGATGGTGAAGATGAACGCGTCTCCCGTGCAGATCGCGGCCTTCGCGAGGGCGGGCGGCCTGAAGCAGATCGGAGGCGCACAATGACGATCCGTCTCTTCCCTTTGTTTGGAGGCGCGCTGGCCCTGTCCCTCCTGCCGACCGGCTGCTCGACCGTGGCCGAGTACAGCACGATGGCGGGACAGGCCGCGGGCGTGATCACCGCCGAGCAGGCGCAGTCGATCAACCGCTCCGCCGTGGCCGCGGAGAAGACCTTCCAGGACATCACGCCGGAGCAGGAGTACTACATCGGCCGCTCGGTGGCAGCCACCGTGCTGGCGACCTACAAGCCCTACGACGGCGCGGCGCTGAACCAGTACCTGACCGTGCTCGGCCAGACGCTGGCGCAGGTTTCGGACAAGCCCGAGACCTTCGGCGGCTATCACTTCCTCGTGATGGAGACCGACGAGATCAACGCCTTCGCCGCGCCGGGCGGCCTGATCCTCGTCTCGCGCGGACTGCTGCGTTGCTGCCGGAGCGAAGACGCGCTGGCCGCCGTGCTGGCGCATGAGATCGGCCACGTGCAGAGCCAGCACGGCCTGCGCGCGATCAAGAAGGGCCGACTGACCTCGGCCCTGACCGTCTTCGCGGTCGAGGCCGGCAAGAATCTCGGCGGCGAAAGCCTGGCCGAGGTGACCAAGGCCTTCGAAGGCAGCATCACGGATGTGACCTCCACGCTGATGAACAGCGGCTATGCCCGCGCGCTCGAGAACGAGGCGGACGCCGCGGCCGTGCAGATTCTGACGCGCGCTGGCTACGATCCGCGCGCGCTGGTCGACATGCTCGGCGAGATGAAAGCGCGGCTCGCGGCCGACACGCGCGGGTTCGGCAAGACGCACCCCTCGCCCGACGACCGCATCCAGCACGTCAGCGGGCTGATCGGCGAGCAACCGGTCGCCGCCGCGCCGGCCGCCCGGCGTCAGCGCTTCGACGCCATGCTCGGCCTGATCCGTTAGCGGCACGGCACCCATGCACACACGCGCGCTCCAGAGTCTGGGAATCGGCTGCGGCGCCGCCGGCGCCGCGGCGCTCCTGTGGCTTGGAGGCGCGCTCGACCGTTTCGAGAACTCGACCTGGGCGTGGCGCGTCAACGCCTTCGCCCCCCGCCGCACGCCTTCCGCCGACGTCAAGGTCGTGCTGCTGGACCAGGCCAGCCTGGACTGGGGCTCGAAAGAGATGGGCTGGTCCTGGCCTTGGCCGCGCGAGGTCTACGCGCCGCTGCTCGACTTTTGCCGCCGCGGCGGCGCCAAGGTGGTGGCGTTCGACATCCTCTTCACCGAGCCTTCGCTCTACGGCGTGGCCGACGACGCGGCGCTCGGCGCGGCCATCCGCCGCACCGGCGCGTTCGTCGGCGCGGCCTTCTACGGCCGCGGCCGCGCGACGCCGCCGATCCCCGCCGTGGCGACCAACGCGGCCGTGCTGGCAAACGTCAGCGACGAGCCCGATCCCGACGGCGTTTTCCGGCGCGCCACGCTGCTGCATCTCCACGACGGCAAAAAGATCCCCTCGCTCGGCTTGGCCGCCTGGCAGCTCGGCGCAGGGGGCGTGACCGAACCGGCGGTCCACGCGCTGCCTTTGGACGCGCGCAAGCGCCTCATCCTCGCCTTCGCCGGCACGAACGGCATGCACACGGCCTTCAGCGCCGCCGCGGTGATCCAGTCGGAAATGCGGCTCCAAGCCGGCGGGGCGCCCACGCTCTCCCCGTCGGTCTTCAGCAACGCCTACGTGCTAGTGGGGTTCAGCGCGCCGGGCCTGATGGATCTGCGCCCGACCCCGGTCAGCCGCGTCGCGCCGGGCGTCGAAATCCACGCGACGGTCCTGGACAACCTGCTGACCGGACGCCTGCTGCGCGACGCGTCCAAGGCCGGGACCCTCGCGGTCACCCTGCTCATGGCGTGCCTGTCCGCGTGGTGCGTGTTGAAAGCGCGGCGGGCCGTGCACAGCGTGTTCGCCTTTGCCCTCTGCCTGCCGGCGCCCGTCGGCGCGGGCTACCTCGCCTACGCGCTCGGGATCTGGTGGCCCATAATGGTCGGGCTGCTGGCCGTCGCGCTCGCGCTGGTCGGCGCGGTCATCCTGAGCTACGCCACCGAAGGGCGCCAGAAAGCCTTCATCAAAAACGCCTTCCGCTACTATCTCGGCGCGGAGGTCATCGACCAGATTCTGGCCGATCCCAGCACGCTGACGCTCGGGGGCGAGAAACGCGAGCTGACGGTCTTCTTCTCCGACATCGAAAAGTTCTCATCCTTCTCCGAGCGGCTCGACCCCGCCGTGCTGACCTCGCTGCTGAACGACTACCTCAGCGACATGGGCGCGATCATCAAAGAGGAGGGCGGCTACCTCGACAAGTACATCGGCGACGCGATCGTCGCCTTCTGGAACGCGCCGGTCGCGCAGGCCGACCACGCCGCCCGCGCCTGCCGCGCCGCGCTGCGCTGCCAGCGCAAGCTGGAGGCGCGCCGGTCGGACTTCGAGCGGCGCACCGGCGTGGTGCTGCGCGCGCGGATCGGCCTCAACACCGGCGAAGCCATCGTCGGCAACATGGGCTCCCGCGAGCGTTTCAACTACACGGTCCTCGGCGACGCGGCCAACCTCGCCTCGCGGCTGGAAGGCGCCAACAAGGCCTTCGGCACCTACCTGATGGTCTCCGAAAGCACCTGGCGGCGGTCGGGCGCGAACTGGGTCGGCCGCGAACTGGCCTGCCTGCGCGTCGTGGGCCGGCAGAAGCCCGTGCGCGTATACGAGCTGGCGGGGCTCCCCGGCGAGGCGCATCCGGAGTCCTGGACCGATTTCGAAGACGCGCGGACGCTCTTTGAGCAAGGCCGGTTCTCCGAGGCGCAGGCGCGGTTCGAGCGCTGGCCCGGCGACGCGGCGGCGTGCGCCTACGCGGAGAAGTGTCGGAGTCTGGCAGCCGCCCCGCCCGCCGCGTGGGCCGGCATTTGGGAGCTGAGCGAGAAATGAGGAGGCCGACATGATGCGTATCGTATTGGGCGGCGTGCGCGGGACAAGCCCCGTGTCGCACCCCGGCTTTATGCGCTATGGCGGCGCGACCACGAGCCTGCTCGTCGAGGACGGCGCCGGCGCGCGGCTCGTGATCGACGCGGGCACCGGCCTACGGGCGCTGCAGCCGCGCCTCGCCGCCGCCGGCGCGGACGCGCCGGTGCTGATGCTCTTCACGCACTACCACCTCGACCACCTCATCGGCCTGCCGGCCTTCGCGCCGCTTTACGACCCTGACTGGCAAGTCCTCTTCGCGTCGCCCCGACGCGAGGGCGTCACGGCCGAAAGCGCCGTGACGCGCCTGGTGGAAAAACCGTTCTGGCCCGTCGCGTTCCGCGCGCGGCAGCGCTTTCGCGTGCTGCCGGACGCGCCGGGCGATGCGCCCGTGTGCCACGGCGCGCTCGCGGTGCGCTGGTGCGCGGTGCACCACCGCAACGGCTGCCACGCCTACCGGATCGACGACCGCGAGAGCGGCGCGTCCGTGGTCTTCGCGACGGATCTCGAATGGCGGGCCTCGGACGCGGCGGAGCGTGACGCGCTGCTGCGCCTCTGCCGCGGACCGCGTCCGGCCGACGTGCTGATCATGGACGGGCAGTTCGACGCGGCCGAGGCCGGGCGCTTCGCCGGCTGGGGCCACAGCGCCTGGCAGGACGCGGTGGAGGTGGCTGCGGCCGCCGGCGTGGGCCGGCTGGTGGTCACGCACCACGCGCCGGATCTGGACGATGCGGCTTTGGACCGGCGCGGCCTGGCGCTGGAGGCGCTCGGCGCGCACGCGTGCCTGGCGCAGGACGGAATGGAAATCGAAACAGGGAAGAACGTATGACCGATTTTACCGGAGGGAGTGTCGCGGCGTGCGCCGCGCTGGTGATGGCAGGCGTGGCCTACGGGTTGCGCGCGGGACTGCGCCGCCGCGCGGGCGACCCGCTGCGGGCACCGGTGAAGCTGGCCGCTCTGCTCAGCCTGCTGGTGCCCGGCGCCGTCGTGCTGCTGCTGACGCTGCCCGTGCTCGCCGCCTGCAAGCTGCACGGCGGCTGCGGCGAGTGGTTCCGGGCGCACGCTCCGTTCATCCGCGCCTGGGTCGCCTTCTGGTGGCTGGTGCTGCTGATCGACGGCGTCGAGTTCGCCCTGCGCTTCTTCTGCGCGTTGAGGGGCCGGCCTTTCCCGCTGCCCACGCTGATCCGCAACATCCTGCGCTTCCTGCTGCTGGTCGGCGCGCTGCTGCTGGTGGCGAAAACCGTGCTCGACCGCGACATCTCCACCGCGCTGGCCTCGACGGCGCTCCTGACCGCGGTGGTGGGCTTTGCGCTGCAGGGCGTGCTGGGCAATCTGCTGGCGGGCATGTCCATGCACATCGTCCGCTCCACCGTGCCCGGCGACTGGGTTGCCATCGGCGACGTCGAGGGCGAGGTGCTGGAGACCAACTGGCGCGAGACGCGCCTGCGCACGGTGGGCGGGCACATGCTGGTCGTGCCCAACAGCAAGGTCGCCGAGTCGGTGATCCACAACATGACCCATCCCACGCCCCTGCGCCGCATCCGCATCAGCGTGGGCGCCAGCTACTCGGACGCGCCCGCCGAGGTGATCGCCGCGCTCGAGGCGGCCGCGTGGAGCGTGCCCGAAGTCGTGCGCGACCCCAAGCCCAACGCGGTGCTCACCGAGTACAAGGACTTCGGCATCAACTACGACCTGCGCTTCTGGACCACCCGCTATTTCGACCGCGCCCGGCTGACCAGCGACGTGCAAAGCCGCATCTGGTACCAGTTCAAGCGGCGCGGCATCGAGATCCCCTTCCCGATGAGCGACAAGCTGCTGAACGATTTCATGGAAGTCGTCTACACGCAGCGCACGCTGCCGCCCGAGGAGAAGCAGGTCGACCGGCATATCGCCGACCTGCGCCAGAGCGACTTCTGCCGCAAGCTGCTGATCGACCGGGACGGGCAGCCGCTGCTCACCGACGAGGAGCTGCGGCCGGTGGCCCGCTCCCTGCGCCGCGTGCAGTTCACGCGGGGCGAAACGCTCTTCACGCAGGGCGAGGCCGGCGAGGCGGCCTATGTGCTGGTGCGCGGCACCCTCACCGGACGCGTCGAGTTCCAGGCCGACGTGGCGGCCCACACGTTTGCGCTGGAAAGCGGCGCACTGCTGGGCGAGATGAGTCTGGTGACCGGCCTGCCGCGCACCGCCACCCTGCAGGCCGCGGATGAGGCGGAGTTGTTGGAGATTCCCAAGGCCGCCTTTGTCCAGCTGCTCGGACTGCGCCCCGACATCCCGGCGAAGCTCGCCGAACTGGCGGCCCAGCGCGCGGCGCAAAACGCGGCGATGTACGAGAAGCTCAGAGCCATGCCGGCCTCGGGTCTGACCGCCTCGCTGCAGCGCGACAGCATCCTGCAGCGCTTCAAACGGCTGCTCGGGGGCGGCAGGAGTTAGGAGTTAGGTTGCCGGACGGCCGCGGACGAGTCCAGCCCTTTTTCCGGCCTCTGTCTTCCGGCCTATGCCCTCTGTCCTCCGGCCTCTGTCCTCTGCCCTCCGTCCTCTGACTCGGCTCCCCTCACGTCAGTTCACGATTCGGACGGACACGGGCACGACGACGGGCAGCGACGACCCCTTCACGCGCCAGCGCGTGCCCTCCACCACGACGGAAGCGCCGATATGCGGGCCGTACGTGAGTGCGGGCGCCATGAGGTGGCAGACCGGGGCGGTGTCGCCGTCCGCCTGCCGCGCGACCAGACAGAACGGTGCGGTGACCGCGCCCACCGTGCCCCAATCGAGGATGCCGCTCAGCACCACCCGCGCGCCCTGTTCCGCCGTGTTGTCCAACGCGAACCCGCGCAATTCCGGCGGCGCCGCCACAGGCGTCTCCGCGGGCGGCGCGGCCACCACCGTCAGATTGCTCGCCACGGCAACGGGCGCGTTCGTCACGGCAAGGGCCATGCTCTCGTCCGCGGGGCTGGGCTCCACATCCTCAGGCGGCATCGCGGCCAGCGGTTCAACCTGGTCGCGCAACATCCAGAATCTGACGTCCGGCGGCGGTTTGATTCTGAGCCAGTCACCGTAAGAGCCGCGCACCTCGACACGCTCGCCTTTGTTCAGGCTGCCGACCGGCCGGAAGGACAAACCCGCCCCCGAACGCACGCGGCTCTTGTCGGCGAGCACCACGCCGTCTTTCACCAGTTCACGATAGACCCACACGCTCACGTTCTCAGGCGGCTCGACGCACACCCACGGCGCATCCGTCAATTCTCCGCGCACCGCGAGATCGCTGCCGGACGGCTGCCACGCCACCGCCTCGCGGAGCGCGTTGGTCGAGGCAAAGACCGCGGCGCGCCCCTCGATCACGCGCACGCGGCATGCCGGGTCCTCGGCAGCCGCCGCCTGAATCAGGACCGCCGCCGCTGCCACCGACAATCTGTGAAGACCTAAACGCATCGGATCCACCGCTCATTCAGCGCGCCCAGAGACTGGCGTGCCGCATCCCCAGGCGCCTCGTCCAAGGGCTCTGGCCAAAACGGAAAAGCCGCATGCGTACATCCCCGCGCGGGGGAGATACGCATGCGGCAAAAAAATCGATCAGGCAACGGCCCGACGCGGTTGCTACACGTCCGGCTTGGTCTTACGCAGACCCAACCCACGGTCACCGTCTTTCCACTGGCCGCGCTTCTTAAGCACGTTGACGCGCTCGAAACGCTTCAACACGTTGCGCTTTGCCGTAATCTTGCTGGAACCCTTCAAGCTGGTATGCTGACTCATTTACGCCTCTTCTCCTCTTTACGCCCGCCTTGGTCGTCAGATGTAAGGTCAAGGAGGATATCAAAAACGGGACGCATTTCAACCGCAAAAACACGACTTTGCGAATTTAACGTTTTGCGGCCCTCTCGGGAAGCCGGCCCAGCCCTGACGGGGCAGGGCCGATTCCACGAAGCGGCCGCTTCTCAGGTTCAGTCCCGCAGCTGCGCGAAACGCGCGCAGGGCGGCAGTTCACCGACCAGCGGACGCGCATAGTCGAGGAACGCCTGGGTCACGTTGTTGCCGGCCTTGTTGATGAACTCGTCGGGCATGTGGCGCGTCTCCTTGGCCACACGGCGCAGCGGCACCACCTCGAAATCCACCGCGTATTTCTTGGTCGGCCGGCGCTTGATCGCGATCGAACCGCTCGAAACCTCGTCGCACACCGCAGCCTGCACCGCAGCCACGCCCACCAGCCGCGCCTCCATCGCGTCGGTCGCCGAGGCGATGCCCGGGAACGACCGCTGCAGATATCCGAAGGTGTCGGCGCGCACGCGCTTGATGCCGGCCTGCTCCTTGACCACCGTGGCCAGCAGGTCGCCCAGGGCGCCGGTGCCGCTCAGCTGCACGTTTCCGTGCGAATCGGCCTCCTGCGTGAACTTCGCGATGATCGGCGTGCCGTCCTTGTCGGCGATGCCTTCCGAGACCGCCACCACGCAGCGGCGGTACTTCTTCACCGCGGCCTTCACGTCCTTCACAAAGCCCTCGATGCTGAAGGGGCGCTCCGGCAGGTACACCAGGTGCGGTCCGTCGTCCGGATCCTGGCGCGCCAGGGCCGCGGCCGCCGTGAGGAAGCCCGCGTTGCGCCCCATGATCACGTCGATCTTCACGCCGCCCAGCGCGCGGTTGTCCAGGTCGTCGCCCCGGACCGCGCAGGCCACGAAGCGCGCCGCGCTGCCGAAGCCCGGCGTGTGGTCGCTTTCGCGCAAATCGTTGTCGATGGTCTTGGGAATGTGGAAACAGCCGATGCCGTAATCCTCCCTCACAGCCTCCTCGTTGATGATGTGCACCGTCTCGGCCGAGTCGTTGCCGCCGATGTAGAAGAAGTAGCGGATCTCCAGTTTGCGCAGCACGCGGAAAATCGCCTGGCAATCCTCGGCCGTGGGCTTGCGGCGCACCGAGCCCAGCGCCGACGAAGGCGTGTTGGCCACCGCCTCGAGCGTCTTGCGGCTCTCCTTGCGCAGATCGATCAGGGTCTCGTCCAGAATACCCTGGATCCCGTGCAGCGCCCCGTAGATCTTGCCCACCGCGGGATTATCCCGCGCCGCCAGCACCGCACCGACCAGGCTCTGGTTGATAACCATCGAAGGACCGCCGCTCTGGGCGATCAGCATATTACTTTTTTTCATAGCTCGCTCCTATTCACCTCGTTCAGGTGGTTATGATATACTGACACCATGTTCAAAGGCAAACATCCGTTTGGGGCTGCGACTGGTTCCGAAGCCGACGCGCCCTCCCCTTTCGCTTCCGTCCCCGCCGAGTCCGCGTACCGGGTGGAGCCGACGCCGGTGCGCCGTCAGCTATCGCCGCGCGACCTGGCCCGCAACAGCGGCGTCAAAAAACTGTTCGACCATGTCATCCCCGGCCTGCCGATCGACGCCGACCCTCCCGAGACCCGTCAGGAGCCGGAGAAGTTCTCGGCCCTGATCGAGAAAACGCTGAAGCGGCTCAACATCGCCGAGAGCCCCTGGCTCGACGAGCTGGTCCAGGCGTGGCCCCGGCTTGTGCCGCCCGAAGTGGCCAAGGTGACGCGCCCCGGCAAGTGGGACAACGGCATCCTCTACGTTTACGTGACCTCGTCCCCGCACCTGTTCGAGATCCGCCGCGCCCACCTGAAACGCATCGAGCAGTCCGTCCGCGCTTTCGCCGGAGACGACCGCGTCAAACAGGTGCGCCTGATGGTGAACAGCGTCCAGCTCCCCTACCATTGAACCCCCTTCTTGGCCATCTAACCGACTTCCACCTAACACCCCAAGCAAGGACCCCATGCAGCCCCGCACCCTCGAAATCAACACCTGGCTCTCCGAAATGAAGTGCCGCAAACTGGTCGCCAACCTCACCGCCAAACATTTCACGGCGGCCTACTGCGCCAACGCGCAGGCGGCGACAGACTACATCCTCGCACACGCCCAGACCGCCCACAGCATCGGCTTCGGCGGCTCACTCTCGGTGGCGGACCTGAAACTCACGACGCTCCTTACCGAGCAAGGCAAAGAGGTCCTGAACCACGGGTTCCCCGACCTCACGTTCGAGCAGCGCGTCGAGATCATGAAGCGGCAGCAGACCTGCGACCTGTTCCTGAGCGGCACCAATGCGGTGACCCTCGACGGCTGCCTCGTCAACATCGACGGCAACGGCAACCGCGTGGCCGCCATGATCTACGGCCCCTCGAAGGTCATCGTCGTCGTCGGACGCAACAAGATCGTCGAGGGCGACATCGCCGACGCCATCAAGCGCATCAAAGACCGGCCCGCGCCGGCCAACGCCATGCGCCTCGGCAGACAGACCCCCTGCGCCACCACCGGCTTCTGCTGCGATTGCGACTCGCCCCACCGCATCTGCCACATCACCACCATCATCGACAGCAAGCCCTGCCTGACCGACTTCCACGTGCTGGTCGTGAACGAGGACATGGGCCTGTAACGCTCGTCCATAACTTCAAACCGATTACGATAAAGAGCACGATTAGGATGATGAGGAACCGGGGACCTTTCGTAATCCTGATCCTAATCCTAATCTTAATCGTTCAGCAAAGTTACCCCTCCGTTTGTTCCCGCTCTGCAGGCGGCCGGCAAACAGTCTACAGCCTAACAGCCTTCTTATGAAATCCTGCGACCACCTCGCACAAGACCCCGTGATGGCGGGCCTCATCGCTCGTTTCGGCAGGCTGCGCCTCACCTCCGGCCGCTCGGAGCCGTATGCGGCGCTGTGCGAGGCGGTCATCTATCAGCAGCTCAACGGCAAGGCCGCCGCCACTATCTTCGGACGCGTCGTGGACCAGATCGGCGGTGGCACCTTCCCCGACCCGCACCAGGTGGCCGGCGCCACGGACGAGGCGCTGCGGGCGGCCGGCCTCTCGCGCAACAAGGCCTTGTCGCTGCGCGACATCGCCCGCCACGCCCTGGACGGACGCCTGCCGACGCGCGCGGCCTGCAAGAAGCTCAGCGACGGCGAACTGATCGAGCGGCTCACCGACATCCGCGGCATCGGCCGCTGGACCGTGGAGATGTTCCTGATGTTCAACCTCGCCCGGCCGGACGTCCTGCCCGTAGATGACCTCGGCGTGCGCAAGGGGTATCAGAACGCCTACGGTTTGGCCGCTCCGCCCGCGCCCAAGGCGCTGGCCGAGATCGGTCTGCGCTGGGCGCCCTGCCGCACCCTCGCGGCCCTCTACCTCTGGCGCGCGGCCGACACCACCCCGCCGGCATAATTTTACGGTTGCCGGAGCCGGAAGAAACACTGACGGTTCGTCGTGGCCGGCAGCTGGACCGTCCATTGGTTGTCCTGCAGGACGGGATCAAGCGCGACAGGCTGCCACGCGACGGGCGCGATGAGATTCGTCGCGGCTTGCAGTTCGTACCCCGCGGCCCAGGCGGGCCAGGCCAGGCTGAGCGCCTGGTTGCTGCCGGCACCCGCGAGAGCACTGACCGTCGGCCGGACCGCCGCGGACTGGGCCGACAGCTCGAAGTCAAAGCTCAGGTCGCTGCTCGACGTGGAGTTCTGATGCACCTCCACGGCCACGAGATTCACGCCGGACCGCAGCAGCCCGGGGCTGGCGTTCGTCGCGTAGAAGGTCGTCGCCTCGTCGCCCGCCAGCGCCGACGACGACGCGAGCGTCGTGTGGCTGATGCTGCCCGTCGGCATGTTGCTGCGGAAAACCTCCGCGCCGTTGACCCAAACCACGGCACCGTCGTCGCGCAACAGGCGCAGCGCGAGGTTGGTCATGCCTGCCGTCTCGCCCGCAGCAAACGCGTGGCGGAAATAGGTCGTAGCCTGCCGATTACTCGCGATGACGGTCGACTCGTCGCCGTCGCCGAAACCGAGCTGCGCCGCGCCGGCCGGCCAGGCCGCGTCGTCGTACGCGTTGCTGCTCCACGCCGCACCGGGATTGTTGACCGCGTCCCAGTACTTCCAAACCGCACCGGCCGCGACGAGGGTTGAGGTCAACGGGGCGACACCCAGCACAAAGCTGTTGCTCGCGGAAGCTCCCGCGGCGTCGGTGGCGATGACAGTCACGGTGACGGCACCGGACTTTTTCGCCGCGGGCGTCGCGACCAGCACGCGCTCCGTTCCGCCGCCGGTGATCTGGATGTTGTTTGTCGGCAGCAGTGACGGATCCGATGATGTGACGGAAAGCGTCAGCGCCGATTCCACCGTTTCACGGTCGGACACGGCGAAAGCCAGCGGGCCGCAGCGGCCGCCCTCATTGACCATCTGCTTCGCAAGCGGCGTGAGCGCCGGCGCCTGATTGCCGTCCGCGCCCGTCGGCGTGAGCCTCAGATAATCGAGCGTGAGGTCGTAGTCGGTGCTGGCCGCGTTCTTTCCGGTGACGGTGAAGCGCAGCGAATTGTCGCCCGCGCCGGTGAACGTGAAGGTGCCGAGGTTCAACTCCGCATAGGCCGTCGAGGCCGCGTAGGTGTCCTGCGCCGCGCCGAGATCCACGAAGGCGCCCCCCGGGGCACGCGTGAGGGCGAGCTGGAATTTCCCGCTCGCGCTGTTCTTGCGCACGCCGACGCGCAGCGTGTACTCACCGGCGTAAAGCACGTTTGCCGCGAGGGTGATGAAGTCGTTTGAGGCCCCCGCCTGAAGCTGCCGTGCCGAACCCGCACTGAAAGACGTGCCGCTGACGAGCGCCGAGGTGTCGCCCGCCGAGAGCCCGGCGACCGCCAGCGTTTCCGCCTGATTCGCCAGCACGTCGCGCAGCGCCCACCAGGCCGGCTTGCGGTTGAAACTCTTGTCCAGCGGCAGCGCCGCGCCGTTGCCGGGAGAAAACGCCGGAATCCACGAATAGCGGTCGCTGTACCCCCACGTCTGCACGACACTCGTGCGCGGAAAGGCGAGCGCGGTACCCACGACGTTGAAATAGGTGTCGGCCTGCGCCGCGAGGTCCGTCGCGGCGGCGACGCCGTTCGAGTCCACCGCCACGCGCACGTCGAGCTCGGTGATGTGCAGGTTCAGGCCGAGGTCGTTGAAACGCTGGAAGTTCGTGCGCATCGAGCTCGGACTGGGCATGCCGCTGAGGTGGAACTGAAAGCCGATGCCGTCGAGCGGCACGCCGCGCGCCTTGAAATCCTGAGCCATCGCGTAAATCGCGTCCGACTTCGTGTTGTCCGTCTCGGCCCCGTAGTCATTGTAGATGAGTTCGGCGTCCGGGTCAGCGGCGCGGGCGCGCTTCAGGACTTCCTCGATGTAGCGGGTGTTCTGTCCGGAGTAGCCGATACCCGGCGCGTCATACCAGACCGTGCTGCGCAGCGTGCCGTTGTCGTTGAAGGCCTCGTTCACCACGTCCCAGCAAAACACCCGGTCGCGGTAGCGGCCCACCACCGTATCGATGTGATCGTAGATGATCGCCTGCAGCTGCGCCGTGGTCCAGGCGTTGCTCAAGACCCAGTTCGGCAGGCTGCCGTGCCAGAGCAGGGTGTGGCCGCGCGCCAGCTGCCCGTGCGCGGCGGCGTGGTCGAGGATCGCATCGGCGCTGGTGAACGCGTAGGTGTTCGAGCCGGGATGCAGCGAAGAAAACTTCAAGGCGTTCTCCGTGCCCGCGATGTGGTAGTCCGTGCCGGCCACGCGGCCGAAAGGCGCGTCCGTGGTGATTTGCGACCCGCTCACGCCGCCGAACCTCACGCTACGCGGGTCGGCGGCGAGACGGAACCCCGCGAGCGGCACCACCGCCACGTTGTCCACGCGCAGGTCCACGCCCGCCGCGGGGCCCTCCACATAGAGGATCAGGTCCTCGAGCGCGCCCGTGACGTCCAGCGCAAACGTGCCCGAGAGAAACGTCCACGCGTTGTTCGTGACCGCCGCGTTCGCCACGCCGATGTAGCGCGTGCCGGCACCGTCGCGTTGCTCGAACGTGAGCCGCAGCACCTGGGACGTCGAGCTGTCTGCCCGGGCCCACGCCGCGCAGGCATAGCGTGCGCCCGGCCGCGCCTGTCCGAGCAGCGACTGCGCGACGCCCTGCCACGTTGCCGTGCGGTTCGTGACCCAGGCCGCGCCCGCGCCGGTCTGCGACGGCGTTCCGACCAGCAGGGTCACCGGCCCGCGCGGCGCCCACGGCGCGGCGCCCGATTCAAATCCGGGGTTTGCCACAACGTTCGCCGGCGGCTCGGCCGCGAGCGCCCCTGCCACGAGGATCTCTGCCAGCGCGACCGGGAGCCAGGCTTGTCTGAGGTAAGAGATCATGTGATGCGTAGTTTACCACAGCCTCACGGTGCCTGCAGACAGCAAAAGCGGTTCGCGGAACGCGCGCCGCTCACTCGTCATCGTCGCCGGTCTTGCGCTCCATCACGAAGGCGGCAATCTGGCGGGGCGGCAGGGGTGATCCGGCCCCGCGCACGGCTTTCCAGATGATCTCGTTGAACTCGTCTTCGGGCGCGGTGTCGGCTTCTTCCAAGGTCAGTTCAAGCGAGCGTCGCGCGCCAAAGGCGGTTGCGACATTCATGTCGTCGAGCGGGATGCGGTTGGGCCGGGCGGCGTAGGGCGTGAGGTCCGGCTCGGCACGGAAAGCGTTCCAGAGGGGGGTGGCGGCCGCGTCATATTGGGTCAGCGGAGGCAAGCCCAGGATCTGCTCCATGGTGCGCAGCATGCTTGAAGAGGAGTAGGGCGTGCGATCCACCGCATGGCGGCGGGTGTAAGGGCTGATCACGAGCGCGACGGTGCGATGGCAATCGACATGGTCAGGCCCGTTCTGCGCGTCGTCCTCCACCACGAAGATCGCGGTGTCCTTCCAGAAGCGGCTGTGCGCGACGGCCTCGACGATTTTCCCCAGCGCGAGGTCGTTGTCGGCCATCATCGCGGGCGGGGTGGGCTTGCCGAGGCGCGTGCCCAACGTGTGGTCGTTGGGCAAGGAAAGCACCTGAAAACGGGGCATCTCGCCGCGCGCCTCGAACTCGCGCAGGTCGGCGGCCCAGAGGTCGAAGCGCTCGACATCCAGGAGCGCGCCGACCGCGTCGGCGCCGCGGTACGTCGGATGGTGGTGGCCGACCAGGCTCGGCGTGGCCGGGCGCACCTTGCCCTTTTCGGCGCCGCGCACGCGCGCGCCTTCGCCGTAGCTGCGGTAGCTCACGCCCGCTTTGGCGCAGAGGTCCCAGATGAAGCCGCCCGCCGAGTACGCCACCGGGTCGTCGTGCAGATCCAGACGCTCCTTGCGGCCGCGCCCGCCGTACATGGACGGCCAGAATTTTTCGACGTAGTCGGTGGCATAGGCGCTCGTGACCCAGTGGTGACCGTCGGCGCTGACCTCGGCATTGTGGAAGAAATTGTCGAACAGCACAAACTCGCGCGCCAGCGCATGGTGATTCGGCGTAACCTCCTCGGGAAACAGGCACAGCTCCGGCGCGCCGTCGCCTTCCTTGATGTCGCCGAAAACCTGGTCATAGGTGCGGTTCTCTTTGATGATGTAGATGACGTGCCTGATCGGACAGGAAGCGCCGAGCAGGAACGGTGCCGCGGGCGGCACGTGGCCGTCGGTGTACGGCGAGTTTTGTTGGACCTGCTGCGAGAGGCGCGCCAGTTCCGGCGCGGCAGGAACGTCGACAAACGAAACCGTACCCTCGATCAGGCGGGCGATATAGCCGGGATTCTGGGAATCTCCGAGACCCTTGCGCCCGCCTTCCGCCGAGCCCTGCCAGAGCGGCGCGTTGGGCTGCGAGCCGGCGCCCTTGCCGTTGGCGATGATCAGCTTCGCATCCTTGCCGGCGAGGCAGACCGCCGCGGGATACCAGCCCGTCGGGATGAAGCCCCGCGCGAGGCTGTGCCCCGGTTGCGCCACATCGATCACCGCCACCGCGTTGTTATCGGCATTGGCTACGTAAAGCGTGTGACCATCGCGACTCAGCGCGAGCGCGTTGGGCGTGCTGCCCAGCGGCGCGGCAGGCGCGATCCCGACATCGATCTGCTCGGTCACCTGTGCGGTCTCGGTGTCGAGGACGCTGACGGTGTTGCGGTTGCCGTTGGCGACAAACAGCCGGCGCCCGTCACGCGTCAGCAGCAGGTCATTGGGCTTCTCCTGCACCTTGATGGTAGCGCGGACACGGCCGGCGGCCCTATCCACCACGGCCACGCTGTCCTCGCCCCAGTTGCTGACGTAGACGGTCCGCTCGTCTTCGGACACGGCGCAGGCATAGGGCTTGTTGCCCACGGGAATCGTCGCGCCGACCTTCTGTGTGGCGAGATCCACGACCAGCAGCGCGTTCGTGAGATTGCCGGTCACGTAGAGCCGGCTTCCGCGCCGGTTGAGCGCGAGGCCTGCGGGGAACGTGCCTTGCGGCAGCGCGATTTCCCCCGCGTCCGTCAGGGCGCCTTCGGCAAAGCGGTAGACGAGAATCTTATCGCGGCTGCCGCCCGAGGCGTAGACGGAGCGTCCGTCCGCGCTCACCGCCAGCCCGAGCCAGCCTTCGGCGATCGGCACGCGCTGGACGATCTTTTCCGCGGCGACATCGATGACGGCGACGAAATGTTCCGTGTAGCCGTTGCTCATCGCGAGCACGTGCTTGCCGCCGGCGACCGGCACCAGCTTCAGCGGCATCCCGCCCAACGCGATCTGCCGTCCCGCCGGCGTCAGCGACCAGCCGCTGGGCAACACGACGCGATTTTCAGCGCCTGTGGCGGCGTGGCCGACGGCCAGCGCCAGCGTGAGCGCACCGAGGCGGAGAATGATTTTATGTGCGTGTTTCATATAGCCTGACAACCTTTCGGTTCCCCTTCCCGTTCACAGAATGCCTTCGCCTGCAGGTGGCAACCGCACGGCAGATGACGGTCGTCACGGCGGCGACTCCGATCGCGAGGTCGCCTCCGCATGTGCGCATGGCCACCTCCACGTTTTCAGGTCGTGGCTCCAGGCGAGCCCGATGCTGGCAAAGGTATCGAACCCGCCGCGCGGATCCCGCTCGGGAAACGCCGAACCGTGAAAGAACATCAGCGCCTGGCCCACCGCCGGATCGCCCCGCAGGTCCACCACAAAACCGGCCGTCAGCCGCCCCTGCGCCCACGGCCACTCCGCCTGCCCTAGCGTGAGCACGCCTTCGTCCCGCCATGTCTTGAGATCACCTGAACGTTTCACGCCGATGCCGTTCTCGGGCGAGTGGAACAGCACGTAGTCGCCACGGTCGAGGATCACGCAGGCATTCTCCCCGGCCGGCGTCCATCCGTCAAAAGTCCAGCTCCGCAGATCCCGCGACCAGGAGCGGCTGACGCCGTTCTGTTTGAAGAAGCACCACCACTTGCCCGGCTCGTCCTTGTCCGCCAGCAGAAACGGATCGATCATGCGTCCCATCCGCTCCTGCGGCACATCCGGCCCTTTCACGCGCAGCAGTTCGGGTGCGCTCCACTGCTCCAGGTCCCGGCTGCGCATCGTCCACAGGCGCGCGGTCTCGTTGCCGTACTGTTCGCCGCGGGGACGCGGATACGTCTGCAGGCAAAGGACCCACTCGTCTCCGGCGCGGATGATGTTGCCGGGACTGCCGTAATTGAGATTCCGGTCGCGCGGCGTAAAGATCGCGGGGGCGCTCCACGTCACCAGGTCACGGCTCTTGCTCCACGCCGTGTAGGAGTACGGCTGCCCGTCCCGTTCGATCCTGACCAGCGTGAAAAAGAGGCGAAACCAGCCCCCGCAGTAAAGCGCCGCCGGATCGCGGTAGGCGGTCGCCGCGTCCCCGCGCATGACGATCGGCGAAGGGACCGCCGACAGCTCGATCCGTTCCGCCCGCGCCACCGCGAGCGGCAGGCACAAAAGGGCCGCCGCCCGCACACACACTCTCGCGCCTTGTCTTTTCATCCGCGCCACCCTCAACGTTGATCAGGCAAAGGGGATATTTAAACGGATCGGGCATCAAGTTGGAAGACCTGATTTCGCGAGGATGCCCGGTGGGCGCAAGGTCGATTATTTGTGCCGTTCGCGTTTTGTTGGCATTCTCGTCCTTCATGCCTAGGCGTCAAGGGCAAGCAGACGGTGTGTGCGGAGCGCTCGCCCTACCCTCTACGCATGATTCCCTGCGAAACACAGGGAATCCCGAACACCGCCTGGATGCCGCCTTCCCCTCAATTTTTCGCGCTCTTCTTACCTTCGTGGCGCTGATGCGAATCGCGCCCTTCAAAGAAATCACTTTGCGCCCCTGGCCGGTTTATCCTTTGTCTTTGGCGCCGATCTGTGTTTTAATCTGCTGATCATCACACACAGGAGACCCCGCATGACGCCACTTCTCGCCGCGCTCGCGCTCGCCAGCGCCCTGACCCTCACCGCCGCCGAAATGGGCGTCACGAACGAAACCGTCCGGCCGACGCAGCCGATCACCCTGTTTAACGGCAAGGATTTCACCGGCTGGACCAAGTACATCACGGCCGAACCCGGCAGCCATCCGGACATCACGTGGACCGTCACCAACGGCGTGATCCGCTGCACCGGCAAGCCCTTCGGCTACCTGATGACCCAGCGGAGGTACGCGGATTTCAAGCTGCACGTCGAGTACCGCTGGTACGGCACTGCGGAGCAGATGAACAGCGGCATTTTCGTGCTCAAAACCGGACCCGACACCTTTTTCCTTCCCAAGGCGATCGAGACGCAGCTCAAGAGGGGCAGCGCCGGCGACTTTGTGTTGCTCTCGCAGGCCACGCTCAACGGCCTCGACAACCCCAAGAACCGCTCGGTAAAAAAACGCGCGGAATCCTCGGAAAAGCCGGACGGCGAGTGGAACAGCGTGGACATCGTAGTCAAGGGCAACACCCTCGCCTCGAGCGTCAACGGCGTCCTGCAGAACATTGGAAAAGACGCCTATACGGACGCCGGGCAAATCTGCCTCCAGAGCGAGGGCGGCCCGATCGAGTTCCGTGCCGTCACCCTGGAACCGCTCAATTAGGGGGCATTACGCCCTCTTTACTAGACTTAAACACTTGCGCCGAGTTGTCTCTTTTGATATTCTTGCAATGTCACATAAAGATATGTGGCACTTTGTGTATGAAGCACGATGAAAGGAGTTCTGTTATGAAGAGCATGTTTATGGTCGCCATGATGGCTGTCGCCGCGTTCGCGTTTATGGGCTGCAAGAAGGAAGAGACCCTCGGCGACAAGATGGACAAAGCCGTCAAATCCGCCGACAAGGCCGTCCAGTCCAAAGAAGTGGCCAAGGACGCGGAGAAAGCTAAGGACGCGGCCGTCAAGGACGCCGACAAAGCCGCCGGCGACCTGCAGAAGAAGCTCGATGGCGCGCTCCAGAAGTAAAGCGTGTTCCATGCACGTCTAGTGCGTAAAGACCGATGGCCGCAAAGCCGTCGGTCTTTCATTTTCCGCTTGGTTGTTCGTCACCCATCGATTAACCTTTGGCCATGAGTACATCCTCGACCGTTTTGAAAATCGGCGTGCTGGGCTCCGGCTCCGGCTCGAACATGCAGTCGGTGCTGGACGCGATCCAGGCCGGCACCCTGAACGCCGAGATCCGCCTGGTCCTGTCGGATGTCGCCGACGCCAAGATCCTCGACCGCGCCCGCAACCACAACCTCCCGCACGCGTGGCTGGACTGCGCCCCGTTCAAGACGAAGCTCGACGGCCAGGCCGAGCAACGCTGCATCGCGCTGCTCAAGGAGTCCGGCGTGGACACGGTCGTGCTCGCGGGCTTCATGCGGATCGTGAAGCCCGGCCTGCTGAGGGCCTTTCCGCAGCGCGTGCTGAACATCCACCCCGCGCTGCTGCCCGCCTTCCCCGGCCTGCACGCGTGGCAGCAGGCGCTCGAGTATGGCGCGAAGGTGGCCGGCTGCACCGTCCATTTCGTGGACGCGGGCACCGACACCGGCCCCATCATCATCCAGCGGGCCGTGCCGGTGCTCCCCGGCGACACCGCCGCGACGCTGCACGCCCGCATCCAGGTCGAGGAGCACATCGCCTACCCGGACGCGCTGCGGCTGCTCTCCGAAGGGCGGCTGAGCCTCAGCGGACGCCGCGTCGAGCTCGCCTAAAGCGCGCATAAAAAAAGAGAGGCGGGGAAAACCCCGACTCTCTTTTTATCGAACGCCGGACGCGACAGCTGTTATTCCGCAGCCGCCGGCGCGACGCTCTCCTCGACCGCCGACTCCACGGGCTGCGCCGCCGCGGGCTCGCCAGCCACGGGCTCGTCAGCCACGGGCGCGGCGCTCTCGGCCGCCGGCTCCGCTGCAGGCTGCGCCGCCGCGGGCTGCTGCGCCGCAGGCGCGACCGCGCCCTCGTTGCGGCGCACGACCGGCTGTCCGCCGCCCTGCTGCTTCTCGCCAGG
>JAHFSX010000008.1 GCA_023269675.1 Verrucomicrobiota bacterium
CCCGCCCCTCTCGCCGCTGCGCGCGCCGCGCAACTTCACCCGCCCGCTGCTGCGCGTGGCGGCCTGTCTCGCCCTGCTGGCCGGGGTCGTCCTGCTGCTGCGCCCGCCCCCGCGGGCCACCCCCGTCCCCGCGCTGCCGTCCCTGAGCTTCAACGACCTCGCCACGCTGATGAAGACGCAGGACCTGGAAAACTCCTTGGCCGGCGAGGCGGCCGATCTCGCCTCCGACCTGTCCGACCTGACCGCCGTGCTGAACGACCGCTCACTGGCGATCCTGTTCTGACGCCCGCGCCAGGCAGCAGCAGCCAGAGGTCTAGAACATCGAACATTCAACGCTGAACATCGAACGCTTCTCGGTTTGCCGTTGGAAGTTCGATGTTCAATGTTCGATGTTCTGTCCCGAACGTTGTCCGATTCGACCCAAGAGCATCGCGCCTGTCAGGCGTGCGGCTCAAAGAGCGCCGCCACGCGCGCCAGAAGCTCGTCGCGGCTCGCCACGTTCTGCAAGGGGCAGGGCAGGCTGCGCCGGAAGGTCGAGCCGTAATTCTTGGTCACGATGCGGGGGTCGGCCACGATCACCACGCCCTTGTCCTCGCGGGTGCGGATCAGCCGGCCGAAGCCTTGGCGGAAACGGATCACCGCCTGCGGCAGGGAAAACTCGCGGAACGAGCTGCCCCCCGCGAGCTCGATCTGCTCGCTGCGCGCCTCGACGATCGGATCGCCCATAGCCGCAAAGGGCAGCCGGGCCATCACCACGCAGCTCAGCGCCTCGCCCGCCACGTCCACGCCCTCCCAGAACGACTGCGCGCCCAGCAGCACGCACGCCCCGCCCGAGCGGAACACCCGCGTGATCTGGTCGCGCGTGCCGTTGACCCCGTGCACCAGCAGCCGGATGCCGGCCTCGCGCAGCGGCTCCTCCAGCAGCCGCGCCACCTGGTTCATCATCTCGTAGCTGGTGAACAGGCCCATGGCCCGCCCGCGCGTGCGGGTGAACACGTCGAGCATCAGGCCGCTGAGCTGCTCCGTGTAGGCCCCGCCGGTCGCTCCCGACGGCTCGGGCAGGAAGGTCGGCGCCAAGGCCGCGCACTGCGTGAGATAATTGAACGGGCTGTCCGCCACGCAGGTGAAGACGCGCTCGGGCTCGATCAGGTCGATCCCCAGCCGCTTGCTGATATAGCCGAACGAGCCGCCCACCCGCAGCGTGGCCGAGCAGAAGACGACCGAGGACTTCTGCCGGTAGAGCAGCTCCGCCAGCGCCCCGGCGATCTTCAGCGGGGCCGCGAACAGCCGCACCGTGCCGTCGCTGCGGCCGGCGGGCTCGGCCCAGAACACATGCTCGGCATCCGACGCCGCCAACACAAAGTCCACATCCATGGCCAAGCCCCGCAGCGTGGCGGCCGCGCCCTCGACGTTGGCCGCCTGGTCGCCGTACAGCGCCAGCTCGCCCTCGGAGGAGTGGCGCAGCGACTCGGCCAGCATGAGCAGCTGCCCCGCGGCCTCGGCGATCGCGGCCTTCAGCGCCACCTTGTCGGCGGCCACCGCGTCCTCGTCCAGAAAAGCTGCGCACGGCACGAACGCCCCGTTGCGGAACACCTCGCGGCCTCTGACCTCGTCGCCCCCGGCCTCGAGCAGCGGCACCGCCGCGGGCGCGCAGCGGAAGCGCGTCGCCGCCCCGCTCTGGGCGACGATGCCGTACAGGGTCTCGAACAGCCGCCGCGCCGCGCCCTGCACCTGCTCCAGCAGGCTCTTGATGACGCGGATCTGCCGCCGCAACGCCTGCGCCGTCTCCTCGTCCGCGGTGATCGCGCCCTTCTCCAGGTGGTTGCGCAAGACCTCCAGCACGCCGCCCGCGCGCTTGCCCTTGCCGCGGCTCAGCCGCCGCAGCAGCTGGCTCAGACGCGCCTGCGTGACCTCGACCGACAGGTGGCGCGTGGCCGCCTCCTCGAGGTTGTGCGCCTCGTCGAACACGATCTGCGCGTAAGGCGGCAGGGCGCTGCCCGGCGCCTGCGATTCGGAAAAGACCAGCGCGTGATTGGCGATGACCACATGCGCGGCGGCCGCGCGCGCCCGCGCCTTCTGCAGGAAGCAGCGGCGGTAGAAGCGACACGCGCGCCCGGGACACTCCTCGCCGGTCGAGGACAGCTTGGCCAGGAAGGCGGGGTCGGCGTGACCCGCGCCCGCGAAGGAGTCGAGGTCGCCGTCGGGCGTCTGCACCGCCCACGCCACGGCCTCGGCGAAGTGGCGCAGCTCGGGCCGCTCCAGCTCGAACTGGCTGTGCTCCAGCAGGATCGCCAGCCGCCGCAGGCAGAAGTAGTTGGAGCGTCCCTTGAGCAGGGCCACCCGCAGCGTCCCGGACTCGCCGCCGCCGAACTCCGCGCGGATCGCCTCGCGCACCAGCGGCAGATCCTTCTCGACCAGCTGCGACTGCAGGTTGCGCGTGTTGGTGCTCACGATGACCGGCGCGTCGTTGAGCCGCGCCCATGCGGCCGCGGGGATCAGGTAGGCCAGGCTCTTGCCCACGCCCGTGCCGGCCTCGACCACCAGGTGACGGCCTTCGTTGAAGGCGCGCACCACCGCCCGCAGCATCTCCACCTGCCCGGGACGCGACTCGTAGCCCGGCATGAGCCGCGCGAAGGTGCCGCCCGGCATGAGGTGCGAGGCCAAACGATCCACGTTCAGAGGCGAGCAGTCGGCATGGGCGGGCAGCTCGCGCTTCTCGCCGCGGAACGCCTCCGCCTTAAACGAATCGGCCCAGCTGCCGCACCCCACGCCGGCGGCGCGCACGCGCTCGGCGAAGCTGCCGAACAGCCGGGCCAGCGCCGGCTCGTCGAGGTCGCGCAAGAGCAGCTCGATGGTCTCCAGCGCCCACAGGGGAAACGCCTCCAGCCGCGCCGCCATCGACTGCCAGACGTGCCAGAGCGCCTCCGCCGAGGGCGGCGCGCCTTCGAAGAGCTGCTCGGCGCGCTCGAGCGGCGTTTGGGAGCAGGCGAACGCGCGCACGGCCATCACGTCGGCCACACACGTCTTGCCCGCCTGGAGCAGGTCCTCGAAGGCCAACGGATCGTTGGTCAGATACAGCGTCTCCCCGGCCGCGCCGCTCCCGGCCACAGGCTGAGGATACACTTCAAAAGAGGGAGACGCGCCCGCGTGACGCGTGATCCAAACTGTGCGGATGCTGAGCATGTCACCGGGTGCCCGTCGCGGGCCGTGTTATTTGCCCATTTCGAACAGTTTGAGGCAGCGCCGGAAATCGGCGGGCAAGGGGCTGTGCGCCTTGAGCGTCTTGCCGGGCAGCATCGGATGGGGCAGCTCCAGGCCCGAGGCGTGCAGCATCTGGCGCGGAATCGTGAGCAGGCGCGGGTCGCGCGCGAACTTGAGCCCGTGCTCGCGGTCGCCCAGCACCGGATGGCGGATGCCGGAGAGATGGCGGCGGATCTGATGGGTGCGTCCGGTCTCGATCTTGACCTGCAGGAAGCTCGCGTCGTTGGAGACCGCCTCGCGCTTGATCTGGCTGACCGCGCGCTCGCCGTCCAGCTCCTGATTCAGGGTGGAGGAGGCGCGGTCGTATTTGCCGGACACGATCACCTGGTAGATCTTGGAGACCCGGCGCGTCTTGAAGAGCGCCACCGCCGCGTCGAACGCGGCCGCGTTTTTGGCGAACAGCATGCAGCCCGTCGTGTCGCGGTCGAGCCGGTGCACCGCGCGCAGCGCGGGCTGCCCGGTCTGCTCGCGCAAGACCTCTTCCGCGCTGCCCTCGCCCACCGCGAGCAGGGCCGACGGCTTATCGGCCACCAGGTAGAAATCGTCTTCGATCAGCACGCGGATCTTAGCCTTCGGGGCCGCCTCGTCCTTCGGCTTGTTCGCTGCCGGCACCTCGACGGTGTCGCCCAACCGCAGGAGGTGGTGCGCCATCCACACGCACCGGCGGTTCACCCAGACGGCGCGGTCATCCATCAGGTTCTTCGCGGCGCGCTTGGAAACCGACAGCTTATGGGACAGGAACACCTGGAGCGACTGTCCCGCCTCCACCTTCGACACCACAAACGCCATAACGGCGGCACTCTTCTCTTTCATCCACACTCACTTTTCTAAAACATTCGGTTGGCCGGGAGCGCGGCGCAGGTCTCTGACCTGCCCCCCGGACCCTAAAACGTCACACCTGCAACACGGAACCCACGACGCCCACAATCCTGTCTTTGCCCTGCCGGTCCGGCGCCATCTGCACCTCCACCTCCGCCAGCTCGTCGGTGTCGGTGGCCGCCCCGACCCGGTAGGCCAGCAGCTCGCCCGCCAGGGCGCGGTCGAAGAAACCCGGCAACGGCTCGTCGGGCATCAGCTCCTCGAACAGCCGCCCCAACACCTCCTCTTCGGAGGCCGCGTCAAACATCTCCAGAAACGCGCGGTTCACCGCCCGGAACACGCGCCTGTCATCGCACACGAAACAGGCGCTCAAGGCGTTGTCGAACCCGTTGGCCATGCTGCGCAAGGCTTCCCACTGTTTCCGCCGGCGTTCGATATTGCGGACCGTGAACACCAAGTCGCCGCCGTCAACCAGATCGATCACGCTGATCGTGACCTCGGCCGCGAACGCGGTGCCGTCACGCCGGACGCACTTGGCGTCCAGCATGATGTGCCGCGCGTCATCGAGTCCCTTGCGGATCCGTTCGACCATGTGCGTCGACACGCCCGGGATGAGCATCGCCACCGGCTTGTCCCACACCTCGTCCTGCTTGTACAAAAAATACTCGGTGGCCCGCGGGTTCATCTCGATCAGGTGGCCATTGGGGTCTGTCACCAGCAACGCGTCATAAAGTCCAGCCATCAACTGTCGGTACAGGGATTTATGATCTTGTCGGGCATTGATTGGTGTCATGGACGCGACCCCCTCATCCTGCGCTGCCGCCGGAAATAGCCGGAAATATTCCGCAATCACAGGGGTACTATGACACAATTTGAAGGCTTCTGCAATTCCTGTTTCCCATTAAAAATGGGCTGGTGTTCCGCACGCCTTCCGTACTATGATACGCCCATTTGCCAGGTGTGGAGGTGCCATGAACGCCCATGTTGAAGAGACCGCTTTCATTTCCTTTGTCTGCCCGGTTTGCCACCAGGAGATCGAGTCGCCTGCCGACATGGCCTGCCGGAAAACCGAGTGCCCCACGTGCGCCGCGCTCATTCTGGTGCCCGAAGGTTCAGAGCCCGGCACCCTCTGGCCCACCACCGCCATCGATAAAGACGGCCCCTCGAAAGAGCAGACGGACGCCATGAAGAGCCGCACCATCCGCATCGAGTTGCCCGACAACTGGTGAGACCCGCGCCCGCGTCTCCCGCGCTTCCGACCGCCGCCCCGCCCGCGCTCAGCCTTTCGCCTTCACCTCCCCCCCTCCTTCCCATGAGCCGCATCCTCTTCATCACTTCCAAGCCGTACTACCCGTGGGAAGGCGCCTGCCACCGCATCCGCCACAACCTCGAGGCGCTCGTCGCGCTGGAGCACACCGTCGACCTGCTCACCGTGCCCGTCGGCCAGACGCCCCGCGTCCCCGGCGTCAACGTCTTCTACGTGCCGCGCATCCCCTTCTGCAGCAGCCTGCCGGAAGGGCCCTCCGTGCGGCGCTTCATCCTCGACGCCCTGATGCTGTTTAAAGCCGTGTATCTCGCCGGCCGCACGCCCTACACCCTGATCCACGGCATCGACGACTGCGGCGTCCTCGCCTGGCTCGCGGGACGGCTCACCAAGACCCCCTGCGTCTTCGAGCGGCACACCGGACTCAGCCACGAACGCGTCAAAGGCCCGCGCCGCCTCTGGCTCGGCTTCTACCGCTTTCTCGAACGCCGCGCCCTGAAAAAAGCCGACGCCGTGATCGGCAACGACACCGGCGTCATCGGCCTGCTCGACCGTCTCGGCCGCCGCAGCCGGGCCTGCGTCATCCCCGACATCCCGGCCGTCACCGAAGAGGTCCCCGTGCCCGCCCGCAACCTGGCGCAGGCGCGCTTCCGCACCGGCCCCGGCCAGAAGCTCGTCACCTGCGTGGGCTCCTTCACCCGCTTCCAGGGCCTCGACCTTTTCTTCAACGCCCTGCCGCGCGTGCTCGCCGCCGCCCCGCAGACGCGCTTCGCGGTCGTCGGCGGCGCTGCGGCCGAGATCCTCCGCATGCGCGAAGCCCTCGCCCGGGCGGGCATCGGCGAGAGCGTCGCGTTCCCGGGCCGCATGCAGCCCTCCGAACTGGCCGCCCTGCTCGCGGTCTCCGATGTGCTGGTCTCCCCCCGCCGCGCGGGCGCCGCCGCCCCCATCAAGGTGCTCGACTACCTCCACTCCGGCACGCCGATCGTGGCCGCCGACACTCCCGCCAACCGCGCCGTGCTCTCGCCCGACAACGCGCTCATCACGCGGCCGACCCCCGAAGCCCTCGCCGACGGCATCCTCAAACTCTGCAACTCCCCGGGCCTCGGCGCCGAGCTCGGCCTCCACGGCCGCACCACGCTGATCCAGGAAAACCGCACGCCGCAGGCTTTCCGCACCGCGCTCCGCCGCTGCTACGCCTACGTGCTCGCCACCCCGTGACCCAACCAGAACGAAATCAAAACTTTCAACGCCCAACGTTCAACGCTGAACGCTCAAGGACAACGCCTCGCCACCTGAACGGTGAGCGTTGAACGTTGAACGTTGCGCGTCTTTCCAGCTCCCATGGCCTTCTCCTCCACATTCTTCGACGCCCCGGTCGAACGCCGCGGCAGCGACAGCCTCAAGTGGGGCGTCTACGCCGGCAACGACGTCCTGCCGCTCTGGGTCGCGGACATGGATTTCCTCTCCGCCCCCGCCGTCACCGAAGCCATGTCCCGCCGCGCCGCGCACGGCGTCTACGGCTACGCGCAGGACTCGCGCGCCGCCGTCGAGGCCCTGATCGACTACCACCGCGACCACTACGGCTTCGCCATCGACCGCGCCTGGGTCATCCCCGTCCCCGGACTGGTCTGCGGGCTCAACATCCTCTGCCGCGCCGTCGGCGCCCCCGGCGACGCGGTCGCCACCACGGTGCCCGTCTACCCGCCCTTCCTCGAGGCGCCCGGCCTCTCCGGCCGCGCCCTCGTCACCGCGCCCATGGCCCGCGACGCCTCCGGCCGCCCGGCCTTCGACCTCGCCGCGCTCGACGCCGCGCTGCCCCCCGCGACACGCCTCTTCATTCTCTGCAACCCGCACAACCCGCTGGGCCGCGCCTGGACGCCCGCCGAGCTGCGCGACCTGCTGGCCTTCTGCCGCGCGCGCGGCATCCTCGTCTGCTCGGACGAGATCCACGGCGGCCTCGTGCTAGACCCGCCCCACGCCTACACCCCCGCCGCCTGCGCCGCGCCCGAATTCGCCGACACGCTCGTCACCCTGCTGGCGCCCAGCAAAACCTACAACCTGCCCGGGCTCTCCTGCGCCTTCGCGGTCATCCCCGACCCCGGCACGCGGCAGTGCTTCCGCCACGCGATGGCCGGCATCGTGCCGCACGTGAACCTCTTCGGCTGGGTCGCCGCCGAAGCCGCCTACCGCCACGCGGAGCCCTGGCGGCTGGGGCTGCTCGACTACCTCCGCGCCAACCGCGACACCGTGTCCGCGGCCGCCCGCGCGTGGGGCGTGGCGATGCCGCCGGTCGAGGCCACCTACCTCGCCTGGCTCGATTTCCGGCCGTGGCTCGACCGCATGGACGGACTCGCTCCGGCGAAATTTTTCCTCGCGCACGGGGTCGGGCTCATGGACGGCGCGCCCTTCGGCGCGCCCGGCTTCGCCCGCCTCAACTTCGCCACGCGCCGCGACCTGCTCGCCACCGCCCTCGACCGCCTGTCCCGCTGCGGCCTCTTCACCTAGCCCCCTCCGTTAAGTCTGTTATGCCCGCACGCCTTCCCAAACGCCTGCTCAAACATCTTTCAACCACCTCCGGCCTCGCGCTGCTGATGGCGCTCGCGGCCGCCAACGGGTTTGTGCACGAGCCGCGGCCCTGGCAAGAAACCCAAGCGCAGAAACTGCCGCCGCCGCTCGGCGCCTGGATCACGCGCCTCGGCGACATCACCGCCGACACGACCGACGCGCTGGGCCTGACCGGGCACGATGCGTCCGCGCCGCTCGCGGCGGCCCTGCCCGCCAACCGGCTGGTCTGCGCCGGACTCCCCCGACGGCTGCCCGGCAGCCCCGCGCCGGAGGACATCACGGTGCTGAACAAAACCGGCTTCGTCGTCGGCTACTCGCCTTCGCTGCGCCATCCCGTCTGGGTCGCCTACAAGACCCACCCCGTGCGTCACGCGGTCCCGCCGGCCCGGCCCTCCGGGTTCCAGCCCGATCCCGCGGCGCCCAACTCGCCTCAGGGCAAAGAGTACGCCAAAAGCGGCTTCGACCGCGGGCACATGGCGCCCAACCACGCCATCGCCACGCGCTACGGCAAGGCCGCTCAGGCGCAGACCTTCCTCACCTCCAACATCTGCCCGCAGCGGCCCAGCCTGAACCAGGGCCCGTGGTACGATGTCGAGTTCCGCATCGCCGAACTCTGGCCCGACGGCTGCGGCGAGGTCTGGGTGATCACCGGCGCGCTCTCCGCGCGCGACGGCAAGCGCCTGGCCTCGGGCGTGGACATCCCCAAGGCCTTCTACCAGATCGTCGTGTCGCAGTCGAAAGGGCGGGTCCGCGCCTTCGCCGTCTGCATGCCGCAAAACCTCCGCCGCCGCACCCCCGCACGCACCGCCCTGGTCTCCATCGACGAGCTCGAGGCGCTCACCGGTTTCGATTTCCTCGCCGACCTCCCCGACGACTGCGAGAAGCAGCTCGAAGCCGCCACGCCCTCGCGCCTCTGGCCCGCCGGCCCGCTCGGCGCCTTCAGGCTGCTGCGCGAGCGCTACCGCTCCTACGACTGACTGGAGAACCCCCATGACCTTCGTCGCCTGCACCCATGACGCGCACGCCGCCGCGATCCTCGCCCTTTTCAACGAGGCGATCCTCCACTCGACCGCGCTCTACGACTACCAGCCGCGGCCGCCCGAGAGCATGACCGAGTGGTTCCGCACGAAAGCGGCCCACGGCTTCCCGGTGATCGGCGCGGAGGACGACTCCGGGCAGCTCGCCGGTTTCGCCACCTACGGCGTCTTCCGCGCGGGCGCAGGCTACCGGCACACGGCCGAACACTCGATCTATATCCACAAGGCGTTCCGGGGCCAAGGCCTCGGGCTCGCGCTCATGGGCCGGCTGATCGAAGCGGCCGCGCGGAACCGGATCCACACGCTGATCGGCGTGCTCGACGCGGGCAACACCGCCAGCATCGCCCTGCATGAAAAGCTCGGCTTCACCCTGGCCGGCACGCTCAAGGAGGCGGGCTTCAAATTCGACCGTTGGCTTGACGTGCGCTTCTATCAGCGTATACTTCAGTCACCGTAAATTGAAAGGCCCGCACATGAATGCCACCCGACGCCGTTTTCTCGCGACCGCCGCCTCCATCTCGGTTCTGCCGCGCCACCTCTTCGGCCAAGGAGGCAAGCCGGGCGCCAACGGCAAGCTCAACATCGCCGGCATCGGCTTCGGCGGCATGGGCAAGAACAACCTGCACCAGATCGCGCTCGCGGGACACACCATCGCCGCCCTGTGCGACGTGGACTCGGCCTATGTCGCGCCGGTCGTGGCCCAGTATCCCCAGGCGAAGTTCTACGCCGACTACCGCGAGCTGTTCGCGCAGCAGAAGGACCTCGACGGCGTGATGATCGCCACGCCGGACCACACGCACGCCGTGATCGCCGCCGCCGCCCTGAAGGCCGGCAAGCACGTCTTCGTGCAGAAGCCGCTCTGCCACGACGTCTTCGAGTGCCGCGAGCTCGCGCGCCTCGCCAAGGAGACGGGGCTCGTCACGCAGATGGGCATCCAGGGCCACGCCCTTCCCGGCTTCTACCTGATCAACGAGTGGATCGCCGCGGGCGGCATCGGCGAGCTGCAGAGCATCGACGCCTGGTGCGACCTCTCCTACTATCCGTGGGGCCGCGCGGGCTGGAGCACCCTGCTCGGGGCCAAGCCCGCCAAGGGCGAGCCCGTGCCCGCAACGCTCAACTGGGACCTCTTCCTCGGCCCCGCCCCGGTGCGCGAGTACCACCCCACCTACCATCCCGCGCGCTGGCGCGCGTGGTGGGATTTCGGCAACGGCATGATGGGCGACCGCGGCGCGCACACCCTCGACTCGGTCTTCACGCTCCTGGGCCAGCGCATGCCGGCCTCCGTGGACGCCACCTCGTGCGGCCTGAGCCCCGACATCCACCCGCTCTCCTCGATCATCACCTTCCGGTTCGCCGCGCACGAAGGCCAGCCGCCGCTGAAGCTGACGTGGTACGAGGGCACCCGCCCGCCGCGTCCCGCGGAGCTGCCGGACGACCAGAATCTGCCCCGCGAGGGCGGCGTGATCTTCAACGGCAGCAAGGCCAAGCTCATCTGCGGGGTTTACGGCGACAGCCCGCGCATCATCCCCGAAGCCGCCATGCAGGCCTTCGAGCGCCCGCCCCAGACGATGGCGCGGGCCAAGGGCGGCATCGAAGGCGACTGGCTCAGCGCGATCACCGAAGGCCGGAGGGCGTGCGCCGACTTCGCCTACTCCGCGCGGCTGACCGAACTCACGTTGCTCGGCAACCTCGCCAAGCGCGTGGACGGACGCATCGTGTGGGACGACGCCGCGATGCGCGTGACCAACAACGAAGAGGCCAACCGCTACACCAAAGGCTCCCGCCGCCCCGGCTGGGAATTATAGAAAATGAACTCACTCCAGCGCTATCTCGCCACGGTCAGCGGCCAGCCCTCGGACTTCCTGCCGCGCGTGCCGATCCTGATGCAGTTCGCCGCCGAGCACATCGGCTCGAACTACGCCGCCTTCGCCGCCGACTGGCGCGTGCTGGTGGAGGCCAACCTGCGTTGCCGCGACGCGTTCGGCTTCGATCAGGTCAGCGCCATCTCCGACCCCTACCGCGAGGCCCAGGGCTTCGGCGCGGAGATCCAGTACATCGAGGACCACGCCCCCTGCCTCGTGCGCCCCCCGCTCGCGGACATCCATGACCTCTCGCCGCTCCGGACCGATCCCGACCCCTACGAGTCGGACCGGATGCGCGACCGGCTGCTGGCCGTGCGCGCGTTCCAGTCGCTCGTCGGCGGCGAGTGCTCGATCCTCGGCTGGGTGGAAGGCCCGGCCGCCGAAGCCGCCGACCTGCGCGGCGTGCAGGACTTCCTGATGGATCTGATGGACGACGAGCAGGCCTCGTCCGCCCTGATGGAGCGCTGCACCCGGACCGCGATCCGCTTCGCTCTGGCGCAGCTCGAGGAGGGCGCCGACACGATCGGCATCGGCGACGCCATCGCCAGCCAGCTGCCGCCCGAGCTCTACCGCCGCCTGATCTGGCCGCTGGAGAAACGGCTCATCGAAGCGATCCAGGCCCAGAACGGGCTCGCCAAGCTGCACATCTGCGGCAACATCACCCACCTGCTGCCGCACATCGGAGAGCTGGGCGTGGACATTCTCGACATCGACCACATGGTCGATCCGGCCTACGCGCGCCAGTGCGTCGGGCCTGAGGTCGCCATCGCCGGGCGCGTGGATCCGGTGGCCGACGTTCTGGAGGGCACACCCGCGGGCATCCGCGGCGCGGTCGCGCAGAGCTACGCCGCGCTCGGCAACCCGCACCTGGTCATGGCCGGCTGCGAAATCCCCTCGGGAACCCCGCTCGCGAATCTCGCCGCCCTCTGCGAACCGGTCGCGTATCGCGGTGCCCTCTAGTAGTCTGTCCACGTTATACTGTCGGATATTTTGACATGATTACAAGATTGTCTTTGTTGACTATTAATCATGTAAATCCTGTAATCCTGTCCGAAACTTCATATTGTACAGTGTACTAGAGCAATTTCTGAAAAAGTGTAGCCGATTTCGGCAGGGATGCCTCGGGGAGGCGTCCCTACCAGCAAAACAACAGCGGCCGCACAAATAAATAAAATGCGCGAGCCCCTCGCGCGCCCCGCCGTCAGCCGCAGGGGCTGACGGCGCGCGCGGCCTTTTTCATGCTGATCGCGCCGACCGGACACACGCGCAGGCACTTGCCGCACCGGATGCACGCGTCGCTGTCGATCCAGATGTAGGTCGTCGCGTCGGGGTCGGCGGTTGCGACGATTGAGGCCACGCCCCCGTCCGGGTCCCGTTCCACGCGCGCCACGCGTTTGATGCAGCCGCGCGGCGCGGCATCCATGCACCAGGCGCACTGGATGCAGAGCTCCGGATCGATCTCGAATTTGTAGTGGCACAGGTAGCAGCGGCGGGCATTGCAGGCCGTTGCGCCGTCGCCCAGGCCGGCTTCGACCTCCGCGTCGCCCGCGTGGCGGACCGCCACCGGAATCACCGGCATCGCGTGCGGCGTGGCGAGGTCAAAGTCGCGGAGCCGTCCGGTGTCGCCGTCATTATCGATCAGCTGCAGCGAGACCGCGTCCGCGAGCCGCGGCCGGCCCATCAGCCAGGTGTCGAGCTCGCGGGCCACCGCCTTGCCGCCCGCCACGGCCTTGACCACATTGTCGCTGCCCGTCGCGAAGTCGCCGGTCAGGAACACGTTCGGCGCCGAGGTGCGGAAGCCCTCCGCAGGCACAACGCCCGGCGGCAGGATGCCGAGATCGCGCGTCTGTCCGATCGCCACGATCAGCGTGGAGCAGGGCACCGTGAACTCGCTGCCGGGAACCGGCCGGATTTCAGGCTTAGCCCCGTCGCCGCCGCCGGACGCGAGGACGTTGCGCCGGAAGGTCATGGCCACGAGACGGCCGTCCCGCTCGATGCCGCAGACCGCCGTCACCAAGGTGCGCACGGTGATCCGCTCGCGCTCCATCTCCTCGAGTTCGTCGGGGTGCGCCGCCATGTACTGCTCCGTGCGACGGTACATGACGCTCACCGTGCCGTCGGCGCCCAGCAGCCTGCGCGCGGCGCGCGCCGACGAGCGGGCGCAGTCCACCGCCGTGAACCCGCCGCCGATGATGACCACGTCGCCCGCGAGGCCGCGGATCCCGCCGTTGTTGTAGCGGCGCATGAAATCCAAGCCCGAGACCATCGCCTCTTCCGGCACGCCGGGAAGCGCCGCGCGGTTCTCGAGCGTCGTACCCGTGGCGACGCACACGGCGTCGTGCGCGCGGGCCAGCTCCCGCAGGCGCGCCGCATCGACAGGCGCGCCGAGCCGGACGTCAATGCCCGTCCCGACAATCAGGTCGATCTCCCGCTGGACCACCGGCAACGGCAGCCTGAAGCGCGGAATCCCGTCGACCATCATGCCGCCCAGGTGCGCCTCGCGCTCGAACAGGGTCACGGCGTGGCCCAGGCGCTTCAGCTCGCGCGCGGCGGTCAGGCCGGCGGGCCCGCCGCCGACCACAGCCACGCGTTTGCCGGTGGCGCCGAACCACGGCTTCGGCGCCGCCGCATCCTCAGGCGCGCGGTCCGCCGCCGAGCGCTTGAGGTGGCAGATGGTGACCGGCCCGTTGGTGTTGGTCCACTGGTGGCGGCAGCGGTCCTGACACGGCCGCGTGCAGACGCGGCCGAGCGCGCCGGGAAAGACGTTGCACTCGAGGTTCACCGCGTACGCGCCCCGCATGTCGCCCTGGGAGATCTTCTCGATGTAGAGCGGAACATTCGTCGCCGCGGGACAGGCCGCCTGACAGGGGATGTCCTTCGCGATGACCCGGCGGTCGGCGGCCGTGCCACAGACGCCCTCGGCGGCGCTGTATTCGCTGATCGAAGGGGCTTGGGGATACGCGTATTTCATGCGAACACCGCCTCCGAGAAGGGCTCGACGCCCACCCGTTTCACACAGGCGTGGAGGGTCTCGTTGTCCCGCCGCACGTCCATGAAAACGTCCAGCACCGCGGCGACGACCTCCGGGCAGTCCGCGGTGCGGAACTCGCCGAGCTTCTGGCCGTGGGTCTGCTGGTCGCCGCCGATGAGAACTTCGAACCCCTCGACCGAGCCCTCTTCGGCCCGGATCCGCAGGCCGCGGAAGCCGATGTCGGCGACGCGGTAGGGCGAACAGGAGTTCGGACAGCCGGTGAGGTGGAGGGCCGCCATTTCTTCGATGGCGCGGTACTTGGCGGCGCCGACGACCGGCTCCAGCAGGTCGAAGAGCGTGCGCGTGGAAGCGACGGCCTTGGGACAGTACACCGTGCCGACGCAGCACACCATGTCGCGCAGGCCGCTCACGCCGTCCGTGGGGAAGCCGAGCCGCTCCACCTCCGCGCGCGCCTCCCCCATTTTGTCGGGAGCCACGCCGTGCAGCTCGAGATTCTGGCGGTTGGTCGAGTAGAGGCGCTGATCCCCGTACATCTCGGAAAGTTCGGCCAGCCGGCGCAGCTGCCCCTCGTCCAACTCCCCTTTGGGGATGCGCACGCGCACGACGCCCCCGCCGTCCGGCCACCCCGCGAGCTGGCTGTCGGTCAGCGGCCGCTCGGGAACGGGCCCGTCCGCCTCGGGCAGCTCATCCCAGCGCAGGCCGTCCGGCGTCACCTGCTCTTGGCGCAGGTAGTCGAGCACGAGCTCGCGGCAGGGGCCGACGCCGAGACGGTCGACCACAAACTTCAGGCGCGACTTGGCGCGGTTGAAGCGGTCGCCGTGGTCGCGGAAGAGCAGCCCCACCGCGCGGCAGACCGCCGTGATCTGCTCCGGCGGCACGAACGTGAAGAGCGGCTGCGCCACGAAGGCCTTCCAGCCCATGCCGCCGCCGATCACGACCTTGAAGCCCGCCCGCGTCGCGCCGCCGAGGTTGACCTTCACCGCCATCACGCCCGCGCAGTTCATCCACGGCTGCGCGCACGCCCCCTCGCAGCCCGAGAAGGTGATCTTGTATTTGCGCGGCAGGTTGTCGAGGTCGCGCATGGCGGTCAAGGCCCGCGCGGTTTCGCGCGCGAAGGGGCGCACGTCCAGGCGGCGGTGCGGACAGGTCTCCGCGCAGGGGCAGGCCGTGACCGTGCGCGTGACATCGCCGCACCCGTGGAACGTGGAGGCCCCGTCCAGCGCGAGGTCGCGGAGCATGCGGGGCAGGTCGGCGACCTTGAGCCCGTGGAACTGCAGCGCCTGGCGCGTCGTGACGCACACGCGGCCCTGCGCGTAATTCCGGGCGGTCTCCGCGATGCGCCGGGCCTGCACGGCGGTGAACACCCCGCCGGGGATCACCACGCGGGCCATGTTGCTGCCGGGCTGGCGGGAGCCGTAGATGCCGTACCACTTGGCGATCAGCCCCTCCTCCTTGGTCAGACCGCCGCGTTTGGCGATCTCGTCGAAGTCCAGCACGAGGCCGGCGGCTTTGACCTCCTCTTCCTCACTCACCCTGCTCTGTGTCAACTGTCGCTGCATAGCTGCCATGCCCCTTCCCAACGGTGTCGGCTCCCGTCAGCCCGACCGGTTAGCAAAGGTTGCATTTTCTCCCAATCCTCCGGCAGAGTCAACCATGCTTTAAATATAGTTTATAGATATGCTAGGTTATGCGCGGGATATGCCGAGCCGGGCCTCCCGTCTACTTCTGCAGCTCGCGCTGGAGCTTCTCCAGGAAGCTGCCGACCTTCTCCGCCGCATGCTCGCCCACGGTGTTCTTGATCAGGCTGCCCAACGTGTTCTGCAGCGCGCTGGCATCGAGCCGCGGCTCAGTGACCGTGCCGGTCACCGGGATTTTGACGGTCATGCCCTTGAGCGCCTTGCCGCCCCCGCCGCCGGTCAGACGGTCGGTCAGCGGCACCTCGACCAGGTACTTGATCGTGCCGTCGAACGCCACCCAGCCGCTGAAGACCACCGGCTGCTTGTCGATCACCATCTTCACCGGGTCCACGTGGACGCGGCCCTCTTTCACCACGACATGCACAGGAAGCTGCTCCACGGCGTAAACGCGCTCCTTCACCTTCAGCATATCCAGCAGGTCGCGCATGGACGGGCCGAATTCCAGCTTGAGATTCCTGAAGGTCACATCCATGTCCGCGGACACGCCTTTGGCCGGAGCCTCGGCTGTCGCGATGCGGCAGCCCCTCAGGTCCAGCGACACCGTGCCGCCCAGCACGTGGCTCCCCTGGAACAGGGGGTTCACGTTCACCAGCAGCTTGTCGACCATCTCCTGCGTGATCGTCACGTTCTCCAGCAGCCGCGTCTGCGCCGGGAAGAGCAGCACCGGCGCCACGCCCACCGCGTCGACCTCGGGCACCAGCCGCAGCTTGCCTTTGTTCAGCGCGGGCTCGTACGCCAGCTTCAGGACGCCTTTCGACAACTTGACCGACACATCGGACGGCCCCGCTTCCAGGCCCAGCCCCGTGACCGAGCCCAGAAAAGCCGCGCCCGTAAACTGACCCTCGGACAACACCGTGGCGGCCCCGCCCGCCAGCGGCGCGCTGAAGCTGAACGTGCGCAGCTCGCGTCCCGTCAGCTTGAACTCGTCGACGCCCTTCGCATTCAGCAGACGCGTCAACGCGTCGAAATCCAGCGCCGCCTGGCCTTTCGCCGCGACCAGACAGCGCGTCGCCAGCTCCGTCACCTCCCCCTGCGCCTGCACGTCAAACAATCCCGCCGCGAGGTCGAACTTCGAAACCTGCACGCTGCCGCCGTCCGCCGCGACCCGGGCGTCCACCTCCATGCGGGCCGACTTCTCCGCGAAGACCGTCGCGCCGTCGCGCTCGAGCGACCCTCCGCCCGTCACGGTCGCCGCGACCTGCAGGCCGTCCTTCGGCCCGCTCTGCGTCAGCGCCGCCTCCAGCCGGACGTCCGGCACGCGCCACACGCCGCCGTCGTCCGCACCCGCGACGATCTGCTGACCCGCCGCATTCATGCGGGCCTTGACCACGCCGCCCGCCGCCTCCACCGTCGCGTTCGCGATCACATGCCCCTGCCACGCGGTCATGCGCCGCTGCGCCGACGCGGGCAGGAACCCGCCCAGCAGCCTGCGCACGCTGCCCAGCTCCATGTCGCTCGTCAGCGTGAACCCGCGCAGCGCCAGCGGACGCGCCTCGCCGGCGGGCACCCAGCGCTTCCACCCGCCCGAGACCTTGCCGCTCTCGAGCGTGACCGCGTACGTCGCGTCCTGAAGCTCGCCCTGCGGCTTGCCGTCCTTGAGCGGCACAAACGCGTCGAACTTCACCGCGCCCTGCGGCACCACCGTGCGCTGCCCCGGCCTGAACTCGGCCGCCACGTCCGCCATCTTGAGAAACACGTTGAGCGCCACACGGCCGTCATCCCGCTTCGTGGCCACGTCCAGATAGACCGAGCCCACCATGGGCGGCGAGTCTTTCAGCATCCGTTTGAAGTCGCGCGAGAAGAGCGTCAGGTCCAGTTTGCCCTTCACCACGGCCGCATCGAAGCGGCCGCTGCCGTACACGTCCGCACAGGGCGCCTTGAGGTGGAACGTCTCGACCTCGGGCCACTGCCCGTATGGGAACTTGGCCTTGAACACCAGCGACGGCGCGGGCTTGAGCACGAGCGGCTCGCCGTCGACCGCCATCACGAGGTCCGCCGTCGTGACATCCGCGTCCACGCGCATCGCCTCCGCGCTGCCCTCCAGCGTGAACGCCGCGTGCAGCCGTCCCTTCTGCATCTTGAAGCCCCTGGACAAACCTAAAGCCGGCGCAAAATCGCGCGCCACCGCCGCCAGATCCGCATCCGCCCGGGCCTTGATCGCGCCGGTCATCACGCCGGCCTTCGCACCCGCCTGCAGCGTGCCGCTCGCTTCGGCCTTCAGCCATGGCGAATTCAGCTCGAACTGCGTGACCTTGATCACCTTCTTGTCGTATGCGATGTCAACCATCAGCGCCAAGTCGCCCGCCGGTGAACGCGGCTGCCGCGCGGCCGCCACCGAGAGCCTGTTGACCAGCACGCCGCCCTTGAGCGTGAACTGATCGATGCCTTTAATGACGGCCGTCAGCGCGCCCTCGGCCACGCCGCTGTAAATCCACGGCTCGCCCGCCGCATGCTGGATCAGGGGCCTGAACGCCGTCAGGTCCACCCCCACCAGTTTGAGCGTCAGCTTTTCGGGCTCCTCCAGCACCGTGCCCTGATAGAGATCCTTGATGCTCTGCACGCGTCCTTCCAGCGCCAGCATGCCCTCCCCGACACGCATCTGCGTCTGGACCGCGATCGGCCTCCGGAACGACTCCAGCGTCACCGTCCCGCTCACCTGCTGCGCCACGAACGGTTCCGGAGCGTTGCCGGTGACGCTCACGCGCCCGTCCTCGACGTTCAGAACCGCCGCCACGTCCACGACCGGCAGGACGAACGCGCCGCCCTTGCCCGCCTTCTCGCCCTTTTTGGCGGGCTGCTTGGGCTGCGGCACCAGCGCATACGCGATCACCGGCTTCCTGAGCGTCACGCCGCCGAGGTTCAGCGTGCCCAGCGGCAACAGGCGCAGCAGGCCGCGGTCGAACGCCACCTGCTCCACCTGGATGTCCGCGCCGCGCGCGACATCCACGTAGGTGACCTTCTCGAGCGTCGGCGCGGTCAGCCACCCCAGCGACCACCGCTCGAACGAGACCTGCGCCGGCGCGACCGCCGCATTGACCTTCTTCAAAGCCCACCGCCGGCCGCTGTCCGACGACATCAGCGTCGGGATCAGCGCCACAAAAATAAACAGAGGCACCAGCGCAACCAGCAGCAGCCGGAACAGCCCGAGCAAACAGCCGGGGCGCCGCGCATGCAAACCCTCGTCCTCGTCGTCGTCGCGAATTTCAGCGAAATCCATAAGTCATCCTCTTTGCCACTCGAACGCGTCCCGCCCTGCGGTCCGTCAGAAAGTTGGGATACAGGATATCACAAACGGCGCCTTCTTCAAAATATAGCGCCTTACGGCGCCACTACAAACGTTTCGACACCGGAAGTTCAATTCACATCATCCGCACGATTCGCGGTCAGACATGCACCCTTCGGAAAAGCGCATGGCGGCACGCCTTCTTGTCAAATGACAGCACTCCGTCACAGCCGGCGTGGGAGGCGACGCGCCCGATCAGCAGATCGGACAGATCGCAGGACGTGTGCCGCGCATCCTCCAGAACGAGCCGGATGACATCCTCACCCTCGACCTTCAATACCGGCATCCTCAACAGCCCCTCAACCGCATCCGCGATTTCCTTCCGAGACCGCTCATAGGCCGACTCCAGCACCCAGAACAGTTCCAGCACCACGGGCAAAGAGACGAAATACGGCATCCGCTGCTCTTCCGCCTTTTTGAAAAGCGTGTAAACCGCCCGAGACTGGACCTCATCATCGGCCACAAGAAACCGGACAAGGACGTTGGTGTCGACCGCCATCATCGAGCAGATTCCGCCATGCGGCGGCGGATGGCCGCGTTCATCTTGTCCACCGGGATCTGTTTCTGGCCTTTGCGCTTCAACACGCCATAGAGTTCATCGACTAGGCAGGTCTCGGGTTTCATGACCGCCTCATCCGCATTGAGCGTAAAAACGACGCGGCTGCCGGCGCGAAGCCGGAACGCATCGCGAAGCGGCTTGGGTAGTGTGAGCTGCCCTTTACTCGTGACTGTGGCGGTAAGCGTCATAGCATTCCTTACTTTCTTTGATTCCTTACAAGGATAGCAAGGGGGCTAAACTCTGTCAACCGGCGCAGGAACCTTCGCGACACCGCGGGTGTGATTCAACTTCGTTGAATCACACCCGAAGGAGGCGTTAGGATTTAGGAGTCAGGAGTTGCAATGCCATGGCCGCGAACGTGTTCGTACCCTGCTCGAGAGTCCGTGTTCGTGTCTTCATAATGAGATCAAACGTATGGCCTCAAGAAACGGTTGTTCGCGGAAGGGTCCTCCTTGTCGAACGCCCTGTTTTCAGGGCGTTCTGCGCTTCCAACCCCTCAATCCTAACTCCTAAATTCTCCTTGGTGCGATTCAGTTTCAACGAAACTGAATCGCACCCCGACGCCGCGGCTACATCATGCGCGCGATCGAAGCCTGCTTGGCCGCGTAAACCTTGCCCAGGCCGAGACCGATGGCCTGCTCGCACAGGGTCAGCGCCTGCTCGAACTCGCCCTCGTCCAGGAAGAGCGCGATGCCGCGTTCGAAGCACCGGATCGACGGGCTGTACTCGCGGAAGCGCTGGGCGGTCTCTTCTTGTGCCGCCGGCAGATAGTCGCATGCCCGGTCCACCGCGGTGCGGCAGGTTTCGAAGTCGTCGGACCGGTAGGCGTCCTCGGCGAGCAGGTCGAAGAGGAAGAACTTCACCGCGTTGGGAAGCGAGGTGTTCCGCTCGCTATATTTCAGAAGGTACTTCTTGCCCTTCTCGGCCCCGCCATACAGCGCCTCGTTGTGCCCGTCAACGAGATCGGCGAGGATTTCGACAGGGGTCTTTCGGGTCGGTTCAATACGTGCAGCCATGAAAAAAGAGTGCCAGAACAGGGCCGTAACCGCAAGCATGGAAAGCCAGTTCCCGAAGCTCGCCCCTCCGCGGCTTCCCCTTTGCCTTGGGGGAGGGTCCTCTCCACAACTCCTAACTCCTAAATCCTAACTCCTCCTTTCCTCACCGCTCCCACGCGTCGCCCGACACGAAATGGCCGCCCGGCGACTGCAGCCACTCCGCGACCAGCTTCCGCAGCGGCGCGGGCTCCAGCGCGGCCTCGTCCAGCTGGTCCAGCGGCTGCCAACGGAAGCCGATCCACTCCTCCGCGGCCTCCACCGGCGCGCCGGGCGCAAGCCGCGGAATCGTCAGCTCGAATACCAGGTTGATCTCCGCGTGCGGCACGCCCTTCTGCTCGAAGGCGTGTTCGCAGCAGCCGAGGAAGCGCCCCGCCTCCGCGTCGCGGCCCAGCTCCTCACGGATCTCGCGCACCAGCGCCTGCCGCGCGGTCTCGCGAAACTCGACGTGCCCGCCGGGCAGATAGCTCAGCGCCGACCGCTTGCCGTGGCACAGCAGGAGCTGCCCGTCGACCACGCACACGCCGCGCGCGATCACCTCCACATTCGCGTTCTCGTACATCATGAGCCTTTCAAAAACGATGATAATCAAGGGACCACCAAGCTATCCTTTGTGAATCTCCGTGTCCGTGGAGCCTGGGTGGCGAGTGTCAGGTCTCCCGCATGGCTATACCTAAGCCAAGGTTTGTAGTACCGCCTTCAGGCGGAAAAGCGAGGCCGGATTGACCTGAGATTCCGCCTAAAGGCGGTACTACGAACGCGTCCACCCACACAAAAAAAGGTCCTGTCAATTAAGGGAGACTCCACCCGAACCTTTCAGCAGCTCGTTCGCGTCGCTGCGGTCGCGCGCCCACGGGAAGGCGTCCAGCGCCACCAGCGCCGCGCCCGCCAGGAAGAGCGAGCCGCAGACCAGCACGACGCCGTCCACCTTGCGGGCCCACTCGCGCGCCAGGCTCAACGCCTCGGCCACGCTCTCGCACGCGTCCGCCTCGTCGATGCCCGCCATGAGCATGATCCCCACGGTCTGCTCCGCCGTGAGCGAGCGCGGATTCGGCGTCGCCACGCCCCATGCGCGCTTGACCGCCGGGGCCAACACGCGCAGATGCTCCAGCGCGTCCTTGTCGCCGCAGAAGCCCGCCACCAGCCCGACCGGCGCCTTGACCTTGCAGCCCTTGAGCGCCTGCCGCAGCGCCCGCGCGCCGTCGGGGTTGTGCGCGCCGTCCACGATCACGGGCGGCTCTTTCGACGCCAGCTGGAAACGCCCCGGCCAGCACACGCTTTCGAGGCCTTTGACAAAGGCCGCGTCGGGGATCGGCAGCCCGCATTCCGCCACAGCCTCCAGCGCCGCCACGGCCGCGCAGACGTTCTCGACCTCGAACGCGCCGGCCAGCGGCAGCCGCACCGGCGGCAGCGCGCGGTCCTGCGTGGTGATCCTGAGCGTCTGGCCCTCCAGCCCGCTCTGGGTCACCGCCACCGACACCGCCTCCGCGGCGTCCACGAAGAGCGACTGCCGCTGCGCCGCGGCCGACGCGATCACGCCGCGCGCCTCCTCCGGCATGGCCGCGCACACCACCGGCCGGCCCGGCTTGATGATGCCCGCCTTCTCCCCGGCGATCTTCTCGAGCGTATCGCCCAGCCAGTCGCAGTGGTCCAGCCCGATGCGCGTGATGACCGATACCAGCGGGGTCACCACGTTGGTCGCGTCGAGCCGGCCGCCAAGCCCGGTCTCCAGCGCGACGAGCTTCACGCCCGCCCGCCGGAAGAGCACGAACGCCACGGCGGTCAAACACTCGAAGAAGGTGACCTCCACGCCCAGCTCCTTTTCGAGCGCGAGGACGGCGGCCTCGACCTCCCGGGCCGCGGACTCCAAGTCGGCATCCTCGGCCGGCGCGCCGTTGACGAGAAAACGCTCGTTGACGCGGATGAGGTGCGGGGAGGTGTAGCGCGCCACGGAATACCCCGCCGCGCGCAGCACCGACTCGCACAGCGCGGCCACGGCGCCCTTGCCGTTCGTGCCCGCGATGTGGATGGCGGCGACCTCCCGCTCGGGGTTGCCCAGCCGGTCCAGCAGCGCGCGGATGGTCTCCAGGCCGGGCTTCATCCCGAAGCGCTGCCGGTCGGCCAAGTGTTGCAGGTAATTCAGCATGGACATAGTGTAGACCATCCCGCCCGCCTTCACAACCGCAGGTTTTCAACCGCTCAGAAACTCTCAGGATTTGACCCGCCGCCCGCGGAACGGGAACAAACGGAGGGGGCACTTTTTTGAACGATCAGGATTACGATTAAGATTAGGATTAGGATTACGCCCCCCCTGTTCCTCATAATCCTAATCGTGCTCTTAATCGTAAACCATTTGAAGTTAAGGCAAGGAATGAAGAGTGAGAAGTTGGGTGCCGACTCAAGACCTCCCCACTCCTAACGCCTACTTTCTAACTCCTCCTTGAGTATCCTGGCCCTCGTGCGACAACTCGTCGAAATATTGTTTCACCAGCTCGCGGTACTCGGCGGGGGTTTTCTTGAGCATCTCCTCGTAGGCCGCCGAACCCATCTCGCCGCGGAAACGGACCCAGTCCTGATTGAGCGGCACCTGGCGCGCCCGTTCGGGCCCGCCCGCCCCGCCCCCGGCGGCCATGTGGCTCAAGGAGCCGCCCATGCGGCCCCGCGCCTGTGCCCACGCTTCGGCCTGTTTCTTGTCCTGGGCCTCCACCGCATCCGCGACCGCATCCACCACCTGCCGCGCCTTGGCCGCCGCCGCCAGCTGCGGCACGTCCGCAGCCGCGCGCTCCGCCGCCGCTTTCTGCGCCTGGCGCGCCAGATCCAAAGCCTGCCTCGCCTTGGCCTGTCCCGCCTGCGCCTGTCCCGCCGCCTGCGCGTCAGTGGCCCCTGTGGCCTGCGCCGCCGTCTGCAACGCCTGCTGCGCCAGCGCCGCCGCCTCACCGGTCAGCTTCGCCGCCTGGGCGCTCTGCGCCGCCGCCTCCTGCAAAGGCTCCAGCCCCTTCGCGAGCTTATTGGCCTGCTCCGCCCTCTGGGCCGCCTCGCGCGCCTGCTGCGCCGCTTCCTGCGCCGCTTCGGCGGAGGCCTTTTTCAGCTCGGCCGTCGCCGCGGCCGCCTGCTGCGCGGCCTGCTTGGCCATCGCGGCCGCCTCTTGCGCCAGCTGCGCCGCCGCCTGGGCCTCGGCCAGCGCCTGCCGCGTCTCGGCCCGCTCCCGCGCGTCGCCCAGCTCGGCCTTCTCCGCCGCCTGCGTGCGCTCGCCCGACTGTCCGGCCAGTTCTCCCGCCTGCTTCGCCAGCGCCGAAGCCTCGGCCATCTTTTCCGCCAGCGCCTGGTTCAGCGGCGGGGCGCCCTTGGCCTCGTCCGTCGCCTGCCGGGCCGCGGCCACCGCCTCCTGCGCCTGGGCCACCGCTTCCCGCGCGTGCTTCACCGCCTCCTGAGCTTGCGCCGTGACCGCTTCGGGCGTCGCCTGACCGGCCGCCGCGGCCTTCTCCTCCTGCGCCAACTGCTCGAGCTGTTCCTTGGCGCGCTGCGCGGCCAGCGCCGCTTTCTCCTTCGCCTCCGCCGCCACCTGCTTCGCTTGCTCCGAAAGCCCCTTGGCCTCTTTCAGCGCCGCGTCCTTCTGCGCCTGGGGCAGGTCAGCCGCCGCCTCGGTCTTGTCCGCGGACTCGTTCGCGAGCTCCGCCGCGCGCTTCGTGAAGGAGGCCGACTCGGAGGCGAGCTGTCCCGCCTCGGCCGCCTTGGCCAGGCCCTGCCCGTCAGCCTGGCGCGCCGCCTCGACCGCCTGGGCGTTGGCCTGCTGCGCGCGCTCTTTCGCCGCCTCCGCCTGAGCCTCGGCCTTCTTCTCCGCTGCCGCGGCCTGCTCTTTCTGCCCCGCCTGCTGGGCGTCCGCCGCCTGCTGCGCCTGCTCCGCGCCCTGCGCGGCCTCCTGCGCCGCCTGCTCCGCCTGTTGCGCCGCCTTCGCGGCCTGCTCGGCGGTCGCCTTGCGTCCCGCCGCGTCGGTCACGGCCTCGTTGGCCTGGCGCTTCTCGGCCGCCTGCTGCGCCGCCTGCGCGGCCTTCTCCGCCTTCTCGGCCGCCGCCGCCGTCTTTTCGGCCGCCTTCTGCACCGCGTCGGACGCCGCCCGCGTCTCGGCTAAGTCTTCCGCCTTTTCATTGGCTTCCAAGGCCTGCGCGGCGGCTTTCTCGGCCAGCGCGGCGGCCTTGTCGGTCTCTTTCGCCGCAACCTCCTCGCGCCGGAGCGCCTGGTCCGCCTCGGGGGTCAGCGCGCGGTCCGCCTGCTGCATCATCTCGCGCGCCTTCTGGACGTTCTCCAGCACGGCTTTGAACGCGGCATCCTCCAGCTGCGGTTTGCTCTGCCACGCCTTCTGCTCGGCCTCGTTCTGGCGGTTGGCCCACTCCTGCATGTCCTGCCGGTCCATCTTGGCCTTCTCGGCCTGCTCCGCCAAGGCCTTCTCGCGCTGCGCCAGCTCGTTCAGCCGGCCCTGCTCCTCCTGCTTCCGGTTCTCGTCCTGCAAGACCCGGTTCACCAAGTCGTTGACCTTGTCGGCCGCCTCGCGGAACGCCCGCTCGGTTTCCTCGCCCGCCTGCTTGCGCTTGTCGGCCTCCGTCAGCGGGATCTTCTCCAGCCGCTTGAACGCGGGCTCGACCTTCTCGTCGCGCACGTCGAGGATGTCTTTCGCGAACGCGGCAAACGGGGTCTTCTCCGTGGCCTGCGCCGCCTTCTCCATCAGCTCCTCGGCCTTCATCGCGGCCTCGCGCGCCTGCTCCAGCTTCTCGGCCGCCTTCTCGGGCAGCTCGGGCTTGTCGAAGGTCCACTTCTCCTGAGCCACGCGGTTCGCCGCCTCGTGCAACTCCTGCGCCGCCTTGCGCAGCTGCTCTTCCAGATCCTTGCGGACCGCCTCGCGCACCTGTTCGCGCAAGGTGCGCGCGCCCATATCCAGCGTCACCGCGATCATGCGGCTTTCGCGCACCTGCGGTCCGCCCAGCTCCGGCGGCAGATTGTCGGCCACGCGCAGGCACAGCTTGAAGGTGCGGATGCCCTGGTCGAACAGCGCCTGCAGGTCGGGCGCGCCCTCCAGCACCGCCCGCGTGGCGCCCGGACGCGCCGCCTTGAGCGGCGCCACGCTCTCGCCCCGCTTCTCGGACTTGATCACCAGCTCCAGCGCGCCGAACCCGAAATCGTCGTCCGCCGTCCCGCTGCACACCAGCCGGTCATAAGGCGGCACCGTCAGCCTGGAAACCTCCGGCGTCGCGAGCGCCACCTCGGGGGGACGGTCCGGCAGGGCGGCGTAGGCCGACCAGACCGGCCGGTTGGTGAAGCCGTACGCGTCGCGGATGGCCAAGGACCACCGGCCCGTGCGGTTGGTGCTGAGCGTCTGCAGCCAGACCGCGTTCGTGGCCGTCGCCGCCGCGTTCGGCAAGGTCAGAGCGTTGATCAGCAGCGACGCCGCACAGGCGCGGTCGAAGGCCGTCTCGATGCGCACCCGCGTGCCGGCCACTGCCGCGATCGCCTGCGCCTCGCCCACCTGCTGCGTCGCCAGCAAGCCCGTATAGGCCGGATAGGTGTAGGAGACGCGCGTCTCCACGACGCGCGGCGCGGCCACCACCGCCACTGTGTACGGCCGCGTGTAGCCCGTCCCGTACCGGACCCGGTATTCGAAGCTCTCATCGACCGACGGGATATCCAACTCGAACACGACCGTTTCCGCACCCTGCGCCGACAGCCGCTTCATGCGCTCCACGGCCCGGTGCCCGTCGGCCCGCTGGAAGTGGATCTCCGCCCGCAGGCCGTGGCGCTCCGGCGCCTTGACCTCGAAGCGCAGCGGCGTCTGTGCCAGCAGCATGATGTCGCCCGGCTTCACCTCCAGCGCGCTCGCCTGCAAGGTGTCGAACTCGCGCTGCGGCGCGAGCGCCCGCAGGAACAGCAGCCAGCTCTGTTTCGGCCACACGGCGAACAGCAAGCCCAGCACGACGAGCGCGCACGCCGCGGCCGTCAGAAAAGGTTTGATCGTGCGCACCGTGAACTCATGCTGGGGGTGCACGCCTGCCAGATCGGCCTTGGCGTCCTGCGTGAGTAGCTTGACCAGCTCCGCGGAGGCGCGTTCCGCCTCGGCGCCGCCGTGCTCCGCCAGCTCGATCGCCGAGCTGATGCGCTCCTGCATGTCGGGGTGGCGCGTCTCCAGCACGCGTGCCATGCGCGTGATCGTCAGCGGACGGCTCAGCGGCAGGACCAGCATGGTCCATGCGGTCGCGGCCGCCAACCCCAAGCCCGCCAGTGAAAAAGCCCAGCGCACCGCCGGGTGGTACAGCACCACCGCCGCGTCGATCGCCATGATCGCCAGCACCGCGCCGACGGCCACCGCCGCCACCGCCAGCAGGCCGCGCGTCAACAGGATCACCCTCACGCGCCGGATCATCCGCGTGAGTTGCGCCGTCAGTTCAGGTGGCAGGTTCGTATTCATTTCCGATTCCTCAATGGCCTTGCGAAAAACTTTTTCAAGCTGGCTTCTTTTTGACTGCGCGGCCCTGGCCGCGCTTTCCAGGCGGGGACCTGTCCCCGCCCGACCGTGGCGCAGGCGCGTCAGGCCGCGCCATAGAAAGCGCCCGGAGCCGGGCGCACTCAAAGCAACTCCCCGCAGCGGGTACCCCGCATCGGCCGCCTCTCGGCGTTACGCCAGCCCGCCCTTTTTGCGCAGCAGCCATTCGGCCGTCAGCAGCAGCGCCAGCAGGAGCAGCACATACGGGTTGTTCCACAAAGCGTATTCGCGCCGCTCCTGCACCACGCGGCGGCCTTCGCCGAAAGCCTCCAGCAGCTCCGGCAACCTGTCGGGCGTGACCACCTTGCCGCCCGTGCCTTTGGCCAGCGCGTCGAACAGGGCCCGGTCAGGCCGCACGTTGCCCATCTCGATCGGCCGCCGCGAGGCCGTCACCAGGAAAGAGGTCTCCACCTGTTCGCGCGCCACCGCATCGGTCCGCACCACCGTGAGCTGGCACGCGCCCGCCCGGCCCTGCGGCGGCAGCACCGCCTCGTAGAAGCCGTGCGACTCCGCCCGCCGCGCCAGCTTCACGCGCGTGATCTCGAGCCCCTCGCTGTTTTTCAGCACCGCCTCGAGCTGCGCGTCCTCCACGCCGGAAAAATCCTCGTTCAGCACGCGTGCCATCACCGTGACCGGGTCTTCGGGGCCGTACACCAGCCGGTCGGTGCCCGCGCGGAAACGCTCCTGCCCCGCGCGCAGCCGCTCGCCCAGACCCCAGCGCATGATCTGGCCCCAGAAGCGGTGATGCCGGACGTCGCCCGTGCGGTAACGCAGCCGCCACGTGCGGTCGAACGCCAGGCCCAGCACTTTGCCGCGGCCCACGCGCTGCGCCATGATCAGCGCATGCTTGCTCCGGTACTGCATCACGTCCTCCAGGTGCGCGACCGCCTGCCGCACGTCGGTCAGCACCTTCTCCTGCTCGCCCCCCTCGGGGGCGGCCACCGCCAGGATCTCCACGCCGGGCTTGGCCGTCACCGGCAGCCGCCAGTCGAACGGCGGCAGCGAGCGCCACACGTCCTCGTTCTCGGACAGGCTGCCCGACTGCACCATCACGGGGTGCGACTGTCCCGCCGGCGTCAGCGCCAGGCGGTAAGCCTCTTCCGGCCCCTTCCAGTAGCTGTCTTCAGGCTGCACCGTGAACGGCACCAGCTCCGCCAGCGGGGAATCCTTGGGGAACGCGTGCGGCATGGCGCGCGGCCCGGAGATCACCACCAGCAGCGCCCCGCGGTCCACCACGCAGGCCCGGATCTCCTCCTGCACCTGCGGCGTGAGGGTGGCCGCGTCCAGATCGCCCAGGATGATCACGTCGAACGCCCGCCACTCCTCGCGGCTCACCGGCCACCCGCCCGACTCCGCGTCGCCGAACTTGCGGCCCGCCGAGGCCGGCGGCAGATTGGCCGCGGCCCCGCCGACGAGCGTGTCGGGGTGCACCAGCCAGGACTGGAGGTGCACCGACTTGTCGCGTCCGAAAAAGAGGTTGCGCAGATACCGGAACTCCCAGCGCGGCGAATCGTCCACCAGCAAAACGTTGATGCGGTCGTCGCTCACCGCCACATCCGAGCGCCAGGCGTTGTTGTCTTTGAAAAGCTCGCCCTCCAGCACCTCGGTCTTCACCTCGTAACGCACCACGCCGTTCGTCTGGGGCTCGTGCGTCAGCCGGACCTCGCGCTGCCAGTCGTCGGAGGAGATCTCCAATTCGGTCTCCTCCACGACGGCGTCCCCGCAGGCGAGCTTGACCTTGATTTTCTTGCCGATCGCGCCCGTCGCCTTGACCGTCGCGACCATCCGCACGCGGTCGCCCAAGAAAACCGACTCCGGCGCGATCACGTCCGCCAGCGCGATGTCGAACGGCAGGCGCGTGCCGCCCAGCATCACGCCGCACACCGGCGCGCCCTGCGCGCCGAACCGCCGGGTGATCGGCAACACCGATGTCTCCGCGTTGTGGATGCCGTCGCTCAGCACCAGCACGCCCGCGAGCTGCTCCGAGGGGATCTCCTTCAGCACGCCCTCCAGCGCCGTCGTGAAATCCGTGGCCGCGCGGAAGTACTGCTCGGCGAACGACGCCTCGTTGGTCGCCGCCAGATTCTTCTCGATCTCGGCCGCCGAGGTGCGCGCCAGCCCGCGCCCGAAGGTGAAGAGATCCAAATCGTAGCGGCTGCCAAGTTTCGCGAGGAACGCTTCGTTGTCCGCGCCCGGACGCTTCAGCAGGTCGCAGGCCAGTGCCACGCGCGTGGTCTCGCACAGGCCGCGCGTCGCCGCGCGGTCCGCCTCGGGCAGCCCGTCCCAGAGCTTCTGCGCGTCGCTCTTCTCATCGGCCAGCGCCGCCCGCTGCGCCGCGCTCAGCCGCCCCAGATGGCCGGCCCACGCCAGAAGCTCGCGCGGCTGCCACTGCCGGTCGGTGAACCGCATGGAGGCCGAGGCGTCCACCAGCACTGCCACGCGCCGCGTGATCTTCTTGCCCGTGGAGCGCACCAGCACCGGCTGCATCAGGACCAGCACCGCGAGCGCGATGGCCGACGCGCGCAGCGCCAGGACGACCGTGCCCAGCCGGCGCGGCACCGCCTGCCGCTCGCGGTAGAAGCACGACGACGCGATCTCGATGCCGAGGCCCAGCATCACCGCCGCCACCCAGAGCGGCCAGGTGCAGGCGTACACCGCCACGCGCCCGAGCAGCTGCAGCAGACACCAGGCCCCCGCGGTCGCCGCCAGCGCGCGCGGCACCGCCACGCCGAAGCGCGGCAGGCGCTCGCGGAAGCGGCGCGTCAGCACGCGCACGCCGAGCCACAGGCCGAACGCGGCCAGCGCCATCAGCGCCACCGCCCAGGTCGGGATCTCCGGCGGCAGCAAATCTATGCGGACAGTTTCCATAGCAGTTATTCAGCCGATTTCAACGCTCAACTCTCAACGCTCAACTCCTAACTCCTAACTCCTAAATCCTAAATCCTAATTTCTAACTGATGCTCTCCCCCGTCTTGCGCTGGATGCAGATCCACCGCGTCAGCACGGTCTCCAAGATCAGCAGCGCGAACAGGATCAGCGCGGGGATGCGCCACAGCTCGCGCCCGAACGTCTTTCCGATCAGCGCCTTCTGCAAATCCTCGAAGGTGTGGGCCACGGTGATGTCGGCCTGCCGCGCGATGATCGCCTGCTCGTCCGCCGTCAGCGCGTCGAGCTTGCTCTCGTCGGGGTTCTCCATGACGCACAGCGGGAACGAGTCGCCGGTGTTGGCGAGATGGCCCAGCCACCCCGCGGCCGCGGTCGGCACCCGCACCTCGTAAAGGCCCTGCATCAGCGGACTGTCGGTGCGCAGGGCCAGGCCGTCCTCGCCGTAGCGGATCTTGGCATAGAGCGTGCGCCCCCCCGGCGCCAACACCTGCGTGTCCACCGCTTCCGCCCACGAGTCCGCGTCGCCCCGCACCGGCACCAGCCAGTCGCTCGGCAGCCGGGCCCGCGGGAAACCCGGCCCCTCCATGTCCACCCACACGCCGGCCTGCCCGGAGTCCTCGCCGAACTCCGCCAGAACGGGATAGCGTTCGCCGGCTTTGAAGTTGCCCCGCATCTCGCGGTTCTGCCCGTACTCCTTCACGCTCGCCTCTTGCGACCCGATCCGCAGCGTCAGCCGGTCATCGGCGTTCAAGTAGAAGGTATACGCCCCGCTCTGCTTCGGCACGAACGAGCCGGTCCAGCGCACGTTGAAGTGGTCGCGAGGCACCTTGTCCCCGGGGCTGTTCTCGCCCCACGTCATGTCCAGCGTGGGATCGATGCGCGACAGGATGACCTTCTTGAAATTGTCCTTCCGGAAATACTCGGCGAACAGGCCGTTGCCGCCCATCTGCGTCAGCGCGGGCGAGGAGAGCTGCACCACCGCGCCGCGCGAGGGCGGGATGTTCAGCGTCGCGATCACCGGCTGCGCCAGATACGAGGTCACCTCCTGGATCAGCGGCAGGAAGGACTGGCGCGCCACCAGGTTGCCCGCCGTGCGGTCGAACGGCACGAAGAGCTGCACCACGCGGCCCCTGCCCAGCGCCTGCTCCGCCATGAAGGCCGCGCCGTTCTGCAGCCGCGCCACTACGCCCGCCGCGCCGTTGGTCTCCACCGCCTGGCGGTAGCACTCCACCACCGCGTCCGTCAGATCGCCCGACTCGCGGAACAGCGCGAGCGCGGGATGGCGGAAGGTCCCCGGATCGATCTTCACACCCGCCTCGCCGCGCTCCGGCGCGGCCACCACGCACTCGCCGATCGGCAGCGGCAGCACCGGCGCGCCCGCCGCACGCCAGCCGTTGTAGAACGCCGCCTCGGAACGCGTGCCGTGAATCACCAGCAGGCTGCCGCCCATCCGCACGAACTCCGCGACCTGCGCCGCCTGCGCCTCGGGCAGCGACGGCACATCCGCCAGCACCGCCACCGCGTAACCGGCCAGCGACCGCTTGAGCCCCAGGCCGCTCGCGGTGGTCAGCTCCGGCTCCATCAGGAACCGCGGCCGCTCCGACTCGCGAGTCTTGGGCTCGCGCTCCATCAGACTTTTGGCCGAGGGCATCAGGCCCAGCGCGACGTACCCGCCGGGCCGGTCCAGCAGGCGCGCCGCGCGCCCGTCGTCCGCCACCAGCACCTTGAGCGTCCGCATGATCTGGATCACGCGCTGCATCGTGTCGTCCGAAGCCATCTCGTCGTCCGCCGCGACCCGCGCCTCCACCACCTGCGCCCCCGGCGTGTCGAAGCGGTGCAGAAACGAGACCACCCGCTCCGCGCCCGGCTCCATCTGCCCCACCGAACGGTCCACCTGCTCCTTGCCGCCCACCAGCAGGGTCACGTTCGCGGGCGTCACGGCCTCGCGCCCCGTGTTGGCCAGCGTCACGTCCACGCGCACGTCGCGGTCGGTGCCCACCACCGGGCGGGAGAAGACCAGATTCTTGAGCGTCAGGTTGCGGATGCCCTGCGGCAGCTCCAGCGTGCGCACGAACACGCGCGGCTTGGACGGCAGCCGCGCGAAGGCCTCGTTCAAATAGCCCCAGCTCTCCAGATCGCCGGTCTGCCAGCCGATCGCCTGCCCGTCGCCGATCAGGATGATCTGCTTGGTGAGGTGCGAGCCCTGCGCCAGCGAGGCGGCGGCGGCGGCCAGGGCGTCCGGCACCCGCAGGACGCCCTGCACGGGCATCGCCTGCTCCAGCGCGGTCTGCACGTACTTGCGGTCGGTCACCGGCGCGGGCACCAGCGGGTCCGGCACCGCGCCCGCCACGATCACGCTGAAGGCCACCCCGCGCGGGGCCTCCTCGATCAGGCGCGCCGCCTCTTTCAGCGCCCGGTTGAAGTTGGTCTCGCCATCGACCGTCAGCGTCATGGAGGAGGAGCCGTCGATCACCAGCGCGATGTCGCGCGCCGTGCCGCCCACGAAGCGGTTGAGGCTCAGGCGCTTCTCCAGCAGAATGGAGGCGGCGGCGAGCAGCAGGCAGGCCCCGCAGGCCAGCCACGCCAGCAGCTGCCACTTGCGGTAGCGGCCCAGCGCGAAGCTCATGCCGAAGAAGACGATGCCGAGCATGCCCAGCGGCAGCACCAGCCACCACGGGAAAGCGGAGCCCGCGGGCACGAAGGGCCGCGCCATGGCCAGCACCGCGCAGCCGGCCAGCAGGCAGCGCGCCGCCAGCAGCAGCATCTCCTCCATCAGCAGGCTGCGCCGCCGGCTCATCAGGCTGTCCAGCAGGAAGCGCATCGCGCCCCAGTTGACCTCGCGGGCGTTGCGGCGGTTGAACAGGTGGATGATGACCGGGATCGCGATCCCGGCCAGCCCCAGCAGTAAGAATGGATTCAGAAACAACATTTACAACTCTGTCACTCAAGCCTGTTGTAATCGCGACATGATGCCCGACACGAAGACACATAGACACAAAGAAGCGCAGACCACCTTGGGCATCTCTTCTTCGTGTCTTCGTGTCTTTGTGTTCATGGTTTTCCAGCCCATCCAGATCAGCGCCGCTTCATGAGATACGCCGAGAGCGCCTCGTCATACGGCACGCGGGTGTTCATGCGCACATAGTCGATCTTCATGCGGCCGCAGGCGGCCTCGATGTCGTTCAGAAACGCGCCCATCCGCTCCAGGTAGGTCGCGCGGATCGTGCGCGGGTCGATCGGCAGCAGGTTCTCGGGCTGCTCCAGATCGCGGAACTTGGTGAACGAATCGAAGGGGAAGGTCAGCTCCTCGTCCGCCACCACATGGAAGAGCAGCACCTCGTGGCGGCGGTAGCGGAAATGGTGCAGCGCCTTGATCAGCGCCGCGGGGTCATCGAACAGGTCGCTCAGGATCACGACCAGGCCGCGCCGCGGGATGCGCTCGGCGATGTCGTGGAAAATGTCGGCCAGGCCGGTCTCGCCGCCCGGCACGGTCTGCTCCAGCGCCTCGAGGATCCCCCGCACCTGGCTGGTGCGCGCGCGCGCCGGCAGGTAGGTCCGCAGCTTGGTGTCGAAGGTGACCAGCCCCGCCGCGTCCTGCTGGCCGATCAGCAGGTAGCCCAGCATGGCGGCGATGTGCTGCGCGTAGGCGAACTTCGAGGAGGGCTGGCCGTTGCGCGGGGCCGCCTGGTCGCCCGCGTAGGCCATCGAGCCCGAGGCGTCGAGCAGCAGCGTGGCCCGCATGTTGGTCTCTTCGATGTACTGCTTGATGTAGTAGCGGTCCTTGCGGGCCAGCACGCGCCAGTCGAGGTTGCGCAGGTCGTCGCCCGGCGCATACTGCCGGTGCTCGGAAAACTCGACGGAGAAGCCTTTGAAGGGGCTCTTGTGCTTGCCGGAGACGAAGCCCTCGACCACGCCGCGCGCGAGAAATTCGCAGCGTCCGAGCTTGGCGAGCGCCTCCGGCGGCAGAAACTGCATGTAGGACGGTGCGGACATGGCGAAATCGGGATTCAGGATTCAGGAGCCAGAAGACAGAGGTCGGAGGACAGCGGCCGGAAGCTTCGCGGGGCCGAGACGTTCCCGGCCGTGTCCGTCCGCGCGGCTACACGTCGAGGTTTTCTGAGGGGCGCAGGCGCTCCAGCAGCATCGAGATGATCTTGTCGCTCTTGATCCCCGCCGCTTCGGCGTTGAAGGTGGTGAGCACGCGGTGGCGCAGGACGGGATGGGCCACCGCCGCGACGTCCGCCGTGGTGGCGTGGTAGCGTCCGTAGAGCACCGCGCGCGCCTTGGCCGCCGTGATCAGGCTGATGCCCGCGCGCGGGCCCGCGCCCCAGGCCACCATCTCGCGCACGAAGTCCGGCGCCTCGGGCTGGTTCGGGCGGGTGGCGCGGGTGAGGTCACGCGCGAAGTCGATGACGTGGTCCGCCACCGGCACGCGCCGCACCAGCTCCTGCATCTTCACCACCTGCTCGGCGTTCAGCACCTTCTCCACCGTGCCGGCCTGCGGGCCGGTCACCTGGCGGATCACCACGCTCTCCTCGTCGCGGGTCGGGTAGTCCACGATGATGTTGAAGATGAAGCGGTCGAGCTGCGCCTCGGGCAGCGGATAGGTGCCCTCCTGCTCGATCGGGTTCTGGGTGGCGAGCACGAAGAACGGCTCGGGCAGGCGGTAGTTCTCGCCGCCGACGGTCACGCGGTGCTCCTGCATGGCCTCGAGCATCGCGGCCTGGGTCTTGGGCGGCGTGCGGTTGATCTCGTCCGCCAGCACCATGTTCGCGAAGACCGGCCCCTTGACGAAGCGGAACGAGCGGCGGCCCGTGGTGTGGTCCTCCTCCAGCACGTCGGTGCCGGTGATGTCGCTCGGCATGAGGTCGGGCGTGAACTGGATGCGCTTGAAGCTCAGGTCCATCACGCGGCTGACCGTGCTGATGAGCAGGGTCTTGGCGACGCCCGGCACGCCGACCAGCAGCGCGTGGCCCCGGCTGAAAACAGCGATGAGCACCTCGTCGATGACGCTCTGCTGCCCGATGATCACATGGCCGAGCTCCGTCTTCATGCGTCCGCACAGGCCAAACAACTCCTGAATCAGCGCCGCATCCCCCTGAGTGGGTTCAGCCGCGCGCCCCCCTTGATCTGCCATAGTCTCTCTCCCCCCGAAAAGATCCGCCTTAAATGACGTTGCGCATAGATATACCATAAGCGCCGTGGCGTGGCCACTTGAAAAGGGCCGGGCGAACAATACCGCTTGCCGCGTGCGCCGCCGTGTGAAAAACTAGGCGCAACTTTAGCTGGAAGGCCCCTCCCATGGAAACACCCGCTCTCCCGCAGGCAAGCCCCGTGCCCCGCCTGGCGTCCATCGACGCCTACCGCGGCTTTGTCATGCTGCTGATGATGGGCGAGGTCCTGGCGTTCCGCAGCGTCGCCGAGGCGCTGCCGGCGAGCGGCTTCTGGACCCTCCTGGCGCACCACCAGTCGCATGTCGCCTGGACCGGCTGCTCCCTGCACGACCTGATCCAGCCCTCCTTCTCGTTCCTCGTCGGCGCGGCCCTGCCCTTCTCGCTGGCGCGGCGGGCGGCGGCCGGCCAGCCGCAGGGACGTCTGACCCTGCACGCCTTCGCGCGCGCCCTGATCCTGGTCCTGCTCGGGGTCTTTCTCCGCTCGACCGGCTCCGACCACACCCGCTGGACGTTCGAGGACACGCTCTCGCAGATCGGCCTCGGCTACGGCTTCCTCTACCTGCTCGGGCTGCGTTCCGCGCGTGTGCAGGGGTTCGCCCTGGCGCTGATCCTTTGCGCTTACTGGCTCCTCTTCGCGCTCTACCCCCTGCCGGGCGCGGGCTTCGACTGGGCGGCCGCCGGCGCAACTCCCGACGGGATGCTCCCCGGGTTCGCCGCGCACTGGAGCCTCAACACCAATCCCGCCGCCGCGTTCGACCGCTGGTTCCTGAACCTCTTCCCGCCGGACGGCTGGTTCAAACACAACGCCGGAGGCTACGCCACGCTGAGTTTCATCCCCACGCTCGGCACGATGCTCCTCGGGCTGCTCGCCGGCGGCGTGCTGCGCAGCGGCCGCACGCCGCAAGCGAAAATCCGGCTGCTCCTCCTCGCCGGACTCGCCGGGCTCGCGGCGGGCTGGCTCCTGGGCGCGGCGGGCCTCTGCCCCGTCGTCAAGAAGATCTGGACCCCGACCTGGGTGCTCTTCAGCGGCGGCTGGAGCTTCCTCCTGCTCGCGGGCTTCTATCAGGTCATGGACGTGTGGAACCGCCGCGCGTGGGCCTTCGCGCTGACCGTGGTCGGCATGAACTCCATCGCCGCGTACCTGATCGCGCACCTGTGGGTCGGGTTCATCGAACAGGCCCTGCCGCGCCACTTCGGCCGCGCCTGGTGCGCCTTCGCAGGCGAGCCCTACGAGCGGCTGCTCTTCGGCGCGGGCGTGCTGCTGACCGAGTGGCTCATCCTCTGGTGGATGCAGCGCAACCGGATCTTCCTGCGGATTTAGCGCTGTCAGAAGGTCTTGCCGAAATCGCGCGCCTGCGGCACCGCCACCCCGCCGGGCATGTCCATGCGCGGCCGCTGGTCGAGGCTCGCCTTGCCCTTGCGGATCGCCGCCAGCAGCGCCGTGTAAATTCCGTTTTGGGTGGAAGCGAGCACCGGAGCGCGCCGGCCGTTCTTCGACCCCTCAAGCCCCAATCCGCCCGCCGCTTTCGCCAGATGCGCGTTCAACAGCCGGCTGTTCTCGGGCCGCGTGAGATTGACCCACATCTTTTTCCGGCTTTGGACCTCCTCGGTGAGTCTGCCGTGACAAGACGCGCACTGCGCGTTGAAAACGCCCTCGAGCTCGGCGAGCCACGGTTCGGCTTGAGGCGGGACGCGCGCATTGTCAGGCACGAAGTGCCACGTGTCGCGGCCGCCCATGGTGTAGGTCCGTGACATGTCGTAGGTCGCGTAGTACTGCACATTGGCGTCGATCCACGTGTAGATGCGGCGGCGGCTCTCGTCGTCCATCTCCACGCCGTGGTGCTTCTCCTCGATGAACCGCGTGAGGCAGCTCACCATGGACCCCGTCTTCAGAGCGGGGAAAACGCCGGTCGGCCCGGGATTGATGAAGTAGAAGGCCACCATCTTGCGGTCGGTCAGGGTGTCGTACGACATGTTGAAGAAGCGGGTCTTGTCGCCGCTGAGGTCCGCGCGGCCGGCCGGAGCCGCGCCGGAGTGGCACCGCACGCAGTAGCGGTCGAACACCGGCTGCACGTGGCGCACGTAGTCGACCGGCCCCGCGCCCCACGGCGGCGGCGCGAGCGCGTCGGGAGGACGCTCCGCCCGGACGTCGCGCCGGGCCGCCGCCGGCGGCGCGCTCATGCGCGGCTCGTGGCAGCCCGCGCAGGAAACGCGCTCGCCCGTGGTGACCTGCGTCACCGACCCCATGCGCTGCACCTCTTTGCCGTCCTTGTCCAGCGCGATGAAGTACAGCTCGCAGTTGGAGGGCGCGCGGAAATAGGCCGCCCCGCTCTCGTCCACCGGAACCTCGCCCAGGTTTTCCTTGATGTAGTACGAGCCGTAGCCGACGACCGGGTAATGGTCATGGAACCGGGGCCCCTCCGTGTTCCACTTTTTGGGCAGCTGCCGCATCACGCGCAGGGCCTTGACCTGACCGCGCGCCACGCCCTGCGCCGCCAAGCCGCGGTAGACGTCCTGCACGTAGAACACCCCCTCGCCGGCCTCCTGGGGCGCTTCGGCACGAATGACCGTCGCGGGCAGCGGCCTCGCCCGCAGCGGCATCGCGCTGAAGACATTATCACCGGCCTCGGGCAACGGATAGCGCGTGCCGTCGTAACGGCAGACGCACAGCCGGAAACCCCGTGCCTGCCCATCCGCTTTTCCGAAGGAGGCGAGAAAGAGGTTGTCCTCCAGCGGCCACGGGTCCGTCACGGCATCCGGATAGAACACGTCGCCCGGCCCCCAGTTCGCGTGCTGCCAGTGGCCGCCCGTCGAGATCGTGTAAGGCGTCGCGAAGGTCACCTTGCGCATCGCCGCGGGGTTCTCGATCCCCGCGCGGCGGCTGAGCACGGCGATGTCGCCGACCGGCGGGTGGTGGTGCGCCGCCATGGTCAGCAGCACGTCGCCGGTGCCGGGCACCGGCTTGCCGCCGTAGCGCGCGTTCGGCACGGTGATCGTGTTGCCGTAATAGAGCTGCAGCTGCCGGCCGTCGGGCAGAATCGTCCAGAGTCCCTGCCACATGAAGATGTTCTTGTCCTGGTACTCCCAGCGCGTGCAGAGCACGGAGCCGTCATCCAGCACCGACGGCTTCATGGTGCAGAGCGTCGTGAAGTCGAAGCGCCGGATGTCCGAGCCGTCCGCGTGGCAGGTGTAGAGCGCGGAGGCCAGGTAGTCCTGACAGAGCGAATACGACTCCACGCGCGACGAGCAGAAGACGATGCGCCCGTCGGGATAGTACACGCCGTTGAAGTCGTGATGCGGCCCGTCCGTAACCTGCCGCAATCCCCGGCCGTCCACCCCGATCTCCCACAGATGGAACGGCGCGCCCAGGGCCGTCTTGTGCGTGAACAGGATGCGCTGGCCGTCCCAGGAGAGATCCAGGTCCCAGACAAAGCCCGCCTCCGTCGCGAAGATCACGCGCGGCGGGCGCCCCGGCGGGCGCGGATCGAAAACCTCGATGGTCGAGCCCGTGCCCGTCCGGCGCGCGAACATGGTGGCGCTGGTGCCGCGCAGCCCGTATCCGGCCGGGCGCCGCACGAACGCGATCGGGGGCAAGGCGGCCAGCAGCGCCGCCCGCCCGTTCCCGGCATCCGCCGGCACGACCGTTTCGGCCTGATGGCCGCGCGCCCCCGCGCCGCACAGGCAGACCGTCAGCATTATGGCCACACCCCTGAACAACTTGCCCCTCCACCGTGCTGGAATGTAAAACAGTTCGTCCTTTCCGTCAACCCCGTTTGTCAGCCGCGTTTGTCAGCCGCCCCCCCCCGCGCCGTTGACACCCTGAGGCGGTTCGAGATACAGTGGGCCGATGCAAGAGCAGTTCCACTTCTTCGTCGCCGTGTGGCTGAAGTTCTTCTTCATCTTCACGCCGTTCTTCGCGCTTTCCATGTTCCTGAGCATGACGGGGGAGTATACCGAGCGGCGCCGCCGCAAACTCGCGGCCATGATCAGCGTGGCCGTCGCGGTCATCTGCATCGGCCTGTTCTTTCTCGGGAACCAGCTTTTTGCGATCTTCGGCATCACCCTCGACGCCTTCCGCATCGGCGTCGGCGCGCTGCTGTTCCTCTCCGCCGTCGGCCTGGTGCAGGGCCGCAAGACCTCACCCGACGCCAACCAGGAGGCGGACATCGCGGTCGTGCCTCTAGCGATGCCCGTGATCGTCGGCCCCGCCACCACCGGCACGCTGCTGGTGATGGGCGCGGGGCTCACGAACGTCACCGAAAAGATCGTCGGCTGCCTGGCGCTGCTCTTCGCCGTCGTCTGCGTGGGCGTGATGCTGCTGCTCGGCACCTCCATCGAACGCGGCATCGGCCAGCGGGGCCTCAACATCCTGAGCAAGCTGACCGGCATCATCCTCGCCGCGCTCGCCGCCCAGATGATCATGGACGGCATCCTCGGCTTCATTGCCGCCAAAGGCGCGTGATCCCCCTCCTGACCCGGACGCGACGGGCGGTTTGCAGCGAAGGATGCGGGGTGTGATTCAACTTTGTTGAAGCCACACCCGAAGCGCAACCCCTTGACGCGGCATTGACTTGGACACTCTAAGCGCGATATAATTAAAGGAATTTATGTGGTTGCGTGAGCTGCGTTCGGCAAAAAGGAAACCATGAACGGTTGTGTGGGTTACAGATTCCCCGCGCGTGCTTTAAATCATGCAGGCTCGGGGCCGTCGCGCATGCGCGAGTCTGGCGCCGGACCCCGAGGTTTGCTTTTTATCCTTTTCCTGCAGGCCCTGCTCTGGCCTGCCGGACCGGCCAGCGGCCAGGTCGTGATCAACGAGATCGCCGCGGCGGGTTCGGACCGCTTGCTGCAGCGCAACGTGTCCGGCTACCCGAAGCTCGGCCTCACGGCCCCGTGGCAGACGGCGGGATACGATGACGCGCTGTGGAGCAAGGGCAAGGGGCCTTTCGGTTTCGGCACCTTCAGCAACGTGACCTTCGGCGTGAACACGTCCGCCGCTATGCAGGGCAAGCTGCCCGCGCTGTATGTGCGCAAGACCTTCACGGTGACGGATGAGCAGGCCGCGGGGACCAATCAGCTCGAGCTCGTGACGCGTTACAACGACGGCTTCATCGCGTTCGTCAACGGCGCCGAGGTGGCCCGCCGCAACATGGGCAACCCCGGCCTGTTCGCTTACCGGGACCAGCTGGCCTTCAACACGAACACGCCGCACACGGCCGCCGAAACCATCAGCCTCGGCGTTGTCAGCAACCGGCTGGTTGCGGGCACCAACGTGCTCTGCATCCAGACCCACAACAAGTCGCTCACGGGCATCGACGCCAACACCTTCCTGTCCATGGCTGACCTGCGCGTCGCGGGAAGCGCGCCCGTCACCCTGGTGGCGAGCACCAACGAGTGGAAGTACTTTGCGGGCCTGGCCGAACCGAGCGGCGGCCTGATCGACTACGGCCTGCTGAAAGGCATCCCCGTGACGGCGGCATGGGCCACGCTCGGGTATAACGACGCCTCCTGGGCCGAGGCCAGCGGCCCGTTCGGCTATGACCGCAACGTGCCGGTCCACTACCTGCTGGGGACGAACCTGAGCGGCCAGGTCTACAACCTCGCCGCCTCGGTCTACGCGCGCACGCTCTTCTCGGCCACCCCCGCCGAGGCGGCCTCCGACGAGCCGCTGCAGCTCGTGATCGACTACGACGACGGCCTCATCGTCTATCTGAACGGCCGCGAGGTCGCGCGCCGCAACGTCGGCACCGCGAACACGATCACGCCTTGCGGCACCCTGGCCACGGCGAGCCACGGCGCCAACGGCGAAGGCGGCGCGACCGGCAGGGACGAGGTGCTCTCGCTGGGAGCCGCCAACACCTTGCTTTCGGGCGGCGACAACGTGCTGTGCGTTCAGATCCACAACAACGCGCTGACCAGCTCCGACCTGATCGGGAAAGCCACCCTGTCCACGACCGGCGCGGGCGCCCGCGTCTTGACGCGCCCGACGGACGCGGGGCGCTACTTCATCGGCACGCGGGAGCCCCTCGACGTCGAGGCCGGCGAGGACAGCGACGCCGCGGATGACACGCCCGACTCCGAAGGCGACTGGGTGGAGCTGTACAATCCGGGAAGCGACGCGGCGAACCTCACGGGCTGGTCGCTGACCGATGACGAGGGTAAGCCCCGCAAGTGGTATTTCCCGGCCGGCAGCAGCATTCCCGCGGGCGGGTACCTGATCGTGATGGCAACCGGGTTCGATGTCGGACCGGCCAACGGGGCCACCTATCTGCACACCAATTTCAAGCTGAGCTCGGGCGGCGAGTATCTGGGGCTGGTCGACGCGGCGGGCGCGGTGGTCAGCGAGATCGCCCCGGGGTATCCGGCCCAGAGCCATTTCCACTCTTACGCCCGCACCGGGGCCGGCCCATTCGTCTTCTCCGACACGGCCACGCCGGGCGCGGCCAACACGGGCACGGTCTATACGGCCATGACCGCGCCACCCGAATTCAGCCACCTGGGCGGTTTCTTCAGCGCGCCCTTCTCGCTCCAGCTCGCCGCGCCGGACCCCGCCGCGGCCGTCCGGTACACCACGGACGGGAGCGAACCCATGGCCACGAACGGCACCGCGTACAGCGGCCCGGTCGCCGTGAACACCAACACGGTCATCCGCGCGCGCTGTTTCAGAACCGGCGAAGTGCCCTCGGCGACGCGGACGCACACGTATCTGGTCAGCCAGTCTGCGGCGCGCCGCTCCATTCCGGCCATCTGCATCAACGCGGATCCGAAGCTGGGCCTGTACGGGCCGAACGCCAGCGGCGGGCCGGCTGACGGCCAGGGCGTGATGGCCATCAAGGGCGGCAGCTACACGAACGGCGTCTGGTACCACAACGGCGACCCCGCGGCTTTCAACATGCCGAGCCTGTTGGGCCGCGCAGCCGAAAAGCCCGCCTCGCTCGAGTTCTACCCCACCAACAGCACGCCGCCCCTGCGGACCGACTTCGGCCTGCGGCTCTCGGGCAGCCCGTATCAGCGTCCGCGGTACACGCTGACCGACAAGCCCTCGGCGATCTTCAACCCGGCTTCCAGCGTGCAGAAGCCGTCTTTCAACTTCTTCTTCCGGGGCGAACTCGGCGACTCGCCCCAGGACTACCCCTTCTTCCCGGACAACCCCGTGACCTCGTTCGGCGATGTCCGCCTGCGCTCCGGAAAGAACGACAACCAGAACCCCTTCATCCGCGACGAACTCATGCGCCGCATCTTCATCGGCACCGGCCAGCAGGGGTCCCGCGGCATCTTCACGACGCTCTACCTCAACGGGGTTTTCAAAGGCTACTACAACCTCTGCGAGCATTTGCGCGAAAAGTTCATGCAGGAGCACCACAACAGCTCCGCCGCCTGGGACGTGCAGCAGGTCGGGGATTTCGTCAGCGGCGACGCCATCAACTGGAACAGCATGGTCAAGTACCTGCGGACCAACGACCTGGCCAGCGTCACCGCTTACCGAGGCGTCCAGGGGCTCCTGGATGTGGACAATGTCATCGACTACCTGCTGGTCAACACGTACGCCGCGACGTGGGACTGGCCCAACAACAACTGGGTGGCGGCGCGCGAGCGCAGCGAGGCCGGACGCTGGCGCTTCTACATGTGGGACGGGGAGGGCGGCTTCGGCACCTCGGGCCGGACGAACTCCAACTACGACAGCTTCAGCGCCGACCTGAATATCGGGGCCGCCGCCAAAACCACGACCGGCGCCTACATCCCCGCCATCTACACGCTGCTGAGGGCGTCTCCGGAGTTCCGCCTGCGCTTTGCCGACCGCGCGCAGAAGCACTTCTTCCACGGGGGCTGCCTCACCCCCGCCAGCATGGAGAGCGTCTTCGTCCCGCTGCGCGATGCGGTCAACCCCATCATGAAGGAGACGATCAACCAGTACATGAACACCTCCTTCTACACCAACTGGATCGCCACGGATGTCAGGAGAACCACGCTCTTCACGCAGCTCACCAATTACGGCCTCTGGGTCCCGACGCTCGCGCCCGAGTTCGGCCAGCACGGCGGCGCCCTGGCCGCCGGCGCGGCCGTCAGCATCACCAACCTGAACGCGGGCGGCACGGTCTACTTCACCACGAACGGCGTCGACCCGCGGATGCTGGGCGGGGCCGCTACGGGGCTGCTGTACACCGCCCCGGTTCCGATCGCCGCCACCTCTGTGCTGATGGCGCGCGTGCTGAGCGCGGGCGGCGAATGGAGCCCGCTGCAGGAAGCCGCCTTTGTCGTGCCCGTGCCCGTGCCGGAGTTCCTGCCGTCGGGCAGCGCGGACTGGACGGCGAGCGCGAACTGGAACAGCAATCCATCCCCCTATCCGGGCGGAACCAACGCCGCGGCGCGCATCAACGCGCCCGCCGCGGCGGACCGCGATGTCGGCCTGCGCGCGCCCGTCATGATCGGCACGCTGGAAGTCAATCAAGGCAACGCGCCCTACCGGAACAAGATCCGCGACCGGGGCACCGGCAACACGCTGACCTTCCTGTCGACGAACGGCCCCGCCCTGCTGACCGTCACCGGTGCGGGGACCGGCTACGTCGAGTTCGAGGTGGCGGCCGATGCGGTTCTCGCTTCGGACCTGCGGCTGGAAGTCGACGACACGGCGGCCACCTCCGAGTATGGCGCCCTGCGCCTGCGTTCGGTCTGGCGCGGGCCGGGCGGACTCATCAAAGAGGGCGACGGCGTCGCCTCGCTGACCGGCGACGGCAAGGTCTACACCGGCGCGACGGTGATCAATCGGGGGGTCCTGCAGCTCACCCAGTCCGCCACGCCGACGCAGAGCGCCGCGGTCGCGGTCAACCCCGGCGGCCAGCTGCGGCTGACCTCGGCCAGCACGGCGGGCGAGCCGCGCGTCCACGCCTTTGGCGGCGCGCTCAGGCTCGACAGCCAGGGGCGCGGCGGCGCGCGGCCGCAGGTCAGCGGCCTCGGGATTCTGGGCGGGGTGCGCTACCAGCCCGACTCGGACGACAGCTGGGCCGTCATCGCCAACAGCGTCGTGTTCGCCGGCGCCTCGTCGATCCACGTCGAAGGGACGCGCAACCGGCTGGACCTGACGGCGCCGCTCGCCGGCGCCTTCGGATTCACCAAAACCGGCGGAGGCAACCTGGTTCTGGGCGCGGACAGCGCGGGCTATCTGGCGCCCGTGACGGTCAGCAACGGCACGCTCACGGTGAACGGCCGTATCGCCTCCGCCGTCGACGTGGCCGACGGCGCGCTCCTTTCAGGCAGCGGCCGGGCCGGGCCGCTCGCGGGAACCGGGAGCGTGGCGCTGGACGGCACGCTGCTGACCGCCGCTTCGGCCCGCGGCCTGCAGTACGCCTTCTCCTTCGCGACCCGCGGCGCGCCGGCCTATGCGGCGGCGGCCGCCAGCGGCAACGGCCTGCTGCGGGTGCAGTCGCTGCAAGCGGCCGAGAGCCCCTCCCGCATCGACCTCTATCTGGATACGCCGCTGCTCGCGGCGGGTGACCGTCTGCGGGGCGGATTCTTCGTCGATGACGGGGGCGGGCTCGCCGGTTTTCTGGCGGCCGCGACCGTGCGTTTCTTCGTGCCGGACAGCGCCGGCGCCCAGACCTTCGCGGGGCGGAGCTACAGCCCATACGCGGGCCCCCTGCCGCTCACCGCGACGGCCATGCCCGCAACCGCCGATTTCGGCGACGGGCCCCGGAACGGCCAGGTGATGGAACTCCGCGTCGCGGGACCGCCCGTGCGGTACGACGAGTGGCTGCGGCAACAGTTCCCCGACCCCGAGGATCAGGGCAACCCGCAGGTCGCGGGACCGCTCGCGAAGCCGTTCAACGACGGCGTCGCCAATCTGCTCAGGTATGCCTTCGATATCGGGCCCGGAGCGCGCGCGCCGGATCTGATGCCGCGGTTCGGGCTGGACGACGGGACGCCGGGCTACAGCTTCCGCTTCGATCCCGGCAAGAATGACCTTGTCTATCGGGTCGAGGCCTCGCCCGATCTGAGCGACTGGTCACGGGTTCTGTTCGATTCCAGCACAGACGAGCCGGAGCTTTGGGACGGCGAGACGCTCATCCTGCACGATGACGGCTATGGCCCGCACGCCTTCGGCAAGCAGTTCTATCGGCTGCGCATCTTGCTGAACACGCCTTGAGCCCGGCGGCACACCCGTCCGCGGGCGCGTTCCCTATGCCCGATGCACTTCGCCCCCTCACAAAGGGCTTGCCTTGACACCCCCATTCAGGCATACAATAAAAGCTAAGTCTAGATTAAGCTTAAAACTGAGACGGGAAACGGGGCGCCTTTGAACAAGAGGCCCCCGGGCGGATGGAGCACGCGCATGGGAACGGGCCTCTATTGCGGATATGAAAGACCTTCCGGCTTCGGGCGGAGCTTTGCCGGCGGGCGTCGGGGTTCCTGCCCGGCGCGCCTGGCCCGGCGGCAGGCCTTCCCGCTCCGGCTGCTCGTGGCGCTGTTCGCCTGGGGGGCGCTCTCCGCCTGCGGCCAGGTCGTGATCAACGAGGTGGTGGCCGCCAACTCGGACAGGCTCCTGCAGCGGACCGCAGCGGGTTTCCCGCGGCTCGGCGTCACGGCCCAGTGGTACGAAACCGGGTATGACGACACCCGGTGGAGCACGGGGAACGGGCCCTTCGGGTTCGGCACGTTCAGCGGGCTCACGCTGGGCGTGAACACCTCGGCCGCCATGCAGAACAAGCTGGCCTCGCTCTACGTGCGCAAGGCGTTCCCCGTGACGGCGGGCCAGTCTTCTTCGACCAACCAACTGCAGCTCGTCACGCGGTTCAACGACGGGTTCATCGCTTTTCTCAACGGCGTCGAGGTGGCGCGCCGCAACATGGGCAACCCCGGCATGTTCGCCTACCGCGATCAGGCCGCGTTCAACACCAACGTGCCCTCGGCCGCCGCGGAGACGATCGTTCTGGGCATCGCCAGCAACCGGCTGGTGACAGGCACCAATTTCCTCTGCATAGAGACGCACAACAAAGCGCTCACGGGCACCGACGGGGCCAACTTTCTCTCCATGGCCGACCTGCGCATCGGCGGCGCGGCGCCGGTCTCTCTGGTCACGAACAACGCGGCGTGGAAATACTTCGCGGGGGTTTCGGAACCTTCCGGCGGGCTGACCGACTACGGACTCATCAACGGCCTGCCGCAGACGGTGACGTGGGCGACGCTCGGCTTCAACGACTCCTCCTGGGCCGAGGCGAGCGGCCCCTGCGGTTATGACCGCAGCGCGCCGCCCCACTATCTGTTGGGCATCAACCTGACCAACGAGATGTACGGCATCGCCGCCTCGGTCTATACGCGCACGTTCTTCTCGGCGACGCCCGCCGAGGCGGCGGCGGCCGACCCGCTGCAGCTTGTGATCGACTACGACGACGGCCTCATCGTGTACCTGAACGGGCGCGAGGTGGCGCGGCGCAACGTCGGCACGGCGAACACGATCACGCCCTACAACACCTTGGCCACCGCGGGCCACGGCGCCAACGGCGAGGGCGGGCTGACGAATCAGGCGGAGGCCGTGACGCTGGGAGCCGCCAACACCCTGCTGTCGGGCGGGGACAACGTGCTGTCCGTGCAGACGCATAACAGTACGCTGACGAGCTCCGATCTGATCGGAAGGGTCACCCTCTCGACGACGGGCGCCAACGCCCGCACGCTGGCGCGCCCGACGGACACGGCCCGCTTCTTTATCGGCACGAGCGAGCCGAAGGGAGCCGTATCGGCCGAGGATGGGGAGGAGAGCGCCGACATCGAAGAGGACACGCCCGACTCCGAAAGCGACTGGGTCGAGCTGTACAATGCCGGAGGCGCGGCGGTCAACCTGACGGGGTGGTCGTTGACCGACGACGAGGGCAAGCCCCGCAAATGGTATTTTCCGGCGGGCAGCAGCATCGCGGCGGGAGGCTACCTGATCGTCATGGCGACCGGTTTCGACGTGGGGCCCATCAATGGCGCGACCTACCTGCACACGAACTTCAAGCTCGGCTCCGGCGGCGAATATCTGGGGCTGGTGGACGCGTCCGGAGCCGCCGTAAGCGAAATCGCGCCCGCCTTGCCCGCGCAGAGTTATTTTCACTCCTATGTGCGCAACGGGGCCGGCCAGTACGTGTTCTCCGACACGGCGACGCCGGGCGCGGCGAACGCGGGAAACCTCTTCACGGCCATCACGGCGGCGCCGGATTTCAGCCACCCGGGGGGCTTCTACCCCTCGAGTATCTCGCTGCAGCTGGCCGCGCCGGACACCGCCGCGGTCATCCGCTACACGCTGAACGGAAGCGAGCCCTCAGCCACGAACGCGCTCTACAGCGCCCCGCTTGCCATCACGTCCAACACGACGGTGCGGGCGCGCTGCTTCAAGGCGGGCGAGGTGCCCTCCGCCGTCCGCACCTGCAACTACCTCGTGGCCCAGTCCGCGGCCCGCCGCTCGATCCCCGCGATGTGCCTGTCGGCAGAGCCGGTGCTCGGCCTCTACGGGCCGAACGCCAGCGGCGGGCCGGCCAATGGCGAAGGCATCATGGCGATCAAGGGCGGCGGGTATACGAACGGCCTGTGGAACAACTTCGGGGACATGAACGCCTTCAACATGCCCCTGCTGTACGGGCGTTCGGCGGAACGCCCGGCCGGCTTCGAGTACTATCCCACCAGCGGCGTGCCGCTGCGCACGGATCTCGGCTTGCGCATTTCCAGCAGCGGGTACTCCCGCCCGCGGCTGGTGCTGAACGACAAGCCCTCGAACCGCTTTACGCCGGGTTCGTCACTGAACAAGCCCTCGTTCAACATTTTCTTCCGCGGGGAACTGGGCGAGGCGCAGCAGGATTACGCGTTCTTCCCGGACAGCCGCGTCACCAAGTTCGAAAACATGCGCATTCGGGCCGGCAAGAACGACATTCAAAACCCGTTCATCGCCGACGAGTTCATGCGGCGGCTCTTCATCGGAACCGGACAGCAGGGATCGATCGGGACGTTCATCTCGATCTACATCAACGGGGTATGGAAGGGCTATTTCAACTTCTGCGAGCATCTGCGCGAAGCCTTCATGCAGCAGCACCACAACAGCAGCGCCACATGGGATGTGCAGCAAGTCAACGCGTTCGCGAGCGGAGATCCGATCCACTGGAACAGCACCATTTCGTTCCTGCGCACCAACGACCTCACAAACGTGGCGAACTACGTTAAGGCTCAGGGCTACATCGACACCGAAAACGTGATCGATTACTTGACGGTCAACGCCTTCGCGGCCCAAGGGGACTGGCCGGGCAACAACTGGGTCGCCGCCCGCGAGCGCAGCGACGCCGGCCGCTGGCGCTTCTACATGTGGGACGCCGAGATGAGCTTCGGCTTGTCAACCGGGCGCCCGACAACCTACAACACCTTCACCAACGACCTCGTCATCAGCAACCCCAAGACGTCCGGCAGCTACATCCCGGTCATCTACACCCTGCTGAAAGCCTCACCCGAGTTCCGCCTGCGTTTCGCCGACCGCGTGCAGAAGCATATGTTCCATGACGGGTGCCTGACGAAAAGCAGCATGCAGTCGGTGTACCAGAACCTGCGCAACGCCATCAACCCCATCATGCTGGAAACCATCGGCGCGACGGTGAACGAGAGCGCCTACAACAACTGGATCGCGAATGATGCCCGCCGCCCGATCTTCTTCACCCAGCTGACCGGCCAGGGGCTCTGGCCGGCCACGCTCGCGCCCGAGTTCAGCCAGCACGGCGGCCCCATCACCCCCAACACGCAGGTCGCCGTCAGCAACCCGAACGGGGCCGGCAGCATCTACTTCACCACGAACGGCTGCGACCCGCGCGCCGTCGGCGGCAGCGTCACGGGCAGCCTGTATGCCAGCCCGATTCTCCTCTCGGCCTCGACGGCCATCAAAGCCCGCGTGCTCAGTCCCGGCGGCGAGTGGAGCCCGCTGCAGGAGGCGAACTTTGTTGTGCCGGTGAACGCCGCCGTCTTGCAGCCGACCGGAAGCGCGGATTGGACCGCCGACGCGAACTGGAGCAGCTGGCCGCTGCCCTACCCCAACGGCACCAACGCCGCCGCTTTCATCAACGCGCCCCTGACGGCCGACCGCGACATCAACCTCCGCGCGCCGGTCACCGTCGGATCGATCGCGCTTTATCAGAACGACTCCGCGTTCCGCAACAAGATCAGGGACCGGAGCGCCGGCAACACGCTGACTTTCATGTCGACCAACGGCCCGGCGCTGCTCGCGGTCAACGGCACGGGGATCGGCTACGCCGAGTTCGAGGTGGCCGCCGACACGCTCCTCAACTCGGACCTGCGCGTGGAGGTCAACAATACGGTCGGCGACGCCGCGTACGGCGCGCTGCGGCTCCGGGCGAACTGGCGCGGTCCGGGCGGACTGATCAAAGAGGGCGACGGCATCGTCACGCTGACCGGCGACGGCAAGGTCTACACCGGAGCGACGGCGATCAATCAGGGCGTGCTTCAGCTCACGGAGTCCGCGACCCCCTTCCAGAGCGCGCCGGTCTCGGTCACCTCCGGGGGGCAGTTGCGCCTGACGTCGGCCAGCACCGACGGCGTGCCGCGCGTCTACGCCTTCGGCTGCGGCCTGACGCTCGACAGCCTCGGCCGCGGCGGTTCGCTGCCGGCGCCCGGCCAGGGAATTTCCGGCGCGCTGCGTTACCAGCCCGACTCGGATGACAGCGTCGCGGTGGTCACCAACACCGTCGCGTTTGCCGGCCTCTCCGGGGTGCATGTCGAGGGGACACGCAACACCCTGGAGTTGTCGGGTCCGCTGTCCGGCCCGCAGGGATTCATCAAGACGGGCGGCGGCAACCTGATCCTCAGCGCCCAGAGCCCGCGCTACCTCGCGCCCGTGACCGTCAGCAACGGCACGCTGACCGTCAACGGGCGCATCCTGTCAGCGGTCGAGCTCGCCGCAGGCGGGTCGCTCGCGGGCTGCGGGCGCACCGGTCCCGTCAGCGGCGCCGGCACGGTCGGCCTCGACCGCACCGTGCTCTCCGCGCCGACCGCCTTCGGCCTGAACTACGCCTTTGTTTTCGGAACCAAAGGCTCGCCCGCCTATGCGAGCGGCACGGCCAGCGGCAACTCCGTCCTGCGCCTGATCTCCCTCCATCCGGGCGCGGGCTCCCCCGCCATCGACCTCTACCTGGATGCGCCCGCGCTGGCGGCCGGCGACCGCCTGCGCGGGGGGTTCTTCGTCGAGAGCGGCTTCGACCTCGCGGGCTTCCTCGCCTCCGCGACGGTCCGCTTCTTCGAGCCGAGCGCCGGCGGCAGCGTGAGCTTCGCCAACCGGCTCTATGCCCCCTACACCGGGGCCCTCGCGCTCACGGTGACGGCGATGCCCGAAACCGCCGATTTCGGCGACGGTCCGCACCCCGGCCGCGTGATGGAAGTGCGCGTCGCCGGGCCGCCCGTGCGGTATGGCGAATGGATGCGGCAGACCTACCTGAACGCCGAGGACCGGGACAACCCCTCGGTCGCAAGCCCCCTCGCCAACTTACAAAACGACGGCGTCCCCAACCTGCTCAGGTACGCCTTCGACATCCCCCCGAATGCACCGATGGACGGCCATCTGCCGCGCTTCGCGCTGGAAAACGGGACACCCCTGTATCGGTTCCATTTCGATCCCGGCAAGAATGACCTGGTCTATCTGGTCGAGGCCGCCTCCACGCTCTCCGGCTGGACGCGGACGCTCTTCGATTCGCGGACCGATGATCCCGCCGGGTGGAACTGGGACGGCGAATCCCTGTTCCTGTCTGACGAAGAGGCCGGCCCCGCCCTCTGCCCCACGCAATTCTACCGTTTACGCGTGCTGCTCGCCGAACCCTGACGCCTAGCCTAGAGCAATTTCACTTTTCGTGCAGCCACTTTGCGCAGGCAATTTAAACCTGTCATCCGCTTGATTTATCTTACCACCAAGACGCAAAGAACACGGAGTCCACCAAGATTTAACTTCGTGTTCTTGGTGTGCTTTGTGTCTTGGTGGTTAGCATTTTCTTTAGCCACAAAAACGTCTACGCAATTAGAAAACACGCTCTAGGCTTCGGCGGTGAGCTGGAGCGGCTCGACCGTCACGCCGCCGCTGCCGTCCTTGACGATCTTCTCAATCTTCTTCTCGACCTCGTTCAGCTTGGCCGTGCAGAGCTTCACCAGTTTCTGACCCTCCTCGAACGAGGCGATCATCGTGTCGAGATCCGTCTCCCCCGCCTCCATCTCCTCGACAATCGTCTCCAGCCGCTTGAGCGCGGCCTCAAAGCCCAGCGGGCTCTCTTCTTTCTTCGACATTTTGCGAAATCCCTTTTTTGAAAGAGGGCGGACACGCAGGTCCGCCCCTACCGTGCGGGCGACCGGCGGGTCGCCCGCGCTACGTCACCACCGACCCGATCACGCCGTCCTTGACCTGCGTGGCCAGCGCCGCGCCGGCTGCCACATCCGCGACCGAACGCACCAGGCGGCCGTCCGCCGTCCGCGTCAGACTGTAGCCGCGCTCCAACACCGCCAGCGGGCTCAGCAACACCATCTGGCGCTCCAGCCCCGCGACGCGCGTCCGCAGCCGGTCCGCCTGCAGCCGGCACGCCTGCGTCAGCCGCCGCTCGTCCAGCACCACCCGTGCCTCGACCTGCCGCACCTTCCGCTCGCGCAGCAGGCGCAAGCGGCTGAACGCCTGTTCGGCCCGCTGCCGCTCGGCCTGCACGCGCTGCCGCACCGCGTGGTCCAGCCGCATGCCCAGGGTGTCCACGCGCTGCGCCAGCCGCTCGGTCACGTGTTCCGGCTGCCGCAGGCAAGGCGACGTCCGGGCGGCGGCCAGGCGGCTGCGCAACTCCGCCGCGCGCTGTTGCAGCGCCTGCCGCAAGGCCCGCGTCTGCCGCGCCACCTCGGCCTCGAATTCGGATTTGGGAGCGATCACCAGCTCGGCCGCAGCCGAAGGGGTGGGCGCGCGCAGGTCGGCCGCGAAATCGCACAGCGAGAAATCGACCTCGTGCCCCACCGCGGAGATCACCGGGATCGCCGAGCCCGCCACCGCGCGCGCCACGACCTCCTCGTTGAACGCCCAGAGGTCCTCCAGGCTGCCGCCGCCGCGCCCCACGATCAGCACGTCCGCCGGCCACGCGCTCCCCGGCCCGCACAGGCGGTTGAAGAGCGCCACGGCCTCGGCGATCTCCTCCGCGGCCCCGGCTCCCTGCACCTTCACCGGCGCGAGCCGGATCTGCAGGTTGGGGAAACGCCGGCCCAGCACGTTGAGCATGTCATGGATCACCGCGCCGGTCGGCGAGGTCACGATGCCGATCCGCTGGGGCAGCCGCGGCAGCGGGCGCTTGCGCGCGGGGTCGAAGAGCCCCTCGGCCTGCAGCTTGCGCTTAAGCTCTTCAAAACGCTGCATCAGCGCGCCGACGCCCGCGGCCTCGATCTTGCGCACGATCAGCTGGTACTGCCCGCGGTTCTCGAAGACGGTGATCTGGCCGTAGGCGCGCACCCGCTGTCCGTCCGCCAGACGCGTGGTTGCGGCCACACCCGCCCGCGCCCCCGCGAAGAGCACGGCGCTCAGCTGCGCCGTCTCGTCCTTCAGGTTGAAATAGGCGTGGCCCGACCCGTACACCTTGTAGTTCGAGATCTCGCCCTCGACCCACACGTGGCCGACCTCGTCCTCCAGCGTCTGCTTGATCTGGCGCGTGAGCTCGGAAATCGTGTAAACCTTGATCTCGGCGGACGGCATCGCGGACTCCTTTAAACGGCTGCGGCGCCTTCGCGGTAGCGGTACGGCACGATCGAAACGACCTTGCCGCTCGCCCGGTCCACGTCCAAAATCGCGCCCTCCAGCACGCACGGCCCGCCGGCCACCTCGAATTTGGCGGGGATCCCGGTCGTGAACTTTTTCAGGACCGGCGCGATCTCGCGGCCGATCACCGAGTTCATGGGGCCGGTCATGCCGAGGTCGGTGATGTAGGCGGTGCCCTTGGGCAGGAGCATCGCGTCGCTCGTCTGCACGTGCGTGTGCGTGCCGAACACGGCGGCCACGCGCCCGTCGAGATAATGGCCCATCGCGATCTTTTCCGAGGTCGCCTCCGCATGGAAGTCCACCAGCACCGGCACGTTGCAGGGCAGCGTCCTGAGCAGCGCGTCCATGGCGCGGAAGGGGCAGTCCATCGGATTCATGAACACGCGCCCCAAGAGGTTCACCACCGCGAACGGACCGAACGCCGACTGAAGCACGGCATACCCCTGGCCCGGCGCGCCCGGCGGGTAGTTCAAGGGGCGCACCAGCCGCTTCTCGCTGTTGATGGTCGTCTCCAGATCCTTCTGTCCCCACACGTGGTCGCCGAGCGTCACCACGTCGGCGCCGGACTTGAACAGCTCTTCGGCCAGCGCCAGCGTGATGCCGTTGCCCGCCGCCGCGTTCTCGCCGTTGGCGATCACCAATTGGACCGCGTTCTCCTCGCGCAGACGTTTGACGACATCCTTGAAGATGCGCCGTCCCGGCCCGCCCACGATATCACCCACCAAAAGAATCTTCATGCATCCAACTTTCAAAAACTACTTCGCGTATTCGACGCAGCGCATCTCGCGCACCACCACCACCTTGATCTGGCCGGGGAACTGCATGTTCGCCGCGATCCGCTGACTGATGTCGCGCGCCATCACCATGGCGTCGTTGTCGTTCACCTGTCCCGGATCCACGATCACGCGGACCTCGCGCCCGGCCTGGACCGCAAAGGTTTTCTTCACGCCCGGGAAGCTGTTGGCGATCTCCTCCAGCTTCTCCAGCCGCTGCACGTACACGCCCATGGTCGCGGCGCGCGCGCCCGGCCGCGAGCTCGAAATCGCGTCCGCCGCCGAACAGAGCACGCCGAACAGGCCCTCGGACGGCACGTCGTCGTGATGCGCGGCCACGCCGTTGACCACCACCGCGTCCTCGCCGTGCTGCTTCAGGAACTCCGCGCCGATCACCGCATGCGCGCCCTGCGCCTCGTGGTCCAGCGCCTTGCCGATGTCGTGGAAGAAACCGATGCGCCGCGCGACCGTCGGGTCGAGCCCCAGCTCGGACGCCATCATCCCCATCAGGTGCGCCACCTCCACGGAGTGCCGCAGCACGTTCTGGGTGAAGCTGGTCCGGAACTTCAGCCGGCCGATGCACTTGAGCACCTCCAGCGAGACCCCCTGCACCTGCGCCTCGTAGGCGGCCGACTCGCCCGCCTCGAAAATCGTCTTCTCCATGCTCTCGGTCACGCTCTTGACAACCTCTTCGATGCGGGCGGGATGGATGCGCCCGTCGGCCACGAGCAGCTCCAGCGCCTGACGCGCGATTTCCCGGCGCACCGGGTCGAAGCCCGAGATCACCACCGCCTCCGGCGTGTCGTCGATCAGCATGTTGACGCCGGTCATCGCCTCGAGCGTGCGGATGTTGCGCCCCTCGCGGCCGATGATGCGCCCCTTGATGTCATCGCTCGGCAGAGGCACCGTGCAGGTCATCATTTCGCTCGCGTGCGAGATCGAGAAGCGCTGCACCGCCATGGTCACGATCCGCGCGGCCTCGCGCTCGGCCGTCTCCTTGGCCTCCTCCTGCACGCGGCGGATCAGGCTGCCCGCCTCGCTGCGCACCTCCTGCTCGGCCTTCTGCTGGACCTCTTTGCGCGCCTCCTCGTGCGTCATGCCCGCCAGCTTCTGCAGGCGCTGCTCGGCGTCGGCCCAGCGCTTGTCAGCCTCGGCCCGCCGCTGCTGCAGCTCCTCGGCCTTGCGCAGCACCTCCTCCTGCTTCTGGGCGACCGCCTGGTCCTTTTTCTCCAGCAGGATGGCCTTCTTGTCCATGTTCTCCTCACGGACGGTCAGCCGCTCCTCGATGTCCTGCAGCTCCTTGCGCCGCACCTTGGTGCTCTTCTCGAACTCCTCGCGCGCCTTGACCACCTCGGCGCGCGCCAGAATGTCCGCCTCTTTCAGCCGGTTCTTGACCTCGCTGTCGGCCTCGGCGAGCTTGAGCTGCGCCTGCTTCTCGACCGCGTCCGCCTGCCACCGCCCGATCAGGCCGCGCAGCGCATATCCGCCCAGCACGCCTGCCAGCCCGAACAGCAGCCCGACCGTGGCGTCGCTGACGTCGTACCACGTGAAGTTTGTCATGTAATGTCCCTAACGCGTTTCCGCCGTATTATCCGTTCCACAGCCATGTCCCGCCCGAAGACGGCACACGGGTCCAAATTGGCATCCATCTTACCCTTTCCCGCCCGCCTCTTCAACATTCCTCATTGCCAACCTCCCCTTATCTCCACTATCATGCGCGGCATATGAGTTCCAGACGCGATGCCATTTTCGTTCTCACCCGCTGGTTGGAGACGCACGACTTTCCCGACCGGATGATCCCCGACGGCCCCGACCGCGCCTTCGTCACCGACCTGGTCTACACCACGGTCCGCCGCTACCGCACCCTCACGTGGGCGCTCGAGCAGCTCGTGAAGAAGATGCCCAAGGGCGAAACCGAGGCCGCCCTGCTCGTCGGCGCGAGCCAGATCCTGTTCATGCCCAGCGTGGCCGACTACGCCGCGGTCAACGAGACCGTCGAGGCCGCCAAGCTCGCCTCCAAGCAGACCGCCGGGCTCGTGAACGGCGTGCTCCGCAACCTGCTGCGCCAGCGCGACGCGCTGCTGGCCGAGCTTGCGAAACAGCCCGTCGGCATCCGCACCTCCCATCCCGAGGCGCTGATCGCCCGCTGGCTCGAGCGCTTCGGCGAGGCCGAAACACTCGCGCTGTGCGAGTGGAACAACACCCCCGCCGAGACCTACCTCGCCTATCCGCCCGGAGCGCCCGCGGCGTTCGTGCCGATGCCCCGCGGCACGCGCGTCGAGGAGATCCCCGGCTACGCCGACGGCGCGTTCATCGTGCAGGACCCGGCCATGGCCACCTGCGTGGACCTGCTCGCGCTGAAGCCCGGCCTCAAGGTGCTCGACGCCTGCGCCGCGCCCGGCGGCAAAACCATCCAGATCGCCTGGCGCATGGGGGCGCCCGTGGCCGACAGCCACCAGCTGGTGGCGCTCGACCTCCACGAGGACCGCCTGGAGATCGTCCGCGCCAACCTCGCGCGCACCGGCCAGAACTGGGTCAAGGTGCAACAGGGCGACCTGACCGACAATCCGGCCGCGGCGCTGGGACCTTACGGACTTTTTGACCGCATCCTGATCGACGCGCCCTGCTCGAACAGCGGCGTCTTGCGCCGCCGGCCCGACGCCCGCTGGCGCTGGACCACCAAGCGCATGAAGCAGCTGGTCGCCACGCAGGCGGTCATGCTGGAGAACGCCCTCGCGCTGCTCGCGCCCGGCGGCCGCCTCGTCTACTCGACGTGCAGCCTGGAGCCGGAAGAGAACCGCCAGCAGATCACCGCCCTGCGCAAGGCCCATCCGAAGCTGGAGTGCGTGGCCGTGGAGGAGCGGATCCCCACGCGCTCGCAGACCGACGGCTCCTTCTCCTGCGCCTTCGAACGCAAACCGGCCTGAGAAGCGTTGGAGTCTCCAGCCCAAGCGGATAGGCACTCTCGTTTGTAGCACCGACTTCAGTCGGCAACGCTGCCGTGCTGAACCGCCGCCTGAAGGCGGTACTACAAACCGGCCTACACGCTAACCGCATGGCCAGCTCCTCACGCGCGGGCCGCGTTGCGCGCGATCAGGCTGGCCTTCAGCGCCGCCAGGTCCGTGTCGGCCGGCGCCGCGCCCGACTCCACGGCCGCCTTCGCCACCGCGAAGGAGATCTCCACGAAGAGCCGGCGGTCGAAGGGCTTCGGGATGATGTACCCGTTGCCGAACGCCAGCTTCTCGTTGGGGTAGAGCGCCTGCACGTCCGCCGTCACCGGCTCGCGGGCCAGCGCGGCCAGCGCGTTGGACGCGGCCACCTTCATCTCCGTGTTGATCGTGCGGGCGTGCACGTCCAGCGCGCCGCGGAAGAGGAAGGGGAAGCCGAGCACGTTGTTGACCTGGTTGGGGTAGTCCGAGCGCCCGGTGGCCATCACGTAGGGCTTCGCGCCCATGACTTCGGCCACGACGTCCGGCCGGATCTCGGGGTCGGGGTTGGACATCGCGAAGATGGCCGGGTACTCCGCCATGCCGCGCACGTCGTCCGCGGTCACGCAGTCGGCCGCCGACACGCCGATGAAGACGTGCGCGCCGCGCAGCGCCTCCTGCAGCGTGCGCGCCGCCGTCGCCGAGGCGTGGCGCAGCTTGTGGTCGTTCAGGTCCGTGCGCCCGGCGTGGATCACGCCCTTGGTGTCGCACATGACCAGGTCCTTGACGCCCGCCGCCTTGCACATGTCGGCGATGCGGATGCCGGCCGCGCCCGCGCCGTTCATGACCACGCGCAGATCGGCCAGCGAGCGGCCGCACAGCAGGGCGTAGTTCATCAGGCCCGAGAGCAGGATCACGGCCGTGCCCCACTGGTCGTCGTGGAAGACCGGGATGTCCAGCAGGGCGTCCAGCTTGTCCTCGATCTCGAAGCAGGCCGGCGCCGCGATGTCCTCGAGGTTGATGCCGCCGAACATCGGCGCGATCGCCATCACCACGTCGATCACCCGCTGCGGGTCGGTCTTGCCGGTGTTCCCGCCGCCCTGGCGGCAGTGGTTCACCGGAACCGGCCAGGCGTCCACGTCGCCGAAGGCCTTGAAGAGGACCGCCTTGCCCTCCATCACCGGGATGCTGGCGGCCGCGCCGAGGTCGCCGAGCCCGAGGATGGCCGTGCCGTCCGACACGACGGCCACGAGGCTGCGCTTCGCGGTGTAGTCGAAGACCGTCTCCGGCTTCGCGGCGATCTCCTTGACCGCGTGCGCCACGCCCGGCGTGTAGGCCAGACAGAGGTCGTTCGGGGTTTTCAGCGGTTTCACCAGACGGACACCGACTTTGCCGCCTTTGTGGAACTCCAGCACGGTTTCACGATTCACGGGGACGTTTGCCATGGACATCTTCCTTTGAATGAACGAGAACGCAGGGACGCGAAAAATTGCGCGAAATCTTAGTCTTACGGCCGGGCGAACGCCAGAAAAATCACGGGGCCTTTGTGTTGCCCTTTTGCGCCGGGCGTGTCGGGGGCGATTCAGGGGCCAGAAGTGGGTCGCGCAAAAAGCCGCAAAAAGCGGCGTTTGACGGGGAGGAACCCTTCCGCGAAGAACCGATTTTTGGAGCCCCCGTGTGACTTCATTATGAAGACACAAACACGGCCTCGCGCGCATCGCGCTAACACGTTCATTTTCATGGCATTGCAACTCCCTACTCCTGAATTCTAGCGCCTCCTTCGGGTGTGGATTCAACAAAGTCGAATCACACCCGGGCGTGTTCGGAGGGCAAAAACAGGCTTGCGCTCACCCCCGCTTGGCTCTATTCTACGGCTCTTCATTTTGCATATCCCCGCCTGAGAGGCGGGTCCGTTCGTTAACCTCATCGGCGCATCAAAGGTTTGTATGACACCTGCCTGGATCAGTCTGATCGTTTTCGTCCTGTGCTACGCTCTTTTCGTGGTTCTGCCGCAGCGGCGCTCATGGACCGCCTGCCTTGGCGGCGTGCTCCTGGTCGCCACGGGCGTGCTGAGCTGGCGGGAGGCCCTTTTCACCAAAATCAGCTGGAACGTCATGGGTCTCTTCTTCGGCACGCTGATCCTGGCCGAGATGTTCCTGATGTCCCGCGTTCCCGCCATGCTCGCCGAGTGGCTGGTCGACAAGTCCAAGTCCACGCGCGTCGCCATGCTGGCCCTCTGCACGCTGTCGGGCGTGATCTCCATGTTCGTCGAGAACGTCGCCGTCGTGCTGCTGGTCGCGCCCGTGGCGCTGAGCCTGGCCGACAAGCTCAAGATCAGCCCGGTGCCCTTGCTGATCGGCATCGCCGTCAGCAGCAACCTGCAGGGCACCGCCACCATGATCGGCGACCCGCCGAGCATGATTCTGGCGGGCTACATGCGCATGGGCTTCTGGGACTTCTTCGCCTATAAGGGCCATCCGGGCATCTTCTTCGCGGTCCAGATCGGGGCGGTCGCCTCGCTGCTCGTGCTGGCGGTGATCTACCGCAGCCACAAGGGCAAAGGCGTGCTCATCCCCCAGGAAAAGGCGCGCTCCTGGGTGCCGGCGATCCTGCTCGGCTTCCTGGTTCTGGGGTTGTCTTTCGCCACGGTGTTCGATCCCGATTTCGCCTGGTTCGCCGGCGCCTACACGCTGAGCCTGAGCCTCATCGCGCTCGTCTGGTACCGCCTGCGCGCGCGCTGGGGCAGCACGCGCAAGCTCGTCACGACGCTCGACTGGGAGACGACCTTCTTCCTCATCGGCGTCTTCGTGCTGGTGGGCGGCCTCAGCGACTCGGGCTGGATGGACCAGTTGTCCGGCTTCATGGCGAGCTCCGTGGGCGGCAACGCGGCCCTGGCCTTCACGATGATCGTCGTCTTTGCCGTGATCGTCTCCGGCTTTGTGGACAACGTGCCCTTCCTGCTGGTGATGATCCCGGTCGCGCAAAAGGTCGCCGACCAGATCCACGCCCCGGTGCCGCTGCTGATGTTCGGCCTGCTGATCGGCGCCTGCCTCGGCGGGAACCTGACGCCCATCGGCGCCTCCGCCAACGTGGTCACGCTCGGCATCCTCAAGAAACACGGCTACACCGTCTCGTTCCGTGAGTTCATGGGCATCGGCATCCCCTTCACGGCCGCCGCCGTGCTGAGCGCCTGCGCCTTCGTCTGGTGGATTTGGGGCTAACCGCCCCGGCAACCTGAAAAGAGCCTCCCATGAGTAGCGACGCGGAAAAAAGCACCGGTTCAGCCGTCAGCAAGCACCTGCGCACCCGGCTGGTGTCGGGCCTGCTGGTGCTGATCCCCCTGGCGATCACCCTCTTCATCCTGAACCTGTTCTTTTCGTCGCTCACGGCCTTCGTGCGCCCCCTGATGCGGCCGTGGGTGGGCGAGCTGCCCGAGTACATCCTGACGCTGATCGCGCTGTGCGTGACCGTCGTGCTGATCTATCTGGCCGGCCTCATCACGACGCTCATCATCGGCCGCCGCGTGATCCAGTGGGGCGAGGCCCTGCTCTTGAAGCTGCCGATCGTGAAATCGGTCTACTCCGCCTCCAAACAGGTGGTTGAAACGTTCTCGTCCTCGACCAAGGCGGCCTTCAAAGCCGTGGTGCTCGTCGAGTTCCCGCGCCGCGGCTCGCTGGCCATCGGCTTCATCACCGGCACGATCCTCAACCCCGAAGGCAAGACGCTCTACCGCGTCTTCGTCGCCACCACGCCCAACCCGACCTCGGGTTTTCTCTTGATGCTGCCTGCGGAGGACGTCCAGTTCACCGACATCTCGGTCGAGGACGGCATCAAGATGATCGTCTCCGGCGGCATGCTGGCGCCCCCGAGCTACCGGATTCACCCCGCCCCGCTCCAGCTGAGCGGGCCCGCTGAGTCCGCCCAGCCGTAAACCGCCCCTCACGCGGGCAGGCGGATGGTGAAGGTCGAGCCTTTGCCGGGCTCGCTCTCGACGCCGACCGTGCCGTTGTGAAGGAGCACGATGTGCTTGACGATGGCCAAGCCCAGCCCCGTTCCGCCCAGCTCGCGGCTGCGGCCCTTGTCCACGCGGTAGAAGCGCTCGAACAGGCGTTCCAGATGCGGGTGGTCAATGCCGGGCCCGTGATCGCGCACCGTGATCCGGACACACGCCCCCTCCCGGTCCGCCGCCACCTCCACCTTCGCGCCCTCGCCGCCCGCGCCGTATTTGACCGCGTTGTCGATCAGGTTCACCAGCGCCTGCTCCATCAGCCCCGCGTGCATGACGGCGCTCAGCCCTTCCGCACAGGCGAGCGAAACGGTCACGTCACGTCCTTCGGCGCGGCTCTGGCAGAGCTCGATCGCGCCCTTCAGGACCCCCTCCACGGGGGTCGCTTGCCGGTCCAGGGGTTGCGCCGGGTTCTGTTCCAGCCGCGACAGCTCCAGCAGGTCACGGATGATCGACTCCAACTGGCCCGCCTGCCGCACGATGATCTTGAGGAAGCGGTCCGCCGTCGCGGGATCGCGCACGGCCCCGTCCAGAAGCGTCTCGGCGAAGCCCTTGATGGAGGTGACCGGCGTGCGCAGCTCGTGCGACACGTTGGCCACAAAGTCCTGCCGCACGGTTTCCAGGCGCCGCAGCAGCGTCACGTCGCTCAGCACCACCAGCGTGCCGAGGCGGTGGCCCTCCCGATCGTTCAAGGCCGTGGCCCGCATGTTCAGCAACACCTCGCCCGCGCCGTCCACCGTCATCTCTTTCTCGACCGGCCCGCCGCCGCGCTCGCTTTCGTCGATCAGCAGAAGCAGCTCGGGGTACCGGACCACCTCGCCGATGCGCGCGCCGCCTTCGGGAGCGGGAGGGCTCAGGTCCAAGAGCCGCAGCGCCGCGTCGTTGATGTCCAGGATCGCGTGCCGGGCGTCGATGGCGATCACCCCGCGCGTCATGTTGGCCAGAATCAGCGCGCGCAGATTGCGTTCCTCGTTCAGCTCCCGGATGTGCTTCTGCAGCCGGTCCGCCGTCTGGTTGATCGACCGCGTGAGCGCCGCCAGATGCGGCACCGGCGGGATCTCCAGACGGTAGGACAAGTCGCCGCCCCCGATGCGCGTCAGGCCCTTCTGCAACTCCGAAACCGGCCCGATGATCCGCCGCGCGGCCGCGTAGCTGAGCAGCATCGTCGCGCCCAGCACCACCGCCAGCAGCACCAGAAGCACCTGATCCTCCGCGTCCATGTCCCGCGTCAGCGTCCGCACAGGGGACGCCACCCGCACGACGGCCTGCACCGGCCCCTCGCGCGGCACCCGCCGCGCCAGATAGAGCATCTGCTTCCCCAGGCTGGCGCTGTACCGCTGACTCATCCCCTGGCCGTATTTGAGGGCATCGATCACCTCGGGCCGGTCGTTGTGCGGCTCCATGCGTTTGGCGTCCGCCCCGGAGTCCATCAGCACCTTGCCGTCGGGCAGGATCAACGTGAAGCGGTGCTCGTCGGCCTGGCCCAGCCGCTCGATAAAGCGCGCGGTCGCCGTCGCGTCCACCGAGCCGTCCGCCTGCGGCAACAGCGCCGCCGCCAGGCGGGCCTGCATCTCCAGCTCGCGCACCCACTCCCGCTGAAACGCCGCCCGGCTGGAGTGCCAGGAATAGAACGAAACGAAGCCGACCGCCACCAGCAGGATCAGGGTGTGCGTGCCGAAAAATTGCCAGAACAGTGTCCGCGTCTTCACTTTTTACTCCGCCCTCATCCGGTACCCGACCCCGCGGACCGTCTCGATCAGATCGCCGTATTTGCCCAGCTTGCGCCGCAGCCCCACGATCTGCACGTCGACCGAACGGTCCGTCACCGGATAGTCTTCGCCGTGCACCGCATCCACGATCTGATACCGCGAGAAGACCACGCCGGGCCGCTTCATCAGGAGGTCGAGCGTCTTGAACTCGCTCAGCGTGAGCGTCAGCGGCTGGCCCTCGATCGTGACCGCATGGTGCGTCCGGTCGATCTCGACCGGCCCCCGCGTCAGGATGTCGGCCTCGTCCCCCGGCTCGACCGCGCGCCGGCGCAGCACCGCCCGCACGCGCGCCGAAAGGATGCGCGCGCTGAAGGGCTTGGTCATGTAGTCGTCCGCGCCCACCTCCAGCCCGGCCACGATGTCGGCGTCCTCGTCGCGCGCCGTCACCATGATCACCGGGACCTTGGCGGTCCGCTCGTCCGCCCGCACGGCCCGGCAGAACGCGAACCCGTCGGTCCCCGGCAGCATGAGGTCCAGCAGGATCAGGTCAGGGACGGCTTTGGCCATCTGCCGGTGCGCCTCCTCGGACGAGGCGCTCTCGACGATCTTGTATCCCTCGCGCTCCAGGTTGTACCGGAGCAGCTCCCGGATATCGGCGTCATCTTCGACAATCAGCAGGGTCTCATTCGCCATAGCTCCTCCGTTTATGCCGGCACCCGCGTGTGCCGGCTGATCGTGACGTCCGTCCGGCGCTCGACACCCCCGCGCCGGCACGCCGCGCGGCCGCGTCAGGCGGCCCGGGGGTCGCATCGGATTCTACAAGGTTTCCCGCTTAAAAAGAAGCGGTCATGTCGGAAACGCGCGCCGCCGCCGCGTCCCGGCCCGGCACGCCCTAAAACTTGCCGTTCACCTCGAACCGCAGCCAGTAGGCCGCGTCCTCGTCTACGGCGGCGGTCTCATGCCGGTAATAATCGCCGTAGACAAGCGTCTCGCCCACCACCGCCCCGGTCAGATCGCCGCGCTGGCCGAACACGTTGGAGAGGAGCGGGAAGTCGTAGCGGAGCTGCGTGAAGAAGCCGCGGTAATCGTCCGTCGCGCCGTTGTCCCTCTCGGCGGCGAACATCGGCCCGGACTGCAGCTTGACCGTCTGCTTCCTGTGCGGCTCGACGGCGGCTTCGAGGTGCGGATAGATCAGGTTGGACCAGCGGTACTGGTCGTACATGCCCGAGGCGATCTCGCTGAACCAGGTGGTGCGGTTGAACACCGGATTCCAGCCGCTGTCGGTGCCGCCGCCGGCGGTCTTGTAGTAGCTGTCCTCATCGCCCGACAAGTACAACAGCGCGCCCGTCAGCCTGGGCTTCCCGAACACCTCTTTCTCGGAGTAGGTCAGGCCCGCATACCCCATGTACGCGAAAATGTCGCGGCGCTGCAGCCCCTCCTCGCCGTCCACGCCGCCCGCCTGCACGGCGGCCTCGAGCTCGCCCGAGAGCTTGTCGTTGAGCTTCGGCGCCAGGCGCGTGCCGAGCGTGTGGAAGTCGCGCCCCGGGTAACGCTTGCCCGCGCTGTCGTAGAAACGCGTCTCCTGTTTCCAGATCCAGTAGAGCTCCGTCGGGACGTCTTCGACCTCGTTGCAGTGGAGGTAAGCCATCAGACCCCGCTCGCCCATCTTGGAGTAGGGGTCGCCGCTCCGGATCTTGGTGAGATCATACGGATCATGCGGATTGCCCAGCGTCGCGTCGTCGCGGTAGGGGTTCCACGTGCCCATGAGGTCGACGTCGCTCTTCTCCAGCATCCTGACCTTCGCCAGAACGGCATTGAAGTAGGCCGAGCGCGAGCCGTCGCCGGGCGTGCCGTCGCTGACGAGCCGGCCCGCCCCCTCCTTGATGTCCTGCCGCCCGGCGCGCAGGTCCACGCGGTCGCCGAGGTTGTTGAAATCGACGTAGAGGTTGTCGATGAAGACCTCGTCCGGGAACTTGTTCTTGTCATTGTCCGGGCTGTTGCGGTAGCCGCGGAATTCGTCCCCCAGGCGCAGGTGGGCGCCCAGATCTTCGCCATAGGTGGCCTGGCCCCACACGCGGCTCCGCACCCGGCAGTAATCCTCGTACAGCGGGCTGACGGCCGTGCTGCCCTTGCCCATCCAGTTGTCCTTGTATTCGTAGCGGAGCCGGACGTCCGCGCCGCCGTCGAAATCCAACCCCGTCTTTTTCTCCGCGGCCCCCGCCGCGTTCTGGGCGCACGCCGCCGCAGCCATGGCCGCCAGCGACACTCCGATCAACCGTTTTACCATCTCAGTTCCGTGGCTCTTTCGTTTATCCCTAGCCGGACGGCCCCCCGCCGTCCTCTGTTCCAAGCGCTTCGCGCCTAATCACGGGAAAACATTGTAAGCGGCGCGTGAGCGGATTGCCAGCCTTGCGTTCAGCCGCATCCCGGAGGCGCCTGAAACAGGCGCCCGGGCGGCCTTCCCGGGGCCACGCGGCTCAGAGCCGGTCGCCCATGCAGGTGCCGACCATGCGGGCCGCCTGAATCCACGGGTGCTCGGCCGGCACGGTGCGGACAATGCCGGCGACCTTTGCCAGCGGCACCGGCACGCAGGTGTCGCCCTTGACGCCCACCATGACGTTGTAGTGGCGCGCCGCGATCAGCTCGCCCGCCATCGCGCCGAGCCGCGTGCACAGCAGCCGGTCGGTCGCTGTCGGCGTGCCGCCGCGCTGGACATGGCCGAGCTGGGTCATGCGCGCCTCGACCCCGGTCAGGAGCTGCAGTTCGCGGACGATGCGGTTGACCATGGGCTCCTGGATCATCAGCGGTTCCTGATGCGCCTCCGTGCCGGGCCGCTCGGCCTCCTCCGACCGCTCGGCCTTCTTCCTGCCGGCTTTCTTGCCGCCGGAAGCGCCGCCGCCGTCCTCGCCCTTTCCGCCGACCGCCGTCGCCCCCTCGGCCACGGCGATGATGGAAAACCGCTTGCCGCTCTGGCGCCGGATCCTGAGGAATTCGGCGATGGTGCGGATGTCGTACGGAATCTCCGGGATCAGGATCACATCCGCGCCGCCGGCAATCCCGGCGCCCAAAGCCAGCCAGCCCGCGGAATGGCCCATCAGCTCCAGCGCGATGATGCGGTGGTGGCTGGTGGCGGTGGTGTGCAACCGGTCGATCGCCTCGGTGGCGATGCTCTTGGCGGTGTCGAACCCGAAGCAGGTGTCCGTCATCGCGACATCGTTGTCGATCGTCTTGGGCAAGGTGATGACGTTGAGGCCGTTCTGCTGGATCAGGCGGGAGGCGTTTTTCATCGTGCCGTTGCCGCCCAGGCACACCAGGCAGTCGAGGTGCATGCGGCGGGCGTTGGCGATCGCCACCTTGGTCATGTCCATCACGGTGCCGCCCATGTCCATCTTATGCGGCTTGTCGCGGCTGGAGCCCAGGATCGTGCCGCCGACGGTCAGGATGCCGCTGACCATGCGGTCGTCGAGCGTCACGAACCGGTTTTCGACCAGTCCCCGGAATCCGTCCAAGAAACCCACGACCGTGATGTCGTAGTGCATCGCCGATTTCGCCACCGCGCGAATGGCGGCGTTCAGTCCGGGACAGTCGCCGCCCGCGGTGAGAATGCCGATCGTGCGGTGGAGCTTCGTTTGCCTTTTCATAGTCTCGTCCTTTACGCGTCCAGCCCCGCCGCGGCGCGTGCCCGCCGGCAAGGCTCAAACTGGGTCGGCTTCATCTGTTCATGCGCGCAGACGGCGGCTTGAACGTCCTCAAAAATCGCGTGCTGGCTGCGGCAGGGCGCCGTCTTCCGGTCAGGGCGGCACCGCCGATAGGTTCCGTCAGGCAGGAGCATATGCGCCTTCACATTGTCTTTAAAATAAGTTTTCAGGATGTTCTGCAGCCGGCTCCTCGCCGCCTCGTTCAGGACCGGGACCATCAGCTCCACCCGCTTGTCGAGATTACGCGGCATGCCGTCCGCGCTGGAGATGAAAAGCCGCTCGCGCCTTCCGTCAAGAAAGCTGAACACGCGCGCGTGTTCGAGAAAACGGTCGACAATGCTGACGACCTCGATGTTCTCGCTCAACCCCCTGACGCCGGGACGCAGACAGCAGATGCCGCGGATGTTCAACCGCACTTTAACGCCCGCCTGTGAAGCGGCGTACAGGGCCTCGATCAGGGCCTCGTCCGTCAGCGCGTTCATCTTGAGCATGATCAGGGCCTTCTCCTTGTTCTTGGCGCGGGCCATCTCGCCGGCGATCAGATGCAGCAGCGTCGTGCGGAGATTGAAGGGCGCCATGCCCAGTCGCCGCAACGTCTGCGGCTGGGAGTAGCCCGTGACGGCGTTAAAGAAATCCGACACGTCGGCGCCCAGTTCCGGATCACAGGTGAAATAGCCGATGTCGCTGTAGATCGCGGCCGTCCGCTCATTGTAGTTTCCGGTGCCGAAGTGCACGTAGCGCACCAGCCCCTGCCGCTCGCGGCGCACGACCAGGCAGACCTTCGCATGGGTCTTGAGTCCGCGCACGCCATAAATCACCTGGACGCCGGCCTGCTCGAGCCGGCGGGACTGGCCGATGTTGTGCGCCTCGTCGAAACGCGCCTTGAGCTCAATCAGCACCGTGACGTGCTTGCCGGCCTGAGCGGCGCGGACCAAAGCCCCGACCACCGCGCTGTCGGGCGCGATACGGTAAAGCACCTGCTTGATGGCCAGCACCTCGGGATCGCCGGCGGCGTCATCCAGAAACTTGAGGACCGGAGCGAACGACTCATACGGATGGATCAGCAGAATGTCGTGTTCGGCGATCTGCGGGAACAGCGATTCCTTGAGGTTCACCGCCGGCGACGGCACGGGCAGCCAGGGGTCGTCCCGCAGCGCGTCAAACCCTTCCGACTGCGTCAGCGGCAGCAAGGCGCGCAGTTCGAGCGGCCCGTCGATCGGGTAGATGTCGGCCCGGTCCACGCCCAGGAGCGCGGCCAGGGCGCTCACCAGCGGCCGGGAGGCCGACCGCTGCACCTCCAGCCGGATACAGGCCGTCTCGCGCCGGTCGTCGAGCAGCTCCTGCATGCCGACCAGCAGGTCAGGTGACAGATCCTCGCGCAGCTCGATGTCGGCATTGCGCGTCACGCGGAACGGCGCGCACTCCAGGACCTTGCAACCGTCGAAGAACCGGCCGGCCTGCCGCGCCACGACCTGTTCAACGGGCACGCAGACCGCGCCGGACGCTTGGGGGACGTGCAGGAAGCGCGGCACCAGCGGACCCAGCGGAACCACCGCGAAGCGTTCGTCTCCGCCCGGCTGCGCGGGCGCGAGGCGCACCGCACAGTGCAGCAGCAGGCCGGACGGACGATAGGCGCGCTCCCCGGCCAACGCCACGGGAGAGAGCAGCGGAAAGACCCGCTCATCGAATTCACGCGTCACCCGGGACTGCTGTTCGGCTGACAGGTCGTCGAGCGTCTCGGGAACGAGAAAGCCCTGCGACGCCAGTTCGGACGCCAGCGTCCGGTAGAGCACGTACTGCTCGGCCACCATCTGCCGGATCCGCCGCGTCACCAGCCCCAGTTGCTGGCGCGGCGTAAGGCCCGACAGGTCGCAGCGCCGGACTTTCTCGGCCAGCAGCAGCTTCAGGCCGCCCACGCGGACCATAAAGAACTCGTCGAGATTCGAAGCTGTGATCGCCAGAAACTTGAGCCGCTCCAAGAGGGGCAGCTGCGGGTCGCGGCCCTCATCCAGCACGCGCTGATTAAAGGCCAGCCAGCTGGTTTCGCGGTTGAAGAAGCGGGGATGAAAGGTTTTCTTCATGTCCTGCGGCTCCAGATCAACGCGGGCTGCGCACGTAGCTGCGCCGCCCATAAATCAGTTCGAACAGGTCGCCCTTCTCGCCGAGCGCCACCTGTTCGGCGCTGGTCCCGACGCGCCGGCCAGGGATGCAGACCAGCGCATCGCTCTCCAGCTCGAACCGCAGCCGGCCCAGACTTTGATCGTGCACGCGGTCAAGCGCATCCGCCACGCGCAGCAGCGCGGCAAGCTTGCAGACGATCAGCCGGTCCTCATGCGCAAGCCCCGCGTACTCCGGATGGCTCATCTGCGGCATCGCCTTGCGGTGGTACCGCGCGACCAGGGCGACGAGGTTGGTCTCGGCGAGGGAAAGTCCGATGAGTTCGGTGTTCTGGATAAGATACATCGCGTGCTTGTGGTGGCCGCGGGCGTTGACGAAGACGCCAATGTCATGCAGCAGCGCCGCCACCTCCAGCAGCAAGCGGTGCCGGTCGGTGCAGTCGTGCTCGGCCTTCAGCAGGTCAAAAAGCGTCAGCGCGATTTCCGAAACCTGCGCGGCGTGGCGGGCATCATACATGTATTTTTCGCCCGTCTCGCGCGCGATGCGCACGAGATGCCGCATCATGGTCGTCGTCCAGGCCGGATCGTCCACGGCTTCGACCAGCAGGCCGTCGCTGAACGAGAAATCGCTCACGTACACGTCTTTGAGTCCGAGCGTCTGAGCCATCGACAGGGCCATGCAGAGTGTCGGCGCCAGAATCTCCGCGTCGGGATAGGAAATCTGCCAGGAACGGACAACCGCCTCCACCGGCTCGCCGATCACCTGCCGGATCAGACGTTTGAGTTCAGCCACGGGGACCTTCGTCACGGCGGCGGCCGCGGCACCGGCTTTCACTGCGCCGTTGCGCAGGCGCGCGGCGGCAAAACGCATCTCGCGGCCCATCAGCAAAAGCTTGACCGGCTCCTTCTCGCCGATGTTCTGGCGCAGATGCAGCGCCATCTCACGCGTCCGGCCCGCGACCTGCTCGTCGAGTTTCTCAGGCCCCAAGCCGGCCGATTCCATCTGCTGGCGGATGCGCAGCGAGCCCACGCCATAGGTCTGGGCGAAGCGGATCTCGCCTTCCTTGCGATAGAGCAATCCGCAGGTGAGCCCGCCGATCTCCATCACCACGACGCCGCCCTTATCCCAGCCGGCCTGCCGGCCCGGAACGACGCGGAACGCCAGATGGTAATAGTAGCCGATCTGCCCCGGATCGAGCATGCGGAAGGAGATTCGCGAAGCGATCAAAAGCCGGTCAAGAAAAGCATCACTGTTGTCAGCCTGCCCGATGGCGGCGGAGGCCACGGCCCTGACTGACTCCGGGCGGATGGCGTAATCCTTCAGCAACATGAGGAAGCTCTTCAGGATCTGCACGCACTGCTCAATGGTCGTGTTGGCAATCCGCTTAGACTCCACCACGTCGCGGCCGATGGTCACGGACTGCACCGCCCGCTCTAACACGCAGATCCCTTTCCCGCCGCGCTTCTCCGCAATGATCAGCCGGATAAAAGTCGACCCGATGTCGACCACCGCCACGGGCCTGCCGACCTGCTGGTTCATTTTTTCCGTTTTCATGACGATGACTGCTGCCAATCGCTCCTTCGATTATGACAAGCGACCTCAGCGCCCCAGGCCCCGCCGCGAGGAGCGGCCCACAGACGCTGCATCTGGTGATGCCGCATCATACCACAGCCCGCCCAGACGTTCAAGTATGGGGCAGGACTACGCCGAAGGCTTGAGAACGGCGAGAAAAGCGTCCATCCGGTCAATGGCCAGCTCATGCGTTTCGCCGCGCGCCTCGCCGAAGCCGAACCGGCAGAAGCAGCGCCGGATGCCGGCCCGTCGTCCCGCCTCGAGGTCGGTGACATGGTCGCCGACCATCCAGTCTTGCGCGTCCAGCGTCACGCCCAGCTGCGCGGCGGCCAGCAGGAGCGGGGCGGGGTCGGGCTTGAGCGCCGGACAGTCCCCGCCGCCCACCACCGCGCCGAAATACTCCAGCACGCCGAGCCTCTCCAGAATCGGGCGCGTGACCGGGCCCGGCTTATTGGTCACCACCGCCAAACGCCAGCCCGCCGCGCGCAGGGCGCGCAGCGTCTCGCGGACGCCGGGATAGAGACAGGTCCGGTCCAACATGTGCGCCAGGTAATGGACCCTCTGGCGCGCCAGCATCGCTTCCCAAAGCTCGGGGCGTTCCGGAATCGCGCGCTCGATCAGCACCCTCACCCCCTCGCCCACGCAGGCCACCACGTCCCCGACCGATTTCGGCGGCAGCCCGAAGTCCTGCCGCGTGAGATTCACGGCCAGGGCCAGGTCCGCACGCGAGTCAATCAGCGTGCCGTCCAAATCGAAGAGTGCTGTTTTCATGGGCGCGTATTGTGCCAGAGACGTTCCCTTCCGTCAGCGGAAAACGCTCCGGAAGCGCGCGTCCGCCTGAAACGCCGGACGGGGTCAGGGCGCAGGGACACCGGGCTGCCCCCCCCCGTGACAAGCCCGCTTCATCAGGCGTGTCATGCGCGGGCACCGTCAGGATCACGGAGGCTCCCGCGCCCGCGTCGCTGACGATCTCCATGTGGCCGCCCAGCCCTTCGATCCGCTCGCGAATGCCGTACAGCCCGACCCCCGACCCCGCCCTGCCCGCGGCCTCCAGGGCGGCGGCCGAAAACCCGCAGCCCCTGTCCGTGACCGTCACACGGACCAACTGCGGCGTGTCCTCCCGGATCGTGATCTCCGCCTCTTTAACATGGGCATGCTTGACCACGTTGAACAGGATTTCCTGGACCGCGCGGTAAAGACACAGGTACACGTTCTCGCTGACAGGCTCCAGCCCCTTGCCAACCTTCAGCGTGACCTTCACCCCGAACTTTTCCTGCATCTGCGACGCGATCCAGCCGATCGCCGCCGGCAGCTCGCCCTCCTTTACCGACGGCACGGCAATCTCCTGGACCAGCGTCCGCGTCAGCCGGATCGCCTGCGAAAGCATGTCGTCAACCCGCTGGAGCGATTCCTGCACGCCCAGATTCCTGACCGGCTCAAGCGCAACCCCCAGCGTCATCCGCGTGGCCACCAGCGTCTGTTGCAGATCCTCGTGCAGCACATCCGAAATCCGCTGCCGTTCGTTCTCCTCGGCGCGGATCAGTTGCGCGGTCAGCCGCTGCAGCTGGTGCATGCGCTTATCCGCCTCCGCCGTCCGCTCGGCGACGCGCCGCTCCAGCGCCGTGTTCCATGACTCCATGAGCTCCTGCGCCTTGCGCCGCTCGGTGATATCGCGGATCGCCGCGATGTGGACGGGGCGCCCATTCATGTTGAAGCTGCGGGCCGCGATCTCGACCGGGAAAACCGTGCCGTCGCACTTGCGGTGCTGGCGCAGGGCGATTCTAAGCAGGGCCGGGCTTTCGTCAGCGGCCCTCTGCGTCAGCAGTCGCGTCTGCTCCGGCTCGGCCGACAGGTCGGCATTCCGTTTGGCAAGCAGCTCGTCACGGCTGTATCCGTACAGCGTTTGGGCGGCCAGGTTCACATCCAGAATCCGACCGGCTTCATTGTCGATCAGAAAAATCGCGTCCGACTCCATCTCGAACAACTGGCGATAGCGGTCCTCGCTCTCCCGCAACGCCAGCTCCACGCGCTTGCGCTCGGTGATGTCGACAAAGCTCACCAGGCTGGCCCAGACGCGGCCCTGCCCATCCTTGACCGGGGTCCCGAAAATCTCCAGCCGCGCCTCTGTACCGTCGGGACGCACAACCACCAGGTCTTCCACATGGGCACTGACCCCCTTCATCCCCAGCGCGATGGGCATCTCGTCCACCGGGTAGCGTACGCGGTCGGAGCCTCTGTAGGCCTCGTAGACGTCCCCCAGGCTGAAGCTGTCGGCATCCGGCAGCACGCCTCTCCCCAGCAGCCGGCACGCCGCCTCATTGGCCACCAGCGGCTTGCCGGAGGGCGCCTCCACCATGAAGACACCGACGTTGAGATTGTGCAGCAAGGCCGCAAACGTTTCATTCTGACGGGAGATCTCCTCTTGGTTGCGCCTGAGCTCGTCCTCCGTCTGCTTGCGCCGCGTGATGTCACGGAAGATGGACTGGTAGGTGCCGTCCGCCATCACCTTCGAGTGCATCTCAACGATGATTTCCGATCCGTCGGACCTCCGGACCGCACGCTCGCTCACGATCATCTCGCCTTGCTTCAGCAGGTCGAACCGGAACGGGCTGCGCGCCAGACTCTCCGGCGTAAAGGGCATTTCGCGGATCTGCTTCCCGATGATCTCGGCGCGTGCCAAACCGAACAGCGCACACATGCGCTCGTTCGCCTCGACGATGGTCCCGTCAGGGTCGCCCACCAGAATGCCGTCCACAGCGAAATTCAGCAGCGCCCGGTAACGCCGCTCGTTACTCACCAGTTTCTCTTCGGCCTGCTTCCGCTCGGTGATGTCCATGAAGTTGCCGTCCACGTGGACAACTTTCCCGTTCTCGACGACGGGCAGGGCCGATGCGCGCACCCAGAGGTGTTCCCCGTCGGCGCGCACGAAGGCCAACTCCAAATCGTACGGCACCCCCTGTTCCACGGCCCCCAGGAAGGCTTGCTTGATGACCGGCCGGCTCTCCGGCGTAAAGAAACTGACATCCGTATCCAGGTTGTTGATGTCGAAGTCGCGTCCGACGCCGTGAATGCGATAGACCTCGTCGGTCCAGATGAAACGTTGCGTGGCGACCTCGTATTTCCAGGCGCCCAGCTTGGCCATGCGCTGAGCCTCTTCGAGCATGCTGCGGGTCTCCCGGAGCGAGTCCTCCGTGCGCTTGCGCTCCGTGACGTCGCGGTAGATGGACTGGAAGGTGCCGTCGGCCATCATCTTGGTGTGCATCTCGATGACGATCTCCGACCCGTCCGGCCGCCGGATCGAACGCTCGCTCACGACCATCTCCCCGGTCTGCACGCGCTCGAAGCGGAAGGGCGTGCGCTGCACGCTCTCCGGCGTGAAGGGCATCTCGCGGATATGCCTCCCGATGACCTCGCTGCGCGGCATGCCGAAAAACGCGCACATGCACTCGTTCGCCTCGATGATGGTCTCATCAGCGGTGCCGACCAGAATGCCGTCCACCGCGAAGTTGAGCAGCGCCCGATAACGCTGCTCGCTCAGAACCAGCTCCTCTTCCGTCTGCTTCAGCTCCGTGTCGTGGCGCTCGATCAGCCGCTCCCGCGCCGCCTGCAGTTCGGAAATCTTGTCCTGCAAGGCGCGGTTCATGAGGTTGAACTGGCGGGCCAAGATCACCTGCTCGCTCGAGCCGAACTCCGAAGCCACCAGGTCGCTTTGCCCCGCAGCGATCCCCTGAATGGTTTCCGTCAGCTGATGGATCGGGCGCGTGATCCGCCGTGTGACCCAGAAACCGACGGCCATGCTCACCGCAAACAACGCAAATCCGATACCTGTCGCCTGCCTGACGAGGCTCCGCAAGTGCCGGTCAACCTCGGCCAGACTGAAGCACGCGCCGAAAAGGCATTTGCGCCCATGCGCGTCAACAAAGGGGAGCAGGGCGACGCGGTTATGCCCCCATTTGTCATGGTTGGTCCTGTAGGTCGGCCGCATGCTCTCGAACGTAGGGAGGTAGAATTCGGGATTCGAGTGCGGCTCGAAAAAAGCGGCGTGTTTCCGGTTCTCCGCAACCTTGTCAGGGGAGGTCGACGTGGTGAAGACGACCCGGCCGTCCACCAGCATCAGGCTCCAAATGTACTCAAGACCGAGGGATTTGCACAGCCGGTTGTTGCGGTCCACGATCTTCTGGAACTCGCTGTCGGAGACCGAGGACGGGGCCGTGATCCGGTCATGGTAATCGGCGGGGAGGGTCGCGCGTGCCAGGGTCGCGACGGCATAGAGCGTCGTGTCGATGTCCGCCATCACCGTATTCTTCTGCCTCGCGTAAAACGCCACAGAAAAGAGGACCGTCACGAGCATGTTCACGCCCACCAGCGCCGCGAGGATCTGCTGGTTGATCGTGACCGGCTTGCGCGTTCGCCTCACTTTTGCAGGGCTCAGGCTCACAGGAAAAGGCTCCTTTTTAATGCGGCAGTCCGGCATCGTACACTTTCTTGCCGGCCCGCATCGCTGCGTAGACCGCACGCTCGGCGTCCAGGCGCGCCTGATACTTCTTCTCGCGCAGGAGGTCGGCCTCGGAGGGCGTGAACCCCTCCATGTCCGCGCGCGGGTTCTCTTTGAGCCGCCGCGCGCCCTCCTGGATCAGCGCCAGCGCCTCGGCGCGCGCCGCCGTGTTGGTTGACGCGGGCAGGAGTATCCGGCTGCGCTCCGGACGTTCGAAACTCACCGTCGCACGCTGTTTCGCGGCGTGGCTGATCGCGATCTGCACGCCCGTCAGCGCTTTCAGCCGCTTCCACTCGCTGTCGGTCAGCGGCGAGCGTCCGCCCGGGTTCTGCGGGTAGGCGCACGCGTAGCACGGATAGTAGGGTGCGTTCAGGTCCACCCAGGTGACGAGACGGTCCAGCTCCTCCGGAGAAAGCTTCACGTCCGAATGTCCGGCGCGCAGCGTCCTGATCAGCTTGGACGGATGGCTGCCCCACGTGTACGCCTGCTGGATCTCCGCCGGCCCCGCGCCCACACAGGTGAGCGCGCCCTGCGTCCACAGGTCCACGTAGGAGGTGCTGAAGACCACATCGCGGTCACCCGCGAGGTTCAGTTTCTCCCCCGCCTTCTTGCCGTAGTCGTGGCACGTCACGCAGTGCCTGTCGAAGATCGGCTGGATCTCGCGCTGGAAACTGAAGAGGCGCGGCGCGCCGCGCCAGCCGTCCAAGGGGTCCGCCGGCCGCTTCATGGCCTTGGGCGTCGCGCTGACGGGCGGGATGTCTCCCACGCGGTTCTCGTGGCAGCCCACGCAGCCGTAGGTTTCGCCGGGCTGCACATAGATGCCCGAGCGCATCGACTGGACCATCAGGCCGTCCTTGTCGAGGGCCTGAAAAAACACGTAGGTGTTGGCAGGCACCTCGAAATACGCGCTGCCGTCCGCCTCCACCGGCACGGTGCCGAGGATGCGCTTGTTCTCGAAGTTGTGCCAGTTCATGGCCGGCGCCTGCTCGCCCTGCCCGCCCCACCCGCGCTGCGACCAGCTCCGCTTCTCCGGCGACTCCACGATGCGCAGGGACTTGACCGCGCCCGGCTGCACGCCCTGCATGTGGGTGCCGAGGGCGGCGTTCTGCACATAGAACGTGCCGGGCGCTTTCGGATCGTCGAAGTTCCGCCGCCGCGGGTGCACGGGCGGCGGCGTCCGCGGGCGCAGCGGCATCGGATCGTAACAGCCCGGCGCCTCGGCGTGCAGCAGCACCTCGTGGCCGTGCAGGTCGAGGTAGTAGAGCCCCATCTCCTCGCCCTTGCCGGTCTGCCGCGCGCAGAGGAAGTGGCCGTCATCCAAGGGGAAGGGGTCCTCAAACTTGCGGGCGACCGACTTCGTGGAGTCGAAGTCCTGCCCGGCCGTCTTGATGCGGTTGATGAAATCGGCCGGCCACGTGCGCAGGATCGGCTCGCGGCCGTCCACGCCCTTGGAGCGGTCGATCAGCCCCAGCGCGCCCCACGGCCGGTCGTGGCACGAACCCAGGATGGCGATGGCGAGGTGCGCCTGCGAGAGCGCGCGGGCGTCGATCACGCCGCCGGGGCTGGTGGTGTTGTTGCCCCAGTAGAGCGCGTGGCCCGTGCCGTCCTGATTGCAGACCCACAGCCCCTGCGCGTCGCCGAAGTTGCGGTCCACATACTCCCAGCGGTCATACAGCACGCGCCCGTCCGGCATGAGCGAGGCGTGGCCCTCGAAGAGCGTGGACTTGCCGATCTGGTGGATGTTCGCGCCGTCCGCCTCCATGCGGTAGAGGTTGCACATGACGTGCCGGTTGCACATGCAGTACTTGGGCTCGCGCGTGGCCGAGAAAAGGACGTCCCCGTCCGGCAGCCAGATCGGGTCGAGGTCCGTCACGCCCGGCGCGGCGGTGAGTTGGCGCACGCCGGTGCCGTCGGCGTCCATCGCGTACAGGTGATAGTTGTCATCCTTGTTCTTGCGCATGGAGAACAGGATCCTTCGCGCATCGAAGCTGATGTCCGGATCGCGCACGGTGGCGTTGGTCCCGGGAGCGAACAGGGTTTTGACCGTGCCGGTTTTCACATCGAGCAGTTTGAACGCGCCCTCGGTGTCGTAACTGCCGGTGTTGATCTCGCCGGTCTGGAAAAAGGTCTCGGTGTTGTGGTGGTCGGGCTTGTACTGTTTGCGCGTCACGAAGAGGATCGGCTGGTCGGTCAGCAGCGGGTTGCCGGTGACCAGCGCGTCCCGCGTCAGCGTATCCAAGGCCGCCGCGTCGTCCGCGGCCTCCGCCGCATCCAGCCGGGCCAGGAACGCGTCCGCCGCATAGCGCGCCCCGAACGTCTTCCCCAACTCGCTCACGGCGGCGCGCAGCCGGTCCGCGGCCGAGCCCCCGTTCAGGCGGGCGATCTCGCGCCGGCGCTCCTTGAACCGTCCCTCGGAGGCCGCCTGATCGATCGCGCCCTGGCAGACCAGCCGGTCGAGCGTGAGGTGGCCCCACCCGCCCGTTGCGCGGTCCGCCACGCGGAAGAAAACCGGCCGGCCCACCAGCTCCGGCACCGACCAGCTCCGCGGCAGCATCCTCTGTCCGCCGTTTCCGCGCGCGTAAGCCACCTCCTTGCCGTCCGGCGTGCAGAGCGCCACATAGACGTCCGGGCCACCTCCGCCGCCGACGCTGAGCGTGATCTCCGGGGCGCTGAGCACCACCACCGGCGACTCGATGACGCCCTTGAAATCGTCGCTGGGCGTCCCGGCCTCCGTCTCCAGCGTGGACAGGAAGTACGTGCCCTCTTTGGTGTACGGCGCGCCCGAATGGTGCTCCTTCGCGCGGTCGCTCACGACTTTGCCGAACGTCCCCTCCACCACCCGCCAGCCCTGCAGGTCGCCGCTCTCGAAATCAAACCGGACTTCGGCGCCCATGCCTACAGAGGCGAGCCCCGCCGCCGCCAGAATACGGCCTATCTGCAAAATGCCTTTCACGCTCGCTCCTCTTCCAGCCTGCGGGCCCATGGTTTCCCATTGATACGCGCGTTTTTACAACGTCAGTATCATACACGTCCGGAAGGGCCTGACGCCACAAAGAAAAGCCCTCACGGCTTGACGTACGTCAGGTTGGCGCTGATGATGCGCACCGCGTGCTTGACGGGCCAGACGGCGCGTTCGGGGCTGGCGTAGAGCCCCATCTGCCCGATGGGCAGCGGCTTGAAGCCCGTCTTGAAGGCGGGCGACTCCGGCTTCATCCGGTAATCCCCTTTCGCGGGATCCACGAAGAGCGGATCGACTCCCGCCAGATTGTTGTCCCCGATCTGCCAGGCGTCCGGGGTCCGCGGGTACGCTTTGGCGTGGATCATCCATTCCTGCGGGCACCCCCAGACCACGTTGCGCTCGACACGCGTCCGCGTCGCGGGCGAGCGCAGCGTTTTGTCGCGGATCGCGTCGCGCAGCAGCGCCAGGTGCGGGTAGCGCTCTTTCCACGGCGAGGCATCCACCGGCACCGCGGCCAGCTGCTCCGGCATCTGGGCGTGGACGCCTTTGGGCGGAACGAAAGACTCAGGCGTCGTCCAGGTCTGCCAGCCTGAGACCGCCGGCTGGCAATCCACAAAGACGTTGTTTTCGATCACGTTGTCCACCGCCGACAGCGAGATGCCCTCGGCCACGCGCACGATCAGGTTGCTGGTCATCCGGATCCCCGCCGCGCCGTCATCCAGCATGATCGCGCGGTTGCGCTGCGAGCAGGGGTTGTAGATGTCGTGCACGTAGTTGCCGTTGATCACGTTGCCGACCAACGTCCAGTCGCGCCCCGTATAGAACGCGCCCATCTCGCCCGAGGTCAGGCACACGCTGTGCACCTCGTTGTACTCCATCACGTTCTCGCGTCCGCCGAACAGCACAGCCACGTGCGGCCCGTCGTGGATCAGGTTGTGCGAGACGCGGTTGCCGCAGCCGCCGACCTGCACCGCCGCGCCGTAGGTCAGGCAGAACCGCGCATAGTCGAAGATGTGGTTGTTGTCGATCACATGCCCGCTCGGGGTCAGCGTAGCCGGGTCGCCCGCCCACACGCCCACGCCGCCGTTGCCCAGGTGCGACAGCTCGCAGCCCGCGACGCGGTGGCGCACGCCGTTGCGGATCTCCGCCGCCGAGCCGCCCATGTTGCGGACCGTGCAGCCGACCAGCGCCACGTCCGCACCGCCGTCGATGCGCACGGCGCAGCCGCGCCCGTTCTCGAGGACCAGCCCGCGCAGCGTCACGTTCGTCACATTGTTCAGGCGCAGCAGATCGACTGCGACCGACACCTCCGCCACGCCTTGCGCGGGCGCGTCCGGCGGCCAGAAGTAGAGGCGTCCGCGCAGGCGGTCCACGTAGTACTCGCCGGGGGCGTCCAGCTCGCAGAGCAGGTTGTAGCCGTACCAGCGCCCGCCCTTGCGGAAGCCGTAGCCGCTGCCGGGCCGCCGCTGCGTGATCGTGCGGGTGGCGGGGTCCAGCTTGTCGAAGGCGATCGCGCAGGCGGCCCAGTCGTGCGCCCAGTAGCCCTGGCCGTGCGGGTCGGACTCGCCCGCCCAGCGTGAGATGCGCTCGTCGGCATAGGTGAAGGTCGGGCCCTTCGGTCCCTGCGGCAGGTCGGCCACGGTCACGAACCCCTCGTTCGGGTAGCGGGCCAGCGTCATCAGCGCGTCATTGTAGGTCAGCTGCAGGGCCGAGGCGGGCTGCGCCTTGGAGCCGGTCGGCTCGACGCCGTAGTCGAAGAGCCCCTGGTTCACCAGGTCGACCGTCAGCACCTTGCCGCGCGCCTCCGCGGGCAGGCGCTCCAGGATGTTCGTGTCGCCGAGCGGTTTCATCTGCCACAGCCGCACGCCGCCGCTGATGCGCACCTCGGCGCCGGGAGCCGCGCGATAAAGGACCGGCGCAGCGGCCGTCCCCGAGTCCTCAGCCGTAAAGACGCACGGCGCGGCCTGCTCATAGCGTCCCCGCTGGAACTCGACCGTGACCGCCCCGGCCGGAACCTGCCCGCTGCCGCGCAAGCGCCGCAGCGCGTCGCGCGCGCCGGCCAGCGAGGCCAGAGGCCCGTCCGTCTTGGCCGCATTCGGCGCGGCCGAAAGTCCGCTCCACGTGTCCCGTCCCTGCGTCGACACATGCAGCGTCAGCCCCGCCGCGAGCGCCGCACCGGCGCTCAGACCCCAGCACATCCACGCCACCCACCAGCCGCGCGCTCCGTGACCCATAAGCAACCGTCCCTTCGTCAGATTAAATGATGCGGCAAACTATAGCATGCGCCGCTCCGCGCGCTCGACAACTTTCTCCCCTTCCTCACTTTGTCAGCGAGGCAGGCTCAACGGTATAGACGTGCGGAACCGGCGTGCGGCTCGCGAGCATCGCCTGCTCATACTGCGCCGCTTTTTTGAGGAAATCGCTGTATTGCGGCCACCGCTTGATGTAGTTCAGCGCCATCGCGGCGCTGTATTCCGTTTTGTCCTTGAAGCTGTCGTAGTGCGCTTGAACCGCGGCGGGATCCTCCACGTTGATTTTGTAATGGCTCTGCATCCAGCGCCGCGTGTTCAGCAGGCTGCGGGCCTGAACCTCCGCATCCCGCCGCTGCTCGTTCAGCTTGGCCACACCCTGAGCCTGCTTGCACTGCGGCGTCGCCTCGTTGAACGCGAGGTTGATTCCCTGCGCCAATTCCGCCGCCGAGTGACGTCCCGCCGCCGCGCCGTCGACCCGCACTTCATACGTGCCGTTGGCCAGCCCGGCGACCGCCAGCAGCTCCTGGTTCAGGTCCTTCTCGATCGGCAGCCGCGCCAGCACAGGCTTCGCCCCGGGCTCCACCGGCAGCGGCAGCGCCTTCTCCAGCACCGTGAAGGTCACTCCGCCTCCCTTTTTCGCGACCGCCGTCACCTCGGCGTTGACGCATTCCGCCGCCCGCGCGGCCGCCGCGTCCACCGTCACTTTCGACACCACCGGCGACACGCCCTGCGTCTTCAGGAAGAGCCACGCCATCATCAGCATGCCCGGGTCATCCGGATGCACGCGGTCGGGCCCCACGATCGTGTACCTCGGATCCGCCTTCTGCCCGTCCAGATTGAACGTTGTCATCGGCCCGTGGAAATCCACCACCGTGCCCTTGTTCTTGGCGGCCAAGTCCCGCACGATCGCCGCGCAGCGGCCCAAGCCGTCGTTGCACCCCGGCTGGTTGTTGTTGCGGTCATTCACCGCCGTCTGGTCGAACGGCGACGGCGTGATGAAGATCAGCTTCGGTTCGCCCGCTTCGGCGCGGATGCGGCCCACGAGTTTCTCCATGTTCGCCCCGTAGCCCTCCAGACTCCGCAGCTGAGCCGCTTTCTGGCTCTCCGTGGGATTCGCCACGTAGCTGCCGCGCCCCACATCGTTCATGCCGAACATCACCGCCACCGAGGTCGGTTTCGCGGCGACGACGTCCTCCTCCAACCGGCCGAGCGCGCCGCCTGCGGAGTCGCCCGAACGGCCCGCGTTGACGAAGCGCAGCGTCCAGCCAGGAAACCGCGTCAGATAGTAGTTGTAGACGATGTTCTGGAAACGTCCGCGGTTCGTGATGCTGTCCCCGAGGAAACAGACCGTCTCGCCGTCCTTGAATGCCTCGCCGCGCACCAACCCCGCCGACAGGATGGCCGTCGCCATCCAAACTGATAACAGCAATCGCCTCATTGGATTTTCCCTCTTCTGTGTTTATGCGTTTTCACGTCAAGTCCGGAACGGGGCAGGCACCTGCGCACCCTCATTTCACTTTTCCCATCGCGTCCAGCGCCTCGTTCAGGCGGGCGATGATCGCCCCGGCCATGATGGGTTCCGCCTCCGCCTTGGGGTGGATCAAGTCTTGGCTGATCAGCTCTTTGATGCGGGGCTGGAGGGCGCCGTAGATGTCCGTGACCGGCACGTTCAGCTCGGCCATCACCTTCTCGGCCGCGGCGTTGAACGTCTTGCAGTTGGTCAGGTAGTTCGGCGACTTGGCGATCGTGTTATCGCCGACGGTTCCCGTGGAATTGGCGAAGAGCGCGATCGCTCCCGCCCCGCGGATCGTGGCCACGACCTTGCGCAACTGCTCCGCGTACGGGAGCTCGTCACCCGGCTTGGCGCCGAAGAAATTATGGATGCCGTTGTTGAAATGCACGATCTGGAACGGGCCGCGCTCGGCCAGAAACGTTTTCAGGTTGTCGTCCTTCGAGGCCCAATCCGCGCGGTAGAAGCGCGGGTCCATGCTCGCCCACGTGCCCTTGACCATGGACGACTCGCCGATGACGTTGGCTCGGCCGCGCATGCCGTCGCGGACCGCGTTGATGTAATGGCCCGAGATGGAGTCGCCGATGATGAGGATGCGCGGCAGCCGCGGGTCCTCCACGCCCAGGTCGCAGCGGGCGTTGTAGCCCAAGCGGCGCGCGCTGGGATCCAACGCCGCGCCGGTGCAGGTGAGATGCGTGTCGGTGCGGAACGGCGCGGCCGGGCAGCCCGCCCCGTTGCAGAGGTTCGCCCCCTGCTCGGGGAGGTCCTGATAGGCATAGCGCACACCCTCGGGTTTGTCCACCGTCGGCGCGGTGACCTCCACGGTGTCGCCCTTGATCACCGCGTCGGCCCACACCCAGCGGAAAAGCGACGAGGCGATGGCGAACCCTTTCAATGGGCCGCCCTTGGCGGCCAGACCGCCCCGCGTGTTGCGGAAGCGCAGGGTGATTTTGTTGCCCACGGTCTCGGCGCCGACCAACTCAGGCCCGTCGACCGCCACGCCTTCCTTCTTGTAGACCTTGGCCAGCACCGCGTCCGCGATGCGCGGGCCGACCTCGCGGGGGTGGGGCTCCTTGGGCAGATCAATGTTCACCACCAGCGCGGCCTTGGCTGCGGCGGCGGCCTCGCGCTGCGCGTCGCGCAGCTCGGCGGCCAGGCGGCTGTCGGCCAGGCGCGGCGTCACGGGCCGTAGCTGCACCACCGCAAAAGGCAGCTCCGGATTGCCGAACGCCTGACGCCAGCTCGCGATCAGTCCCGGCAGCAGCTGGCCGTACTGCGTGGCCCGCTGCTGGCTGCTGTCGTCCTCGCCGTGGTCCCACACGACGCCCCGGACCGCCAGGCGCGTCAGCGGCGCGACCATGGCGTTCCACACCACAGAGGGCTCCTGCCTCGCGAGCGTGTCCGTGTCGTTGGGCTGGGGTTTGGGCGGCGGGTTCAGCGGCAACTTCTGGCAGAACTCCAGCCACGCCTTCATGCGCTCCTCATAGGTGCCGACCGTGCGCAGCCTCCAAGCGTCGCCCGCGTAATAGTCCAGGATCGGCCGGGCGGCGGGGTTGGCGGCCAGCGCCTCGCGGCCCATCCAGGTCTCGATGGGCTGGCCCGGCCAGGCCATGGCCACCGAGACGATGCCGACCGGCACGCCCAGTTCCGCCGCGAGCTTCCGTCCCACGTAGTACGCTTCCGCGTTCACATTCTCTAGCGCGCCGGCTCCAGCCACCAGCCAGCTCCCCGCCACGTCCGTCTGCACGTCGCGCGCGGTGTTCAGTTTCGCGCTGAAGCAGCGCAGCAGCGGCACCCCGGGCTCGGCCTTGGCCGCGGCGACGGCCGCGGCCCGGTCCGGCAAAAGGTTGACGAAGCGGTTGGCCACGTGCAACCCGCCCGCGCACAGCCAGACCTCGCCCACGAGCACGTCCTTGACAACCACTCGCCCTGTGTCCGTTTTTGGCTGACCTCCGGCCTCCGTCTTCTGACCTCGGACGACCAGCTCCCGCGGCTCGGCGCTGACCGGCAGCGGGTCGAGCGTGACGGCCCACCGGCCCTGCGCGTCGGCGGCGCCGGTCTTCTGCTGCCCCCCGAACTCGACCGTGACCTGCGCGCCCGCGTCCGCCGCCCCCCACACGCGCAGCGGCGCCTCGCGCTGCAGGACCATGTGGTCGGAGAAGACGGCGGCGAGTTTCAGTTCGGCGGCCTTGACGTCAGCCCGCATCGCCAGCAACAAGGCGATGAGGGTCAGCAGAGCACTTCGTTTCATTCAGGTTCCCCTTTTCAACTTTTAAAGATCGTAGAACATTCCCAAAAAATACCCGTTATTGCGAGCATCCTTTCTTCGGCCTTTTCAGCAGCCGCGCCTTTCAGGGCACCTGTTCAGCGCCTTCGCAGCGCAGCGCGCCGTCCGCGGACCGGCAGTGCCGCAGCAGCACGCCGCTTGGCCCGCGCTCGACCTTGATGCCGCTGTCCGGATGCGCGGCTGAGCAGCCTTCCACGATGACCTCGCGCAGCGCGCCCTGGATCACGAACCGGCCGCTGTTGTCGGCGGTCAGACGCGTGCGGCGGTGGATCACGTTCTGGGTGACCTGCCCGTCGAACGCGCCCGCCGGACGCACGCTGCCGCCGACGACAACCGAGTTCATGCCCTCGCTCAGCTCGTTGTCGAAGAACTGCACGTTGAAGTTGGGGCACAGGTACTCGGGCGAGGCCATGCCGTAGTTGAGCAGGTCTGCGCAGCGCGCCAGCCGGTTGCCCGCGTAGATGACATCCAGCGCCGTGCCGAAGCCGGCGTTGACCCAGTTGGCGTCCTCGAAGCGGTTGCCGATCATCAGCGCGCGGCCACACAGCGGCACGATGGTGACCACGCTGCGCGCGTCGGGCGTCACCGCGAACGGTTCGGCGAGCGTCCACTCGCGTCCGGCAAACGCCGCCACGCCGCGCCACTGGCCGGCGCCGCGGCCGCTGACCACGCAGACCACCGACTTGCGCCACAGGCTGTGGCGCGCGTCGGCCCATTTCTCGAAGTGCGGGTCGGCGGAGAGGGTCAGCTTGGCCCCGGCGACCGCCGCGAGCGTGCCGTGGTAGGCCGTGCCGCCGCGGTCGAAGGTGCACGAGAAGTCGGCCTGGTGCGCGTTCAGGGCCTCGTGGCGGTTGCGGGCGTAGTAGATGTCCTGCCCCACGCCGGCCACATTCTGATAGGCGGTGGGATAGGTGCTGACGAACTGATTGTCCTCGACGATGACCGCGCGCGCGCCGCCGAGGGTGCACGGCGATTTTCCGGCGAGGATCCGGTTGCGCGCGACGACGCCGAACTCGCCCAGCGCGAGACCCTCGCCCTTGGCGATGATGTCGCAATCGCTGACCTCGAAATTCCGGCCCAGCCGCGCCACCAGCCCCTCCGGACGCTTGTTGCCGTCCAGCGCCCACAGGTGGTCGATCCGCACCCGCACGCGGCGCAGCCGCACTTCGCCGAAGCCGTGGATGCCCGTGCGATGGGCCAAGGGCAGATAGAGGCTCAAATCCTCGATGCCGAAGGCCGGGCCGCTGATCAGGCTGGCCGGAGGTTCGGGCTCCGTCTCCTTGGCGAGGCCCTTGTCGCCCCCGCCGTCGAGATTGAACGTGCCCTTCCCCCACCAGAGGGTGACCAGCCCCATGCCCTCGCCCTTGAGCAGCGTGCGCGGGGGGAGCTCGAGCGGCGCGTTGAGGTGGTAGCGTCCCGCGGGGAAGTAGACGATGCCGCCGCCGTTGGCCTTGGCCTTGGCCAGCGCGGCCAAAACGGCCTCGGTGCGCTCAAGCGGCTGGCCGTACTTGACCAACGAGCGGCGCATGTCGCGCGCCGCGTCGGGACCGGAGGATGCGAACACGCTGTAGACGTTGGTCGGCCACGGCGCGGGCGCGGCGACGGAGACCGTTCCCGCCTCGCGCCACGCGCCGGCGCCACCCTGGCCGCTGTGCAGGCGGACCGCGTAGCTGCCGGGCGCCAAGTCTGCGGGCACCGGGCAGCGCAGCGACCAGCCGTCGGCGGCCTCCGCGCGCAGCGCCACGGTCGTGCCGCCGGCCGTGACCAGACGCACGCGCACGCTGGCCGCTTCGACGCCCAGACACTTGCCGAAAATCCGCAGCCAGCCGCCGGAAGTCGCAGCCGGGCCTTGATCACCCTGCAGCCACCAGACTTCGGGACGGTTGAGCAGCACGGGCTCGGAACGCGCGCCTTCCGCCACCACGCGGCAGGCAAACACACCGGGCCGCGCGTCGGCGGGGATCGTGAACTTGAGCGCGTCGTCGGCCGGCTGGAGCGCCGGCAAGCGGACCCAGGCCTGCGCGGACTGATGTGCCCCTGCGGGATCGACGTCGTCCAGCCGCGCGAACTCCACCGCTGGCCGGGGGCCGAAGCCGACGCCGCGCAGCAGCACCGTCTCGTCGGGTCGCACCGGGTCCGAGGCCCAGCTGATCTGCGGCACCGCGGGTCCTGCGGCTGCGGGAACATCCGCGCCGGACGCCCCAATGGCCAGACACACGGCCCCGCAGGTGGACGCCCTCCATCCGTTAAATATCCGCATGTTCTTCCGGCGCTCCCATCTGTGCGCGTTGACTTCTACACCCATTCCAGCGGCGCGACGCTGACCCCGCGGTGGGGATGGTCGGCGCTGGAGATGAACCATTGCCCGCCCTCGTCCCGGATGATCTCCGGCGCATGGACGGTGAACTCCGCGAGCACGGGCTTGTCATGGAAATCGGCAGGCGATTCCGAGCAATGAACGTACGTGCGCGGACAATATCCTGACGTGGTCTTGTCGGCCGTATCCCACAGGGTCCAGAACAGGTAGAACCGCCCGTCAAAGGGAACGAGCAGAGGCGACTCGGTCTGGTGACTCTCCGTCTTGGGCTTGTAGATCACGACCGGGTCGGTCCAGTTGAGAAAATCCGCCGACGTGATGAGGCTGATCCCGTTGCCGTCGCAGCGCAGAAGGTAATAGGTGTTGTTCCAGACCATGATGTAAGGGTCGCGGTTGCCGCCCTTCGCAGTCAGGCGCCCACGGTCCGTCCAGGTCACCAGATCGCGGGAGGTGGCCCGGCCGAGGCGGGAGCCGACCAGCGCGTACTCCCCGCCGATCTTCACGGAAGCGGGTGCCCAGCCGCAGTCGCCCACCTGGATCTTGGGCAGGTCGCGCCACGACTGGAAAGTGGCCGCCTGGGCGAACGTGCCCTCCGGCGCGACGGCATGGAAACACAGCCCCTCGCCGCAATGGCCGTTGTCGCCCGACACCCAGGGCTTCGTGATGCCGAAGCAGTGCCAGCGGCTGTCTCCGCCCTTGATGAAGGTGTGGTCATTGGTCCGCCACTCCGGATAGGTCACGCCTTGCGTGTAGGTGATCTGGCCGTCCGGCGTGCTGACCGTCGGCAGGGTGTAGACGTCCGGCTGCGGCTTGTAGATGTTGACGAAGGCCCCCGTGACCTTCGGGACAAGCGGGCGGCGCAACGCATCGGGCGGCTGGACCGCACCGGCCCAGGTGCGGCGCGGGAAGCCCGCGGCCGCTGCGGCAACAAGTGATCCTGCGAGTAACTGACGGCGTGATACGTGTGGCATGTGGCTCTCCGGGTCGTGTTTCTCCGTTCACCGACAGCGGCTTATTGCTTCTCGGGGGCCGACGGGGCCAGCGCCGTCATCACCTGGGCGATGATCTGGGCGGCGAACGCCGCATGGCCGCGCGGATTCGGATGCAAGCCGCCCCAGTAGCCGTTCTTGGGCGAGAGCGCCCGCGCCGCGTCGGGGCCCAGATCGATGACCGAAATCTTCCGCTCGTCGGGGTGGGCCGTGCGGTAGGCGCTGACCGTCGCCATGATCTCGGCCGCCTTGTACTGTCCGAACGGGATGATGAAGAAGAGATGCGCGCCCGGCGCCGCGCGCCGCAGCGCCTCCAGACTCTGGGCCATGCTGGCCTGCACGTCGCCCGCATTCGCCGGATGGATCGCATCGTTCGTGCCGTAGTTGATCAGGATCACCGACGGCTCCTGCCCGGTCGCGCCGTACGCGCTGACACGTCCTTTTGCGTCCAGCAGCGAGTGAAGCGAGTCGATCCTGTTCCAGCGGCTCAGGGCGTCCAGGTACTGGCCGCCGGCGCCGCTGGCCGAATTCGTCACCACATAATAGCCGGGCACGTCGCCCGGCGGATTGTCGCCCCTGTGCAGCCAGCCGCTCCAGCCGCAGGCGCTGACCGAATACTCGTAGCCCAGCGAGCGGAAGGCCTGCCCCACCAGATGGGAGTAGCCTTCGAGCTCGTTCGCGCCCACACCCTCGGTGATGCTGTCGCCCACGATCAGCGCCCACTTCGGCTGCGCGGCGTCGGTGCCAGCCTTGCTGCCGGGCCCCACCCGCAGACCCGCGAGGCGCACGATGTTCGACCCGCTCGCGCCCTCCGAACCCCAGCGCTTGATTTGGGCCGACGACTTCAGGTAGCCGGTCAGCACGTGGGTCTTGACCCGCGGGTTCATGCCGGGCACGGGAAGCTCTTTCGCGCACCGCAGGTCGCCGGTCCAGATCCCGTCCAGATTGCAGGCGAGCACCGGCGGGCTGAAGGAGCCGTCATACGTCGAGGCGTCCAGCAGCAGCGTCGGCACGGCGTTGGTCGTCTCCGACTCCCACGTCACCCGGAAATACGCGCCGGGATTCCAGGTTTGCCGGAAGAGGCCGCCCCCGCGCCCCGCGTCGCCCACCCAATTGCCCGGCGAGAACACGAACGCCGGCGAATCCACCGGGATCGTCACCCCCGCCGTGCCCTGCGCATAGCCCATGCGCATGATCCCCAGAATCACAAACGCAACCGCACCGATCATCATTTTCTGCATACGTCTCTCCCCCAACTCCTATAACTTCAACCGGATCACGATTAAGAGTACGATTACGATTAAGAGGAATCAGGGACCCTTCTTACCCGTAATCTTAATCCTAATCTTAATCCTAATCGTTCAAAAAGTTACCCCGCCGTTTGTTCCCGCTCCGCGGGCGGCGTGGTAAACCCTAACTCCTACTTCCTCTCCGCTCCCGCAGGTACGACCGCGTAGGCGTGCGGCACCGGCTTGCGACTCGCCAGCGCGTCTTTCTCGAAAGCCCCCACCTTTTTGCGGAGTTCGCCGTATTGGGGCCAGGTCTTGATGTAGTTGAGCGCCATCGCGGCGCTGTACTCCGTCTTGTCCTTAAAGCCGTCGTAGTGCGCCTGCACCGCAGCCGGGTCCTCCACGTTGATCTTGTAGTGGCTCTGCATCCAGCGCCGCGTGTTCATCAGGCTGCACGCCTGAGCCTCAGCGTTCCGACGCTGCTCGTTGAGTTGAGCAACGCGGCGCGCCTGCTTGGCCTGCGGCGTCGCGGCGTTGGATGCGAGGTTGACGCCCTTCGCCAGTTCGTCCGCCGCATACCGTCCCACAAAACCGCCGTCGATCTTCAGCTCATACGCTCCTGCCGCAAGGCCGGTCACCGACAGCAGTTCCTGGTTCAGGTCCTTCTCGATCGGCAGCAGTTCCAGCATCGGCTTGGCCGCCGGATCGACCGGAAAAGGCAGGGCCTTCTCCAGCACCGTGAAGGCCACGCCGCCGTCCTTCCTGGCGACGGACGCCACCTCCGCGTTGACGCTCTCCGCCGCGCGGCCCGCGGCCGCGTCCACCGTAACCTTCGAGACCAGCGACGGCGCGCCCTGCGTCTTCAGGAACAGCCACGTCATCATCAGGTACCCCGGCGCGCCCGGATGCACGCGGTCGCCGCCCACGATGGTCCACTTCGGGTCTTTTTTCTGCTGTTCCAGATTGAGAGCCGTCATCGGCCCGTGGAAATCCACCACGGTCCCGTTGTTCTTCGCCGCCAGCTCCCGCACGATCGCCGCACATTTCCCGAGGCCCTCGTTGCATCCCGGCTGGTTATTGTTCTTTTCAAGCACCACAGTCTGGTCAAACGGCGACGGCGTGAGGAAGAACAGCTTCGGCTCTCCCGCCTCGGCGCGGATGCGGCCGACAACCTTCTCCATGTTTCCCCGGTACCCGTCGAGCGCCTGCTTCTGCCCCCTGATCTGGTCTGCGGTTGGCGCTGCCACATAATAGCCGCGCCCGACATCGTTCATGCCGAACATGATGGCCACCGAGGTCGGCTTCTGATCGATCACGTCTTCCTGCAGCCGGCCGAGCGAACCTCCGGCCGAATCGCCCGAGCGGCCCGCGTTCGCGAACCGGATCGTCCGCTCTGGAAAACGGGTCAGGTAATAGTCCGCGAGCATCGTCTGGCAACGCCCGCCGGCCGAGATGCTGTCCCCCAGGAAACACACGGTCTCGCCGTCCTTGAACACCTCGCCGCGCGCGGCGCTTCCGACCGTCATGACGCCTAACAGCAAAACGGCAACTGTAACCAATCTGTGCATCGCATTCCCCCTTATTGATTTGAAGCAACCCGTTCGGCACAGCCGCGGCCTCCGTGCTCACGGAAGACGCGGCTCGCCATCAACACGCACTCCTTGCCGGCTTCACGCGAACCGTCCTACTGGACCAGTATCAGCGTGCCCGTGGGCCGGACACGCACATAGACGGTGCCGTTGTCAGCATAGGCGCTCATGTAAAGCCGGCCGGCATATTTCGACTCACCTGAAACCCAAAGCTTCAGATTTTCCGCCCCGGAGATCGTATCGTAAGTGAAGATCGCGGTGCAGCCGACAACCGGCGTCACGCCCGGCCACTCGATCAGACCCGCGCCCCCGACGGTCAGCTTGCCGTTCACGTCGACCGTATGGTCTGGGCTCACCCGAACGGTGACGCCGCCGGCGAGGGCGAGGTCGCCGTTGACCGTCAGCGTTCCGGCGTCCGGATCAGACAGGTCGACGAGGCCGGTGACCGACAGCGAACCGCCGCTGACCGTGCCGCCGCCCACGAGCGCGCGCGTGTTCTGGGTGAAACCGCCCAACTCCAGCGTGGCGCCGACCGCGACGCGCACCGTGTCGGCCGACGCGCCGGACAAGGGCATGTAGAGCAGATTGGTCGCTGCGCGGCCGAACCACTTCCAGCCGAGATAGGCTTCGACCGCGAGGCGCTCGTCATCGGAGATCGAACGGTTGAAGATCAGCAGCTCGGCCAGGCGTTGGCCGCCGTTCCGGCTCCCAATGGTGGTGGGACGGTCAGCGGCGAGCGTGTCGACGCGGGCGTTGCCGGTGGTGTGGTTTTCGATGATCTGGTAGGCCCCGTTCAGCACGTTGGAGGCCACGGTGGGGTTGGGCAACAGAGCCCCGTCGATGTAGGTCCGGCCACCAATGACTTGGCCGACCGCGTTGAACCCGTACAGCCGGTTCTCGGTGGTGATCGGTTCGAGGTTGCCGTTGACGCGGGGGCCCCGGTGCCAGTCGGAGATTTGCTGGTCACTGACGATGTTCGTGTTGCCGAGCAGGAAGCCGCCGCCGTTCTGGCTGCCCAGCACCCAGAAGACAGAGCGCGCGTCGGGGATCTGACGGTCGAGCATCATGTAGGGGCTGGTGCCGTAGGTGCCGAAGTCGACCGTGCGCCGGCCGCCGAGCGCCGCGTCGACGTAGTTCGAAGGGGCCAGTCCCGGCGCGTAGGCGTAGCGTCCATTACCCCGAGGGTCACGCCATTCCGTCACCTTCCCGGCTCCGTCCATGGTCAGGGTGTTGGTGCGTGCGGCGTCGAGGTTGATCACCAGTTGATTGGTCACGGGCGTGTTAAGGCCAAGGGTTCCTGCGGTGTAGCGCAGGGTGCCCTGCCGAACATTCAGCGTGCCGTTGAACCCGACCGTGCTGCCAGCGATGTCCAGCGTGCCAGTGCCGCTCTTGACCAAGCTGCCGGAACCTGCGAGCCAGCCGACGCTGTTGGTCTGTCCGGCGGCGAGTTCAAACGCGGTCGTCGCGGCGAGTGTCAGGCCGGGAAGGGTCGGCGCGCCAGGCGCGGTGTAGCCGTGGACGGCCCGGTTGAACCACTTGGCCGACAGATAGGCCTCTACGGTCTTGCGGTCCGCATCGGCCAGCGGCTTGTCGTAGACGATCACTTCGGCCAGACGCTGGCCGCCTGTGTTGCCGCCCGCGCCGTTGTGGGCGAAGCCATCGACCGAAATGTCGCCGCCAGTCAGGAACGAGACGAGCTGGTAGCCGCCGCTCAGGCCCTGCACGTTCGGGAAGACGGGCAGGCCGTCGATCCACGCGAAGCTGCGGCTGAGCCACATCCGCTCCCGCTCATTGTACGAATTGTCGGAGGTATAGGCATCGAACAGAGGCGAGGACGCGTTGTTATAGGTGCGGGAAAAGAGCGAGTTGTTAACGCTGGAGCCGAGCAGGTAGCCGCCGCCGTTCTGGCTGCCCAAGACCATGAAGACCGTGCGGATGCCGCCGGTCGGCGCGGTCCAGACCAGGTAGCGTCCGCTTCCCGCGACATCAAAGTCCACGACCGGCAGCGCGTTCAGCGCGCTGTTGACCAGCAGGGGTGCTTTGCTCAGCCCGTTGGTGGCGGCTCGCGACGGATTCGAGGCGTCTTCCCAACGGGTGACCTTCAGCGTGGCGGCATCGATCGTCATCGTGTTGGTGCGTGATGCGTCGAACCAAGCCGCGTATCCCGCCAACGGCTGGGTGGGCGCAGCGCCCAAGGATTTGAGCACAAAGGCGCCGCCGTCGCCGCCGAGCGAACCGGTAAAGGAGGCCAACCCGTTGAGGGTCACCTTGCCGGGGCCGGTCTTGGTCACGGTTCCCGTTCCCGTGAGCGTGTCGAGCGCCAGATCGTTTTCAGCCCTCAGCCCGACATTTCCCGCCACCTCCAGTGTTGCCAATGCGGGCCGGGCAGGCATCCACTTGGCCCGTAGCGCGGCCTCGGTGTCCAGCCGCTCCTGTTCGGTCAGGGTGCGGGTGTAGAGGATCAATTCCGCCAGACGCATGCCGCCACTGCGATCATACATGGCGCGGTCCTGTCCGATCCGGCTCGCGGCGAAGTTGGAGCAGCGGGCGGAGATGATTTGGTACCCGCCCGACATCGGCGTCGCCAGGGTGTCGCACAGGCGCCCGTCCACCCAGGTGGTCATGCTGTTCGCGCACAAGCCGGCCTCCACCTTGATCCAATCGGGTGACCGGTAGGGAGACCCGCCGCGGTGGAAGTTCGGGGCGATGTCCGGCTCGCACAGCAGGAAGCCGCCGTTGTTCTGGCTGCCATACACCCAGAACACGGTCAAGATGCCTGTGATCCGCTGGCTCCAGTCCAGGAACTGGCGAGAGTATTGCGAGCCGAAGTCCACGACCGGCAACCCGTTCATCGCGTTCCGGATCAGAGCCGGCGGCCGCGCGTTGACGTTGGTGATCATGGCGCTGATCGTCTTGCCGTCCGCATCGCTCCAGGCGTACACGCGGTCATTGGTGAGTGTCAGGGTGTTCAAAGCCGAGGCATCCAGATGAAAAGCCGGCGAAGCGGCGACCTGACCCGAACCGGTGCTTGAGGCCGCGTTCGTCAAGGCGAGCGTGCCTTCGGTTAGTCGAAGGGTTCCGGGGTAAGAACTGCTCTCCTCCAGGCGCAGCGTGCCCGCGCCGGTCTTGGTCAGTTTGCCCCTGCCCTGCAACTTGCGCACCGTGGTGTCGCTGTCCGTGGACGCCGTCTGCAGGGTCGCATCGGTCACGACCTGGACATGGCGGAGGTCCGAGGTTTTGGCGAGCCACTTGTCGTACAGGTAATGCTCGACCTGCCGGCGCTCGGAGTCGGAGAGCATCCGGTCATAGATGATCAGCTCGGCCAGGCGCTGGCCGCCGCTGCGTCCCGCCCCGAAACTGCGGTCGAAAGCCAGTCCGTCGGCGGTAAGGCCCGAGGATTGCACAATGCTCACGAGATCATAGCCGCCTGAAAGTCCGGTGCCCCAGCCGTTCACGCTCTGACCGTTCAGGTAGGAGGTTGAGAGTCCGCTGTCATATCCCCAGATCGGGTCATCCGCCAGCGCGCCGAGGCTTCCGCCGCGGTGGAAGTTCGCCACGCTCCTGCCGCCGAGCAAGAACCCGCCGCCGTACTGACTTCCAATGACCCAGAAGACCGAGCGGACGGTCGAAAGCGTGGCTGCCCAGGTCATGTATCGGCCGGAACCGAAGGTGCCGAAATCCACGGCAGGCATAACGCCGAGTTCGTTGTCGAGGCGCAGGGGGCAGTTGTTGGTGGCGGCAGCTCGCGCGTGATAGCCGTTGCCCGAGAGGTCGCGCCACTCTAAGACCTGGATACCGTTCGTGAAGGTGAACGAATCCGTCCTGCTCGCATCAAGCCGCAGGAGGGGAGATGCCACAAGAAGCGGCGGATAGTTGGTGTCTGCGAGCGCGGCGGGCAGGGTCTTGACCGTGCGGAGCGTTCCGTTTCCGATGTACCAAGAGCCACCCGCGAAGGAGGCGGGGTTTGTCACCGTCAGCGTGCCGCCGGCCGCGCTGCTAAAGCCGGAGAAGCCTACCCCCTGCAGGTTGGGCAAGGTGCTTTGACCGCCCGGGAAGTCGAAGAACAGGCCGCCCGGATTCCGGATGATCGTCGTGCCGGAAAACCGGTTGGTGTTCTGGATCATGAACATGCCGTTTACGAGGAGGTTGGACTCGACCGTTAGCCGGGACTTGAGGTAGAACTGCGTCGTCGAGTCGGATTTCAGCTCGGCGGGTGAACCGTGTAAGAGAAACTCGCCGCTCTTGAAAGTCACCTGACTGTTATATTGGTTCTTGTTATCGATTTTCCCCAGCAGCCAAGGCGAATCCTGCTCAGCCAGATTCACGGTGAACGCGAAGTTCGTGGCGAAGATCGTGACCTTGGCGTTCTCACCGCTGGCGGGAACGCCGTTTGTCCACTGGGTCGAATCCGTCCAAATGACATTGTTGCTGACCGCCTTTAGGAATCCGTCCCCGGCCGACAGCCAGAACGGAACACAACACGCCGCGGTCCAACCCCACGCTCTCATCCAGTTTCTCATCCACTGCTCCTTCCAATCGGAAGCCGCGCCACGCTGACGCGGCCCCTTTGTGTTATTTCCTTGCCGAAAGAACCTTCTCGATTTCCTTGATGATCTCCGCCGCCATCAGGCGGGCGACCTCCGCGTTCCAATGGACGGCGTCCTGCGAGCCCTCCGCCACGGTGCCAAGCTTCGTCTCGCAAAGCCCATAGAGGTCGACCTCGGGAATCTTATCGTGCGCCATGATCTCATCGGTCATCCGGTTGAAGCGGATAATACGCTCGTTCTCCGCTGTATACAACGTCGGTCTCCCGGCGGTCGGCGTGGTCCGCCACGGGGTGGTCCTGACCCAAATGAACTTCGAGTCCGGGGCGTTGTTCGTGATGAACTCCACGGCGCGGGTCATGCGGGCGGCATACGTGGCCTCCGGGCACCGCTCCGGCTTGGGCCAGGCATGCAACGCCATGGAGTTCCAGGTGACCACGTCATAAGGGCCGTTGGAAAGGACCCCTTTCCAGGCGCTCCTGCCTGAAGCCTTCTCGCCCTCCATGTCGTCCGTCCCTCCCCCGACCCAGTAGTCGACGTAGGCTTTGCCCTTGAAGTGCTCGGCAATGAAGCCACGATACCCCATGGAGATGGAGTCGCCGATCACGAGGATCCGCGGCAGCGCGGGGTCTTTGATCTCGGCGCGCTGCATGAAATACTGGTCGCCGCTGAAGTTGCGCATCCGTTCGGCGCTCCGGTCGAACCCGGTGGGGAAAACCGGCCGGTCATAAATCCGGATGTTGCGCAGTTCATAGGCTTGGGGCGGACGCGCAGCGCTGGCGGAACCGCCGAAAACGAGCGGCCGATCGCTCGGCTTGACCGCGTCGGTCAGCGCGAGCAGAAGACCGTTCCTGAACAGCGTCATCCGCTTGTCCTTGACCACGAAGGTGAGCTTCGTGAAGGCGTCGCCAAGAAAGCCGCGCTGCTCGCAGGTCTGATACCCGTTGCAGAAAAGCCAACACGCGTTGTACTGGGGCGGAAAGTACTTGAGAGCGAACCCGGCCTTGCTCTTCTCGTCCGTGTTCGACACCAAGACGATGCCGCAGCCCGGCTTCGTGCCGGCCGGACGCTTCACCTCGAACTCGATGGTGTAGTCGTTCTGCGCTCCGAGGACGCTCGCAGGCACAGCGAAAACGTTCGACCCGTCCAGCCTGACCGCACCGTTGACGACCTCGACTTGGCCCGTGGTCCCATTCGGGGAGACCGGATTCCGTCCCAGCTCCCAAACAGGGGCGGTCGTCTGCGCCTGGATGGCGGATGCCGCAAGCGTCAGCATGAACAGGGATGGAATCGTCATTTGATTGCTCCTTGAAGGGTGAGGGAGTGAGCCTTCTCCGTCTGGGCCGCCTTCGCCGCTAAGAGATCGACCACATCGGCCCACTCGGCCTCGGGGTCGGCCGAGATCCGCTCCAAGATGGACTCGAGCCAGGCCCACAGCTCCGGGTTGTCCCCCAGCTCACAGGAGTGCCCCCAGAAATAGAACACGCCGCCGCTCTTCTTCGCCTCCACGTGCCGTTCCCAGAAGTTGGAGGCGGACCAATGGCCGCTGGCCGGCAAGGCCATCGGTTCATCCAGCGGCAGCGGCGCGCGGGCGCTTTCGTCGTGCGGGCATAGAGATACCCGGCCCTCTTGACGTCCGCCATGGCGACCACCGCCGCCATGATCGCCGTAACAAGCAGGACGCTTCGTTTCATTGGTTTTTTCACTTCTTGGAGGTGCGCCCGTCGTGGATATAGCTGAACGGCGTGCCGGACTGCGCTTGCGGGACGATCCAGACCTGATATTCGCCCTCGTCGACCTGCCACTTTCCGTCGCGGGTTGTAAAGCCCAATACGTCGCCAGTCAACGGGAAGACGACGTCCGCCTTTTCGCCGGGCTTCAGCGCGAGCCGCTTGAAGCCGCGCAGCTCCTGCTCCGGCCGCGCTCCCGCATGACACACCATCTGGCGGATATACAGCTGGGCCGTTTCGACGCCCTCGCGCGTGCCGGTGTTGGTTATCGTCACAACGGCCTCGGCGGGCCTGCCGGCCGCCGGCGGGGTGAGCCGGACCGGGCTGTATTCGAACGTCGTGTAGGTCAGTCCGTAACCGAACCAGAATTTGGCGTCTCTGAAGGCCGCGTCGCGGTACTGTCCCGACCCCGGGCGCCCCGTGTGGTAGCGGTTGTAATAGGCGGGGACCTGCGCCACGTCGCGCGGCACCGACATGCTCAGGCGCGCGGAGGGCGCCACATTGCCGACCAACAGATCGGCCAGTCCGTTGCCCGCCTCGCTTCCGGGCTGCCAGGCGTAGAGCACGGCCGCGGATTTCTCCCACACCGCCGGCAGGGCCAAAGGACGCCCGCTGAAGACGATCGTCACCACCGGCTTTCCGGCGGCGGCCACCGCATCAAACAGGGCCTGCTGATTCCCGGAGAGCGTCAGAAAAGCGCGCGACGCGTTTTCCCCGGTCCACCCTTTGGGCTCGCCCACCGCCATGACGACCACATCCGCATCCTTGGCGGCACGGACGGCGTCCTCGATCCTGAGATCCGCGTCCTTGGGCGGCGCGCTCTCATCCGGCACGATCCGCCCGTCCTGAAGGGTCTTTGTCGTGGGCACGGTGTTCATGGAGCACCCTTTGACCACCGTCAGCAGGGCCTCCTCGGGGAGCGCGGCCTTGAGCGCGCTCGCCAGCGTCGGCTCACTCCAGGAGCAGCGTCCCGTCCAGCATCCCAGGATTTCGCGATGGTCCTCGCCCACCGGCCCGATGAGCGCCACCCTCCTGACCTCCTTCGAAAGCGGCAGAACACCCGTGTTCTTGAGCAGGACCGTCGACTTCGTCACGCATTCCCGCGCCAGCGCCAGATCCTCCGGCCTCTTCTGCGCGGGCTTGTATCCCGCCTCGTCCACATACGGCCGCTCGAAAAGGCCTACTTGGAATTTCACGCGCAACACACGCCGCACGGCTTCGTCAACCGTGGCTTGTGTCACCCGCCCCGCTTTGACTTCCGCCGCCAGGTTCGGCGAGTAGGCTTCGGCCTTCATGTCCATGTCGTTGCCCGCGTTGAGCGCCAGCCTCGCCGCGTCGGCCTTGTCCTCGGCATACCCCCATTTGATCATCTCCTTGACCGACTCCCAGTCGCTGACCACAAAGCCGGTGAACCCCCACTCGTCGCGGAGGATCTCCGTCAGCGCATGGCGGTTCGCCACGGCGGGAATGCCCCCGATCGTGTTGAAGCTGCTCATGACGGTCAGCGCGCCCGACTGGATACCGGCACGAAAGGATGGCAAATGTGCGTTGCGCAGCGTCCACTCGGTGATCTCGGAGTCGTTATAGTCCCGCCCGCCCGTGACCGCGCTGTAGCCGACATAGTGCTTCAGACAGGCCGCCACCCGGTCGGGCGCGGCGGGGTTGGCCCCCTGGAACCCCCTCACTTGCGCGGCATCGCAGAGCGCGGAGAGATAGGGATCTTCGCCGCAGGTCTCCGCCACGCGTCCCCAGCGCGGATCGCGGGCCAGGTCGCACATCGGCGCGAACACCCAGTCGACGCCTTCCGCGCGCGACTCCCGCGCGGCCACGGTCTGCGCCCGCTCAAGCAGCTCCGGGTCAAACGAGCAGGAAAGCCCCAGCGCGATGGGGAACAGCGTGCTCGTCCCGTGTATCATGTCCATCCCGAAGATGATCGGGATGCCCAGCCGGGACTCCTGCACGGCGATGCGCTGGAATTGATTGCGCAAGGCGGGAGCCGTGGTCGTCCAGATGTAGGAGCTCACCTCGCCCCGTCGCATCAGCGGAAACAGCTGCGCATCATCCTGCCTTCTCCCTCCGAGAACCAGCTGGTTCAGCTGCCCGATCTTCTCCTCCTGCGTCATTTGCGTGAGGAGATTTTCCACGCGCTTGGCGAGCGGCTGAGCCGGATCCTCATAGGCATCCTTGTTCCCGTTTTTGTTCAGGTCGAGCCACCCCGCCTGATCGATCACGGGAAATTTCTTCCCGGCCGTCGCCGGGTCGGGAATCACCGCGAACGTCAGCCCCGCCAGCGCCCGGAAAGAGCCCTTGGCTCCGCTGCGCACCGCCACGCTAAAGACATCCGAGAGCGAAGCCTTAGTGACGATGAACTTGGTGAACTCGCAGCCGGCGGCTCCCTGGACGGTCTGGCAAGCGGCGACCGGCTCGCCGCCGTTGACCCGGAACGCCAGGCCCGCGTTGCAGTTGGCGGCGGGCTTCAGCGTGCTGTCCAAGACCCAGACGGCGAACGAGGTCACCGCGGGGTTGGTGATGCGGAAGGTCGCCAGATCCGCGAAGGTGTTGGTGCCTCCGCCCCGGTTGTTGTAGAGGATGCCGGTCACCACGGGCGTCCCGCCGGGGGCGAGCACGTGGGTGCAGTCCGCGGAGGAGGGGTTGGCCGGAATCAGCCGGCCCTGCTCATCGCCCGGGGCCGTGACGCTGAAATCGGCCAACCGGGCCAGATTCATGGCCGGATCGTCGCCCTCCTTGCCGCCCGGCTTCGGGTCGGCCCCGAAAAAGATGTACTGCTCGCCGGGCGCCTGACTTCCGGCCGGGCTGATCACCTGACTGTCGAAGGCGACCGCGGCCGACGGCGGCTGCGCCTGCAGGGCCGCAACCGCCGCCAACGACAGCAGCATCATCATCCGTTTCTTTTTCCGTTCAGTCGTCTGGTTCTCGCGCATGTCCATCCTCCCTCGACTCTCTCGACTCCCTCGCCAACCGCTCTCGCCCGCGACCTCATCCCCGCCGGCGCACCTTCGATCGCCATGCGTAAACCGGCACCGGAGATGAGCAGGTCGCCGCATAAACCTGGAACTCGGCGATCGTCACGCTCCGGCGCTTGACCGGCTTCCCGATCCGCACCGGGCGTCCCGGCCCGCGCTGTTCCCGCATGTGGGAGCAGCGCAGTTCCTCAGACGGCGCCGACGATCCCTTACATGACCGAGATCAGCGTGCCGGGCGTCGCGTAATACAGCACCACACTGTTCGGATGGTAGCCCACGTGCCAATTCTCCGGCAGCCCGGCGACCGGCGCAAAGCTCCCGCTGCGCGCGCCGGTCCACGTGACGAGCGTGTAGGTCTGGCCGCGCACCAGCGTCCCGGCCGACACCGCGAGCCGCGCGCCCGTCCCCAGCGTCAGGTTGCCGGTCACCGCGAGCGTCCCCGTGCCGCCCGTGCCGGCGGTCACCGTCAGCGTGTTGGTGAGCGTGACGTCGCTCTGCACGACGAGCTGGCCCTCCCGCACCGCGGTGGGCCCGGTGTTGCTGACCACGCCCGTCAGGTAGACCGTGCCGACGCCCGTCTTGGCGATCCCGCCCGGCCCCGTGATCTTGCCCGAGAAGGTCACCCCGTTCGCGTCGGTGTTAGCCGAGGTCAGGATCACGTCGCGCGTCAAAACCAAGGCGTTGGTGAACGCCGAAGCGCCCGCGACCTGGCCTCCGCCCAGCGTGACCGTTCCTCCGGAGTCGGCCAGGACCATCGCGTTACCGACCGTGTAAGGGCCATCCGTCAGCAGGGCCACATCCCCCGCGCCCGTGCTGGCATCGCCAAGCAACACCGACGCCTTGCCTAGCGCGCCAGCAGCGCCATTCCCGGACGAATTCGCTCCGACCAAGACCTTGCCTCGACGGATCGTGACGTCACCCGTCATGGCGTTGGTCGTGCCCGAGATGCGCCACGTGTTGGACCCGACTTTGGTATAGCGGAACGGGAAGGCGCTGTTGCCGATGCTGTTGTACGTGCCCCACAGATAGCCGGAGTATTCGAACGTCTCGTCGGCATCGCGTCCGACCAGCAGCGGCGGCTGCGCCTGGTTGTCCGGGCATTTGCCGCCGAACGAGCCCGAGCCGGTCAAACGGCCCAGCGCGATCGCATAGGGGAAGGTGACCCAGCCGAAGTCGACCGCCGCGCCGTCCGGCACCGCGAACTCGCCGGCCGGGAGACCGCCCCCGACGTTCCGGGTGTAATATCTGGCGCCGTCGAAGACGCCCGTGAAGTGGTTGAAGTGCGCCCCGTTGAACGAGACCGTCGCCGCGGTCGCCGAACTGTTGGTGATGGTCAGGCGCCCCGGCCCGGAGATGAAGTCGCAGGAATAGGTCTCATCCCCTTTGACGCCCATATTGACGGACACCCCGTCCAAATCGACGATGCCGCCCGTCGCCTCGACGCGCACGTGGTAGCCGCCCTGCTCGTCTTCCGAACTTCCGCCGCCGTTGGTCGCGCCGTTGCCGGAAAGGAACAAGGCGCCGCGCAGAACGGCATTGTTCCTGACGATCACGGTCCCCAGCTTCTCGCCCGAAATCACCCGCGGGCCGGCCCCGTTCTTGCTGATGTCCAGCGTCCCCTCCTCCACCGCGAAGGTTTTGGACAGATCGTCCAAGAAATTTTCATTGGCCATCATGGACCAGTTGCCGGCGATGGTCAGCATCCCTTTGCCGGTCTTGGTCAGCAGGCCGTGCGCCTGCGCCCCGGTGCGCCCAATGAAGATGGTGCGGTCACTGGCGTCCGGCACGTCGATCCTGCCGCCCGCCTCGTTGAAGAACAGGCTGTTCGCCCCCGCAACGCCAAAACTTTGCTGGCCTCGCAGACGCAGGGTCGCCCCGTTGTAGACATACACGGACCGGTTGGTCGCGCCGAACGCCTGCCCGCTCTCGATCTCCAGCGTCCCGCCAATCACATAAATCGTGCCGGAGAACGTGTTCCGGACATCTGAAAGGATGAGCGTTCCCGGCCCGGTCTTGGTCAAAGTCAGCGCGCCTCCGGCCGGCGTGTTGGTCAGGACCGAGCTGATACGCAGCACCGCCTGGGTGTTGTACTGGTGCACGGTCAGCTCGCTGCCCTGCGCGGAGGTCAACGTGCCGCCCTGGATGTGAACCGCGTTCGCGCCCATCGCCGCCGTCACCAGAATCGCGCCGTTCGTCAGGCCGGTGTCGCCCTGCAGCGTCAGCTGCCCGGCGGCGGGGTCGTTGAAGCGCAGCGTGCGGATCCGGGCGTCCGCCGGCACCGAGGCGGGCGTGAGCGCCGTCACATCCATGTGCCGGGGAGTCACGTTGTCCCAGTCCGTTGCGGCCGACGCGTAGGGGATCGCCGTGCCGTCTGCGCTTCGCGCGACAAAAGCCCCGCCGCCATACGTGATGCGGGTGTTCAGCATGCCCGCGTCGACGCCGGAGCGAGACAGCCTCAACGTGGTGCCCTCCTGGACACGCAGGTCGAGCGATTCGCCCGCTCCCACGGCGCACGCCGCGGCGCCTTCCGGATCGAAGCGCGTCCCCGCGGCCCCGCTGAGGCTGACCACGCCCGCGCACCCGGCGGCCGGATTCAGACTGTGGATGGTGTTGGTGAACGGCTGCGCCCCGCCGATGATGTTCAACCTTGCGTCGTTGTAGAGGTTCACGTACCACGCGACGGGCAGTTTGGCCTCGCTGTTCCCCGTGTAATCCAGATTGACCGCCCCAGAACAGATGTGCAGGTTCTGGTGCTGTCCTGCGCGGGTCAGGGTCAGCGTACCGAGCCCCGACTTATAAACTTGGCCGCTGAAAGGACCGAGCACACCATTGAAGGTCACGTTCTGGTCCGCCGTGCGCAGCCGGACGTCGGCCCTGTTGGTCAGTACAAGACCCGCCGAGGTGATGTCCCACGGCGTCTCGAAGAGGAACGCGCCGCCCCCGAAGATCAGCGGGCCCGCGCCAAGGTTCTCCCTGCAGGTCGCGCTCAGATAACCGTTCGAGATGATCGTGCCGCCGCTGTAGGTGTTCGTGCCGCGCAGGAACAGCGCATTCAGCGAGTTCTTGATCAGCGTTCGGCCCGCGCCCTGCTCGCCGATCGCCCCTGTGAGCGCGATGGCGCTGCCCACGGCACGCGGATAAGAGCCCATATAACCCATGCCGATGGCGCTGTCGCCCGCCAACGTGATGGGGCCCGACCAGACCGAGGTGTAGCACGGCGACTGCTGGCTGGCCGCCAGAACACCGAGCCCCCCCACGCCGCAACCGGACAGGAGCATGCTCTGATCCGGCCCGAACGAAAACCCGCCGAGGTCGACCTGGCTTCCCGCGTTCGTCGCGATGAGCGTATTGTCGCGTCCGAACTGATGCCCCTCGCCGCCCAGCCGCGTATGTGCCTGCGCCCGCACGATGCCGTTCCGCACCTCAAGGTCGCCTGAGAATACGTTTTCACCGAACAGGGCGACCTGATTCTCCGCCGCGAAATTCGAGACGGTCAACCCGCGCCGCGATCCGTCCTCTGAGATGTTTCCCGTCAGATAAACCGCCGTCCCCGGCTTGATCAGCTTATTGGTCGGATTGTATGAAATGGCCAGATCCGCTTTCAGCTGGACATCGCAACGGATCCTCATGCGCGTCGTATTCGTGACACAGTTGTTCTGGAGCGTGGCGGGCACGCCCCCGACCCCGCTGTCCAGGATGAGCGATTCCGTGCGTCCATACGCCCCGAACCCGGGGGAGATCACGAGAGCGGCACTGACCGGAGCCTGGTCGGGGACGATCATATTGCCCAAGACCACGTTGGTTCGGCTGTTGAGCACGGGCAAGGGAAGGTCCATTTGCACCCCTGAGGTGGAAGAGAGCGTAGCGCCTGCTCCGCCCGCGACCGCCCCGTTCGCCCAATTGTTCGTTCGCCCGTAATCGCCGCCGCCGCCCCCGCCGGGCGAGGTCCACGTCCCGTCCGTCGCCTGCGCCGATCCGGCCGCCAGCAAAAACGCCGCGCATGCGGCCAGCCACTGTCTTACGTTTCTTTTCATGACCTCGTCTCCTGTGTTGCACACCTGCCCAGAGGACTCCTCGTCCGCCAGGCGCATGCCGTTCCCACGTGAACTGTTCCGGCCGGGACGCCTCATTGCGGCGTCGGCGGACGGTTCGGTGAGCCGTCCCTTGCTACGGGAGGGCTCCGCAACCACGCCGCCGGCACCGGCTGGCGCGCCAGCCCCGGCCCTGAAAGCTCGAGCACCGGCGCGATGCCGCGCCACACGACCCACGGCGAGGGATACCCCCACCAGTAGTCGATGCGCTGACGCTCGATGTCCCTGGCCCGCGCATCGGAGAAAACCACCTGGAAGCGGTGCAGCCCTTTGGCGAGCGGGATCGACCAGCAGCCGCGACCGTGCCACAGCTGACCGAGCCGCCACTCCCCGCCGTCAACGAACACCCGCAAATCATACCCCGGCTCACAGCCGTTGACCACGTATTCTTCAGGCGCATGGAAGGTGTAGACGCCGGCGGACGGCACTTCCAGATACCCGCTGTAGCGCACCGCGAACGGGCCGTCGGTCTGCCGCATGCCCACATCCAAAAGCCGCTCCACGGTTCCGGAACTTTTCGCGGGCAGCCGGTCGGCCGCGCCGAAGAGCCGGAGCCAGCTGCCCTCCAGATACTCGTAAGCGAGTCCCGGCCGCACATCGTCCACCTTCACCGCAGGCCGCACCGGCTCTTTCCGGAACCGCGCGAAGCTGACGTCGCTCACGCGCGTGCCGTCGGTCGCGAACGGGATCTCGGTGGCGCCGGGCCTGAACGCCCGCGCCTGCACCATGCAGCTCTTGCCGATCATGAACGGTGCCGTGTACCGCGCCGACCCCGCAGTCGGCTCGCTGCCGTCGAGGGTGTAGCGCAGTTCCACACCCGGCGTCTTCGACACCACCGAAACCTCCAGCGTAGCGCTGAACACCTCCGTCTCCGGCAGGACGCCCGGCGGGTCGATCGGACGCCAGACCTGCGTCAGCTTCGGCTCCGCCATCCCGCGCGCGAGCTCGAACGCGCAGTCCGGCCCGGCCAACTTCACGGTCGTCCCCTCCAAATCCACCGTGTCACTCCCCAGCGCCAGCCCGCTCCAGCTCTTCTCCCGGGATTGCACCGCCAGCACGGCCTGCTCCGCGTCCGGCTCCTGCGCGGGGCCCCCGCGCAGGAGCGGGACGCGGAAGGCGATCTTGCCGCCGTCGCGGGTGACCGCGTCGAAACCGGTCTCCCTCGCCGTGGTGACACCGCGGACCTCCGCCAGCGTGGCCGGCGCGGAGGGGTCGCGGCGCGGCTCCAGCAGCGTCACCAGCACGGTCTCGCCCTGCGCCGTCCACGAGGCCTGGAGGACCGTCCGGCCCTTGATCGGCTTCAAGGTCTCATACGCGAGGCCGCGAACGCCGAACTGGCGGAGCGTCAGTTGCGCACCCGCCGGGCGGACCAGGCGGATCTCGCCCTTGGCCGCCTCGGTCTCGGCCCGCGCGTCTTTGTCGACCGGCAGCAGCAGGTACCGCGCGCTCACCCGGTGCGGCGCGCCGTCGCTGAAACGCACCCGGTCGACGACCACGAAGAGACGCTGCTCCCGAAGCTGGATGACCTGGCGCGTGGTGTGGACGTTCGTGACGGCCGTGTCGGTGATGACCAGCTGTTTGCGGGGATGCTCCCCCTTGGACATTTCGATATTCCAGTTCTGGTACGCCCCGGTGAAAAAGCACTCCTGATAATCGTAGCGCGCCGAGCAGTGGAAGCGGTTCGGCAAAGGCTTTTCAGGCGCCTCCACCAGCCGCTCGGTCTTGGAACCCGGCTTCCACCCTTTGGTCTCGAACGACTGGCACTGGTTCTGCCCGTCGATCAGCAGCGGGCGCGACAGCAACAGCGGCTCGCCGAAGTCCCAGTAGTGATACTGCGTGTCCCAGAAATCGTTGCCGTACCACGTGTCGCTGAGCGTGTCCATGTAGCGGTCGTTGGCGCTGCCGCCCGGCGGCTGGCAGACCATCTCGATGAACGACGCGTCCGGCGACCAGTCGCGCCGCAGGTAGTGGATGCCCGCGTACGGCATGTAGTCCGAGACCATCTTCGGCGCGCCCTGATAGCTGCCGGGCAGACGGTTGGTCACCACGCTGTAACAGCCCTGCAGCCGTTTCGGGAGCGCGTCGTATGTCCGGCCCCGCCCGTAGACCGTGTCGATGACCGCCCGCACCTCCGGTTCGCGCAGGATCACGCCCGCAAGCTCATCGCACCCCGGAGCCTCCGTGTAGTCCGACAAGAACGGTTTGGGATACTTTTCTCCCGGCTGACGCAGCAGAAGCTGATACGCCTGCTCGAAACAGGCGGTATCGGAATCCTGGCCGGAACGGTGCTCCACGCCGTTGGGCGCGATGAAGCGCACCGGATACCGCGCCGCCGTGCGGTAGCCTTGCAGGAACCACGACTCCAGCTCCGGCGTAAACCACGCGGGCTTGTCGCGCTGCATCTGGAAGTAGCGGTAGGCCGGCGTGCCGAGCGGGCACGGCACATGGCCGAAGTCCGCGACTTCGATCATCGAGCCGTCGCGCGTCATGGCCAGCGTCCACAGCCGCTCGAAGTGCTGGATCATCTCCTGCTCCAGCCGCTGCCCCGCGTAGAAATCCGACAACACGCGCGAGAGCGTGTAGGCGCTGCCCCAGATATTGAACTGGTGGTTGAAGACCGTCTTGCGCGCCAGCCTCCAGTAGGTCGGCAGCGCTTCCTCGGTCCACAGGTCCAGATACCGGGCAAGGGTCGCGGCGGGCAGTTCGGCGGCGAAGGCGGGGCGCAGCTTCTGCGCCTCGCGCAGGTCGCGCAGCGTGCCCACGAACCCGCCCAACTGGCTCAGCGGAAAGTAGTCGCGCCTGTCACCGCCGTCGGCCCAGCGCTGGAAGAAGAGCGAGCGCTCGTCGAGCAAATCGGCCCAGCGGTCGAGGTATTTCCGCTCGCCGGTCGCCACGTAGGCCAGCAGCAGACAGCGCGGATGCGGCTCGCCCCACGGGATGACAGACGGGCTGAAGTCCAACACCTCGCCGGACCTGTCCACGCACACGGTCCGCGCCTTGCGGTCCACCTTGCGGCAGGCCAGCAGGTCATCCGCAGCCCTGATCGCCCCGGAGTTCGCGTCCGCCGGAAACTGGAAGAGCGGTCCGCTCGGCAACCGCGCGTCGAAATATTCGAGCCTCTTCAGAAACGCGCGCTTGAAGGCGTCCAGCGCATCCGCAGATTGCCCGTCCGCCAGCCGCCGCTTGGCCGCGGCGAGTTCGGGACGCGCGAGATCGATGCCCGAGAAGAAGCGCGGCGCGAAGGACGCCAGCTCTTCGGGCGCGTTGCGCCGCGCGAATTCGGCGACGCGTGCGGCACGCTCCGCGTCGGCGGGTGTGGAGACCGCTTTGACTCCCAGATACCCGGTCAGAAACTCGCCCAGGCTGAACCACCCGCGCGTCCCGGCCGCGACCGCGCGCCCCGCGAGCGGCCCCTCGCCCGGCACGGGCCCGACCGACATCACACCCTTGGCCGCCTGGTATTCCGGCGTGAAGAGCGTCACCAGCCGCGAGAAAACCACCTTCCGGTCCTTGTCCAGCACGCTCACCACGCGCCAGCCCTCAGGATCATTGAACCAGACCTTGATCTGCGGATTGTCCCAGCGCGAAACGTGGAAGACCACCTGATCGACCGGCACCGTGCCGCCCAGATCGGCCTCCATGCCCGCAAAGCTCGTCTCAGGGTCGGGCGACCGGACCGTGCCGCGCTGCGCCGGGTCGGTGTTGCCGTCCACGAGCTTCCGCCGCATATCCAGGCGCTCGTCTGCCCCGTACCACCCCCACCCGTCGCCGGAGCTCAGCCTCTCGGGGTGTCCGCGCAACAGGTTCTGCCCCGCCGAGAAGACCTCCACCTCGGCGTTCTCCATCGCGGGGGCGAGGCTGTCGATGCGCACATAGCGTCCCTCGACCGCCCCGCGGGCGGAAAGCAGGGCAGCGGCGATGAACGTTCCAGTAACAAGGCTTTTTATCATACCGTGGATGTCACATGACTAATTCATGCTGACAAACTTACTTGACCCGCAAGCGGATTGCAATGGCAAAGCGAAGAAATGCAGAAACTCTTTGCACTGTTCCGGCTTCGCCTGTTTGTGGTATAAAACCGCATGCCTGATTCCGCCACGCCGCTGCTCGAAATTCACGGGCTCAAGACCTGGTACCCGATCAAAAAAGGTGTTCTCGCCCGCACCGTCGGCTTCGTGCGCGCGGTGGACGGCGTGGACCTGACCTTGAACCGCGGCGAGACCCTCGGCATCGTGGGCGAATCGGGCTGCGGCAAGTCGACCCTCGCCCGCACGATCCTGCGCCTTGAGAAGGCCCGCGAGGGGACGGTCACGCTCGGCGGCCGGAACGTCCTGGCCCTGCGCGGGGCGGGCCTGCGCGCCTTCAGGCGGAAGGTGCAGGTGGTCTTCCAGGACCCCCACGCCTCGCTCAACCCGCGCCACACCGTGCTCGACCTGCTCACCGAAGCCATGCTCGTCCACGGCCTCGTCACGCGCGAGGGCCGCCGCGATGCGGCCGTGCGCCTGCTGTCCGACGTGGGCCTGCCGCCCGACGTGCTCGACCGCTATCCCCACGCCTTTTCGGGCGGCCAGCGCCAGCGCATCTGCATCGCCCGCGCCCTGGCCCTCGGGCCGGAGCTGCTCATCTGTGACGAGGCCGTCAGCGCGCTGGACCTCTCGGTGCGCGCGCAGGTGCTGAACCTGCTGCAGGACCTCAAGGCGAAGCACGGGCTCTCCTACCTCTTCATCACCCACGACATCGGCGTGGTGCAGCACATCTCCGACCGCATCGCCGTCATGTACCTCGGAAAGATCGTCGAGACCGGCCCGACCGACGACGTGCTGGGCAAACCCGCCCACCCCTACACGCGCCTGCTGATGCGGGCGGTGCCCCGCATCGGCACCCCCCTGCCGGAAAACGATGCCGCGGCCGCGGAAGCGACCCCCGCCCCCGATCCCGCCGGGTGCGCCTTTGCCCCGCGCTGCCCGCTGGCCGACGCGGCCTGCAGGCGCGCGTCACCCGCGCTCGAAGCGCACGGCGCAGGCGCCGCGCGGCGCTGCGCCTGCTTCAAGGCCGGCTAGAGCATTTCCACTTTTAGTGTGGCCACTTTGTGTAAGCGGTTAAAACCTGCCTCCCATTTGATTCATCTTACCACCAAGACTCGAAGAACACGGAGTCCACCAAGAATAAACTTTGTGTTCTTGGTGGACTTTGTGTCTTGGTGGTGAGATGTTTTCTGGACACAAAACGGCTACACCGTTAATTAAAATGCTCTAGCCCAGGTGCGAGAGCGCGGGCTTGCCGACCGCGTACACGTTGAATCCCAACGCGTGCAGCGCCGCATGATCCACGCAGTTGCGCCCGTCGAAGAGAAACGCAGGCTGCCGCATCCCGGCGTACACGCGCGCGTAGTCCAGCGTGCGGAAGCAGCTCCAGTCGGTCAGCACCGCCACGGCGTCCGCGTTCCGGGTCGCCTCGTAGGGATCGGCTTCGAAAAGGACGCGCCCCTCCAGATCCGCCAGGTCCTGCCGCGCATTCGGCAGCGCCTGCGGATCGCAGATCACCACCACAGCATGCTCCTCGACCAGCATCCGCGCCACGCGGATCGCGGGGCTTTCGCGCGTGTCCCCGGTGTCGGCCTTGAACGCGAAGCCCAGCACGGCGATGCGCTTGCCCGCCACCGTGTTGAACATGGCGTGCAGGATGTTCGCCACAAAACGGTCCTGCTGCCAGTCGTTCAAGGCCACGACCTGCCGCCAGTAATCCGCGGCCTCTTGCAGGTTGTAGGATTCGCAGAGGTAGACCAGGTTGAGGATGTCCTTCTTGAAGCAGGAGCCGCCGAACCCCACGCCCGCCTTGAGGAACTTCGGCCCGATGCGCGTGTCCATGCCCACCGCGTGCGCGACCTCCGTGATGTCCGCCTCGGTCGCCTCGCACAGCGCCGAAAGCGCGTTGACGGAGCTGACGCGCTGCGCGAGGAAGGCGTTCGCCGCCAGCTTGGAGAGCTCGCTCGACCAGACATTGGCGGTGAGAATTTTGGCGCGCGGCACCCAGTGCGCGTACAGGCCCACAACCGCCGCGAGCGCGGCCTGGCCCGTCGGCGTGGCGTCCGCGCCGATCAGCACGCGGTCGGGGCTCTCCAGGTCCGCGACCGCCGTGCCCTCCGCGAGGAACTCGGGGTTGGAGAGCACCTCGAAGTGGTGCGGCGTGCGTCCCGAGTGCAGGATGCGCGACATGGCCGCCGCGGTCCTCACCGGCAGCGTGCACTTCTCGATGACGATCTTGTCACCCTTGGCGCAGTCGTGGATCAGCCGCGCCGTCTTCTCCCAATACTGCAGGTCGGCCGCGCACCCCGCCCCGTGCCCGAAGGTCTTGGTCGGCGTGTTGACCGCCACGAAGATGATGTCGTTGTCCTCGATCCCCTGCTGGATCTCGGTCGAAAAAAACAGGTTCCGGCCGCGGCACTGCCGCACGACCTCGTCGAGACCCGGCTCGTAAATCGGCAGGGTGTCGGAGTTCCAAGCCGCGATGCGCTGCGCGTTCACGTCGACGACCGTCACGCGGATCTCGGGGCACTTCAGGGCGAGCATGGCCATCGTGGGGCCGCCCACGTAGCCCGCGCCGATGCAGAGGATATGTTGATTCATAAGTTGAAAATAACACAGCGCCCGCTCACTGGCAAGCGCCGGCGGGCGGCTATCTAATTATGGCCGATACCGCCTGAAGGCGGGACTACAAACGCTCCATAAACATGCGGTGTTCCGTTTGTAGTACCGGCTTTAGCCGGAGTCTTTGCATGCCTGACGGCCATAATTAGAACTGCTCTCCCACGGAGGTCACGGCTGAATGCCGACGCCCACCTTGAAAAACCGCAGCGGACCGAGCGCCTGCAGCGGCACCGGCGCGCCTGCGGGGAGGTTCGTTGCGGGTGTCGGAGGGAATACGTTCGCGAGGTTGCTCACGCCGAACACCGCGTACGCGCGCGCCGGCACCGCGCCGGTCAAGTCCGGCGCCCACGAGAGGCAGGGTATCCCGCCCGACTGCACGAGCGTCGCCCTGAACACGGAGGCGGCGTTGGTCGGCGTTGTCCCGGCGACGTATTCCTGCCACGCGGCGACGCCGTCGCCGTCCGTGTCGCCCGCGTCGGCGGCCTCGTAGTTGCCGCCGCTCACCAGCCCGTACTGGTCGAGCCACGGCTCCGGTGTTCCGTGCGTCGTGGCCACGACCGTCCACTTCGCATACAGCGTATGGGCCTGTGCCGCCGTCACGGTCGTCGCGGCGCTCACCGCCGTGCCGGTCCCGCCCGCCCCGGTCCACCACCCGCCGAACGCGTACCCCGGCCGCGCCGGCGTCGGCAAGAGGCCATAAGCCAGCCCGTTCGTCACCGTCGCGCCCGTCGGGCTGACCGTCCCGCTCTGAGGATCGAAGGTCACGACGCAGGTCGCCGCCAGAGAGAATGCCGCGCTGGCAGCCCAAGAGGAATCCGTGCAGTTGCTCCCGACGAGCTTCACGCGCACGCCGTAATTGGTGCCGGGAGCGGCGGGCAGCGTCCAGGCATAGCTGGAGGTGTTGGTGGGCGTGGTCGCGACCGCCGTCCAGATGGCGTCCACGGTGATCGTGATGTCGTCCACCCACCAGCCGGAGTACGCGTACATAGAGTCGTCCACCTCGCGGAACCGGAGGGAGACCGTCTTGCCCGCGTAAGCCGTCAAGGGAATCCGGGTTTCCACGAACCCGCCGCTGGAGCCGGTGAACGCACGGCGGCCGGCGATGGCGCTGAAATCAGAAGGCGAAATCGTATCGTTGTAGCCGTTCTGGGTGGCGTTGGTGCCCAAGTCGATCCAGGTCGTGCCGTTGTTGGTGCTGATCTCCACGACGCCCCCGTCGTAACTGCCTTCCAAGTCGTACATATGCCGGAAGGCCAGGACCGCCCCGTTCGTAACTGACAGGGATGAACGGGTCAGTGACTGGTCCGCCGTGCCGGCATCGTTAGCCGCGAACCAGGCGTGCGTGGGACTGTAGCTGGCCGTGGTGGCGATGGCCCAGGCCGTACCGCCGGACTTGGTCGCGACCCACCCGTTCACGCCGCCCTCCACCGGGTCAGAGAAGGTGGTCCCTCCCCCGCTCAGCTGGGACGTGTACTCGATGCGGGCCGCGGCCTGGGCGGGCGCCCCGTTGCGGTTCCATTGGACCGGCAGAGTCGAACCCGACGCCAGAAGCTCGCTCCCGACCGGATAGACCAGCGTGGGATCAGGCAACGGGTACGCGACCAGGATCAGCTGGTTCGCAAAGCGGCTGTAGTAGACAGCCGCATGATTTCCGGCAGGGTAAAGTTCCATGGCCGCCTTAACGGTGGCGCTGGCCATGTCGCGCATCTTCACGCCGTATCCCACGCCAAAGAACGACTCGATGATGATCGTATCCATCTCGGTCCTTGGCCGTCCCTGACCGATCAGATCCCGGAAGGCCTGATAGAGAGGCGTGCCCCAGAGCTGATCCGAGTAATTGTCAATGCCGCCGATGGTTTCATGATCAAGATAGTACGTGTGACTGGTGTCGTAGGTGAGGTTCGTCTTGTCGAGGAAGCGCCCGTCCCACGAGTCGGCGCTGTGCCCGTCCCAGGAGAAAGCCCACGCCGGATGATAGGTGGACCCGTTGGTGCAGGTCCAGCTGTACGACGCGCCCCAGTAGTCGCCGAATCCTTCGCCGATGGCGGCGGAATCGCCGCCGCCCCAGTAGGGAGCGATGTCGTGCGTGAGGGCATGGCCGTACTCGTGCAGGATCACATCGGCGTCCTCGTCGTCATCCACCCCTCCATGGCCGAAAGCGATATAGTTCAGATCCGGCACATACCAGGAGTTGTCCGCACCTCCGGCGCCGTCCGAATCGACGCCGATCGATGCCGCTTGGATGCCGGCCGCGTTGGTATAGCCGAGCGACTGGAGATAGCGCTGGTTCTGATCGATGTGGAAATAGCACATCACGTCGTTGAAGGCATTGTTCCCGCGCTTGGCCGTCCAGTTGCCGGTCGTCGTGGTCGACACCGCCGTCAGCGGCGACTCCGCGGCCAGGTTGGTGATGGTCACCCACGGCCCCTGCAGCGTGTAGACGCCGGCGTTCAGGGTGATCTGCCGCAGGGGTTTCGTGAAGTAGGCGGCGTCGAACGAAGCCGCGGCGCTGGTGTTGGTCAAGGCGTCGTTGGCGAGCGTCGTGCGCGGGTCCGGATCGAAGACCAGGGCGGTGCCGTCCACCGTGGTCTTGGCGGCCGCCGCGTCCGGCACCGGCACCGCAAGCGCGGCGGCATCCAGGCGGAGCATTTCCATCTGCAGGGAGGTGGTCGGGCCTTGATAGGCGGCGAAATCCGGGACATCCCCGGCCTTATGTTTTTCGTTGATCTCATGCCGCCGCACGGAGACCACGTCGCCCGACAGCGCGTCGATCGTGTGTTCCCAATATCCGGCCGGCCCGTCCACGCTGACCAGCGTCTTGTAGACCAGCCTGAAGCCGGTCTTGTCGGGCACATAGAGCAGTTCGGCTTTGGGGCGGGCCGTGAGGCGGCCGTGCACCCGCAGGTGGTCCCAGGCCCTCTGCAGAGCCGCCTCCCGGCTGATCCGGTTCTTCGCGGCCGGGACCGGCGTCTCGACGGGATAGGTGTTGTTGTAGACCTGATAAACGGAGCCGTCCGCGCTGCGCTGGGAAACGACGATTTCAGCGCCCTCCACGGGCACGCCGTTCAGCACCTGCCGATACCGCGTATGCAGTCCGGCCAGACTGTGCCGGACGGCCACCCGCTCCAGATTGGACAGATCTGCGGGGATCCTGAAGCGCGCGCTCTGGGCCCGCAGATAGCCGTCGGCGGACTTCGCCCGGGAGGCCGCCGGTTCCGGAAAATCGAGCCGCGGCGTGCCGCGGGCGTCCTCATGGCGGGAGCCGGCCAGCTCGATCGGATCAGAAAAAACCGGCCCCGACAGCATCACCACACCCGCAAAAACGGCCGCATAACCCTTCACCGCGCGCTGGCGCCTATCCCTGTCGGCCGTCCGCACGCTTTGCGAAGGCGTGAAATCTAGGCAGCTCTTCCGGTTCATCTGGGTTTCCTCTGCATGTCCGCGAACATCATAGGAGCTTCCAACCGCAAAATCAATGGCTTTAGGCTTGTCGCGGGCTCTTCAATTCCCCAAACCGTGCCTTTATTAGAACCACGCCCTACCATTCGCTTTTACACACGGGCATCTTCTGCTATATTTTCAATGCGGTTGAACGCAAAGCATCACATGCAAAGGAGTCTCCATGCCGGTTTACGATTACGAGGCCGTCACCCCTGAAAAAAGCTGTCCCCAGTGCGCCAAGAGTTTCGAGACCGTGCAGTCGATTCATGATGAGCGCCTGAAGGTCTGCCCCGCCTGTGGCGCGCCCATCCGGCGCGTCATCTCGGCCCCGGCCATCGGACGCTCGAAGTCCAAGCTCGACGACCGCGCCAAGGCCGCCGGATTCAAGAAGCTGAAGCGCATCGGCAAAGGCGAATACGAAAAGATGTATTAGACTGGAAGCGTTACAGGTTACTTGTTACACGTTACCGGTTGAAAATCTTTGACCCTTTCTCAAACGTGCAGCCTGTAACGTGTAACCTCCGACGTGTAACCTGCAACCACCCACGTGCACCCATGAACCTACCCAATCTCGAAACCCGCAGCCGCGTTCTGCGCGCCGTGCGCGAGTTCTTTTACGCGCGCGGTTTCACGGAGGTGGAGACCCCGGTTCGCATCCCGGCTCCGGCTTTGGAAACGTTTATCGACGCGCCGCCCTCGGGCCGCGCGTGGCTGCGCGCCTCGCCCGAGCTGCACATGAAACGCCTGCTCGCGTCCGGCAGCACGCGCATCTTCCAGCTCGGCCCCTGTTTCCGCAGCGGCGAGTGCGGCAGCCGCCACAATCCCGAGTTCACCCTGCTGGAGTGGTACCGCACCGAGGCCGACTACACCGAGATCCTGCGCGACACCGAGGCGCTCTGCGCCCACGTCTTCCAGTCCGTCACGGGCCGGACGACCTTCACCTACCGCGGCGCCGCCATCGACCTGGCCCGCCCCTGGCACTGCCTCACCGTGCGGCAGGCGTTCCTGAAGTGGGCCGGCTGGGACCCGGTCGCCGACTGGGACGCCGACCGCTTCGACCTGGACATGCTGGCGAAGGTCGAACCCGCCCTGCCCCAGGACAGGCCCTGCGTGCTGACCGACTACCCCGCGCCCGCCGCCTCCCTCGCCCGGCTGAAGCCGCACGACCCGCGCGTCGCGGAGCGCTGGGAGGTTTATGTCGGCGGACTCGAGCTCGCCAACGCCTACAGCGAACTCTGCGACCCGACGGCCCAGCGCGCGCGCTTCCTGGAGGCGGCCGAAGAGCGCCGCCGCCTCGGCAAGGAGGTCTACCCGCTGGACGAGCCGTTTCTCGCCGCGCTCGAAAAAGGGATGCCGCCGTGCGGCGGGATCGCGCTCGGCATCGACCGCCTCGTCATGCTCGTTTGCGACGCCACCGACATCGCCGAGGTGCGCCCCTTCTGCCAGCGCCCCGGCGCATTGCTCTGAACCCGGCCCGTGCCGCGGGCCGCGAGGCCACGCCCGCACAGCCGCCTCCACCCATCGAAAGGTGTCCCGATGAACCGCGCTTTCGTCATGCCCCTCTTTCTTGTGGCCCTCACCTCCGCGGCCGCCTCCCTGATCCCCAACGGCTCGCTGGAAAACGCCGCAGCGGGACCATGGCCGGCCGGCTGGCCGCGCCACGCGCACGCCGCCTATCTGGAGGAGTCCGGCAACCACTTCCTGCGCCAGACCGCGGCGGGTCCTGACACAATGGTGATGCTCTACCAGAGCATCCGGCTGCCGCAGGGAGCGGAGGCGCTCAAGCTGTCGATGCGCGTGCGCTACGAGGGCGTGAAAGCCGGCCGGGAGAAGTGGCACGACGCGCGGGTGATCATCGATTTCAAGGACGCGGCCGGCAACAAGCTGCCCGGCGGGCCCGCGCATCCGAGTTTCAAAGGAACCTCCAAAGGCTGGGAGAAGCGCACGCTCGGCATGGCGGTGCCGCCCGCCGCGGTGACGCTCGAGATCATGCCCGCGCTCTTCAACGCCTCCGCCGGCACGCTGGACATCGACGACCTGGAGCTGGTGCCGATTCCCGCGGAGGAGGCGGGCTTCGTGAACTTCAGTCTGAGCGCGCCGATGCCGGTGCCGCAGGCGTGCGCGAGCGCCGAGCTGGTCGTGAAAGGCAACCGCCTCGTGACCCGCTCCGGCGGCCGCGAAGTGTGGCTGCAGGGCGTGGCCGTCGCCAGCCTCGAGTGGTCGGCGGGCGGCGACCATATCCTCACATCCGTCACGAACGCCCTGACCGAATGGCGGGCGAACGCGATCCGGCTGGCGCTGAAGTCGGACTTCTGGTTCGGACGCGGTCCCTGGCAGGGCGACGGAGGCCTCAAATACAGGGCGCTGGTCGACCAGGTTGTCAAACAGGTTCAGGAACAGGGCGCGTGGGTGGTCCTCGACCTGCACGAGTACCGCGCGCCGGAGCAGAAGCACGCCGATTTCTGGCGCGACGTGTCCACGCGTTACGCCAACCATCCCGGCGTGATCTTCGGGCTGCTCAACGAGCCGCACGACGTGTCGTGGAAGATCTGGCGCGACGGCGGCACGGTGGATGAGAAGGTCGCGCCCAAGGCGGGCGTGCCGGCCGAGAACGGCGAGGCCCTCCGGCGTTTCGAGTCGGTCGGCATGCAGAAGCTCGTGGATGTGGTGCGCAAGGCCGGCGCGCGCAATCTGGTCACCGCCAGCGGGCTCGACTGGGGCTACGACCTTTCCGGCGTGCTGGAAGGGTTCGCGCTGACGGAGCGCGGCGGCAACGGCATCCTTTACGAGTCGCACGTCTACCCGTGGAAGCGCGGCTGGCAGAAGAGCTTCATCGACGCGGCCGCCCGGCACCCGATCCTGATCGGCGAGGCTGGGTGTCAGCCGGAGCGCATGCCCTTCATCCCGCCCGAGGCGCACGAGCTGCCCGCGACCTGGGCCCCCGACATGCTGGGCTGCATTCAGAAATACAGGCTCAACTGGACGGCGTGGTGCTTCCACCCCAGCGCCTCACCGTGCCTGCTGAGCGACTGGAGCTACACGCCGACGCCCTATTGGGGCGTCCCGGCGAAAGCGGCGCTCGCGGGCAAACCGTTTGAGATGAAGCGCATGCGATAGGGTCAGATCCGGCTCACCGGTTCAGATATGCGGCTCGTGGCCATAATTCAGGCTGCATTGTTTGATCAGGCAGGTCTCGGCCTCGTGCGCTTCCAGCTGGATGGTCGCATGTTCGATCTGGAAACGGCCGTGCAGCTCCTCGCGGATGCGCGCCAGCAGGGCGTTGTTCAGGTCGGTCTGCGACAGCACCACGTGGGCGGTCATCGCCGCCGCGGACGTGCTGAGCCCCCAGATGTGGACGTGATGCACGTCCTTCACCCCCGGCAGGCCCTGCAGATAGGCGCGCACCGCATCCGCGTCGATGTTCGTCGGCACCGCGTCCATGGCCAGGCTGACCGAGTCGCGCAGCAGCGACCACGTCCCGACGAGGATGATCGCGGCGATGGCCAGGCTGACCATCGGGTCAATCACCGTGCGGCCGGTCCAGGCGATCAGCACGCCGGCCACCACCACGCCGGCGGAGATGGCGGCGTCCGCCAGCATGTGCAGGAACGCGCTGCGGATGTTCAGGTCCTCCCGGCGTCCCCGCAGGAACAGCAGCGCCGTGGCCGTGTTGATGACGATGCCGACCGCCGCCACCGCGATCATGGTCCCGGATTGCACCGGCGCGGGCGTCCGGAGACGCCCGATGGCCTCCCAGGAGATCGCCCCGATGCTCACCAGCAGAAACAGCGCGTTCAAAAGCGCCGCGAGCACCGACGATTTCCGGAAGCCGAAGGTGAAGCGCTGCGTCGGCTGCCACTGCGACAGATAGAGCGCTCCCCAGGCCACGACCAGCCCCATGACGTCGCCCAGGTTGTGGCCGGCGTCCGTCAGCAGCGCAAGCGAGTCCGCATAAAAGCCGAAGACCGCCTCGACCACGACAAAGGCGACGTTCAGCGCGATGCCGACCGCAAAGGCCCGCCCGAAATCGTGCGGGTGGTGGCAGTGGTCATGTCCGTGGTGGTGATCGTGATGTGTCATGCGCGCGTGTCCCGTTCCGTAGCCGGTAGTCGCGCCCATCGTACCACGCGGGTTCGTCGCCTTTCAAACGAAAAGGCCGGAAGCCCGCAGTCCCGCAGCCCGGGGCGCATCCGCGATGAGGTGCCTTTGTGTAACACGGCGTCGGCGGCTGCCCGGGGCCGGCACAAGCCGGTACAACATGCGGGCAAGGGCGCTGGCGTCATTTAAGATGGTTCACGGCGCTCTGGGCCGGCACAAGCCGGTACAACATGCGGGCAACGACGCCTGCGTCATTTAAGATGTGTCATGGTGCTCTGGGCCGGCTAAAGCCGGTACTACATACGGGACTCGGGCATGTTGTACCGGCTTTAGCCGGCCCCGGTCATGGAGCGCGAGTCCCCGGCGCCGGTGGCGTACACCGGTTCGCCGAAGGCGCGCGGCCCGCTAGCGTTGGAGACGGAGCCCCGCCATGGCCGAGAGGATGACGCGGGTGGCCGAGCGCAGCAGAAGAACCACGAGACAAGACGCGACCAGGATATCGGGCCAGCCCGCTCCGGTCAGCCAAACCGCGCCCGCCGCGACAACGACCGACAGGTTGGTGGCGATGTCGTTGCGCGAGCACTCCCACACCGAGCTCATGTTGACGTCCTCGTGGCGGTGGCGCCACAGCAGAAACAGGCAGAACAGGTTGGCGGCCAGGCTCATCAGGCTGAACGCGCCCATGACTTCGAAGACCGGCACGGTCGGGGTCATCAGCTTTGAAACGATTTGCGCGGCGACGCCGCAGGCCGCCAGAAAAATGAGCGCGCCCTTAAACAAAGCGACCCTGGCCTTGGTGGCGGCGCCTCTGGAAACCGCATACAGGCTCAGCCCGTAGGTCAGGGCGTCGCCCAGGTCGTCGAGGCTGTCGGAGAGCAGCGCCGTGGAGCGGCCGTAAAACGCGGCGGCGACCACCACCAGGAACATCACCGCGTTCACGCCGAGGACGGCCCACAGCGTTCCACGCTGACGGCCCTGAAGCTCTGCACACGTATCGTCACAGCAACATCCACTCATCAGGAAGCCTCCCTCTCTTATCATCCTTGCGGTGCCGGCGACGGTACGGTCACGATCGCCTCATCATACCCGCCGGTGAACGGCGCGTTGCAGTCGATCCACGCGGCCAGCGCGTGCCAGTCGGCCTCCGGCAACGCGACGCGGTTGTGGCCGGCCTTGAGCATCTTCATCAGCGGGCTCACGGCCGAACCGGTCGCGTACGGCGCCAGCGGCAGCTTCTCGCCCGCGTAGCCGGTGACCGCGACATACCGCACCTGCGGCAGCAGCGCCAGAAACGAATCGCTCACGCAGTGCTGGGGCCCCTCGTCCTTGTCCCCCTTGTGCGGCGCCGCGACAAGCCGCAGGCCGCGCAGGTCAAAGGCCTTCTTCCCGCCCTTGGAGCCGTCGTGGCACGCGACGCAGTGGCGATCGAGGACCGGCTGCACCACCCGGACAAAGCTCATGGGCCCGGCGCCGAACGGCGCGGGCCGGATCGTCTCGGGCTTCTTCGCGAAGGCCTGCCGGTTGCCGGAGGGCGCGGCCGCGCCGGGCCGCTCGTGGCACCCCACGCACCCCTGGGACTCGCCGGGCTTAAGGCCGACGTAGTTGCGCATGCGGCGGACCTCCAGGAGGTCCGCGTCCAGCGCCTCCAGGAACAACATGCGGTCCGGCGGCACCTCGAAATAAGCGGAGCCGTCCGCGGCCACCGGCACCACGCCCAGCACGCCGCGCGCGTCCCAGCCGCAGCCCGCGCCGAGGTCCGAACGGTGGGGATCGGTGTGGCGCCGCTTCGGATAGCTCTCGCACACGCGCAGCCACTTGACGGTGCCGCGCGGCACCCCCTCGAGCCCGATGTTCACATCCTGCACGTAGAGCGTGCCGGGCGTGCCGGGCGGCGCTTCGGGCTGCGCCGAGATGACGACCGGCAGCGGGCGCGGCTTCAGAGGAACCGGCGCGTAGCAGGAGCCCTGGTCCATGCGGTAAATCAGCTCGCAGTTGCCGTGGCGGTCCAGCAGGTAGATCCCGTAGGCGTCCGCGCTGTCGCGCGCCTCGAGCGAATGGCTCACGAGGAAGAGCCGGTCGGACAGGGGCCAGGGCGAAGCATACCATCCCCGCGCCGTCACCGGATGGTCCAAAGCGTCCGGCACGTTCTTGTCCGCCCGTTCATCCAGCAGCGCGTGCATCTCCGGATAGCGGATCTCGGGCGTGATGTTCTGGAAGCCCGACGGCCCCCCGCGGTTCTGATTCAGATCGGCGATGACGACCGGGCCCGCGCCGGTGTTGTGGTGCGCGGCGCCCACGGCGACGATCTTGCGCGTGCCCGGGATCTGGCGCGCCTCCTGCAGGGCGATGGGGCCGCGCGAAAAGCTGTACCAGTCGCCGTAGGCCAGCTGCGCGCGGGTGCCGTCGGGATTCACCACCCACGGCATCTGGATCACGTTGTAGGCCTTCATCACGTAGTCCCAGCGGGTATAGAGGATGCGGCCGTCGTCCAGCATGGCGGGGTAGAACTCGGTGTCCTGCGGCTGGGTGATCGCCCGCACGCCCGAGCCGTCGGCGGCGCAGGTGAAGAGGCCGAAGACCAGCGCCCAGTCGCCGCACTGCACCAGGCGGTTGTCGCGCGACGAGGTGAAGCAGACGCGGCCGTCCGGCAGCCAGCACGGCTCCGTGTCCTCCGCGTCCTCCCGCTCCGTGAGGTTGCGCAGACCGCTGCCGTCCGTGTTGACGGTGTAGATGTCGTACATGTGGCAGGCCCCGCCGCGATAGGCGGAACTGTCGGCCGGGCGGGCCGGGTCATAGGCGGCGTGTCCCGCGGCCCAGCGGTAGGGCGTCGGCGGGTCTCGCGGGCGGGCGAGCGGGAAGACGACGCGCCGTCCGTCAAACGACAGGTCGGCCCGCCCCACGCCGCAGCGCGCCGCGAGCTCCGGCGGCAGCAGCCCGCGCACGGCGCCGTCCGGGCGCAGCCCCGTCAGGACGCAGAGGTCCGCGCCGGGCGTCTGGTGCTCGCCCATGCGGTGGGCGCACTGGTGGCCGCCGCCGGGCCAGCGGCGCTTCACGAAAAGCAGCTCGTCGAAATCGAGCGCCGGATCGGCGAAAAGCGCCGCGCGGACGGCCTGCCGGGCCGCGTGGTAGGCGGACAGCCGCCCGTCCGTGGTCTGGCTGAGTCCGGCGGCCGCCACGTAGGCCGTCAGTTCCGGGTCATCGGGGCCGGCGGGCGCGCGGTCCGCCCAGATCTCGATGGCCGAGACGACGGCGTTGTGGCCCTCGAGGATGGCGATCCGCACCTGCAGCGTGCCGTTGGTCACCAGCCCCGGCGGCAACTCCCAGACCCCTTCCGCATCCGCATTGGCCCGGACCGCCACCTCGCCCAGGACGCGGCCGTTGGCCGTCACCCGCTCGCGGCGGTCGTGGTCCGAAAAGAAGCCGCACCGCAAGCGGAACGCGGCGGCGTCAGGCAGCCGGACGGCCGTGTAGACCACCTCGCGCTCATGCCATTTCATGGCACGCCCTTGAAAGGCGTAATCCTTGCCCGGGGCAAAGCCGGCCGCGTCCGGCGCGCACGCCGAGGCGCGCAGCAGGTAGCGGCCCTCCCGCATCGCCGCCGTCGTCGCGGGCGCGGCCGCGGCCGCGAAATCCCGCTCCGCCCGCGCGAGCTCGCCCAGCAGCGCCTCGGCCTCGGCCGTCCGGCCGCACTGGCGCAGGTCCCCGGCCAGCAGGCGCCCTTTGCGCAGCGTTTCGGCGAAGGCCGGCGCGCCTCCGGATGCGCGTCCGAAGGCCGCCTCCTGGCGCGACCAGTCGTGTGTGACCGCATCGGCCCACACGGCCGCGACGCCCCCCGCGACCGCCGCGATCATGCTTGCGAGACGAACCATACGCCCTCCCCCGTTTTTGTGTTCTGATCATACCCTATCCGAGGCCGGTGTCAAGTGCAGGGCCGCGCGGGGCGCATCCCCGTTTCATTGACTAACGTGGGCAAAGCCCGCAACCCAATTGAACCGCAGATGGCCGAATACTGAACCGCAGATTGTCGAAGTTAAGCTTCCTCTACGCAATTGAAGCTCTTTCCTTCATGATTCGCCAATCGTCATTCGTCAATCTGCGGTTTGTTCAGGTACAAAACAACGTGGTTTTTATTGTCGGTTTCGAGCCGTAAGGCGCTACCCGCACAGGTTATCCCCCGACAAGGCAGTGAAACGGGGATGCGCCCGGCCGCGCGGACCAAGGCCCGTTCACGCGGCCCCCTGAGGCGCCGGGTCGCCGGCAAAAGGAGGCGCAGGCGCCGAACGGCAGATTTGGGGGTTTGTAAACCGGAAAAAAAGGTGTATACTGCCGCCCATTAAATGGTTGAGGCCGGATTAAGCCGCCCGACCGTTCTGACGTGAAAGAGGGAGAGTGTTATGGCAGATGTCGCGGTCAAGCCGTCCACCCGCGTGGTGGCGGCGCATTTCGTGTTCCCGTTCGTGCTCGTCACCAGCTGCTTCGCCTTGTGGGGCTTCGCGAACGACATCACCAACCCGATGGTCGCGGCGTTCAAGAACATCCTGCTGATCAGCAATTTCCAGAGCTCGCTCGTGCAGTTCGCCTTCTACGGCGGCTACTGCGTGATGGCGATTCCGGCCGCAATCTTCATCAAGCGCTTCAGCTACCAGGCCGGGCTCATTTTAGGTCTCGCGCTCTACGCCGCCGGCTGCCTCCTGTTCATCCCCTCGGGCTGGATGATGGCCTTCTGGGCGTTTCTGCTGGCGTACTTCATCATGACCTGCGGGCTCTCCTTCCTTGAGACCAGCGCCAACCCCTACATCCTCTCGCTGGGCGCGGAGGAGACCTCGACCCGCCGCCTCAATTTCGCCCAGGCCTTCAACCCCATGGGCTCGCTCACGGGCATGCTCGTGGCGAAGAACTTCATCCTGCAGAAGATCGACCCCATGACCGAGGAGGCGCGCCGGGCCCTGCTGGCGACGGATCCCGCGAAATTCAAGGCCATCGCCGACCATGACCTCAGCGTCATCATCCTGCCCTACGCGCTGCTCGGGCTCGTCGTGCTGGTCATGATGGTCGTCTTCTGCATCGCCAAAATCCCCCGCCACAAGGGCGAGGAGCACGCCTCGCTGGATCTGTTGCCCACCCTCGGCCGGCTCGTCAAGAACCGCCGCTATGTCGCCAGCGTCATCGCCCAGACCTTCTACGTCGGCGCGCAGATCATGTGCTGGACCTTCATCATCCAGTACGCGGAAAGCACCCTGGGCATGAGCAAGGCCGACGGCCAGTTCTACAACATGATCGCCATGACGATCTTCGTCACCAGCCGCTTCATCTGCACCTTCCTGCTGAAGTTCTTCAACCCCGGCGGCCTGCTGCTGTCCCTCGCCACGATCGGGCTCCTGCTGCTCGGCTGGACCATCTTCGGCGGCGGCAACCCCGCGGCCGGCGCGGCCCTGCAGGCCCAGATGCAGCAGGCGACCGGCGCCGCCACGGGCATGGCCTCCGCCTTCGCGGCGCTGGGCGTCTACCTGAAGGCGCCGTTCCTGATCCACGGCATGTCGGGGCTCATGGCGCTGGTCGGCGCGTCGGCCTGCATGTCGCTGATGTTCCCGACCATTTACGGCATCGCGCTGAAGGGGCTGGGCGAAGACGCCAAGCTCGGCGCGGCGGGCCTGATCATGGCGATCGGCGGCGGCTGCCTCATGCCCCCCATGCAGGGATGGATCATGGACCAGAGCGCCTTCAACCTCGGCTTCATGACCCTCGCCAGCGTGCGGGTCTCGTTCGTCCTGCCGCTGATCTGCTTCGCCGTCATCATGGAGTACGGCTGGAAGACCTACCGGACCTACCTGCCCACCGCCCATGCCTGAGGCCGACCTCTCAAACCCTGAACCCCCTCCCCTTTTATGCCTCCGAAAGCCGCACCCCGCCGCCCCAAGCGCAAAACCGTTAAGACCTTTGTCCTCGACACCAACGTCCTGCTCCACTCCCCGGTGGCGCTGGGCGTCTTCGACGACAACCACCTCGTGCTGCCCATGGCGGTGCTCGAGGAACTGGACAAGTTCAAGACCCAAAGCTCCGAACTCGGACGCAACGCCCGCGAATCGATCCGCAAGCTCGACGCCCTGCGCGCCGGCGGCAAGCTCTCCAAAGGCGTCGCGCTCCCCAACGGCGGCACCCTGCGCGTGCTCGTCACGCCCGCGGTCGAGAAAGCCGGCCTCGAGGAGGACACGCCCGACAACGCGCTCATCCGCCTGGCCTACTCCCTCGGGCGCAAGGGCGAGCGCGTCATCATCATCTCCATGGACATCAACGTGCGCGTCAAAGCCAACGCGCTGGATCTCGAGACCGAGGACTTCGAGCACGAGAAGGTCAACTTCGACGAGCTTTACAGCGGGTACGCCGAAACCGTCGTGCCGAGGGAGCTCATCGAACGCCTCTACGAAGGCCAGTCGCTCGCCTCCGTCCCCGTGAAGTGCTACCCCAACATGTTCCTGGAGCTGACCGCCGCCGAGATCCCGGAGATGAAGGCCATCGCGCGCGTCTTCCCGGACGGCACCCTCGCGGAGATCAACGTCGACATCGACACGGTCTACGGCATCCAGGCCCGCAACGTCGAGCAGCGCATGGCGCTGGAGCTGCTGATGGACCCTTCGGTCAGCATCGTCACCCTGGTGGGCCAGGCCGGCACGGGCAAGACCCTGCTGGCCCTCGCCGCCGGCCTGCAGCTCGTGCAGCGCGAACACCTCTACGACCGCATCCTGGTCTCGCGCCCGATCGTGCCGCTCGGCAAGGACATCGGCTACCTGCCCGGCAGCAAGGAGGAGAAGCTCTCGCACTGGATGGAGCCGATCTTCGACAACCTCGACTACCTGCTGCGCAAACACCAGCCGGACCAGCCGCCGGCCGGCGCCAAGAAGCCGCCCAAGCTCTCGAACCCGCAGGAGCGCATCCAGCAGCTGCTCGACACCGACACGCTGGAGCTGGAGGCGCTCACCTATATCCGCGGACGCTCCATCTCCCGCCAGTTCATCATCATCGACGAGGCGCAGAACCTCACGCCGCACGAGGTGAAGACCGTGGTCAGCCGCGCGGGCGAGGGCTCGAAGGTGATCCTCACCGGCGACCCCTACCAGATCGACAACCCGTACCTGGACGCCTCCAGCAACGGCCTCACCTACGCCGCCGAGCGCATGAAAGAGCTGCCGCTGCACGGCCACGTCACGCTCCACCACAGCGAGCGCAGCCAGCTCGCCGCAGCAGCCGCGAAATACCTCTGATCATGAACCGTGCGAACTCTCAGCGCTGAACGCCTAGCTTTCAACGTCCGATGAAGGCCAGCGCTCTTCGCTTGAGCGTTGAAGGCAGGGCGCTGAACGTTGAGCGTCATATTTCTGGCTTACAAATCAGGATCCTTAAAATGTTGACCCTTCCAGGCACCACGTTTTGGCAGAAGGCCTCGGTCTTCGCCGCCACCGGCTTCGGGCTGGGCCTCGTCGCCCCCATCGCCCCCGGCACGCTCGGCTCGCTCCCCGGCGTGCTGCTCGCGCTGTGGGTGACGCGGCAGCACCTGCCGCTGCAACTGCTCGTCTGCCTCGGCATGACGCTCCTCGCGGTCCCCATCTGCGACGTGGCCGAGCGCGTGCTGGGCAAGAAAGACGACGGCCGCATCTGCGCGGACGAGTGGATGCTCTTCCCCATCTGCGTCATCGGGCTGCCGCTGCTGCAGCACCTGTGGCTCATCCCCGTCTGCTTCGTGGTGGCGCGCGTGTGCGACATCATCAAACCGCCGCCCGCGCGGCAGCTGCAGGAGATCCACGGCGGCATCGGCATCGTCATCGACGACTTCTTCGCCTCGCTCTATGCGCTGGCGATCAACCACGGCGTTTATTGGGCCGTGATGCGCTTCCTCGCTTAACACCGCTTTTCAGCATTGCGAACTAGGCAACCTTTCTGTAAATTAGTCACTCTTTTGTGCCGCCAATCACACGCCCGTGTCCGGCACCCATGATCGGAGGATTTTTGATGAGCGAATTATGTCCCTGTGGCAGCGGCCTTGCCTTTGAGGCCTGCTGCGAACCGTTCCTGCTGGAGCGCCAGAAGCCCCGTACCGCCAAAGCCCTGATGCGTTCCAGGTATTGCGCCTACGCCATGGGCTCGGTCGATTATCTGTACAAGACCTCCGGGCCCAAAGTCCGCAAAGAGTTCGACGCCGAAAGCAGCCGCAAATGGGCCGAGTCGGCCAAGTGGACCGGCATCGAGATCCTCTCCGAGGAGGGCGGCGGCGAAAAGGAAGACTCCGGCGTGGTGGAGTTTCTCGCCCACTATTCGGTCAACGAAACCAGCTTCGACCACCACGAGCGGGCCGAGTTCGCCAAGGTCGACGGCGAGTGGTGCTTCATCGACGGCAAAATCTTCGGGCCCGACCCGGTGCGCCGCGACCAGCCCAAAGTCGGCCGCAACGACCCGTGCCCCTGCGGCAGCGGCAAGAAGTTCAAGAAGTGCTGTAGCGCGGCATGAACCTCGACGCGTTCATCTTCGATCTGGACGGCACGCTGGTCGACACGGAGCTGCTGTGGGCCGACGCCATGCGGCTCTACCTCGCCGACCGCCGGTGCGACTGCCCGCGGCAAACGGTGCTGCACATCGTCTTCGGCCGCTCGTGGACGGACATCTACCGCGATGTCACGGCCCGCTTCCCTCTGCTCGCGTCCACCCCGGTGGACGCGATGGCCGAAGGGCTGCGCAACGTGTATCTGCGGCTGCGCAACCAGCACGAAAACGTCATCATCCACTCGTCGGCGCTCCTGCTCAAGTCCCTGTCGCAAAGCTACCCCGTGATTATCGTCTCGGGGTCGCCGCGCGCCGACGTGGAGGAGGCTGTGCTCCTCCTGGAGGCGTCCGCCCATGTGCGGTTCGTGCTCGGCGCGGAGGACTACGCGCCCGGCAAGCCCTCGCCCGCGGGCTTCCTGCTGGGCGCACACCGCCTCGGCGTCGCTCCCGCCAACTGCCTCGTGTTCGAAGATTCCCACGCCGGCGTCACGGCCGCCAAGGCCGCCGGCATGTGGTGCGTCGCGCTTGCGCGCGACTGCGCACACCCGCAGGACCTCTCCGCCGCCGACTGGGTCCTGACCGACCTGTCCGAGTTTTCGGTTGAGGCTTTCCGCCAGCGCCTCACCGTCTGACGCTCTTCACCAACTCAGCTCGAAGAGCGCCGTATCCGGCGACTTGAACGTGTAGGTGAAGCTTCGTCCCGCCACAGGGACCACCTGCCCGGTGTAGAGCTCCTTGACCTCCCGGCACGCGCAGGGAAGCGTGACCGTCTTCGCTCCGCCCTGCGCCATGTGGACAGCCACGAGCCGCTCGTTGGCGTACACCGGCACCGCGTCCTCGCAGTAGATCGTCACCCCCGCCGCCACGGCCGCCTCCCGCAGCGCCTGCGGCGTGACCGCGTCGTAACCGGACGCGTAGACCGCCTGCCAGCCGTCCCGCGCCACCGCCGTAACGCCGGGCGCCTTGAAGGCCGTGCCGGTCAGTTCTTTGACGCGCGCCGTATCCAGACTCTTGCCGTCACTGATGCCGGGCGCATAGACGAAGAAGGCCGTGCGGTTCTTGTTGAACACGTGTTTCCTGAGGATCTCGGCCTTTTCGGGCGTGACCTCGAAAAGCCCGGGGAAGACGAGCAGCTTGTATTGCGACAGGTCGGCGCGCGGCAGATCGTTGAACGAGAAGACCTCGAACGGCGCGCCCAGGCGGTTCAGCTTGTTGCGCGTGGCCTGATAGATCTGCGCCACCAGCGGGTTCTGGTCGTTGACCAGCCGCGCGCTCTGCGGGTCCACCACCAGCGCCACCTCGGCGCGGCTCTTGAGCGGGAGCGCCGCATAGGCGTCCCACAGCCGCTTGCTCTGCGCCACGATCTTCATGGTCTCCGGCGTCTTGAACACGCCGCCCCACATGTCGAAGCACCAGAGCGAGGTCTGGTTGATGATCGCCAGCGCGAACTCGCGCTTCAGCCCGGCGTCGGTCTCCGCCTGATCCTTCCACGGCACCATCCAGCCGATCGACACGTACTCGTCGAGCGCGCAGTTGTAGGTCGGCGTGCGGTGGTCGATCTCGTGCAGGAAGCCCTTGCCGTTCAGCACGCGCGTGCCGTTGGGCACCATGAAGCCGCTGCCGCCGCCCATCGGCCGGTCCCCGTAGGTGCCGGGACTGATAAAGAAGTCGATGTCCGGCGACGCGTAGAGCCTCTCATACTCCAGATGGCCGGCCCACACCATGCGCGAATGCGTCAGTTCGAGGATGTAGCCGAAGAACATGCCGATCTGCCGGCCCCGCGGGATGAGCGACCGCGTCTTCGCGGCGAAACCGAGCACCGTGTCCGCCACGACATCGCCCGTGAACTGGGCGTAGTCGATCACGTCGCGCTCGGCCGCGTGATCGCGGAGCAGCCCCTCGAAACCGGCGCGGTCGATGCGCTCCAGCGCGGGCACCGGCGCATCTTCCATACCCTTGCCTGTGCGCCATGTTTTCCAGGCCTGCGCCTTGGCGCGGCCCGCCACGCCGCGGCTGTAGTCCATCCACTCGTCGGTCTGGCCGCATGCCAGCAGGTAGGCTTTCACGCGGTCGCCGTAGCGCGCCTCCAGATGGCTGACCACCGCCGCCAGATACTCGGCCGTGGCCTTGCGCCACGCCGGGTTGGCGCAGGCGCAGCTCAGCATGGTGAAGCTCTCGCACTCGGCGCTGTGACCCTGCAGCGACAGCTGCCGCTGCAGCCAGACCGGCGTGTTGAGGTCGACCATGCAGATGAACTGCGCGTTGGTGTTCACCGCCAGCACGTCATCGTATTGCTTGTCCAGCGACGCGAAATCGTATTTGCCGAACCAGCGCCAGACCGGCGCATACTTGCAGTATGGCAAGCCCAGCGAGTTGTCGGTGTTCGCCGCGAAGATGCAGACCGTGTCCACGCCGGCGTCCTTGAACTGCCGCATCGCCCCGAACTCCGGCCAGAACGAGCGGTAGGAAAAGGCGAGCGGCCGCGACGGCTCGGCGGCAGGAGACGGCAAAGCTGAAGCGACTAGCGCCAGCGTAAGCATTGCCACAAACGTATGTTGTACCGCCTTCAGGCGGATGCTTGCGCACATGCGTTGCCGGCTGAAGCCGGTACAACATACGAGACACGGCATCTGTTCTTTGCGACTGCGCACCATGCTCACGATCCCTTTCCTCCCAGCTTACCGATCTTATCGAGGTCTACGGCTTCTTGCGCTTTAGGGAAGCGGTGCGGCAACAGCTCCCACTCTTCCGCGTAGGAGGCCGAGGCCCCCGGCGCGAGGGTCTCGCGCGGGCCGATCGGCTCCAGCTCGCACATCTCGTCCCTGAAGTACCAGATCGAGATCGTGAGCCCCGCCATTTCGCTGTAGACACGGTCGGGATAGACCGGGAAGCGTTTGACGAACAGCAGGTCGCTGCGCATGAGGTAGCAGAACCAGCCGGCCGCCGAGTCCATGCCGAGCTTCGGGTTCGCGGGCGTGCCGAGGATCTCGAGGAAGCCGTCGCGGACCCGGATGTTCGGATCTGCCGGCTTGAAATTCATCACCGGCCCCGGCCCGTACATGAGGTAGCCCCTCGGGAAGCGGCTGCCGGGCGTCAGCGGCACCAGGCAGAGGCCGCCGCCCACCGCCAGCGTGCGGCTCCAGTGGCAGCAGGACACCGGCTTGTCGGACGCGTTGATCATGCGCTGCTCACACACGAGGCGCGACGTGTCGGCCGCCAGCGTGAACTCGCGCACCAGCCGGATGCCCGTCACCCGGTCGCACACGCTGGTGAGCCGCGCCCGACCTTCGCCGGTCACCTCGCCGGTCCAGTCGCCCAACCACAAATCAGGGTGCGGCGCGAGGACGTTCTCGGGGCCGATGTCGAGCCGCCCGCCGCACGGATCCACGCTCGGGATACCGGGCACGTGCCGCCACCCCTGCTGCGCCGGATTCAGATACAGGGCGTTCACGCCGTTGAGCGAATACTCCAGCACGCGACCGCCGGCCTGCGGACAGAGCACCACGCGCGTGCCTGCGCCGTTCTCAAGGGCGATACAATTCTTGTACCCGAAAAATTCGATGACCTCTGTTTTCATGTTTCTCATCCCTCGGCAGGGACGGTTCCCCGAACCGTCCGCCGCTCCCGTTGTGCCACACGGACGGCTCGGGGAGCCGTCCCTACCCAATTCGACCGATTCGAATCATTCGCGGTTCTTTTTCCACACCAGCAGCCGCACGGTCTGCGGCGGCAGCTCGCTGAACGCCTCCACTTTATCCTTTTCCGGCTCCGAAGCCGAGAGCAACTCCGCCTTCGGCACGCTGAGCGAGAAGGCGGCCGGCTTGTCGGTCGTGTTCCAAAGCAGCACGCCGAACGCGTCCGCCGAACAATAGCCTTTGGCCACAATGCCCGCCCCGCTGAACGAGAAGCCCTCCGAGTCCGTGAAGGTCCCGGCCATCAGCAGCCCGGAGTTCCGCTTTTGGAACAAGGCCGCCCGCTTCAGGTACTCGGCCGTCGCTTGGGGCGGCAGGCTCCGGACCAGCCCGATGTCGGGTTTCGACAGAACCACGCCGTAATCCGCAACCGCCGGGATGCGCCCCTCCAGCAGGTAGTCGCGGTCCGGGATATAGCGCGATTCGATCTCGTAGCGCAACCCGTACGTGACCGTGTAGTTGGCCATCGGACGATCGACGAGCGGCGACGGGAAGCGGATCGTGCTGGCCACCTCGGGATAGGTGTAGCGCATCATCTCGGGAAACAGGTCGTCGCCCTGAGCGCCCTCCAGCCGCCGCGCGATCAGGCCCGCCGACTCCTGAAAAGCCCCGCGCACGCAGCCGTGAAAGTAGGCGACCGAGTCCAGAATGGCGTCGTGGAACCCCTCGGTCATGATGATGAACTCAGGGTTGACCCTCTTCATTTTTTCGGAGATCTGCCGCAGCATCTCCTTGCGGTCCGCCTCGTAGGACATGAACGGCACCGGATGTCCATGGTCAGCGGCATAGCAGGCCGTGGGCCCGCGCATGCCGAGCTGGTCGTACAGGATGCCGTCCGCACCGAAGTCGCTGGCCTGAATCGCGAGCGACAGCATGCGCTCGCGCCAGCCCTTCGTGGCCTGGCAGCCGATGTCGAAGTGGTAGCCCGGCGTGTTGCCGTACTTGTGCCAGAACTCCTGCACCGTGCCGCCATCCTTCCGGGTCACCGCCAGATGTTGACCCGTCGTGGTCCAGTAAGCCGTGCCGCGCTCCTCCAGCTGGCCGTTGGCATAGAGCACGACGCGCTTGCCGCGCACATGCGCCTGCCGGATGCCTTCGCGCAAGGCCTGCTCGCCGCCCATCACCGGGCAGGGATTGTAGTCGGGGTAGAGGTGATCATGCCCGCCGTAGCCCCAGCCGAAAAGACCGATGATGTCCAGCCCGCGCGCCTCGGCCACCTCGCTGAGTTTGTCCAGCGTGTTGTAGGGCCACATGACATCGCCGTTCTGCTGCTTGAGGATGGCCAGCAGCCAGCCTGTGGCGGTCTGGGCCCACGCCGGCTTCCCGATCGGTTTCCCGACGGAGTCGACCCAGGCGCGATAGCGCCGCGCCCCCACGTGCCAATCGCCCGCGTACGGCATGACGGTCATGGGCGGCAGCGCCACGCGCTCTCCGGGGCGGACAAAGACCTGGTGCTGGAAGGCGGCCCCGAACGTCTTGCGCTCCGGATCGTAACGCACGCTCAACGTCTTGGCCCCGAAGCGCGGATCGTGGCTGCCGAAGTAGAGCCCGCCCGCATCGCCCGCGAAAGCGAACCACTGCATCGTTCCCTGGGCGCTCGGATAAGGGGCGGCGAGCGTCAGGTTGTTCCCGCTCCTGGCCCACGGCTTCAGGTTCTTGTCATCCGCGGGCACCCGGTTGACGCGCCAGCCGAAGCCGCTCGGCATCAGCAGCGGGGTCTTGGAAAGATCGGTCCGGATGCCGTTGAAGACCGGGCCCGTGAAGCCTTTGACGACCCACGCTTTCGTGCCGTTGCGGATGGTCCCGCCGATCTCGAAGGCGTCGCCCGCGGCACGCACGGTCAGCGCGAGCGCAATCTGGTACACCGCCTTCCCGTCGGTCAGAGATCGATAGCCCAGCTCCAGCCCGTCCCCCGTTCTTTTGACCTTAGGCGGCGGCTGGGCCTGGCTTTCCAAGATGACGTCCGCGGCATCGCCCATGCCCGGAGCAGCCTCCAGCACCACGGCCCAATAAGGCTCACCCGTCGCCTCGCTCGCCGGGCACGCCGCCGCGGCAGGCGTCAGGCTCAGCCCCGCGGCCTCCACTCGCAACTCGCCGGCGGCACCCGTGACGCACACCGGCGCGTCCGCCGCCAGCCCGGCAAAAGCCAACACCACCAGCGCCATTCCTGTTTTCGCCACTGTCATTTTGCTTCCCCTCCTCCTGTCAAACTTGCGCTTTAAACGTTGAGCATTCACTTCACCGTGATCTCCCCGATCCTGTACCGTCTCGCCCCGACGCCGCAGAGGAACAGATCGAAAGCGGTCCCCTTGATCGCAGAGGCGTCCAGATTGGACGAGCCTACATTCAGCAAGCGCAGCCCGCCGATATCGAAAAGGAACGCGAAGACGTCCCCGCAGCAGACCGGCGGCGGCTCAAGCGTCGCCCCTGAATACCGACAGGGCCGCGTGGGCGCGACGGGGCCTGAGACCGTCCCCGTCGCCGCGGCGAGTCCGCCCGCGGCAAAAGCCCGCCGCGCCATTTGCAGAACCGTTCTCATCTTAGAGCCTCCTCTCCACGTCTGCGCGTCCGCCCAAGCACCGCTCACGGGCGGGTGATCAGATACCAGAGCGTCGCGTGAGCGGGATCAGTGGTCAGCCGAGACCCGTCCATCGGGACCTCGGACGCGACCTGTCCTTTGCCGTTCAGCGCGCGCGCCTGCCAGCCGCTTCCCGGCAACGTCAGCGCCAGCGGCACGGGCTCGGCGACCGTCGGTCCCTCGCCCCAATCGTCCATGACATACGTGCGCTTCTCGTCCCATTTCTGGCCCTTGTTCTCCACACGCGCAACGGCGGTGAGCAGGAGCTTGCGCGAGTCGGCGACCGGCTTCCCGTCCAGCGCCACCAGCGAGATGTCCGCATAGTCGTGCAAGGTCTCTTTGCCGAGCTTCAGGCGGACATCGCCCAGCTGGAACTCGCGCCCGCCGACGGTGCCGATCAGCAGACGCGCGGCCGGGGCATTCACCTGAAGCGACTCGGCGCCCTTCACCGAACGGTCGAACGCGATCTCGCCCGTGTCGCTCCGAATCGACGACGCGTCGCGGCCAGAGCCCCCGGACAGTCCAGCCTCGCCGCTTTCGGCGATCCGGCACGCGGCCTTGCAACGCCACACGTCGGACACGCTCCCCTTGAGCCCGCCCAGCAGCTCGGGCACGCCGCACCAGACGTTCTCGGACAGCCGTGAGGGAATCTCCTTTTCCGGAACGGTGACCAGCAGCCGGGCGCGCGCCGGAGAGACCAGCCCCTGACGGTAGAGGAGCGCCATCGAAGGAATCATGCACATCTGGCCGGCGTGGCCGGTCGTGGCGAAATGGCTGCTAATCCGGCTGTGCCCCTGCTTGCCGCCTTGGAAGTTGTACCACGCGTACTCCGCGAAACCGGCCCAGCCCTGATAGGCCGCGAGCAGCGCCAGCAGCGGGAAGTTCTCGGACGCGTGGTCGTTCGGCGGGTTGAGGTCGAACTCGGTCATCAGGAAGGGCTTGCCCTCCACGCGCCACAGCGCCGCGCGCTCGATAGGCCCGAAGGCGGCGCCGACCATAGACTCGTTCTGGACCGCCCGGACGCTCCGGCCTTGGGCGTCCTTGCCCTCATGCGGGTGGCACGGGTAGCAGTGCATGTCGATGGCATCGCCGAGCCGCGCCTCGCGCCGGAGCCCCGCCAGTCCGCCGTAGCTGGCCTGCGTGCAGTAGACCAGGGCGTGCGCCCCGAGCTCGTCTTTCAGAACGCGCTTCATCGCGGTCACGTAGTCGGCCTCGGCGTCCATCAGGAACGACAGGAAATCGGCCGTCCGCGCCGGGCAGGCGGTGTCGCCGACCAGCGGCACGGCGCCGTCCTCGACGCGCTCGTTGGCTCCCAGGCCGGGGACGGGGAAGACGCCCTCGCGCACAGAAACGTCCGCGATCTCGAAGATGCCGGTCTGGGTTCCCGCCGAGAAGTTCAGCCGCAGCGGAATGTGGTCGGGATTGGTGACCGGGCAGATCACCGCGTACTCGCTCCACCCGCTTTTCAGAGCCACATTCACGCCGCCGGCCACGCGGAGCCAGGGCGCCTTCATCATCATGACAGCCGTTGAGAGCTTCAGTTTTTTTCCGCCCTCAGCCCGCGCGCGGAAAGAGACCGTGTACGTCTTGCCGTTCTCGACGGGCAGATCCTTCACGTAAGCCTGCACGTGCCAATCCTGCGTGCCGGGCTTGGTCACCACCCAGCGCAGATGCCGGCGGCCGCCCGCGGGGTCTGTGACGACTTCCGTCTGGACCTCGGCGCCCCCTGCGCGCTGAAACTCCCAGCCCTGCGTCTTCTGGCTGAAATCGCCGTTCGCGAGGATCTCCGGTCCCTTCGGCCCCGACGCGCCCCCGCTCCACGCGTCCCGCAGGCGCTCCGTGCTCCCGTACTTGGCCTTCAGCCACGCGTTCCACTTGGCGGCGGCCGGCCGGCTGAACGCCTCCGGCAGTCCGCCGAGTTCGCTCCAGATCGAGAACACCGTGTTCTCGTTGTTGAGCTCGATCACCGCCACGGCCGGGTCTTTCGCGTAGGTCAGCCGCGTATAGGGATTGACATGGCCGATCAGGTCGCGCGCGTAACGCTTTTGCGATTCGATGTAGGGACCGTGGATGAAGTCGATGCCCTTGCCGAAACGGTGGACTTCCGCGGGCTGGCCGGGATAAGGCCGGCAGATGTGGAGGTTGATGTCGACATAGATGCCGTTCTCCTTCAGCTGCGCGACCAGCCAGTCGAACTGGTCGAGCTTCTCCGGGTTCAGCGTCTGCATGTCGTCGTTGAGGATGCCCTGCGGCGCCTTGGCGAAATCGAAGTAGTGCAGCCGGATGAAGTTGAAGCCCAGCTGCTTCAGGCGCCGCGCCATGAGGGGCGCGTTCGCTTTGGGCGGCATGGGATGGAGGTCGCAGATGTTGGAGCCGAAGAGGCGGACCTCCTCGCCGCGGCCGTTGACGATCCTCTCGCCGTCGGGGCGCAGGAAGCCGCGGCTGCCCGCGGGCTCCGGGTTCAGGAACGACAGGTCGATCGGCGTGCCGGCCGTCCCCTCGTCCGCCAGGTCGGGGATCACGAACGGGAACCAGCCGGCGTGTTTGTCCTCCTGCGCGGAAAGCCCGCCGGCCAACACGCAGGCGAGAGTGGCGGAGGCGATGGCCCGATTCAAAGTTTTCATAGTTGCGATTTTCCAGCGGGCACCAGAGCCCGGCTATTCCTGACGACCTTTCGCGACCTCGACCTTGCTCAGCGCGTACCACCCGTCCGCGCCACGCCCTTTGATCGCCAGCCGCACCGCGGGCACCGACGATTCGTCCACCACGGCAACCGACAGCGTGTAGGTCCCTGCCGGCAGGTCGGCGGGCACCGCGATCTTCTCGCTAACGTCATAGACCGGCCCCGGCGGCAGATCGGGGACCTCCTTGAAAAACGTCTCCGTGAACAGCTCGACGGATCCCGGCAGCCACCGGTTCACCGCCGTCTCACTGGTCAACACTTTCGAGACGCCGCGGTCGTTCGCGAGCCGGAAGGCGAGCCGGTACGCCCTGTAGCAGGGCGCGGAACCGACGTTCTGCCACTTCATGCCGACGTCGAGCGTGGCGCCGGCCTGCGCCGGATGGCGGATCTCCCTGAGCACCAGCCGGTAGCCCAGCCGCTTCAGGAACCGCTCCAGCTCCTGCCTGAACAGCGGGTCGTCCGGCAGCTTTCCCGACTTGCCGCTGAACAGGCTGCGGTGGCAGGCCAGCGCGTAGTTGAAGATCCAGCGCAGCGGCCACTTCCTCTCGACGAACTCGCTCACCTCCATGGGCGGCTCGTAAGCGACCGGCGCACGCGTCCACACGTCCTGCACGCGCGTCGCACGAATCCAGTCGGGGTAGGCGTTGCGCATGTGGCTCCATTTCGGCGAGAAACTCCCGAGGTCCCCCATCGAGTCGGCGCGCCATCCCGCGCCGTGAGCCGTCGCATACGTCGTGCACTCCTTGCCATTCAGCAGCATGATCAGCGGCGTTTTCCTGAAGGCGGCGAGATACGCGTCCACCACCTTCATGCGGTTCTCCAGCGTCGGCACCTTGCAGTTCTTGCTGCCGCTCAGGTGCCACTCGCCCCACCAGCCGATGGACCCGAGGTCCAGGTGGTCGAGGTCGGGATGGCCGTCGTAGCGCGCCCCCAGCCGTTTGATGAACTCCAGGTGCGCGTTCAGCACCACCGGGTCGTCCATATCCGGAATCGGGAACGGCCCCTTGCCGTTGTGGTCCGCCAGCAGCTCTCTTCCGCCGATCGTCTTGAGCCACGCGGGATGATAGACCTGCTTGGCGTAAGGCGAACAGCACATCACCCGGAACGCGAGCCGCTGCCCCGCGGCACGGGACTCCCGCAGCGCCTGATCGACGCGGTTCGTGTTGAGCACGCCGGGCTCCGTCTCCAGATCCTTCCAGCCCCAGCGGATGTACTGCACCGTCGAGGGAATCCAAGCCGGCAGGTTCTTGTCCTGCCGGCACGTGTGGTGAAAGGTCTCCCACCCCATGCCGGGATTGGCGAGAAGCTCGTCCGTCTCCTCGGGCGTCACGACCACCTGCTGCGCGGCCGAGACAACGCCAGCCGCCAGCATGCCGCCGACAGCAACCATCCATCGTTTTTCCATCGCACTCTCCAGCCTCGCTGTTTGGCCCGGGCTTACGGCTTCGTCAGAATCCCCAATTTCATCGCCCGCCAGTAGGCGGCCGAAAGATGGGCCGTCCGGCACGTGCCGATGCTGGCGGCGTTTGAGTCCATGATCGACTTGTAAAGCAGCTTCTTTTGCCCGTCCGTAAACGCGAAGTCCTTCGCCATCAGCTGGGCGAGCGCCGCTTCGCCGCAGGCGCAGAGCGACGACTTCTCCTCGCCGCCGTTGATACGGACGGCCCGCTCCGCCGCCATCTTCGCCACCGGCTGCATGGCTTCGGCCAGCCGCGCTTTCATCGCCGCGTCCGTTTCCACCCCGAGAAGAAGCTCGAGCGACGTCTGCATCTGCAGCAGCGTGTAGGTCGGCATGAACGCCCGGATCTGCGCCGGCGGCAAACCGGGGAGCGTCAGCGTCTGTTCCACCGCAGGCGCCAGATACTCGCGGTACCGGCGGTAATACTTCTCATCGCGGGTGACGTCCCAGGCCGCCGCATACACCATCGGCAGCCGCGCCGCCTCGTGGGGCCGGACGTTCCACATGCGGCAGATCCCGCGCGGATCGCGGGAGCCGTCGGCCCGCAGGAAGTCGTAGTCGTTCTCCGGCGTCACGTTCCGGATCATCCGGTCCGCGACGGCGCTCAGCAGCGCGCGGATCTCCGCCTTCGTCGCTTCCGCGCACATCGGGCTGTGATAGTAGCGCCACAGGCCGTGAACGAAGTGCGTGACCTGGTCGCGCGACGAGGTGATGCAGATGCTCTTGCCGTCCTCAGCGCAGACGCCGCGGGCCACAAACCCCGGCACACCGTGGGCCGTCGCGCACAGCTTGAGCCCCTTGAACACGTCCAACGCGACCGCCGCCAGCGCGCCCTCTTGCGTCGCCTCATAGCGGTCGGTTAGCATAGAGAGCAACAGCCCGCTGTAGATCGAGCAGTCCGCCATCCCCGCGCCGTAGCCGACCTTCTTCTTCTCGGGGTCGAGGAAGCCGTTCTCAAAGAGGCTCGCGGGCGCCACGCGCTCCACCGGCGACGCGTAGTAGAGATGCGTCTTGGGACTGTAAAAAACGGTCCGAACGCGCTCCCACGCCTGATCCAGCCTGATGGACATCTCCCCGTACTGCGCGTCCGTGAAATCGTCAGGGGCCCCTGCCGCCGACGGCAGAGACGCGATCGCGATCGCCGCCCCGAAACACAAACAGCAGATTCGTCCCTTGCGCATTTACCGCCTACTCCTTCTGGTAAACCAGAACCGCGATCCCATCGCGGCCAGCCTGCACCGACTGTCCGCCGTCCGGCGCGGAGCCCACCGTCATTTCGCCCGCGCCGTCAGACTCTTTGAACGCATAGCCCGGCACGCGGATGCGGGTCGTCGCCGTCTTCTCCGAACTTTGAGTCACGACAACCGCCAGACGGTCCCCGTTCCTGAAGCACCGCGCACTGATCCGGGAATTGTCCGAGAGGAACCCGTCCGTGTCGCGATACAGTCCCGACAGCAACAGGTCGCCGTATTTGTCGCGCAGCCGGTTGACCTTGGCAAGATAAGCCTGATAGACCGGCGTCTTATCAATCAGGTCGCGGCACCGGTAGATCTCGATGTCGTTCCGCAGGCCCTTCAGCACCGACAGATTCACGCGGCGCGGAATATCCGTGTCGTCCCGGATCTCGCGGTCGGAGAGCACGACCTCCGGAAACGTGTAGCGGCCCCATTCCGGGAACGCCTCGGGCCCGGCAGCCCCGGTCACATTGTGCACATAATCCACATGCTGCGCCGTCACGTCCGTGAAATGTTCCGTCCCGAGCGCGAAGTCAGCATTGCCCTTTGTGTCCAGGTAATCGTGGATCAGCTTCAGCGTTTCGGCCTTGTCGGCTATCACCCGCGTGTTCGGCACAGGAAATTCGCCGCTCAGATCCCAGTTGGAGTTCGCCTCGCAGTAGCCCAACTGGTCGTAAAACACGCTATCCGCGCCGAAACGGATCGCGCGGTCGGCCATCCGCAGCAACCGTGTGCGCCACGCCTCGCGCCGCGTGTCGGCGACGACAAACGTCCGGGCGTTGTAATGCCCCGTGAAGGTCCCCAGCCCTTTAAACAGGTATTGCTCCGTGTAGTCGGAGCCCGTGTTGTCACGGTAGCAGACGGCCTTGCCCTCGCCGGTCCTGTAGAACGCGCTTTCACGGTCAATCAGCTTGCCGTTGAAATACAGCAGCACTTTACCTCCGCTCTTCCGGTAGGCCGCGATCGCCGCCGCCCACCCCGCATCGCCCCCCTGTTCAGGGTCAGTAACCCAGTAGGAATCCGGGTACCCGTTGTCCATGCCGCTCTGCCACCAGCCGAACGGGAAAACCGCATTCACGCCCACGCTTTCGCCCGCCTTGCGTATCCGGGTGTCCAGATCCGCGTAACGGAAAAGCGTCTCGCCGTACTGATGGCGGAAGATGATGCGTTGCCAGCCTTTCATCCGGGTCACCCACACGGGGGCTTCGCGGTGGCGCCACCAGGTGTCCGCCCACTTGCGGTAAATTGTGGACGTCTGATGCCAACTGCCGGAATAAGGCGCGATCACGTTCGCATCGCACGTCCAGACCTGCCCGCTCGTACAGTTCGGATACTTGTACAGTCCCGTTTCAAGCCGGTTGAACGCGCCGGCCTCGTCGGTATAAACGCGCAGCCCGTGCCACGTGTCCTGATACGTCGGGTCGTGGCTCCCCAGATAGAGTCCCTGTGCCGCGCCGACGAAGGCGAAACAGTTCGCCGCCGTGTGCGCCGGATATTTCAGATCCATCTGGCGGTAGTATTGCGACGGGGCCATGTACGGCGGAGCGTTGCCGGCCGCGATGATGCGTTTCACGGGGTCGGCGACAAGCTGCCCGCCGAGATGGGTGGTCAGCAGTCTATAGCCCGACGGCAACCGGCAATCGCCCACCAGCGGATAGTGCAGCTCGCGGATGATCGTATGAGGTTCGTTGTTCGCGACTTCGGAACCGAACCGCACAAGCCCGTCCTCGACGCGGACCGAAAGCGTGAGCGCCATGTTCAGCGCCACGCCGCGCGCCTTGAGCGCGCGGTACGTGAGGACGATCCGGCCGCCCTCCTGTCGGACCTCAGGAACATTTTCAGCAGCCGACAGCTCGATCTCTTTCTCGCCATCCTTGCGGTCGAAGTAGAGGCGCCACAGCGGCCGGCCCGCGGCGTACTCCTGCCCCGTCGCCACATTCTTCAGCGACGTCAGATTTCCCTGCGCGTCGACCGCCACCTCGACCTGCGGGTCATTCAACGCATAGCGCTGTGCCAGCGCCTGCGTTGACGCAAGCGCCAACGCCGACAGCATGCAAACCACCCGCAGTCCTCTCACCATCCGCATGGCTGCTCCTTAATCCGTCCGCACTCCGTTTTCCGGATCACTTCACCTTGCTGACGCTCAGCGTAACCGGTTGCGTCGTGATCCTCAGCTGGGGCACGGTCACGCAGCCGCTGTCATCGGCCGTGGCCGTGCCCTTCGCCTTGCCGAACTTCCAGCGCACCGTCTCGCCCGGCGCGACCCTCAGCGCCTGGAGCCGGCGCAGGCTCACGTTCGCGATCGCCTCCGACGGGATGACAAAGGACGTCTTAAGCTCCGAAGGGTTCACCAGAAAGAGCGACAGCTCGACGCCCTCGGGCGTGTCGCGGAGCAGCGTCCAGCGGAAGAAGGCGTTGACCTGGCCCGCCTTCGGGTCGTCACGGCGGTCCGGCCACGGCAGCGGGTCGTTCGTCGAGGCGTCGGTGAAGACCGGATAGGCCTCGTTCTTCCTGACGTTCAGCCAGTCGAACGAATGGACCAGGTCGTTGACCTTCAGGATCTTCTCGTTGTTGTTCGCGTGGCCGAACGGGCCCCAGTAGAGGAAGAGCGCGTACTTGCGCTCGTTCATCGCCGACGCGAAGGCCTCATGGTTGGTGGACCACGAGTCGTTCTGGGCGGAGTAGTCGACGCAGACCGGCGGATCGGGCAGCACCGTGCCCGCAGGCAACGGCGCATACGGCGGGAAGCCCATGCGGCTCGAGACGTGCTCGATCCGGGCGGGCACGTTCGCCTTGATCGCGGCGAAGACGTCCCCGTGGCGCATGCCGATGCCCAGCGTGCCGCTGCCGCCCATCGAGTTGCCGCACAGGTAGACGCGGTTCGTGTCGATGCCATACGTCTGGATCACCCACCGCACCGTGTCCATCACCCGTTGCTCCGTGGGGCTGACCTCGGGGCCCTTGTACTTCTGGATCCCCCACCACCAGTCACCCTTGTTGGCGCGGCAGTCGAGGTAGAGCGCGAAGAAATCCTCCGGCGAGTGGTAGATGTCGTGATTGCCGGGCGTGAGCGTGCATTGCAGGCAGGAGTTGACGTCATGACCGGCCGAGTGCAGCACCACGTAGAGCGGCGCGTCCGCGCGCGGCTGCTTGGGGTGCAGCACGAAGAACGTGTCCTGCTGCGGCGCCGCGTAGCCCCACGCCGCCTTCACGCCGTGCTTGAAGACCTCCAGCTTGCGGCCGAGGTGGTCCTGCTCCTTATCCTTTTGAGGAGCCCACGCATCCTCCCCGTAACAGACGGCACAGGCCAAGACCAAGCCCAACAGGAACATCCCTCTTTTCATATCACGCCCTTTGCTTAACTTTTCAGTCTCTCTCAATTCCCACGTATGACTTCCGTCCGGCCCTTGAACACGATCACGATCCGCTTATTCCCGCCTTGAGCTGTCACTTCTTTGACCGCGGCCTGGTTGAGCGACGCCCCTTCGATGAGACCGGCCGGCAACACCAGCGTCCGCCGTTGCTCACGGTCCGCATCGCCCGGCAGTAGCATCAGCCGCGCGAGCCGCCCGCCCTTGACCTCAACCTCTACGGCGAGGTTGCCGTGACACGCGAGCTTGAACGCGTAATCCTTCCACGTCTCGGGCACGCCACCCGCGATCAGGATCCGCTCTTCCCGGCTCTGCACCAGCATCTGGTTCAACGCGTACACGACGTTCCCCGACGCGGTCGCGAACCACGGGGTCCGCGACACCTTGGCCTCGTTGATCTCGAACATCTCGCCGAAGCAGCCCGCGCCGGAGGCCGCCTCGTCCAGCAGCTTGCCCGGCTCCGTCTTGTCGCCCAGCTCAGCCAGCGCCGCGGCCATCCACCCCAGATACCACGCGCACACCGACTGCCCCATCTGGTACATGTTGCCGAAGGCCCGGCCGTTCTGCACGTAATGATAGACCGCGTTGCGCTGGCGCACCTCCGTCTCATCGAACACCGGATACGGGAAGAGCCCGCCCAGCGAGGCCACGCTCTCGTCCGTGCAGCCCGCATACGGAACGTACCGGTCGCCCTCGACCGGCAGCGACGCGCGCAGCTTCGCGGCCGCCCGGTCCCAGGCCGCGGCTTCCGCGCCGTCCGCCTTGAGCACTGAGGCCGCCCGCGCCGCAGCCTCCAGCGTGTAGATCGCGCCGCAGGAGGTCATGAACGGGTTGATCCTCGCGGGACCCAGCCGCTCCAGGTCGGTGCACTTGCCGATGAACATCCCGCCGTCCGGGGACTCGTACACCATATTGGCGAGAAAAAAGCGCGCGCACTCCTTGATCACCGGGTAGCCCGTCTTCGCCAAGTAGTCCGCGTCGTCCGTGTATTGGTACTGATACCACGCCGCCAGCGCGATGTTGGACATGTGGAACACGTGCTCCATCCAGAATCCGGGCGGCGCGGCCTCGGCCCCGTCCTCCAGCGTCTCCCACGGATAACGCGCGCCGTACGTCCCCGCCTTGCCGTAGTGGGCGGCACGGTAGAGCGCCGTCTTCAGCCCCGCGAAGCGGAACTCGGGGCCGCGCCGCGCGATGTCGCGGTGGTTGCTGCTGACCAGCGCCTGATAGCAGAACATCTCGTCCCAGCCGAAGAAACGGCCCGCCCAGTGCGAATTGAAGATGCCGACCGGGAACGACCACCGGGTCGCGTTGGCCCGCAGGTGGTACTGCGCCGTGCAGTAGGCGGTCTCCAGCTTGGCGTCCGGCAGATGCACGTACGACTCGGCCCAATACGCGCCCCACGCTTTCTGATGGCCGGCGAACAAGCCGTCATAGCCCTCTTTTAGCGCGGCCGCCTGCAAGCTCGCCGCCCGTCCGCCAAAATCCTTGCCGTCCAGCGAGTCCTCGAAAAGGAGGAAGAATGTCACCTCGGCCGGCTTGCCCGCTTCGAGCGCGAACTCGGAAGTCAACGCGGCGGCCTGACCGTCGACGGCGGCCGTCACCGGTTTGTCCGCGAAGACCGCAATCATGCCATCGCTGGGCCGATGGGCGTCCGCTTGGAAACGGTACTCCGCGCGCCTGTGCGCCTCGTTCCACGCGCACGCGCTGACCACGCGCTTCGGCGGCTTGTTGGCGCTACCCTGCGGCGTGAAGCGGTAGTTGAATGTCACCCGGGCCGAACGGACCGCGGCACGGCTGGATGAAACGCGTTTTTTGATCACGACCAGATCGCGGGAGAGCGGCGTGAATACGGAGGTCTCGACCACCAGGCCGTTGCCGTACTCGTTGCGGCAGGTCACCCGCGCCGACTTCGTATCGAGCGTCTGCGTCCAGCTGGACGGCACCGCCAGTTTCTGGCCGTCGGCGAACACGTCGGTCTCGAAATGGCCGAAGGGGATAAGCTGGTCGTTCGGCGGTCCGTAGCGCCGTCCCTCCCAAAAGATGGTCGGCGTCATGTTGACATAGCTGCACTGGGCCTGGCCGCCCAGATAATCGACCAGCATGCAGAGGCTGCCGTTGCTGACCAGCGGCGGCACATAGCCTTCCGGAATGGCGTTCGTCGCACCGCCAACCGTATTCAGATGCGCGGAAACGGCGTCTGCAAATCCCCCTGCCGACGCCAGCGCCAAACACAAGACTAGACTCCATCCCCTGACCATGGCTCCCCCGTTTGTCATCTCACAACCATGGAACCACTATAGGTGTTCCTCCACCGGCAAGCAACCTCGATAATGCGAACTCAACCCTCGATTTCACGAACTTCCAAAGCGCCCTCTCGCGTTTCAGACGCCAGCCGGCAAGCACCCGCCGCAACGGCCAAGCGCCTTCGCCACGACCGTGCGGTCCGTTCATCGCGCGCCCGACCGGGCCCTTATTGAATTTCCTTCAGCAGCACGCAGGCGCCGCCGCCGGGCGCGAGCTTCACGCGGAGCGCGTCGGCGCGCGTCACGGCGCGCGTCACCGCCGTGTAGCTCTCCTTGTGGGTCCGGTAGTCCGAGTCGGCGCCGTCCCCCAGCACGAGCGCCTCATAGCGGCCCTCGCCGAGGAAAGAGAGCGGGATGTCGAGCTCGCGCGGATCCTCGTTCGTCGCGGCGCCCACCAGCCATGCGCCGTCCGCCGCCTGCCGGGCCATGACGATGTGCTCGCCGATCACGCCGCTCAGCGTCCGGCTCTCGCGCCACGGCTGCTTCTCGGCGGCAATGAACTGGAGGAGTTCCGGATGCTTCCGGTAATTCTCCGGGATGTCGGGGATGACCGTCGCGCCCGAGAACACGATCAGCGTGCGGGCCGCCTCGCCCGCCAGCGTCGACGGCACCGGCTGCGCCTGGTCCACGCGCCCCGCCTGCGTCAGGTCGGCCAGCCCGTTGTTCATGTCGATGGGGCCGGAGAGCATGTTGACGAAGACCGTCGTCACGAACGTCTTGGGCTGGAACACGCGGTGCGCGTCGAGCTGCGCGTGGCACAGCTCGCGCGTCACGGCGTTCGGCCACGTGCGCATCTGGCCGTACGGGTGCACCGGGCCGTCGTGGAAATCGCAGAGCAGCCTGTTCTTCGCGCACAGCTCGGTGATGAGCCGCGTCCGCTCGTTCTTCTCCTGCGGGGTGCCCTTCATGAAACCGTACTTGATCCCCGCCGCGCCCCACTCACCGTAGTTCTTCAACGTCTGGTCGATCGGATAGCCCCTTCCCGCGACATCGTTCAGATAGAGCCAGATGCCCACGTGCTTCTGCTTGGCATAGACGATCAGCTTCCGCGCGTCGCCCGCATAGCCGCCCTTGGTCGGATCGGACTCCTTGCTGAACTCCTTGCCGTACCAGTCGGCGTCGAGCACCAGATAGCGGATGTTGTTCTCCGCCGCAAAGTCCACCATCCGCACCCACGAAGGATACGACATCTCGTACTTGAAGCCGTCCCCCTGCGCGCCGTTGATGCGCCAGTCCCACACCGCCACGCCCGGCTTCACCCACGAGAAGTCCAGACCTTCCGCCGGCGGCGGGTTAAGCAGCTCGATCAGGTGGGAATCCACGAGCGCGCCCGGCTTCCGCCCGAACAGGAGCACGCGCCAGGCCGCGCTCGGCTTCGACGCGAGGCTGAAAGCGGTCTCGCCCTTTTTGGTCTGCAGCGCGAGCGGGTCGCCGTCCCCCAGGTCCGCCTCGAGCACGGCGAGATAGGCGTCGTCCGCCGCCTTGACCGTCATCGGCGGCATCCGCTTGCCGTCGCTCTCCGAGAGCTTTTCCGGGCCGAGGTTATGATGCTCGCCGTTGTAGAACCACGCCGTGTAGTCGCCCGCGAAGCAGAACTGCGTGCGTTCCGCGCCCGAGCCGCCGAGGCAGCGGAACGCCACGCCGTCGTCGTACGCGCGCGCCACCAGCCGGTAGGCCGTCAGGTCAAGCGTCACCTCGTTGTAGCGCTCCGGCACGCTGGCGCGCTTGCCCCACACCGGCTTCCAGACCGAGTCCGCCGAACGCCGCGCGACGCCGGCCAGCGCCCCGCCCTCGTAGCCGACCGGCGACGCCTGGATCAGCGCCTTGCCGTCCGCCTGCAGCGAATACGACACCCGGCCGCCGTCGCACGCAAACGCGAGCGAGACCTTGCCGTCCGGCGACGTCACCCCCACCGGCGCCGCCATCACCGACCATCCGCACGCCGCAACCGCCGCCAGCCAACCGATTCTACCCGTCATACGCATGTCCTCCCTTAGACTTAGCTTGCATCATCGCGAAAATGCGCGCCGGAATCAAGCGCTTACTCGCACCCGGGTCTGATTCAACTTCGTTGAATCCACACCCGGAGGAGGAGTTAGGATTTAGGAGTTAGGAATTGCAATGCCATGGCCGCGAACGTGTTCGTACCCTGCTCGAGAGTCCGTGTTCGTGTCTTCAAAATGAGGTCAAACGTATGGCCTCAAGAAACGGTTGTTCGCGGAAGGGTTCCGCCTTGTCGAACGCCCTGTTTTCAGGGCCTTCCGCGCTTCCAACTCCTCAATCCTAACTCCTGAATGCTCCTTAGCCTTCCCCGCCCTGTCGAACAGCCGAGCCCCCGTCCCTCCGCGACGCCCCCAGCTACGAAAAAAGGGACCTGCCCGGTTGGGCAAGTCCCTCGTGCGTGCGGGAACGGCGCTACACCGTGATCTCTTTCAGCTCCCAGCCCTTGCGGAAGAGGGGCTTGACGAAGGCGTTGGCCTTCTCGTTGTTGGTGAAGCGCATGTTCTTGGAGTCCCACAGGAGCTTCTCGTTCGGGAAGCGCCAGCAGATCGTGCCCAGCAGCATCCACTCCGTGTAAGGCGCGGAGATGCTGAAGTTCGAGCAGGCCGCGGGGCCGCCCTTGCACGCGCGGATCCAGTCCTTGAAGTGGCCCGGCGAGCGCTCGATCAACTCGGGCGGACGCTTGTAGTCCTTCATCTTGGCCTCGGGAATCAGGCGCACGCCCTCGCCGCGGCCCGTAGTGCCCATGAACCCCTTGGTGCCGACGAAAATCTCGTTGTAGGGCTTGACATCCTCGCGCGTCAACCCTTCGGGGACATTGAACTTGCTGCACATCTTGCCCTCGTACCAGTACACCGTCACGGGCGGCATCTTCCCGCCGGCGACGAACTTGTTCGGGCGCTCGCCGAACTCGAACCGGCACGCGTAGTGCGGATAGGTCACGTCGTTGACCTCGTCGACCGCGATGCACTCCACGCTGAGCGGATCGGTCAGCTGCAGGCCCCAGTTGGCGGGACCCATGATGTGGACGCCCCAGTCGCCGATCATCATCGTGCCGTAGTCCAGGAAGCCGCGCCACTGGATCGGAGCGATCTTGGCGCTGTACGCATGCATCGGCGCGCGACCGGTCCAGAGCTCCCAGTCGAGCGTGCGGGGCACATCCTCCCCGGTCGGCCACGCCTTGACGCCGCGCGCGAATCCGCCGCCGTTCATCCCGTGCACCTCTTTGATTTCGCCGAGGTCGCCGTTCCAGATCGTCTCGCTCGCGATCCGCGTGGCGGGATGCGAATAGCCCTGGTTGCCCATCTGCGTGGCGACCTTGTACTTCTGCGCGGCCTTGGCCAGCTGACGGCACTCCCAAATGGACTGCGCCAGCGGCTTCTGGCAGTGGACGTGCAGCCCGCGCTCCATCGCCCACAGCGCGACCGTCGCGTGCATGTGGTCGGGGATCGTGATGGTGATGCCGTCGAGGTTCTTGTACTCCTTGTCCAGCATCTCGCGGAAGTCGCGGTACTTCTTGGCCTGCGGATATTTCGCCGCGGACTTGTTCAAGAAGTTCTCGTCCACGTCGCAGATCGCGTAGATGTTCTCGCTGCTGACGTTGTTGACATCGCTCGCGCCCTGCATGCCGCCGACGCCGACGCAGCCGAGGTTCAGCTTCTCGCTCGGCGCCAGTTGCCCGGAGCGCGCGATGACGTGACGCGGCACGATGGAAAACAGCGCGCCCGCCGTGAGGGCCGAACCCAAGAAACCGCGCCGGGACAGGGGAGCAGCCCCTTTAACCTGTTGACTCATGGCTTTCATCCTCCTTTACCGGTTACGCCAACGCCTGCTTGCAGAACTGGACGCACTTCGCGACCTCTTTGACCGCGTCGGAGTCTTTGGAAATCGCGTACTCCAGCTCGATGTCACCGAAGATCGGGAGCTTGTTTTTCTTGATGTACTGCAGCGCCGCCGGAACCGGCGTGTCACCCTGGCCGAACGGCAGGTTGGCGCCTTTGTTCGCCTTGTTCTTGCGGTCCTTGAGGTGCAGGCTGATGATCCTGTCATGGTATTTCTCGATCACCGCCAACACCGAGTCGTCGTTCGCGGCGGTGTAGTGGCCGATGTCAAGATTGATCGCCAGGTTCTTGCCATAGGTCAGGATCGGACCGTCGTAGGTCGTCGCGTTGATCTGCATGTGGTTGTGGAACCCGATCAGAATCCCGTGCTTGTCCGCAACCGGGCCGAGGCGCTTGGCCGCGTTCTCGTCGATCTCGCGCGTGATGCCCTTGGCGCCGAGCGCCTTGGCCACGCGGAAGTAGTAGTCGATCTGACCGTCGGACATGTCCTTGCCGCCGATGTCGCCGAACTTGACGATGTGGATGCCGACGCCCGCGTCCTGATACAGCTTGCGCAGCGCCTCAAACTTCTCCATCGGCGCGGCGAGCCGCCAGTCGAGCATCGCCTTGACCTGCGCCGGATCCTTGGCGTTCCCGCCGGGGCAGCCCGCGAAACTCTCGGCCGTGTTGCCCATCAGCTCGATCGAGTTGATGCCGCTCGCGACCACGTGCTTCAGCACCGACGCGGCGTCGCCCGGCATCGAACGGTAGCTGTAGGTGATGACACCGATCTGAACCCCGCCGAACAACGAATCCGGCTTGGCGTCCGCCCCGAAAACTTTGGCCGGAACCAGCGACGCGGCACCCACAGCCGCCATGCTCCCCAGAAACGACCGACGTGACAACGATACCCCGTGACTCTGCATCATACGATCCCCCATGACTTCCGCTCCGTTTTGCGCCTCATTCTTTCGACCGTCACCACGGTCCCAAGACAAGACGTATTGCGACATAGAATAGTGCTTACGTGGCCTTTTTTCAACACCGATGCTAAACGGGCGCATCCCCGTTTCACTCACTACCCGCGCCCGGCGGTCGCGGGCCACCTTGCGCGGCACCTCTTTCAAGGGTGGTGCGCGACCTTGTCTCTCGGGCGCGGTTAGTGCCTTACGGCTCGACACCGACAATAAAAAACACGTTGTTTTGTACCTGAACAAACCGCAGATTGACGAATGACGATTTGCGAATCATGAAGGAACGAGCTTCAATTGCGTGGAGGCAGCTCTACTTCGACAATCTGTGGTTCAGTATTCGGCCATCTGCGGTTCAATTGGGTTGCGGGCTTTGCCCACGTTAGTCAATGAAACGGGGATGCGCCCGTTTGCGACGTGCGCGTAACCGGCGTCCCGCAAAATGAAAGGCACGCCGCGAAAAAAGTTCACACGCGCCGCCGGCACAGCCCGCCTCAATGATTCGCGGGCATGATCGAGAGCAGGCGCTTGTCCGTGATGAACGCCGGCGCGTCATAGACGGGCATGTCTTTGAAGGTGACCTTGCCCTCTGCGACCAGCACCTTCTCTTTGGGAATCTCATAGATCCCGCCCGTGATCGCATCCACCCAGACAGGCTCATTGAAGTCGCCTTTCGTGATGGTGAAGGTCGCGCTCACCGTGTCGTTGTGGTTCGACGGCACCACGCTCCTGTCCCAGAACACGCACACCTGCTGACCGCTCTTGATGTCCTTGTGCCCGTAGACCGCCAGCGGACGGGCGCACTGCACCTCGCAAGGATAGTCCGGGATCAGTTCCAGGGCGTCGTTGAAGACCGAGACCACGTTCTGCACCGCGTAGTAGGCCATCTTCACTTTCAGGACCTTGTAGCCTTCCGCCGCCCCCGCCGTCTTGATCAGGCCGTAGCGCACCAGGCCGTTGTGGAACGAGGTCGTGCGGTAATCGAGATCGGCCGCCGTGAAAACCTCCGAGTCGGCGCCGTTCCCGATGTCGCCCAGCATGCGGCGCGTGTCCCACTTCGCCTGGGTCAGCTCGGTCCACGGATACTTGCTCAAAGCCCCGGAGGGGCACCATTCCGACTGCGTGCCGCACTCTCCCTGCCACAGCTTCAGGTTCGGCGCGTACTTGGAAACGATCTCCTTGGCTTTCAAGGCCGAGGCGTTATGGTCGTCCGGGTTCCGCGCGTACGCGTGGTAAACGACCCAGTGGAAAAGGTCCGGCTTGTTGCGCTCGGACAGCGTCTTGACAAAGTGTTCGACGTAATTGGTTTTCGGGGAACAGATCACCAGCCCGCCGATGCGCGCGTCAGGAATCACGCGCTTGATGATCTCGGCCGTGCGGATGTCAAACTCGGTGACGCGCTCGGGCGTGTGCTCCTTGTGGCCGTCGGGCTCGTTCCACATGCTCCAGTCGCGGACCTTGCCCTTGTAGCGCTCCGCCATCTTTTCCACCCAGGTGTCCCACGCCTTCAGGCCCTCTTCGGACTTCGGGAAGCCGCCCGACAGCGTGCGTCCGCCGCCGCCCGGATAGGCCGGGTTGCCGTAGCTGGTCTCCAGCCAGATCTCCATCCCGCGCGAGCGCGCGTCGTCGATGATGTGGTCCAGCCAGGCGAAATCATAGATGCCGGGGTCCTTCTCGGTCCGCGCCCAGCCGCCCTGCAGCCGGATGCGCTTGATCCCCAGCGCGGGCAGATATTCCTTGAACGCATCGTAGTCCGCGTACTCGCGGTCGATCGTCTCGCACCCGAGCGTCCAGCGCGACGAGCCGATCTCACTCACGCCCTTCGGCGCGAGGGTCCCGATGCGTTTCATCCCCGGGTCGAGCGTCGTCTGCACCCGCGTGTCCGTGTTGTCGATCACCTGGGCCGAAACCGCCGCCGCCCATCCGAGAGCTACCGCCAGATATGCTTTCATTTTCTCTTTCCTCCCTCTTTCTCAACGCTTGCCTTTCGCCGGACCTTTTCGCAAATCGCACAGCCCGCCGTCAGAATAACGCCTATTCGGTCAGGGACCACTTGGCCCGCAAGTACTGCTCCACCGCTTCTTGCTCGTCAAACCGCAGGGCGCGGTCAAAGACCAGAACCTCGGCCACGTCCGCGGCTGTGGCCAGCAGGGTGATGTCGGCCAGGGCGGCCTCGCCGGTTCGCTGCACGCTGAAAACCTGCGCGGGATAGGGCCGGGGCTGCTTGCCCTCGGGGCGGAGAACCTCCCAGTTCGGCTCTTCCCACGACTTGTTTTCGCCGGTGAAGCATTTGATGATGCGACCCCACGTCGGACCGGACGCGTCCACCCCCTGCGACACGACCAGCGCCGTCACCGCGCCCGGTCCGCGCCTAAGGCCGCTGACCAGCAGGTTCGCGCGGCCGTCGGAGCGGACCACCGGTTTCCCCCGCAGGCCGTCGGCGACGACCTTCAGGGCTCCGTTCGTGTGAGTCGGCCTGGCAACGAGTGCAGATGAAGAGCGGTCACGCCACGCCAGCACGGTTCCGTCCGGAGCCCGGTCGAGGGTCGAAGGGGACTGGGCATCGAGCCACAGCACCAGGCCGGCTTGGATCATGGTCGCCGCGGCGATCGGCGGCTGGGGACGATACTGCAAATTCCTAGTCGGGGGCTCACCCGCAACCGCGTCGCGCCAGTCGGCCCCGGCGGTCCAGCGGGGGCCGCCCGCTTCGTAGGCGCCGAGATCCGGCGCCTTGCCTTTGAAGCCGTCGGTGAAGCCCGGGATGACCACGCCCGCATCAACGGCTTTTGAGTCCGCCTCGGGATATCCCTCCCGGTCCACCGCGCCCGGTCCGTTATGATGCAGCTCAGGCCCCAGGTCGCCCTGGACAAAGGCGAGCGGATTCTTGGGGTCAAGCCGCGCGTTGATCAGGTTGTTGATGATCCGGGTTCCCTGCATCGTGGGCACATGGCCGGAATAGGTGAAGGTGCCGAACGGCTCGGCCACCTGCGCCAGGGTGTTGTTGTAGACCTGATGGCTGAGCGCGTCACAGTTCAAGCGTATGCTGTTGCCGCGGCTTCCCCAAATGACGTTGTGGTGCACAATGAAGTGTTTGCAGAAGTTGTCTAGGTAGACGGCGTTGCTGCGGGGGTTGTCGTGGATCCAGTTGTAGGCGATGACGCTGCCCTCGCCGTCGGTGCCCCAGCCGTAAATGGCCGCCGCGTCGTCATTCAGCATGTTGGCGGCGTAAAGGTCGTTGTGTTCGAAGCGGAGCCGCCTGCACCCGCCGAAGCCGACGAGATCGCGCCCCGCCCGGAAGATCGTGCAGCGGCTTACCTGCGCGGCGACGGAGCGCCCGACGTCCAGTCCGCCCCGGCTCGTTCCGAGATAATTCGCGTCGTGCAGCACGCAGTTCTCGAGCCGGTTGCTTTCGCCGCCGAGGTGCAGAACGCCCGTGGCCCCGTAGGCGACCAGACAGCGCCGCCACAGGTTGTTCCTGCCCGTGACCACATTCAGCGCAGGCGGCACATTTTCGCGGTCGCAGTCGCGGTGATGCTCAACGTAGCGCAGGCGGCAGTCCTCCAGCAGGCAGTCGTGGGCATCGCGCATGTTGACGGCTGCGCCGAGCATGTCGACGCCAATGATTTCGATAAAACCGAGTTTGTGCAGGTCGCACGCGGTGTCGCGCTGCTTGACCTCGACCCTGTGCTTTTCAGGAGACGCGTCGTCGGCGGCCCACAGGTAGAGCATGCCGGCGGTCTCGTCCAGGAACCACTCGCCGGGAGAGTCGAGGCCGTCCAGGCTGCCCATGAGGACATAGTAGTTGCCTGCGCGCGGAAGATACGGGTCGGTCGCGTGAAAGGTGTCGGCGTTCTTGGGCTTCATCGTGCGGTCAAACCGCAGGGCCTTGCCCAGCTCGTACCCCGCGATGCGGCGGGTGTCGCTGAACCACCACTGTCCGGGCCACATCAGCACGATCCCGCCGCGCCAGTCGCCCGCCGGAAGATGGGAATCCGAAAGCGTTTCGTATCCCGTGCCGCTTTCGGTTACAGCCCGGCTGTAACTCATCAGGTCGCCGGGAGGTGAATTGGGCCAGCGCGCTTCCGGCATCATCTGGCCGTCCACGAACAGCTGCTGGAACTTCAGAGCTGTTTTCAGCGCAAAGATCTGGCCCTTATACGGTTGCCACTCGCCGGCGAGCGGCTCCGCGCCGCTGAGGACGACCTTCGCGCCGGGCGCGGCCAGAAAACGGATCGGCCTGCCGGACTCGCCGGAGCGCATGGGCCTCAGCGTCTCGCGGTAGACGCCCGCCTGCAGAATGACGGTGTCGCTGGGGCCGGCGGCTTCGCAGGCGCGGGCCAGCGTCCTCCAGGGCGACTCCTTTGTGCCGGGGCCGGAGTCGTCGCCCTGAGGCGAGAGATAATAGCCGGCGAGTGCCGCACGGCCGAAAACTAAAACACAGAGCGCCGTGAGCCTCAGCGACCAGAGACGTCGTGTACACATGACCGGAAATCCTTTGCGTTTCACTAAGAGTAAGTCGCCGGACGGCACGGAGGTCGTCCCTCCACGCGCACAGAGGCGTGCCTGTCTCGCATTCTGGAGGGTCGGGCTCCGTCCCGACCGTTCATGATTGACTTTATTCAGCGTATCCGAAGACACAAACACGGCCTCTCGCGCATCGCGCGAATACGTTCACTTTCATGAAATTGCACCTCCTTGCCTTTAACTTCAAATGGATTACGATTAAGAGCACGATTAAGATTATAAGGGATCGGTGCCTTTCGTAATCTTAATCCTAATCCAAATCTTAATCTTTCAGTAGAGTTAACCCTTCGCTTGTTGCCGCTCCGCGGGCGGCGGGCTGACTCCTAACGCCTCCTTCGGGTGTGGATTCAACAAAGTTGAATCACACACGTCGTCAGAACACCTTGCCCTTGAACTGTCCGAGCCACACGGCCAACGGCTCTCTCCATCCGTCTTTTTTGCCGACAAACACGGCGCGGCGCTTCGCATCAGGAACACTTTTCAAGGCGTCCGAGACCTCGGAGCCAAGCGCGACCGCGAAATCCGCGTCCGCAGCCGCCGCGGCTACAGCTGTCGCCCCGCTGGCCCCCATCCCCAGCACGCCCACGGCTTCCGTCCGCACTTGCCACTCCGCCGAGTGGCTGCGAATATAGCGGAGCGCGCGCCGCACCTGCTCCGACAGCGCTTCCGGCGTCCCCTGCCGCTCCGGCTTCAGTACAAAGGCATGCACCTCCTGCGCGTTCAGCCACGTGATCAGGTCGCCGGCGTCCTCGGCCTTCGCGGCGCAGACCAGCACCGCCGGCGCGGGCTGCTGCGTGCCGGGCAGCAGATGCGGCACCACGTTGGATTCGCTCTTCTTGGAGACCTTCTCAGGACGGGCCGCCTTCTTGCCCGTCTTGCTCTTTTTCTCCCGCGCCGGAACAAACGCGAGCAGGCTCCGGTCCATGACCGCCGCGGGCCCGTCGTACACGGGGATGTCCCTAAACATGACGGTCGCGCCCTCTGCCGTCACCTGCTCGGGCGAGATCTCGTAGATGTTGCCCGTGACCAGATCCACCCACACCGGGTCCTTGAAATGCCCGCCCTTCACCGTAACCTGGGCCGTCAGCAGGTCCGAGCCGTTGGAGGGGATCGCCGTGCCGTCCCACAGCGCGACCACGTCCAGCCCGCTTTTCTTGTCGCGGAAGGCATACCAGGTGAGTTCTTTCTCACACGTCGCCGCCAGCGCGTACTCCGGCACACGCTCAAGCGCGTCATTAAACACCGTCACCACGTTCTGCACCATGTAGTAGGCGCTCTTGACCTTGATGATGGTGTTGTCGGGGTTGGTCTTGAGCAGCCCGTAGCGCGAGATGAAATCCTTGCTGTAGCCCAGATCCGCGATGGTGAAGACCGACGACTCGATGCCGTGCCCGATGTCGCTGATCATGCGGCGGGCGTTCCATTTGGCGTGCGAATACTCAGTCCAGTCGATACCGGAAAGCGCGTACTGCACCTCCTCGGAGGCGCACCCCGCCTCGCCCTGCCAAGGCTTGATTTTCGGCGCCATACGCTGCAGCAGGTCGCACAATGCCGTCATGTTGCTGGAGAGCGCATCCGGGTTCGCACCGTACCCGTGGTACACGGCCCAATCGAACAGGCCGGCCTTGCCCTGAGCGTTCACCAGCGTCAGCAGCCCCTCGATCATCTTCAGGTTCAGTCCGGACAGGACGAAGGCGGCGATCTTGGCCTCGGGATCAGCCCGCTTGATGACCTCCGCCGTGCGGATGTTGAAGGCCGCGGTTTTCTCGACCGTGTTCTCCTTGCGCAGGTTCGGCTCGTTGTACATCATCCACTCTTTCACGCCCTTGGGGGCATAGTGCCGCACCATGGCCTCGACCCACCGGTCCCAAGCGGCCAGCGTCTCCTCGCCCTCCGGAAGCAGGCCGCCGGGGCCGCCCGCCGCGCTCTTCTCGTAAAGCCGGTTGCCGTAGGAGGTTTCGAGACACACCGTCAGCCCGCGCGCGTGCGCGTCGTCCACAATGTGATCCAGCCAGCCGAAGTCGTAGACGCCCTTCGCTTTTTCCGTGCGTCCCCAGCCGCCCTGCAGGCGGATGCGCCGGATGCCCAAAGGCTCGAGATAGCCTTTATAGGCGTCCCAGTCCGCCAGGTCGCGGTCGAGCGTCTCGCAGCCCAGCGACCACATGGAGGTCTCGATCTCCTTGACGCTTTTCGGGATCAGGGTGCCGATGCGCTTGAGGTCAGGCTTGAGGGCCGACTGCACGCGCGTCGGCGTCTGGTCCAGCAAGGGCGGCAGGATGGCGGCCTTCGGCTTCATATCGGAGAAGAAGCGCGCGGGCCGCAGGAACTGCTCGGGATGCAGCGCCTCGCCGGTCAGCCTCACCTCGTCGAGCCAGCCGTCCAGCCCGCGGCCGAACACCAGGTCGCCGGCGTCATAGACCAGCGGGCCTTTCGTCACCCCGCCTCCGCGCTTCACATGGTCCACGTAGAGTGCGGCGGCCTGCGTGGACGCGTCATAGGTCAGCGCCACATGGTGCCACTGGCCATCGTTCAGCGCACCGGTCGTGCCGATGCACTGGTTGAAGCCCTCGCCGCCATTCTGAGTACCCGCCTGCGTATCGAAACGCACGCCCAGCGTGCCCGCCGGCGTGACGGAGAACGACCAACTAGCGCCGGTCTGGCCGTTGCGGCGCTTGCTCGCGATCAGCGCGTGCCGCGGGGTCAGCCGCGCCACCTTGACGAACGCCTCCAGCGTGAAGCTCTCCGGCCGCGTCAAGGGCTCCTTGCCAGGCACAACGACCTCGCCGCCGACCGGCGATCCGGGCCCGCTCACCTCCCCGCAGGTGAAGCGCAGCGACGCGGTGTTCGTGGGGAGGACCGGCATGCCCGCGGCGCCATCCCACAGCATTTTAGAGGGTACATCCCCGTCAAAAGCCGGTGCCGCCCCCTTCTCGAACACTCCCGCTTTTCCAGCCAGGGCCGGCGCATTGACGGACGACGCCACGGCGGCCGCCGGTTCGCCGGGCTTGCCTTCCTCAGACCGCCAGAACCCGATCGGCTGTGAGCAAGCCAGCCCCGCAAACAGCAAAACGCCTCCCGTCATCATCATTCTCTGCATGGTCTTTTCATCCCTGATTGAGTTTAAGCTTCAAAAAAATCGCCCGCATGGACACGGATACGCCGTGTCAGGATGGCCGTTTCTGAGAAAAAGGCATCTTGAGCTCATGCGGCAGGACACCCTGTTTGAGCGACTCGGCCGAGGCCAGCCCTGCGGCCTCGCCCATGGGCAGCGCGTTGCCGGTCACGCGGTAGCTCGCGTGGGCGATGAAGTCGCCGCTGATGCACCGGCCGGCCAACATCAGGCCGTCCACGTCCGCGGCGATCAACGCGCGCAGCGGGATATCGTATGCCTTCACGCCGGCCTGGCGCCGGCGGCGGGACTCGGCCATGAGCGTGTCCTCCTCCGCATTGGCGCCGGGGAGCCAGAGGTTATGGATGTCGATGCCGGCTTTCACGCGGCACACGGCATCGTCATGCCTTTTTCCGCCGGTCAGGTCTTCGGCCGTGACGCAATAGCGTCCGCGGACGCGCCGCCCCTCGCGCACGCCGATCTGCTCCGCGGTGGCCACGACGGCGAGCTCTTTCCACGGGCCGCCGAGTTTCCTCAAGCCGCCGACGATCTCATGCACCTCGCGGCGCGCGCGGATCGTGGCCTCGCTGATCTTGCCCGCATCGTAGGCCGGCACGCCGTACTCGTGGTTGGTCATGATCGAGAAGACGCCGCTGTGCAGGTGCCGGAGCGTCGGCTGGCTAAACGACGGGTTGATGCCGGCGGACTGCATCAGCTTCAGCAGATTCCCTTTGGCCTTTTCTCCGGCAAGCTCGCGCACGAAATCGGGGATCGCCGCCGGATCCACGCCGGCCAGCAGGGCCATCAGCGTCATCGGCTGACACTCGCTCTTGTCGTTGACGCCCACGTCAAAGGCGCAGCCGGCCTGCGCCGCGAGGTCGCCGTCGCCCGAGCAGTCGATGAAACGGTCCGCGGCCCACGCCTGACGGCCAGACTTCGACTCCGTCACCACGGCCGTCAGCCGTTTCCGCGCGTCGGTGACGGCGCCGACCAGCTGCGTGTGCAGCAGGATCTTCACGCCGGCGTCCACGCACATCTCCTCGAGCACGAGCTTCATCAGTTCGGGATCGTAGATCGCACCGTGGCTTTGCTTCGCCACGGCGCTGCCGCGCTCGGCCATCGCCTGAAGGATTTCCTGCATGACGCCGGTCTTGCCGCCGTCAATGATCTTGGTCAGCAGCCCTGCGGTCCATGTGCCGCCGAGACAGCCCGCCCTGTCGAGCAGCTGGACCGTGGCTCCGGCCCGCGCCGCGCCGAGCGCGGCTCCGATCCCCGCCGGTCCCGCGCCGCACACCAGCACCTGGCTGCGACCCGCCACGGGCACGGCCCGCGGCCGCTCCAGGAAGCGTCCATCCTCCGTCAGCTCACCGCCGGTGCGGAGCACTTCGCCGCGCGCGAAGTTGGGACAGCCTGACCCGGACGCGTCGGTCGCGGCGTTCGCCGACGGCCCGAGCACGGCACCCGCGACGATACCCACACCCGTCCGTAAGACCCCGCGACGGGTCATCCCCATGGCTGCCTGCGGCCGCATCATTTCGAGCCCTCCTTGAACCCGCACGCCAACAGGCGTCCGATGACCTGACGGACCCCCGCTACCCGTGTCGGCTTCGCCTGCTCGGGGGCCACCTGCCGGTCATGCGCCGCGAAGCCGAGGCCTGCCGGATGCCCGCTGGCGACCTGCGAGCCGAAGGCCGCATCCCCCATCCCCGAATAACCGGCGGCGAGAAGCACCACTAAAAACACGTGTTTGAAAACCGACGTCGCCCTCATGCGTATTCCTCTCTGCATACGGGGTCCCCTTCCGCAGCGCGCCGCCGACACACCGCGCCGGCCCTATTCCTCGTCGTACACGCGCACGTAGTCCACGACCAGCGCGTCCGGCAGCACTGCCGTCTTCAGCCGCTCCGACGGCTGGTCGCGGTTTCCCTTGCGGTAACCCTCGCACTCGGTGGAGACCAGCAGGAACTGCGGCGTATGCGACACCGGCCCGTCCACGCGCCACGTCTCCCGGCCGTCCACGTAAAAGACGTAGTTCGTCCGCGTCCAGTGCATGCCGAAGGTATGGAACCGGTCGGGCGTCTCCCCGAAGGCGACCTCGCCCGAGCCCTTGTGCTTGTGGTTCTTGCCGTAGCCGTCCCAATGGATGTTGTGGCCGATCCGGTTGGTGCGCGTGAAGTTCTCCATGATGTCCAGCTCCACCCCCGACACCGCCGGGTCAAGGCTCGACCCGATGGTCGGCGACTGCATCCAGAAGGCCGACCACCACCCCGGCTGACGCTGCAGCTGGCACCGGATCTCGTAGTACCCGTAGGTGTGCACGAACAGCGGCGGCTCGATCTCCGCGATCGGCCAGGTCAGCCCGTTGCTGTACGGATTCCCCGGCCGGTCCAGATAGTTGCGGCCCGTCTGCAGATGCGGTGAATAGTACTGGCCGTCCCTCTCGATCAGGTTCAGGTAGAGCCGCCCGTCCTTCACCACCGCCCCCTCGTTGGTGAAGGTCTGGTGCCGCGTCTGCATGATGTGCAACCGGAAATCCCACTTCGTGCGGTCGAGCGTCGCCCCGTCGAACTCGTCGCTCCACGCCAGCTTCCACTGCTTGCCGGCGGGCAACTGGCTTTTGACCGGCTCACCCGCCTGCAGTATGCCGCACGCGACCCCCATGAGCACACCGGCGGCGCAACCGGCAATCCCGTTCGTCGTTCTCACTCTACCCCCCATCCCTTTTACTCTGCACGGGCGTCCCTTAGGGCAACCGCCTCGCCAACCTGAAACCGATAGGAGCATACACATAATCCGGCGCGAACGCACTCGTTCTGCGGCCCGAACGCAGGAAATCCACCGTCCCGCTTGAATACGCGCTGCCGCGCGTGAGCCTCTGCGACCCCGACACCGGCCCCGCCGGGTCAACGGTGTAGGAGCGCAGATCGGCCGCCGACCAGTCCAGGACCCATTCCGCGACATTTCCGGACATGTCGTAAAGCCCCCAGCCGTTCGGCCGGAAGGAGCCGACGGTCGTCCCGTCGGTATGCGGAGCATGCCAGGCGATGTCGTCGACAGCCGCCCAATCCGTTGTCGAAGCTGGATCTTTGCCGTTATGACACGTCGCGGTTGTGCCCGCGCGGCAGGCACACTCCCACTGCGCTTCGGTCGGCAGGTCGAGCCCTGCAAGTCCCGTCTTGTCGCGCAGTCGCCCGACAAACGACAGGCTGTAGGCCGCGCTGTTCGTCGGCCACCCGCCGCCGCCCTGCGCCGCGCTTCCCCGGATGTTGTCATAAGACACCCCTCCGACCGGGAAGGTGGTGTTGGTATAGCTGCCGCCCATCACACTTTTGTACTGTCCGCGCGTGACTTCGAACACGCCGATGTAGAAGGGCTGGGTGAAGGTCACCGGGTGCAGGTACTCCCGTGACGCATCACGGTTGAGCTCGCCAACCGGCGTGCCCATCGTGAAAGCGCCCGCAGCCAGCACGCGAAGCACGATCTTATTGGTCTTGTACGAGGCGTCCGTGAGCAGTGTCGGGATGACGTTGGTGTAAGTGACCGGGTATGTCACCGCGCCGCTTCCGCCGGACAGGTCGACGATCAGATACCGCGCATAACCCGGCGCCAGCTCCTCCACCCGGTAGTAATATCCGCCGCCTGACGCGCTCCCGTCCGCAAGCGACAGGCTGCGGCCGTCCGCCGTCAGGTTCGTACCCACCTGCGTTTCGAACGGCCCGTATGGATCCGACGAACGGAAAAGCCCGTAGACACCCCCCGGACGGGTCGGCCACGAGATGGACGGCACCGCCGTGGGCGTGACCTGCGTGATCGTTCCCTCGACCAGTGACTGCGCCTGCAGGGACGCCGCCACCAGCGCGATGATGCCGCTGACCCAATAACTTTTCATCCTCATCTCCTTACGTAAACTCTTTTAAACGCGTGCTCGTCGATCTGTCTGATCCTTCTCTTCGGCAGAGTGGTCCTCTAGCCGTCCGCGGAGGAGGCGGGGAGGAGCCCTGCCTGGGCGGTGTTCACTGTGCCGCCGGCAGCCGCAAAGCAACACGGAAACCGAGTACGCCACCCGCGATCCAACCGTCAGGCCGCCACGTTGAGGGGCGCTCTGCATTGTTCAGATAGATAGTTGATGGACTTGAAAAGGCGCCGCCGCGGATCTTCCGCACGGTGCCGCCGGTTGGGCCGCCCGGATCCGTCGCACCCTCTGTCAGCCCGCCGTCCCAGTCAAGGCACCATTCGGCGATGTTGCCGTGCAGGTCGTAGAGGCCCCACGCGTTGGGAAGAAACGTCCCCACCGTCGTATGCTTCGACGAATATCCGCCGGCCCCGTCGCTCTGATTGCCGTAGCACCGCGCCACGTTAGTGACCGAGGCCCAATCTGTCGTCGAGGTCGGATTGTTGCCGTTGTTGAAAGCCGTGGTTGTGCCCGCGCGGCAGGCGTACTCCCACTGCGCCTCCGTCGGCAGGTCGAAGTTGACGTTTCCCGTCTTCGCCCGCAAGTTCCCCATGAAGGAGAGCGGCGCCACATCGCTGTTCGTCGGCCAACCCGCGCCGGCGACGTCGTTCGTGCCGCCGCGGAGCATGTTGTAGGAGACGTTCTCCACCGGCCGGCGCTCGCCGACGTTCTCCGACGGATTCACGCCGCCGACCATATTGGCGTACTGCGCCTGCGTCACCTCAAACACGCCGATGTAGAACGGGCGCGTCAGCGTCACCGTGTAGGTCCCCTGCATCTTGAACGTTCCGGCCGGAACCGCGCGCAGCACCAGCTTGGTCGTGCGGTAGGCTGAATCGGTCAACAGGTCCGGCAGCGCATTGGTGTAGGTCGCCGGCCAAGATCCTGCTCCGGCCCCGCCGGACACGTCGAGGATCAGGTAGTTTTCGAAGCCCGGCGACACGGTTTGCACGCGATAGTAGCGCTTGCCGGCGCCAGGCACCCCTGCCGTGTCCGTCACTTTCACGCTGTACCCCACCGCGGTCACGTTCGAACCGACCTGCGTGTCGAAAGGGCCGACGGCGTTGTCCGACCGGTAGAGCGCGTACACACCGTTCGGCTTCGTCGCCCAGGTGACCTCAGGCACCGCGGCGGGGCCGATGTGTGTCGCGATTGGGTCCGCCCCCGCCGCGAAGACCGTCAGCGCAGCACAGGCGCTCAGAAAAAGGTATCTCATGACTTTTATCCTCTTGATCAATCAAAACCTAGAAAATGGTAATCAGGGTTCCGCCGACAGACATGATGGCCACGATGTTGTTCCCTTCCGCGCGCACCGTCCGGATCAGGCCTTTCTCTTCATCGCGGCCCGTGCCGACGAGCGACCAACCCCCGAGCCACCCCGGATTGACGATCCCGCCCGCCGCCGACATCACGATCCGCTTCGTATGTGCGGCCAACGGCGCCTCCGGCGTACACCGCAGGTCCACCGCGCCGCTTCCCGCCACCGTCAGCACGCCGCTGACGCTCACCGTATCATTTGTCCACAGGCCATCCGTCACCGCCGCACGCAAGGCGCAGGTCACACCCGCGCCCAGCGTCAATCCGCCCGTGACCGCAAGCCGCGCCCCTACCGGCGCTTCGCCGAAGCCGCCGACCTCGATCCGGTTCGTGACCGACAGCGTCCCTTGCGGCACCAGCGTGCCACGCCCGTAAAGTCCGGCAAAGGTGTAGGCCGAATCCTTCAGGCGGCACAGCGTGTTGCTGCCGACAAACAGGTCGGCGTATACCGTCGCGTTCGAGACCGTCACGTCCGGGCTGTTCGTCACCGCCAGAAGCTCCGCCCCCGTGACCGGCGGAAGCGTCACCCTGGCCCCGGACGCCAGCCCGGAGAGCGACACGGTGTCGTAGCCGTCTCCCAGCGCGATCTTTCCATACACTGTCACGTTCGGGCCGTAACGCACGGTGTCGCCCGCCGAGCCGCCGAGGATCGCGTAGCCGGCCGATGACGCGGCCGCGAGCGCGTTGCTCTCCGCAGGCGAGGCCGTCCGCGCCTTCACCTTGGCCAGGAGCGCCTGCAGAACCGCGGCGGCGTTGGTGGCCGATCCGTCACCCGCGTCCCAGCCGTACGTGCCGCCGAACAGTAGCGCGCCGGAACCCAGCGCAACCTCGACCGCCGTCCGGGCGCAAAAAGCGACCGCCAAGCCGCCCGGCGCCACGTTGGCGCTCACGGTCCCGTCGCATTTTCCGATCGTGACGGCCGCGGGATTGGTCGCGAACGTGGTGTCCGACCACGCCAGAATCCCGAAGGCGTTCGTGACCCCCGTGGCATAGACGCCGCCGCTCAAGCGGTCAATCCTGATGGCGGTTCCCTGCCTCGCACTGCTGCTCACGCTCTCCGACCAGGCGATCATCCCCGTCGGCGCGTTCCCCGACGTGACCGTACCGTCGATCGAGACGCAGGTGAGCCCGAAGTAACGGTCCGTTCCCACCGGGGCGAAGACAACCTCGGCCACATTGCTCGCGAAGGTCGCGCCCCAACCCGTTCCAGCATCCGGCGCGCGGTTGTCACACGCAAGGGCCGCCTCCTCTGCGAGGTTGACCGGCGTCACGGTTTCAGCAGCTGCCTGATGATCTGCCCCTGCGCTCACTGCAAGAACGGCCACACGCCACAGCGCCCGCCATCCTGGACCGGTCTCTTTACTGCCTGGTACGCTCATTGTTATTCCGTCCTTCATTTCCAGCTGTTGTCGCCCACCTGAACCGAACCTTCCGCCGCCCATGCAAGGGCGGCCGCCTGACAGGCCTTTCATTCATCTCTGACCCGCTTTTTACGGCGGCGTGCCTGACACCCAATGTGCATTCACTGTAAACCCCCCGCATAAAATTCCACAATCTACATTATGCGAACTTGACCCTCTTTTTTGCGAACACCCCCGCAGGCGTAGGGGCTTGTCGCCGGGGGCCGCTTCGTGTACAGTGGTCGCATGTCGGCCGTCACGTCATCCGCCAAAAAGAAGACCCGCCAGAAGCTCCCGCAGGTCGCGGTGCTGCTGGAATCCTCGCACGAGATCTCGCGCGGCATGCTGCGCGGCATTCTGGACTACGTGCGCCTGTACGGGCCGTGGGCGCTGAACATCGTCGCGGGCGGCGCGGATGACCAGAAGCTGCCCGACCTCAAAGCCTGGCACTGCAACGGCATCATCGCGCGCATCCCCAATGACGCGGCGGCCGCCGATGTCGTCGCCGCGCGCCTGCCGACCGTGATCGTCGATCCCGTGGACGCCTACCTCGCACCCGCCCACCCCCTGTCGCGCTGCTGCCGCCTGCAGTGCGACTCGGCGGCGGTCGGGCGCGTGGCGGCCGAACACTATCTGCAGGCGGGCTTCACCCGCTTCGCTTTCGTGGGCGACCCCCGCGGCATCAACTGGTCACGCTGGCGCCTGGAGGCGTTCACCCGGCGGCTCGCCGAGGCCGGCCTCGCCTGCGAGGTCTATCCCCTGCCCGCGCCCGGCGAGCGCGAGTGGGTGACCGAACGCAAGCGCATGTGCCGCTGGCTCAAGCGGCTGCCCAAGCCCGTCGCCCTCCTGGCGGCCAACGACGCGCGCGGACGGCAGGTCCTGAACGCCTGCCTCACCGCCGACATCCCCGTGCCCTACGAGGCCGCGGTGCTGGGCGTGAACAACGACACCCTGATCTGCGAGACCAGCATGCCGCCCCTCTCCAGCATCGCCGTCGACATGGAGCGCGCCGGCTATGCCGCCGCCGAGCTGCTGGACCAGCTCATGCAGCACACGCTGCGCGAACAGCGGACCGTCACCTACGAGCCCGCGGGCGTCGTGCCGCGCGCCTCCACCGAGCTGCTGCACGTCACCGACCGGCTCGTGATCCGCGCGCTGGAGTTCATCCGCATCAACGCGGGGCTGAACATCCGCGTCTCGGACGTGGCGGACCACCTCGGCGTCACGCGGCGCTGGGCGGAGAAACGCTTCGAGCAGACGCTGGGGCGGCCGGTGCTGGACGAGATCCAGCGCGTGCGCATGGACACCATCCGGGCGCTGGTCAGCCAGACCGGCCAGCCCTTCACCCGGATCGCCACCCGCTGCGGCTTCGCCAGCGCCAACCACCTCGGCATCATCTTCAAAGAGCGCTTCGGCGTGACCATGAGCGATTACCGCAGGCAATCCGCGCGATAGAGCCGCGTTTTCGCTATTCCTTAAACCCGCCGGGCATGGTAACATTTAGCCCTTTCAGGACGAAGGAGGCAGACCATGTGGAACTACAGCGAAAAAGTGATGGACCATTTCCGTAACCCCCGTAACGTCGGCAAGATCGAGAGCCCCGACGGCACCGGCACCGTGGGCTCGCTCGCCTGCGGCGACGCCCTCACGCTGATGTTCAAGCTCGACGCGGACAAGCGCATCGTGGACGTCAAGTTCCAGACCTTCGGCTGCGCCAGCGCCATCGCCTCCTCCTCGGCCCTCACCGAGATGGTCATCGGCAAGACGATCGAAGAGGCCGAGAAGATCACCAACAAGGACATCGCCAACTTTCTCGGCGGGCTGCCGGACCAGAAGATGCACTGCTCGGTCATGGGCCGCGAGGCGCTCGAAGCCGCCATCCACAACTACCGCACGGGGGAAACCATGATCAAGAACCTGGAAGATCATATCGTCTGCACCTGCTTCGGCGTCTCCGAGAACGAGATCCGGCGCGTGATCACCGAGAACAGCCTCACGACCGTCGACGAGGTCACCAACTTCTGCAAGGCGGGCGGCGGCTGCGGCATGTGCCGCGACGACATCCAGAAGCTCATCGACTCGATCCGCGACGCGAAGATCCCCCAGGTGCCGGCCGTCGCCGACAAGCCGCACAAGAAGATGTCTAACATCCAGAAGATGAAGCTCATCGAGGAGGTCGTCGACCGCGAGATCCGTCCGCAGCTCAAGAAGGACGGCGGCGACATCGAGCTGCTCGACATCGTGGGCGACCGCGTGACCATCGCCTTCCGCGGCATGTGCGCGGGCTGCCACTCCGCCGCCTTCACCCGCGAGGATTTCATCGAGGCGAAACTGCGCGAGTTCGTCGACCCCGCCATCATCGTGGTGGAAGAAGGAGAGTAGCCGCCATGAACACCATCTATTTCGACAATAACGCCACCACCTGCGTCGCGCCCGAAGTGCGCGACGCCATGCTGCCGTTCTTCGGCGACCTCTACGGCAACCCCTCCAGCATGCATGCCTTCGGCGGCCAGGTCGCGAAGTTCGTCACCGGGGCGCGCGAGAAGATCGCGGCCTTCATCAACGCCGAGCCGTCCGAGATCATTTTCACGAGCTGCGGCACCGAGAGCGACAACATGGCGATCCACGGCTCCGCCGAGCTGCTCGGCCCGCAGGCCAAGGTCATCACCTCGCGCGTGGAGCATCCCGCCGTGCTCGGCCCCTGCCGCCGCCTCAAGGACATGGGCTACCGCGAAGTCGAGATCCCCGTGGACACGGTGGGGCAGCTCGACCTCGAGGCCTTCCGCGAGGCGCTCAAGGGGCACGGCCCCGCGATCGTCAGCCTCATGTGGGCGAACAACGAGACCGGCGTGATCTTCCCGATGGAGAAGATCGTCGAGCTCGCCAAAGAGGCCGGCGCCGTGGTCCACTCCGACGCCGTGCAGGTCGCGGGCAAGCTCCCCATCGACGTCAAGAAGCTGCCGGTGGACATGCTTTCGATCTCCGGCCACAAGCTGCACGCGCCCAAAGGCATCGGCATCTTCTATCTGCGCCGCGGCACGCGCCTCAAGACCTTCATGCTCGGCGGCCACCAGGAGAACGGCCGCCGCGGCGGCACCGAGAACGTGCCCTACATCGTCGGCCTGGGCAAGGCCGTCGAGCTCGCCGCCGCGAACATGGCCGCCGAGAGCCGCGACCTCACGCGCCTGCGCGACAAGCTGGAGAACGGCCTGCTCGCCACCTGCCCCGACGCGCGCGTCAACGGCGACCGCGCGCACCGCCTGCCCAACACCACCAACATGAGCTTCGAGTACATCGAGGGCGAGGCGATCCTCTACCACATGAGCGACCTCGGCATCTGCGCCTCCACCGGCTCGGCCTGCGCGGCCGGCTCGCTCGAGCCCTCGCACGTGATCCGCGCCATGGGCGTGCCCTTCACCGCGGTCCACGGCTCGGTGCGCTTCTCCCTCAGCCGCTACAACACCGAGGCCGAGGTGGACTACGTGCTCGAGCACATGCCCAAGATCGTGCGCAAGCTGCGCGACCTCTCCCCCTTCGGCAAGGGCGACACCCTGCCCGTGAACCTGTAGGAGGACGCGTTGTCGGACATGTCAGACAAGTCAGCCCGGTCGGACAGCCCTCTGTCCTCCTGTCATTTGTGCCCGCGCGCGTGCGGCGTCGACCGCCTCGCCGGCCGGACCGGCTACTGCAAGGCCGGCGTGCTGCCGCGCGTCTTCCGCTACGGCCCGCACTTCGGCGAGGAACCGCCCGTCAGCGGCACGCGCGGCTCGGGCACGGTCTTCTTTTCGCACTGCACCCTGCGCTGCGTCTACTGCCAGAACCACCCGTGGAGCCAGGCGGGGCAGGGCGACGACCTTTCCGTCGACGCGCTCCGCGACATTTTCCGCGGCTTGGCCCAAAAAGGCTGCCACAACTGGAACCTGGTTTCGCCGACGCCGTGGCTGCCGCAGATCCGCGAGGCGGTCGCCCCGTTAATTCACGCTGGAATCTCCCTCCCGTTTGTGTATAATACGTCCGGTTTTGAAGCACCAGAGACCTTGGAAGCGTTTTCCGACCTGGCCGACATCGCGCTGATCGATCTGCGCTACGCCACGCCCGAGTCCGCTTTCGAGGGGTCGGACGCGCGGTCATACGTGGCAGCGGCACGGAGCGCGTTCCTCTGGTTTTGGAACCGTCTGGGGCCGCTGGAGACCGACCGGGAGCGCATCGCCACGCGCGGTGTGATCTGCCGGCTCTTGGCTTTGCCCGGGCGCGTGAACGAGGCGGTGGCCAACCTCGAGTGGCTCGCCCGCAGCGTCGGCACGGACGTCGCCATCAGCGTGATGTCGCAGTACACGCCGGTGCACCGCGCGGAGCGGCTGGAGGGCTGGAACAGCACCGTGCGCGCAGAGGAATATGCGCTCCTCACGGAAGCCGCCGCGGACCTCGGGTTCGAAAACGGCTGGATACAGGAATTTGAAGGCGACGCGCCCGCCGACCTGCTGGGGCAGACCATGCCCGCAGGAGAAGGCGCCGTAGGCACGGGACAACCCGCGCCTGCGCCAAGCAGTGTGAAGTGAAACATGCCGTACCGCGCGTGCGGCTGAAAGGTGGACGATGAGCGGTCATAGTAAGTGGGCAACGATCAAGCACAAGAAGGGCGCGGCTGACGCCAAGCGCGGAAAAGTCTTCTCGAAAATCGCCAAGGAAATGACCATGGTGGCTAAATCCGGCGGCGGCGACCCCGGGAGCAACCCCAGCCTGCGCACCCTGATGGCCAAGGCCAAGTCCGTCAACATGCCGAACGACAACATCGAACGCGCCATCAAGAAGGGCACGGGCGAACTCGCGGCGGACATCCTCGAGGAAATCACCTATGAGGGCTACGCTCAGGGCGGCGTCGGCCTCGTGGTCAAAGTGCTGACCGACAACAAGAACCGCGCCGCCTCCGAGGTGCGCAACATCTTCAAGAAGAACGGCTCCGACTTCTCCGGTCTGGGCTCCGTCTCGCGCGGCTTCGAGCGCAAGGGCACCATCATGGTCCCGGCCGCCGACGGCGTCACCGAAGACAGCCTCATGGAGGTTGTGCTGGGCGCCGGAGCCGACGACATGATTACGGAAGAGGGCGGCTTCACCGTCACCTGCCAGCCCGCCAAGTTCACCGACGTGTGCGCGGCGCTCGAGGCGGCCGGCATCAAGTTCGACCAGGAGAACTCGCAGGTCGGTCTGGTCGCCCTCACGCTGACCTCCGTGAAGGAAGTCTCCGTCGCCAAGGCGGTCAACAAGTTCGTGTCCGCGCTGGAAGACCACGACGACGTGCAGGACGTCTACACCAACATGGAGATCGACGACTCCATCGCCGACAAGATCGAAGACTGATCGGTCCCTCGGCTCAAACAGAAGGCACGGGCGTCACCGCCCGTGCCTTTTTTGTTTTTTATGCCCCACGTGTCTGAACGGAAGGGTGCTCGCCAGCCGGCCCCCGCGCGGCTCGTGAGGACCCTCGCCTTCCACCTCCCGCCACGAAACTGGAGGGCGAACGTCCCCTTGAGCCAACCCGGTTCAAGCAGCGAGCTGCGCTTACCGCACCACGCGGGCGCCGCCGCCGCCCACCAGCTTCTCGACCTCGCCCTTGGAGGCCATCGAGGTGTCGCCCGGCGTGGTCATGGCCAGCGCTCCGTGCGCGCAGCCGTAGTTGACCGCCTGCTGCGCGTCGTTGAAAGCCAGGAAGCCGTAGACCAGGCCCGAGGCGAAGCTGTCGCCGCCGCCCACGCGGTCGTAGACCCACAGGTCCTTCATCTCCATCGCCTGATGGAACGCGCCGTCGTACCAGCAGATCGCGCTCCAGTCGTTGACCGACGCGGAGGTGACCCCGCGCAGCGTGGTGGCGCACACCTTGAAGTTGGGGAACTCCCGCACCGCGCCCTCGATCATGCTCTTGAACCCCTCGATCGGCAAGGCCGTGAGGTTCTCGTCCACGCCCTCGATCTCCAAACCGAGGCACGCCGTGAAGTCCTCCTCGTTGCCGATCATCACGTCCACGTACTGCGCGAGGCGGCGGTTGACCTCCTGGCAGGCCTTCAGGCCGCCGATCGTCTTCCAGAGCGAGGGCCGGTAGTTCAGATCGTACGAGATGACCGTGCCGTGCTTGCGCGCGGCCGCCATGGCCTCCTCCAGCACCAGCGGGGCGCTGGCCGAGAGCGCCGCGAAAATGCCGCCGGTGTGGAACCAGCGCGCGCCCAGCGTGCCGAAGATGTGCTCCCAGTCGATGTCGCCCGGCTTGAGCTGCGACGCCGCCGAATGGCCTCGGTCGCTCACGCCCAGCGCGCCGCGCACGCCGAAGCCGCGCTCGGTGAAGTTCAGCCCCACGCGCGTCGCCGCGCCCGTGCCGTCGAACGGCACCCAGCGGATCAGCGAGGTGTCCACGCCGCCCTGCAGAATGAAGTCCTCCACCAGCCGGCCGATGTCGTTCTCCGGGAAGGCCGTCACCACGCCGGTCCGCAGACCGAAACATTTGCGCAGGCCGCGCGCCACGTTGTACTCGCCGCCGCCCTCCCACACTTTAAACTCACGCGTGTTCTTGATGCGCATGTCGCCGGGATCGAGACGCAACATGACCTCGCCCAGCGAGACTTCGTCATACCGGCAAGCGCCCGCCGGCTTGATGTTCAACTTCGACATGAGGAACCCCTTTCACAAACTGGTTTGATCCGCCGTAGTATACGCGATCCCTTCGGCATGAAAAGCCGAAAACGCCTACCCGATTTCCAGCGGGCGCACCGGATCGGTGCACGCCACCCGCGCCGAGGCCACCGGCCCATGACCGGGGCCGGCTAAAGCCGGTACAACATGCCCGCGTGTCCGTATGTTGTACCGGCTTCAGCCGGCCCAAAGCTCCAGACGACACCGTGCTATGCCTATGGATGCTGATCGCAGATTCGCCGGATTCCGGTTGCGTCCCGCAAGCGGTAATGTGTACTCTGTAGGCTTATGAAAATACGGACCCTTTTTGTTGGCGCAGTCATCTCCGTCTTGAACGCTTCCGCTCAGGTCACCCTTCCGTGGCACCACGCCGACGCCACGCGCCGCACGGTCTTCCGCGCTGACACCCCGTTCGCTCTGCGCGATACCCCGGTGACGCTGCCCGTGCCGTCCGCCGCAGGCAACCTCGCGCTGGTCGACGCCGACGCGCCCGACAAGCCCCTGCCCCTCTATCGCGGCACCAACGGCGTCACGCTCGTGCTGCCCGGCGCGCTCACGCCCGGCCGGCCGCGCCTCCTCATCGCCTATCAGGGCGGCGCGGCCGTCTCGCCCAGCCTGACGGCGCCGCCGCCCTGCACCTGCGACTACGCCTCCGCCGACCTCGGCCACGCGTGGGACTTCGAAGACGGCACGCAGTGCGGCATCGCCACCTGGGGCAACCGGCCCAACCACTTCGGCCCCGTCACGGTCAAGGACGGCTGGCTCCAGGTCCCCGTCAAAGACACCGACCCCTACTTCATTCTCGGCAGCATGTTCGGCCCGCCCGACCACCCGCGCAACCTGCACATCGACTCCCGCCGCTACCGCACCCTGGAGCTGCGCGTGCGCCAGTCCTGTTCCCGCGCCGAGTGGGAGTTCTTCGTGACCGACCGCGACGGCCGCTACAAATCAGTGACGTTCGAGGTGCGCGGCACCGCGGCGCAGACCGTCCGCTTCGACCTGCCTGCCGTGTTCCCCGACTTCTGGGACGGCCGCGAATTCCGCGCCCTGCGCATCGACACCACCAACGACAAGAAGGACGTCCTCGCCGAGGTCGACTCTGTGCGCCTGCTGCCCGCCCCGCCCGTCGTGACCGCCGGCCCCGTCCTCTCGCGTGAAGCCGTGAACGCCCGCGCCGCCGTCACCCGCCTCGACGTCACCCTGCCCGGCACCCTCATGGCCGGCGCGCGCGGCGCGGCCAAAGTCAAAGCCGAAGGCCCCCCGCGTACCGCGGCTCTCGCCTGGGCGCTCGTCACGGCCGAGCACGGCGTGACCCTCATCGAAAGCCGGACGTCCGCCACACCCCTCCCCGTCTTCACCCGTGCGGGTGCCTGCGCCTGGACCCTCGGCCTCGCCGACGACCTCGGACAGCCGCTGCGTGCCGCCTCCGGCACGCTGCAGGTCGCGCCCGCCGCCCTCGCCGCCTACCGCCTGACGCCCGACAAGGCCTACGTCGACCTGCAGGCGCCGGCCGCGCGGCTAACCGTGCAGGGGCTCGACGCCTTCGGCAACGCCCGGCCCGTCGCCCTCAGGAATCCGCAGTGGTCCCTGACGGGCAGTTCGTCCGCCCCTGCCGGCCGCATCAAAGGCGATCCAGCCACGGTCGCGGTCACCCTCCCGGCCGACAGGCCCGCCGCCTGCCGCATCGTCCTGTCCGACGTCAAGGGCCACAGCGGCGAGACCGTTGTCACCACCGTCGCCTACCGCAAGGACGCGGTCCGCCTCAACGCCAACGGATACCTGGTCTCCCAGGCGGGCGCACCCGTGTTCCCTGCCGGCGGGCTCTACGCCAACTGGCCCCACCGCCTCAACGCGGACGGCAGCGTCGGCCGGTCGCTTGACCTCTTCCCTTGCGGCCCCTCACCGTACAAGGAGGGCTTCCCCTGGAGCCCCGCGACCGAGGCCGCCGTCGGCGCCTACCTCAAGCACTGCTCCGAGCGCGGCGTGAACTGCCTGCGCCTGATGCTGCGCAACATGGATCTCGTGGGCCGCGTGGACCCCGTGCAGCTCCAGGCCACGCTCCACCTCTTCGACCTCGCCCGGCCTTACGGCATCCGCTTCAACGTCGCGCTCATGGAGGACTACGTGAAGTCGCCCTACACCTCGCGCGAGATCCTCGACAAGATCACCCTGCCGAACAGCACGCCCGACCAGCTCGCCGGCCTGCCGCCGCACCGCGCCCGCTTCCTCGTGCGGAAAGAGACGCTCGCCTCCGCCGCGCTGCGCTACAGCGACCGCGACGCCATCGCCTGCCAGAAGGACTACCTGCGCGAGCTCATCCCGGTGCTGGCGGCGCGCGAAGAGGTGCTCTGCTACGAGTTCGAAAACGAGATGGTCTATCCGCCCATGGCGTGGTGCCGCGAGATCTCCGCCTTCATCCGCACCATCGACCCGCACACGCTGATCCTCGGCAACCCCGGCCCGCACGACTGGCCCGAGCCGCTGCGCTGGCGCGAGTCCGGCTGCGACCTCTACAGCTTCCATCCCTACAACGACGGGCAGCAAGCGGCCGACCACGGCGCGATCGTCTACCTGCGCAGCAAATTCAGCGCGCAGAGCAGACTGCCCATGTACACGGGCGAAGGCGGCCTCAACCAGAACCGCTGGGAGAAAGGCGTGAAGCCCATCGACCCCGCGCCCGCCGCGCGCGGCACACGTGACCAGATCTGGATGTCCGTCTGCTGCGGCGCGAACGGCTGCCTCTACTGGACGATCATGCACGACCTCGAAGCGCAGGAGTTCGCCAAGATCAAGCCCGCCTTCGATGCACTCGGGCTCGACTTCACCACGCTGAAACGCCAGCGGCCCCCGGTCGCGCTCCTGCTGCCACCGAACCGCCGAGACCCCCGCGATGCCGCCATGGCCATGCACCTGCTCGACCTCGGCGTCGATTTCGATACCGTCGCCACCAACGAGGCCGCCGCCTACGCCAGCCGCGTCGACCTGGACAAACAGCCGCCGCAGAGCGTCATCCTCCCCGCCACGGTCGCCGCGCCCTCCGCCGGCTTCCAGCTCGCGACGCTGCTCTCGGAAAAGAACGACCAGGCCTTGCTGTACCTGCGCAACACGGCCGGCGGCGTGAAGGATTTCGGCGCGCCGCCCCGCCCCTGCTTTTTGCGCGACGTGCAACCCGCCGAGGCGGCCTTCACGCTGCGCGCGGCCTGGAGCAAGGTCGTCGTGTTCGACCTCGACACGCGGCAGGCGCGCACCGTGACGCCCGACGCCGCGGGCCGCGTCGCGCTCGGCGTCACCCCCCACGATTTCCTGATCGGCCTGCGGAAATGATGAACGGCGGGCTGTTACCGTCCGACCAAGGTAGGGACGCCTCCCCGAGGCGTCCGCAGGGCACGGCAGACGAGGACCGGCGGACGGTTCGGGGAACCGTCCCTACCAAAGGGACGCTTTTGGAAAAGTGTACGTTGTTCAGAAATGCAAACGCACGCGTCTTAAAGGAACCTTCCATGCATCTGAAAACCTTGTGGCTCACGGCCATACTCCTTCTGTCCTTCTCCGTCCACGCCTGGGCACAAGAGGACGCCTCTTTCAATGACCCGGCCTTCGTGAGCCGCGGGATCATGATGTTCGCCGACACCTCGCGGGGCCGGCCCTATGCGAAAGACCCGGCCGTCGTGCGTTTCCATGGCCAATACTTCATGTACTATTCGGTCGGGCCGGGCAAGGGCGTCGAGGGCTGGCGGATCGGCATCGCGATCAGCACGAATCTGGTCTCCTGGCTGAAGGCCGGCGAACTGGGCATCGCCGGAGCGTATGAAAAGAAAGGCTTCTGCGCGCCGGGCGCCTGGGTCCACAAGGGTCAAGTCCACCTCTTCTACCAGACGTACGGCAACGGCAGCAACGACGCCATCTGCCACGCGTGGTCCCCGGACGGCGTCACCTTTACGCGCAACCCCGACAACCCGGTCTTCGCGCCCAAAGGACGCTGGAACAGCGGCCGCGCGATCGACGCCGACGTGATCGAGCATGAGGGCCGCCTGATCCTCGGCTTCGCCACGCGCGACCCGGCAGGCAAGGTCCAGATGCAGGGGATCGCGACCGCCCCCGTCGAGTCCGACTTCGGCAAGGCCGCCTGGACGCAGCAGTCCGACCGGCCGAGCCTCAAGCCGGAACTGCCGTGGGAGCAGGCGTGCATCGAAGCCGCCGCGTTCTGCAAGCACAACGGCCAGCTGTTCATGTTCTACGCGGGCGCATACAACAACGCGCCGCAGCAGATCGGCTGCGCCACCAGCGCCGACGGGGTCACCTGGACGCGCGTGTCCGCGACGCCGTTTCTCGCCAACGGGAAGCCCGGCGAATGGAACGCGAGCGAGTCCGGCCATCCCTTCGCCTTTACGGATGACGACGGCCGCACCTACCTCTTCTATCAAGGCAACAAGGACAACGGGAAATCGTGGTACCTCTCCAAGGTCGAGATCGGCTGGCGAGACCAGAAGCCTGTGATCCTGACCAAATAGGAGTTAGGAGTTAGGAGTTAGGAGTTAGGAGTTAGGAGTTAGGAGTTAGGAGTTAGGAGTAATGTTTCCCGATGCGCGAGAGCAAGCAAGAGATAATGCGAATTACATCGCAAAAACAGAGCGGGCCTCTATTTGAGAAGGGCGCGTGAGTCGACGCAACACTATGGGCGCCTCTTGATTCCCCCGTCTCACTCCTAAATCCTAAATCCTAACTCCTAACTTCTCGCGGGCCTCGTCCAGAATCTGAGCCGTCGTCGTGGCGCCGATGCGCGTCACGCCCAGCGCCCGCACGCGCAGCAGGTCTTCCAGCGTGCGCACCCCGCCCGCCGCCTTGATCCCCACCGAGGGCGGACAGTGCGCGCGCATCAGGCGCAGGTGATGGTCGGTCGCCCCCGCGTAGGAATAGAACCCGTTCGGCTGTTTCACGAACCCGTAGCCGCTCGAGGTCTTGACGAACGCGACGCCGATCTCCGAGCAGATCTCGCAGAGCCTGACGATGTGCTTATCGTCGAGGTAATCGTTTTCGAAGATCACCTTCAGCCCGGCAGCCTGCGAAACGGACGCGTCGTTGAGCGCCCGGATCTCGGCGGTCACATAGGGCCAGTCGTTGCCCAGCACCTTGCCGATGTTCACCACCATGTCGATCTCAGTCGCGCCGTCCGCCAGCGCCGCCTCGGTCTCCTTGACCTTGATCGCCGTCGTGCTGTTGCCATGCGGAAACGCGACCACCGCGCACACGCCGACATCGAACCCCTCCAGCACGCACCTGGACAAAGGGACGGCGTAGGGCTTCACGCACACGGTCGCCACGTCATACGCCTTCGCCAGTTCGCAACCCGCGATGATCGCCTCATCCGTCATCGTCGGATGCAGCAGCGAATGGTCGATCATCTTCGCCAGCGCCTTCAAGTCAACAGCGTCTGTCATGCTCTTCCTCACTTTACTTCGGTGTCAGAATCAGGGCGCGGATCTCGCGCGGCTGGAGGTCGCCGAGAACCGCCTGCAGGTCTTTCTCCAAGTCGACAGCGGACTCGCCTTCGGGCGTGAGCGCGGAAAGCCGCCACGGGCCGCGGGCCTTCAGCCAGCGCTGCGGCTCCAGCGTGAACGCGAACGGTCGCGGCACTCCGCTGGTGTTGACCACGAACACCGCCAACCGCCCGCGGTCGTCCTTCCACAGCGTCGCCATGACGGCAGGCAGCCGCGCCGTGTGCGGCTGGGTGCGGTTCCACAGGTGCGCCGCCTCGGGCACGGCGTTCACCGGGCGCACCTCGTCGAGCAACTGTCCGTAGACCAGGAAGTCTTTGGCCGCCTGACGGTAGCGGCACAGCGCGTACTGGAACCGCTGCTTCTCGCGGTGCGCCTCCTGCAGGATCCACGGGTCGTTCCAGCCCAACTGGCACCCCCACAGAAAATCGCGCGCCTGCGCCGCGCAGAACGCGTCCAGCGAATCCTGCGCCGCCTGCGGGCTGGTGAAGTACACCGTGTAGCCCGAGTACACCGCCGGAAGCAGGGGCACGTCCTCCGCGTGCCGCGGATTCCACGCCAGATAGGCATCGACGGTGTCCATGTAAGGCTCGGCCGTGTTCTCGGTGGTCAACGCGGTCCCCTTCGCGACGGCCTCCCGCCGGATGCGGTTCAACAGCGTGCGGTAACCGTCCGACCAGTAGCGCCCGCCGCCGGCCGCGTGTCCGTGCGACGCGTCGTAGCACGCGGCCGGCGCGGCCGCGCCGATCTGATCGAGGTAGATGGCGTTCACGCCGCACTCGTCCATCAGGCGGTGACAGACCTCTTGCACTTTGTCTTGCCACAGCCGGGTGTACGGACACATCGGCACCAGACTCCGACCCGAGCCGTAGGTCTCGACATAGTTCGTGCCCGAAGGCTGCTTGCACGCCGCCCCATAGGCCCCTGCGAAACTCGGGATGTCGCGGTCCCACAACCGCGCGTTGATGTACGGCATCACGGTCTGGCCGCGACCCGTCAACGCGCGGGCCGCCGCGCCCATGCCGTCCAGCGTCGGAAAATATTCGGGATAACTGTTGTCGAACGGGATCTGATGCCAGCAGTACCAGTGCACGCCGACCGGCACGCCCGCATACAGTTTCTCCGCGTCGAGCATCGCCCGCGTGACTTTCTCCGGCTTGCCGTTCAGCAGCATCCAGAGGCCCACGTCCTGAAGACTCTTCGGGGAGTCCGTGCGCTGACGGATCGGGCCCTTGGCGGTCCACGTCTGCTGCAGCGCCCAGTCGCGGTAACGCCGCGCCGCCTGCCACCAGTCGCCCGTGTAAGCGGCGATCACGACCGGATAATCCGGCGCGCCCGCCGCGCCGGGCACCCCCGCGTTCTCCGCCAGCAGCCGGAAGGTCACATCCTGTTCAGCTGTCACCACCACGCGCTTGTCCCGCGCCGCGCCGTCGTGCGCGGCGAGATAGAGACCGGACTGGCCGAGATTGAAGGCGAGCATCTGCAGCGGGCAGCCCGCCGACGGATAATGGCCGTTGTAGCGGCCCCTGTGGTGCGTCAGCAGCGTGCCGCCCCAGTTGCCCCGCGGCAGCAGCACGTCCGCGGTGCCCGGCTCCGCCACGCCCAGCAGCGTCGGGAAGTCGCTCGACCACAACCCGAAGCGCCGGCTCCGGTTCGTGACCTTCAGCCGCCACGCGCTCGCACCCTCGCCGGGCTCGAGGCGCACCTCGGCCCGCACGTCCACAGCGCACGGCTCGCCCGGCAGGCCGAGCCCGCTCCAGACAAAATCGATGCCGTTGCGGACGCGCTCGGAGGTGACTCGCACCGCGCCGGCGCACCGGTTGTCGAGCACCGCGCTCTCCTGCTGGCCCGCCGCGTCCGGCGGCGCCTTGAAGGTCAGCGCCCACAGGCCGGCCGCGCCTTCGCGTGTCCTTACGAACCGCGTGTCCTCAACCAAACGGTTCTCGATGCCGAGGCAGTCGAAGCCGTTCTGCGCCGTATCGAACACCACGCGCAGCGCCCGGTTCTTGAGTTCGTGCGCGCCCCTGAGAGTTTCCTGCTCCACGGGCACCCACGGCTTACCGTCCCTGAAGAACCGTATCTCCGGCTGCCGCCCGCGCCCCATCCAACCCGCATACCACGCGCCGTCCTTGGCGGGGCCGAAGTAGAGGCCGCCGTCGAAGCGGTGCGTGCGCCCCTCCCACGCCTCGCTCGCGCTGCGCACGTAATAGACGAACTGGTTCGAGGCGTCCCAGCAGACCGCGCCGTCGAACCCCGCGCCGCAGGCGTCATCGCGGTCCGCCATCACCGCCCACTGCGGCGCGGCGACCGAGCGGCTGGGCGCGCCCTTGGGCTGCAGCGCGTGTTCTGCGAACGGGTCGCCCGTCACGAAGGCGGTGTAGCGGCGCTCCTGCCGCGAGAGATGCAGGAAGTGCAGCTCGCTCCACGGTTCGGAGTCCTCGCGCGTGTAACGCGCCGAAACCTCCACCACCGGGGAAAAGGCCGTGTAGGTGTAGCGGTAGGTCACGCGGGGATTGCCGGGCGTTTCCGCGGCCCTCTTGCCGAAGCCCGTGCGCGTCTCCACCGTCACGCGCAGCGGCGTCTGACACACCACGCGCGTCTGCGCATCCTCGCACTCCTTGGCGCAGAACTGCGCGAGCTTGCCGTCGCGCGGACGCACGATGCGGTCGAGGAAATAGAGCTGCGGATCGCTGTGGCCCGACTGGACATAGGTGACGTCGCGCGGAAAGCCGCCGCCGCCGCTCACCGGCTGGCTCAGGCGGAAGAAGCCGTTCGCGACCGCAATGGACGCGGCGTTGGTGGTCACGCGCAGGTCGCCCGCCCACAGCGGTGCGTCCATTTTCGGCACCCACGCGAAACGCCGCACCGCGCCGGGCGCGGTCGGCCCCGCGAGCAGCCAGGACAGGGCCGGCCGCTCCCCGCTCGCGTCGACGCCGCACGGCACGGGCACGGGCTCTCCGTCGGTCACCTCGGCCAGCGTGCGCGTCGCCGCCTCCTGCGCCCACGCGCGCGTCACCGTGTGGCTCACCACCGCGTTCGTGCGCGCGGCCGCGCCGTTGCGCACCTCCAGCGTGTAGTCCGCGGCGAGCAGCCGCGCACAGAGCAGGATCAGAACGGTTGACACTCCCCGAGTCTTCATCTCAACCTCCGCTTTGCGCACACGACGCTTCCGCCGGCCGCTCCCGTTTGTAGTGGCGCCGTCAGGCACTTCTTCAAGCGATCCACCGAATGCCCTTACGGGTACCCTACGAGCGGACGCCCGAAAAGTGCCCCTTGACCTGCTCTTCGCGGAAAGCGTGCCCGGAGAGCCCGCGCCACCGGCAGCCCGCGATCTCCGAGCGCGGAGGGGCTGTTCCGATTCGCCCCTGCCTCCATTGCGCGCTCGTTCGTTGTACCGACTTCAGTCGGCAACGCTGCCATGCAGAACCGCCGCCTAAAGGCGGTACAACATACCCCTACGCGTCGCGAATAGAAACGGCCGCCGCCTCACTTGCCGGCTTGCTTCATCTGCGGGAAGAGGATCACGTCGCGGATCACCTCCGTGCCGGTCAGCATCATCACCAGGCGGTCGATGCCCATGCCCAGCCCGCCGGTCGGCGGCATGCCGTGCTCCAGCGAAATGATGAAGTCCTCGTCGATCTTCTCGACATCGGCGCCCGCCTGGTCCGTGAAGGCCTTGCGCTGCGCGATGGGGTCGTTCTGCTCGGTGTAGCCCGGGCACAGCTCCTTGCCCGCGACCACGAACTCGAACACGTCCACCAGCTCGGGGTCGTCCTCGCAGGCCTTGGCCAGCGGCACGAACTGGCGCGGGATGCGCGTCACGAAGGTCGGCTGGCGCAGGGTCTTCTCGACCACTTTGCCGTAGACCTCGTGCGTCACCAGCAAATGGTCCCACGCGGGATCGATGTCCACGCCCTTGGCTTCGGCCTTGGCGCGCGCCTCGGCCACGGAAAGGTCGAACCAGTCGGCGCCCATCAGCTCCTTGACCGCGTCGCGGTACGCCACTTCGCGGTAAGGCGCCGTGAAGTCGAGCACCTCTTTGGCCTCGCCGTACTCGACCTTCAGGGTGCCGAGCACCTTCTCGCACAGGTGCGGCAGCAGCCCCTCGATGATCGCCTTCATCGACTTGCGGTCGCCATAGGCCTCGTAGATCTCCAGCACGGTGAACTCGGGGTTGTGCGTGCGGTCGATGCCTTCGTTGCGGAAGTCCTTGCCAAGCTCGAAAATCTTGTCGTACCCGCCCACGATCAGCCGCTTGAGATACAGCTCCGGCGCGATGCGCATCACCATGCGGGTGTCCAGCGCGTTGTGGTGCGTGTAGAACGGCTTGGCCACCGCGCCGCCCTCCTGGGGCTGCATCATGGGCGTCTCGACCTCGGTGAAGCCGCGCGCGTGCAGGAAGTTGCGGATCTCGGCGAGGATCGCGCTGCGCTTGTTGAAGCGGTCGCGCGACTCGGGGTTCATCATCAGGTCGAGATAGCGCTTGCGGTAGCGCTCCTCCACGTCCTGGAGACCGTGGAACTTCTCGGGCGGCTGCAGGATGGCCTTGCCCAGAAGCGCCCAGCTGTGGACCTCGATGGTCGGCTCGCCCATCTTGGTGGTAAAGAGCCGTCCCTCGACGCCGACGAAGTCGCCGAGGTCGAGATACTTGAAGCCCTCGAACTGCTGCTCCGTGAGCAGGTCCTTCTTGATGAAGAGCTGGAAGTTGCACGTGCCGTCGCTGAAGGTCGCGAAGGAGGCCTTGCCCATGCGCCGCACGGTCATGAGCCGGCCCGCGGCGCGCACCGTCTTGTTCTCCTCGAAGCCGGCGCGGACCTCCGACAGCCGCGTGCGTTCAAACGCCTGGCCGAAAGCCTTGAACCCCAGTTCCTCCAGCTTGCGCATGTTGGCGATGCGCTGTTCGCGGTACTCGTTGCTCGAAAGCGGCTGTTCGTCTGACATCTCTTCGTCTTCCTTCCTAAAAAAGTTAACGGGAGTGTAACACACTGCGCCGCAGCTTGTCACCCCCGGGCGCGGCGGGAACACGGCGTTTTCATTTAGCTTATTGGCACATGCAAACGGTCGGCCCAGCGGTCCGACCCTACCTTTAAGACGAATCACGTGACCGGTTTAGGTATGTTCAGGTAGGGCTCGACCGCCGGGCGAGCCGCATTCTGGGGCAAATGAAAGCGCCGTAGCGGCGGAAAAAGGGGAGCCGAAGGCGATTAGCGATTTAGACCGTGAGCCTGTCAGGTTTGGATTGAGCGCACGGGACCGTCGCGCTGAGCGGGCGCGGGGCCGCTTCCCGGGCCGGCCAGAAACCATTGGGTCCAGCGCACATGCGTGACCGGTCCGTCGCGCGCTTCCGGCAAGGAACGTCTCCGATCCGCGGCGCCTCGCGGACACATCATAACACGCGCCGCGTCTTGACATCTTTGGCGCGAGTCGCCACACTTTTGCCGGAACATGGGACGAGGCCGCAAACGGGCGCCTACCCCGCGTTTCGCGGCTGGCCGGCCACCGCACGGTTTAAGAAAGGACAAGGAAATGATCGAAGGCTGCACTCAGGTGCTGGACCTCATTTGTACAGCATGTATCGTCGTAACGGCTGCAGTCAGCCTCGTGGCCATTTGGGTTAAGGTTGACAACGAAGTCATTTGGCAGATCGTTGGATCGGGCCTTGTCCTGTTCATGGCTGCGGGGAGCATGCCGGCCATCAACGCTCACGTTCTGAAGATGCGGATGGAGCGCGCGAGCAAGAAAACTGATAAGTCCGAACATCCGATCCGAGCGAAATCATGAAGACACGAGAAAGCGGAATGCCGGCGGAGGAGATGTGGCAGACCTTCTTTCGCCCCACCGAGACACTCCAAGCACTCGGCTTGCGCCGAAACATGGCGAATGTCGTGGACTTCGGCTGTGGCTATGGAACGTTCACGATCCCCGCCGCCCAACTGATCGACGGAACGGTGCATGCCTTCGACATAGAACCGGACATGATTGAGGTCACCCGGCGAAAGGCCGAGCGGACCGGGCTCACAAACATCAAACTCTATCTGCGCGACTTCGTCGCAGAGGGCTCGGGGCTGGCCGATGCCTCCGTTGACTACGTGATGCTCTACAACATTCTCCATGCCGAAGACCCGGCCCGACTCTTATCCGAGTCGTTCAGAATCCTGCGGGAGGGCGGAACGGTTGGCATTATGCACTGGAATTATGACCCCGCCACGCCTCGCGGTCCGTCCATGAACATCCGCCCCAAACCTGAACAATGCGCGCACTGGGCCGCCGCGGCGGGCTTTGTGATCAGCACACTGCGGATCGACCTGCCGCCGTACCACTACGGAATCGTAGCAAGGAAAGGAAACGGCTGATGAAGACAGTCATCGTGATTTGCTCAGCGGACGCAAAGACGGCGTGCACCCGAATTCGCACTGGGGTCTTATCCCGGAAACCGGGCGGACAAGCGCAGCCCACTTCGCGGCGCCGACCGCGCCATATGAGGGTGATTGACCGCGCCGGACGGGCATTGGGCCGCACCTGTTCGCGCGCCTCATGGCTGTTCTTCCGGACGTGTGCCGCTCATTGACCGCACGGAAATGCGCGCACGGCGGGTCGCGGGCCAAACGGTCGTCCGCCATCCGCAGGGATTGACGAAGGACGAGGAGTGAAGCGGGAACGGCGCGCCTCGCTCAGGCCTCTTTCTCGGAGAGCACGTCCACCGGCTTGCTGCAGTGCGGGCAGGTGCCGGTCGTGTTCCACGGGAAGAGCTTGCCGCACGACTTGCAGGTCCAGCGCGTCTTCTGCTCGGCCGCCACGACCTCGACGCCGTCCTTCTTGATCTTCTCGCAGGTGCGCCGCGCGACTTTGCGATAGAGGCGGCCCTCGAAATCGTGGTGCTTCTGGAGCTTCTCGCACGTCGCGAAGCTCTCGCACAGGCCGCAGTTCGCAACTTTCTTCTCTTTGGCGCAGGCGAAGATCGCGCACTTGGACTCCATCGACGGATGCGTGCAGCCCTTGCATTTCTTGCCGTCCTTGCCGCCCGTCAGGTGCAGCGCGCAGGCGGTGCAGTAGATGCCGCAAAAGGCGAAATCGTAGTTTTTCTTCAAGCCTGTCACAGCCCCCGCCGCTCCGCCGGCCGCGGGCGTCGCCGCCTTCAGGCTTTTCGCGTTGCGGCTGGAGGCTTCCGCCGCCCTCAGCACCCCCGCGCATCCCGCGCACGCGCAACACGCCATAAACGTCCGCCGGTCCGTCGCTCTCACACCGCTCATAGAGGAACCCTTTCGACAGCATTTAACAATGGCAGAACCATAGCTCATTTCGTTTTTCAGGTAAAGCGCGTATTCCGCGGCGCGGGCGCAATAACTTGCGGGCCGTCCCGTTTATCTGGTACGTTCAACACGTCAATCTCACAGGGGGAGCACACCATGAATCACGCGCGGTTGTCACGCTTGTTTCTCGTCATCGGCATCGTTTGTCCGCTCGCCGCCGCCGCGCGCATCGGCGAAACCCCGGACGAGAGCCAGAAGCGCTACGGCGCCGGCGCCCCCGCCGCCGAGGGCCACGTCATCCTGGCGAACGCGACCAACCAGGTGTTCACCTACATGGGCTGGCAGATCACCGCCGCTTACGTCGACGCCAAGACCGCCCGGATCCGTTACCGCAAAGGCCGTCTGGTCGAAGAGGCCGTGCCCCAGTGGGTCCAGGACGCCCAAGCGGCCGGCGTCCTGAACGAGCGCCAGGCCAAGAACCGGGCCGAAATGGCGGCCAAATTCAACCGCCACCCGAACCGCGCAAACATGACGACCGTCTCCGTTTTCAAAGAGGACCCGGTCTCCAGCGACGAGGTCAAGACCATCCTGAAGAGCGAGTCCCCCATCGGCAACTGGCGCGAGTACGACACCAAAACCCAGAGCCGCAACGCCGTCTTCTCGTTTGCGGCCAAGGAGGTGCCCTCCACGCTCATCAACGACCACGGCCTGGTCGCGCACGTGACCCCCACCGGCGTCACCCTCGAAAAACTCTCCGTGATCCAAGAGTTCGAAAAGCAATCAGGCACGCCCAAGGACGCCGCGCCCGCCATCCCGAAGTTCTGAGAAAATAATTACCGGGGCACTTGCCACCACCCCCAGAATCCGGTACTATAAATGGCCTTAATCAACCGTAGACGAAGACTAACAAGGTAGAAGACTATGCCCGTGATTCTGGGTTTGCCAAAAGGAAGCCTTCAGGAAGCGACCTTCAACATGATGAAGAAGGCCGGCTTCAATGTACAGGCAGGATCGCGCTCGTATGTGCCGAGCGTGGACGACCCCATGCTCCAGTGCCGCCTGATCCGCCCGCAGGAGATCTCCCGCTATGTCGAACTCGGGCTGCTCGATGCGGGCATCACCGGTTACGACTGGATTTACGAAAATAATTCGGATGTGCTCGAAGTCTCCGAAATGTGCTATTCCAAGGCGACCTCGCGCCCGGTGCGCTGGGTGCTCGCCGTTCCGAACGACTCCGCCATCCAGAGCGTCAAGGACCTGCAGGGCAAGCGCATCGCCACCGAGGCGGTGGGGCTCACCCGGCGCTACCTCGCCCAGCACAACGTGGAGGCGGAGGTCGAGTTCTCGTGGGGCGCCACCGAAGTCAAGGCTCCGGAACTGGTCGACGCCATCGTCGAGCTCACCGAGACCGGCTCCTCTCTGCGCGCGAACAACCTGCGCATCATCGACACCGTCCTGACCTCCACCACACGCCTGATCGCCAACAAGAAGGCGTGGGAGAACCCCGAGAAGCGCGCCAAGATCGAACAGTTCGCCATGCTGCTGCAGGGCGCGCTGGCCGCCGAGTCGCGCGTGCTGCTGAAGCTCAACGTCCCCGCCGACAAACTGGACGCCGTTTCCGCCATCCTCCCCTCGCTCCACGCCCCGACCATCAACAAGCTGAACGACGCCGACTGGTTCGCCGTCGAGTCCGTGGTTGAGGAGAAGGTCGTGCGCGACATCGTGCCGCCCCTGCGGGCCGCCGGCGCGACAGGCATCATTGAACTGCCTCTGAACAAAGTGATTTTTTGAACAAAACAAGCGTGCCCGCCCCAGTAAGGCGTGCATGCCCTTTCCAGGAGTAAGAACGTGGGTTCCATCAAGAAAAAACGCCGTGCCAAGATGTCCAAGCATAAGTATCGTAAACGCCTGAAGGCCGGACGCCACAAGAACAAGTAAGGCGCGCACGGGCGTAATGCCTGTTCCGGAAGGTTGTTGCGATAACACTTTCCGGTACGCTTTCTTTTGGAATCCCGGCCTTATCGCCGCTCTGGCGCTAAGGCCGGCTCCATTCACTTGCAGGAGAGACAAAAATGGAACCGTTTTGGTCAGCTCATCCGCTTCGACCAATCGGAATTTGTTTTTTTGTGCCTTTTCTCCTTTTCACCTCGCTCCTGTCCGGCTGCCTGCTGTTCAAACCGTCAGACAGCCCGCCCGTCTTTGCCCTGCCCGATGACGAGGCCCGCCGCGCCGGCGCACTCGCGCTCTATTCCAAAGCCCTGCTGCTCGAAAGCGGCGAAGGCGGCGACACCAACACCGCCAAAGAGGCCGCGCTCGAGGCCTACCGCCAAGCCGTGCGCCTCGACCCGGACAACCGCCGGCCGCTCACCTCCATGGTCCTTAACCTCGCCGAGCGCGAACGCTACGACGAAGCGCTCTCCGCCCTCGAAACCTTTCTGGCCCGCCATCCGGCAGACCTCGAACTGCGTCTCGAAGCCGCCCGGCTCGCCGACGCGGCGGACCGCCCCGCCGAGGCCGTCCGCCACTGCTCGCTGATCCTTGCGGCCCAGCCCGACAACCGCGAACTCGTGCAGGCCCTCATCCGGCTCCACTTTCAGGCCGGCCAGGACGCAGAGGCGCTACGTCTCCTCCGCGCCCAGCACGCGCGCTTCCGGGACAGCGCCAGCGCGGCGCTCCCCGTTCAGTGGGCGATCCATTTCGCCCGCGAAGGCTCGCAACCCGTACGCACCCTCGCCTGCCTCGACCTGGCCTTGCCGCTGCGCACCAACGCCAGCGAGCGCTCGGCCCTCATGACCCTCGCCGCCGACAGCCAGCTCGAACTCGGCCAGACCAACGCCGCCGTCGCCAGCCTCCACCGGGCGTACCGCGAATGCCCGGCGATCAACACCCCCCTCGTGCGCCTCGGCGCCATCTGGGCCACCCGTCCGGACGGCACCAACCTGCTCGCGCGCCAGGCGCGGCAAGAGAAAAAGCCCGAAGCCACCCTGATGATTCTGGCCGCCGCCCAGCAGGCGCTCGACGACCCGACAGCCGCCCTGGCCACGCTGAAAGACGTGTATGCCCGCCAGATGCGCGCAGGCTATTTTCCCAACGAGGGTTTCTACCTCTGGCTCGGCAGTCTGCTCGAAGAGTCCAAGGCGTCCGCCGACGCCGAGCGCCTCTTCCGCGACGCGCTCGCCGCCTATCCCTCCTCGCATGAGCTCAAAAACTACCTCGCCTACATGTGGTCCGAAAAAGGGGTGCGCCTGGACGAGGCCGAACGGCTGATCAACCAGGCCCTGCTGGCCGTCCCCGATAACGGCGCCTACCTCGACACCAAAGGCTGGGTGCTCTTCAAAAAAGCCCGCTACTTCGACGCGCTCCAGTTCCTGCTCAAAGCCGCCGAACGCGACAAAGATGAACCGGTCATTCTCGACCATGCCGGCGACGCGCTTCTCGCCATCGGCCGCGAAAGCGAGGCCGTCGCCTTCTGGACGCGCAGCCATCAGCTCGACCCCGTCCCGGCCGTGGCCGAAAAGCTCCGCCGGCACGGCGTCACGCTAGAGAAGAAGTAGGAGCTAGAATTTAGGATTTTAGGAGTGACTGTGCGCTAGTCCTAAATTGTGCGGACGAACTGATTCTAAATCCTAAATCCTAAATCCTAAATAACTCCATGAACTCCCCCTTCTACCACATCCCCTACTATCCGGCCTTTGACCGGATGACGCCGGAAAACGCCGAGCCCGCCCTCCGCGGCATGCTCGCCGAAGCCCGCACCGCCGTGGACGCGCTGGAAGCCACCGCCACGCCGACCTGGCCCGGGCTCATCGCCCCGCTCCACGACGCCTGCCACCCCCTGTTCGACGCCTGGGGCCTCCTCAGCCACATGCTCTCGGTCATGAACAGCGCGGCCTGGCGCCGCGTCCACGAAACCCTGCAGCCCGAGATCGTGTCCTTCTCCCTGCGCGTCGGGCAGAGCCGCGCCTTCTACGACGGCTTCCGGGCCCTGCAAGCCGCCGACCGCGCCGCGCCCAGCCTGACCCCTGTCCGCCGCCGCATCCTCACCCAAACCATCCAGCACGCCGAGCAGGCCGGCGTGGGCCTGCCGCCGGAGCGGCAGGCGCGTTTCAACGCCATCCAGATGGAGCTCGCGCGCCTCTCCACCACGTTCCGCAACCATGTGCTCGACGCCACCAAGGCCTTCGCGCTCACCCTCCACACGCGCGCAGAGGTCGACGGTCTGCCGCCCGCCCTGCTCGCGGTCGCGGCCCAGGCGGCCCGGCAGAGTCTCGCCCTCCCGGGCCCATCGGCGCCGGTGGCGGGCGAATGTACCCACGAGCCCTCCCCCGAAAACGGCCCGTGGCGGATCACGCTCGACGCCGCCGTCTACCTGCCCTTCATGATGCACAGCCGCAACCGCGGCGCGCGCGAGCAGCTGTACCGCGCCTACGTCACGCGCGCCTCGTCAGGGGAGACCGACAACACCCCGCTGATCGAACAGTCGCTGTCCCTGCGCCGCGAACTCGCCGGCCTGCTCGGCTACGCCTCCTTCGCCGACCTCAGCCTCTCCACCAAGACCGCCAAGAGCGTCGCCGCCGTGGACGCCCTGATCGCGCAGCTCGCGGAGGCCTCCCGCGGCGCCGGCCGGCAGGAGGCCGCCGACCTGGCGGCGTTCGCCCGCGCCCGCGGGTTCGCCGAGGAGACGCTGCAGCCGTGGGACCTCACCTTCTGGGCCGAGCGTCAGCGCGAGGACCTCTACGACTACAGCGACGAGGAGCTGAGCCGCTACTTCCTCTTCCCGCGCGTGCTCGAAGGCCTTTTCAGCCTCGCCGCGCGCCTCTTCGGCATCGCCATCACCCCCGCCGACGGCGAGGCCGCGGTGTGGCACCCCGACGTGCGCTTCTTCCGCGTCGCCGACAGCGACGGCGCCCCGCGCGCCTGCTTCTTCATCGACCCCTACAGCCGTCCCGAAACCAAGAGCGGCGGCGCGTGGATGAACGATTTCCGCACGCGCGAGCGGCTGGGCGACGGCACCGTCAGGCTTCCCATGGCCGTGCTCGTCTGCAACCAGAGCGTGCCCGTCGGCAGCGAGCCGCCCGTCATGCGCTTCCAGGAGGTCAACACCCTCTTCCACGAATTCGGCCACGCCCTCCAGCACATGCTCACCACCGTGGAGGAGCCCGAGGCCTCGGGCGTCAACGGCATCGAGTGGGACGCCATCGAGATCGCCAGCCAGTTCATGGAGAACTGGTGCTACGACCGCGCCACGCTCAAGGGCCTCAGCCATCACGCCGAGACCGGCGCGGAGCTGCCCGACGCGCTGTTCGACCGGCTGGTCGCCGCCAAGAATTTCCGCGCGGCCACGGCCATGCTGCGCCAGCTCTTCTTCGCCGCCACCGACATGGACCTCTACGCCCGCTACCCGCGCCCCGAGTGGCCCGACGCCGATGCCGTCAAACGGATCAACGCCGCGAAGTACGCGCCCACGCCGCTGCTGCCGGAAGACCGCTTCCTCTGCTCCTTCGGCCACATCTTCGGCGGAGGGTACGCCGCCGGTTACTACAGCTACAAGTGGTCCGAAGTGCTCTCCGCCGACGCCTTCGCCGCCTGCGAAGAGGCCGGGCTCGACAACGCCGACGCCGTGCGCGCCACGGGCCGGCGTCTCCGCGACACCTTGCTCGCCCTCGGCGGCGGCACCGACCCGGCCGAGGTCTTCCGCCTGTTCCGCGGCCGGGATCCCTCGATCGTCCCGCTCCTGCGCCACGCCGGACTGACGCCGCCGGCATAACCGATGGATACACGACACAGACAAGCTGTACCGGGCCGGGCGAGCGCACCGTGCCGCCGTCCGGCCCCGTTCGCCGACACGATGCGCGGCGGCGCAGGCGCGCCCGCCCTGCCTTTTTGTTCAAGCCCACACCCATGAAACCGCCCGCCCCCATCAAACGTTTCCACCGTCTGGCCGAAGCCGCCGCGTTTCTCGGCGTGCTCTTCACGCTGGCGGGCCTGCTGGGCCGCCACGCCTGGTTCCTGGAGATCTGCACCCACTTCAAGCTGCAGCTCGCGGTGTGCTTTGCGGGCTACGCGGCACTGGAACTCGCGGCCCGCCGCCACCGCCACGCCGCCGCCAGCGCCGCCTTCGCCGCGGTCAACCTCTTCCCGGCCCTGCTCCTCTTTCTGCCGGCAGCCTCCGGCGCCGGGGCCTTCCCGCCCCTGCAGAACCCCGCCCGCCTCCGCATCCTGCAGTCCAACATCCTGACGAGCAACACGAACGCGCCCGCCCTGCTCGCGCTCATCGCGCGCGAGAACCCCGACGTGGTGGTGCTGGAAGAGCCTGACGCGCGCTGGCTGCGCGCGCTCGCGCCGCTCACCAACCGCTACCCCGTCTGCGCGAGCCTGCCACGCGACGACAACTTCGGCGCGGCCATCTACTGCAAGACCAACGCCCTCTCCGCGGAGATCTTCCTGCTGAGCGACCCCGAAGGCGCGCCCTCTTCGCTCGCGCGCGTCACCGTCGGCGGCAAGACCGTCACGGTCGTCGGCACCCATACGCTCGCCCCTTGCGACGGTTACCAGTGGCGCGGACGGAACGGGTTCACGCTCGAACTCGCCCGCAAGCTCAAGGCCGTCACCGGCCCGCTGGTGGTGACCGGCGACTTCAACAACACCCCGTGGTCGACCACCTTCCACGCGTTCCTCCAAGCCAGCGGCCTGCGCGACAGCGCGCAGGGCCGCGGCCCCCTGCCCACCTGGCCCGCGGCCAACCCGCTGCTGCGCATCCCGCTGGACCACTGCTTCCACAGCACCGGCGTGCGCGTCCTCGACCGGCGCGCCGGCCCGGACATCGGCTCCGACCACCTTCCGCTCATCCTCGACGTGGCCTTCTGACCGATACCGTCGGCCCATCCTCAACTTCCGGCCACGCCCAGACGACAGGGCCAGCCCTGCCCAAATTGTCCACCCGCGCGCACGAGCATGGGGTTCGATCGGCTTCCCGAACGCGAAAACCCGCTCCTGGCCTTTTGACCGGTATGTTCAATTTTCCTCAACTTCGAGCAAGATCCGTTTGACATTGCCAAGCCGAAACTCTATTGTCCACCCCCGTGCACGAGCATAGGGTTTAATTTGTTTCAAGAACGCGAAAACCCGTTCATGGCCATCGGCCCGCCCCCCAATACTGATTGTCAGCACCGCATGCCTCTAAAATGGAATCATCTCGCATGGGCCTGCAGGCTCCTTCCCGTTTTTCTGGCCGCGTTCACGACGCGCGGGGAACCTTCGTCCGCGGCCGCGCCTGAAGACGCCCCCGTCCTGTGCGGCTGCGAGTTCGACTATCCGCCGTATTGCATTGTCACCGCGGACCGGCAGGCGGACGGCTTTTCCGTGGAGCTTCTCAGGGCCGCGCTAAAGGCCGTAGACCGCGAGGCCGCGTTCAAGACGGGCGCGTGGTCCGAACTGAAACAGGGACTGGCGGACGGCACCCTGCGGGTCCTTCCCCTGGTGGGCAGAACGCCGGAACGTGAAACCGTCTACGACTTCACGTTCCCGTATCTCACCATGCACGGCGCCATCGTGGTCCGGGACGGCCGTGCGGACATCCGCGGTCCGGCGGACCTCAAGGACAAACGGGTGGCGGTCCTGAGCGGCGACAATGCCGAGGAATACCTGCGCCGCGCAGAGCTCGGCGCCGTGATTGAGCCGAGGCCGTCGTTCGAAACCGCGCTCCGCGAGCTCTCGGCCGGCGAGCACGACGCGGTGGTCATCCAAAAGCTTCTGGCCTTCCAGCTCATGCAAAAGGCCGGCTTAAGAAATCTCACCGTGGCCGGACCGCCGCTCAAAGAGTTCACCCAGAGCTTCTGTTTCGCCACCCGCAAAGGGGACCGCGTCCTGCTGGCCGCGCTGAACGAGGGATTATCGATCGCGATGGCGGACGGCACGTTCAGGGCGCTTTACGCCAAGTGGTTCTCCCCCATCGAAACGCTGGGGAGGACGAAAAGCCGCATCATGATCGGCGGGGACAGCAACTGCCCGCCGTACGAGTTCCTGGACCGGAACGGCCAGCCCGCGGGCTTCAACGTGGATCTTACACGCGCCATCGCCAGCCGCATGGGGCTGTCGGTCGACATCCAGCTGGGGACATGGGGAACCGTGCGGAAAAACCTTTCAAATGGGGACATCGATTTGGTCGAGGCGATGTTCTACTCGGCCGAGAGAGACAAGGAACTCGATTTCTCGCCGCCGACCACGGTCGTTCAGCATGCCATCGTTGTGCGCGACGGCACCCCTGAACAGTCCGACCTGAAGAACCTCGCGGGGAAGGCCATTCTGGTCATGGGCGGAGACATCATGCAGGATGTGGCCGTGAAGCAGGGTTTTGAAAAGCAGCTCATCGCGGTGTCCTCACAGGAGGAGGCCCTGCGTCTGCTGTCCGAAGGGACGGGCGACTGCGCGCTCGTCGCCAAGGTGCCCGCCCTCTATTGGATCGGCAAAAACGGCTGGCGCAACCTGAGAGTCTCGAACCATTCCGTGCTTTCGAATGAGCCCTGCTATGCGGCGCTTCACGGACAGGAGCTCCTGCTGTCGCAGTTCTCCGAGGGCTTGGCCGCGCTCCGGTCGACGGGCGAGTACCGTCGCATACAGGCGAAGTGGCTAAGCCCTTACGAGCCGGCGGGCCCCGACCTCCGAACCTATGCCGCGTATGCGCTGGCCCTCATCGCGCTGCTGCTCCTCCTGCTCGGAGGAGCCTTGCTGTGGTCTCGGTCGCTCCAGGCGCAGGTCGCCGAACGCACCCGGTTGCTGACGGCGGAGATCACCGAACGGAAGCGGGCCGAACAGGAGCGTGAAGTCACCATCGCCTTTCTGCGGCTGGTCAACGAAACCGCGGGAACCGCCGAACTGATCCACAACACGCTGACGTTCTTCAAGCGGCATTCCGGCTGCGACGCCGTGGGCATCCGCCTGCGGGAGGGGGACGATTATCCCTACTACGAGACGATCGGGTTTTCGTCCGAATTCACCTCCTTGGAGAATCACCTGTGCCAGCGCGACCTGGCCGGCCAGCCGGTCCGCGACAGCGTCGGGAATCCCGTGATCGAGTGCATGTGCGGCAATGTGCTCTGCGGGCGCGTCGATCCATCGAAACCCTTCTTCACCGCTCACGGGAGCTTCTGGACCAGCGACACCACGCAACTGCTCGCAAGCACAACCGAGGCGGACCGGCAGTCCCGTACCCGCAACCGCTGCAACGGCGAGGGCTACGACTCCGTGGCGCTCCTTCCCCTGCGCCTCGGCGAAGACCGGCTGGGGCTGCTCCAGCTCAATAACCGTGCCAAAGGCGCTTTCTCGCTCCAGACTGTGGAGCCGTGGGAGCGGCTGGCGGATTATCTCGCGGTCGCCCTTCTGCAGGCCCGCACGCAGGAGGCGTTGAAGGCCAGTGAAGAGACCTACCGCTCCCTGTTCGAGAACATGCTGAACGGGTTCGCCTACGCCCGCATGCTCTTTCAGGACGGCCAGCCGGTGGATTTCATCTACCTCAGCGTCAACAAGGCTTTCGAGGCGCATACGGGGCTGAAAAGCGTTGTGGGCCAGAGGGTGACCGAAGCCATCCCCGGCATTCTCAAGAGCGACCCGAACCTGCTGAACGCCTATGGCCGCGTGGCTTCGACCGGCAAACCCGAGGTGTTTGAGCGCTATGTGAACGCCCTCGACAGGTGGTTCCACATCTCGGCGTATAGCCCCATCAAGGACCACTTCGTCTCCGTCTTCGCCGACATCACCGAGCGCAAGCGTTCGGAAGAGTCGCTGCGGGAAAGCGAGAGCCGCTTCAGGACCCTGATCGAAGCGGCACCGGATGCCGTCTTCGTCCAGAGCGAAGGGCGCTTCACCTATCTCAACCCGGCCATGCTCAGGCTCTTCGGGGCCGCGCAGCCTTCCGAGCTGATCAACACGGATGCCTTCGCCCGGATCGCACCGGAATGGCATCAGCCCATCCGCGACCGCATCCGCCTGCAGCTCGACACCGGCAAGATAGCGCCGCTCATGGCTCAGGAATACCTGCGCCTCGACGGGTCGCGGGTCGCGGTCGAGACCACAGCCGTGGCCATACGCGTCAGGAACCGGGACGCGCACCTCGTCTTCGTCCGCGACATCACCGCGCGCAAAGCGGCTGAGACCGAACGCGAGCATCTGCTCACCGCTATCGACCAGTCCAGCGAGGTCATCGTCATCACCGACCCGTCGGGAGTCATCCAATACGTCAACCCGGCCTTCGAGCGCGTCACCGGCTACACCCGCCAGGAGGCGCTCGGCCAGAACCCGCGCGTCCTCAAGAGCAGCAAGCATGACGCCACGTTCTACCGCGAGTTGTGGCTGACCATCACCAGCGGCAAGACCTGGAGAGGACGCTTCGTCAACAAGCGCAGGGACGGCACGTACTACAACGAAGAGGCGACGATCTCGCCGGTGCGCGACACCTCGAGCCGGACGGTGAGCTATGTGGCCGTCAAACGCGACATCACCGAGCACATCCGGCTGGAGGCCCAGCTGCAGCAGGCGCAGAAAATGGAGTCGGTCGGCCGGCTCGCGGGCGGGGTGGCCCACGATTTCAACAACATGCTGAGCGTGATTCTGGGGTGCGCGGAACTGGCCCAGTGCGAGGTGGCCCCGGACCATCCGATCTTCTCCGACCTGCATGAAATCCGCAAGGCCGCCGAGCGCTCCGCCGACCTGACCCGGCAACTGCTGGCCTTTGCCCGCAAACAGGCTGTTGCGACCAAAGTGCTCAATCTGAACGACACCGTGACCATGATGCTCAAAATGCTGAGGCGGCTCATCGGCGAGGATATCGAGCTCGTCTGGCTGCCGGGAGCCGGCGACATGACGGTCAAGATGGACCCGTCGCAGATCGACCAGATCCTGGCCAACCTCGCGGTCAACGCCCGCGACGCCATCGCCGGGGTCGGCAAGCTCACCATCGAGACCGGGAACACCACCTTCGGCCAAGCCTCTTGCGCCGATCATGCGGACGCCGCGCCGGGCGAGTACGTGACGCTGACGGTCTGCGACAGCGGGTGCGGCATGGATGCGGCAACCGCCGAACACATCTTCGAGCCGTTCTTCACCACCAAGGGCATCGGCGAAGGTACGGGGCTGGGGCTGTCCACCGTATACGGCATCGTGCAGCAGAACGGCGGCCGCATCAACGTCGCCAGCGAGCCGGGTTTGGGGACGACCTTTAAAATCCACCTGCCCAGACATCAGGTCCCGTGCGCGACCCTTCAGACAGAGGCCCCGTCCGCAGCCCTGTCCCGCTGCCACGAAACCGTGCTGCTGGTGGAAGACGAGCAGGCTGTCCTGAAGCTCGGCAAACGGATGCTGGAAAGCCTGGGGTACCGTGTGGTGACCGCAGACACGCCGCACAAGGCCCTCGACTGGGCCGCCCAGCACACCGGCGAGATCCATCTGCTGCTGACCGACGTGATCATGCCTGCGATGAACGGCTGGGATCTGGCCAAGCGGATGCGCCTGATCTACCCGAACCTCAAAATCCTCTTCATGTCGGGCTACACCTCCAACGTCATCGTCCATCACGAGATGACGGCCTACGGCGCCCATTTCATCCAGAAGCCCTTTTCACAGAAAGATCTCGCAGCCAAGGTGGCCGAGATTTTGAACGGCCCGTAACAGAACCGGCCGCCCCCGGCGTTTTCAGGTCGCTTTTTGTCACAAGCAAACGGTCGGCCCAGCGGTCCGGCCCTGCCTTTGAGACGAATGCTGTGACCGGCTTAGGGATGTTTAGGCAGGGCTCAACCGCCGGGTGAGCCCTGCAGGTTGCGAATCCCACATTGACATGGGACCTCTTCGTCATTACGCTATATGCGTAACCTGTGAGCGTGTGTAACCGCTATGACAAGAGAAAACACATCCAGCACCGAGCCGCACGTCCGACCCATCCCCTCTGAGCCCGCAACAGCGTCTCACGCAGCGGAGAGGGCAGAGCTTTTCCGCGAATCACTATCGAGGGGGGATCGCCCGGACGCCGCCTCAACCCGGACGCCGCCGCCGGCGGATGAGACACCACGTCTCCTCGATGAAGTCTGTGCCCAAAAAGCCGAGCTGGAGCGGAGGAACGAGGAGTTGCGGCTGTCGCGGGCCCAGACGGAAGCGGAAAAGGCGCACTACGCCCAGCTCTACGACTTTGCCCCGGCGGTTTACGTAACGCTCGACAGGCGCGGCACGGTGCTCCAGACGAACAGGGCCGGCGCGCGCCTGCTGGGCCTGGAAGGCCCCCCTTCGCCGGGCCTGCGTTTTGACGCGTTCGTGGCCCCGTCCGACCAATCCGGGTTCAGCGCCTTTCTGCAAAGGGCCTTCGCGTCCCAACCCCACCCCGCCTGCGAGGTCGAACTGGTGAGCAAGGACCGCTCGCCACTGGCCGTACAGGTCGAGGCGGCCATCTCTCCGGACGGGGATCAATGCCTGATCATAGCGACCGACATCACCAAACGGAAACAGGCGGAAAAACGGTTGCGCGACTCGGAAGCCAGGTACCGCGAGTTACACGAGAGCCTGTTCGACGCGTATGCCCGCGTGGATCTCGACGGACGCATAGAGGAGTGCAACCCGGCCTACCAAAACATGCTCGGTTACACGGCCGACGAGCTCAGCCGCAAAACCTACAAGGAGCTGACGCCCGAAAAGTGGCACGCCCTCGAGGCGCGGATCCTGCAGGAGCAGACCCTCCCGCTCGGGCACTCGGACGTCTACGAAAAGGAATACCGGCGCAAAGACGGCACGGTATTCCCCGTGGAGTTGCGCACGTTCCTGATTCGGGACGCCGAGGGCCACCCGTCCGCCATGTGGGCCATCGTCCGCGACATCACCCGCCGCAAACAAATGCAGGACGCGGCCGAGAAACGCATCCTCGCGCTGACCCGCCCGCTGACCCATGACGCCGCGATCCGCTTCGACGAGCTGTTTGACCTGGCCGACATCCAGCGCATCCAGGACGAGTTTGCCGCGGCCACCGGCGTCGCCTCCATCATTACCCGCCCCGACGGCACGCCGATCACGCGGCCGAGCCACTTTACCCGCCTGTGCAGCGAAATCGTCCGCAAAACCGAAAAAGGCTGCGCCAACTGTTTCAAGTCCGACGCCGTCCTGGGGAAACCCCACCCCGGCGGGCCGATCGTGCAACCCTGCCTCAGCGGCGGCCTATGGGATGCCGGCGCCAGCATCAACGTGGGCGGCCACCACATCGCGAACTGGCTGATCGGCCAGGTGCGCAACGAATGTCAGACCGAAGAGGCCATGCGGGAGTATGCCCGGCTGATCGGCGCCGACGAAACGGAATTCATCAAGGCCTTCCGTGATGTCCCGTCCATGACCCGCGAACAGTTCCAGCGCGTGGCGCAGGCCCTCTACACCCTGGCCAACCAGATCTCCACCACCGCCTACCAGAACGTGCTGCAGGCCCGCTTTATCGCCGAAATCAAACGGAACGAGGTCGAGCGCGAACGGTTGATGGCTGCCATCGAGCAGTCCAGCGAAGTCATCCTCATCACGGACCCCCAGGGAGCCATCCAGTATGTCAACCCGGCGTTCACGCGCGTCACCGGCTTCACCCGCGAGGAGGCGGCCGGACGGTTTCCCAACATCCTCAAGAGCGGGCTACAGGACGACGCCTTCTACCACGAACTGTGGCAGACCATCACCGGCGGCAAAACGTGGTCAGGGCGCATCGTCAACCAGCGCAAGGACGGGGCGCTCTACACCGAGGATATGACAATCTCGCCCGTGCGCGACCAGGAGGGCCGCATCGTCAACTACGTGGCCGTCAAGCGCGACATCACCGATTATCTGAAGATCGCGGCCCAATTGCAACAGGCGCAGAAGATGGAGTCCATCGGCCGGCTGGCCGGCGGGGTCGCCCACGACTTCAACAACATGCTCAGCGTGATCCTCGGCAACACGGAACTGGCCCTGAACGGGCTGGACCCTGGGCATCCGCACTTTGTCGAGCTGCAGGAAATCCGCAAGGCGGCCAGCCATTCCGCCGATCTGACCCGGCAGCTGCTGGCCTTTGCGCGCAAGCAAACCGTGATCCCCAAGGTCCTTGACCTGAATGCGACGGTGGAGGGCATGCTCAAGATGCTGAGGCGTCTCATCGGCGAGGACATTGAACTGGCCTGGCGGCCGGAGCCCCGCGAAACGACCGTCAAGATCGACCCTGCCCAGATCGATCAGATGCTGGCCAACCTGGCGGTCAACGCCCGCGACGCCATCGCAGGTGCGGGCAGACTCACCATCGAGACCGCCCTCACCGCCTTCGATCAGGCCTTCTGCGCGGACCATGCCGACGCCGTCCCGGGCGAGTATGTCATGCTGGCGGTCAGCGACAACGGCTGCGGCATGGACAAGGCGACGCGGGAGCACCTCTTCGAACCGTTCTTCACCACCAAGGGCCTCGGCGAAGGCACGGGCCTCGGACTGGCGACCGTCTACGGGATCGTCCAACAAAACCGCGGCTTCATCGAATTCGACAGCGCGCCCGGCCAAGGGACGACGTTCCGGATCTACCTGCCCAGATGTCTGGACAAGGCCAAACCGAGCCCGGCAGCCGCCCCAAAAGCTTCGGCCGGCCACGGCCACGAAACCGTGCTGCTGGTCGAGGACGAGCCCGCGCTCTTGAACATGGGCAAGCGGATGCTTGAAAGTCTGGGATACCGCGTGCTGGAGGCCGGCACGCCGGCCGCGGCCATCGCCGCGGCCGAGCAACACGTCGGCGAGATCCATCTGCTGCTGACAGACGTGATCATGCCTGGCATGTCCGGCCGCGACCTGTCCAACCAGATGCGCTCACGCCGCCCTCACATCAAGTGCCTGTTCATGTCCGGCTACACCGCCAACGCCATCGCACATCAGGGCCTGCTGTCCGCAGACGTCTTCTTCATCCAGAAACCTTTTTCGACGAGCGACCTCGCCGCCAAAGTGGCCGAGGCCCTGGACAGCCCCTAAGCCTCGCGTATCGGCTCTCCAGCAGCCACGCGCCGGCCTCGCCGAGATCGCGGATCCGTTCGCGATCGCCTCCCGTCCTCTCGCCGCCTCCCCGCGGCCCAGCCCCACGCCGAAGGTCCAGCAGGTCGGCCCAGGCGCGCTCATGCGCCGGCGGAAGCGCACTCTTCCGCGCACCGCCTGCAATCACCATTGACATTTCACTGCCGACGTCCTAACGTGCAACGCATCCATGAGTCAGCGAGTCATCACCGACCCGAACGAACAAGCCACGCCCGCGGCGAAGACGCGTGCTTTGACACCTTCGGCGGACGGCGCGTTGCGCCTCCGTGCGGAAGAGAGGCTCAAAGACCAGACGCCCGTCGCCCGCACGCCTCCGCCGGAGGACGAAACGCTGCGGTCGCTGCATGAGCTGCGCCTCCACCAGGTCGAACTGGAGATGCAGAACGAGGAGCTGAGAGATTCGAGGGCCGAAACCGAGGCGGCCCTGGCCCGCTATACCGACCTTTTCGACTTCGCCCCGGTGGGGTACCTCACGCTGGACCGCGACGGCCTGATCACCCAGACCAACCTGACCGGCGCGCGACTGCTCGGCCTGCAACGCGGCCGTCTGGTCAATCGCAGCGTCGCGCAGTTCACCGAAGAGTCCTGCCGTCCTGTCATCCGCGCGTTCCTGGCGCAGACCTTCGCAGGCGCCGGGGCCGCCTCGCAGACCTGCGAGGTGGCACTGACACGCGCGGAAGGCGAGCCCCTGTGGGTGCGCCTGGAGGCCCTGCGCGCCCCTGACGGCAAAACGTGTCATGTCGTGTTCCTGGACATCACCGCGCGCAAGCAGGCGGAGGCGTCGCAGCTCGACAACGAGAAGAAATATCATGCCCTGTTTGAGGCGGAGCGGGATGCGGTCTTGCTCGTCGACCGGGACACGTGCGACATTCTGGAGGTCAACGCCTCCGCCTGCCAAGTGTACGGCTATACGCGCGCCGAAATGCTGCGTCTTAAAAAGTTCGACCTTTCAGCCGAGCGGGATGAGAGCATACAAGCCACACGGGAACACCCTGCTCTGATCCCGCTTCGCTATCACAGGAAGAGAAACGGGGACGTCTTTCCAGTGGAGATTACCACTGGTATCCTGTCACTCGAAGGCAAGGCCCTGGTGCTGGAAGCTGTCCGGGATATCACCGACCGCGCACTTGCAGAGCACGAGCAAAAAGCGACCATCGAATTCCTGCAACTGGTGCAGGTGGCCATGGGCAAAGCCGATCTGATCCATCAGTCGCTGGCCTTCTTTCAGCGCCAATCCGGCTGTGACGCGGTCGGCCTCCGCCTGCGGGACGGGGAAGATTACCCGTACTACGAAACATGCGGGTTCCCGCCCGGGTTCGTTCAGGCGGAGAACACGCTTTGCCAGCGCGACCTGGCGGGCCAGCTGGTCCGCGACTGCGCAGGCAATGCCGTCATTGAATGCATGTGCGGCAACGTGCTCTGCGGACGGTTTGATCCGTCGAAGCCCTTTTTCACCGCACACGGCAGCTTCTGGTCCAATTGCACCACGGACCTGCTCGCCAGCACCACCGAAGCGGATCGCCAAGCCCGCACCCGCAACCGCTGCAACGGCGAAGGTTACGAATCCGTGGCGTTGCTTCCGCTGCGCGTCGGCGGAGAAAGCCTGGGGCTGCTTCAGCTGAACAGCCGCAGCAAGGGCCTGTTCGCGCCACAGTCCATCGCACTGTGGGAGAGGCTGTCAGGGTATCTTGCGGTCTCCCTCTCCAACGCCCAGGCGCATGAGGCGTTGGCCGTCAGCGAAGGGACCTACCGGTCCCTGTTCGAGAACATGCTCAACGGCTTCGCCTACTGCCGCATGCTCTACCGGGACGGCAAGCCGGTCGACTTCGTCTACCTCAATGTCAACACAGCCTTCGAAACCCATACGGGGTTGAAAAACGTCGTGGGCAAGCGCGTGACCGCGGTCATCCCCGGCATCCTCGAGGCCGACCCGACCTGGCTGGACGCTTACAGCCGGGTCGCCTCGACCGGTTTGCCCGAAGTGTTCGAGCGCTACGTGAACGCCCTCAAAAGGTGGTTCCACATCTCGGCGTACAGCCCCAAGAAGGACCACTTCGTCTCGGTCTTCGACGACGTCACCGAGCGCAAGCGGGCGGAAGAGGCGCTGCGCGAGCGCGAGGCGCAGCTGCGCACCCTAGGCGACAACATTCCCGGCGGCGCGCTCTACCAGCTTCTGTCATCGCCTGACGGCCGCAACCGGTACACCTATCTGAGCGCCGGCGTCCAGCGGATCTTCGGATACTCGGCGGAAAGCGTGATGGCCGATCCCGCGGCCTTCTGGCGGCATATTGTCGCGGCGGACCGCCCGCTCATCGATGCGGCGCAGCAAAAATCGGCCCGTGAGATGACGCTCTTCGACTGTGAGTTCCGCCAGCGGACACACACGGGCGAAATCAGGTGGCTCCACTGCCGGGCGCTGCCGCGACGCCTCGGAGACAACTCTATCATATGGGACGGCGTGGTGGCCGACATCACCTCACGCAAAGCGGCCGAGGCTGAGCGTGAGCATCTGCTCACCGCGATCGACCAGTCCAGCGAGATCATCGTCATCACCGACGCGTCGGGCGCCATCCAATACGCCAACCCGGCCTTCGAGCGCGTCACCGGCTACACCCGGCGGGAGGCGCTCGGCCAGAACCCGCGCGTCCTCAAGAGCGGCAGGCAAGACGCGGCGTTCTACCGCGAGCTGTGGCAGACCATCGGCGGCGGCAAAACGTGGACCGGGCGATTCATCAACCGGCGCAAGGAAGGCACGCTCTACACCGAAGAGGCGACGATCTCTCCCGTCCACGACACCGCGGGCCACATCGTGAACTACGTGGCCGTCAAACGCGACATCACCGAGCACATCCGGCTGGAGACCCAGCTGCAGCAGGCGCAGAAAATGGAGTCGGTCGGCCGGCTCGCGGGCGGGGTGGCCCACGATTTCAACAACATGCTGGGGGTGATTCTCGGCTGCGCGGAACTGGCCAAGGAAGAGGTGGCCCCGGACCATCCGGTTCTTGCCGACCTGCAGGAGATCCGCAAGGCCGCCGAGCGCTCCGCCGACCTGACCCGGCAACTGCTGACTTTTGCCCGCAAACAGGCCGTTACGCCCAAAGTGCTCGACCTGAACGACACGGTGGCCATGATGCTCAAGATGCTGCGGCGGCTGATCGGAGAGAATATCGAGCTCGTCTGGCTGCCGGGAGCCGGCGCCATGACGGTCAAGATGGACCCGTCGCAGATCGACCAGATCCTGGCCAACCTCGCGGTCAACGCCCGCGACGCCATCGCCGGTGTCGGCAAACTCGCCATCGAGACCGGGAGCACCACCCTCGGCCAAGCCGTTTGCGCCGATCAGGCGTCCGCCGTGCCGGGCACCTATGTGACGCTGACGGTCAGCGACAGCGGGTGCGGCATGGACGCTGTAACCGTCGAACACATCTTCGAACCGTTCTTCACCACCAAGGGCTTCGGCGAAGGCACGGGGCTGGGCCTCTCCACCGTCTACGGCATCGTGCAGCAGAACGGCGGCCTCATTAGCGTCGCCAGCGAGCCCGGCGTGGGATCAACCTTCAAAATCCACCTGCCCAGACATCTGGCCCCGTGCCCGGCGCTTCAGGCCGAGGCCCCGGCAGCGCCCCTGTCCCGCAACCGCGAAACCATCCTGCTGGTGGAAGACGAGCAGGCTGTCCTGAAGCTGGGGAAACGGATGCTGGAAAGCCTGGGTTACCGCGTGGAGACAGCCGACTCGCCTCTCAAGGCACTCGAATGGGCCGGCAAGTCCTCCGTCGCGATCCATCTTCTGCTGACCGACGTGATCATGCCCGAGATGAACGGCTGGGATCTGGCCAAGCGGATGCGCCTGATCTACCCGAACCTCAAAATCCTGTTCATGTCCGGCTACACCCACAATGTCATCGCCCAGCGCGAAATGCTGTCCTGCGGCAGCCATTTCCTCCAGAAGCCTTTCTCGAAGCAAGATATCGCGGCCAAGGTGGCCGAGGTCCTGGGCTCCTAGGCGTCAACCGGCCGCGTCAGGCGTTGACGACCTTCTTCAGCAGCCACGCGATGGTCTCCCCGAGGTCATGCATGTTCGCGATCGCCTCCTCGTCGTTCGCCGCATCCTCGCGGTCCAGCCCCACGCCGAAGTTCCAGTAGGTGGATCCCGGCACGATCATGCGCGACATCAGAAACATGTGGTTGATCGAGTCCACCACGTTGACCGCGCCGCCGCGCCGGTGCGCCGCCACCGCCGCGCCGATCTTGCGCGAGAACATCCGGTCGTTGGCCACCGCCACCAGTCCCGCCCGGTCGATCAGCGCCTTCATCTCGGAGGTCATGCCCGAGAAATACGAGGGCGACCCGAGAATCATCGCGTCGGCCTCGAGCATCTTCTGGATGCACGCGTTGACGATGTCGCCCTTGATCACGCACTGCCGGTCCTTCGCCTCCATGCAGTGGTAGCAGGCCGTGCACCCGCGGATCGGCAGCCCGCCGACCTGCACCAGCTCCGTGTCGATCCCCGACCGCGCGATCGGCGCCAGCACCTTGCGGAGCAGCAGCGCCGTGTTTCCGTCCTTGCGCGGACTTCCGTTGAATGCGACCACCTTCATTCTGCGCCTCCTTGCTGTTAGTTGGCCAAAAGCTTCTGAATCACCTGCTAAAAATGATGCCGTTCTACTCCGCCGCGCCGATGAGCATGAAGACCAGCCCGGCCTTGGACTTGACCGGCTCGCGCACCAGCGCCACGGCGTGGGTCTGCCCCGCCGCCACGGCCACCACGTTGGAGAGCCCAGCAGGAATGTTGAACCGCCCGGAATCGTCGTAAGGCGGCCCCCACCCGACCACGGTGCCGTCCGCCTTGAGCGCAACGAGTCCGTCCTTCTTGCCGCCGGAAAGGGCTGTGACGCCCGCAAGCCCCGCCGCCACCCCACCGCTTTCGCCCCAATCCCCTCCCCATTGCGCGACCGTCCCGTCCGCCTTCAACGCCGCCGAGAAATAGGCCCCCGCTGTGATCGCCACCACGTCGTGCAAACCCGCAGGCATTGGAATCGTCCAATTGCCGTCACGCCCCCATGCGACCACGGTCCCGTCACTTATCAGCGCCAACGAATACCCTAGCCCAGCGGCAACGGCCACGACGCCGCTTAAGTCTTTAGGGATGTTGCACTCCCCATCATTGTTCAGGCCCCAAGCGACCACCGTCCCGTCCGCCTTCACAGCCAGACAGTGATAATTGCCAGCCGAAACCGCCACGACATCTGACAGACCGGCGGGAACATCGCACTGGCCGAAGTCTTTCGCACCCCACGCGGCCACGGTCCCGTCGCCCCTCAAAGCGAGAGCACAATAATCACCGGCCGCCACCGCCACCACGTCAGAAA
>JAHFSX010000064.1 GCA_023269675.1 Verrucomicrobiota bacterium
CACCGCTTCGGCAGGTGCCCTGACGCGCCGTCGGGGCTGCCGATGACCGAGATGCACATCCGCGCCCTGCCGGACTCGCACCGCTATGTGCTGACGGCCGCGCCGCATCACGGCGAGACCTTCGGTTCGCTGTGCGTGCTGGACCTGCGGCTGGCCGATGACGGCCACATGAGCCAGCTCCGGCGCGTCACGCCGTATGTGCCGTTCCCTGAGAGCGAGAGCGCCGGTCGCAGCCAATACCCGTACGGCACGGCGTGGCCGGTGAGCGGCGACGTCTTCCTCTGCAACCGCTGGGAGGATCTGGTGGTGCTCGACCGCTTCGGCAACGAGGAGCTGGTGTGCGAGCGCGAGCTCTTGCCGATGGGGTATGACCCGCGGCTGCGGCTGACGCATCCGAAACCCCTGCGCGCGCGCCCCAAGCCTCCGGTGATTCCGCAGCGCACCGCTCAGGGCGCGGAGTACGCCTCGGCTGACATGCGCGCCCTGATCGGCGTGGTCAACGTGCGCGTCTCGGACCAGCCCCTCCCGGCGGGGCGCGCGCCGAAGCGGCTGCGCGTGCTGCAGGTGATCCCCAAGTCCGACGCGTGGATGGACAAGCCGCTCATCGGCTACGGGCAGGAGAACACGCCGCGCATCGCGCTCGGCACGGTGCCGCTCGAGGCGGACGGCAGCGTGTACTTCGAGGCGCCGGCGGGCAAGCAGCTCATCTTTCAGCTTCTGGACGAGAACGGCATGGCGATCCAGACCATGCGCTCGGCGGCGTTTGTTCATCCGGGTGAGCGCCTGACCTGCCTCGGCTGTCACGAGCCTAAAAATGAAAGCTATGCGGCGGCGAAGAGTCAGCCGCTCGCGTTCCGGCGCGCGGCGTCGAAACTCGAAGCCGAGTGTGGCGCCGTCGAACCGGTCAGCTTTCATCGTCAGGTCAAACCGATCCTCCAGAACCGCTGTGTGGCGTGCCACCTGGCCGAGAAGAAGGGTCCGCAGAAAATGGGGTATGAGGAGATGCGCGGGTATTCTTTTTATTTCGGAGGGGGATTCAGCGGCAAGGTCATGCAGCCGGTCCACGGCGGCTCGCGTTCGATTCCGGGACGCTGCGGTGCAGCGGCCTCGCGCATCGGGCAGGCCTTGCTGACCGCGGGTCACCGCGCGGCCGTGCCCGAGGCGGAACGGCGGCGCGTGTTTCTCTGGCTCGACGCCAACGCGCCGCAATACGGGGCGTATCACGACACGGCGGCGCAGGAGCGCGGCGAGCTGGTGTGGCCGCTGCTGGACGTCGACCCTCTCCACCCGCTCGCGAACGCGGAGTGAACGCGGAGTGAACGCGGAGTGAACGCAGGCGCATGTGTTGAGTGCGCCCGGCTCCGGGCGCTTTCCATGGACGCGACCTGTCGCGTTCGCCGCCGGCAGGGACAGGTCCCTGCCGAGGACAGCGCGGTCAGGCCCGCGCACTCAAAATGACGTGCAGTCCCCGCTTTATGGCACCGGAGTGACGGGCAACGCCTCCATGCGCAGCACCTCCGCCGCCGGCACGATCACGAGGTCGCCCGGCAGGCAGGTCGCGGCGATCTCGCAGGAGACCTTGAACTGCCAGGCCTCCTTCTTCTCGGGGATCGCGACCGCCTTCAGCAGATGGTCACCCGGCGCGAGCATGGCGCTGCCCCAGCCGCTGCGCGGCAGGTCGGTGCCGAGACGCTTGCCGTCGATGAACAGGCGGACGGGGCCGCTGAAGCCGAAGCGCACCGGGGTGGGGCGCGCGACGCGCAGGACAGAGACGGCCGCCGCCGTGGTGCCGGTTTTGTTGGGGCCGAAAAGCGCATTCATGTTCATCGCCCCGTGCACGTTCGCGTTGGTCAGCGCCAGCAGGTTCTGTTTGCCGAGCCGGATCTGCGCGGGGTCCGCGAAGGGGCCGGCCGCGACCCACTGGCAGACGCGGTTTTCGGAGAGGGCCGGCAGCGTGGCGCGGCACCGCAGCGTCCAGCCGTCGCCGCTGTAAACGGCGGTGACGGGGAGGTTGAAGAACCCCTTCGCGCCGGCGGGCGAGCCCAGGGTGACCTTGATTGTGCCGGTCGCGCCCGGCGTGAGACGCGTGACGGTGCCGCTCGGGAAACGCCAGCCGGGGACCTCTTCAAAAGCGAGCGTGCAGGTCGTTTCCGGCGCGCTCGGCGCGAGACCGGCCTGAAGCGTGACGGCGGCTTCGTCGGCGCGATCGCTGCCGAGCAGGCGGGTCATGCCGTTGTCCCACGCCTGGATGCTGAGGGAGGCCCCCAACAGGGCTTCGGCCACGCGCATGTCGTAGACGTTGGCCGCTCCACCGGCGGCTGAAAGCGCGCGCAGGGCGTTCAGGAGCGCGGCGCGCGCGGCCGCGTCGGCCGCGGGGCCGTTGACGCCGGCCTCGGTTGCGGCCGCTCCGAGCGTCTTCTTCAGCGCGCCCCAGGCTGAGGGGGCCTTGTCGCCGAGGGCCGCCTTCGCGCCCGCCAGCAGGGTCAGGACGCGTTCGGCGGGGTGCATGACCGCCTGCTGCCGCGCGACCGCATCCAGCGGTTCGGCGACGTTCTCGAAGCGGTTGCCGCGCAGCACGATGCTGGCCGCGTGCTTGCTGCTGACCGAGAGCCCGGTGTCGGCGTTCTTAACGACGCAGTTTTCGATGATCCCGTTGGCGCTCGCCATCTCGACGCGGGCGTTGCTGTGCAGGATGCCGCGGCGGATCACGCAGGAGCGGGTCAGGGCGCGGTCGTTGCCGTGGTCGATGATCGACATGATCGCGTCGCGCGGGGGCATCTCGTTGTGCGGGCCGCGGTAGCCGTTGCCCTCCAGGATCTGGTTGTCGAGATACTGCACGAACCAGAGCGGGATGATGCCGTGGTAGTCCATGCCGAAGCCGACGAAGCCGCCCGAGCGGGCGCAGCGGTTGCGGGCGAGCACGCCGTCCGTCAGGCCGCCGTAGAGCTGGATCGCGATACTCGAGTCCTCGGTCTCGTTGTCCACATAGAGCAGGTGCTGGCGCTCGGCGGCGACGACGTAGCGCGACGTGGCGTCGGGTGCGACGGACCAGGGCCGGTCGATCGTCACGACGTTGTTGGTGAGGGCGGTGACGGTGCGCGTCTGGCCCGCACCGCGGCCTTCGACGAGCTGGACGTTCTGCCCGATCCAGTAGTCCGGTCCGTTGCGGTAGGGGTTCTTCTCGCTGCCGAGCTCGAGGGTGAGCCGCGTGCCCTCGCACCGCGCGGGCACGGTGCCGCGGAAGGCCGTGCGGGCGCCGTCGTGCGTGATGCTCTCGCGGTTGTTCGTGAAGAGATCGTGCTGGCGGTTCCGGCTCCAGTAGAGGTTACGGCAGACCGGCGCGATGCTGTAGGTGCAGTTGTAGGCGTCGTTGTTCTCGAAGATCACCTTGTCGCCGCCCACGACCGCCCAGCCGGAGCCGTTGATGCGGCAGTTGCGGATCTGCAGGTACTCGGCCGAGAGCACGAAGTAGAGCGTCGTGGAGCCCTCTTTCGAGGTGTAGAGGTCGCAGTCCTCGACGCGCACGAAGCGGGCGTCGCGGATGACGAGGCCGTTGCCGCGCAGGTAGGCGCGCTTCTCATACTCGTCCGTGTTTTTGATCAGGAACTGGTCGATGATGAGCTTGAGGCGCACGCGCCGGACCGTGATGTCGTGCGGCGTGGCCTCTGTGACCCTGCCCCCGCCGCCCAGCTCGTGTTTGCCGGCCGACTCGTTTTTGCAGACGATGCCGTTGCGGTACTTGCCCGCGTGGATGAAGAGGTCCTCGATGCCGAAGGCGCTGGTGCCCTCGATCAGGTTCTCGGGCGGCTCCTCGCAGTCGGGCCAGTAGAGCTGCGTGGTTTCGCGCGACTCGCCGCGGAGCAGCGTGCGCTCCGGGATCTGGAGCGTGCCGTTGCACTGGAATCGTCCGCGCGGCAGATACACGGTGCCGCCGCCGTTGGTCGCCGCCCTCGCGAGCGCGGCCTGCAGCGCCAGCGTGTCGTCCAGGCCGTCGTTGGGGATCGCGCCGAAGCGGGTCACATCGAAACGGTCGCTTTTCCAGACCTCCTGATAGGGACGGATCGTGACCGCTCCCGCGCTGCGCCAGCCGTCCGGCCCGCCGTCGCCGTTGTGGGTGTAGACGACGTAGGCGCCGGCCGGCAGGTCGGCGGGAAGCGTGGCGTCCAGTGACCAGACATCCGTCTTTGTCAGCTTCAGCTCCACGCGGCGCTCGCGGTTGGCCAGCACGACGCGGGACTTGCCTTCGCGCGACAGGCAGCGGCCGAAGAGGCGCAGCCAGCCTCCGGGCGAGGCGTCAGCCCCCAGGTCGCCCTGGCACCACCAGACCAGCGGCTCATTCAGAATGAAAGGCTCCGACGCCAGGCCGCCTTCGGAGACGATCCGGCAGGCGGCGAGTCCCTCGGCAAGCGCGCGCGGCACTTCGAAGCACACGCCGGTTTCGGTGACCTTCACCGGGCGGACGCGCTGCGCCCTGTTGAAATCGGGATTTCCGGCGGCCTGAGGATTCTTGGGTGAAGCGTTGCGGATGCCCGCCACTTCGACGACCGGGTTTGTGCCCCACGCGCCGCCGTGCACCTGCACGAGTTCACCCGGCGCGACCGGCGTGGACCACCAGACCGCGGCTGGCTTCTCCTGAGCTGCCGCCACGACCGCCAACATCGCTGAAACCAAACCCCCGGTGAAAAGATGCATGCTGTTTCCTCTCATATCAGATGTGCCGGATAGAATAGTGTTACAAAAAGGGATTGTCGAGCCTGTGAATGACATTGACAGAAGGGAAACCGATTGGCATGTTATCGGCCAAAGATTGATAGGGGGTACCATGTTTGCAGCAAGACCTTTCGTATTCGCCGTGTGCGTTTGTTTATGGGGAACGGGAGCTGTCCGGGCACAGGAAAGAAGCGACAAGCCTTTTGACGGACCGGGTGCGGCTGTCGCGTTTTACGGTTCGTCAGAGGTGGACACGCTCAAGCCCGGCGTCGTGCTTTTCACGGACCGCAAGTACACGCTGAAAGAGTGCCCCGCGTGGCTGGCCGGCCAGCGCTTTCTGCGCGGCAGCATCGATTCGGGCACGCTGCGCGTGACCGGCGACGGGGTGCTGACCGTGCTCACGCCCGAGCCGGTGCATCCGCGCGCCGCCACCCAGGCCAAGACGCTCGACGCGCGCGGCTTCGCGTGGGTCGCGCAGCCTGAGCGCTTCCAGCTCTTCGGGACGCAGCCGTTCGACCTGACGCGCGTTTATCAGAAGCGGGTCAAGGCCGGCGAGCGTTTGCGCCTGGGCAAGTGGGCGGTGGTTGCCGGGTTTGAAGCGGCCGCGCCTCTAGGCATGGTCAACAAGCCGTGGAGCGAGAACCGCGGCGAGCGGCTCTACAACGGCATCGTCCTGCCCGAGGAGTGGCCGCCGCAGACCATCGACGCGCACGACACCGCGCCCATGGCGCTGCCGTTTCTGGCGTCGCGTCCGGCGGTCGTGCCGATCGACATCGGCCGACAGCTGTTTGTGGATGACTTCCTGATCGAGACGGGCACGCTCCGGCGCGTCTGCCACATGCCCAAGAAGTATGCCGGCAATCCGGTGCTGAAGCCCGAGTCCGAACTGGAGCTGAATCCCGGCAAGAACGCGGCGGCGGTGCCCAAGAGCGGGGGCGTGTGGTGGGATCCCGCGGAAAAGATCTTCAAGATGTGGTACGAGGCCGGCTGGATCCACACGATCTGTTACGCGACGAGCAGGGACGGGCTCGCGTGGGAGCGCCCCGCGCTGGATGTCAATCCGGGCACGAACCAGGTGCTTCCGCCGGACCTGACGCCGGACTCGTGGACCGTGGTGCCGGATTGGGAGTCCGCGGACCCGCAGCAGCGCTACAAGATGTTCATGCGCGGCCCGGGAGGCCACATGCCGGGAGTGAGCATGACTTCGCCGGACGGCATCCATTGGACCAACCGCGTCGTGACCGGAGACACCGGCGACCGCAGCACGATGTTTTACAATCCGTTCCGCAAGAAGTGGGTCTACAGCCTGCGTTCGGGCTTCCGCGGGCGCTCGCGAAACTATTGGGAATGCGGCGATTTCCTCGCGGGCGCGGGCTGGAAGCCGGACGAGCCGGTGGTGTGGGCCGCGGTTGACCGCGACGATCCCCAAGACCCGGTGCTCCAGCGCGTGCCGCAGCTCTATAATCTCGATGCCGTGGCCTACGAGAGCATCATGCTGGGTTTCTACGAGATCCACCATGGCCCCGAGAACGACGTCTGCGAGAGGCAGGGCGTGCCGAAAACCACGGAGCTGAATTTCGCCTACAGCCGCGACGGGTTCCATTGGGCGCGGCCCGACCGTCGCGCCCACATCCCGGCGGAGCGGCGCGACGTGTGGGACCGGGGCTACGTGCAGTCGCTCGGGAACCTCTGCTGCGTGCGCGGCGATACGCTGTGGTTCTATTACTCCGCGTTTCAGGGCGACACCAGCAAGACGAACCGGAACTGGATGAAGAACGGCATGTACGACCGCGGGGCCACAGGCGTGGCCTTCCTGCGGCGCGACGGGTTCGCGTCCATGGAGGCGGGCGGCACGCCGGGTACGCTCACGACGCGGCCCGTGACGTTCGCGGGGACGCGGCTGTTCGTCAACGCCGACACCTCCAAGGGCGAGCTGCGGGTCGAGGTCCTCGACGAGGCCGGCGCGGTGATCGCGCCCTTCACGGCGGCCAACTGCCGCGCGGCGGGCGCGGACAGCACGCTCGCGGCGGTCACGTGGGAGGGGGCCCGGGATCTGTCCGCCCTGCGCGGGCGGCCCGTGCGTTTCCGTTTCACGCTGCGTGACGGCGCGCTCTACGCGTTCTGGGTCAGCCGCGACGATAGCGGCCGCAGCGACGGCTATGTGGCGGGCGGGGGGCCCGGCTTTACCGGGATGACCGACACCGTCGGCCGTGCCGCGCTGGAGGCGGAGAAGGTCGGTTTTTCCGAGGTCACGCGCAGCCTGCTTCCTCCCGGCTGGGACGCCAAAATGGCTGCAGACCAAGTGCTGCGAGGTCTGGTCAATGTCTGTGAGCCGACGGTCAAAGGCGCGCACGACGCGGAGATGGCCATCGTGAAGGAGCGCGCGTACATCGTGTCCGAACTCAACGACGAGCAGGCGGGCGAGAGCGCGGACTGGCCCTCCATCTACGTGGCGCTCTCCATCGTGAACCTTCAGACGCTGGCGGTCGAGAAGGTCATGCCGTTCGCGCGGGGCGGTCAGGTCTTCGGAAACGAAACGCTGTCGGCGGGCGCCTGTTTCGTGCCGCGTATCCTCCGGAAAGACGACCGGACGCTGCGCTGCTATTTCGCCAGCGAGCAGCCGGGCAAACGGCAGGCGCAGACGTGGTACATCGACTTCGACACGGAACGCGCGGCTTTTGAAAACCGGATCTACCGTGCGAAGATCAGGACCGCCGAGGGGCTCTTCGACATGCAGCCGCAGGTCCTCTACCGCGATGCGGCCGCGCGCGGTTTCGCCGGGAAGCCGTTCGATTTCGGCCTCTATATTTTCGATTCGTTCAAGGCCTTCGACGGCAAGACCTATGTGGCGCTCAACAACTATCCCGGCGGGCAGAACGCGCTGGCCGTGTTGAACGAGGGGCTGGACACGTTCGAGGTGCTGGGGCACTATAACGGAGCCGCGGCCATGAAGCTGACCGAGTCGGCGGTGAACCGTCTGCCCGACGGCACGTGGCTGGCGATCTGCCGCCAGGAGGGCGGGACCCGCAACTACGTCTTCGCGCAGAGCCCGGACGGCCGGACGTGGACGGCGGGAGAGCCCCGCAACGTGGTGCGCCTCGGCACCTCCTCCAAACCGACGTTCGACCGCATCGGCGGCGTCTATTATCTGGGGTGGCAGGAGGCCACGGGGCCCGGCGCGGTCAGCCGTTCGGTGTTCAACGTCGAGGTCTCCCGCGACGGCACAAACTGGGAGCGCAAATACCGGTTCGTCACGGACAAGTCATTTCAGTATCCCACCTTCCGGGAACATGCGGGGAAGGTTTACCTGACCGTCACGCAGGGCGACAGCTCTCCGAGCCGCAAGGAGCGCATCATGTTCGGACGTCTGGAGTAGCGGGCCGGCCGGCGCCCGCGCGGCCTGAAGGCTAGTAGTCTGTACAAGTTAAACTGTCGGATATTTTGACATGATTACATGATTATCAGGATTGTCTCTGTTGACTATTAATCATGTAAATCATGTAATCTTGGCCGATTTTTTATGGTTTACAGTGTATTAGGCGGTCACACTCTTTTCCGGAGACGGATCCTGCATCGGGATGCGAAACTGGAACACCGCTCCGCCCAAATGCGAGCGGCCGACGGACACGTCCGCCCCGCAGGACGATGCGAAAGCCGTCACGGCGAGGAGGCCGATCCCGGTGCCGTCCGGCTTGGTTGTGAAACACGGCTCGAAAATGTCCTTCACAAGGAAGTCCGGCACACCCGGACCGTTATCGTGAATCTCCAGTATGGCGAACCCCGGCTCGGTCGTCAGACGAACTTCGATCTTTCCGCTCTGGCCGGCCGCCTGAGTCGCGTTGATCAGAAGATTAACCACCGCCTCCTCGAAGAGGGTTCTGTTCAGTTCAAGGGTCAGCGGTTCGATGTGAGAGGGGGCGATGCGACAGCGAAGGCCATCGGGATGCTTCCTTACGACCGCAATCAACTCGTGTAAACTGGCCTGCATGTCGACTTTCTCCGCATGCTCCGGCACGGCACGGCTGAACCCCGATGCGAGGCGTTTGGATAGATTACAGAGCTTCCCGATGCCGACATCGATCTCCTCGCGCAGCACGCGCAAAGTCGGAACGTTTATTTCTTGGCCTTTAAGCTCTTCGACGAGCCCGGAAAGCACCATCAGCAGGTTGTTCAGGTCATGGGCCACGGTTGCCGCGGACATCGCCGCAACCAGTTTCTTTTCTGCCTGAATGAGCGTCTTTTCCTGTATGGCGAGGGTCACTTCTTGCCGTTGGATCTTCTTGTAGCGCAGGTAGGAAATGGAGAAGAAGCAGGCACCCGTCACGAGAATGAACGCGATCCCCTTGACCGTTTCAATCACGTGCAGTTGCTGCGAAGTCGCCGCGGCGCGGTTGGCAAGGGAACCGGAGACAAGGATGTAGGTGCTGCACAGCAGGATGTATAATAAGGAAGATACTGCAGCCTGCCGGGTTGGACTGGTCGAGGCCGTGTGCGGTATCTGTGTAAAGCGCTGTAGCGTAGACATCGTTTTGCCCGCCTTTCTGATTCTCAACGTTCGACTTCCTTCGTTCGCGAAAACGCGTCCACCGACTTGGCCGGTCTTTCGGAACACGTCTGGCGACCGTGGCCGCCGGCGAAACGGCAATAACCCAACAGCCGAATACACTGTATCACCTTGTTCAGCGCCTTGTAAGGCAAGTTTATCCGGACCGGCTCGTCGCGGTCAAGTAGACTCCTGTTCGCGAGCCGCCTTCACGAGTCCTCATGAGCAGCCTGTACGGGTCGAGCCCTCAAGCAACCCTCTTTGGCCTTGGATGAACGTGCGTGCAAACTCGAGTGAATGGCCCGTGCGGCGTTTTGACGACCCCGTCTATTTCCGGCCCGCCAGATATCCCCAGACGTAGGCGTTCTGAGCCATGGGGGTCTGGATGGTGTACTCGCACATCGGCGGATACCAGAAGACGTCCCAGTACGCCTCCAGCGTTGGCCACTTCTGGACAGACGGATAGCAATAGAGGCCCACGATTTTCTGGGCCCAATCGTCCTTGTCGCGTGCGACGTCGATCGGACCGAAGACGGTAATGCCCGGCGGCGGAGGCTGGTGCGTCAGACGTGAGTCGATGTGCAGCGGGTGCATCGGATAAGCGTGTCCGAGCCCGGTGGTGTAGCACAGGTTGATCGGGTTGGCGCCGGCGCCGGTCTGGCAAGCCAGCACCAGCGTGCGCAGATAGGTCGCGTCACCGGTCAGGACATGCGCCCGCGCGAGGCTGACGCCGTCCGGTGCGGAGAAGGCGCCTCCCATGCCGGGCATCCACTCGAACTTGGCCCAGCGGAACCCCGCTTTCTGGCTGTTGCGGACACGGTTATCCGCCTCGCGGATGATCGCCTCCCGGCAGAACGCCTTGATCTTCTCGTCCATGCCCGGCTGCTGCGTCCGGACATAAACCCACGGCGCCTCGCGCTGGTCGTGATCCTCCCACACGAAGAGGTCCATGCCGGACTGGGTGAACACCGTGGTTTTCAGGAACAGCGCCTGCCAGGCGGCGTCTCCGGTGAGCCGGAAAAGTTCAGCGGCCGCCAGGTTGCGGTCGTCCCGCACCTGAGGCGGATAGGCGGGGCGGGCGCCATACGCCGACTCGGCCCACACCATCGCCCGCAGCGCGCTTTCCCGGTACACCGCGCCGAGCGCCGCGTCGCGCGGCGCGAGCCAGCGGGCGGCTTGCGCCGCCACGCCGGCGTAGACATAGCTCGACCAGACATCGGGGGCGTAAGCCATGACATCGAGCGACTCCTGCCAGCTGCACTCGCCGTGGCGGGGATGCTCGGACGATTCGATGCCGCCCCGGATGCCGCCTTCCGGCGCCTGCATGCGGCGGTAACAGTCCAGGTTGAAAAGCGCCTCGTCGACAACATCGGGCAAAGCGTTGGAAGACTCGGGGATGTTCAGGCTGAGTTTGGCGAAAGCGTCCGGGAAGAGGTCCGCCAACTCGATCAGGTAGCGCGAAGCGATGAGATGCTGGATCCGGCGGTCCCAGTCCCCGGCATCCATGTACCCGCCCCACGCGTTGGTGACGACGCGGTCTGTCTTGCCTTTGACCAGGTTGCCGAAGTTGCTGGTGTCTGTGCCTTTCGCATTCAGGCCGTTCTGGCTGTCCAGCAGCGGGCAGTCGGAATGGTAGACTTGCACGCCGCTTTCGGGGCGGAAACAAACCGGCCGCCGGTAGGTCGTGAACGGTGGGCCGAGCTCGATGCCGCTGCGCTGGTGGTAGAACCCCCTCGCCGAAACATAAAAGGCGCGCCGCCAGACGTCATCCGCGATGTCGAAAGGATACGAACAGCCGAGGCCTTCGACGCTGACCCGGTAGGAGCCGGGACGCGTCAGCGTGGTGAAATCCATGATCCAGACATCCGTGCCCGTGTAGTTTATCTTGTAAGCGTCCTCCGTCTCCGCGGCCCGTACAGACGGCACGGCCGTGCCCCGGCAGACCTCTTGCCCGGCGTTGTCCAAGACACGGAAAGTCAACCCGGAGGGATAGGTCACGCCGCCGCCGCTTCCCAGCCAGCAGGAGAGAAACGCGACTTTAGCCGGATCGTCGGGACGGAACCCTAAATGGCTCACATGCACAGCCTCGCTGCGCTGGCTCGCAGCCTCGCAGGCGAAGGCCTGTTCCGGCAACGCCCCGTTCACGAAGCGGATGCGGTAGTGTTTGCCCTCCTTGAAAGGCTGAGGCCCCTTCAAGTAGATCACGTGGCGAAGCGGCGCCTGGTAAGGCCAGCCGCCCACGCGCGCGAAATCGGACGGCTTCGTTTTGCGGAAGACGCCGGCGGGAGCCGTCTCCCGGGCATAGGCAGGGTCGTCATCCGAGACGATGCCATAGCTTGCCGGCTTGTCCATCCACGCGACGTCCGGGAGTTTGCCGACAACCTCGTCCGCCGTATACACGAGACGCTTCTCTTTGCCGACCAGCCAGCCGAGAAACGTCCCGTTGCGGCGGACCGTCCGGTGTTGCTCTTCCCTGGCGACGTCATCCCCGGGATCGGGCTCATAAGCGATCTGCCTGCCGTATTCGACCTTCCCGTCCTGAACCGTGACGCCAATCGTGTCGGTTGTGACCTTGCCGACATGCAAGATGGTGACGGCCGTATCGTTGGAACCCGCCGCTCTCCCCGGCGCGTTCAGTCCGCAGATAAGAACACACAAAACGGTTGCCCAGTTGAAAACCCTCATCTGCATCTCCTCACTGAATGCTGGCCCGAGGCACGTCGAGCGCCTGTCGGGGCTTACTCCGAACCGACGCGCGAGCGCCTCCGTCACACGACAGGAGCATCGCGCCTACTTTGACTTTGTTTGACTGTAGCAACTGGCCGGCGGATTGTCGAGCGCGTGACCGGCGGGCGCGCAACGTCGAGCTTCAGCGCCGGTGCGGTCCCTAAGCGAGGCGTGTGCGCGACGAGCACGAGGATCATTTTCAAAGGCGCAGCCTCATATTAGGGGCCGGCAGGGGGGGCGCTGTTGCGCCAACGGAGGGTTGATTCCGGTGTGTAATGTTTGCCAGTCGCCTGCCCCTCGAGATCAACAAAGCCCTTGTGCGGCTCAACTTGGTTTAGTATCTTTTCAACGTGTATACAGCGATGTTCGGGTTCGCTTATTTCATCATCTGAAAGTCGCCGCTGGGCGTCGCGCCTGCGTAACAGGTTTTAGCGTCCGTATCGATTCCGACAGGGCCGACCGCCGGCGGGTCTGCACATAACGGTTTTCGGAGGGTTCCGGCCGGTCGCTTGCCGCGGCTGAGGTTCTTTTCTGGCGGGGGCGTGGTGACACGTGAACTTTACGCAGTTAACTTCCTTCATGAACGTGCATCTGATTGGGGGCCTTTGGGCGGCACGGGTGAGCGGCGGCCGCTGACGCGGAAGCGCGTGAGACGAACGAAGCGGCGGAAGGATGTGTGGCGGGCAATGCAGGACAGGGGATGAGGGGGTTATGAAAAAGGTGGTCGTTCGTATTACCGGCGGGCTTGGCAATCAGATGTTTGGCCACGCGGTGGCCGTCGCGTTGGCGCAAAGAACAAAGCGCGCCCTTTATTTTGATTTGACCGATTTTATAATTTTCGCCCGTGGACGCAAGTATCAGTTGAAGAACTTTGAAGGCCCGTCGCACGTGCGTCATTGGAACCTGCTGAGTTGCTCGGCGCATTTGGTGGCGTGGATTGTCAATAAACGCTTCAGCGCGAAGCTCTACGCAGCTTTCGGGCGCCTCATGAGCATCTTTAACGTTCGTGGAAAAGCGGCTTTTGAACTCGATGAAACGTTGTTGGACCCGATGATCGGGTTTAATAAAAACGTGCTCTATCTGGATGGCGTTTATGGGGTAATACCCTATCTGCCTGACGACCAGACGCTGCGTGACGAGTTCCGGTTCGTCCGTCCGCCGTGTGAACGCAACCGGGTGTTGCTCGAACGCTTCCAAACAACACCATCCGTGTCGATTCACATCCGGCGCAGTGATTATCTCGGTGTTGCCGATGGGGCGATCGTTCTGGATTTTAATTACTATCGGAAAGCGATCGAGGAAATTCAGAAAGTTGAGACGAAACCCGTGTGGGTTGTTTTTTCGGATGATATCGCCTGGTGTCGCAATCAGTTCAGCTTTCTCAGCGACGTCAATTTCGTGGAAGGGAACGAGTCAGAGCCCTGGGAGGATTTGCGACTGATGACCGCGTGTAAGCACCATGTCATTGCCAACAGTACCTTTTCATGGTGGGGTGCGTGCCTTGGACGTGACCGGCACGGGGTGACGGTGGCTCCCGAAACCCTTTTTCCTGATTACGCAACTCCGGCAACGTTCTTGAAGGACGGATGGATAACCGTGCCGTCGTTCTCCGGGAAGTAGTGTTTCGCAAAAAGCGTTTGATCCTATAGGGCTTGCACGATGAAGAACAAAGATCCCGGGGCCGAAAAACACTACGCGTACGAACGTGTTTTCATGTACGGGAGTCTCCAGTTTTGCGGACACATCGAGGACTATTTCGCCAAGCACACGCGGGACTTGCTGATTTTTATCGTTCAGCCCA
>JAHFSX010000044.1:0-34023 GCA_023269675.1 Verrucomicrobiota bacterium
AGAGAAAAGGGTTTTCCTGCGCGCTGTCGTTCTGTCAGTGGGCGGAAATGAAAAAGGCACATGGACGATTAAACGCCACGTGCCTGATAAATCTAGTCAATCGCAATGGCACCCCCTAGGAGAGTCGAACCCCTCTTTCCAGGATGAGAACCTGATGTCCTAACCGATAGACGAAGGGGGCATGCTTGCGAAAAGAACGATTGGTGCACCCGGAGGGACTTGAACCCCCACGTCTCTCGACATAAGAACCTGAATCTTACGTGTCTGCCAATTCCACCACGGGTGCGCAAAAGTGGACAGGAGTATGCCATAAGACCGGCCGACCGTCAACCCCCTGTTGCGAAAAACTTTCACATATCCGGCACTTGACTTTTGGGCCCTGAAAACGCTAAAGTTTGACCTCGATTTTAAAGCCAACGTAGCTCAGCTGGTAGAGCAGTTCATTCGTAATGAACAGGTCGTCCGTTCGATCCGGATCGTTGGCTCCATCCGAAACCTCGAAAACCAGCCCGGCGTTGTTTTTCGGGGTTTTTGTTTTAGGGGCACCCCCCATGCAAAAGCCCAACATGAATCAAAACCGGCGGTTCATCACCTCCGTGCTCGTGCCCGACCGCGTCGGGCTCCTGCGCGACGTCACCCAGGCGGTCTTCTCGCTCGAAGGCAACATCGGCGCCATCCGCCAGACGGTCGTGGACGGCTTCTTCAGCCTGGTCTTCACCTCGGAGCACCCCCGCCAGGTCAGCCCCGAGGCGCTGCGCGCTCTCCTGGGCTCCTCGCTCGAGCCCGAAGCGGTGGTCACCGTGCTCGACCGCCCCGAGGCGCAGCCACCCGTCGTAGCCACCGGCTCGCGCTTCGTGGTGATGACGCGCGGCGGCGACCGGCCCGGCACGATCTTCGCGATCGCCTCGTTCCTCGTGGAGCACGGCGTCAACATCGAGGACTGGATGGTCGAGGAGGAGGACGGCAAGGTCGTCTACATCGCCCAGGTCGTGGTGCCCGAGGCCGTCGACTTCCGCACGATCCAGGAGAGCTTCCGCGTCGCGATGGCGGGCCTGGGCCTCACCGGGCTGCTCTGCCACGAGAACATCTTCCGCGCCACCAACGAGATCGGCCCCATCAAGTCGCTGATCGGGAAGTGAAGAAGTTCATTCGTGCGCGAGTTCATTCGTGCATTCGTGATACTCCCGAGACCTTGAAACCCGCGCCGCCCGGCGCCATGAACCCGGAACACCCCTTATGCTAGCACGACAAGACGTACTCTCAACCATCCGCATGGTGCGCGAGGAGAACCTCGACGTTCGCGCCGTGACGCTCGGCATCAACCTGAACGTCTGCGCCAACCCGGACCCCGACAAGCTGGTGAAGGCCGTCTACGAGCGCATCGTGGAGAAGGCCGGACGCCTCGTGCGCTTTTGCAACGAGGTGAGCGACCGCTACGGCCTGCCGATCGTCAACAAGCGCATCGCGGTCTCGCCCGCCAGCGTCCTGCTCGAGGGCCACACGGTCGAGACGGCCGTGCGGCTCTGCCAGGCGCTCGACGCCGCTGCGGAGCAGGTGAAGATCGACCTGCTGGGCGGCTTCTCCGCGCTGGTCCAGAAGGGCGTCACGCCCGGCGAGCGCACGCTGATCGAGTCGCTGCCGCAGGCGCTGATCGCCACCCGGCGCGTCTGCTCCTCCTTCAACGTGGGCACAACCAAGGCCGGCATCAACGTGGACGCCGTGCTGCTGATCGCGCGCAAGATCATCGAGACCGCCGAGGCCAGCCGCGCCAGCCGCGGCTTCGGCTGCGCCAAGATCGTGGTCTTCGCCAACATGCCCGAGGACAACCCCTTCATGGCCGGCGCGATGCTCGGCCCGGGCGAGCCCGAGTGCGTCATCAACGTGGGCGTCAGCGGGCCGGGCGTGGTCAAGCGCGCGGTGGACCGCCTGGTGCAGCACGACCCCGGCGCCACGCTCAACGAGATCGCGGAGGAGATCAAGCATACCGCCTTCCGCGTCACGCGCACCGGCGAGCTCATCGGCCGCGAGGTCGCCGACCGCCTGAACATCCCCTTCGGCGTGGTCGACCTCTCGCTCGCCCCCACCCCGCGCGTGGGCGACTCCGTGGGCGAGATCTACCAGAGCATGGGCATCCGCCTGATCGGCGCGCCCGGCACCACCGCGGCGGTGATGCTGCTGAACGACGCGGTCAAGAAGGGCGGCGCCTTCGCCTCCAGCGCGGTCGGCGGGCTCTCCGGCGCCTTCATCCCCATCATGGAGGACCACGCGCTCTCCAAGGCCGTCACCGACGGCACGCTGACGCTGGAGAAGCTGGAGGCCATGACCGCGGTCTGCTCCGTGGGGCTGGACATGGTGCTGCTGCCCGGCAACACCACGGCCGAGACGGTGGCGGGCATCATCCTGGACGAGGCCGCCATCGGCATCACCAACCGCAAGACCACGGGCGTGCGCGTGATCCCGGTGCCCGGCGCGCAGCTCGGCGAGTACGTGGATTTCGGCGGCCTGTTCGGCTCGGGCGTGGTGACGCAGTCGGCCAGCCCCCAGGGCGCGGAAGTCTTCGTCAACCGCGGCGGACACATCCCCGCGCCGATCCACAGCCTGATGAACTGACGCGCCCATGCGGGCGCAGGTTGACGGCACAGTTTTGAGTGCGCCCGGCTCCGGGCGCTTTTCTCCGGCGCGCCGACGCGTGCGAAGCGGTCGGGTTCAGGCCCCCGCCCGGAAAGCGCGGCCAGGTCCGCGCACTCAACATCGGCCCGTCGGCGAACCCTCCGCCGGCCCCTCGAGCCGCACCTGCAGCGGCCGGGCCGTGTCGAGGTGGATGTCGCGCTGCGGGAAGGCGAGCACGATGCCGCTCTCCGCGAAAACGCCGGCGATCATGTGGCGCAGGTCGCTGCCGATCAGGCCAGCGTCATGCTGGATCACGTCGGCCCAGTAGCGCAGCTCGAAGATCATCGCGTTGTCGCCGAACTCCTTGAAAAGCACCTGCGGAGCCGGCTCCTTCTGCACGAGCCCGTGGCGCTCCGCCTCCTCGGTCAACAGCTGCGCCACGCGCCGGGTGTCCGAGCCGTAAGCCACGCCCACCGAGACCGTAAACCGGACCTTGCGGTCCGAATAGGTCCAGTTGGTGAGGTTGTTCTCCAGCAGCGCGCTGTTGGGGATCAAGGTTTCCGTGCCGTCCCGCACCCTGATCACGCTGGAATGGATCCCGATGCTTTTCACCACGCCGCGGCTGCCGCCGACCTCGAGGACATCGCCGAGCCGGAAGGGGCGGTCAAAGAGGATGATGATGCCGCTCATGAAGTTCTTGAGCAGGGTCTGGGTGCCGAAGCCCAGGCCGATGGCCAGCGCGCCGCCCAGGAACGCGAAGATCGTGAGCGGGATCTTCACCGACACGAGGCTGAAGACCACGAGCCCGACGAGCAGCACGCCGCGCACGCCCCGCCGGATGAGGCCCGCCCGGCTGGGGTCGACCTTGAGCCGCTTCACGGCCACGCGCTCCATGAGCCTCGAGAACAGGACGGCGAGCCAGTACCCCACCGCGAGCATGAGGACGGCCAGGCACACCTTGCCGATCGTGACGCTGCGCCGGCCCGTGACCGTCTGACCGTCAACCGTGATGGTGTCCTGGGCGACGAACAGCTCAAAATCCCAGAAGTTCGAGAAGAACGACGAGCAGCCGCCGAACAGGTCACGGACACGTGCGGACAGCGGCAACTGCTGCCGGTCCGCGTCGAGCGCCTCCTTCCAGCGCAACGCGAGACGCCCCAGCCTTTCCACGCTGCGCAACGCGCGGTTCGCGAGCTCCTCCTGCTGACGGCAACAGTCGAGCAGCTCCTGCTCGACGGAGGGAACGCTTGGCGCGCCGGAACGGTTCTGCATGCGGTTGCGCTGCTCCGCGATCCGGTTGGCAGCCAGTTCGATCTGCTGCTGGAAATAGGGCCTCACGCTGCGCAGCAGCCGGTCCATTTTCTCCAAGCGCCGATAGCCCTCCCGCAGCTCATTCAAGCGCTTCGTCTGGAACGTGGCGAAACGCGTCTGCCACAAGCCGCGTTCGCTGATGCCCACTTCCGCCAGCCGGCGCATCACGGTCAGCTTCTGCGCGGCGGTCTCAACCTGTACGCCCCGCAGCTCAACCAGAGCTTGGAGCCGAGAGACCTCGGCGCTCCCGGCGGGGCCCGCCGCCGGGTTCTGCAGCGCGCGGCGGAGCTCTTCGCGGGCCGTGGAGAGCCCGCGCTGCCGGCCCTCGAAGTCGGTCTCCGCCTCAGCCAGCTCCCGGTCAACCGTGCGCCGCTCGGCATCCAGGCCCGCCAACACCTGGTCGAGGTCCGCCTGTGAAAACCGCAGGTGCTGACTGGCCACCGTCAATTGCCGCTGCACAAATGCGAGCTGACGCCGGTCCTGCGCCCGCTCGACCTCCATCCGGCGCCGGCGGGTCTCATTCAAGGCCACGCCGGCGGCCAGCTTGCGGTTGCGGAGCTGCTCCAGGGCGCGCTGCCATGTCAGGCGGGTCAGGCGGGTCGCGTCCTTGGCCGTCTCCAGCTGATCCGCCAGCAGCCGCAGGCGCGTGTCCGACTCCTTCAGGCCCGCCTCCGCGTCCAGGGCGAGCGCCGCCAGCACGCTCTGCGTCGACTCGGACGCCGAGACTTTCGTCGCGAGCGCCTGCGCGGAGTCCCGCAGCTCGTCCGCGAGCAGGATCGAGTACGGCGCGGGCTCGGCGAATCCCGTCCATCCTTTGATCTGCTGGTCGAGGTCCCCTTGCCGCTGCCAGACGTCATCCAAGCTGACGGCCTGATCGATGTGTTCCTGATAGACGCGGACCAGCATCTCGGTCAGGACTTCGAACTCCTCCGCCTCGGCCGCCGTGGCGCCCGGTGGCGGGTGGGCGGCGTCAGCCCGGGCTGACTGCGCCAGGCCCAGCTCGGTCTTCGCGTCCGCCAGACGGGACTGCAGCTGCGCCACGAGTCCCGCCGTCGTGCTGAGGCCTGCCGTCGGTGCGGTTTGTCCGGCAGCGCCCAGCGCCACGCAGAACCAGACTCCCGCTGCGATGCCGGCCGCTCGCAAGATGTGGGCAGCATTGCCGTGTGCGGATCCTGATCCATAAGGCTGGCTGAATTTCATCAGATCCTGTCAGTGCGTTTAGTGGGTTGATTCAGAATTAAAGTGTCAGGCTACACCATGCGGCAGCAGATCGTCCAGCGGATTTCCGAAAGGTTGGCGGTGAAGCCAGCTTCACGGTCGGCTCAGACGGTAGAAGCGGGCGGAAAAATTGGTCCAGGCCGGATCGCTGAAATAGAACGGCCCCCCCGTAAGGATGTTGGTTTCCACCGGAACCCAGACGGGAGCGGCCAGATTCGTGCAGGCTTCGACCACGACGGCCAGATTGCTGGAGCCTGTGATGTTGAACCCGAATTGGTTCGACCACACGCCAAAGCCCGCGCCGCCCTGCATCTGCGGATTCCAGACGGGGGCAGCGAGGTAGGTGAAGGCGCCGGGATTCAGCGTCTCGCCGTAGCTGGCGGAACAGACGTGCACGTCGCCGGGGCCGATGGCGACGGCGGTCCCCGCCGTGACCACGATTTGGGTGGCGGTCTGGCTTTGAATAGCGGCGCTGACCCCGCAAATCGTCACACGGGTGACGTCCGAGCCGTTACACAGGTTCGCGCCGCTGATGACCACCCGATAGCCGCCGGCTTCCGACCCGCTGGCGGGCGTGACGCTGGCATAGGTGATGACCGACGGCGCCCATCTCGCCACGTAGTTCTCCGTCCCCCCGCCGACGGCCGTGAAATAACCGCCCGCATAAAGACCGGTCCCGTCATGCGCCAGGCTCCGCACCCAACTGTTCAGGCCGCTGCCGAGCCCCGTCCAGCCGGTGCCGTTCCACCGCGCCACGTAGTTCGCCGCCACCCCGTCGGCCAGGGTGAAATAGCCGCCCGCGTACAGGTTCGTCCCGTCGTGCGTCAAGGCGCGCACCGTGTCGTTCATGCCGTCGCCCAAGCCTGTCCAGCCCGCACCGTCCCAGCGCGCCACCCGATTCGCCGTCCGTCCGCCGGCCGTCGTGAAAGCGCCGCCGGCCACCAGTGTGCCGCCGTCACGCTCCAAGGCGAACACCGTGCCGTTCATGCCGCTGCCCAGACCCGACCAGCCCGTCCCGTTCCAGCGCGCCACCCGGCTCGCCGCGACGCCGCCGGCTTTCGTGAAGTCGCCGCCCGCATACAGGTTCGTCCCGTCGTGGGCCAGCGCCGTCACAATGCTGCCTGCCATGCCGCTGCCGAGCGGCGCCCAGGACGTGCCGTTCCACACGGCCACCCGGTTCGCCGCCACCCCGCCCGCGGTCGTGAAGGCGCCGCCCGCATACAGGTTCGCCCCGTCGCATACCAAGGCCGACACCGGGCCGTCCAGGCCGCTGCCGAGGCTCTTCCAGACCGAGCCGTCCCACATCGCCACATAGTTCGCCGGCACCCCGCCGGCGCTCGTGAAATAGCCGCCCGCATACAGGTTCGCCCCGTCATACGCCAGGGCCGTCACGGTGTCGTCCATGCCGCTGCCGAGATCAGACCAGCCTGTGCCGCCCCACTGCGCGTCATTCACCGCCGACCCGCCGACCATCGTGAAGGTGCCGCCCGCGTAGAGGTTTGTCCCGCCAAACGCCAGGGCGTACACGGCGCTGCCCGAAAAGCCGCTGCCGAGGCCGGTCCAGACATGCGGACCCGTCACGCTTCCGCCGATCTGCCCGGCCGGGTTGACCGTGTACGCGCCCGCCAGCGTGAAGTCACCGGCATCGGCGGTGTGGACCACGATGTCTTTCACACCCGCCGAACCGGTGGCCGGCATCGTGAGGGTCAGCCCGTCCGCTTCTATCGCTTGCACCGCCGCCGCGCCGCCCACCTGCACGCTGGTGATCAGCCTGCCGGGATACCCGCTGTTGAGGCTGACCGCATTCCCGCCCGCCAACGGGCCGTTGTCGGGGACGACCGTGTACACATAAAACCGGTTGGTCACATCAGGCGCGGCGCCAAAACCGGCGTCCCCCGCCTGCGAGGCCGCGACCGCCACCATGCCCGCCGCGGAGAACGTCAGGTTCGTATTGTCCGCGATCGAGCCGGGGCCGCTCACCACGCGGTAAGAAACGGGCAGGCCGGAAGAGGCCGTCGCCGCCAGGCCGACCTTTGCCGCGAGCGGCTGCGGCGCGAGCGGCGCGAAGCTGACCGTCTGGTCAGCGAGGTAGGTGAAGGCGTCGGCTTTTACCGTCTCGCCGAAGCTGACGGAACAGATCCTCACATCGCCCGGTCCCGCGAAGCCCGCCGCTCCCGCCGTGACCACGATCTGCGTGGCGGACTGGCTCTGGATGGAGGAGGCCGCCACGCCGCACAAGGTGACGCCCGTGACGTCCGAACCGTTGCACAGGTTCGTGCCGCTGATCGTCACCGTGTAACCGCCGGCCAGGGCGCCGCTGGCGGGCTCCACGCCGGACAAGCTGATCAGCGTCTCACCCCACACCGCGACGCGGTTAACCGGCACGCCGCCGGCCACCGTGAAATCACCGCCCGCAACCAGGTCCGTCCCGTCATGCGCCAAGGCTTTCACGGCACCGCTCATGCCGCAGCCGAGCTCTGTCCAGCCCGCTCCGTCCCACATTGCCACGTAGTTCGCCCCGACGACGCCGGCCGCCGTGAAAAATCCGCCCGCATACAGGTTCACCCCGTCTTGCGCCAAGGCCGTCACGCTGTCGTTCATGCCGCTGCCGAGAGCCGTCCAGCCGGCCCCGTCCCACCGCGCCACCGCATTCGCGGCCTTGTCGCCGGCGGTCGTGAAGTCGCCGCCCGCCACCAGATCCGGCCCGACAAGCGTCAACGCGCGCACGTCGTTGTTCAGTCCGCCGCCGAGAGGCTCCCAGGACGTGCCGTTCCACCGCGCCACATGGTTCGCCGCCACACCGCCGGCGCTCGTGAAATAGCCGCCTGCATACAGGTTGGCCCCGTCATGCGCGAGGGCCCGCACCCAGCTGTCCACGCCGCTGCCGAGGTTCGTCCAGGCCGTGCCGTTCCACATCGCCACATAGCCCGCCGCCACCCCGCCGGCGGCCGTGAAGGTGCCGCCCGCATACAGGTTCTGCCCGTCAAGCGCCAGGGCGCGCACCGTGCCGTTCAGGCCGCTGCCGAGGCTCGTCCAAACCGTGCCGTTCCACCTCGCCACGGAGTTCGCCGCCACCCCGCCCGCATTCGTGAAGTCGCCGCCCGCATACAGGTTCGCGCCGTCGTGCGCCAAGGCATACACGGCGCTGCCCGCGACTCCGCTGCCCAGCCTCGCCCAGCCCGTGCCGTTCCAGAGCGCCACCCGGTTTGCCGCCACCCCGCCCGCCGTCGTGAAATCGCCGCCCGCGTACAGGTTCGTGCCGTCGAGCGCCAAGGCCGTCACGGAACTGCCCGCCAGTCCGCTGCCGAAACCCTCCCAGCCGCTCGGCTCCAGCCGGCTGCCGCCGATCCACCCCGCCGGGTTGACCTTGTAGGCCCCCGTCAGCGTGAAATCGCCGTTATCAGCTGTTTGAACCACGATGTCTTTGATGCCCGCCGAACCGATAGCCGGCATGGTGAGGGTCAGCCCGTTTGTGCCGATCGACTGGATCCCCGCCGACACGCCGCCCACCTGCACGTTTGTGATCGTACCGGGGTTCCCGCTGTTGATGGTGACCGCATTGCCGCCCTGAAGCGGGCCGTTGTCGGGAATGACCGTGTAGACAAAAACAAGGTTGGTCACGTCCGGCGCGGCGCCGTAGATGGCATTCCCCGCCTGCGCAGCCGCGACGGCCACAATGCCTGCCGCGGAGAACGTCAGGTTCGTGTTGCCCGCAATCGCTCCGGGCCCGCTCAGCACGTTAAACGAGACCGGAAGCCCGGAAGAGGCGGTGGCGGCTAGACCGACTGCGGCCGCGCGCGGCTGCGGCGCGATGACAGCGAAGGTGACCGTCTGTGTCCTCTTGTCGAGGGTCAAGGTGCCGCCGGCACTTCCCTGCCAGTTGACTTCGCTGACCGTGCCGAGCACCGCATAACTGCCGGCGGCGGCCGGGGCGGTGGAGGAGCCCCCATAGGTGATCGCGACCGTCAGGCCTTCCGGCGTGGTCGTCGCGGTCACGCTCTTCGGCGCGCCATCGCAGATCTGGCTCAATCCGTGCAGAATGACCGACGCGGAAGCCTTCGTAATCGTGAGCGTTCCCTGCACAAACGCAAACCGGTAATTCGCGGCGCTCAAGTCACCCTGCGCCACGTCAATCGCATAATCCCCGACAGTGCTGCCGCTGACCGCGTCCGTCGTCAGGCTCGGCAAGCCAGCCACCGCGCCCGCGCCTTCGCCGTTCACATAGCCGCTCAGGGTAAACGTCAATTCAGGATTGGCCACCCCATAAGCGCGGGTCTGCGGGAGAGCGGCGGCCGTCAGCACAGCCTTGCCAACCGTCTGGCTTAACGGAACGGAGCCGCTGACGGCATGATCGCCGTCGCCGCCGTATTCAGCGGTGATGCTGTGGTCTCCCGCGCTCAAATCACGGGTGGCGAAGATCACTGTGCCGTTGGTCAAGGTGCCTGTGCCCAGCGTCGTCGCGCCGTCCTTGAAGGTCACCGTGCCGCTGGCCGTGCCCGGCGCGACGCTGGCGGTGAAGGTCACACGGTCCCCGTAAACGCTCGTGTTGGTCGAGGCGCTGACGGCCACGCTGGAGGCGACCAGATTGACGCTGAGCACCGCCACGCCGCTGGTGACGCTGCCTTCGGGATTGCTCACCACCACCCTGTAGCTGCCCGCGTCGAAGGCCGTCACCCGGGCCAGGCTGTAATTCGTCGCCGTGGCGCCGCTGATCGCGCCATTATTGAAATACCACTGATACGCCAGGGGCGCGAAACCGCTGGCCGCGACCGTGAAAGCCGCAGGGCTGAGGGCTGCCACGGTCTGGTTCGTGGGCGAAAGCGTGATGGTCAGCGGCAGCGGCATCCCCACCGCCAGGGTATGCGCGGCCACGCTACCGGAAACAACGCTGGCCAGCGACATGCCGGGCACGCACACCGGCGTGCTCCGCAGCATAGCCGCAGTCCCGTCGCCCAGCTGGCCGAGAATGTTGCCGCCCGTCACCCACAGCGTGCCCTCGCCTTTCAAAAATAGGGAATGTGTCTCCCCCGCCGCTACCGCCGTCGCATTTTCGGCCACGAAGACCGCGTTGCTCCGGCTGCTGCCGGTCCCGTCGCCTAACGGACCCCATTCATTCAGGCCCATTCCCCGCAGTGTGCCGTCACGCGTCACAAATAACGAGTGATTCGATCCTGCCGCCAGTGCCGTCACCTCGCTGGCCACCGCCACCGCGTTGCTCCGTCCGAGGGTGGTGCCGTCGCCTAACTGCCCCCAGCTGTTGCGGCCTGTCGTCCAGAGCGTGCTGTCGCTCTTCACAAAAAGGGAATGGTATTTCCCCGCCGCCATGGCCACCACATTGCTAGCCACGGGCACGGGAATGTTCCGGTCGATCATCGTCCCATCGCCCAACTGCCCGTAGCCGTTCCAGCCCATCGCCCACAACGTGCCGTCGCCTTTCAGAAACAGGGAGTGACAGAATCCCGCCGCCACGGCCACCACGTTGCTGGCCACGGACACTGGGATGCTCCGCCCGGCCCAGGTGCCGTCGCCCAACTGGCCAGAGCTGCTCCAACCCATCCCCCACAATGTACCGTCACTTTTTACAAACAGGGAGTGGTACTGCCCCGCCGACGCGGCCACCACATTGCTGGCCACAAAGACCGCGTTGCTCCGGTTGGCCCAGGTGCCGTCGCCCAACTGGCCCGACCCATTTTGGCCCACCGCCCACAGCGTGCCGTCGCCCTTCACAAAAAGAGAGTGCTGGCTGCCCGCGAACGCGGCCACCACATGGTCGGCCACGGACACCGCAGTGTTCCGGTCTCTCAGGGTCCCGTCGCCCAACTGGCCGCAGTTGTTCCAGCCCCAAGAGAACAGGTGCGGTGCGCCAACCATCACCGTGACCGGCGTGCTGAGGCTCAGGCCATAGGCATTGGTGATCGCCACGGTGTAGACGCCCGAGTCGGTCACGGCGGCACAGGCACGCGTCAGCGTGCTGTTGGTAGCGCCAGAGACCATGGCGCCATTCTTGAACCACTGGAAATGCGGGGACCCGATGCTCGCCGCCGTCACGCTCACCGCCAGGGTCCCGCCTACCGCCAGCACCTGATTGGTCGGCGGAGCGCTGATGGCCGGCGCCGACGGCGCAAAGACCGGGAGCAGCGTCACATTCGTGGTCAGGGTGACGGCAAAGGGGTTGGCGGCCGAGGCCACGCCGCTGCCTCCGAGCACATAGTCCCAGGCGCTTAATTTATACCCTGGGGCGGGGATGGCCGTCAGCGTCACCGTTGTGTTCACGAGATACGTGTCGCCGTAAATGGTGCCCCCCGAGACGGTGCCGTGGTCGGCCGCGGTCACCTTCAGCCGGCACAGTCCGGAAGCACTCGACACCACGGCGCCGGCTGTCGGCGAGCCGCTGCGGGCGACGTTGTCCTGATCGGTAGTCACCTCATGGCTGGCGGGGTTGGAACCGGACAGGGCGGCCCAGGCGCTGCCGCTGTAGTAGCCCACGACCGGGGGCGCCGCATTCGCAAAGAAAGCGCTGCGCACGCCTTTGTTGACGGCAAAACCGCCGGACTTCAAGACGGCGGTCGGCGTCAGCGCGGCCCCGGTTTTCCATAGGAAGGGCTGGTAGAAGGTGCCCGTACCCGTTTCCTTTCCGTCCGCCGCGAGCGCCTTGGCGCCTGTTCCTCCCGCAAACAGGCCGTCATCCGAGCCCGTGGCGTTGCCCGTATAGAGCGTCGTGCCGACACTGCCGACGCCCAACTGGTTCGTGGCCGATTGGAAGACGCAGCCATAGGCCACCGGCGCGGCGCCGCTGTAGTTAGCGATGTCATTGAGCACATAGGTGCCGCCGCTGTTGTGGTAATTGTAGGCGAACAGCGAACTGACCAGCGTGACGGTGCCTCCGTTGTTGGCGACGGCTCCGCCCATCTGGCCGCCGTAAGCCATGTTGCCGACAAAGGTGCAACCGACAAGATACGCGGTTCCAATATAGTTGTTGAAGGCGCCGCCCAATTCGTTGCACGCGTTGTTGGCGAAAGTGGAGTTGTTGACATACAGCAACGCTTTGTTCTCGCCAGCCCCGCCCCCTGCACCGCTCATGCAGCGGTTATCGCTGAGCGTGCAGCGTTCAATGAACATTTTGGCCCCCGCGCTGATATTGAAAAAGCCGCCGCCATTCTTGGCGGTATTACGGTTGATCGTACAGTCGCGCATGAAGAGCGTGCCGGTATCGTTCGCCACACCGCCGCCGCCATAGCCGGATCCGCCCGACCGGGTCACCGTCACGCCCTCCAGCACCAGCGTGCCGCCGTTGTTCAAGATTCCCCCGCCCTCCCCGGCCGGGCTTCCGCCCTTGACCGTCAGGTTCCGGAGCGTGCTGGTCTTGCCGACGGCGCTGATGTTGAACACGCGGAAGGCCGAGGCATTTGCGGTGACGAAACCTGACTCGTCGAGGCTCGGCACCGGCACGGAGATTGTGTGATGGTTGCCCTCGAGGGTCAGGCCCTTCGCGCTGATGGCGACTTGAGCGCTGACCGTGATGCTGTTGGTGAGGCTGATCGTGTCGCCGTCCGCGCACACGGCGATGGCGTTGGTGAGCGCGGCATAGTCGCCGACCGTCACCGTCCCGGCGGAGGCTGCGGCTGCGCACAGCAGACCGGCGGCCACCCCACCCGCGATCCGACCTGCAAACCGTATGTGCCGAGTAACCATTACTTCTTCTCCGCCACCATGTCGCGCGCGATCATCTCCAGCCGTTCAGCCGAGATCTGTTTCTGCGCGATGAAGGGAGCCGCCTGCGTGCGAAAAGCCGACACGGTGTCATCCATGGCTTTCTGACAATCCGCCTCCGACAGGCCGCCGCTCGCCTTGAGCAGGCGGGAGCGCGTGATGACCCGGGCTGAAAATTCGTATGCCGCTTTGAGTCCTTCCGGCAGCGTCGGGTCCTTTAAGCAGCAGCGCAGCCGCTCCTGTTCCGTCTCCTTGAAGACCGAGATCGGGTAGGTCACGGTTTTCCCAGTGCGCTCCTGCACAAACGTGACGCTCTGGCCGCTGATCGACTGCGGCGACGCCTTCAGCGCATGTCCGGCGCGGTTGGTCCAACTGCCGCCCGCCTCGGCAAATGAGGACGCGGGGGCGAAAAAGAACAGGAGAACGACCAGCAGTCCGCCAACAAAGCCGGCTCGTGAGGACACCCGCCCTCCATGGAGAGCCCCTAAATTGCGGGAGTTGCCCGTGGTTCTCCTGTTCGCCAAGCTGTTTTGAACCGTTCTCATGCGGCTCGGCGCAGCCTCGACCTCCAGCGAATTCATCACGTTGGCAATGAACAGGCCGGTTGAAGGGCAAACCTGTGGCGAGCCGTCCCGGTTACTCCTCATTGCGCCTCCAGCCGGAAGAACGCGGGGGCGTTGGTGGTCGGCAGCAGGTAGAGCGTGATGTCGGCGTCTTGCTCGCTGGTGTAGAGCGTTTGCGCGGGCGGCTCGTTGGTGGTCTGCGCGAAGACCGCCGTCTCCCACGTGTTGGTCCTCGCGTTCTTCGACTTGGGCAGCCGGTAGGTGCGGCCCGGCGCCGAGAGGAACGAGAGAGCGAAGGAGCCGTTTTCCAGCGCGCGGAACTGGGTGATCCTGAGGAAATCGCCCTTCTCCACCGGGATCGTGCCCGCCTCAAACTCCTGGCGGTTGGAGAAGCCGTCGCCGTCGAAGTCGTCGTCCGGATTGATAGCCTCCAGGCTCGATCCCCGGCCGGCCGCATCATAGTAATACATCAGCAGCTCCTCGTATTCGTCGGGCAGGCCGTCCCCGTCCGCATCGGTGCCGACAATCAGATCGCAGCGGACCGAGCCGGCCGGCTTCACCACGGTGGGCGCCGGCTTGCCGGCCGCCACCGCGTGCATCTGGCCGTCGTAGAAGACTTCGAACGTGATCGGGTCACCGACCGCGCCGCGCCCCGCCAGCTTGCCGCTGGCCATGGGGATCTGGACGCGGTAATTCAAGGCCTGGTAGAGCCCCGACTTCGCGTCGCACCGGCACATTTCCACGCCCTTGACCTTGACGATCACCGTCGCGGCGTCACTGCCCGCAAAGGGCCGCCCGTTCCAGTTGCGCACCTTGCCGTAAACCGTGAACGGCGGCAGCGGCACAAGAACCGCCGCCTGAACCGACGCCGCCATGACAACCAGCAGCCCCATGCTCCTAATGATCTGTTTCATGCGTTCCTCTTTGTCCTTGCGCAATCAGTTGCCGGAATTGGAGTAGGTTTGGAAGCCGATTTGAATATCCTGAATGCCGGGCTGATCCAACTTGCCGTCTTTGTTGAAGTCCGCCCCGTAGATCAGCGCTTGGAGCGCATAGTCGCGGTCCGCGTTCAGCGTGCCCGCGGGGATGATCAGCAGCCAGCGGGTGTTCCAGACCGAACGCCCCACCAGGCGGGTGTTGGAGAGCATGTCGTCTTCCGAGAAGGTGCCGTAGTCGTGATACGCCCGCAGCGACGGGTAACGGCGGATGGAGGCCAGCGCCTCGCCGCCGCCGGTGTAGGCGTCGTAGATCGCGGTCCAGTCAGGCGCGGCGAGCGAGGAACTGCCCAGGGGGAACGGCAGCGGCACGACCTGATCCACCACGTTGTACGCCAGCAGGTCATCGCCGTCGCTGCCCGGCGAGCGCATCACATCGTTGCCCACGGGAATCAGGTAGATGCGCGGCGTGTTGCCGAGGGCCACGACGCCGTTGGTGGTCTGGTTATAGCCGACAAAACGGACGCCCATCTTGCTGATCTTGGTGGCATAGTATGACGAGTCGAACGCGTTGTCGTTGCCGGCCAGCGGAAGGCCGAAGACGTTGCGCGCGAAGTCAATGGTGGTGGAGAACGGAATCACCAGGCCCGGCTCCTGCGCCTTCAGCCCCGTCGAGCTTTCGAAGGGCAGACAGTAGCGCCGGAACTCGGGATAGGCCAGCAGGTTGTCGACCTTGAACGAGGAGAGCTTGTCCTGCCAGGCCTTCGCGGCGTCGGCCCCGTCCGTCCGGAGGCGGAAGCACTCCGAACGCAGCGACAGCCAGCAGCTTTCGGTCTGCGGATTATTGATGCCCAGGCGCCCCTTGAGCACCAGCCAGTTGGCCTTCAGGCGGGCCAGGACATCCGCCAGGCCGCCGTCGCCGTGCAGTCCGCCCAGCTGGGCCTCGCCGTTCTCCATGAAGCCGAGGTTGCGCGCCCCGACGATCTCGCGGATGACGGGGTCGCTGCCGTAGGCGTTGCCCAGCCCGAGCGCGGTCTCATAGTCGTAGGCCTTGGTGGCGAGGTAGGTGTACTTTTTCGCCAGGTCGAAGGCGTTGCCGTACTTCGCCAGCGCGTCGCTGCGGAAGGTGCGGAAGGCCATGTCCTGATAGCGCCCGGCCGCGATGCGGTTGACGGCCTGCTTGCGCAACGCCTCCCGCTTGGAGAGCGCCTGCTCACCTTCGGCCTGGACCGAATTGTAACTCTCCTGCGCATTGATCAGCGCGGCATTGGCGGCGTCCAGCGCCATGGCGGCGTCGTTGACCCCCATGACCAGCTGCTCAACCGCGGCCACGGCTTCGTGCTCCGTGAACGTCAGCTCTGCCACTTCCTTGAGGAACTCATAACTTCCCTTCGCCAACTTCATCCGGCATTCTGAAAGCGCAAACATCGTCTTGCCCAAATTCTCACCGGCCGTTGTCGACACTAGTAAGGGCGTCAAAGAGAAGTTCACGGCCGCGCTGATCGGGGCGCCGATGTCGGTCCCGACCGCCAGACCGGCCATCATCATGCGCGGAATGCTTTTGTTGAGATCATCCTTTGCGAAGGTTTCCGCGAACTTGGTGATCATCAGGGCGTTGATTGAGCTTAAAAGCGCTTGCTGTTCGAACAGCTCCACGAGTTCCACACCCTGCAACACGGTGGCAGCGGCGCCCAGCGTCGCGTCGGTGGCGACTTTGGCGGTCGTCCATTCCGTTTCGGTTTTGAGGTACTCGACTTTTTCCTCATACCCCAGCAGGGCTTTGCGGTAGTCGAGGTAGGCCTGAATGAACGCGCCGTAGGCAGCCTGCAGGCGACCTTGCGCGCGGCGGGTCCCCCCGATGGTGTCCGGCTTGACAATCATGCCGTTGGAGGCCAGAGCAAACTTCAGCGTCAAGGTCTCGTTGGTATTGTTCCCGAGGCTCAGGATATCCACCGTATACACTTGGCTCGTTTTCGTCGCCAGCTCAAAATCATCGAACCCGTACGCCTTCAGATCCATCCACATATAGTGATACAGATCCGGCCCGTCGTAACCCTGCGGGTAGGTCGCGCCCGCCCCGATGTCGTCGGAGTAGGGATAGCCGAAGATGCCGATGAGCTGCGTGTTGAAGGAGGCCTCTTCGTTGACCAGGTCCTGCTTCATGTTGCTGGCGCTCTGCGCCTGCTGGCGCTGCAGTTTGGAGACGCCCTGCGCCCGGTCGAGCAGCGTCGCGGCATTGGCGAGCGCCTGCTCGGCGCGCGCCTCGATCTGCTCGAAATGGCTCTGCCCCGAGGCGAGTGCGGCGGGGTCGATGTCGAACGGAATGGCGTTGCCGGAGAGCCCGAGCGGCGTCATGCCGGCATCGGCCTGATCCACGGAGCGCTGCACGTCCTTCATGGCCGCGCAGACCTCCGCCAGCGAGCCGACGGAGTCGCGGTTGATGCGCAGGATGCTGTCGTCCACAAAAGCGAGCGTGACGCCCGCCACCGTCTGCTTCTGCCAGACCGGATTCGAGACCCTCCAGACGGCGCTGCAGGCCTCGTCCTCCAGATAGCCGCCTTGCGCGGGCAAGGCAATGAAGCGCTGATACATCAGCAGTCCGTCGGCGTTGGCGGTGACGCCGTTGCGCGCAGCCACCAGTTCACCCTGCGTACGGACCGCTTTCCAGATGCGGAATTCAGAAAGCGCCCCCGCGAACGGCACGGGTGCGCTGTTGGCGGCCAGGCAAATGATCGGGTTAGTCAGGCCCGCCGTGTCCGGCATGACCACATTGGCGAAGGTGCCTTGTGGCTCGCCGTTCAGGAAGAAGGTCACGTTAGACACCGCCGCGGCATAGGTCACCGCCACGTGGCTCCACAGGGTGTAGGGCGGAAGCGCCATGCACAGGTTGGTGACCACCCCCTGCACCCGCATGACCAGGCTGCCCGACGGCGGATCCAGAACGATGCTGATCGCGCCCGGCTCGCTGTTGGTGGCGTCTTTGGCGTGCCAGTCGAAGAGCGCGCAGGAGTTGGTGGCACCCACGAGGGACGCGTCCGGCTTGACGTTAAACTCAAGCGTGAAGTCCGAACTGAAATCTATTTTGCTCGCGGGCGAGAGGCATTCCAGCCGGGTGCCCGCGGCAAAGGTCAGGAAATCATAGCTCGCCGGATCGGCCTGCGGCGGCAGCAGCGAGTTGGCGGCGGCCCAGTTGTAGAGCGCGGACAGGCCGGCTCGCGCGCCCCACTCGCCGTAGCCGAAGGCGCGGTTGGCGTCTGCGTCCAGGTAGCCCGCCAGCGCCGCGCCGCTGTTCTCGACGTACGATTTCTCGCACGAGCGCTTGACGACCTCCGCGCCGGTGCGCGCCATGGCCGCGGCCGATTCGGCGAATTTCTCCTCGTCGTAGTAGTCGGCGTCCACCACCGCATCGCCCACCATCAGGGGGGAGATCGACGGCGTGCCCCAGCTGAACCAGGGGTTACGCATGAGGCGGTAATAGCCGTTGAGCGCGCTCAGGTAATGGCCCCAGGCGTCGCCGTGTCCCTGCGGATAGAGGGCGGCGGCCTGCGGCTGGTCGATCGTGGCATCCTCGCCAAAAACCTGATAGTTCATGGCGTACGCCACTTCACCGGCGGTGACGCCCTTGGTGAAGTTCCAGTAGAGCCGGTTGTAGGCGGGCGAAAGCTGGAGCGACGGCGCCAGCTGGTCAGAACGGCCGCGCAGCAGGGCCAGCTCCTCATCGCGCAGGCTGGGCATCAGGTTGTCGAAGCAGAAGAGCGAGGAGCTCATGGCGCCGTAGTCGATGCCGCCCAGCGAAAAATCGTCGCTGTTGAAGTAGTCGCTGCCGAAGCCGATGGTCGGATCCATCGCGTCGGCATAGGCCTCGTTGCCGAGCAGCATGTACAGGTCGTTCAGGCGCGTGGCCGCCAGCATCAGCTGCTGGTTGGCCGCCGTGTCGTTGATCCCCAGCGTCAGGCTCATCGACTCCGCCTTGTTGAGCACCGTCTGATAGAGCTGGATCAGACCCACGCTGGTCAGGTTGTCCTGGCTGAGGGCCACGTCGCCCTCGTAGGGCGCGCCGGCCTGCTGGATCATGCTGATCTGGGTTTCGGCCGGATTGTTGTAGAGGTCCTGCATGCGCTGCGTGAAGGGCGTCACGCCGTTGACCACGCGCTGCACCCAGCCCTCCGCCAGCGTGGGCAGCACCCAGTCGCTCCAGACGCCGCCGGTCGCAGCATAGGCGGGCTTGTTGGTGACGGCGCGGTAGCGCATCACGTAAAAATTGTTGACCATGTCGGCCAAGGTGTCGCCCTGCTTGCCGATCGTGAAGCGGGTCAAGCCCGGAGTGATGCTGCGGTAGAGACTGTACTCGTTGACATAATCGGTCGGCGTGGTGCCGTTGGCATTCGGCTCGGCGCGCTTCCACTGGAACTCAAAGTCAGTGGCTTTTCCGGCAAAGGACTCGGTGTAGAGGATGTCGAGCTGTTCGCTGAGCAGGTTGTAGGGGTCTTTCAGCGGCAGCAGGGAGCCGGTAAAGAGATTGGTGGAGAGCCCGATGACATGCATCTGGATGGGGTCGCCCTCGCTCACGCCGAAGACCTTGTTGGTCGTGTCGTTCTCGATCAGGGTCACAAACCCGCCCGCCCCCGGACCCATGTGGGTCATGGCATAGTTCACGACGCCGCGCGTGTCATCCGTGTCGACCCGGGCTGTCGCCAGCTCCGCGATGGCCGCTGCCCACACGTTCGATTTGACGCCGCTCACCAGGCCTTGCAATGTGGTGCGCTCCTCATCGCTCAGGACATTGAGCTGGAGGTAGCTGAGCCCGCCCGTGTGCTCGACCAGCCGGCCGGCCAGCTTGAGGCAATTGGTTTTCGCCGCGCTGGGGTCGAAGTAGAAACGGTCGCTGACGTTGGGCGGCACGCCCTTAAAGAAGGTTTTCCCGTTCTTCAGCTGGATATTGCCTTGCGGGCCGGTGTCAAAACCGAACGCCTCCGCAAAATCTCCCTCGAAATCCAACCCCGCCGTCTGTATCACGATGGGGTCATATAAGGCGACCGCGCCCGCCGGGGGCTGGTAGATGCGCTTGATGCTCTTGGCGCCCCAGACCTCGGGCAGCCCCAGTGTCGCTTTGGTCAGCGTCTGACCGATGTCGATGACCGGACTGTTTTTCGGCCACTCCACCGTCCAGGTCCAGGCGATGGGCAGGTCGTTGAGCTCATCCGCGCCCTTGCCGCCAGCCCAACACAGCCAGGGCACCGGCGTGTTGAGGGCGGGCTGCTTGGGCTGCGACGGGAAAAAGAAGCCGTCCTGCACCGGATAATAGTTGTGCATGACCAGCGCGGTCGTCGTGCCGTTCGTCCCGGCGCATTTGGCCCAGACCTGAAGCTTGCGGTCGCGGTACCCGGCAGACTCGAGGCTGTTGGTGTGATCGCCGGTGTCCCAAACGGTCTTCATGTTCCACGGGTCCGGCAGCTCGTCGAGCGGATGCGGGCCGGGCACGAGCGTGCCGGCGGTCATGGTGGCGGCAAAATCCGCATACACCAGATTGGTCAGCACCACCTGATAGACCTGCATCTTAGGCCGGCCGGCGTTGGCCGCGTCGTTGTACTGCACCAGCACGTAGGGATCGGAGCTGGAGTCGATGTTGAGGTCGCAGCGCAGCGCGTAGGTCACATAGCCACCTTGACTGGCCCGGACAAACGCATGCTCCTCGTTGGGATTGTAGCCCGACAAGGTCTTGTCATTCTGGTAGTAGACGAACGGCGCCCCGTCCGCCATCAGCACGCCGTCATCGAGCTGCGGCGCCCCCGGCAGCGCCCACGCCGCGGAGGTGATCGTCGCCCAAAGGTTATTGACCCGGTCACAGGCCACCTGCGCCTCCGCGGCGTTGACGGCGTCGTCATCAAACGGATAATAAAGCCGCAGCCCCAGCTCCTGTCCCGTCAACGGCGTCAGCATGCTGTGCTGCACCTCGCCGCCTGACCGCGCCACATTCCAGATGCGGAACTCGTCGATCTGCCCGTCGAAACTGTAATTCGTCCCGCCCTGCATGCCATAGGCGAGAGCGTTGTTGGTCGTCGCGACATCCCAAGACGGAACGGTCGGCAGGGCACCGGCATAGACGGCGCGGCCATCCTGATAGACCGTCGGCACGCCTCCGTTGACCACCAGCGCCAGATGGTTCCACCCCTTCCGCAACGTGTTGGTCGCGCCCGGCTGAATCACCGCATGAACCCCGCCGGTGGACTCGCTGACCACATACATAAAGTTGCTGTTGGCCAGAATGGTGAGCGCGACGCTGTTGAGGGAGTCCCCGTTGTTGAAATTGAAGACCTGGTCCGCCTTCCCGAAGCTGTGCGGCTTGACCCAGCACTCGACCGTATAGGTGTTCCCGGCAAACCACGCGCCTTCGCCAACCGTCATCTTCGAGTTTATGGACGCGGAGAAATCCACGGCCACGCCGCGCTTGACCAGCGATTGGTTCGCGCTGCCCAGCTGGCTAGCCAGCACGATCTCCGGAACTTCGAACTTCTCGGTCGGCCACGCAAAGGTGTAACACTGCACCCAGGCCGGGAACCAGAGCGCGTCGGGCATCGCCTCCAGGGAAACCTCATGCGACCACCAGACCTCCAGCGGTTTCTCTTTGGTTTTGTTGACGGCAAAGATGTAGGTCTCATCGGACCCGGCGGCGGCGGAGGGGTCGTCGCCCGTGCTCAGCTGATCCGGCCGTATGTACAGGTTGGTGTTGTAATTATCGCCGGAAACCGGCTCGTAAATGTAGCCGTGGTATTTGCTGAACCCGCCCATATCCGACAGGCCGATGGCGCCCGGGGCGACCCGGATGCAGTTCACCATCGCGGCGTCATGCCGGTTGGTGCTCGCGTCAGCGATCACGCGGCCGAGCCCGTCATCAATCGGATAATAGGCGAGCAAGTTGGTCGCTGTCGCCGTGCCGTGCAGGAAGCCGGCCAGGCCGCCCTGGATGTCGTTCGTGCCCAGCGCCCGGGACCAGACGCGGATATCATCCATTGCTCCCTTGAAGAAATTGGTGCCTGACGCCGGATCAAAGCCGAAAGACAGCGCGCCCGCATGACTTGCCGGCCGAGTCGGTGTCGGCCCGGACGTGGCCTGCACACCGTCCAGCGAGAGCGTCACGCTCGTCGCGTCCTGGTCATAGGCCAGGGCGACGTGGTGCCAGACCCCGTCGCCGAATCCGACCTTGTTTGGCGCGTTGGCCGCAACCGCTCCCAAGGTCGCGCGGACAATACCGTCAGCCCCGATCACGACCTGAAAATCCAGGCTGTTTGAAACCGCGTTATTGCAGAACAGCGTCTGCAGGCGCGCCGGCTTCTCAACCTGGAAATAACACTCGACCGTAAACGAGCCGCTCAACTGGTTGGTGATATCCGTTTCCAGCGCGGCCGACGACCCGTCAAACGCCAGCGCCATGGACGTCGGCAGAGGCGCCACCTCGGTGCCGATTGGCCAGGTTCCGGGGGTCAGATCGAACTGCGGATCATCGCGCCAAATGGAGCGGACGGGAACGAACCAGATGTTGTCGTCGCCGTTGACGTCGGTCCCGGTCAGCTTCAAAAGGGAGTTCCCGCTCCCCTTGGAGGAAAGGACGTTGTTTGCGACGCTGGCATGTCCCGGCGGCTCCTGGAACTCCTGCAGTTCAGGGGTATATGTCTTTGGAATCGGAACGGTCAGCCCATTGTTGACCGCGCCATCGGGCCCCGACACCTGCCCCCGCACAAATTTTTCACCGTCTGCCGGCCAGTCGCACTCGTATTGCAGGACTTCAAAGGGCCAGCTGGTGCCCAGAAGATCCTGCTGCCGCCAATAGACCTCGATCTTCCACGGTTCACCGACGGTTTTGCGGATCGCGTAGATATTGCCGTTCTTCGGGCTGTAGCTGTGCGCTCCCTTGTACTGAAAAACGTAGGGGCCGACATCATCGTCTCTGTTCACCCCCTCGGTCACCATGGCATCCAAGCCGACGACATCGTAGCCGTCGCCGGTGGGCTGAAGTTGGGCGCCGATCTCTCCCGGAACGGTTTTCGTGTCCGGCGCGCACACCTCCACAACGATGCTCCCCAGCAACTCCTCATAGCTGCCGGTGCGGTAATAGGCCATGATCACCCGGCCCTGAATTCCGCCGAGGGCCTTCAGCCAGTGGGTGGCGGGGTCCAGAAAAAGCCCCGACACCACATTGGTGCTCGTCGACACCTGACCCCCGGGGTCGCTGGTCACCGGGCCGTATTTGAGCGTCAGCAGGTCTTGATCGCCATAGAACTTCACGAATTTTTTGGTCAGGTCCACGGGTGGCGCGTTGTAGGGCTCGTCCGTCCAATAGATGCGGTAGGGCTTGGCTTTCGACGACCCGCTGACCACGTAACTGTGCGCATTGGTGGCGCCGGTGGTTTGCATGATCCAGTCGATCTGGATCAGGCCGCCCGCGGAAAAAAAGAAACCGGGAACGGAGGGTTCGTAAAAAACCGAGCCTGCCACATAGTCCGCCGAGTTTGTCAATTTCGTAAAGGTCGCCGCCCAATTCACGTTCGAGGGAGCGACAACCTGGTCACCCAGATAATATTCCGGCTTGATATGCTCGAAGGGTGACGCTATGGCTGATTCGATCAGTCGGTATTTAGGCTTGTTTTGCGGCTGCGCCTGGGGATAGTGGCCATCGGTCGCGACACCTGATCCGCCCGATGTCCAGACCACTGACCTCCCGTTCGCCACAGCCCAAGGCACAGCGTTGCTGCCATTGAAGATCGGAAAGGCCGGAGGCGCGGTCACCCGGAAGCCGCTCTGGCTGGCGGCGGAGCCTGTGCCGGGCAGCAGGTACAGGAGGACTGCCAGCGGGACAGCAAAAGTCTGTCTGGTTTTCATGAAGATTATCTCTCCAGCGGTGAACCCATGCTCTCGTGAGCCTTGCAGAAAGTCCGGTCACGCATGCTTCACGGCGCCTTTCTATCCGATACTTACTTTGGCGGGAAGGTCTTTTGACGGTAGTGCGCCTTCTCGCCCCGTGGCCATGTCATCCCGAGCATAGACCTACTTTATGCGCATGATATAGCACAGCGCATAAAAGGGCGGCCGGTTCTCATGCCCACCGCCGCCGCCCGTGTTGTTATCGGTCGTCATCGGCCGCCAGTAGATATAGGTGTTGTCAGTGTCTGACCCCTGAGATCCGGTCACACTTTTACCAATCGAATCTTTCGAGCCACCATCCACGTATGTGCTTGAACGGTCAGCCTCTACATAATACCCATCCTTATAAGTGTGTCCGTGCGCCGGTATCTGCGCGGCCGTCAGCGTCACATTCGTCACCCCGCCCATCGCGCCCACGCCATAATTGCCGCCCGTTCCCGCCCCCACGACAAACCGGTTGCGCAGGTCCGGCGTGCCTTTTGCGCTGTTGCAGAGTTGCCATCCGTCCGGGATGGCGCTCTCGGCGCCCGACCACATGATGATGCCGCCGATCGGGATGGTCCCGTAACCGGCGAGCGTGGACGCATTATTAGTGGCTGTGAACACCCCGGTGACCGCAAGCCCACCCTTGGCTGTCAGCGACCCGGCGACGGTAAAATCTTTGCTCGCCGACTGCACGTCGCCCGCCATCAGGGCGAAGGGGACGGAAAGCAGTTTCTGGCGCGGGGCGATCTCGGTGCTCCCCACCACCGTCAAACCCAGATATAGATCGGGGTTCGCCGCAACCACCGCGGCCAACGTCTTGTTCGGAACAATCTCGGTCCCGGTCCCGTCCTGAAACTCGACATTGAACAAACCGTTCGTATCCAGCAAAACCGCATACGTGCGGCCCCATAAAAGTGTGCCACTGGCAGGCGAATCCCAAAGACGGAACTGCACAGTCGGCGATTCTGCTGCTGCTCCTGACAGCCGCTGTCCCGAACCGTCGCGCAGCACGCCCTGGTAGTTGAATGAAGCAGGCACCGTCTGCGCACTCACCGTGATCGCACACGCCAGAAACAACCCGACCCAGTATCCAGTTCTCATCTTTGACTCCTGCTTACGGTTTCCCAAACACAGTTTAATATCACAAACGACAATCATATAGACGTTAACCCCTTTCGCGCAGAGGACGCTAAGGACGCAGAGGTTATGTTTTCTCTCAAATTCAAAACACCCTGCGGTCTCTGCGAGCTCTGCGCGAACACCGAATTAGGTCTGGATAGTTTTCGACACTAGCACAAGACCCTTCCAACGCCCACACCTTCAGGACGCGCCTATTCCAGCGAAAGGACGCCCACCTGACTGATCCGCCGCAGTTCAAAAACCCCATTCATCAGAATCGCGCCCTCGCGGCGGAGGCCGTCCACCTGAAATTCAATACTGCCCGAGACCTTTTCCGACGGGTTCCACTGGGCGGACCCGTTGCCAGCCGCGGGCGCCTCGGCCCAGACCAGGGTGACCGTGTTCGAGATGGAAAAGAGCTCCGGCTTGATCGCCCCGATGTAGTTTTGCGAGTCGTCGCCGGTCGGCAATTTCGTTTTGAACCTGGCATCCAGCCCGTCGTGGTCCGGATGATAGGGATGACGGAAGGGGTTCACGGAGTCATCGGCCGCGATGGCGTAGGTGAAGCGCAGGTTCTTGCCGAACCCGCCCTGGCTGCCGCCGTACGTCTCATCCCAGACCATGTCCGTGTTCTTCACGCCGAAGGCCACCGAACTGATGCGCACGCTCTTCATGCCCGGGGGCACCTTCTTCTCGTCCACATACAAGGAGGCGTTCCAGGTGCCGTTGGTGTTCTCCGCGCCCGCAAGGATCACGCGCTGCAGCAGGCGGCAGCGCTTGTCCGCATCCACATGCAGGATCAGGCGGAACTCCAGGGTGCCGCCCGCTTTGGCGCCGTCCACGACCGTGCCGTCACCCTGCACCTGGGAAACCTGGTTCAGGCTCGCCTTGCCCACCCAGAGGCCTGACGGCCAGAGCGCGTGGGTCGGATCAGTCAGTCCATATTCGGCTTCCAAGGGGATTTCAACCCGTCCCCCGGCCGTATCCGCGCAGACCAGCACGCCGCCGTACGCCTGGCCGGGGGCCATGCCCGCGCGGTCCAGCGCCAGCGGCAGGGTCCACTCCTCGCCGGCCTGCAACGTCCGCGACCGCTCTGTCAGCGGGATCCACCCCTCCAGATAGTCGAACCCTTGCAGCGACGGCAGCGACGGCACGGCACCCGAGGCCGCGGCCGCCGAATTTATCAGGCCCAGCGTCACGGTCAGCGGCGCGCCGTGCTCGTTTTTCAGCCGCAAGGTCTGGTAGACGCTGTTCGACGGGAAGAAGATCCCGCCCGTGCCGGCCGGGAACACCTTGACCGGACCGGAGAACGAGGAGACCTTGTCGCAGGCGATGAAATAGGCCCGGCCCGGAACAATCGGGGTCGTGTTCAATCCGCCAAGGAGCGGCAGAACCGTCGGGGAGTCGTTGGTCCCGCTCACCGTATTGACGGAAAGTTTGGCAAGGTCAAAGCCCGAGCCGTCCAGAAAGCTTCCGAATTTAGCCGTCCCGCTCTGGCGGAACCCCACCAGATTACAGGCATTCGTGCCGGGAACCCAATCGATCCGGGGCACGGCCGGCCGGCCCGTGAGGCTCCGCGTGCAGCCTGCAGTGGCGTAAAGCAGATACGCCTGCCCGGCGATCACGGCGCTGAGACTGTTGGCCCCGGCCGACGCCCCCGGAATCCACTTCAGATATTCAGCGGCGCTGTTCAGCGGCTCGTCGGGACTCTCCGTAAACTGCGCGACCGCGCGCGCCATGTTGTAGAGACTGACGCTCGTGACCGGCCAGTCGGCAAACACCACCTCGCACCGGGGATTTGCCGGCTCCACCTGCAGGTAGACCGCGTTCCAGCCTTTCGTCAGCGTGATCGTCTGCACGGCGTACTGCCCGTAACCGGTGAAAGCGAACACCGCCCAAAGAACGCCCGCCACCCCCACCCTTTTGAAAGCTTCCATCTCCGCGCTCCTTTGGAATTCGCCCGATTTGACTTGAACGCGGCCGTGCCATGTCTCGCGACCGCGTGGCCCGCCGCCCGGATCGCTGTGGGGACCCGCAGTCCGCAGGTGTTTAAACCGACATCCGACAGCAAATGTGCGCAGGGATGAAATTTACCTGTCAATAGGACTTTAGTCCAATACAAAGTCATTATTATTTACTGGTGAACCCGTTGCCTGAACGGCGGTCCTGACAGAAGGGAAAAATCGCGCCCTGACGACGCGTAACGCCCGGACGCACTCCGCCACGCACTCGCCCGATCACAGGGATCAGCGCGGCAGGAAAGGGCACAGAGAAGGACAGAGCCCGGCTCCCCACGGGGGGCGTCCGCCGACCTCAGCTCTTGACGCGGACTTCGAGCTGCGGGAAGGGGATCTCGATGCCGTTGCGGTCGAAGGCCTCTTTGACGGCCTGGTTCACCGCGAAGAGCACCGTCCAGTAATCCGCGGGCTTGACCCACGGGCGCAGCACCAGGTTCACCGCCGAGTCGCCCATCGAGATCACTTCGGCGAGCGGCGCCGGCTCGGCCAACACCAGCGGATGCGCGCGCATGGCCTCCAGCGCGACGCGCTTGGCCTTGCCGATGTCGGCCCCGTAGGCGATGCTGGCCGCGATCTCCACGCGCCGCTTGTCCATGGCCGTGAAGTTGGTGATGGCCGTGCCCCAGATGACCTTGTTCGGCACGACCACCTTCTTGTAGTCGCCGGTGGTCAGCGTGGCGGCCATCATGTTGAGCTCCATCACGGAGCCCTCGATGCCGCCGATCGCCACGTAGTCGCCGACCTTGAACGGCTGGTTGATGGCGATCATCATGCCGGAGGCCAGGTTGCCGAGCGTCTCCTGGAACGCGAAGCCCAGGATGAAGCCGGTGACGCCCAGTCCCGCGATGAGCGGCGCGATGTCGACGCCCAGGCGCTGCACCACCACCATGGCCAGCAGCACCCAGCCGATCTTGTTCACCACGCTGCACAGGAAATTCTGCAGCAGCGTGTTCACGCGGCCCGTTTTCTGCAGCGCCTTGTGCGTGGCGCGCGTCGACAGCCGGATCACGTGCGAGCCGACCAGCAGCAGCAGGACCGCCACCAGCACGTTGACCACGAAGGACGCGCCGTGTTCCGCCAGCCACCGCAGCGCGACATCGACCATCTCCCGCCCGCTGTTCATCTCGGCGGTGAACACCTGGGCCACGTCCGCCACCGGCTTCTGAACCGCCGCGGCCGCCAGGACCGCCTGCTGTGCCATCACATTCATCCGTTATCCTTTTGCGCCTTCGAACTCCTCGGCGACTTTCAGCATCCACGCCGGGATGTCGAGCCCTTGCGGGCAGTGCTTCTTGCATTGGCCGCACTGGATGCAGGCCGAGGCCTTCTCGCTGGCCAGCAGGCTGCGGTACAGGGCTGGCTGCAGGGTGTGCTTGCGGTCGACCAGCAGGTGCTTGTTGTACAGGTCGAACATGAAGGGGATCTTCACGCCGACCGGACAGCTCTTGAGGCAGTAGCCGCATTTGCTGCAGGCGATCGGCACATGCTCGCGGATGAACGCGCACACCTTCTCCAGCACCTGCTTCTCGCGCTCCGAGAGCACCCCCACGTCGGCGGTTTCCACCGTGCGCAGGTTGTCCTTCATCTGGTATTTTTCGCTCATGCCGCTCAAGACCACGGCCGGCTCGGGCTGGTTCCAGATCCAGCGCAGCGCGCTCGACACGGGGTTGACGCCGTACTCCTCGAACAGGCGGCTCGCGCCGGGAGGCATCTGCGGCCCGGTCAGGAAGCCGCCGAACAGCGGCTCCATGATCGCCACGCCGAGGCCCTTGCTGGCTGCGTACTGCAGCCCGCGCAGACCCGCCTGGATGTCCTGCTGCGCGTAGTTGTACTGGATCTGGCAGAAGTCCCAGTCGTACGCGTCGACGACCGCCTTGAACACGTCGAAGTCGTCGTGAAACGAGAAGCCCGCGAAGCGGATGCGGCCGCGCTTCTTCTCCTCGTCCAGCCACTCCAGCGACTTGGACTTGACCACGTTCCGCCAGTAGCGCTTGTTCAGCGCGTGCAGCAGATAGAAGTCGACCTGCGGCGCCTGCAGCCGCGCCAGCTGCGTCTCGAAGATGCGGCTCTGGTCGCCCGGCTTCTCCAGCTCCCAGACCGGCATCTTGGTCGCCACATACACCTTGTCGCGCCAGCCGTTGTTGAGCGCGACGCCCACCACCCGCTCGCTCTCGCCTTCGTTGTAGACGTAGGCGGTGTCGATGTAGTTGATGCCGCCGTCGAAGCCGGTCTCGATCAGGTCGATGGCGCGGGGCTCGTCGATCTTGCCGTCGGCCATCGGCAGCCGCATGGCGCCGATTCCCAGCATGGAGACCAGCGCGTCCGTGCGCGCGCCGTAGGGCCGGTACCGCATCGTCGGCTTGTAGTTGCGAATCTCCATCTCACACCTCCACGCGTCACGCGAACGCACGCGCGCTACTTGCGCGTGTCCATCGGCTGGTAAGGACGCTGCTCGAAAATGGCCTTGTACGCCGGACGGATGATCGGCCCGCCGTTGAGCAGCTCTTCGATCCGGTGCGCGCACCAGCCGACCACGCGCGAGATCGCGAAGATCGGCGTGTAGAGGTCGATCGGGATGTTGAGCATGTCGTAGACGAAGCCCGAGTAGAAGTCCACGTTGGCGCAGAGGTCGCGCGGCTTGGCGCGGTTCTTGTTGAAGATCCCGGGGCCGATGCGCTCGATCGTCTCATAGAGCATCAGCTCTTCTTCGCGCCCCTTGGACTTGGCCAGCAGGTGCGCCTTCTGGCGCAGCATGTCGGTGCGCGGGTCGGACAGCGTGTAGACCGCGTGACCGAGCCCGTAAATCAGCCCCGTGCCGTCGCCGGCCTGCCTGTTGAGGATCTTGGTCAGGTAATCGGCCACCTCGCCCTCGTTGTCCCAGTGCTCGACGTGCTCCTTGATCTCGCGCATCTGCTCCATCACGCGCAGGTTGGCGCCGCCGTGGCGCGGGCCCTTGAGCGAGAGCGTCGCCGCCGCGATGGCGGCGTACGAGTCGGTGAACGAGGAGGTCACCACGTGCGTGGTGAAGGCCGAGTTGTTGCCGCCGCCGTGCTCCGCGTGCAGCACGAGGCAGAGGTCGAGCAGTTCGGCTTCGAGCTGCGAGTACATGCCGTCCTCGCGGATCAGCATCAGGAGATTCTCCGCCGTGCTTTTCCCGCTCTCGGGATAGCGCATCATCAGGCTCTGCCCCATGTGGTAGTGGGCTTTGGCCTGGTACGCGTAGGCGGCGATGGTCGGGAACTGCGCGATCATCTCGATGCTCTGCCGCAGCGTCGTCTCGATGTCCAGCCGGTCCGGCGCGGGATCATAGGTATAGGCCATCAGCACGGCCCGCGCGATGCTGTTCATCAGATCCTTGCCCGGCGCGCGGATGATCGCGCTTTCTTTGAAGCCGTCCGGCAACCGGCGGTACGAATCGAGCAACTCGTTCCAGATCTTCAGCTCGCCCGCGCTCGGCAGTTCGCCGAACAGCAGCAGGTAGGCGGTCTCCTCAAACCCGAAGCGCCTCTCGCTCTGAAACCCGTGCACGAGATCGTTGACGTTGATGCCGCGATAGAAAAGCTGCCCCGGGACCGAGACCTTCTCGCTCTCGGAGATGATGTAGCCGTGCACGGCGCCGATGCAGGTCAGGCCGACCAGGACGCCCGTCCCGTCCGCATTGCGAAGGCCGCGCTTGACGTTAAACTTCTCGTACAGCGCCGGATCGATTTTGCCCGTCGCGCGAATTTTGTCCGCGTACCCCTTCAACAGCCCAGCGTCCAACATCGGATTTGTGGGTTGCGATGCGTTCATTCGGTCTCCTTTTGCGGAAAAAATTTCCGGTGCTCACGTAACAGGCATGTACAGCCCTTGAAAGAGAACGGAGTTTATCTATTTTAAACCAACGGGTCAACACATCAAACGCGAATTCAGAGGAACCCGAGCGCCGCCCCGATCGCCGCGCCACCCAGCAGGACGTAGACGGGCGAGAGTTTTGTGAACGCGGTCAGGGCGAAGGCGGCCGCCACAAGCGCCGTGGCCCGCAGGTCGGGCAGACGCTGCAGCACGGCGCGCGCCTCGCCGCCCCACAGGCACTCCAGCACCAGCAGCGCGGCCGCCGTGATCACCAGGCCGGTGACGAGCGGACGCAGGATGTCGAACACCCGCACCATGCAGGGATGATGGCGGTTGCGGCGCCAAAACGCCCCCAGCAGGTTGATGCACAGCAGCGAGGGCGCGCACACCGCCAGCGTGCCCACCACCGCGCCCGCCACCGCGATCCAGAGCGCCTGCGGATAGGCCGCGCCCACCACGCGGTAACCGACAAACGTGGCGGTGTTGACCGACATCGGGCCGGGCGTCATCTGCGCGATGCCAAGAATGTCGAGAAACTGCTGCGTGTCCAGCCAGCCGCGGCTCACCATCTCGTACTGGATGATCGGGATCATCGCCAGCCCGCCGCCGACGGTCAGGATGCCGATCTTGAAAAAGACATAAGCCAGCTTGAGGAAGATGTTCATGGCCTCCTCCGGAGAACTGACGCCGCGTACCACAGCACGCCGGCCGCCACCCCCGCCAGGATCACGCGCACCGCGCTGACGCCGCACCCCAGCACGAGCGCGACCACGAGGACGGAGACGGCCAGGCCCAGCCGCGTCTGCCGGCTGCGCCTGAACAGCGTGTAGGCCACGCCCAGCATCAGGCCCGCCACGGCCGGGCGCAGGCCCGACATCGCCGCGGCCAGCAGCCTGGAGCCCGCCATCTGATCAAAGGCGACCGCATAGGCAAGGATCACGAAGAAGGGGGCGAACACCACGCCGAGGGTCGCCGCCACCGTCCCCCAGAAGCCGCGCAGATGATGCCCGATCAGCATCGCCGTATTGATCGCCACCACGCCCGGCACCAGCTGCGACATGGCGTAATAGTCCGTCATCTCTTCGAACCGGCACCAGCCGCGGCGGTTCACCACCTCGCGCTCCAAGAGCGGCAGCATCGCGTAGCCGCCGCCGAACAGCACCGCGCCGACCTTCGCGAAACTCACGAAGATCTGTCCCAGCGTCGCCGCGTGCGCTTGATCCGGCATGGCCCCTTCCCCTTGTTGAAAACCGGCCGTTGATTATGCCTTGTTTCAGCCGCGAAACAAAGTCCGGTTTCGCGGCATTTTCTGTTCCCGCTTCCGGCCGCTTCCGGTTACAATGATTCGCCAATGTATGTACCCCTTCTCCAGGTCAGGGATCTCGCCGTCACCTTCCGCCAGGAGGGCATGGAAACCACCCCCGTGCGCTCGGTCTCGCTGACCGTCCACGCGGGCGACCGCGTCGCCGTCGTGGGCGAGAGCGGCTGCGGCAAAAGCCTCACCGCGCTGGCACTCACCCGCCTGGCGCCGACCGACCGCGCCCGCCTTTCCGGAGAGGTGCTCTTCGAGGGCGCCGACACGCTCACGCTGGACAACCGCGCGCTGGCCCGCGTGCGCGGCCACGGCATCGCCTACGTTTTCCAGGACCCCTCCGCCAGCCTCAACCCCGTCATGCGCGTGTGCGACCAGATCGCCGAGTCCCTGCCGAACCTGAGCCGCGCCGACCGCCTGGCCGCCGCCATCGACCTGCTCCGCAAAACCGGCCTGCCCGATCCCGCGCGGGCCGCGCGCGCCTTCCCCTGCGAGCTCAGCGGCGGCCAGCAGCAGCGCGTGATGCTGGCCATGGCGCTCGCCGCGCGGCCCAAGCTGCTGGTCGCCGACGAGCCCACCACCGCGCTGGACGTCACCACGCAGCGCCAGGTCCTGGACCTGATCGACACCCTCGCCGACGCCCACGACATGGCCGTACTGCTGATCACCCACAACCTCGGGCTCGTGGCCGGCCGCATGGAGCGCGTGTACGTCATGTACGCGGGAGAGATTGTCGAGAGCGGCGCGGTCGCCGACGTGCTGGCGCATCCGCGCCACCCCTACACGCGCGGCCTGCTCGCAGCCGTGCCCCTGCTCGACGCGCCGCGCGACACCCCGCTGCAGGACATCCCCGGCACCGTGCCCTCGCCCGACGCCTGGCCCGCGGGCTGCGCGTTCGCCCCGCGCTGCGCCGAAGCCGCCCCCCGCTGCCATACGGACCCGCCGCCCGAAACCCTGTCCGACGAGCGCATGTTCCGCTGCTGGCCGAAACAACAGACCGGCCAAGAAAGTGAAACGCGGACCCGTGCGGCTCGCGAGGACGCTCGCCCTCCATCGACCTTCCCCGACCGTGAACCGTGAACATCCCCATGACGCTCCTGAACGTCCAAGACCTCCACGTCACCTACCACGCGCACGGCCAGAAGCCGGTCGAAGCCGTGCGCGGCGTGTCGTTCAGCGTCGACGCGGGCGAATCGCTCGGCATCGTAGGCGAGAGCGGCTGCGGCAAATCCTCGCTCGCCAAGACCGTCATCGGGCTCCAGCCGCCCAGCGCGGGCTCCTTGCGCTTCAAGGGCCAGGAGCTCAGCCGCATGGCGCCCGCCGCGTTCCGTGATTACCGCCGCGTCGTGCAGATGGTCTTTCAGGACGCTGTGGGCTCGCTCAACCCCCGCATGACCGTGCGCCAAACCCTCGAAGAGGTGCTGCACGTGCACCGGATGGTGCCCGCCAACCGCGTCGCGGCCCGCGTGCGCGAGCTGCTGGACCGCGTCGGGCTGCCGGAGACGGTGCTCGACGCCTACCCGCGCGAGATCAGCGGCGGCCAGTGTCAGCGGATCAGCTTCGCGCGCTGCCTCGCGCTCGAGCCGCAGCTCATCATCGCGGACGAGCCGGTCAGCGCGCTGGACGTCTCGGTGCAGGCCCGCATCCTGAACTTGGTGCGCACGCTCCAGAAGGAGCTGCATCTCGCGGTCATCCTGATCTCGCACGACCTCGCGGTGGTGCGCAACATCTGCGACCGCGTGGCCGTGATGTACGCCGGCCAGTTCGTCGAGAGCGGCCCGGCCGCCGACGTGCTCGACGCGCCGAAGCACGCCTACACCCGCGAGCTGCTGGCCGCCGTGCCGGACGTCGGCCGCGCGTTACGAGAGCGGGCGCAAAGACCCACCTCCCAACTCCTAACTCCTAGTTCCTAACTCCTCCTTATGGCCATCCCCCTCATCCTCGGCTCAGCCTCGCCCCGCCGCAAGAAGATCCTGCACGCGCTGGGCTGCGCCTTCACCGTTTCCACCGCCGACACCGTCGAGATCCACGACGCGGCCGACCCCGTGCACACGGTGGTCACCAACGCGCTGGAGAAATACCGCGCCTGCCGCAAGCGCCATCCCGAAGCCGCGCTCGTCACGGCCGACACGCTGGTGTGGTTCGAAGGCCGACTCATCGGCAAACCGGTGGATCTCGAGGAGGCCGCGCAGTTCCTGCGCGCCTTCTCTGGCCGCACGCAGATCGTCTACACCGGCATGGCGCTGGGGTTGCCGCACCACGAGCCCGAGCTCCGCGTGGAGGCCTCTTCCGTGCAGTTCAAGATCCTGTCGGAGGAGTCCATCCTGACGTATCTTCACAAGACGCGGCCGCTCGACCGCGCGGGGGCGTATGACATCGACGAGAACGGCGACCTGCTGATCGCCGGCTACAGCGGCTCCTACACCAACATCATGGGCCTGCCCGAAGCGCCGGTGCGCGACTGGCTCGCCGCGCACGGCCTCATTTGA
>JAHFSX010000044.1:34123-49530 GCA_023269675.1 Verrucomicrobiota bacterium
GCCTCATTTGACCGCGATCGCCTCGATCTCGATCTTCGCGCCGCGGGGCAGCGCCCCGACCTGCACGGTCGAACGCGCGGGCGTGTGGCCGCCGAACACCTCGGCATAGACTTCGTTGACGGCGGGAAAGTCGGCGATGTCGGTCAGGAAGACGGTCGTCTTCACCACCTTGTGCAGGCTTGATCCCGCCGCCTCCAGCACCGCGCGCAGATTCAACAGCACCTGCACGGCCTGACCCGCGGCGTCCAACGCCTCGATGGCTCCCGAGACGGGGCTGATCGGGATCTGCCCCGAACAGAACACCATGCCGTTCACCTCAATCGCCTGCGCGTAAGGCCCGATCGCCGCCGGCGCACCCTCCGTCTTGATTGCCTTCATGTTTCGTTCTCCTCGCATCCCGAGCCGTACGTGCGGACGTCTCGGACGCACGTTGGGCTGTCCGGGACGTCCAGCCCTCCTTAACCAGACTCAACTCGATAGCGTTACTTGACCGGCAGCTTCCGCCACTCCGCCTCGAAAGGCTTGACCCAGCACGCGCCGCAGCGGCAGCGTTCGGGGTTGCCGCAGGCGCCGTCCGCATCGCGGAACGCGAGCGGCGCGAGCGCGGCGTCGACGAGTTCGCGCATCTTCACATAGCCCGCCTCGTCCCTGTTCTTCCAGCCGGAGAACTGCCCCCAGCCCCCCGCCGCAGCCGCCAGCGGCGCGTTGAGGATGCGGCTCTCGCCGGTGCAGCCGTTGTTCACCAGCGCCTCGAAGGGCTGACCCGCCAGCGCCTCGCCGAAGCACGCCTTCACATAGGCGCGCAAGGCCTTCTCGCCCGCGGGGTCAGCCGTGCGGTTCTCCTCGCGGTTGAAGCTGTAGTTGCCGTAGAGCTGCGCGTTGACGTCCAGCCACGTGATCACCCGCTCCCGGCTCGCGGGATCGAGTTCCGCGCCCTTCTCCTTGCCGTGCTTCTGCAGCCACGCGGGCAGGCCGCTCGCGGACGAGAGATAATCCTTAGGCACCGAGGACCGCGTCTCGCAGTTGCGGTCCATCAGCTTGTAATACTTGGGATTCGTGACCAGAAACTCGTACGACTTGCTCATGCGCAGCTTGCCGCCCGGATACCGTCCGGTCTCGCGTTCAAGGTACGCGCCCGTCAGATTCACGCCGCCCTCGGTCTTCTCCAGCCCGTGGCAGCGGATACAGTAACGGTCCAGCACCGGCTGCACGGAGGCCACATAGTTGAAGCCCCGCTTCGCGTCCGGCCCGGGCACGGGCGTCGGCTCGTTCGCGCGCAGCGCCGCGTAGTTCACGGGCGGAGGCGACCTCATGCGGTCCTCGTGGCAGCCCACGCAGCTCACGCGTTCGCCGTCCTGCAGGTAGATGAACGAGCGCATGTTCATCACGCACTGCTTGTCCGCGTCGAGCAGCTGCAGCTGCACCGGCGTATGCGAAGGGATCGTGAACGCGACGGAGCCGTCGGCGTTGACCGGCACCGTGCCGAGCACGCCCTTGGCCACCTCGTCCATCACCCAGCTTCTGTGCGGCACGCGCGGCGTGGGCTGGTTGAAGAGCGCGTTGACGCGCAGATACTTCACGCTGTTCGAGGCGATCGGGTGCAGGCTCTCATACACGTTCTGGACGTAGAAGGTGCCTGTGCCCGTGGCCGATCCCGCCACCAGCGCGGAGGGCAGCACCGGCGGCAACGGGCGCGGGCGCAGCGGGAGCGGCGTAAAACAGGAAAATCCCCCCTTCGGCTCGTAGACCAGCTCGCGGTAGGCCTTGCCGTCGTAATGGAAGACGAGGTAGATCGCATAGACGCTTCCCGCCGACTCTCCCTCGATGCCGTGAGGATAAGGCGACCATGCGGCGAAAAAGAGCTTTTCTGTCAGCGGATATGGCGACACATAGGTCGGCATGCCCCAGCCCTCCGCCTCGGGATACTTGACCTCGGGAGTCAGCTTGTAGACCGGATCCGGACCCTCCACGCCTTTCAGCGGATCGATCAGGACGATGCTGCCGGCAGTGAAGGAATGGTGCCCTGTAGCCGTGGCCATGACCTTACCGCTGCCGGGGATCGGACGCGGCTCGGTGATCGACTGCGGCACAGGCGTGAGGTTGCCGTAAAAATTCGCCGCGCCCGTGCCGTCGGGCTTCATGCTCCACAGCTTGTGGAAGAGGCAGTCGTGGCGGTTGACGTACTCCCAGCGGTTGTAGATGATGCGGCCGTCGTTCAGCACCGCCGGGTCGAGCTCGTTGGCCTCGCCCCAGCTCAGCGCGCGGATGCCCGTGCCGTCCAGCTGTCCGCGGTGGATCAGGAACGCCGGCGCGTTGCGCCCGGCATGGCAGCGCGCAATGTTCTGGCTGCGCGTGGAGGTGAAGACGAACCCGCCGTCCGGCAGATAGTGCGGGTCGAAGTCCTCGATCATCACCGTGTAGCGGCCGTCGCGCCGCGTCTGCTCCCACGCGTCCGCCGCCGTGCCCGTCACCTGCCGCACGCCGCTGCCGTCGACCGCCGCCTCGTAGATCAGGAAGCGCCGCTTGACCGGATCGGCCTCGGTGTGGTCGCAGTAACTGAAAAGCGCGCGCTTGCCGTCGTAAGACAGGTCGGGGTGCTGCGTGCAGCCCGGCGGCAGACGGTCGCGCGTCAGCCAGCGCTCATGCGGCGCGGCGCTCTTCCAGCCCTCCAGCACCAGCAGTCCCGGCGCCACGCGGCTGCTCTTGCCGAGGTACTGGTCCACGTTGTGATAATAGAGCGGAATGTGCCGCACATCGACCAACAGGTCTTTGAAGTCGGCCGCCGGATGGCTGAAGAGGATCCTGCGGCGCAGCGCCGCGAGCTTATCGACATACGCGCGGAGCGCCTGCATGCCCTTCTTGCGTTCGGCCGCCGCGCCCTGTTTGGCCGCGTCGATCTCCGTGTGGAACGCGTCGATCGCCGCCCCTTCGGATTTCATGAACGCGCACAGCGCGTCGAGCTGCGCGACGGCCTCGTCGAGCGCGGCGTACTCGCGTTTGACCGCCAGCACGTCGAAATAGAGGCGCAGCCACTCCATGGACGTGTCGACGGTCTTGCCCGCGCCCAGCGCCTCCAGCCGCCGCGCGAGCGCGGGTTCGTCGCCGCACTGCGCCAGCAGCTTGCGGACCGCCTCGGTGACCAGCTCCGTTCCCGGCGTGCGTATCCACCGCGCCAGTTCGAGCGTGCCGCCCGCGGCGGCCACCTGCCACTCGCGGCCGAGATCGCCCACGCTCTCGTTGTCCAGACTGCCTTTGAAGATCGCCTGCACCTGCCGCTTGTCGAAGCCGCCCAGTACGCTGAACTTCGCGTGGGCGCTTTCCGAGCCGGTATCGGAGATGCCAGCCTTGGCTTCGAACCTCACATACTTCTTGTCGAGGGCAAAGCTGAGGTAGCTGTCGACGTGCGCGAAGAGGCCGAAGGCCATGCGCTGGCCGCCGATCGAATAGAACGGACCATTCCCTTTGTTGACGCGCAGCTCGCTCCAGCCCAGGACCACCACCTGCGGCGTCACGTCGGTGAGGCGCGTGGCCTTGCCCGCCGCGTCGATCAGCACGGGCTCGCCCCAATACGTATGGCCGCCGCCCATCGAGCCCTCGGCCACGAGGCAGAGGTGGTCGAGACCCGTCAAGTCGACGGAGACCGCCACCGGCGCATCGCCGCCCTTGACCTGGGGGCTCTGATACGGCCTGAAGGTCGCGGGAAGCCGCGCCGCGTTGTCGCTGCACTGCGAAAGCCCCTGCTGAAAAGCGGCCCTCGCCGCGGTCAGCGACTGAATCAGCGTATCCGCTTGCGCGTCCGCCCGGAGCCATCCGGGGACGAGCCCGCAGACCGCCGCAAAAACACCAACGAGTTTCCTCATGAACGTCCCCCAGAAAAAGAGTCCCCATTTATTATTGCCGTAACGTTAGCATAACGGATGAGGCCTGCCAAGGCCGGCGCGCACGGGTCGGCGCGCACGCCCAAGGATGGGCGTGCCACATTCCCGGGATGTGCCATGCTCATCCCTGAGCATGGGCGGGCGATTTTTGCGCCGCCCCCTCCAAGCGCGACCTCCGGGCGCGCACTGCGCAGAACACCGCCCTTCTGGTCAGTAAAGCGACGGTGCACCCCTGCGGTGGTGCCGCGGCAAATCCCATTGGCCGTCCTCTGTCCGGTTCTGTTATAGTTGATGCACATGTTTAGCAAACTGAAAACTTTCCTGCTCGAGAAGCACCCGCGCAGCGCGCGCGCCCAGGAGTTCCTGAAGTACATCGGGCCCGGCCTGCTGATCACCGTGGGCTTCATCGACCCCGGCAACTGGGCGGCCAACATCGCCGCCGGGTCGGAGTTCGGCTACGCGCTGCTCTGGGTGATCACCCTCTCCACGGTCATGCTGATTCTGCTGCAGCACAACGCCGCGCACCTCGGCATCGTGACCGGCGACTGCATCTCCGAATCCGCCACCCGGCATATGAAACCCTGGGCGTCCCGCCTCATCCTGCTCTCGGCCGTCGGCGCCGCCATCGCGACCGCGCTGGCCGAGATCCTGGGCGCGGCCATCGCCTTGAACATGCTGTTCCGGATTCCGCTCGTGCCCGGCTCTCTCCTGACGGTGGCCACCGTGAGCACGGTGCTGGCCACCAACACCTATCCCAAGGTGGAAAAATGGATCGTCGGGTTCGTCTCGCTGATCGGCATCTCGTTCATCTACGAGCTCACGATGGTGGACGTCCCCTGGCAAGACGCGCTGATCGGCATGGTGAAGCCGACGGTCCCGAGCGGGTCCATTCCCATCCTGATGAGCGTGCTGGGCGCCGTGGTCATGCCGCACAACCTCTTCCTGCATTCGGAAGTCATCCAGAGCCGGCAATGGAATCTCGCCGACCCGGTGGTGATGAAGCGCCAGCTCGACTACGAGTTCCTGGACACGCTCTTTTCCATGATCATCGGCTGGGTGATCAACTGCGCGATCATCATTCTGGCGGTCGCCACGTTTCACGCGAGCGGCACGGTCGTCACGGACCTGCCGCAGGCCGGGGCGCTGCTGCAGCCGCTGCTGGGCCATCTGGCCGCCACGGTCTTCGCGTGCGCGCTGCTCTTCTCGGGCCTCGCGTCGAGCATCACCGCGGGCATGGCGGGCGGCTCCATCTTCGCGGGGATGTTCGGCGAAACCTACAACATCAAGGACCGCCACACGCGCGTCGGGCTGGTCCTCACCTACGGCGCGGCCGCGGCCGCGATCCTGTTCATCAGCAACCCGTTCAAGGGCTTGATCTGGTCGCAGGTGCTGCTCAGCATCCAGCTGCCCTTCACGGTCTTCCTGCTGCTGTTCCTGACCTCCTCGAAAAAGGTGATGGGCCCCTACGCCAACAAGACGGGGCCGAAGCTGATGCTGTTCGCCATCGCGGGGCTCATCACGCTGCTGAACATCATGCTCTTCGCCGACATGGCCAGGCAGCTGCTGGGCGCGGGCCGGTAATCCTGCCGGACACCACCGCCGGAGCCTGTCCAGGCTTCGGTGCCGGCATCGAACGGCGGGGCGGACATTCCTGTCCGCCGGACGACGGCGGGTTGGAAAACCCGCCCTCCTTTTTTTTCTTTGCGGCTCATGCGGAGTGGCCTTGCCTGTCAGCGGCCGGGCACAAAAAAAGCGGGCGGAGCGCTCATCGCGCCCCGCCCGCCGTTTCATTGAAACAGGTCGTCTTAGTTGAAGACCTCGTCAAGCTGGCTCTGCGCCTCGGCCTGAAGCGAAGCCATCTCCTCTTCGCTGATCGGCTCGGCCAGCGGCACGAGCTTGATGTGGCGGTGCAGCGGGAAGCCGGTGCCGCCCGGGATCAGATGACCGAGGATCACGTTCTCCTTGAAGCCGCGCAGTTCGTCCACGCGGCCCATGGTGGCCGCGTCGGTGAGCACGCGCGTCGTGTCTTGGAAGGAGGCCGCCGAGATGAAGCTGTCGGTCTCGAGCGAGGCCTTGGTGATGCCCAGCAAGGCGGGCTGCGCCTCGGCCGGACGTTTACCTTCAGCCACGATCTCTTCGTTGATCTCGAGGAACTTTTGACGCGACACCTGCTCGCCCCAGAGGAAGTCGGTATCGCCCGGATTGGTGATACGGACCTTGCGCAGCATCTGGCGCACGATGATCTCGATGTGCTTGTCGTTGATTTCCACGCCCTGCAGACGGTAGACCTGCTGGACTTCGCTGACCAGATAGCGCTGCAGCTCCTGGGGACCGCAGACGTCGAGGATCTCCTGCGGCACCACCGGACCTTCGGTGAGCTGCTGGCCCTTCTTGACGCGGTCGCCCTTGAACACCACCACCTGCTTGCCCATCGGGATGAGGTGCTCCTCGTTGTGGCCGGTGATCTCGTCGTGCACCACCAGGCAACGCTTGCCGCGCTGATGCTCGCCGAAGTCGACCACGCCTTCGATACGGGAGATTTCCGCCGCATCCTTGGGCTGGCGGGCTTCGAACAGCTCCGCCACGCGCGGCAGACCGCCGGTGATGTCGCGCGTCTTCGCCTCTTTACGCGGCGTCTTCGCGATCAGCATACCGGGCGAAACCTTCACGCCCTCCTTCACCATCACGATGGCGCCGGCGGGAATGTGGTAGAAGCCCAAGATCTCGCGCGTCGTCGGGTCGGTCACGATGATCTGCGGATGCAGGTCTTCCTTGGACTCGAGCACGAGCAGCGTCGTCGCGCCGGAAGCGGCGTCCTGGTCGCTGCGGACCGAGACGTCGTCCACGAAGTCCATGAACGAAACCACGCCGTGCTTCTCAGCCAAGATCGGCACCGAATGGGGGTCCCACACGGCCACGCGCTGGCCGGCCTTGACGGCCGAATTGTTCTCGGCGAGCAACACCGTACCCATCTGCAGGTTGTAGGTGTCGATTTCCGTGCCGGCCGCGTCCACGATCTCGATCGTGCCGTTCTTGTTGAGCACGACGGTGTTGCCTTCATCGTTACGCACGATACGCAGATCGACGTACTTGATGAAGCCCGCGTTCTTGAGCACGATTTCAGGAACCTTGGAAACCGTCGACGCCGTACCACCGATATGGAACGTACGCATCGTCAGCTGCGTGCCCGGCTCGCCGATGGACTGCGCCGCGATGATGCCGACCGCCACGCCGATCTCGACCTGCTTGCCGGTCGAAAGGTCGCGTCCGTAGCACTTCGCGCACATGCCGTGCGGCGAGTCGCAGGTGAGCCCGCTGCGGATCCAGACGTGCTCGATGCCGCCGTCCTCCAGCAGCTTGCACGCGGACTCGTCGATGTCGCCGTTCGCCGGGATCAGCACCTCGCCGGAGGCGGGATGACGGATCTCGTACAGCGCCGTGCGGCCGAGCACGCGGGTGCGCAGCGGAATGAGCGTCTCGTCGCCTTCCTCCACCGCCTCGACCTCGATGCCGTTCACGGTGTTGCAGTCCTGGATCGTGATGATCACGTCCTGCGACACGTCGACCAGCTTACGCGTCAGGTAACCCGCGTCGGCGGTCTTCAGCGCCGTATCGGCCAAGCCCTTACGCGCGCCGTGCGTGGAGATGAAGTACTCCAGCACGCTCAGGCCTTCACGGAACGAGGCCGTGATCGGGCGTTCGATGATCTCGCCGGAGGGGTTGGCCATCAGGCCGCGCATACCGGCCAGCTGACGGATCTGCAGTTTCGAGCCACGGGCCTTGGAGTCCACCATCATGTAAACCGGGTTGGTCTCGGTGGGGTTCGGCTTCGCCTCGGTGACGTTGCGGTCGATCGTCTTGTACAGTTCGTCGGACACCTTCTCGGTGGCCGCCGTCCAGATATCGATGATCTTGTTGTGGCGCTCGCCGTCGGTGATGACGCCGGTCTGGTGCTGACCGTCGACCTTCTCGACCTCGGTGTACGCCTTGGCGATGATCTCGTCCTTGACCTTGGGACGGATCATGTCCTTCAGTCCCATCGAGACACCGGCCAGACAGGCGTGCTTGAAGCCGAGCGTTTTCAGATCGTCCAGCGCCTTCACCGTGCGGGCGTGCCCCGCGACCTGGTGGCAGTGGAGGATGAGGTCGCCCAGCTTGCTCTTGTCGATCTTGTCGTTGATGAAGCCGAGCTCCACGGGCCAAGTCTCATTGAAGATGACGCGGCCGGCGGTCGTCTCGATGACGCGCACATCGGGGGTGCCGAAGCGGCGGCCGACGGTCCCGACGTCCGGGTTACGGAAGCGGATGCGCGTGTGATAATTGATCGCGCTTTCCGCCAAGGCGAAATCCACCTCGGCCGTGCTGTTGAAGAGCGGCAAGTGCTCGTTCCCGGCCGGGACCTTGCCCGCGATCCTGTTCGCGAGCTTGTCCTGCTGGCTCGGGACCGTCAGGTAGTAGATGCCCAGCGCGATATCCTGCGTCGGCGTCATGATCGACTTGCCGGAAGCCGGCGAGAAGATCGAGTTCGACGACATCATCAGCAGGCGGCTCTCGAGCTGCGCCTCGACCGACAGCGGCACGTGCACGGCCATCTGGTCGCCGTCGAAGTCGGCGTTGAACGCCGTACACACCATCGGGTGGATACGGATCGCCTCGCCCTCGATCAGCACCGGCTCGAAGCTCTGGATCGAAAGACGGTGCAACGTCGGGGCGCGGTTCAGCATGACCGTCTTGCCCTTGGTGACCTCTTCCAGAATGTCCCAGACCTGCTCGTCGTGGCGCTCGATCATCTTGCGCGCCGTGCGGACGGTGTGGCAGATGCCCTTCTCCTTCAGGCGGCGGATGATGAACGGCTCGAACAGCGTCAGCGCCATCTTCTTCGGCAGGCCGCACTGCGTGATCTTCAGCTCGGGGCCGACCACGATCACCGAACGACCGGAATAGTCCACGCGCTTGCCGAGCAGGTTCTGACGGAAGCGTCCGGTCTTGCCCTTGAGCATGTCGCTGAGGGACTTGAGCGGACGGTTGCCCGCGCCCGCCACGGCCCGGCCGTGACGGCCGTTGTCGAACACCGCGTCGACCGCCTCCTGCAGCATGCGCTTCTCGTTGCGGATGATGACATCCGGCGTCTTGAGCGAGAGCAGGTTCTTCAGACGGTTGTTGCGGTTGATCACGCGGCGGTACAGATCATTGAGGTCCGAGGTCGCGAAGCGGCCGCCCTCGAGCGGCACCAGCGGGCGCAGCTCCGGCGGGATGACCGGGAGACAGTCCAGCACCATCCACTCGGGATGGGCGCCGCTCACGCGGAAACCGTCGGCGATCTTCATGCGCTTCGTGATCTTTTTGCGCGTCTGCTTGCTGCGGGTGTTCTCGATCTGCTCTTCCAGGTCCTGCATGAGCTGAACCAGGTCCACCTTGTTGAGCGTGCGGCGCACCGCCTCCGCGCCCATCATGGCTTCGAAGTTCTCGCCGTACTTCTCCAGCGCCTCGTGATACTCGGGCTCGGAGAGCAGCTGCATGTACTTGAGCGGGGTCTCGCCCGGCTCGATCACCATGTAGTCCTCGTAGTACAGCACGCGCTCCAGCTCGCTGGCGGTCTTGTCCAGGACCAGGCCGATGCGGCTCGGGCTGCACTTGAAGAACCAGATGTGCGAGACCGGCACGGCCAGCTCGATGTGGCCCATGCGCTGGCGGCGCACGCGCGAAACCGTCACCTCGACGCCGCAGCGGTCGCAGACCACACCCTTGTGCTTGATCCGCTTGTACTTGCCGCAGGCGCACTCCCAGTCACGCGTCGGCCCGAAAATCCGCTCGCAGAACAGGCCATCGCGCTCCGGACGGTAGGTCCGGTAGTTGATGGTTTCCGGGTTGCGGACTTCGCCATGACTCCAGGAACGGATGGTTTCAGGTGATGCGAGCGTAATGCTCACGGCATCGTAATGCGCACCCGCATCAAACATCCCACCAAACATCTCTCTTGCTGCATAAGGATTCATTGTGAACCTCCTGACTGGTCGCCTTAGATTCTCGGGAAATCGGCACTCGACTGGGGTGTCTCGCCGCCCAGCAACTTCATGTCGAGACACAAACCGCGCAACTCGTGCATCAGCACCGAGAACGACTCCGGCATGCCGGCGTCGAGCGTGTTCTGCCCCTTCACGATTGCCTCGTAGATCCGGGTACGTCCGCTGACATCGTCGGACTTGACGGTCAGCAGCTCCTGCAGCGCGTAGGCCACGCCGTAAGCCTCGAGGGCCCAGACCTCCATTTCGCCCATGCGCTGGCCGCCATATTGCGCTTTGCCGCCCAGCGGCTGCTGCGTCACGAGCGAATACGGCCCGGTGGCGCGCGCATGGATCTTGTCGGTCACCAAATGGTGGAGCTTCAGCATGTAGATCTGGCCGACGACGACGCGCTGGTCGAACGGGTCGCCCGTGCGGCCGTCGTAGAGCACCGTCTTGCCGTCCTCGCACAGCCACGCGTTGCCGCCGATCTCCTTCTCCTGGGCCTTGCGGGCCTGGCGGAGGAGCTGGTCGATCTCTTCCTCTTTCGTGCCGTCGAACACCGGCGTCGCGGCATGGAAGCCGAGCACCTTACAGGCCACGCCGAGATAGGTCTCGAACAGCTGGCCCAAGTTCATGCGGGAAGGCACGCCGAGGGGGTTCAGCACGATGTCGACCGGCGTGCCGTCCGGCAGGAACGGCATGTCGCAGTCTGGCACGATCTTCGCGACCACGCCCTTGTTGCCGTGGCGGCCCGCGAGCTTGTCACCCACCGACAGGTTCTTCTTTTCGGCGATGTAGACGCGCACCTGCTTGATGACGCCGCCCTCGTCGATGATCCCGTCGAGTTCGGCGCCGAAGTCGCTGCCGCCCTGCTCGGTCATCTCGGCGAACTTGGGACGGAAGCCGTTGATGATCTCCTCGATCTTCTGCTGGACCGGGCTGTTCTCGATCTGGATGTGATCGTGCGATTTCGCCAGGCGGGCCAGCAAGGTCTTGGTGATCTTGCGGTTGGCCGGGATGATGATCTCGCCGGTTTCGACATCGAGCACGTCCAGGGGGATCTTCTCGCCCAACAGGATGTTGCTCAGCGAGGTGGTCAGCTCCTCCTCCAGCGCGGCCTGCTTCTTCTTGCGCTCTTCCTCGACGTCGCGGATCTCTTTCTTGTCCTCGGGCGAAGCGGAGAGCGACAGGAACGGACGGCGGGCCTCCTGCTGCGAGGTGACCTTGACGTCCATCACAATGCCGTACACGCCGCTCGGGACGGTCAGCGACGTGTCGCGCACGTCCGCCGCCTTCTCGCCGAAGATCGCGCGCAGCAGGCGCTCTTCCGGCGCCAGCTCGGTCTCGCTCTTGGGCGTGATCTTGCCGACCAGAATATCGCCGGGGCGCACTTCCGCGCCCACGCGCACAACGCCGTCCGTGCCGAGGTTCTTCAGCGCGTCCTCGCCCACGTTCGGGATGTCGCGGGTGATCTCTTCCGGTCCCAGCTTGGTGTCGCGGGCGCCGACCTCGAAGTCCTGGATGTGGATGGAGGTGAACACGTCATCGCGCACCACCTTCTCGCTCACCAGGATCGCGTCTTCGAAGTTGTAGCCGGTCCACGGCATGAAGGCCACCAGCAGGTTCTTGCCCAGCGACAGCTCGCCCTGGTTGGTCGCCGGCCCGTCCGCCAGCACGTCATTCTTCTTCACCGCCTGGCCGGTCTTGACGATCGGCTTCTGGTTGAAGCAGGTGCCGGCGTTGCAGCGGCGGAACTTCTGCAGCGCGTGGCGGTAGATGCCCTTGGCGTTTTCGCTCTTCTTCGCCTTGCCCGTGGGCATCTTGCCGTCGGGGGTCACGACGATTTCGGTCGCCGAAACATAGGCCACGACGCCGTCGCCTTCGGCCAGCACGGTCACGCAGGAGTCGGAGGCCGCGCGCAGCTCGAGGCCGGTCGCCACGTACGGGCGCTCCGATTTCAGCAGCGGCACGGCCTGGCGCATCATGTTCGCGCCCATCAGCGCGCGGTTGGCGTCATCGTGCTCCAGGAACGGGATCAGGCCGGCGGCGATCGAAACCACCTGCATCGGCGAGACGTCCATGTACTGCACGCGGGCGCGCTCCACGTCTTCAAACTCGGTCTTGTAACGGCAGGTGACGCGCTCGGCCGCGAAACCGCCGTCCGACTTGAGCTCGGAGTTGGCCTGGGCGATAAAGAAGTTCTCTTCCTTGTCCGCCGAGAGGTAGTGCACCTCGTTCGTGACCTTGCCGGCCTTGACCAGACGGTACGGGCTCTCGATGAAGCCGAACGCGTTGATGCGGGCGTAGATGCCGAGCGAGGAGATCAGTCCGATGTTCGGACCTTCAGGCGTCTCGATCGGACAGATGCGGCCGTAGTGCGACGAATGCACGTCGCGCACTTCGAAGCCTGCGCGCTCGCGGCTCAGACCGCCCGGGCCCAGGGCCGAGAGGCGGCGCTTGTGCGCGAGACCGCTCAGCGGGTTGGTCTGGTCCATGAACTGGCTCAGCTGGCTGCGGCCGAAGAAATCCTGAACCACCGCCGAAAGCGACTTGCTGTTCACCAGACGCGCCGGCGCAAGCACGCCGCTCGCGGGATCGAACAGCGTCATGCGCTCGCGGATCAGCCGCTCCGTGCGGGCCAGGCCCACGCGGCACTGGTTCTCGAGCAGTTCGCCCGCGGTGCGGATGCGGCGGCTGCCCAGGTGATCGATGTCGTCGACCTGGTCCTTGCCGATGTAAATGCGCAGCAGCAGGCGGATGGCTTCGATCACGTCGACGCCGCTCTCGTGCAGCGTGCGCTGATCGTCGGCGACCTTGCCGACCAAGCCCAGCTTCTGGTTGATCTTGTGGCGGCCCACTTTGCCCAGGTCGTAGCGGCGGGGCTCGAAGAACAGGCGCTTGAGCAGCGTCTTGGCGTTGGACGAGGTGGCGGGGTCGCCGGGGCGCAGGCGCTTGTAGATATCCTTCAGCGCGTCCTCTTCCGAGTGGATGCCGGACTTCGCGTCTTCGCGCAGCGTCTTGATCAGCGTGCCCTCGTCGACCGACACGTCCACGACCTCGACCTTGTCGTAGCCGGCCGCGGCGACCTGCTCGAGCAGCGCCGGGGTGAGCGGATCGTAGCGGCGCGCGAGCACGGCCTGCGACTCGACGTCGATCAGGTCGTCCTTCATGACCAGCATGTCGAGCGAATCGGCCGTGTGGGTGCCCTTCACCGAGACCGGCTTGAAGGTGTAGTACAGCTTCAGGATTTCCTCGTCCGAGCCGTAGCCGAGCGCGCGGAGGAAGGTGGTCGCGTAAAACTTGCGGCGCCGGCGGCGGCGGTCCATGTAGACCCACATGATGTCGCTGGAGTCGAACTGGATCTCGATCCACGAGCCGCGGTCCGGGATCAGGCGCACGGAGAAGAGCGTCTGGCCGTTGGGGTGCTGCGCCTTCTCGGAGCAGATGCCGGGGGAGCGGTGCAGCTGCGAGACGATCACGCGCTCGGCGCCGTTGATCACGAACGCGCCGTCGCGGGTCATCAGGGGGATCTCGCCCATGTAGACGTCTTCTTCGCGGATCTCGTCGCCGTCCTTCAGGCGGAACGTGGCGTGCAGAGGGGCGGCAAAGGTGCTGCCTTCGGCCAAAGCGGCGAGGGCGTCCATCTTCGGCTCGCCCAGCTCGTACTTGACGAAGTCCAGCGTGTACCGGCCGTCATAGCTGTCAATCGGGAAAACTTCACGGAAGATGGCTTGGAGCCCCTTCTCTTCGCGTTTGGCGGGGGCCGAATCCAATTGCAGAAAATCTTGATACGACTTCGTCTGAATCTCGATCAGATCGGGCGGCTGGATAACGGCTTTCAGCTTGCCGAAAACTTTACGATCAACCATTGCCTACCTCAGGTTGGATTGTTATTAGAATAGCTGCCAAGTGAAAAACCCGCACGCCGGAGCCTGAGCCCCGCTGCCCGCCGACTGTTCTGACGCGATATTCCGGCAACCGGTTGTGAATGGAAGTGTGGTAAGCGGCCACTTTTTTAACTGATTCACACTGCGGCTGGCGCACGCATCAACAAACACTCGGGTGCGTTTCGTTTTTCTTTCGGCAACCGTGAAACGTGATGACCGGTCGGGCTTCTCCGGCGCGAGGCGCGAACGCCTGTTACCGGAAAGCGAGGACTGCCCGGGTCATCACTCGGGCAGTCCCCACTTTGAAAGTCAGCGAAAATTACTTCACGTCGACTTTGGCGCCGGCGGCTTCGAGCTGAGTCTTCAGCTTGGCGGCCTCATCCTTGCTGACGCCCTGCTTCACAGGCTTCGGAGCGGCTTCGACCAGGTCCTTGGCGTCTTTCAGCCCGAGGCCCGTGATCGTGCGGACTTCCTTGATGACGCCGATCTTGTTGGCGCCGAAGTCAGTCAGGATCACATCGAACTCGGTCTTCTCTTCGACCACAGCGGCGGCAGCGGCCGGAGCGGCAGCGGCGGCCACGGGAGCGGCGGCGGAAACGCCCCACTTCTCTTCCAGAGCCTTGACCAGCTTGGAGATATCGAGCACCGAGAGATTGCTCAGGAAATCGATCACTTCTTCATTCGTCATCTTCTGTTCCTCTTTCTTTGTGCAACCGCACGCGATGAATCGCGCGCGGGGTTCCCGCAGGAGCCGCCGCTCATGAAGCGGCCGTCGGCGCTTGCGCGCCCTGGGGCACCGGCACCCGCCGGCAGCCCGCCCTTGCGGTTTTTACGACACTTACAATGCCGCAGATTCAGTTACGGGCGCAGCTTCAGCTGCGGGCGCGCCTGCGCCTTTCTGCTCCTCGTACGCCTTGAGCGTATAGAGCACGCTAAGCAGCGGCGCGTTGAGCACGCGCACCAGGCTCGTGGCCGGCGCCAGGAAGGTGCCCAGCAGCGTGCTGCGCATCACGTCCTTCGAAGGCAGCTTCGAGAGCGCGTCCACGTCCGAGGCGCTCAGCGTCGCGGATTCGAGGCTCGCGCCCTTGATCACGGCCTTGTCGTTCTTCTTCACGAACTCGACCAGCGCCTTGGCCACTTCGGCCACATCGCCCTGGCCGGTGACCACCGCGGTCGGCCCGGACAGCATCGAGGAGACGTCCGACCAGCCCAGCTCCTTCGCGATTTTGCCGAGGTAGGTGTTCTTCACCACCATGGCGCGCGAGTTGTGCTTGGCCAGCTCCTGACGCAACGTCGTCATCTGGGTCACTTTCAAGCCGCCGTAGTTCAGCACGAAGCAGTAGTCGGCCGCCTTGACGCGCTCGATGACCTCATTCAGAATGGAAATTTGTTCGGTTCTCATTGCATCCGTCTCCCGTGTTATTCAGCGTTCTGGATCGACACGCGCACGCCCACACCCATCGTCGAGCAGACCGTCAGGGAGCGGATGAAAGCGCCCTTGGCGCCCGCCGGCCGCTCGGCCCTGATCGCGTCAACGATCGTGTTGATGTTGCCGACCAGCTTGTCGGCATCGAAACTGCGCTTGCCGCACAGCACGCAGATGTTGCCTGTACGGTCCATGCGGAAGTCGACCTTGC
>JAHFSX010000045.1 GCA_023269675.1 Verrucomicrobiota bacterium
TCCCGAGATACACGCCGCCGTAGGCCACGCCGGGATACAGCGCCGCAAACGCGACCGGATTGCGGACCAGGACGGTGAACGCGCCGGCCGCGACCTTGAAGCCGGGCGGGAAGGTGAAGGTGATGCCGTCGCACGTGAACAGCGACAGGTCCAGCTCGGCCGTCCCCGTGTTGCGGAACTCGATGAACTCGTAGGCGTCGTTGTCGACTCCGTCCGTCAGATCCGCGTCCAGCGGATTGTACATGATCTCGGTCACCCGCAGCGCGCTGCCGTGCCGTGCGACCGTGAAGGACGCCTCCGCAGGCAAACCGCACCAGTTGGTTCCGGCAAGCGTGCGGGCGACGATCTGCCGCGGGGCATCGATCAGGAGCGGGGCGCTCCACGCGAGCGCGGATGCGGAGGGCGCGCCGCCCGGCGCGCGGGGATCAGTGCCGTCCAGCGTATAGTAGACCGTCCCGGCTGGAGCGCTCATCGTCAGGGCGAAGCCGGGCGCGACCTCGCCGCCTGGATGATTGAAGGTCGGGCGCGGCACGAACGGATAGCGGAACTGCGAGCGGATGCTGGCGTTGCGCGTGGCGACCCAACCGCGCAGCGCGTCGAACTCCCCGGCCGTGCCTCCGGCATACACGTAAGGGTCGGTCGCAAACGCCGCGGCCAGCCCCGCCTCCATCCGGCCCAGAACGTCGGTCAGAGCGGCCACCGAGAGCGGGCCGTCCAGCAGCTCGCGCAGGATGTGCTCGTACACGCGGCCGTACCAGGGATGGTCCAGGATGGTCGTCTGATACGACGTCGTCCCGTAGATGCTCGCGGTGCCCTGGCTGATGCCCGTGTCCAGGTCCCAGGGGTAATAGCGCCGCGTGCGGGGAAACGCCGGATAGAAATCCACGCAAAACGAGTTCTTGCCGTCATGGGTGAAAAGCGAGTCCGAGTTCTCCGTGAAGGCGTTGCAGGCCGCGAGCGTGAGCATGCCGCGCATGTTGACCCACTTCGGCAGGTACGCATCGAAATCGGGCGCGTTTGTGCCGCCCCCCGAGGGCGGCTTCGCGTAGACGACAGCGCCCGCCCCGCCGCCGGGACCGCTGCTGAAGGGCAGAAACATGAGGTTCTGATAGGCCGGACTGTTCGTCACGCCGACCTCGAGCGTGGTCGTGCCGTCGACCTTGTAGAGCCAGGTGCAGGTCGGACTGTACAGGTCGTGGTTGCGCAGGAAGGCCTCGTCCCGCTGCTCCGTGCTGGTGAAGACGCCGACCTCCTCGCCGTTGATGAAGAGCCGCACCCAGCCGCTGAGCGCGGCCCCGTAGCCGTAAAGCGGCTCGGCCTGACGGTGGATCAGCCAGGCGAAACCCTCGCGCAGCGGCGCGGTACTGCCGTTCTCCAGGCTCAGCTTCTTGAGGTCGCGCCAGGTCTGGCCGGCGACATACTCGTTGATGTCGATCTTGATGCTGACCTTGCGGGGGTCCCCGCTGCCCGGCAGCGGGATATCCGACTCCCCCTTGCGCCTCACGGCCACCTCCATCGGCGCCTCGTTCTCCCCGTGGAACCAGGCCCGCGCGACTTGAGGCACCCACGACTCGCTTTGCGAGGGCTGGTCGAAGCGGACGCGGTCCCAGTCCTGCGCGGCCATTTCAAGGTGGACGGTCACCGGCTCGTAGGGATTGTAGATTCCCGGCCAGCCGTCCGCGGCCGCCATGCCCGCCCATGCGGCACACAGGACCGCCAACCGCGCGCACAGGCTGACGCGCGGGGAGGCCCAACCGGCTCGCGGCTGATCTTTCTTGGTCATCCCTTTTACGCAGCACGACCTGTGCCACAGACTCCAAAACGTTTTCTGCGCCATACCTGCACCGCATTTCGCTTCGGCCGGGTTCCAGCCCGGTTCCGGCGTCTCAAAAACAAGAAGCTCGTCTTATCGAAACCGAAGAACCGGATCTGCGACAACCGCAAAATCGCTTGTATTATCGCACGAACCCACACCTGGCGCAAGCGGGCGCAGGTACATGCAGAGCTTCATCATCAACCTTGGCCGGCGCCCCGGCGCCAAGCTTCGACACGGGAAAAAACGTCCGTCACCGCTTGAACATCCGCAGCGGCTTTGCTACGCTCACGGACAACCTTAAACATCGCTTCTGCACACGCCCGGCATCCCGTCATCTCTCGGGCGACATGTTACACGGGGGAAGGTCTCTCTATGCAAATCAAGGCAGCGTTCAAAAGACAGGCAGGATCGTTTTTAACAGGGCCGGGGAAGTCCACGGCGGTCTCGCTCTCGATGCGGGGCGGCGACGTCTTGCCCGCGGGCACGCTGATCCTGGTGAATTGAGAACGGCATGACCTTCAATCAAACGACGGGGACCGCAACTCATTCTCGTGCGGCGGGCAGACGGTGGCTGCTGACGACCGCGTTGATCGGCTGCGTCTGCACTGGCCTGGCCGAAACCGCGGTCTACTGGAATTGCGACGACGCTGGGCGGCTGCCCTGCGCCGTGACCTCGCTGGTCAACACCGCCGGGATCGCGGACATGCGGGCGGCACGCGCGTCCGGCGCGCCGGCCTTCAGCCCCGAAGTGATGCCCTCCCCGACCCGCCAGATCTCGCATGGGAGCAAGGGCGCGGTGGTGAACGCGGCCAACCGCTCGTCGGTTTATTTCGACGGGAAATCCAGGCTCACCGCCTCGGGCGCTTTCCGGCCCGCGGCCTTTACGGTGGAGGCGTTCATCCGGGTCAAAGAGCACCACGATTATCCGCTGATCATCGGCAAGGTGCGGGACCGCGCCCGGAACACGGCCACCTGGTCGCTCTCGGTCAGCGGCAGGAAGGTCCGCACCCGCTTCGACACCTATCCCGAAAGCGCGGCCGCCTGGCCGCCCTCCAAAGGCTTGAACCAGACCTTCAGCTCCGGGGTCGATGTCGAGGACGGGGCGTGGCACCACGTGGCCTTCTCGTACGCGGACCAGACCGTCAGGATGTATGTGGACTACGTGCCGTGCGGCACGGGGCGGACCGCCTTCCCGCTCGTCTATTCCGACGGGGAGCTCTGCCTCGGGGAGGGCGCGGGCGAGGGGCCGTTCAACGGCTGGATCGACGAGGTGCGCCTCACGCCGCAGGTGCTGGAGCCCGACGAGTTCCTGTACGCCCTACCGTTCAGCGACCTCGTCCGCCGCGAGTGGCTGCTGCAGCGCGGGACGAACGCGGTCGCGGCGGCCGCGGCCTGGGACGCGTGGGTGCGGACCGACCGCATCCTGCGGCGCCAGGCGGAGGAGGCTCAGCCCGGCGCGGCGGAGCGCAGAATCCGGCTGACCGCGCTGAAGCGGCGGCTGGACGCGGTCACGGCGAAAACCGCCGAGGGCCTCTTCCTGGATGTCTGCGCCCTGAAGCGCGAATGTCTGCTGGGCGACGCCCAGGTCGATTTCAAGTCGATCCTCTGCATCGACAACCCCTACGTGCACGGCTCCGAGGCCTACCACGAGATCCGCCACCGCACCGAGAACTGCGCCACCTACGGCGGCCGGCTACTGGTGCTCGACGGACTGGGTCCGGACGCAGCCGCGCGTCCGCTCGCGCCGCAGGAGGGCGCGCCCGCGGCGTTCTGGCGGCCCGACCTCGCCTTCGACGCCACCCGCGTGCTGTACTGCATGAAGCTGACGAACGAGCCGGCCTACCATCTCTATGAGACCGGCATCGACGGCACCGGCACGCGCCAGATCACGAAGGGCGAGTACAACGACCTCGACCCCCTCTACCTGCCCGACGGCAACATCGTCTTCTCGACCTCGCGCTGCAACCAGTTCCTGCGCTGCGGCGACTCGAAGTTCCGCATGTTCATCCTGGCGCGCTGCGACAGGGAAGGGAAGAACATCTACTTCATCAGCGCGAACAACGAGGCCGACTTCACCCCGGCCCTGCTGCCGGACGGACGTATCCTCTACACCCGCTGGGAGTATGTGGACCGCGAGGTGAACCGCCTCCAGAGCCTGTGGACGGTCAACCCCGACGGCACCGGCGCCTCCGCCTACTGGGGCAACCAGAGCCGCTGGCCCGACATGCTGCTGAACGCGCGGCCGATTCCGGGGACGCAGCGGACCCTCTTCCAGGCGCCGGGCCACCACGCCTGCTACGACGGGCCGCTCGGGGTGGTCGACCAGACCGAGGGCATGAACTACCCCGACGGCGTCTACAACCTGACCCCGCACATCCCGTGGGCCGAGGTCGGCAAAGGCCCTGCGGACAAGCCTTTCCAGACCGACTTCCACGCCCCGGCCTGCTACATGGCCTTCCAGACGCCCTTCCCGCTCGGCAAGGACCTGTTCCTGGTCTCCGCCCGCCGCGGAGAAAGCGCCGTGCTGGCCAACGACCCCGCGCCCGGCCTGTTCAGCCTCTACCTGATGGACTACGACGGCAACATGGAGCTGCTCTATGCCGGCGAACACAACATCCTGCACGCCCAGCCGGTGCGGCCGCGCCCGCGCCCGAACATCATCACCGCCAAGGTCAAGTGGCCGGGCAAGATGCTCGCGGCGGACCAGCAGCCCGAGGACGGCCTCGTGTACAGCGCGAACGTCTACGAGGGCACGACCCTCCCGAAGGGGATGGCCAAAGCGCTGCGCGTGATGGAGATCACCTCCATCACCTACAGCGACTGCGCGGGCTGGCGCTCCTCCATGCGCGAGTCCGAGCCCTACCGCAAGGCCGGCGCGGTCCCCATGCGCGCGTCGCAGCTGCCCGGCTCGCCCGCCATCTCGTTCGTGTATGACGAAGGCCCCAAGCGGGTGCTCGGCACCGTGCCGGTGGAGGCGGACGGCAGCGTGTACTTCAAACTCCCCGCGGTCCGCTCGGTCTTTTTCCAGCTGCTGGACGGGCAGGGCCGCTGCCTGCAGACCATGCGCTCGTTCACGCACGTGATGCCCGGCGAGATCCGCGGGTGCGTGGGCTGCCACGAGACCACGCGCGACGCGCCGCTGCCTGCCGCGTCGACGACCCTCGCCATGCGGCGCAGCCCCAGCACGCTGGCGCCGCCGCCGTGGGGCGACGCGACCGTCAGCTTCCCTCGCTTCGTCCAGCCGGTCCTCGACACCTACTGCATCCGCTGCCACGGCGGCGCGAAACCCAAGGCCGGCCTGGATCTCACGCACCGGACCGAGCCGGAGCGCACCATCAGCTGGCCGTACGTGCTGCTGGTGTTCGGCCAAGAGCCGAAAGACCTGGACGATTCCGTGAGGAAGACCATCGCCGGCCCGCTCTTCCCTTACCACGCCTATCCCAACCCGGCCTGGAAGGTGGTCACCGAAGACACGGTCGTGCCGCCGCTGACGGCGATGTCCTACAGAAGCAAGCTCATCCAGATCGCGACCTCCGGCAAGCACCACGACGTCAAGGTGACGCCGCGCGAAGAGGCGCAGCTGGTGGCCTGGGTGGACGCGCTCTGCCCCTATCTCGGGCTGGAGGAACTGCTCGCGCGGCCGGACATGCTGCCGGAAAACTACTTCAAGGCCGACATGAACCGGAACCTTTCCTATGTGCCGCGGCTGGCCACGGCGCCCGTGGTCCACAAGGCGTTCTGCCAGGACGGCTTTGAACATCAGGACGACCGCCTGCCGAAAGACCCGAACGGGAAGGTGCTGCCGTCGGTCTATTTCGACGGGGACAGGCAGCATTACCGGATACCCTGACCGGCCAACAGCAACGTGTTTCTCCGTTTGTCGTACCGGCTTCAGCCGGCAACGCCACCTTGGAAAGCGCGCGAAAAGGAGACGCCATGGTACCGACGACACGCAGAGATTTCATGAAGGCCGCGGGCGGGATCGCCTGCGCCACCCTGCTGCCACGAGCCGCGTTTGGGGCAGCCGCGGCCGCGCAGCGCCCGAACATCGTTCTGGTCATGACCGATGACCAGGGCTGGGGCGAGACCGGCTACAACGGCCACCCGATCCTGAAGACCCCCAACCTCGACGCCATGGCCGCGAACGGCCTGCGCTTCGACCGCTTCTACGCCGGCGCGCCGGTCTGCTCGCCCACGCGCGCCAGCGTGCTCACGGGCCGGACCAACGACCGCTGCGGCGTCCGCAGCCACGGCTTCGCGCTGCGCCTCCAGGAGCGCGCGCTGCCCGCCGCGCTCAAGGCCGCCGGCTACGCCACCGGCCATTTCGGCAAGTGGCATTTGAACGGGCTCAAGGGTCCCGGCGCGCCGATCCTGGGCGACGACTCGCACAACCCCGGAGCCTTCGGCTTCGACGAGTGGCTCTCCATGACCAACTACTTCGACCGCGACCCGGTGATGAGCCGCAAGGGCATCTTCGTGGACTTCAAAGGCGACCCCTCGGAGATCATCGTCGACGAGGCGCTCGCCTTCATCAAAACGCAGACGGCCGCGAAGAAGCCCTTCTTCGTCGTGATCTGGACAGGGTCGCCTCACGCCCCCTGGGACGCCAGCGAATCCGACCGCGCGCCGTTCGGCACGCTGGACGAGAAGAGCCAGCACCACTACGGCGAGATGGCGGCCTTCGACCGCAGCGTGGGCACTCTGCGCAAGGCCCTGCGCGACCTCGGCGTCGCCGAGAACACGCTGGTGTGGTACTGCAGCGACAACGGCGGCCTGCCGAACCTGAAGCCCGCCACCACGGGCGGCCTCCGCGACTTCAAGGGCTCAGTCTACGAAGGCGGCCTCCGCGTCCCGGGCGTCATCGAATGGCCCGCCGTGATCCGGCCGCGCGCGACCGCCCACCCCGCCTCGACCCTGGATATCTTCCCGACCCTGGCCGACCTGCTCGGCCTGCCGGATAGCGCGCTGCTCAAGCCGGTCGACGGCGCGAGCCTCAAGCCGCTCCTGGCGGGCGAGGTCGGCCCGCGCGCGAAGCCGATCCCGTTTCACTTCATCGGACGGGGCGTCTGGCTCGACAACACGCACAAGCTGATCGCCACCGACATCAAAAAAGAGACCTTCGAACTTTACGATCTCGCCGCCGATCCGGCGGAGTCCAAAGACCTCTCCGCCGCGCAGCCCGAGCGGCTCGCCCGAATGAAGGCCGCGTTCCTGGCGTGGAACGCCACGGTCGAGGCCAGCGTCGCGGGCAAAGACTACCCGGAACAGTCCGTCCGCGCGGACGAGCCGACCTCGCACGGCTGGAACGAGGACGCGCGCTACCAGCCCTATCTCGAGCAGCTGCGCAAGCGTCCGGAGTACGGCCAGTTCCTGAAACCCAAGAAAAAGCCCAGGCCATAGCGGAACTTCTTCAGCTAACGTTTGGAGTGCGGCGACAAGCGAAGCGCGGCACCGCTTTCTGGCCCGCCCGCGCAAAGCGGCGTCGCGCGGGATACCGCTTGCCGCCGCACTCCAAACTCGGTCACCCCACAAAGGCACGGTCAACTCCTTTTGACTTTTGCCATACGCCATCATGGCCTCTCGTGCCCTGCGCGAACGCCTTTACTTCATTGCATTACAACTCCTAAATCCTTGCCTATAACTTCAACCGGATTACGATTAAGAGGAATCAGGGACCCTTCTTACTCGTAATCTTAATCCTAATCTTAATCTTATTCGTTCAAAAAAGTTACCCCGCCGTTTGTTCCCGCTCCGCGGGCGGCGGGCTAACTCCTAACTCCTCCTTCGGGTGTGATTCAACGAAGTTGAATCACACCCGTGTGAATTCGCCTTGCCACTCTTTGCGCGACCCACTATCATCCGTAACCGTCAGGGTCGATTGAATCGGGTTTCATGAAAGGTCTGTGGCTATGCGCCGAAAGTTGGTCTGCCTGTGCTGTCTGGGCTTTGCGCTCGCGGTCCGAGCGGAGGCGCCGGTCGAATACCGCGCGCTCGACGGGCTGGCCGACCCGCAGCGCTGGGAACCCTCCGAATGCGCGGCCTCCGTCTCGGCCCGCACCGCCTGGGGACACCCCTCCGTCCACATGCACATCCCGGTGGACTTCACCGCGGGCGAGAAGCGCTACCCCATCGGCTGGCCGCGCATGTACCTGAGCCTCAAGCCGGACGAACAGGCTTGGCAGGCGTATGACCGCTTCGAGTTCCAGCTCTTCACCGAGAGCTCGCGCCAGAGCCTGCCCAAGCGCCCGCTGATGTTCCACGTCTACGGCCCGCAGGATCAGAAAAAGCTGTTCCCGCTGGACATCGCCACCATCGGCACGTCCACGACCTTCACCGTCAACATCTCCGATCTCGGCCTGGCCGGCAAGGTCGCGCGCCTCGGCTTCAACATCAACGAGGCCGACTACGCCGACAAGGACGTGGTCGATTTCCACTTCGGCGGTTTCCGTCTCGCGCGCGCCACCGTCGCGCAGGTGACTGAGCTGAAGGCCGTCACGCCCGTGCTCTTCCGCGACAGCCGGGCCCTGCCCGTGGAACTGGTCGCCGAAGGCCCGCCCGAGAGACTCTCGGCCGGCATCCCCCTCCAGCTCCGCAGCGGCGACCGCGTCGCGCTCGCGCTGACCGTGCCCGTGGCCCGCGGACGCCAGACGCTCTACCTTCCGCTCGCCGGCGCCAAGCTTGAGCCGGGCCCCTATGCGCTGGTCGCCTGTCCCGACGATCCCGCGCTCCGCAAAGAGGTGACCGTCACCATCGTCTCTTCACCGTGGAAATGAACACCGCAAGTTGTCCCGGCTTCAGCCGGCAACGCTACCTTCCAAGCAGCCGCCTGAAGGCGGTACAACCTGCCTGACGCGCCTGTTCGGAAAGGACACCGCATGCAAAAAAAACTCGTCATCGCCCTCCTATCGCTCCTCACGCTCACCGCGCAGGCCGGGACCTTCATCTTCGACTTCGGCACCCAGGTCTCGCCGCTGCATCCGGGAGCGGTCCGCGTCACCGAGGCCGGCGGCGACCGTGCGAAGTGGGACCTCAATCTCTCGAAATCCGCGGCCAATCCGATCACGCGCGAATGGACCGAGGACAAGCACAGCGGCAAGCGCAGCCCTCCTCCCGTCTACCGCAACGACCTCACCTGCGACCACGTATCCTGTGGCGGCTCTCTCGCACTGACGCTGGGCGCTGTCCCCGTCGGGGATTACAAACTGATCCTGCTGTGCGGCAGCGCGGGCGGACGTTCCGAACAGGTGTGGGACATTGGCGTTCACGCAGGCAACGGGACCGCTCAGGCCACCTTCGCCGGCCCCCACGAACTGCGCGTTCTCCAACTGGACGCGACCGCCACGGATAAAGGTCTCGAGCTCGTCTTCAACACCCGCAGCCGCTGGCTGGTCAACGCGCTGATCGCCGTGCCGGCCGCCGAGTGGGCGGCGGCACAAAAAAGCGAGATCGAACCGCTGCTCGCCGAGTGCTTCACGCTGCCGCCCGAGGAGCTGGCGAAGTGGAAAGAGGCGCCGCGCCCATGCACCGCGCCCGAGCCGCATTGGACCGACAAACAAAAGCGGGACGGCCTCGCCGTCTACACGCGCCCGTGGGCGGAGCCGGTCTGGCCCGACCACTACCCGCGCCAGCACGAGCTCGACGCGCCGGTCCGCGCCTTCGCCGCGTGGGACGAATACGAGCCGCTCACCTTCACGCTCTACCCGCTCGCGGATTTTTCCAATGTGACCGTCGAGGCGGCCGGCGACCTTGTCTGCACGTCGGGCGTCAGGCGCGCCGTCCTGGCCTCTTCGGACATCGACCTGCGCTTTGTGCGTTACATGAACGTGCGCCCGAACTACAGCGCCTTCAACACCTATTACCGCGCGCCGGACGTGCTCATGCCGTGGCAGCCGCAACCGCTCACCAAGGGCGAGAACCTGCGGCTCTGGCTGACGGTCCACGTCGGACTCGGCCAGGCGCCCGGACTCTACGCGGGCAATGTCCGGGTCACCGCCGACGGCACCGTCTTGTCCGTGCCGGTCTCCCTGCGCGTCCTGCCGATCACGCTGCAGAAGGACCAGTCGCTCGCCTACGGACAGTACTACCGCCACCCGCTGCGCAACATCGACCGGGCGCCGGACGACTTCTCGCGCGCCTGGTGGCAGCACAAAGCCGAAGCCGAGCACGCCGACATGCGCGAGCACGGCATGAACACCGTGGTGCTGGGCCTGGGCGGCTCTTGGAAAGCGGACCGCTGGCGCTATGATTTCGACCGGCTGCAGCGCGACATCGACCTCTACCGCCGCGTCGGCTTCGACAAGCCCATCGTCTGCTCCTTCCCGTGCGAGAGTCTCTACCGCAAGCACATGCAGGCGGACATGGGCTCGCACCTGGGCCAGATCAAGATGCCGCCGGAGGCGTTCTTCGAGGAGCTGACCGCCATGGTGCGGCAGATCGAGACCGAGGCGCGCCGCCGCCAGTGGCCGGACCTGCTCTATTACCCGGTGGACGAGCCCTCCACCAGCCCGGACTCCGTGGCCTTCATGACGCGCGTCATGGCCGCGATCAGGCGGGTGCCGAAGGTGCGCACCTACATCACCGCCGATCCCGAGCACGAGCAGTTCGCGCCCTTGAGGCCCTTCATCGACGTCTGGTGCTGCCAGCCCTTCGCGCTCGGGCGCGACGCGGTCCTCAAGGACATGCAGGCCCGCGGCGTGGAGTATTGGTGCTACCCCAACCACATTTCAGGGGAGAACGACCACACGACCACGGTCGGCGCGCGCATGACCTACGGCTTCGGCTTCTGGCAGTCGGGCTACCGCGGCCTGATCCCGTGGATCTACCAGTACGACTGCGGCGATCCGTGGAACTATCTGGACAGCACCGCGCAGGACTTCTTCAACCGCACCGCGGACGACGGCGCGCCCATCCCCGTCACGCTGTGGGAGGCTGACCGCGAAGGCATCGACGACCACCGCTACCTGTACACGCTGGAGAATACGATCGCCCGCGCCGAGGAAGCGGGATACAAAGAGGCCGCCGCGGCCGCCCGCGCGCGCGTGGGTCAGATCCTGACGGCGATGAACGTTCAGCCTAAATACAAGAACGAGGGGCTGTGGTCGGCCGAGACCTTCGACGCGTGGCGCTGGGCCCTGGCGGAGCAGATCCTGGCGCTGCAGGCGCTGCTGGAATAACACGCCCGTCTCACCCTACGGGAGCGCGGGGTAGGGACGGTTCCCCGAACCGTCCGCCGCTACGGGGGAAACCGCAGGTTGCCATTGGGGGGACGGGCTCGTTGAGCGCTCAAAGCGGACGCCTCGGGGAGGCGTCCCTACCATGACCGCGCCACTCGAAGGTCCCATCCGACTGGTCAGCATCAGGCCAGCGCGCTCTGCGCCGCGTCCTGCTCTTTCTGGAGGCGGTCGAGTTTGCCCGCGTCGCTCTCCCACTCGGCGGTGACGGCCGCGAGCTGATCCTGCACGATCCGGAGCCGCTTGTTGGTGGCCGCGAAGTCGGTATCCGGCGTCGGGTTGAAGAGCACGCCGGAGAGTTTCTCCAGCTCGGCTTCCAGCTCGGCGATGCGCGCCTCGGCCTTGGTCACCTTCTCCTTCAGCGGACCGATGCCGGGCTGGCGTTTGGCGCGCTCCTGGGCGCGGGCGCGGCGCATGTCTTTGGAGCTGACGGTCGGCGTCGTCCCGTCCGGTCCCGGCACGCGCACGCTGGCGGCGGGCGCGGCGTCAGGCTCGCGGTTCTCACCCGCGATCTTCTCGCGGTAGTAGTCGTACCCGCCGGGGAAGCGGCGCACCCCGGCCGGCGAAACCTCGATGATCGAGGTCACGGTGTTGCGCACGAACTCGATGTCATGGCTGACGAGACAGACCGTGCCGTCGTATTTGCTGATGGCCTTCTCCAGCGTGGTGCGGCCTTCGATGTCCAGATGCGTCGTCGGCTCGTCGAGCAGCATGAAGTTGGGGGGCGAAAGAAAGAGCCGCAGGAAGGCCAGCCGGATCTTTTCGCCGCCGCTCAGCACGCCCGAGGGCTTGCCGATGTCGTCCGACGAAAAGCCGAACGCGCCGAGCTGCGCGCGGATGATCTTCTCGGTGGACCCGGGGGGCGCGCAGCGCTTGGCGCACTCGAAGACCGAGACCTCGGTGGGGATGGTTTCGGCGAACTCCTGCGAGAGGTAGCCCGGCACGACCTTGTGCCCCAGCGTGTACGTGCCGCGGGTGGGCTGGCGCGTGCCGGCCATGATGCGCAGCAGCGTGGTCTTGCCCATGCCGTTGAAGCCCACGATCGCGACCTTCTCGCCGCGCGAGATGCTGAGGTTCACGTCCTGCAGCACGTTGCGCTCGCCGTCATAGGAGAAATCGACGTTCTCGATGCGGATGATCTCCGCGCCCGAGTGCGGCGCGGCGGCGAGGCGCAGGACGCCGGCGGACAGGCTGCGCTTGGGCATCTTGATCGCGTCGGCCTCGATCTTCTCGATCATCTTCATGCGGCTCTGCGCCTGGGTGGCCTTGGAGGCGGTGGCCTTGAAACGGTCGACGAAGCGCTCGAGCTGCTCGATCCGGCGGTCCTGGTTGGCCTTGGCCGCAAGCAGGTTCGCGTGACGGATGTCGCGCTCGCGCAGGTAGAAATCAAGGTTGCCGTTGTAGCGCGTGGCGGTGTTGGCGTCCACCTCGACCGTGGTGGAGGTCAGCGTGCGCAGCAGGTAACGGTCATGCGAGATGAGGATCAACGTGCCGTCGTAGCCCTTCAGGAAGCGCTGGAGCCACTCCACGGCGGGAAGGTCCAGGTAGTTGGAAGGCTCGTCGAGCAGCAGCAGGTCCGGATGCGACGCGAGCACGCGCGAGAGCTCCGCGCGCATCTGCCAGCCGCCGCTGAAACTCTTGAAGGGCTTGTCGAACGCCTCGATCGGAAAGCCGAGGCCGCCCAGCGACACTTTGACACGCGCTTCGATCAGATAGCCGCCGAGGTGCTCGAACTCGGTCTGGACGTCGCCGATGCGCCGCAGCAGGCGCGCGCGCTCCGACTCGTCCCGCGTCGCCTCGAGCGAATGCTCGAGCGCGTGGATCTCGTGCTCCATCTCGCCCAGCCCGGGAATGCCGCGCAACGCGTATTCGAGCAACGTTTCCTCGTCGGAGTCGGCCTTCAGATGCTGGCGGATGTGTCCGATGCGGGGCGACTCTTCGACGCTGACCTCGCCGCTGTCGGCGAAGGCTTCGCCCAGGATCAGGCGGAAGAGCGTGGACTTGCCGGAGCCGTTAGGTCCGACGATTCCCACGCGCTCGCCCTTGTTCACGCGGAAACTGACGTCGCCGAGTACTTCTTGCGTGCCGAAACGCACGCTGATGTTGCGGAATTCAATCACGGCGGCGTATGATACCGAAAAACGGCCCCGGAAGACAACAACGAATCTCGGACACCGGTTTTCGTGCGCGCAGGCTTGGTTCATCTGCGCGGCAATCTGGAGGGCGAGACTCTGTCGAGCCGCGGTACGCAGCGTCTGGCGGCTTGTGAGGGCGCTCGACTTCCGAATTTCGCGAACCGCTCATCGCATCTTCCACGCTCAGGCGCAGTGTGGTACAGTCGAAATCACATGGAAACATCGGCAGAGTGCAAAAAGGACGGCAGGCGCTTGAACTTCGCGGAGCTGGATTACCAGCGGACGGCGCTGGGTGAACTGATCTTGCAGCGGCGGTGCGCCCTGGAGCTGGACGGACGCGAGGTCTTCGAGGTGAAACTCAACTCCGAATACCTCATGTCGTCGCTGTTTGTCGAAGGCGAGGTGGCGCTGGCCCGCCTCGGGCTGGCCGCGCTGACAGGTGAAGGCTGGGATGTCGTGGTCGGCGGCTTGGGCTTGGGCTACACCGCGGCGACAGCCCTGGACGATGACCGGGTCGCGCGCCTGACGGTGGTGGAGGCGCTCGCGCCGGTGATCGGCTGGCATCAGCGCGGACTGGTCCCCAACGGCGCGCGGCTTTCGGCCGACGCGCGCTGCCGCTACGCCCTCGGCGACTTCTTCGCGCTCGCGCGCGGCGGCGGCTTCGACCCAGCTGAGCCGGGCCCCCGGTTCGACGCCATCCTGCTCGATATCGACCACACGCCCGAGGCCCTGCTGAATCCCAGCCACGCGGATTTCTATTCGGAGGAGGGACTGACGCGCCTGCGCGCCTTCCTCAAACCGGGAGGCGTGTTCGCGTTGTGGTCGAACGAGGTGCCGGACAAAGACTTTCTTTCCCTCCTGTCCCGGGTGTTCGATCAGGCTGAGGGCCATGTCGTCGAGTTCGAGAATCCGATCCAGGGCCGGACGGCCACGAACGGCGTCTACGTCGCGAAAGTTCGATAACGCCCCTCTCCGGCCCGCCTTGGCACGCTTTTAAAAATACCACGATCGCGAGAAAGTTGAGTTTACTTCAGGCATGACCAAGGAAGAGATCCACCGCCGCTTCATCGACGAACTTAGCCGCGAGCTGGAGTCCATCACCGCCGCGGCCAAGAATTCCGTCGCCATGGCCACCAGCGAGGCGCACCGCGCGGAGAGCAAATACGACACCTTCAGCCTCGAGTCGTCCTACCTGGCGCGGGGCCAGGCCATGCGGATCGAGGAGCTGAGAAACGCGCTGGAGCAGCTGCAGGCGCTTCCGCTTAAAGCGCTGAGCGCAGCCTCCCCCGTCCAGCTCGGAGCCCTCGTCCGGCTGGAGGCGGGCGACGGCAAAAAGCGGACCCTGTTCTTCGGGCCCGCCGCCGGCGGGGAGCAGATCAGCGCGGACGGGGAGGAGATCGTCATCATGACCGCCCGCGCACCGCTGGGTCAGGCCTTGCTGGGCAAGACCGTAGGCGCCACCTTTGAGATAAAAATCGGCAAGGCGACTCACACCTTCACGGTCGTGTCGGTCGAATGAAGCGCACGTGATAAGCCTCGGAGCCGGCTAGTGCGCCTTGGCGTAATCGATCATGCCCTGAAAATCGACGACCACCGCCGGCACGTCACCGACCACCCAGGCGTCGTGACCCGACGGGAGCAGCGACACGTCGCCCGCCCGACAATCAAATTCGGTGCCGTCGTCCATCCGCACCCGCAAGACCCCTGACACGTGATACTGGAAGTGCGGGGCTTCGCAGCTCTTGGTTTTCGCGAGCGGCTGGACCGAGGTCGCCCATCTCCAGCCCGGCTGGAAAGTGGCGCGTCCCACCGTCGCGCCGCCGATCTTGACGAGTTCCAGCCGTCCCAGCGGGAACTCCCGAACCTCGTCCGGCTTTGCGAAAGGCTTCACCTCTGACTTACTCATGACTCACCTCCTATGACTGGCCATGCGGCCAGGGGTTAAAAGGAATCCTACTGCAGTCTGAAGATCAGTCCCCCGTTGCCGTGCAGGACGGTCAGGATGCCGCTGCCCGCGAAGTGTTCGTTGTCGGTCACGCCGGCGCCGCTGCCCGCCGCGCCGTAGGTGCCGCCCGGCCGCTGCTTGTCGCCGAAATAGAGGTACCCGACGGCCTCGTTCACGCCGGCCGCCAGGTTCACCTTCGCACCGCCGCCGTTCACGATCCGCAGCGTGGCGGAGTCGGCGATGCCGACCGAGTTCGAAAGCGCCAGCGTGCCGGCGGACACCAGGATGTTCGTGCTGTTGACGCCGAGCGTGCCGTTGGTGCCCACCGCGAGCGTACCGGCGTTCACGGTGTAGCCGCCGTAGGTAGTGTTCGTACCCGCGAGCGTCAGCGTGCCGTTGCCGGCTTTGACGACGTTGAGGTTGCCGTCCAGTGTTCCGGCGTACGTGTACGCCGTGGCGGCGTTGCTGACCGTGAGGGTGGAGAACGTCGCGGTGCTGCACGTCACGACATGCGCGTTGTCCGCACCGCTGTCCAGCAGGCCGGCGACTCGCTGGCCGTAGCCGGCGAGGTCGAACGCCGCATTTGTGACCGACGTCTGGCCGGCATTCAGGCCGAGCTGCAGCACCGTCGCGGTCGGCAACGCGTTGTCGATGCCGAGCCGGATGGTCCCGCACCGGATCCACGTGTTTCCGCCCCACGTGTTGTTGGCCGCCAGGACCAGGGTGCCGCCAGCTTCGTTGGGGTTGCGCACGACCAGGTCATACTTGTTGGTGCCGGAGCCGATCACGCCGCCGACGGTGAGGGAGCCCCCGATGGCGCCGATACGCGCCTGGTTCTCTCCCAACGTGACGGGGCCGCTCCAGGTGTTGCTGGTGCCGGCGAAGGACTGCAAGGAGCCTGCCGAGTTGACGACGCCGACACCCCGGACCGTGATCGCGTTGGTCATTTCGAGCCCCCCCATGAGGTCAAGCTCGCAGTTGGCGCCCGTCATGTCGACCGCTCCTGATCCGACGCTGCTGTTATTGCTGGCGCGCACGTAGCCCGAGTTCACCGTCGTGCCGCCGCTGTAGCTGTTCATGCCGGAAAGCACCAGCGCGCCCGCCCCCGTCTTCGCTAGGCTGCCGCTGCCGCCGATCGTATTGGTCACCGTGATCGTGTTGCCGTTGTCGATGTTCAGTCCGCCATTGAAGGTGTCCCAATTGACGGCATAGGGGGCGAGCGAGGTGATGGACGAGCCCGCAATCCGCAACATGCCGCCGTTGAACCTCAAAGCGCCGGTGGTCGGCAGGTTCGTGTAGGCGCCGATGATCAGCGTGCCGGCCCCGAGCGTCGTGCCGCCGCCGTAGGTGTTCGTGCCGGAGAGGGTCACGTTCGCGGAGCCGAGTTTGGACACGGGTGTTCCCGCTCCTGCCATGCTGGCGGCAAGGGTATAGTTGCTGACGCTGTTGTTGAAGCTCACGGTGGAGGGCGAGACTGCGCCAGCGCTGCTGATCGTGAAATTCCCGAAGGCGGTGTCGTCGAAAATCACGGCGTCACCCTCGCCATAGGTGGCCGCGACGCCGTTGTTCAGCCAGTTCTGGGTCGACGTGTCCCAGATCCCGGAGAGGTCGCCCTTCCACTTCAGGGTCGTGAGGCCGGAGCCGGTGACGGTCAGGGTCACGGCCGTGGCGCCGACGTCCAGGCTCGCGTTCGGATAAGCCACGGCCAGCGTCAGCGAGCCGCCGCCGGACTTGGCCGCGTAGGTCATCAGCGTATAGGTGCCCGCCGGGACCGTGCCGCCGGGCAGGACGAGGTCGACCGTGTTCGCGCCGTTCAGGACCAGGTTACCGGTGACGGGGAGTTGGTCGCAGGTGCCGGCAACCGTCGAGAGATCGCTGAGCAGCGTGCCGCCATTGAGCGTCAGGGCGCCGGCGCTGGCGTCGGCCAAGGTCAGCGTGCCGAGGGTGTTGGTGCCGCCCGGCGCCAGGACGCCGCCCGCCGCGAGCGTGACCGGGCCGTTGATCGTGCCGTTGCCGCCGAGGGTCGCATTCGTCACCGTCACCGCGCCTGCGGCCAGCGAGCCGGGAGCGTTGACGAGCAGCGTGCCCGCGCTGACCTCCGTCACCCCGCCATAGGTGTTCACGCCGGTGAGCGTCAGCGTGCCCGCGCCCAGCTTGACGACGCCACCCGCGCCGGAGATGACTTTGGTAAAGACGTAGGCGTCGGAGCGGTTGAAGGCCACAGTGCCGTTGTCTGTCACGTTCGTGAAGATCGCGCCCGTCGTGCCGTTGGTGCCCACCTGCAGCGTCGCGCCGCTGTCCACCGTCAGCGTCGCGAAATTGACGCCGAAGGTGTTGACCGCGCTCGTGTTCAGCACCAGCGTGCCGCCACTGACCGCGCAGGTGGTCGGCTTGATCGGCGTGCCTGCCGAGGCCCAATCCAGTCCGTTGATCTGCATGACGCCCGCGCCTTGCTTGCCGAAGGCGAAACCGCCTGCGCCCGGACGCAGGTTCAGGAAGGGGACGGTCAGGTCCACCGTTGCCGCGGGACTGTCGGCCACGTCCATGTTGAATGTGCAAAGCCCGCTTGAGCCGCTGCCCAGGCGCCAGGAGAAAGCCGTGCCCGAGTCGGTGCCGATCCACAGACCCGTGCCGGTTCCGTCGAACTGCAGCGTCTGCGTCGGGTTGGCCGCGTTGTAGGGCTCGAGGATGATCCGTTTGAAGTTCAACGACCCCAAGGTCGAGGTGATCACACCGGCGTTGTTCGTCGCATGGAGCGAGAGGCACCCGCTTGTGCCGTTCACGGTTGCGCCACTGGCCGCATTCAAGACCCCGCAGTGAATTGTCGGCACATCGATCGTCAGGGTGCTGTTGCTCTGCAAATTGAAAACAGCCTTGTCCGGGGTCCCCCAAGCGTTCGGCACGCCGGTGAGGACGCGCATGGTCGCGCCGCTCTGGATGGTAAAATTAGTGCTGGCGATGGTCGTGACGGTGGTCGCGGTCGCGATGGTGAGCGTGCCCGCCGACACGGTGGTCGACCCCGCGTACGTGTTGTTCGTCGCGAAGGTGAGCGTACCCGCGCCGGTCTTGGTCATCCCCCCTTTACCGCTGATAATCCCGTGGTTGGTGACCGCGTTGGCGACATCGAAGAGCGTGTCGCTGCCGAGCGTGAGGCTGTTCCGGATGGCGGCCGCCGAGCCGCCGATGATGTTCAACTGCGGGCCGGTCGCGCCGTTGTTTGTGAAAGCGAGCGGATTGCCAAACAGCGCGACGGTTCCGGATGCAAACTCCAAGCGGTTGAGCACAAAGCTACCGGCGAGGTTGTTGGTGCTGAAGGCGGTGCCTGAGGGATTGAAGACGATGGCGGCATCGGCCGCGCCGCCGGCCGAGGGTGCCGTGCCCGACCAGCTGCCGCCGTCGGTCCAGTTGCCGCTCGCCGAGTTGGTGTAGCTGGCCGCGCCGGCCGTACAGGCCACCGCCGCCGCCACCGCGAACGCCGCCGCCCTCAAACGCCGCGTGAAGGCGTGTCTGCTCATCGTCGACACCATGTGCCACCTTGCTGCTGTCATATCGATCTCCTTTCAACCCGCTTCAATTCTTATGAAATAACACCGGCATGATCAACCCATCGCCGCACACTCCGGCACGGGGCGCCCCCCTTGGCGTAAAGACAAAATGCGCTTTATCATATCGGTAGTTAATATGATGCGGCGGCTGGGGGAAACAGTCAACCCCGATTAAAAGGCGATTGCAACGCTTCCCGACACCCCGCTGCGCCGGGATGCCTATTCCAGGCCGGCTTCTTTGGCCATGGCCACCAGCCTCCTGGCCCCGCGGTGGGTGACGCAGATGTAATTGGGCTGCTTCCAAATGCTCTTGATCACCTCCAGATCGTGGGCCTTGTCGTAGTTGAACATGCGTTCCGGCAGGACCAGCGCCAGAGCCTCGGGATTCAAATCAAGCTCAAGCGCGGTATAGGTGCCGAACCAGTTCCAGCTCTGAATGGTCCGCAGGGCCACGCCGTTGGGGTGCTCCGCGAAGAAAAAGCAGTCCGGGAAGTCCCGGCGCATGCGCTGCAGCACGAAGTCCGGCGTCTCATTGGCGAACACGTCGAGATAGAACCAGCGGCACTTGTTCCCGAAGCGCGCCCGGTGCCATTCCACGCGCTGCCGGAACAGGTCGTACTGCCACTCCGAGGTCCAGTCCAACCGCATGAAGGTCATCTGCCAGGGCGGCCCCATCAGGAAGTCCTCGCGGATCAGAAAGCCGATCTCGCACTCCGCATCGGTCAAGGTTTTGGCCCAGACGTCAATGGCGGCACGTTCCACGCCCCTGACGGTTGCCCGGAGCGTCAGCCCCTTTGAGGCCGCGGCCGGATCGCTGACCAGCGGAATCGCCTTGAGCGCGACACGGTCGCTCACCTTCGCGCCGACCAGACCCTCCTCCGGCGCCTCCACCTTCACGTAGAATTTGATCTGGTCGCGATAGCGCTCTTCCGCGCCGATGTCGGAGGCGGACTTCACATAGTTCGTCGCGGCTTCCAACAGCTCTTCGGCCTTGAAGGCCAGCCGCTGCCGCGCATCCTCGTAACGGGTCAGCTTTCTGAGCTTACCCATGTCCGCGGCGTGGATCGCGACCCCGTTTTTCCGGCCGATCGCCGTCCCGTCCGGCGCCAGCAGTTCAATGTCGGCAACCACCCAGTCCCAAGGACGCGCGGGGCCTTCCACGCTGACGCGCTCCTCCATCTCCGGATGGAAATAGTGCGTGTCAGGCAGATAATCCAATGACAGGTTGCTCGCGCCGCGGCTGGTGGCGGAACGCCAGACCACATTGGCAAGCGCTTTGGTCTCGCGCATCTCCCGCACGTTCTTTTCGGCGAAGGCCCTGATCCATTTCACCGGACGCCCGGCATTCTCGTCCGTGAATCCGGTCAGCTTCTTGAGCTCCTCGCCCGTCGCGCTCAGCGCCGCCTGAGAAAACTCCCATTTGTTGCTTTTCCAGGACGGATCGTTCATCGTCCACCCTTGGGGGTTGCGCTCGGTGATGTTGAAGTTTTCCGCCATGAAGAAGTTCATGATCAGGATGTTGTTCTTCTCCCGGTCATAGGGCGGAGCCGGCTGGATCGGCACGTGCCGGTCCAACTCCGTCATGTAATCGCTCCAGAGGTCCTTGGCGTCGACCAGCTGAAGATAGCCCGCCGGCCCGGGGGTGCGCCGGCCCGAAAAGCGTAGACGGTAGTGCTGCTTGAACTGCTGCTGATAGAAGGAGGCCAGCGACACGGCTTCGGCCCAGCCGGTCGCGGCCCTCAGCTCGTAGGACTTCTCCTGCGGCGCGATCGACAGCTCGCCGAACTGCGCCCGCCACACGTCGTGCGCGCCGAGGCGGCAGATGCCCATGGCAAAGGTCTCGTCCTGCAGGACGGCCGCCGGCACGAACAGGTTGTTGCTCGGATAATTGATGCGGACCGTGCCGGGCACCGGCCCCAGCAGCGTCCCCTTGGACGTCGGCAGCGTGCGCCGCCACTGGCCCAGACTGCCGGAGTCGGCCGTGGCCCGCTGCAGATTGAGGTCCAGGAGCTTGACGTCGAACCCGGTCAGCCGGAACTCCGGCGCGACCTCCGCCACAAGCTCAAGGTCCAGCCCGTTGTCGCCGACCGGCTGCAGCTTGAGCTGCCACGAGGCCCCCGCGTTGACGAAGGTCTGTCGGCAGACGAGCCCCGCTCCCGCCTGCGTGAGTGTCACGGCGCCCTCGCCGAGGAAGACCGGATCGCCCTGCTTGTTGGACACGTTGAAGAGCACGCCTTGGCTGGCGGTCACCTCGACGTCGCGGAAGACCCGCGCCGAGGGGTCGAAGAACGGACGCTTGCCGGGGCCCACCCGCCGCAACTCCGGCTTGGACGGCAGCACGACTTCCTGACCGTTCCACAGCACCCGGAACCGGTCGCTCCCCACGGCCTCGACCTTGACCTCCGCCACGGCTGACCCCGCGAGTCCCAGCGCGGTCAATAGTCCCAGAATCTTCTTCATGTTCACACCTCTTTCAACTTGAGCTCCGCCCGCAACCCAAATTAACAGCAGATTGTCGAATACTGAACCGCAGAATCTCGAAGTGAATCCCGTGCTTTCGCAGCTAAGCTTCTTTCCTTCATGATTCGCAACTCTTCATTCGCCGAACTGCGGTTTTCGCAGGTTTTGAAACCGCTTGTTTCTTATTGTCATCGTTGTGCCGTTCGGCGGGCTTGCTCGCATTCAATGTTTGTCGCGCTTACTCGACCTCGCAACCGATCGAGACGGCCTGGACTTCCATATCGGTCTCATCCGGCCAGTTGTATCCCAAGGCGCGCCAGTTGGTCGGGATGGTGTGCCTTGGCCAGAGCTCCACGACATTCCGCTGCCCGGGCTTGATGAACGGCGTGAGGTTGATTTCGACGCGTGTGCCGAACGGGATCAAGTCAGCGGCTTGGCTCTTGGGGCTGCCGTTGACCACGACGCACCCGCACCAGTTGGCGCGGGTCTCCACATGGAGGAAAACCTGCCGTCCCGCCCAGTCCGCGGGGAGGTCAACCTCACGCCTGAGATAGCGTCCGAACATCTTGCCGGGAATGGAGACCTCCTTGGCGGTCACGAAGTCCTTAATGACACAGCTCCAGCCTCCATTCAGGTCAACAGAAGGCGCGAGGACGCGCTCGGGGGCGATCCACACCGCGCCGCAGATCCCGGAAAGCTCCTGGCCGCCCTCGACCTTGACGGACAGCGTGTTCGTCCCCTCCGAATTGAGCAGTCCGCTGATGTCGAAGTTCAGGAAGGGAGCCCGTTCGCGATCGAAGGTTCTGTCCCGGAATTCAAAGACCTTCACGCCGTTGACGCTGAACACCCCTTTTTCGCAGGCGGCATGGTCGAGGAGGTTCAGCGTGATGACATGTCCTTTCCAAGCGGATGGGATTGTGAATTCACGCCTATAAAGCCCGGAGCCGTTATAATCCTTAAGCGCGGGATCAATCAGCTTCCAGGAACCCGAAGAGATTGTTTTCCAGGCCAGGGCGTCGAAACCCGTCTTGGCCCACGCGCCTGCCTGTGCGATGGCGCCGTCGGGGTCGGTCCGGAAGCTCCACGTGTCGAACGGGATCGCCTCGGGAGCCTTTAGCGGATCGTCGGGCAGCGGTGCGGCATCACCGGGTCCGTCCGATGACTTTGCCCAATATTTCAGTTTTTCGGCCCACCAGAAAGGGATCGCCTCGGCGATCGTGTCCGCCCGTTTGACAGCGAAGACTCGCGTGTCGTACTTGCCGAACTTGACCGACGGAAGATCGACCCAGCCGCCGGGCCTTGTTTTAAACTCAACCGCCTGGCCGCTGAGCAGGTCGACCACGCACTCCGGCGTTCGATCAACTTTAAAACAAAGGTCGGCGGTCACCCCGGCGTCGGGCTTCTCATTGACGTTGATGGCGATCAGCCAGTCCTGAAGCCCATTTTTAGCCGTCGTCTTCCTGACCCATATCTTGTCCGAGGATGCGTCGGCCTCCTTGCTTACGCCCAGTTCAGCCAGCAGACTGTCAAAGAAGACGCGCGTGCCATCAGGAACCCACTGGCCCTTGACATCCTTGCCGTCGCGCCAGAAGGACGAGCCCAGGACAATGACCCGGCCCTTGCCGAGCTGCCGCAAGCCGACAGCGACCGAGCCGTCCTCCCAAAGCGCCAGCGCCCGCGTCCCGGAGGCCGCCGGGCTCAGGGCGATCCCCGTTCCCCGGGCCACTCCGTTGGTCCTGTCGACCCCATGGCCCTCGTCCCGGAATTGCCGGCCCTCCCACCCTTTGAGGACGGGAAGCTCGTTGGAGAAACAGAGGGCTCCCTGCTTGCCCCACGCGGTGACTTTGAAGCCGGTCAGTTTTGAGATGGGCCAGGCGTTGACTTCGAGGGGCGCGCTGCGTCCGGTGTTGTGCAGGGCAATGAAGGTTCCGCCGGCCTCGACATAGCGGCCCAGCGCCGCGACCGTCTCTTCGTCCAAGATTTCAGAGCCCGCGTCGAAGATGACCGGATAGGCGCTGGCGGTTCCGTTTATGACCTCCCGTTCGCTGACATAGCCGTAATCGTAATGGGCCGACTGGATGGCGCCGCGCCCGATGTCCCAGTTCCATGGCTCCTGGGAACCGTTGCTGATGGTGCGGGAGGAGCGCAGGATGAGAAGCTGCGGCGGTTCACGCAGGGATTTGCCGAAAAGCTGGATCAGCCGGCATTTTTTCGTCAGCATTTCGAATCTGCGGTCCAGCTTGATGTAGTCCTCCACGTCCCAGAAAAGATCGAAGCCGGAGTCCCCGTCATAAAGCATGAGGCTCAGCGTCTTGTTGAATATGTCAGGCGTTCCCATGGTGCCGGACGGTTCGCTTGTGGCGTAGAAACCGACAATGTTGCCCAGGGACGGGTTCCACGGATTGTAGAAACCATCCCGCGCGGTGTATTGCATCCCCAGCCCGTATTTCACGGCAAGGGACGTGTAGCTGCCGATGTCTTCCCAGAATTCACCTGAGATGATCATCGGCCTCTCGGGGTCAAGGCGGCGCGCCTCTCTGAACATCTCTTCCTGCCGCGCGAAAATGGAGTGCCTCTGGAACTCCAGCGCGTCCCCGTACCGGGCGTTGAGCGTCCGATCCCGATAAGGGTACAGTTGACGCGGCTGGTCGCTGAGGAACACCGGCCCGCAGACGCGCCCGTCGCTGCGGCCGGCCGGGGTTTGGATGATCAGCTCATTGTCGCCCGCTGCATTCAAGGCGCCGGCGGGGATTTCCGCGACGAGCGGGACAACGCCGGCCGACTTCGCGGGGGGCGATTCAAACCCGTGACCGTTCAGCCAGAACCTGAGTTTGCTGTTGTCATAAAGATTCACCGTGCAGCCCAGTTTCAACGGGCGGCCCGCGTGGGCCTTCAGCCATTCGCCGGCAGTGAATGAAATCTTGAAATACGCCGAGCCGGAGGGCAGGAACGCCATCTGCTGCGAGGGCGGACGCTGCACCGTCACCCACGGAACGCCCGTCTCCGCCGGCGGCTGGCCCTCCTCCTGCGCCGAGGACTTGCGCCATTTCCAGGAATCAGGCAGGAGGAACCGGTCGGGGTCGTAGCCTCCGCCGACGATGGCCGCAACGTCGGGCACCCGGACGTCATCCCAGAAGCGGAACCGCTTCGGATCGCCGAACCACCGAGTGCCCAACGCGGAGAGGCCATAGCCTTTGGTCTCCTTGAGCCACCGGCGCAGGCTGGCTTGTGCGACCGGGGAGTGATCCCAGGCGCATCCGCTCAGGATGAGGCTCACATTGTCCCCGATCGGCTGCCCCCGGTACAGATGCCAGCCGCCCAGGCTCGGGCTTTTCAAATACCGGTTCATCATGAGCCTGAGGGTGGCGTTGGGCAATTCCCCGCTGCCGCCGTCGCACTCGTAGGTGGCCCCGACCGACCCGTGAGACCATCCCTGGAAGAGCAGCGAGGGCGAGAATTTGGCGGCGTTGCAGGGGCTCTTGTTATACATCCAGAGCGGCATCTCGCCTCCGACCAGCGGGCAGACCACAAAAAGCCCCCCTTGCCGCTCAGCCTCCATGACTTCGTAATCCATGCGGGAGAAGTCGATCACGCCGGACATCGGGTTGCTGCCGATCAGCCCCAGATCCTGGCAGGCCAGGCCTCCCAGCCCCATTTTCCGGACGAACTCCCAATGGCTGGCCAGCCCTTCGCCGTGCGCCGAAGTCGCCGCGTGCACATAGCTCTTGAAGGCCTTGAGGTCATAGAAGTCCAGGTACACCGGGTAGGGTTTCGCCGGCGTGAAACGCAGGCCGTTGCGCTTGAGCAAGGGCTCGGCCGCGAGCAGGGTTTGCAGGGCATTCGTGTCCGCGGCGCCCCAGGCGAAGACCTCGTCCCCGGCTGCGCCGAGGACCATGACGCCATAGGGGCGGCAGTCGATGGACGGGATGGACTTCCCCGCAACGTCCAGATCACTCGTGAGGCACGTGTCCTTCACGTCCCAGAGCAGGTCAGCCTTCAGTTTGCCGAGCAGGATGTCGGCATGCGCCGCGTCCTGGCAATGGAAAAGCGCCCGGCCCTCGCCGAATTCGGCGGAGGTCCGCCCGTAGCCGCGGAGCGCGACGGCGGCGGGGCCGTTCTCCGGCGGAGCCGCGGTTTTGGCGCAGCCGCAGGCGAGCGCAGCCAACACAACGCCAATCCCTACTGGCGCTCCGAGGCCCGCTACCGCGGCCATGGCGTTAATGATCACGCGGGCTTGCAGCAAAACGTCCCCGACCTTCCTGATTGCCTAATGAAAAATCTTTCGCTAAACACGGAAGCGCCATTCCCGTCAAGCCCGCCAACGTCCCCCACCCGCCTTTGCCATGCTTCATCATCCGCCTCCTTTTGCCACGCTGTTCCGTTCGCCTGCGCCCGTCACATGACCTTTGAAACAACCGTCCCCCCACGGTGGACCCGCCCCGCCCTCCGTAACTCAATGTTTGAACTATGCGTGAGCAGTTGAAAACAGTCAACCCCGATTTTCGCGCCTGCCGGCACGGTGCTTTCATTTAGGATTTCCGATTATAGAAACGGACGCCTCGGGGAGGCGTCCCTACCAGACAACCATAAAACGGGCAGTATTGTTGATGTTTTGGCAGGGTCGTTTCCCCGAAACGACCGTCGGGCCTTTAAATGAAAACGCCGTGCGCCTGTCGGGGGGGGGGGGAGCAAACGTGGGCCGCCATCGGCGGCTGCGGACAAAGTCGGACTCTGGAAACCGATCCTACGTGCGTTTCTTCAAGGGGATCCCGGCGTCTGGCTAGGCAGGGCGGAACGCGTCGCACGGCGGACCGCTTGGACCGCGTCATCGAGCTGCTGCAGGAAGAGCGACCGGTCACGCTGCGTGAGCGGCGCAGGCCCGCCCGTGACCACACCCGCGTCGCGCAGCTCCGACATCAGGTCGCGCATCGCGACGGTCTGTCCGATGTTGTCCGCCGTGAACGGCTTGCCGGTTGTGCTGATGACGCGCGCGCCCAGCTTCAGACAGCGGTTCGCCAGCGGAATGTCGGCGGTGACCACGATGTCATGCGGCCCCACGTGCCCGACAATCCAGTCGTCGGCCGCGTCGAGCGCGCCCGTCACGACTTCGAGCGTGATCCTCGGGTCATGCGGAATCCGCATCCATGAGTTGGCCACCAACGTGACCTTGAGTCGGCACCGCTGGGCGACGCGGTACACCTCCTGTTTGACCGGGCAAGCATCCGCATCTACAAAGATGTGCAGCAAACTGAAAGCCTCCTCATTTCTCGGAATCTCGCCCGGGGACCGTCTCTTCGGGTCGGGCAAGGGACTCGCGGCCGAAACCTCCCCGCCCGCCCTTCGGCTCGCATGCCGGACGGTGCCGTCAGAAATCCAAGCGCGTAAGGATAGCCCAAGCTTGACGGAATATCCAGCCGGCTGTGCAACCGACAGAGGCTTTGGCGGCTGCCGCGGACGCCCTGGCGCCAGACCGCGGACAGAGCGGCTGAACCGGATCAGCACCGCAATAAACTTCAGAAATTCCAGCCGACACCGAGGATATAGCGCAGGTCCTTCTTGTCGCGTCCCTCCGAGGGCTGGGAGTTGTAGGCCATCTGGGACTTGGCCTCGAGCGAGAGCCGGGCCGTCATGGCCGCCCGAAGACCGACGTCCGTGTTGACCAGGCAGGTGTCCATGCGCTCGAGGCTGGGGAGGTACTCCAGGTTGTGGAACGCCTTGACGTGGTCGTTGAAAGACTTGTCCAAGTGATACGCGAGACGGCCCGCCATATACTCGCGGGTATCGTCGGGATCAGTGTATTTCTCGCAGATGTATGCGAGACCGGCTTCCGTCGAGAAGTTGAGGTCCGCCCGCTCAATCCACTGGTAACCGACACCGGCGCCGGGCGTCACGCGCATGTCGAGATTGGCGATGCGGTCCTTCTCGTACTTGAGGTTGCCGTAACCGTAGAACTTCGCCGTGAAGAAGTAATCGTACTGGCCTTTAAGAAACCAGTTGTCCTCGATCGTGCTGCTGTCGCGCGTGGTGTTGTCGCGCTGCTTCGCCGAGTAGTACCCGGCCCCCAACGTGACGCGGTCGTTTTCCGAGCGCCGGGCCGCTTCCGCGCCCAAAGCCACCGTATCGCTCTTGGTGTTGCCCCGCACGAACGTGGCGCCGGCCGAGACAACGCCGGTCCACTTGACCTTCTCGGGGTTGATTTTGGCGATGTCCGCCAAAGCCACCGTCCGGGGCTGTTCCGCGCCTGTCAACACCGCCACCTGCCCGTCGGCGCACGCGCCCACCTTCTGCTGGAGCACTGCGCCGTCCGCCAGCGCGATCTCCACCGGCATGTCCGTCGAGAACGTCTTGATGTCAGCCATGTTCAGGGTCATCGGGCCGGCCACCGCTGAATTGAAAGTCATCTTGCCGCCGGCGACCGCCTGCACCGTTCCGGTGAGCCGGTCGCCCGATTTGAAGAGCACCTCGTCGCCCGAGACCATGCCGACCGACAGGCAACCGACAGCCACCGCAACCCATGCGATTCTCATGCTGATGAACCCCTTTCGTTTCAGTTCATGTCCGAACCGTATGAACCATACGGCTTGCGCGTTTATTTGTCGCTTATGATAACTGACCGCAGAGAGGTTGAAAAGCGTATAACCGCCACAAAATACCGGTCATCGGACTTTTGCATCACAGGCCGAATACGCTTCCCAGGCGCCGGCGCGCTGACCCCGTGCGCTTGTGAGGCCGTAACTCTAAAATTCCCCTCACCATCCTCCTCTTGCAAATCCACCACCAAGGCGACACGCCCATTTGTGCGGCTATCGTAATTAGCATCCGCGACGGTACCCCGACCGCTTTCCGGTTTCGCACGGTCAGCCGCGGACCCCTGCGGCCGGTTTCAGCACCTGTTGACGTCGTCAAAAAACTCTTCCGCGACGGGGATTCACGGCATGCGGAGGCGGTAGAAACGGGACGGAAAGTCGGTGCACTGGAGGTCGCTGAAATCGAGCGAGCCATTGGCGAGCGTGCCGGATTTCAACTGAACCCAAATGCCGCCATCGAGCTTCGTACAGGCTTCCACCACAACGGGCATGTATGCGGGGCCAGTGATGTGGAAACCGAAGGTGTTCGTCAACAGACCAAAGCCGCCGTAGACCGCCTGCACCTGCGGATTCCACAGCACCGTCGTACGATCACCAAAGGTCCCCCCCCATCCCGCGGCACCCGGCAAGTAATAGACGGTCGCCGCAGGGTTGGCACCTGAGAATACAGGTGCGCCGCCGACGTCGGGGGCGTTTCCCTTGAACAAGACGCTCGTCAGGCCGGTGCAGTAATAGAACGCGAAGGGACCCAAGTTAGTGACGCTGGCGGGGAGCGTGATGCTGGCCAGCCTGGCGCATCCATAAAACGCATGCTGCCCGATACGCGTGACGCTGTCGGGGAACGTGATCCCGGTCAAGCCGAAACAATTGGCGAACGCACCTTTCCCGATACAGGTGACGCCATCAGGAATCGTAATCCAGGTCAGTCCGCTGCAGTGCAGGAAAGCCTCGTCGTCGATACACGTGACGCCGCTGGGAATGGTGTAGCTTCCGGCTTTACCCTCTGGGCACAAGATGAGCGAGGAACGGCTCTTATCGAACAAAACCCCCTCCACGCTGCTATAGAGTGCGTGGTCAGGGCCCACGGTGATAGCCGTCAGGCCGGTGCAACCTTGGAACATATTATTCCTGATGCTCACGACACCTTTGCCGACCGCAGCGTTGGTCAGAGCGGCGCAATCAGTAAAAACGCACTCCCCGAGGCTGATGACGCTGTCGGGGATGGTGATGTCGGTCAACCGCTCACAGCCTGAGAAAGCCATGTACCCGACACTCGTGACGCCGTTACCGATCACGGCGTGAGTCAGACCGGCACAGCCGCAGAAGGCAAAGTAACCGATGGCGGCGACGTTGTCGGGAATCACAACGCCGGCCAGGCTCGCGCAGTCATAAAAGGCAGCATCACCGACGCTGGTGACGCTGTCGGGAAGGTAGACGTTGGTCAGGCTGGTGCAGCCATAGAACACTGTTTTATTGATGCGCGCGACGCTGCGCCCGATGGTGACGGTCGTCAGGCCGACACACCCGGAGAACGCACCCTGCCCGACAGTGACGACACGATCAGGAATCCTGACGCTGGCCAGACCGGTGCAATGACTGAACGCATTGACTCCAACGGCGGTGACTTTATCCGGAATCGTGACGCCACTCAGATTCACACAATCAGAGAAGGCGCTATCCCCGATGCTGGCGACACTTTCCGGAATCTTGACCCCGGTGAGACCCGTGCAGTGCAAGAACGCACCGTCCCCGATCTTGGTGACGCCGTTGGGTACGGTATAGATTCCCGCTTTACCATCCGGGAATTTGAGGAGCGTGTCCTGGGTTTTGTCAAACAAAACCCCCTTCGAACTGTGATAAGAGACATTGCCCGCGGCCACGTTGATCGCGGTCAGGCTCGCGCAGGAGTGGAACGCGCCGTACCCGATGTTCGTGACACCCTTGCCGATAAGGATGCTGGACAGGCCTGAACACGTTGCGAAGGCATAGTTTCCGATACGCGCGACGCTGTCGGGAATCGTGACCCCCGTCAAACCTGAGCAGGTAGAGAACGCAAAGTCACCGATGGTGACGACGCCGCCCGGGATCGCAACCACGCCGGCCATGCCCGCGCAGTTTCTGAACGCATTCACGCCAATGCACGCGACGCTGCCGGGAATAGTGACGCCGGCCAGTCTAATGCAGTTTTGGAACGCATCCACGCCGATGTTCGTGACGCTGTCGGGAATGGTGTAGCTGCCGACTTTACCCTCCGGGCATTGGATGAGCGTGGTCAGACTCTTGTCGAACAAGACCCCATCCTCACTGCCATATGACACATTGGCGGCGTCCACATTGATCTCCATGAGGCGAGAGCAGTCCTGGAACGCACTGGTTCCCACATAAGTGGTCCCTGTGCCGATCGCGACGCTTGTCGGCTCTCCACAGGATCCGAAGGCCATGGTTCCGATCATGATGACGCTGTCAGGTATCGTGACAGTTGTCAGCCCCGAACAGGAATGGAAAGCATAGGCCCCGATGGTGGCGACGCTGTCCGGAATCGTGACATTCGTCAGGCCGGAGCAACTATAGAAGGCGTCGTCCCCGATGCGCGTGACGCTGTCGGGTATCTCGACATCCGTCAGGGCATCACAGAACGAAAAGGCCATGTCACCGATATTGACGACCGGGTATCCGCCCAAGGTATTGGGAATGACCAAAGCCCCGGAATACCAGCCATAAAATTCGGTAATGGTGGTTTTGCCGTCGAGGATGGTATAGGTGTAATAACCGTCCTGATTCGCCTCCGCGCTTGCCGCGGTTGCCCACAGGACGAGGAGTGACAGAGAACATGCCGCGCCTGTCCGTGTCAGTACCAATTTCCATCTCAAACCGCTTGCCAACCACGTCGTCCCTGATGTCTTCATAGGTCTCCTTTGCAAGCTCGGGTTTAGCTCACGAAGTCGTCGTGCACCGCGTCGCTATGTGCCTGGCACGCAACAAAACGATACCCAGGGGTCACTCCCCTTGGCCCCACCGGCACTAAACAAAACGCTGAATCATTGGTTCTTAAGCGGTCCTGGGCAGATGGCGGATACAGCTTCATCCGGTGAAGTCGGTCGCCCGCCGGGTCACAGGTTCCTGAAAGTGACGCGTCCGCCGGCAACCGATTGCGGCCAAGCTCAGCGGATGGGAGGCGCTCTCATCCGCTGATGAAGCTTCACCACAAGCGGCACTTGGTCAGTCGCGATCGGTTAAGTCCTCCTCATGACAGCCGGCGCGGGAGTGCCTTTCAGCACTGGAGTCCTTCACGTTGCCCGATCTCGCCGTCCTTCTGCGGCGGCCCGTCTACGCGCCCCCGCCGAACGCGTGCCTGTCGCCAAAAGGGAGTCTTACTGGGGGCGGACCCGGTAAAAACGGCGAGGACGATCGGCCTGACACAATTCGCAGCACATAGCCCACCCCACCAGGTCCAGCGAGCGAGTTATTCCGTACGGGACCCAGTCGCCCAGTTGCAGGTCCGTGCAAGCCTCTAGCAGGAAGACACCTTCGGCTGGCCCCATGACTGTTATATCGCAGCTGTCCAAATCCGGGCCGCTTTCATTGCGGTTGACGGAACAGGCGACAATCCGCAAGGGGTTAAACCAGAGAGCAGTCGGGCGTCCGCTGTAGAGCGGCTTCCATCCGCGCGTGCCGGCCAGATAGTATGAGGTGACAAGATCGGATTCGGGGTAAATGTCCTCCCCGTGGTCGGGCGCGTCGCCGTAAAAGTAAACCCCCTTCAAACCGGGGCATCCTTTGAACACGCTGTCGCCGAACGTCTCTAACGCCGCACCCATATAGACGGTCACGAGGTTGGTGCAGTCGCTGAAGGCGCAGTTCCCTATGTACTCATTGACGCCCAGCAATCTGAGGGTGGTCAGGGCGGTACACCCCGTGAAAGCGCGGTCACCGATGCTCTCCAATTCACTCCTGAAGATGAGGGACGCGAGACTGCTGCAGCCCTCGAAAGCGCCCTCCCCGATATCCTCGAGCCATTCCGGCAGAATAATGCCGGTCAAGGACGTGCACCCAGCAAACGCGTTCTTCTCGATTCCCTCCGTTCCCGCACCGAACGTCACCTTGGTCACCGTCCGGCACCCCTGGAAAGCGCTTTCGCCAATGAACGTGAGGCTATCGGGGAACGATACCGAAGTCAACGCCGTGCAGTTGCTGAAGGCGCCCGCGCCAATCACGCGGACCACGCTGGCCCCGATGGCTCCCGGGATCACCAGCGGCTCCGTACGCAGGGGATCGACAAGGCCAGTGATCACGATCTCGCCCCGGGCCTCTTCGTATTGGAAATCGCCGTACACCGCCGCCTGCAGCATCACCGGGCACAGGGCCAAGACCGTCGGCAGACGGCAGATCAGATGCATGTTTTTTACGTTCATGAACAAGCCTCCTTTAATCAGGTTAAGCCACTCTTTCTGTTCATGAGTAAACATATAGCTCCATCCATAAACTGTAAATCAGCGCAACTCTGTTCTTTATGAATGCATTTAAAGATCAGGCCGGCAATTAAACGCCATCCCCTCCTATAGGAAGTAAATTCATGAGTTGGCCGAACCCGCGCCGTTCACCCTATAGCCCCGGAACGAGAAGACGCCCACAGATGGGTACTCGGAAAAAAGCCGAGGGCGCGGGTCATTGCCGTTGCATACCCACTCCGCCCAAGTGACGCGCCTTGTTTCATCTTCAGCGCTTGTCGTACTTAAAGTTGATTAATGAACCATAGGCAGTGGGGGGGGAAATATCTCATAACAAGCGGGCCGTGTTCGGTGCGGAGCGCCGTGACTGCGCTGGCGTCCCGCATCCGCGGAAGCGGCCACACCCCGCCCGCGCAGAAAACGAAACGGCTGCACTTGCACGGCAACCGCAAACCCATGGCATCCCGAGTTTCGCAATTAGCAAGGGAGGCGTCGCCCCTATCACTGGACCTTAAGATGTTAACGCTCCCCGCCAGCGTATCCCTGAGCACTTCAGGGTCATCTATGCCGTGCGCGATCCCGAAGGCTGCGGGGCCGGGCCCCCGCCCCGGGTCCTTGCGTCACCGCCGGCCGAGGCTGACGCACCTTCGCCGATGTGGACGACGTCACGATATGCCGGCCGGCTGCAAGCGGGCGCCTTCGCCGGCGCGGTGCAACCGCACCGGCGTTTCCGGAAAGTGCAGGGCGGCCCGTTCCGTTGGTTCCGGACCGGCCTCGGGAACGGACAGCGACCGCCCTTTTGAACACTGCCTCGAATCGCCCATGCGAAGTGTCGCATTCCCCGTTATATCTCCAGGGCCACGTGAGCCGGCTGAAACGGGAACGCCAGATTTATTTCTCACCACTCGTAGCGGTTTTCAGCGACTTCTTCGGCGATTGTCACAGAGGTGAGAACTGGTCCTTATGGACACCACACTGAGGACACACCCAACTGCCGGGAACATCCTCAAAAGGCGTACCCGGCTTGACTGCTTGAAACGGATCGCCGAATTCGGGGTTATAAACCCAACCGCAAACATCGCACACGTATTTTTTCATGATGGCCACGCCTCCTTATGGTCGTCTCCGCGTTCTCTGGTTCTTAAAACGGCACCCGCACGGATCGTCCAACGATGAGACGGACGGATGACTCCACACCTGGCACCCGTCCGAGTTCAGCTTGCCAACTCCGGCGTGACAGGTCGCCTCGGATCCTTTTCCGAAGCACGAGCGTCGGTGTATGGCGCCCTCTCCGAAAAGGTGATTGTGATGCCGCCTCTAAGCAGGCGGTCACTCCGCGTGTAGCGAGCGGAAAAAGATATCCGCCGTGCCTTGCGTGGCCTGCGGATAGCATCCCGCTTTGAAATAGTTACCGTGAGGCCAGTACGCAAGGCTGCGGGTCAGTTTCGGCTGGCCATCCACGGTGACCGTCAACTGGCCTTTCCCGACAACGATCTCGACTTTCACAAAGCGGGCGCCGAGCTGTTTTACCAGCGTGATCATCTCGTTCTTCTTGCCGCTGCTGTCTGTCATCAGCGCGGCGACCAGATCGCCGGCATTCATGGCGATACGCAGAAGCGGAGGCGCGTTACCGCCGTCTGCCGTGATGCCATGGATTTGCATGGCGGTCACCTTGTCCGGCGCGAGTGCGGAAACAACGCGGAATTCTCCGGAGAGCGTGTGGACGGCATTCACATCCCATTCGAGCTGATGGCGCAGTTCCGAACGCACGTATTTGGTGTTCGGGGTTGTGCCTGTCTCAGCGGCGTCGAGGTGAAAGCACATTTCGTTGCCGGCGTTCAGATAAAAGTAGTCCGAGGCGTAGCCCTTCAGATCCTTCACGTCTTTCGGCCCCGGAATCTGCAGCTTCCATTGGCTCAGGCTGAAGCTGGAACTCGGAGCCGCCTTCTCGGCCCCCCGGGCGGTGCACAAGTGGAGGAGGAGAGCGGCCGCAACAATACGGACAACGGCTTTCATAGGGGTCCTTTGATCCGGGGGGAGGAATAAAGTCAACCCCGGTCATGGGTTCGCGCTGAAGAAACTCTCCAGCTTCAGGCACTTTTCTCGCGGCAGCACCATGCCGTCGCCCAGCCTCACGTCAGCCCCGTCCCTGACGATGGGATCAACCCATGTCAACTGGCCGCCGTCGCGGCTCTCCATCCTGACCATCAGCGCCTCGGTCCGGTCCTCGTCCTTGAGATCCTGAACGCGCATCTCCCCATACATGATCTGGACAGCGGTGTGGTCACCGGATCGCTTGAGCAGGTAGGTCCAAGCCTCCGAAATCGTGATGACGCCATACAGGTTATGTTCCCGCACAGCCTGCCTGACTCCGGCCACAAGCGCGTCGGGCGGCGTGTTCGCGGGAACGGCGTTCACGGACGCCAACCCCTCGTCCGAGAACAGGAACAGGACGGAAACGTGCGTCTTGTCCCTCTTGAACAGGCTCGCGGCCTGGCCGTGAAGCCGCTCGGCGTAGGCCTCCAGCGACCCTAATTTGTCGGCGGGGTTCCAGGCCGGTTGGGTTCCGTTGTCCTTCATGAGCCTCCCATGCAAACGCCCTCATAACCATCAGGAGCCAGCCGGGGCCGCCTCCTCTTCCGAACGGCCGCCGCTCAGGGTTTCTTTCCGACCTCGAACGCATTCCCCACGCATTCCCCGACACGATAATAGCGGCGGTCCTCGGGGTTGAACACAAAGGGCCGGATTTTCCCGATATCCGGTTTTCCGTCGTCGCCCAGCACGGCTTCATCGATTTTGACATCCAAGATCTCCCCCACAAAATGGGTGTGCAGGCCGATCTCGTAGTGATGGATGACCTTGCATTCCAAAACCATCGGAAACTCCCCCACATACGGCGCATCGACCAGTTCGGATTTGACCGGCGTCAGGCCGGCTTCCTGAAACTTGCTCACGTTCCGTCCGGACGCTACGCCGAAATAGTCGGCCTCTTTAAGGTACCGCTCGGACGGCACACTCAGCGTGTACGCCTGCCTCGCCATGATGTTGCCATAGGTATACGTGGCCTTACGCAGGGAGACGGTCACGCAGGGCGGTATCGAGCAACAAATTCCGCCCCAGGCAATGGTCATCACGTTGGGGGTCCCGTTGGCATCGTAAGACCCCACGCACCAGACCGGCGTGGGAACGATAAGCGTTTTCGCGCCAAAAGATTTCTTCATGCGACTCATTCCCTTTTCTCGTTTCGATCACGCCTGATTTACGTGTTTCAGCACCTGCCTCGCCGCCCGCTTGCCCATGCCTCGGATCTCGGCGAAAGCCGCCAGCGTCAGGTCGCGCGGCAGCTACCGGCCCGCGGCGCACTCCCGCTTAGAGAGGGTCAGCGTCAACACCCCGCCGGCTTCGCGAATACCGCCTGCTTCAGCGCCTCCTCCAACCGTCCTCGCCACTCAGTCCTCTGACCGGCACATAAAGGACAGGCCCAAATGTACGCAACGTCTGCGGCAATGTCAAGTTACGGACACGACCGGGGAACCCGCGCCACCTGCCAACCACCCCCGCCCGCAGTTTTGAATTGCCTTGGCGGGCGGACACGCCCCCCGACACAGATACGGCACCCTCCGGTCAAGTGAACGAGGGGTAACGTGTGCCAATCAGGATAACGGCCATAAAACGGCCAAGCCTGCCTGAAAACAAAAAAGGCCAATAAAACCGAGGTTTCATTGGCCTTTAAGATGGTGGCGGGTGAGGGTCACGATCCCCCGACCTGCGGATTATGATTCCGACGCTCTACCAACTGAGCTAACCCGCCGTCTCAAAAAAGTTGTGTCACTGTACAAAATATCGCCGGCGGTGTCAACGGCAACCTGCCATTCATTAGAGCATTATTTCGGTCTGACGCGTCGCGAGATCCCTTCTATTCCCGTCATGCACCCTGCCGCCCATGCGCAGGATGCGCGTGGCACAGTGGGCTGTGACACGCGTGCGCGTGCGCGGATCACTGCGGGCAGCAGACCGTCCGCAGGGCGGGGTCGTGGCTGTAGGCCGGGCGGAAGGCCTGCCACGTATGCGTGCTTCCCAACGGGATCTGCGTCCGGATGTCGCCGTACTCGCGCTCCGAGAGCAACGGGTCGACGCGGGTGGTGCGGAAGGCGTGCGGCACGCCCGAGGCCGCAATCAGCGCCAGGCTGGCCTGCACCGCGGCCACGTCGCAGACGGACTGGCCGGTCAGCGCCGCGTAGCGCTCCCACGGCGCCTTGACGTCCATCGCGACGTAGTCCAGCAGACGGTCCGCCAGCAACTGGCGCAGCACCTGCGGATGCGAGCCGTTGGTGTCGAGCTTGACGTCCAGCCCGAGCGCCTTGAGGGACCGCAGGAAGCGCGGCAGCGCCGGTTGCAGCGTGGGCTCCCCTCCGGAGACGACCACGCCGCCAAGACGCTTGCGGCGCTCCGCCAGCACGGACAGCACGTGCGCCTCGCTGACGGCCTGCGCGGGATCGGCAGCGAGCGGCAGCAGGTGCCCGTTGTGGCACCACGGGCAGCGGAAGTTGCAGCCCTGCGTGAAGACCACGGCGGCCACGCGCCCGGGATAGTCGCACAGGCTGAGCGGCACAAAACCCGCGAGTTTCATCGCACGGCCGCTTCCGCCACGTGGTAGGTTTTGCGCTGGCTGAACTCGTGCTGCTTGCCCTCGTTCCACTGCTGGATGGGCCGGATGTACCCCACCACGCGCGAGTAGACCTCGGTCTTCTTGCCGCAGCGCGGGCAGGCGTAGACCTCGCCCGCCAGGTAGCCGTGGTCCTCGCAGATGCTGAAGGTCGGCGTCAGCGTGAAATACGGCAGGCGGTAGTTCTGGCAGACCATGCGCACGAAGGCCTTGACGGCCTGCGGGTCGCTGACGGCCTCGCCGACGAAGGTGTGAACGACCGTACCGCCGGTGTACTTGGTCTGGATGTCGTCCTGCAGGTCCAGCACGTGCACGATGTCGTCGCTGTAGTTCACGGGGAGCTGCGTCGAGTTGGAGTAGAACGGCTCGCCGCCGCCTCCGGCCGTGACGATCTCGGGATAGAGCTTCTTGTCGAGCCGCGCCAGACGGTAGGTCGTACCCTCGGCCGGCGTGGCCTCGAGGTTGTAGAAGTTGCCGGTCTGCTCCTGGTAGTCGGCCAGGCGCGCGCGCATGAAATCCATGACCCGCAGCGCGAACTGCCGCCCCTCCTCCGTGCCGATGTCCTTGCCGAAGAGGTTGAGGCAGGCCTCGTTGAGCCCCACCAGGCCGATGGTCGAGAAGTGGTTCTGCCAGTAGGTGCCGAAGCGCTGGTAGACCTGGCGCAGGTAGAAGCGCGTGTAGGGATAGAGGTCCTGCGCCGTGAACTGCTCCAGCACCTTGCGCTTGATCTCCAGGCTGTTGCGGGCGATGGTCATCAGGCCGTCCAGGCGCGCGAGGAAATCAGCCTCGTCGGCGGCGAGGTAGCCGAGGCGCGGCGTGTTGATGGTGACCACGCCGATCGAGCCGGTCTGCGGGTTGGCGCCGAAGAGTCCGCCGCCGCGCTTGGTCAGCTCGCGCTTGTCGAGGCGCAGGCGGCAGCACATGGAGCGCGCGTCGTCCGGGCTCATGTCGGAGTTGACGAAGTTCGCGAAGTACGGGATGCCGTACTTGGCGGTCACCTCCCAGAGCTTCTCCAGTCCGGGGCGTTCCCAGTCGAACTCCTTGGAGACGTTGTAGGTCGGGATCGGGAAGGTGAAAACGCGGCCCTTGGCGTCGCCCTCGGTCATCACGTCCAGGAAGGCGTTGTTGATCAGGTTCATCTCCTCCTGGAAGTCGGCGTAGGTCTCGGGCATGGCCTGGCCGCCGACGATCACGTTCTCGTTCGCCAGCGAGGCGGGCGGGAGCAGGTCCATGGTGATGTTGGTGAAGGGCGTCTGGAAGCCCACGCGCGTGGGCACGTTGACGTTGAAGATGAACTCCTGCAGGGCCTGCTTGACCTCCTTGGGGCCGAGTTTGTCGTAGCGCACGAAGGGGGCGAGCAGCGTGTCGAAGCTGGAGAAGGCCTGCGCGCCGGCGGCCTCGCCCTGCAGCGTGTAGAAGAAGTTGACGATCTGCCCCAGCGCGGTGCGGAAATGCTTGGCCGGCAGGCTCTCGGCCTTGCCCGCCACGCCCTTGAAGCCGCTGCGCAGCAGGTCCTGCAGGTCCCAGCCCACGCAGTAGACGCTGAGCAGCCCCAGGTCGTGCAGGTGCAGCGCGCCGTTGTCGTGCGCCTCGCGCACCTCGGTCGGGTAGATCTTGTTGAGCCAGTAGACCTTGCTGACCTCGCTGGAGATGTAGTTGTTGAGCCCCTGCAGCGAGTAGGCCATGTTGGAGTTCTCGCGCACGCGCCAGTCGGACTTGCCGAGGTAGCTGTCGATCAGGTCCACGTCGGCCTTGCGCACCATCTCGCGGATGCGCGCGTGCTGCTCGCGGTAGATGATGTAGGCCTTGGCTGTGCGGCGGTAGGGCGAGGCCAGCAGCACCTCCTCGACGATGTCCTGCACGCTCTCGACCGTCATGTCGAGGGTGTCCCGCAGCGAGTGGATCAGCGTCATCACCTTCAGCGTGAGCTTCTTGGCCTCGTCGGCCCCGAACTCGCCCGTGGCCTCGCCCGCCTTTTGGATGGCGATGATGATCTTACGGGTGTCGAAAATCTCGGCCCGCCCGTCGCGCTTACGAATGCGCAAAACCAGATCCGGCTGAACGAATGTACTCATGTGATAACCTCGCCTGTGGTAGCTGAAAACCCTTTTTTTAAAGTCCGTCAAACCCGCAGATGAACTACGTCATTCAACGGTTTTTTACTATATATAGTTCGTAAAATGAGATCAACCACAAAATGTAGTGTTTTATCAAAAATGAGTATTTTGGCATAAATAACGGATTTTTATCCTTTTTTTGCCTTTAACCGCGTTCCTTCCGGAACGTCAGCCACGACCGACGGTCAGGCCCCAAACCGTCCGGGCCCCGGCCTTTTTCAGCGCCCGGGCGCACTCGTTGAGGGTGGCGCCGGTGGTCATCACATCGTCGACCAGGAGCACGCAGCGCCCCGTAACCCATTCTGGCCGCGCCACATCGAACGCGCCCAGGATGTTCATGCGCCGGTGCGCCGCGTCGAGCCGGGTCTGCGAATCGGTTTTGCGGACCCGGACCAGCGACCGACCATCGAACCGGCGGTCGATGCGCCGGGCCAGGGCTTGCGCCAAGACCGCGGCCTGGTTGTACGAGCGCTCGCGCAAACGCACCGGATGCAGCGGCACGGGCACCACGACATCGACCGCGGCGGGGCTGAAGTGCGCCAACAGGCACCCGTGCAGCAGGTCGGTCAGGTCGTGCTTGAGCCAGAGCGCGTGCGCGTATTTGAACTGGTGGACCTGATCGCGCAACGCGCCGTGAAAACGGCCGGCCGCCCGCGTCTTGTCGAAGGCGGGCCGGGCGTGTTGGCAAACGCTGCAGACGAAGGCATGGGCGGGCCGCCCCTCCACCGGCGCCCCGCACACCGTGCAGAGGCTTTCCGTGTGCAGCTCCATGCGGCTGAAACAGGCCCAGCAGAGGTGCCGACCCGGACGGTCGGACACCTGATCGCACCCCGGACAGACGCGCGGGTAGAGCCAGTCGGCGAGGTGAGACACAAACTCTGTCAGACGAAAAACCATCCGGCACCTCCCGCATCTGCTTGAACGCTCAACATTGAACATTCAACATCCAACGTTCAAGAGCTAAAGGAGTTTCGTTCAAAGTTGAGCGTTCAACGTTGACTGTTGAACGTTCGTGCCCACCCTCACCACAGCTTCAAGGGATACTCGCCCGCATCGACGAGGGCCCGGATGGCCGCGACCACCTGCGGCTTGTCCTCGCGGTAGGTCACGCCGAACCACGCGCTCTCGGTGGGCAGCACCTCGACCTCCGCAGCGCCCTCCCCTACCATCTCGTCCACGACGAAGGGGATGTACCACTCGGCTTTGGGGTTATCCGCATGGGCCTGGAGCCAGGCCGGGAAACGCGCCTCCAGCGCGCCGAAGAGCGCCGGCGTGAAGCCCCACAGGTTCATCGAGACGCGCTCGGCGCCGGTCAGCGCCACGGGCGCGTCCGGCTGCTCGCGGTTCTCCGCGCCGCCCGGCACGCGCACCAGCCGGGTCATCTCGGTCACCGTGACCAGCAAGCCGTCCGCGCCGACCTGGCACACGCCGCGCGCCACGCTGCCGTTCTCGGACAGGGTCTGGTCCAGCCGGTAGCCGACCATCGCGAAACGCGGCTTGGCGTCAGACCGCACATGCGTCAGAAACGCGCCGAGCCGCCGGAAGGCGTCGCGCCCGTAGAAGTCGTCGGCGTTGATCGCCGCGAACGGGGTGTCGACCGCGCCGCGCGCCGCGCGGATCGCGTGCGCCGTGCCCCAAGGCTTGGCGCGCGCCTCGGGCACCGTGAAGCCGGGGGGCAGGTCCTCCGCCGCCTGAAACGCATAGTCCACGGCGATGACTCCCGCGTACTTGGCGCCGATGGTCGAGCGGAAGACCTCTTCGAAATCGCGCCGGATCACGAACACCACGCGTCCGAAGCCCGCGCGCAGCGCGTCGAACACCGAGTAGTCCATGATGGTCTCGCCCGAAGGCCCGACCGGGTCGACCTGCTTCAGCCCGCCGTAGCGGCTGCCCATGCCCGCCGCCAAAATCACCAGTGTCGGTTTCATTCTCAGCTCCAATATCAAGTTACACTTCAGCAGCTCATACGCCTAATCGTGATCTTAATCGTAATCGTAATCGCGTCCTCCATCGGCCATGGAGGCTAGAGCGGGAGTGAGGGTAGCAGTATGATTAAGATTAGGATTAAGATTAGGATCCGTTACGCATTCGTCTCGAAAATGCAGCCGAGACCGAACAGCGTCAGGTCGGGATCGATCACGAACGGCATGCCGCTGTCTTTGAGCGCCCAGCCCGCATACCCGCCCGTGGCCACCAGCTTGGAATCGCAGCCCATCGACCCGCGCAGGTAGTCGACGATCTCGCGCACGATGCCGCGGTAGCCGATCTGCGCGCCGATGCGCATCGCCTGCAGCGTGCTGCGTCCGATCTTGGGACACGGGCCCTCGAGCTCCACGCGCGGCAAGAGCGCCGTGCGCTCGTACAGGTAATCGGTCATCAGCGGCAGACCGGGGGTGATCACGCCGCCCACGTAGCGGCGGTCGGCGGTCACGATGTCGAAGGTCAGCGCCGTGCCGAAATCCGCCACGATCAAGGGCGCGCCGTAGCGCCGCACGCCGCCGCAGGCGTCCGCCAGCCGGTCCGCGCCGATCGTCTCCGGCGCGGGATAGTCCACCGCGACCTCCATGGGCAGGCCGGCCTTCACCACCAGCAGCTCGCAGCCCAGCTCGCGCCGGACCAGGCGCCGCCACGCCGCGTTCACACGCGGCACGACCGAACCCAGCACCGCGCCGTTGACCATGCCCCGCGCGGCTTTGCGCACCGCTTCGGCGCAGGCCTCGGGATGCTTCGCGATGCCGCCTTTGAGGTGCGAGACGCGCGAGATCTTCCCGTTGTCGTACAGGCCGACGCCCGTCGACGTGTTGCCGACATCAATGACAACCGTACGCATGCGCATCCACCACGCTCCATTCCAATGACAAATCCATCGCGCGGGCCGAGTGCGTGAGGCAGCCGAGCGAGATCGCGTCCACGCCCGTCGCCGCCACTTCGCGGGCGCGGTCGAGCGTGATCCCGCCGGACGCCTCCGTCTTCGAGACCCCCTTGCACAGCGACACACATTCGCTCATCAGCTCGCACGTCATGTTGTCGAGCATGATCCACTCCGGTTTCGCCCGCAGCGCGCTCACGCACTCCGCGAGGCTCTCGACCTCGACCTCGACCATCAGCCGGGGGAAGGCGGCCCGCGCGGCCGCCACAGCCAGGTCCAGCCGGTCAGGGTCGCCGCCCTGCCAGAGCTTGCGGTGGTTGTCCTTGATCAGCACGCGGTCGTAAAGGCCGAAGCGGTGGTTCGTGCCGCCCCCGCACACGACGGCGTGCTTCTCGAAGATCCGCAGGCCCGGCGTGGTTTTGCGCGTGTCAAGAATCAGGGTGCCGTGCGCACGGACCGCTTCGACGAAGCGGCTGGTCAGCGTGGCGATGCCGCACATGCGCTGCATGAAATTGAGGGCCGTGCGCTCGGCCACGAGAATGGAGGCGGCCTTGCCGCGGATCGTCAGGATCGTGCCGCCCTTGGCGACATCGCACCCGTCCGGCACCAGGATCTCGACCTGGAGCGAGGGATCGACGGTTTCCAGCACTTTCCGGCCCACGGTCGCGCCGGCCACACGGCACGCCTCGCGCGCCAGAATCTCGCCGGTCGCCATGACCGACGGGTCCACCAGCGCCAACGTGGTCGCGTCGCCCGGCCCCACGTCCTCCGCCAGCGCCGCCTCGACCGCGGCCACGGCCCGCGGGTCGAGCATCAAATCGCGCATGTTCATTCTCTTAGCACCTTTCCACTCGCCCTACAGCGTTTGAAGAGTATTTTTTACCAACCGCGATGCAAACCGCAGATTGACGAATGATGAATTACGAATCAAGCAGGAATATGCCTCGCCCAAGGATGGAATTGACTTCGAAAGTTTGCGGTTCTCGATTCGTCACTTTACGGTTCAATCGGCTTGCGAGTATCCGCCCGCATCAGCCACCTATCACGCATCCTCGTCCGCATAGCCGAGGCTCCGCAGGCGCATCCCGTACAGATAGCCCGCCAAGCCCCCGGCCAGATGGGCGGCATACGCCACCTGCGATTGGACAAAGACCGCCTCGGCCACGGTCAGCGCACCCAGCACCCACGCCAACGAGCGGGCCTTGAGTTTGACCGGGATAAAGACCAGCAGCACATACACCACGCGTTGCGGAAAGAGCGCGGCATACGCGCCGATCAGGGCGAAGACGCCGCCCGAGGCGCCCATGCACAAGGCGCTGTCGAGCGCCCGGCTTTCGGGGCCGCCCGAGCCCAGCCACAGCCTGGCCGCCTGCGGCATCCAGCGCGTCAGCGCCTCCAGCGGAGGCAGGTGCGGCAGCACCGCCGTCATCGCCAGCCAGCCGATCCCGCCGACCACGCCGCCCGTCAGGAAAACCCGCCAGAAGCGCCGTCCGCCGATCTCGCCCTCGAGCCCTGACCCGAACAGCAGCACCGTCAGCATGTTGAGACCCAAATGCGCCCACGACGCGTGCAGGAACATGTAGGTGACCGGCTGCCAGAGGAACCCGCGACTCAACAGGGGCCAGTTCAGACCGAAACTCGCCGTGAGCGCCTGGCCGTAGGTGTACCCGTAGACGAACTCGGCCCGGGCCGCCGTCTGCTGGATCACAAAAACGGCAAGGCACGCGGCCGCAAGCTTGGTTGCGGCAGGTGCCAAAAAGAAAAATCCCCGCAGACGCCAGAGCCATCTGCGTATCATTGCTATCAAACCGACCCCCGTTCCCGGCGTCAGGCTGATTTAATCGCGTCCCAGTTCATGTACAGCAACGCGGTAATAACGACCAGCATCACCGTGGCGACGATAGCGCAGACCCCGCCGATCATGTCGCTCGAACCGGAGGACTGAGCCGCAAGCTCATTCGCCGGGTTACGCAGACGCGCGGAAATAAAGGCGCCGCCGCCTGCGGACTTGGCTTCCTCGGGGGCCGCCTCATTCGAAGATTTCTTCAGTTTCATGAGTGTCAATTTACCAAAACTCGGCCGCGTTGAGTAGCGGATTTTACAGGGACCGGAGTTTCTTTTCGATCAGGGTCTCGGCCAGCGCCACGCCGGCGGGGGTCAGCATGCCGTTCCTCACGAGCGGCTCGCCGGCACCCGCCGTGCGGAAGGCCGTGAACAAGTCCACCGTCTCCACCCCGTGGGCGTCCGCCACCCGCACCACGATCTCGGCATAGGTCCGGGCCTCGGCCGCATGGCGGCAAGGCGCGTCGCCCGGCTCGCACCCGCAACCGGTCAACACGTCAAAGACGGGCGGCACCACCAGCAGCACGCGCGGGCGTGCACAGGCCGGCCCCGACAGCAGCCCGGTCATCGCGGCCAGCCGCCGCTCGAAGCCCGCAGTCCCGCCCTCGCGGCTCACCCCCAGGAACGAGGGCGCGTAAATGATGGCCGCAGCGGGCAGCGCCGGCTTCACCGCCACAAACGGCAGCAGGAGCGCCATGCCGGAAGCGGCCTCGCTCTGCTCCACGGCCCGCACATCCACCACCCGCCACCGCTCCTGCGCCGCCCGACCTTCGGCTTGTCCGTTCCCCATCCCCTCTCCGGCATACACGAACCCGTCCAAAAACACCACGTTCCCGGCCACCGCGTCCTCGTCCGTGTCCCACATGGCCGGTTCGCCGCGCGAAGCCTTGGAAGCGACCAACACCACGAACTCGCCTCCCGCCTTGAGCGTCTCGCCCGACACCGCGTCCGGCAGCACCTCGAACGGTTCGGGGACGAACCGCACACGGCCTTGGCTGATCTCGGCCCCGCAGTGCCGCAGCGACCAAGATACCCGCGCCACGCTACCCGCCTCCATTTCAGCCAGGTAGACGCGCGCCCACCCCTTATCGGTGACCACCCGGTCCACCCGGTTGCTGCTCTGCCCCGACGCCCATTGAATCTCGGTGGACAGCTCATACGCCAAGCCGTCCGCCGCCGAGGTCCGCACGCGGATGATCGGGTGCACGCGGTCATCCGCATAGCACACCGCCGGCACCCCCGTGATCCGCGAGGTCACCTCATACTCCGACCACACCGGCCCGTCGTACGTCAGTTCCGTTTCGTAGGCCGCCGCTTCGCCGCTCTGCGCCTGCGCCCGCACGCTCAGCGGCTCCGGCATCTCGGACGTGCGCAGCGTGGCCGAGACCTTGGCCCCTTCGCCGAGCTCGCGATGGCCGACCTGCCAGCGCGTGACATGATTGGTGCCCCAGCAGGACGAAGCGTCTTCGAAGGTGAACGGCACAAACACGTCCCGCACCCCCGCGAACCGGTAGGCGCAGCCGCTTTCGGCGGTGGCAAAGGCGTGGACGCGCCGGTCGCGCCGCTCCCACCGTCCGGTCCGCAGATCGCCGCCCGTGATCATGACCACGTTGGTGGCCACGCCGGGCTCGCCTGCGCGCTTCCAGGCCAGGCCGGTGTCGATCTCCTGGCGGCAGACGGTGCGCACCTGCACGCGGCGCAACCCGGCGCTCAGCGGCAGCTCCTGCCCGGCGGTCCACTTGTCGTAGGGCTGATTGGCCGGATGCTCCAGCACCGGCTTGCCGTCCAGCAGCAGCCAGGCCGGCGCGACGCCCGCCAGGCCGAACAGGTACTTCCCGTCCGTCGGCACCAGCAGCCACGTCTGCAGATCCACGAGATGGCTCTTGCGCGTCCAGTCGCCGTGGAACCAGCTCTTGAAGCTCGTCCCGAGCTTGCCGAACTCCGCGACCGTAAACCACTCCGGCTTGGTGTCGCACCGCGTCTCCAGCGTCCGCAGGTCCGCCAGCGTCGCCGGAAAGTCCATGCCCGCCGTCCGCCGCGCGCACCCCCGCAGCGGGGCGGGATCGGTCAGCGACGGAGGCCCGGCCACGAGCCGCGCCGCGCCCGGCACCGGATAGATCTTCACCCCTTGGGCGCGCCGGGCGTCGCGCGCGTCGACCAGCACGGTCGCCGCGGCCGCGTCCACCCAGACCACCCTCGACGCGGCCTCGTTGGTGGCGATGAAAACGCGCACGGCCGCGACCGGCTGGTCGCCCACCGTGACCGGCACCTGCACCAGGAAAAAGTCGTCGTCGGCCTTTTCGACGATCAGGCGGCTCGGCGCCTCGGCCACATTCCAGGCCGGCTTGGGCCGGAAGGCAGGAACCTCCTGCGCGGGTGCGAGCGACGCGAGGACGAACGATGCGACCGCCGCAAGCCACCCTTTGGGCTGTGCGAACCTGTACGCGCTTTCCATGCCGGGACGTGTCCCGTCCGCGCACCCTGCCAGCCGAAGCGTCAGGCCGCCTCCCTGAGAGCGCCCGGAGCCGGACGCGCTCAAAAATCCGACCCCCGCCCCGGTCCTGCGTTGCACACAACGCAGCCTCAGGGCCTCCACACCGCATCCGCTGTATACTCCAGTATTCATGGCTCTTTGCCCGCCCGTTCAAATCCGTTACGCATCACACGCTTTCCGTTCAAAAACACAAGCTTAACCCTTGCGCATCCCCTTGTCGTTTTGGCATGATTTCTGCGAAACAACTACGGAATGGATTGCGTGATCATATCAAAGCCGATTGCCTGTGTCTTGGCGGACCGTTCGGTCCGCCCTGAAAATTCTTCGCAGGGCTCATGCCAAACGCGCCACCCCGGGCGTGCGGCCTTCACCTTGATCGAGCTGCTGGTGGTGATCTGCATCATCGGCATCCTCGGCTCGGCGCTGGTGGTCTCCGTGCAGTCGGGTTACAAGCAGGCCCGCCAGACGAACTGCAAGTCCAATCTGCGCCAGTTCGGCGTGGCCCTCACCATCTTCCGCGGCGAGCACGAAAACCTGACGCCGGACTGGCTTTCCAACCTTTACCCTGACTATGTCGACGACCGCGGCATGTACGTGTGCCGCGCGGACAAGTATAACGGGAGAGGCGACGCGCGACCAAGCGAATTGCTGACTCTGATTAAAGGGCGAAACGAGATGGATGCGCCGGCTTTCTATGACAATGAGAAAGGGACGGGCACGACCCGCAACCGAAACATTGAAGCGTGCAGTTACATGTACGAGTTCTCGGCCGCCCGATCCCCTTGGTCTGTGCCGGGGAAAAGCACCGGCGCCAATTATTTGATGCGAAACTACAAGATGGACCAGATGACGTATGGGGACAAAGCGAACTTAGACGCGAACGGGAACCCCATGCCGCATAGCGCGTCCCGCATACCCATTGTCCGCTGCTACCATCATTTTCGTGACCAGAAGGTGATCTGCTTTCAAAACTCGGCCGCTGGCGAAAAGCTCTCGAGCACCAAGAAGGACTTCATCACGATCAACGTGGCCTACGCCGGCAACGTCTTTGTCGGCCCCACCTGGTGGGAAGGCACGATCCATCCCGGCGAATCCCAGCAATAAAACGGGGAGAAGTGCGTTAGTGCATTCGTTCGTTAGTTCATTAGTGAAATCGAAGCGCGCTTCCGGATTTTGTAACGACTCACCTGAACCTTTTACCGTATAACCTGAAAACTCCTAAACCCCACTCTATGAAAAACACCCACTCCCTCGCGTCGCGTTTCCTGATGGCAACCACCCTGGCGTTTCTGGCCGGCTGCACCAGCCCCAAGGCGCCCCAAGCCCAGCCGGTTCCGCCGCCGGCGCGCGCCCCGGAGGTGATCGAGGCCGAGCACATCTTCGAGAGCGGGAAGATGCAGGAAGCGATCATCGCCTGCATCGACATCTCGAAGAAAAACCCCGAGGCGGTCGGGCTGACCGATCTCCAGCAGCGCATCACCGAGAAACTCGCCAACGAACGGATGGCCGCCGCCGAGAAGCGGTCCGAGTCCACCAACAAGCTCTTGGGCGGCGACGCCAAAGGCTATGCGGTCACCCCCGACTCCTATCACCAGAAGAAGCAGGTCCTCGGCGAGAACACCACCTTGAGGAGCGTGCCCACGTCGATGCAGAAGGCGCTCATGGAGCCGATCGACCTCACGCTGGAGAATGCGGACGTCAACGCGATCATCGCGGAAATCAAGAAATCCACCAACATCAACTACATCGCCGACAGCGACATTGTCAGCACGAAAAAAATCACGGCCCGGTTTGAGAAAACCCCGCTCATCGAGATGCTGCAGTACTTCGACAAGAACCTCGACATCTCGTTCTCGGTCTGCAGCAACCTCGTCTGGATCACGCAGAAGGAAGCCCCGGCCACGGGCGCGGCGCCCATGCAGACGCGCGTCTACCGCCTGCGCAAAGGCATGGTCGGCTCGGAACTCGGCAAGTCCGTCGCGGGCGTCTCCCTGTTTAAGGGGCCCGAGGAGCGCGGCTCAAGCAACCAGCAGACAACCGAGAAGAAAGAGAAGCCGGAAGGCAAGGTCGGCCTGCTCGAGGCCGTCGAGCGCTTTGTCCCGCAGCCCGAGGGCGCGGACTTCATCTTCAACGACAAGGTCCACGCCCTGATCGTGCGGAACTCGGCCGAAAACCTGGCGCTGGTGGAAGATCTCATCACCGCCATGGACGTGCGTCCGCTGCAGGTCCTGATCGAGGCGCGCTTCATCACCACCACCGTTTCCGACCTGCGCGATCTGGGCATCGAATGGCTGATCGACAACCGCGGCAACTCGCGCTTCGACAACGGCCAGATCAACGCGCTGGATCCGTGGTACAGGGGCAACACCCCCTATCCGGCGGCTCAGCTGCCGCGCGACTCCGTCGCCTCCGGGTCGATGAAGGGCGTCACGGACGCGGGCACCGGCGGCGGCTCCTTCGCCTATCAGTTCCTGCTCGGAGACACCGCGCTGCAGGCCACGCTGCACGCCCTCGAGAAATCGGGCGACAGCCGCACCGTCGCCGTGCCGCGCGTCACGACGCTCAACAACCGCGAGGCCAGCTTCCGGGTCGGCCAGGACAACTCCTATTTCGAAGAGGTCGAAACGAGCATCATGACCAGCGGCTCCAACACCGGCGGCGTCAACGGCGAATCCCGCGACAACGTGACCTATAATTACGACCGCCCCACCATCGTCCAGACCGGCTACTCGCTGATCGTCACGCCCAGCGTCGGCGCGGACCTCTCCGCCATCAACCTGGTCCTGCGTCCCGAGATCAGCCATCTCGACTCGTGGGAGGAGTACCCCCTGAGCAGCCTGGCCAGTCAGGATCCCGACAAGAAGGAGCCGACCATCAAGGTGCCGATCATCTCGCGGCAATACATCGAAACCGAGGCGGTCGTGCGCAGCGGCGAGACGATCGTGCTCGGCGGCCTGGTGGACTCCAACAAATCCGAGGACAACTCCGGCACGCCCTGGATCACCAAGTTGCCGTTGATCGGGGCCCTGTTCAACACCCAAAAGAAGGAAGAGTCGAACAAGAACATCCTGATCTTCGTGACGGCCACGCTCATCAGCGATGTCGGCGAGGAGCTGATCCCGCTGAACGAATTCGAGCGCTACGGTCTCAAGGTCCCCGAAGAGGCGAAAGTCCCCGACGTGCTGAAAGAGGCCGCGGCCGCCCGGCCCGGACCCGCCGCCGCGGCGACCCCGGCCCCCGCGGCGGT
>JAHFSX010000065.1 GCA_023269675.1 Verrucomicrobiota bacterium
ACCTCGGGCCGCACCGTCGCCGTGCCGTGCTCAATCACGCTTCAATAGGGCCACGCCAACGAAGGCGCGGAGACTCGACAAGCGCAAGGGCGGCACCGTCAAGGGCAGCTGGGCTTCAATAGGGCCACGCCAACGAAGGCGCGGAGACACCGCCGCCCAAAACTGGTTCAACAAGGTCTTCGCCAAGCTTCAATAGGGCCACGCCAACGAAGGCGCGGAGACTCACGGGGAGCTTCAACGCGGCCAAAGAGTCGATCATGCTTCAATAGGGCCACGCCAACGAAGGCGCGGAGACGGAGGCTGAGACCGACGAGGAGAGCGGCGATGAGATGCTTCAATAGGGCCACGCCAACGAAGGCGCGGAGACTATCGCGCCGGTTGAGTGCGTGAGCGTTGAACAGATCGCTTCAATAGGGCCACGCCAACGAAGGCGCGGAGACGCGCGGCGTGCGGATCTGGATGATCACCGACACCTGGCTTCAATAGGGCCACGCCAACGAAGGCGCGGAGACTCCTCTCCGCGAGTTGATCGATCTCAGACTTCTTCATGCTTCAATAGGGCCACGCCAACGAAGGCGCGGAGACTTGCCAGCCCTTTCAGCCGCGTCAAACGCATGCTCTGCTTCAATAGGGCCACGCCAACGAAGGCGCGGAGACTGCACGCCGCCCGAGAGGCCCGCCGCGACATCGCCAAGCTTCAATAGGGCCACGCCAACGAAGGCGCGGAGACTCCGCAAGTCAACAGTCAGGCGGCTGGACAAGGTCATCGCTTCAATAGGGCCACGCCAACGAAGGCGCGGAGACTCACGTCGGCGCGGAACTTCTCAAGGCTGTCCTCGTCGCTTCAATAGGGCCACGCCAACGAAGGCGCGGAGACACAGGAGTGCGGCATGGGCATGAAAAAGAAGATCGTCGCTTCAATAGGGCCACGCCAACGAAGGCGCGGAGACGCGAGATGTGCGGGGCGCTGCTGGACGCGACCAACGTCGCTTCAATAGGGCCACGCCAACGAAGGCGCGGAGACGTCACATGGAAAGAGGTGCCTAAATGAACAACAGTATTGCTTCAATAGGGCCACGCCAACGAAGGCGCGGAGACGTACGGGTTATTAACCTGCTGTTTTACAACGACTAATAGAGCCATTCACGAGCGGTTCGAAAACAATGACGCAAAAGCGGCAAGTGGTCAAGCCCCGAGACGGCAGAAAGCGCGAGATAATGCAGTTTTCATAGAGCAACGAGCGTCAGCGGGCTTTTCAGCAGCACTTAACCGCTCGAAACGGCAGGGTCAAACAACCTGCGTGCGTTGCTCAGGTCGCCAGACCTTGCCGACATAGGCTATTTCTGGGATGGGCCGCTCGCCCTCGACCGGTCCTGCATCGACGAATAGGGTTTGATCTTCGTCACTGTTCATGCGGTCTTTGAGTTCGCCGACCAGACTGTGACGCTCGCGCGGATTGAGCTGGCAGCAGAAGACCGAGAACTGCACGCGCTCGCCCCAGCCGTGCAGCAGCTTAAAGACTCGCGTGCGACGACGGTCGTCGGGGATGTCATAGGATACGAGGTAGAAACGGCGCATGGCGCATCCTTCTCAGCGGGTCGTGATGCCGGTGTAGGCGGGTATTTCGCCGCGCAGGGTCTTGGCCAGCAGTTTGGCCTGTACCCGGATGACTGACCGCCAGGAGCAGCGGTAGTCGAAGACCGGATGGGTGATCATTTGGTCGAGGCGCAGTTCGTAGGCGCGGATGAGGGCTTTGCGGGCACAATCCTTCATGGCGCAACCGGCGGCGGTGGTGACGAAATCCGCGGCGGTGACCATGCAGGTGTTGACCGCTGAGAGCACAGCGGAATCCACGACGAGCGGGCGGAATTCCTCCATTAGGTCGAGGGCCAGCGCGGGGCGTCCGTGACGCGGGCGGTGCAGGAAGCCCCAATAGGGATCGAGGCCTTCGGCGAGCAGGGCGACGGTGGACTCCTTGGCGAGCAGGGCGTAACCGAAGGAGAGCATCGCGTTGACGGGGTCCTTGGGCGGGCGCCGGTTACGCGAGGAAGGGGAGAATGAATCGCGTGCGGGGCCTGCGGTGATGAGCCCGCCCCAGTTGGCGAAATAGATGGCACCGATGGAGCCCTCGAAACCCATGAGTTCGTCGGTGTCGGCGCAGGCGTCGAGACGGGCGATGAGGCCGCGCATCTCGTTCAGCGGAGTCTCCACGTCTTGCGTGGTGTTGCGGCGCAGGAAGGTGCGCTGGTTCTGGGTCTTGGCGCGGACAAAGGCTTTGGCCAGGGCAAGGCGGCGTCCGTCGTCAGCTGCGACGGCGAACTGTGCGGCGCGGTCGTAGGCGTTGCGCAGGCCGATGCCGGAAGTGATGCCATAGAACCAGTGTCCCATGGAGAGGTGTACGACAGGGATGCCGCGCTCGCAGAGCAGGTGCAGGCACTGGGCGGAGACGGAGATGTTGCCGCAGAGCACGAGTTGCGAAACGTCCTTGAGCGGGAACTCGCCGAGCGAGAGCGTGCCTTTCGAGACGGACAGTGCCTCGCCGGATTTGCCGACGCGCGCTCCCTGCTCTTGGATGTACAAGGGGAGCGCATCGTCGCGGGCGGGGTAAAGGCGGCGGATGTCGGCGGGCGTTTGTTCTGTGCCGGCGAGAAGGTTCGTCTCGTCGGGAAGGCAGATGCCCGAAAGCGAGCACCCGAAGCACTTGGGAGAGTCAGTCAGGGGCGGGGGTGGGTCGGTGCGTTGCGAACAGGCGCGGGTCTCAGAGATGAGGTGGAGCGTGCGGGCTTCGAGGTCGTCGGTGAAATCGACACGCACACGGCGGCGGGAGGAGGCGAAGTAGAGCATGCCGTAGTCGGACGTGTGTCCATGCTCGCGCAGGAGCAGTCCCTGGCACATGAGTTGGACGCGCTCGGGCTCGTAGGAGCGCAGAGGGTTGTCGGGTGGTGCCCCGCGCTTGGTGTCGACCGGCACGGCCTGGCCTTCGGCGACCTCGAGGAGGTCGAGCTTGGCGGTGATGCCGAGCGCTTCTGAGCCCAGCGAGACCGAGCGGGCGATGACGGGGGGCTCTTCGGCATCGGGAGGCGGGGGCGGCAACGGGTCGGCCGCGTCATCGAGGCGGGCGTGGACGGAACGGCCCTGTTCGGTGTAGAGGTTGTCATCCCAGCGCTCGTCCACAAACATGAGGTGGAACAGGCGCGGGCAGTAGGCGTACTCGTTCACCATGCGCACGGGAAGGGGTGGGGCTGTAGATGGCAGGTTCATACTGGTTTGCTCGGCGGGGTGCTGTGGCGCCTATGCGGTATGCTCCGCGGCGAAAAGCCCTAGGCCGTAGTGGCTGGCATATCCCAGACAGACCGGGCCCGATACGGGTTCGGCGAACGTGATGCGGACTCCCACGGCATAATTCAGGGGTGGAGCTTTGTCCGTATCGCGGCGGCGCCGCACAAAACGGTGGAACTTGCGGTCAGCCCATTCGTCGTGTGTCCAGAACGTGATGTCCGAAGCCTTGGGCAGTCCGCGTGATGCGAGTTCGGCCTGTATCTGGCCGGCGAGTGTATTGGCCCCACTCTTTTTGACAAAGCGCGGGGGAACGAAAGGTGTGCGGGTGCTCCAGACTTTTGACGGGGCAATGATGCTGCCCGCAAGACCGGCAAAGTCTTCCAAAGATCCGCGGCCGACCTCGGAGACGAAAAGCGGATCTTCCTGTCCTTTTGTCCAGACGTGCCTCATCGCGGAGATGGCGCTTTGCCCGGCATCGTCGATGCCCATCGGAGCCCAGAGCAGGATGTGGTCGAGGCGGTCCGGGTGATCGATGCTGAGCGGCAGGATGTGCATGTGGCGGTGGCCGGAGAGCGGCTTTCCATCCCCGTCGCAACCGGTTGTGACCGGCGAGGGACAACGGCTGACGAGTGCCCGGTGAAGCAATTCGGCCTGCGGCAGGCACCGGCTGAAGAGCGGCAGGACATCGCGATTGTTGTCAGAGGCCAGGGCGAGAAGGACGGCTGCGACAGGCGGGTTCGATCTGGGCCTCGCCTGCATAGCGGGGCGCGCGATTTGCAGCGCGTCGGCGGGGCGGCGGTAGAGCAAGCGCCGGCTGCCGGGAGGCTGGCTCCAGCCGTGCGACTGAAGCCAGGCGGAGTCGCACAAGAGGCAGTCGAACAGATCGTGCGGAAAAGGAGCCAATGCCTTGTCGAGCGCCTTGGTCTGAGCGGCCGACAGTTTCCGGTCGCCTTCAGACGGCGGGAGGTCTTGCAGGACGGTCGCGCGCTGCGTTTCGAACCATGCGCCATAAGCGGATGGCGTGACAGGTGCTAGCAGCGTGAACTGTTCTTGCCCGCGCAGCAGCGGCGAACCGTCGTCCGGTGTGCAGTTGGGGGTAAACGGCGAGTCGGGCGGAAGCAGCCCGGCCTCGACCCAGCTCTCGGCGCGGCCGAGATAGCTCATGGCGGCGAGTATTTCCCGCAGCAGGGAGAGGCATTCTTCGTCGAGGTCGACGGGCCACGCGACCACCAGTTCTCCGTCCGCCAAAGTGGCGCAGGTGTCGAGAACCAGGGTGGTCTTCTCTTTCCCTTTGTCCAGCACCCCTAGCGGCATGTAGTGGCGGCTGTGGGTGCCGATGGCTGGCGGCAGACTGTAAGACGGGGCCGCGTTCGCCAGCGCGGCGATCAGACGCCGCAGCGCGTGGTTTCCCGGCACGGGGTCGGCCAGGCCCAATTTGCTGAAGGAGGTCGCGATGAAGGCCCGGACCATCCGCCAGGGGCTGGGCGGCCATTCAACCAGTCCCTCGTTGACATGGTGCCCCCAGGGGGTGGCATGGTAGCGTCCGCCCGGAAAGCGGAATTTCATATGGAACATGGGAGTCTCCTTAGGTGTTCGATGATCCGTCGTCTTCGGGGGAATCTTCCGTCTTCTCGTCCTTGCCCGCCTTCACGATGTCGTTAAAGGCGACCGTCGTGACGGACATTTTGGATCGGCACGCGGCGATGGCATCTTTCACTGCGGGTAAGATTTCAGCCAAAGCCGGAAGTTCGAATCCTGCAGGCTTCGTCGCGCTGATCGAGGCCGCCGCCACATCGAGGTCACATGCGGAGCGGAGTCGGAGATCGCCGTCCGCCAGTGCGCGGATCTTGTAAAGGGCCAGCAAGATGAGGAGTTTCTCGGCGGCTGGACCGAGGCCGTACCCGCGGATCTGGGCCAGATCGATGTTAACGAAAAGAGTGATCCGGTCAGCCGTGTATTCCTCGCGCGAGAAGGGCACGTTTCCGAAACCGTCCTTTGCGCTGCCGGAAGGATTGACATGGTCGTTCTTCACGCCGCCCGATACGGCCTGACGGACACCCTCGGCCTCGATGAACGCCGATACCGCGCGGGCGATGCGGAGGCGTCCGCCGGCGAGGTCCCCGTTGGCAAGAAAGATGCCGTGCAGCAACGTGCCGACATCGAACTTGAACAACTTGTCCGCCAACAGTTTGCGGTTGACCGGGCCTGACTCCATGAGTTCAAGTTCAGCCTTAAGAGTCTTAAAGAAGGTTTTGTCTTTGCCTTTCAGCATGTAAGGGCTGTTGAGGCGGTGCGCTTCGGTGATCGAACTCGTGAGATAGGTTCCGTGCCGCTCCACGCGCACATAGCTGATGCCGTCGAGAGCCTCGACCGGTTTCTGGTTGACCTCGTCCCAGCAGACGGATTCGAGGCGGTTGGCCATGCTCTGGGCGGACTCGACCAGAAGGTTGAGGCCCTCGGCCGTGGCATAGGTTGCGGCGCCGAGGTTGGGGAACCCGGTGGGCTGGAAACGAGAGCCCTGCAGGGGCTTGAGCGGAATTTTGAAGAGCAGTTTGCTGCTGCCGGATAGGGCGTCGAGTTTGATACTCATGGTTGAACTCCTTCTGTGTGGCGGGTTATTCGGTTTTACCAGTCTTGGTGAAAGTTTGCGCCAGGCGGGTGGCATCACGTTGCGAGATCGGAAAGGCGAGCGAAAGCGCCAACCGGCGGGCCAACAGGTTGTCGCCCGTGGCGTGCCGGATCAACGGCGCAAGGCCCGATGCCTGCAGGCGACGGATCGCGGCATCGCCTGCGGCGGGCAGGTCGCCCGACGCGAGGCGGCCGATGATCGCCGGATCGCACCGGATCGGCACTTCACCCGAGCCGATGGCAAGCGGCCAGGGCAGGCAGGCGAGGCGGAAGAGTGCGTAAAGCAGGGGTGGCGGGGCATTTGCCGCGGGCGGCCTGGCGATCTGCGCGAGCGCGGCGCGCAGAGCGGAATCGCGGCGGTTCAGCGCCATCAGCGGCCGGGCAAGTTCCGTCACCTTTTGAAGATCCAGCAAGCCGCCGAGCAGGGCGGCGAGATCGGCAAGCGGGGCTGTCGCTCCGTATGCGGCGACCAGCGGCAGGCGGGTGCCGGCACCCTTCGAGCCTTCAATCAGGCGGCGTTGGACGAGGGCGATCAGGTCGCGTTCAGGGTCGAGTCCCAGACAAACCACAGCGGGGTCGTGCGCGAGTCCGCTTTCGGCTTTGGCGAAGCGGGTGCCGGTTTTGTCGAGGGGCAGAAAGTGGCGGCGGATGCCGTCACGACCTGAGGCGTCGGAAGCCTGAAGCGCGAGCGCCACGGCGAGACGGAATTCGGCCGAACCGTCATCGGCGGCAGTGATCCACCCGGGGGAGAGCGGCGGGATCGGCTGCAGGCCTTTGTCCTTCGTGAACTTGCCGCTGCGCACAAGTTGCTCCTCGCACTCGGCGAGGGCCGCGAGGAGGGTTTGCCATTGGGGGGGCTGGTCTCCACGGGAGCAAACGGCCATGACGGCATCTTCGATGCGGCGGTGGGCCGCACTGAGACTGGCGGGGGCATTGTCGTCACGGGCGCTGCGTTGCAGGCGGTCGAGCCAAGAGAACCGGTCGAGGTCGTCGATCAGGTCCTGATTCGGCTGGGGCTTGACCTGCCAGCGTCCGAGGGGCACGGCCAGATTGGCTTGGCCGTTGCGCTCCAGATAGCCAAAACGCTGAAACGCGGTGATGCCTCTGGCCACGCCGAGGCGTGCCACGGCGCGGGCGAAATCAAGGGGGCGCGATGCGGGCGAGCTTCCCAGCTGGACTTTGCCCTCCGACAACAAGTGGCGCAGATCGCCGAGCGTGACAGGCGCATCCCACAGCGGCATCCACTGTTCGCCGCGTGCAGCGGACTCGTCTTTGGATGCGCTGGCATAGGCACAGGCGGACGGGTGGACCGCAAACGGAGCCGAGGCCAACGGCGAGTTGATCGCCGTCTTCCGGGTGAGTGATGCGACAAACATGACGGCGCCTTCAAGCATGAAGATGAAATCCCACGGGTTGACCATGCTCTTTCCGTCAGGACCGGTTGTCGCATTTGCTCCGCCTGCGCCGCCCGGCAAGAACTGCCCGATCTTCTTATCAAGAAAGAGCCCTTTTTCAGGATCGTTAAAGAGAGCGCCTGTCAGCAAAGCACAAGAGGCGACTTTCGATTTTTGCGTAGGAAGCAGCAGTTCGACAAGCCTCTGCATAAAGTTGTTGGAAAAGTCGAGCCGGCCGTCATTCCAGCCGGTTCCGCACAAAGACGGGTATCTTGGAGCGCCGTCTTGGGAGATGACGATGGCCGCATCAAGCATCTCAAGTTCGGGACCGCGCCAGACCCGCCTCAAGGAAGAAATGAGCTTTTCTTTATCCTGATTTTTTGAAGCCTCTGCCGCGCATCCAACAAGGCGAGATGCGGCCTCGATCGCCCGCTTGTAGTTTGCGAAACGCGGAAGGACAGACTGTCTGATCGGATCAATGCCCTCTTTCGTATCTTTCGGGTAGAACCCGGATCCGCCGTTCCAAGGTGCGATGATCGGTGTCGGGGCGTACGTATCGAGGAAGAAGCGTTCAATCTGGTCTTTGGAGAGTGAAGTGACGAGGTGGAAGGTTTCGTCTTTCCAGAAGCCCCGCGCGTCGGGGTCGGCCTGCTCGGAGACGAGACGGAGGATTCCGAGGGCTTTGAGATAGTGCGCCAGGGGGGCTGGTGCGCAACCTGCGAGCGTGTGGTGATAGAGGGGCATGACGGGTTTCTCCATGACAGGGTTCAGCCGTGATGATCAGAAAGCAGCGGGTCCGGCGTGTCGGCTCGCGAGGCGCGGATGTCGGCGATGCGGACGAGCGCTTCCATGTGGGACAAGGCGAAAGGCCCATATGACTCCCGCAGACGCAGCACCCTTTCGACCCAACTCGGTCCGGTGCGCGGAGAGAGTCCCATGGCGGCGGGCTCCTGCGTGAGGGTGAGGGCGGGCAAATTGGAGTTGCCCTCCGAGGGGTTTGCGACTTCGATAGGCGGCAGCATGTCGCCTTCGCGCACGCCGCGCATGGGCAGGCCGCGGCCGTCGCGGTCACGATACTCCTGATCATGCGGCCCCGCGTGCCAGGCGACTCGGACTTTGCCGTGGTGCGCGCAGACCAGATAAAGCAACAGGTCAAAGTCTCCGGCGGTTTGCGAAAGCAGTTCTGCCACGGCGGCTGGCGGTTGCGGTTCGCCGGGGTTAAGTGGCAGTGTTTGCCCGATAAGTTTCAGGATTTCCAGATGTGAGCCGAGTAGCGCGGGATGCAGGGGCTGATAACGACTGAGAATGGCGAAGAGGGACATGGCCGAGGCCATTTCGTGCCGGAATCCTGGACGGCAGTCATCTGCGCCGATGCGATAAAGCTGGCGCGCGTGTAGCCAGGCTTCGGGTGGTGCCTTGGCCAAGTCGGCGCGGTCGGGACGTCCGGCAGCGTTGGACTGGATCGATCCTTGGAAAGCGGGGTGGGCCTTGCCGACGTCGTGCCAACGGCCGGCGAGTGCTAGCAACGTGGCGGTCGAAGCAGGCAAACCGAGCTTCCTCGCCAAGCCTCCGGCAACTTCACCGGTTTCTCGGCCGTGCGTGGCGATCGTCTTCCACGGATACGCGGACTCACTCTCCTGCTCATCTTCGCGGTCGGCCAGATCTTCGGCATTGGGAGTTACGGCGGTGACAGGCGCAACCTTGTCCTTGGCGTTGCCTGTCCAGCCGGAGACCGCGGAATATCCGCCAAAGGAGGTGCGGACGAGAATGGTTTGTCCTGGCCAAACAGCATTGCCGTCGCACGGGCGCCAAGAGCCATCGAGATAGTCCCAGACCCAAGCGGTGCCCTTGTGTTTTTCGAGCCATGTGCGCGCGGCGGTGAAGGGTACGGGACAAAGCTCCGTGCTTCCGGGTGCGATGCTTGCGTCGGGCTGCGTTTTTTCGGGGACGTCACGCCAGAAGACCAGCGCATCGCGTTCATCGCCCGACCGTATGAATCGGCTGATGTCGATATCCGCGCCGGAAAGGTCTGGCGTGGTGTCGAACAGATCGTCTAATTCGCGCCTCAAGAGCAGGTGTATGGGATTGAAGGGGTACAGGCGGGCGCGTTCCTCGGTGCGCAAGCCTTCCTCGAACTCGGCCAGTGGCTTTGGGGATACGTCAGGCATTCCGTGTAACGCCTCCCGTGCGGCATCGAGTTCCTCCCATCCGTAAGGCGCGGCATTCCGGGAGCGTTTCTTTTCGTCGGCGGTATCCACATTTACCACCGTGACGCGGGCATCGCCCCCATAGCGCGCCGCACGTCCGAAACGTTGGATCAGCGACGACCAGGGGGCCAGTTCGGTAATCAGACAGGTGGCTGAAATATCCACGCCCGCTTCAATCACTTGAGTGGAGACGATGATGCGATCCGCAGAGGAACAGGACTCTCGGTTGAGAAACCGTTCTCTCCAAAACTGCCGATCATGAGGGCGGAAACGGGAGTGGACCAGTTCGAGTTTGCCCGCAAGTTCCGCTACCTTCGCCAGAATCGTGTGAAGGGCAACCGCGCGCTTCACGGTGTTGACGATCACCAATGTCAGGCGATGGGATGTTTTTTGGGCCCGGTGCCGTTCGAGGATGAGGGCGGCCATTTGCGCGTCGTCTTGCTCCGGCTGCAGGACTATTGGTTTCGAAACCTCCCAAAGGGAACCCGTTCGTTGAGCGTGCGGGATTGTCAACTGGGTACTCTCTGCCGCCGAAACCAGGGCTTGCGTATCGACGGACTTGAGCCAGTCAGGTTGAAGCGTTGCGGACATCCACCACGAATAGGAGGGCCGGGGCGTTTTTGAATAATCCTCAGTACGGAACTGCTGCATCTGCGCGGAGGTGGCTAATCCGACATCCATGAGTTGGACCTCGTCCAGTACCCATAGGCAGTCATTATTCAGTAATGCGAATTCCATAGGCCAGCGGGCGCGCGGCGTGGCATAACCGCGGTTAAGCGCGCGAGACAGCAGCATGTCTTGTGTGCCGACCAGGATGGCATCGGCTTCGGGGTGCAGATGCCAGTCGCTTGGACCTGAACCGCCCATCAGGGTGTGGACGCCGATGCCATAGGCTCCGACCACCTTTCTGATCTCTTCGGCGGTCTGCTCCACAAGTGTCCGCATGGGAAGGCACCAGACCAGCCTGCGAGGCCACACGTCGTTTTTAAGATATGCGCGATGGTACAACCAGGCAGCGAGTACTCCCATGGTCTTGCCGAAGCCCGTCGGGATACGGATTAGACGATTGCCAATGACCGGATTCTTACCCAGCTCCGCTTGCCAGGTGTGCGGTTTTTTATCGGCGGTCAACGCTGAGAAGAAACTCTCGAAGTCGGTAGTGATCATCTGCTCATCCTAACAGTCGGGTTTCGCACATGGGTTTGTACAATGCAACTATAGGTTATGAAAATAACGCTATGCAGCGCGGGTGTCAATGGAGAATTTTATAATGTAGAAAGAATATAGTTAACTTTGGACAGAATATGTATATTTTTAAACATTTGATAAGAATTCTCCGTTGAAAAAATGACGTCGTTTCTGAAGGTTTGTGTAGCCTTTGTGGGGAAGAAATGATGACCCGCTTTCAAGATGCCCAGTTGGTATCAAGCGGGGATTTGAAAGGGCTTGATCTCGCCGTGCTGCTCGGTGACAGTTGCGGAGCACGGTATGAAGGGCGTAGGTAAGGTCGGTGCGGTTCTGCAGCAGATTGTGTGAATAAAGGTTCAGATGCCGTGCGGTTTCAACGCGCGATGCGCTAAAAGTAATCCTGGCCACGACCTCTATTGCCAGCGCAAAACGGGCGTTGATCAAGGCGATCGGCCCTGTCTGACGCCAGACACAACCAATGAGGCCGCGGGTCTGATCAGATGCCGCCATTGAGCATGCGCAACTTGGTCTCAAGGAACTTGAGCCAGAGGTCACTGCGCCAGCCCGCGAGGTCGTGTCCGCCGTCGAACCAGACCGCGCTCTTGCCGTTGTTGAGCATGCGCGCCAACTCGCTGGGCCAGGCGGCTTGGTCGTCTTCTTTAAGGAGGATGTGATGGTAACTAGAACCTCTAAGTTGCTTGTAGGCGTTCAAAGCATATTCGACGTCTAGCTGCGCGCAATAGGTTTCATTGCCCATTAAGATGTGAATCTCCCGGGGCGGAGTGACCGCTTCTGCGTATTTGGATGGGTCGGCATCGCCCATAAACCCGATATCCGCCATCGAAAAAGAGGAAAGACGCTTGATGAAATGCCAAATAAGCCCGACATATGTGGATGCAACTTTAGTCGTGTCAAAATCGCTGGGGGAAGACTGATTCCTGGGTACACAGTGGAAGCAGAGAAGGACATCCCCGAAACCTGTTGCGTTGAAAGCAAATCCAGCGGTCCAAACGCCAAACCTGTTGCCGGTCAGGATGGTTTTGCGGGGGGATATTCCGAATTTCGTCCGCAGGAAATCTTGTGCAAGCCACAGATTACGTGCGGTAAAACGCCTGGCTTCGTAAGCAAAACGATAGGTCGTATTCTTAGCGCCGCACCATAAGGCGGCGTCCCTGAGCGCATCCTCAAAGCTGCCACCGATTTTGATGTTCTTGCCTTCGATGATGTCCGAGCCGACTTTGCAGATGCCGGTAAAAGGGGTGTCAAGCGCGATCATGCCGTATCCGCAGTCCAGGATGGTCGGCAACATATAGGCGCTTTCCGAGAAGTCGTCCCGCGTGTTTGCCAGGGCATAGACCATCGGGGTAGTTGGACCATAATTTGACGGCAAGAATATCGCGACACGGATTTTCGCCAATTCCTGGTCGTTCAGTTCATTTTTCCCCGTAAAGAACCCGTATGGTGCTGACATTTTGTATAGGTGACCGCAGCAGTTCTTCCAGGAGAACGCATCTGGTTCCCGCTGCAGGCTCCACACAGGGGAAACTCTCGCAAGCAGGTATTCCTTTGAATGCATAAGGTCGCGGATTCTTTGTGCCGAATTTACGGATGGCGACTTAGCGGGTGCTGTTTCCTTTGGGGCAGCCGGTATTTCCGCCGGTTTATGCGACTCGTTGGGAGCAGTCCCATGGTTTGAGGTTTTTCGCAGAATCTCCTCCAGATCCTTTTTCATGCCAGCAGCTGACTTGTACTTGAGGCTGTGCGCCTTGCAAAGCACTTCGTTGAGTGCGGGGAACAGTTCTGAAGGCTCTTTGCTCTGAACGGTCGGCACCGGGATTCCGGGTCTGGTGACATCGCCGCCGATCGCAGCGAAAAGGACCTTTCCGACCGAATATAGATCTCCAGTCCAATCCGTGACTCCGCCGGGAGGGCTGTAACCTTGCGAGAACACGCGCGTCATGTCCGGTTTTGGCTCGGTAATCAACCCGATGTCTCCGAGCACTGACTTCCCGTTCATGAACAGGATGTTTTCAGGCTTGACGTCACGGTGCACGGTCCCGTTTTCATGTAGAAATTCAAGGGCGTCAAGGACAGGCAGCACCGCTTGGATCGCGTCTCTGATCGGCATCGCCCTGCCGCAAGCACAGATGACCTGCTCAAGCGTTTTTTGCCGGTATGTGCCGGCATC
>JAHFSX010000066.1 GCA_023269675.1 Verrucomicrobiota bacterium
CCCCTCCGGATCGGTATCCTTCGGTTCTGCGCTTGAGCTTCGGATGTCAGAGAGCAAGTTTTTCGCGGCGCGTCCCGCATCGCTGCGGTTCTCATCGCGGGTTGAGACTTTACCATTTTCAGTGGTTCGGAGTCAACCCCCGTCCGGAACTTTCTTTCGAATTTTTTCCGTCCGTCCTTTCAAGGCCCGTCCGGCTTCGCTGCCCGGGGTACCCTGAACGAGCCGCAAAGATTAGCAAAACAGCCCCCTGCGGTCAACGGCGATTTTGAAAAAAGTTTCGCCCTGAAAATCGCCGCGGCGGCGCGCACGGGCAAGGGCTCAAGCGAACCCGAGTCCGCGCACCTTGGCCAGCAGCGTTTCTGTGGCATTCGACAGCGTCGCGCGCGTCGAGGCGAACTCGCGCCGCATCGGGTAGCGGCCGCGCTGCAGGTCGAACGCCGCGGCCCGCGCCGCAGCGTCTGCCACGCACGACGCCTTCAGGCGGCGCGAGTCAGCCTCGATGTCGTACACGGCCAGGACCCCTTCGCGCAGCACCTCCTCGTCGCTCCGGCCGGCCGCATCCGCGCGCCACTCCGGCACGGGCGGCACCGGCAGGGTGAACGGACAGGTCGCCGCCACGCCGAGAAAGGCGCAGGCGCGGCGGTAGACGATCGCCGTGCCGTTGACCTTGCCCTCGTACGCGTGCCCCGCGATGTGCGGGGTGGCGAGATCCGCGCGCGCCAACAGGTCGGGCCGGTAAGCGGGCTCGCCTTCCCAGCAGTCGATCACCGCGTGTGCGACGCGCGCCCCCAGCACCGCCAGCAGCGCGTCCGTCTCGATCACCGGGCCGCGCGCCGCATTGATGAAAATCACGCCGGGCTTCATCTGCGCGAACTGCGCCGCGCCCAGCAGGTGGAACGTCGCGTCCGGCCCGCCCTTGGTCAGCGGCACGTGGCAGGTGATGATGTCGGACTCGGCCAGCACGCGCGCGAGCGGCACGAACCCTTGCGCCTCCACGTCCGCCCCGTCGCGCTGGCGCGGCGGGTCGTTCGCCAGCACGCGCAGCCCCAGCGCCCGCGCCTGGGCACACACGCGCCGGCCCACATTGCCCACGCCGATCACGCCGACGGTCTTGCCGGAGAGCGTGAGCCCGTGCTTGCCGCCCAGCCACAGCAGCGCCGCCGTGAAGTAGTTGCCCACGCTCTCGGCGTTGCAGCCGGGCGCGGCCGTCCAGACGATCCCCCGCGCCTGAAGATACGGGATGTCGATATGGTCGGTGCCGATCACGCCGGAGCCGTAGAAGCGCACCGCGCTGCCGTCCAGCAGCGCCGCATTGACCTGGGTCGTCGAGCGCGTGATCAGGACCTCCGCCGCGCGCACGTCCGCGGGCGTGATTTGGCGCCCGTCCTTGAGCAGCACCTCGCCCAGCGTGCCGAATGCCTCGGCCGCATATGGCATGTTCTTGTCGCAGACGATCTTCATGCCCGACCTCCGATCACCGTTCTCTATTTCCGGTATGCCTGCGGCACGTACGCCGCGCACCGCTTGGACGCGAAGACCGGCGCGAAGCGCGCAAAGCGCGGCAGGCCGTGCTCCAGCGGCACCTGCGCCCACGTCTCGCCGATCAGGGGCTTGGCATACGCCACAAACGCGTCCGTCACGTCGGTCCGGCTCGGCGCGATCCACTCTTTCGGGAAAACGCGCTCGCGGTTGGCGACAGCGTCCAGCGGCACCTTGTCGTACCGCGGCCGATAAACCAATCCCGGCTCACGCTGAATCACGGCCATGTAACCGTTGCCGATCGAACGCGCAATCTCCACCGCGTGACGTCCCGACTCGTAGGCCTCCTTCTGGTCCACCACCGAGGCCAGCAGCGCGGCGTGCCGCTGATCCGTGCCGACCGTCTGGCCGCGCGCCTTGCCCGTGGCCTTCAGCCCCACCTGGTTCAAATACGAAACGATGACCTGCTGCGCCGTGCGGTCACTGGCACCGTAGCTGATGTGGCCGAACGGGTCCGTGCGCGCGCCGATGTCGCCCACGTCGAACCCTTCGCTCACCACCACGATGCAGCGCCCGCTGCGCGTCAGCTCGCCGTTCACGAGGTCGGCCATTTCGGGCAGCGAGACGCCGGACTCCGCCAGGTAGATCTGGAGCGGCAAGCGGCGCTCGGGGTCGGCCAGGCGCGCCGCCGCGGGAATGAAGCCGATCGTGCGGCCCATCGCCTGCAGCACCAGGACCGGATCGGACGTGCACGAACCCGCGTTCTCCTCGTTCGCGCCGAGCAGGTTCGCGGCCCAGTACCGCGCCGTGGAGCCGTATCCCGGCGAGTGGTCCACCAGCTTGAACTCGGCATCGCCCACGTCGTTGTCGATCGTCTTCGGCACGCCCGTGGCCACCAGGTCCAGCCCCTGCGCCGCCGCGAGCTTGGCGATCTTGTTGGCGGTGTCCATCGAGTCATTGCCGCCCGCGTAGAAGAAATACCCGATGTCGTGCGCCTTGAGCACCTCGACCACCCGGCCGAAGTCCTCGGTCTGCCGGTCCGTCAGTTTATAGCGGCAGGTGCCGATCGCGCCGGCGGCCGGCGTGCACTCCAGCAGCCGGATCTCTTTGGGATCCTGCGCGCTGATGTCCAGCAGTTCCTCCTTCAGCACGCCTTCGATGCCGTGCCACGCGCCATAGATGCGCCCGAACACGGACGGATAATCGCGGCACGCTTCAATGACGCCGCGAAGGGAGTTGTTGATCACGGCGGAAGGGCCGCCCGACTGCGCCACCAACACGTTTTTCGCCATCACGAACCTCCGCTTAAAAGAACTGCATGCTGGTCTTCTTGAACTCGGTCACGGAGAGCAGGAGCTGTCCGCCCGACAGTCCCGCCTCGCGCGTGATGCGCTCGAAGAGGCGCTGCGTACTCGCCCATGTCGGCGTATGGATCATCGCGTACAGCCGGAAGGGGAAGATGTCCATCCGCGGGCGCTCGTAGCAGTGCGTGACCTCCGGGAAGTCCGCCACGCGCCGGCCCGCCTCCATCACCGCCGTCTCGGGCATGTCCCAGCAGCACATGCCGTTGGCCTTGAAGCCGATCTCGCGGTGCCGCAGCAGCAGCCCGACGCGCCGCAACACGCCCGAGGCTTGCCACGCGCGCACCTGTTCCAGCAGCGCCGCCTCGCTCAGCCCCGCCTGCCGCGCCAAAGGCTCGAAGAAGCGCGCGCCAACCGGCAGGTCGCCTTCCAGCAGTTGCACCAGCGCCTTCTCGCGCGCGGTCAATTCCACCGCCTGCGTCGAAGCCTTCACCAGCGGCAGGCGCGGCTCGACGCGCTCGTCGCGGTCGCGCGTGCGCACGTCGAAAACGACATCGATCTTGAAGCGCCGCGTGGCGGGCAGCTCGTGGATCGCGTACGGCTGACACGCCGCGCGCAGGTTCTCCAGCTCTTGGAGGAAGTCCGTCGAAGGCGCCGCGAGGGTGAACCACAGGTTGGGCCAGCTTTTCCCGGCAGGCCCGCCCGGCCCGTCGGCCGGCAGTTCCGCCGGCCAGCCCCGCTCGTAGGCGTGGGTCACGCCGCGCACGGCGGCCACCTTGGCGGCCACCTCGGCCATGCGCGCGCGCGGCACCGTCATCGCGCACAGCGCGCTGCGGTAACCCAAACGGCGCGCGTCGAACACCGCGCCGAACCGGCGGGCGTCGCCCGCGTCCAGCAAACCGCGCACCAGCGCCAGCACAGCCTCTTCGGAAAGTCCAAGACTCGCGCCGAGTTCCGCGAACGGACGCTCCGTCAGCGGGATCCCCCGCTGCAGCGCCACCAAGGCCGCGGCCTCCTGATCGTTCAAGTCAACCATCACATCTTCCCCACGTTTCGCAAGCCCGAAAAGGAAAGAAATATAGCAAAACTTCGGGGCGCTGTCCAAAACTCAGGCAGCCTGAGGGGAACTTATTGGGTGCCGGCATACTGGGCGTGCGACGTGAGCACGGTCGCCTTTTTCCCGTCGGTCGTCAGGATGAACGCGTCGGCCTTGAAACGCACCCAGGCGCCGTCCTGCTCAATGCGCACGATGCCCGCGGGACACGCCGCCACCATGGGCTCATGCTTGGCCATGACCCCGAGCGAGCCCACATAGGTGCGCACCTCGACCTGCGTCACCTCGCCGCTGACGATCGTGCCGCTGGGCGTCAGAATAGTGAATGGGAATGTCGTCATAATCTGTGCCGGGTCTGTTAGCTGTTTAAGCTGAAAGCGGTCAGGTCGAAGCGCGAAGCGCCCGTCTCAAGTTTCCGGTTCCGATTTCCTGGTCCGCCTTATTTCAGCGTTTTCGCCTTTTCGAACACGTCCTCGATCGTACCGACCATGTAGAAGGCCTGTTCCGGCAGCGCGTCGCACTTGCCGTCCAAGACCGCCGCGAAGGAGCGGATGGTGTCTTCCAGCTTCACATACGTCCCCTTCATGCCGGTGAAGGTCTCGGCCACATGGAACGGCTGCGAGAGCAGGCGCTGGATCTTGCGCGCACGCGCCACGCTCATCTTGTCGAACTCCGACAGCTCGTCCATGCCGAGAATCGCGATGATGTCGCGCAGCTCCTTGTAGCGCTGCAGGACCTCCTGCACGCCGCGCGCCACGCGCACGTGCTCCTCGCCCACCACTTCGGGCGCCAGCAGCGACGAGCTCGAGGTCAGCGGATCCACCGCCGGATAGATGCCCTGCTCCACGATCGCGCGCGAGAGCTCCGTGGTGGCGTCCAAATGCGCGAAGGTCGTGGCCGGCGCCGGATCGGTGTAGTCGTCCGCAGGCACGTACACCGCCTGCACCGAGGTGATCGAGCCCTGCTTGGTCGAGGTGATGCGCTCCTGCAGCTCGCCCATCTCCGTGCCGAGCGAGGGCTGGTAGCCCGCCGCCGAGGGGATGCGGCCCAGCAGCGCCGAAACCTCGGAGCCGGCCTGCGTGAAGCGGAAAATATTGTCGATGAACAGCAGCACGTCCTGGCGCATCTCGTCGCGGAAATACTCGGCCACGGTCAACGCGGAGAGCGCCACGCGCGAACGCGCGCCCGGCGGCTCGTTCATCTGGCCGAACACCATCGCCGTCTTGTCCAGCACGCCCGCGCTGGCCATCTCCTGATAAAGCGCGGTGCCCTCGCGCGTGCGCTCGCCGACGCCCGCGAACACGGAGTAGCCGCCGTGCTCATGCGCGATGTTGTGGATCAGCTCCTGGATCAAGACCGTCTTGCCCACGCCCGCGCCGCCGAACAGGCCGATCTTGCCGCCTTTGCGGTAAGGCGTCAGCAGGTCGATCACCTTGATGCCCGTCACCAGCACCTGCGTCTCCGGGTTCTGCTCCATGAAGGACGGCGGCTGGCGGTGGATCGGCAGGCGCACATCGTCGTTGACGGGCCCCTTGCCGTCCACGGGCTCGCCCAGCAGGTTCATCACGCGCCCGAGGGTCGGCTTGCCGACCGGCATCGTGATGGACTCGCCCATGTCGCGCACCTCGGCGTCGCGCACCAGGCCGATGGTCGACTGCATGGCGATGGTGCGCACGCGGCAGTCGCCCAGATGCTGCGCCACCTCGAGCACCAGGTTGAACGGCCGGTCGTTCAACAGCGCGTTGGTCGTCTTCAAGGCGTACAGGAGCCGCGGGCGGTGACCGTCCGGGAACTCCACATCCACCACCGCGCCCAACACTTGGATGACGCGCCCGCGATTCACAATCTCCGCCGTTTGTTCACTCATATCGCTCTCCGTCCCCACTGCATCCTGCCATCATTCCACAATTCAAAAACACCGACTGTCCCGTCAGCTCAGCGATTCCGCTCCGCTGACGATCTCGGTCAGCTCGTTGGTGATCGCCGCCTGCCGCGCCCGGTTCCGCAGCAGGATCAGGTCTTTCTCCATGCGCCGCAGGTTCACCGTCGCGTTCTCCATAGCCATCACCCGCGCCGCGTGTTCGCTCGCCACGCTGTTCAGCAGCGCGAAGTACACGCCGAGATGCACCCACTGGCGCGTGATCGCCTCCAGCATGCGCTCGTCGTCAGGCTCGATCAGGTTCGGCGGCGTCTCCGGGATCTTCTCGGGGCGGCCGATCCGCGGACGCTCCAGGTACGGCAAGACGCGTTTGACACTGGTCTCATTGGTCATCGCGGTCACGAAGCGGTTGCCCGCGATCCACACCTCGTCGTACTTCTTGGCGAGAAAGGCATCCATCGCATACAGCGAGATCGCAACCGTCTCTTTGGCATGGGGGTGCGAAGTGACGTCCACGGCCTTCATGCACGGGGAGATCTCGCGCCAAAGGGCCGCATAGCCCTTCTGGCCCGCATAAAGGGCCTCCACCTGGATGCCGCGCTCCGCGGTCTGTTCCCTGACCCAGCGCCGGACCTCGCGCACCACCGAGTTGTTGAAAGCGCCGCACAGCCCGCGGTTGGAGGTCATCACCAACAGCAGCACGCGGCTGCCGGTCGCCGGCGGCGGCAGGCACACGCGGTGCTTCTCGAACGCTTTCTGATTCACGACGGGGACCAGATTCCACAACTCCGCCGCGAACGGTTCGGGCCGATGCAGCTCCGTCTGCGCACGGTGCAGATGAGAGGCGGCCACCATCTTCATGGTCGCCGTCACCCGCCGCATGCCGCTCATCGACGCCAGCCGCGCACTGAATTCACGAAAATTTGCCATGTCTCACACCGCCCGCCGCCCGTTAACTCTTGCGGTACTTGTTAACCGTCTCTTCGATCAGCGTTTCGAGCATGCCCTTGAGCTCGTCGTCCAACACCGGCTTGGCCTCAAACCGCGCGGTGTACGCCTGACCGAGCTCGCGCATGTCGATCGCGTCGTACAGCGCCTTCATCGCCTCGCGCAGCCGGAGCTCAGGCACCTTGGTAAACGCCTTCTTCGTGCCCGCGTAGAGCACCGCCACCTGCTTGTGGACAGCCACCGGCTGGTTGGGCGGCTGCCGCAGCACATGCATCAGCGAGCGCCCCACCGCCAACTGCTCGACCGTGTTGGCGTCCAGATCCGAGGAGAAGCGCATGAAGGCCTCGAGCTCGCGGTACTGCGCCAGCACCACGCGCAGCGGGCCCGCCGCCTGCTTCATGGCCTTGACCTGCGCGTCGCCGCCCACGCGCGACACCGAGATGCCGGGGTTGATCGCCGGCCGCTGGCCCTCGTGGAACAGGCCGGCCTCCAGAAAGATCTGGCCGTCCGTGATCGAGATCACGTTGGTCGGGATGTACGCCGAGATGTCGTTCGCCTGCGTCTCGACGATCGGCAGCGCGGTCAGGCTGCCGCCGCCCTTTTCGTCGGACATCTTCGCGGCGCGTTCCAGCAAGCGGCTGTGCAGGTAGAAAATGTCGCCCGGGTACGCCTCGCGCCCCGGCGGCCGCCGGAGCAGCAGCGACATCTGACGGTAGGCCTGCGCGTGCTTCGTGAGATCGTCGTAGATCGCCAGCGCATGGCCGCCGCGGTCGCGCCAGTACTCCGCCATCGCGCAGCCGGTGTAGGGCGCGAGATACTGCAGCGGCGCGGGCTCGGAGGCGTTCGCCAGAATGATCGTGGTGTAGGCCATCGCGCCGTGCTCGGTCAGCAGCTTGTGCAGCGACGACACGGTCGAGAGCTTCTGACCGATCGCCACATAGAAGCAGTGGACGCCCTTGCCGGCCTGGTTGAGGATCGCATCGATCGCCAGCGTGGTCTTGCCGGTCTTGCGGTCACCGATGATCAGCTCGCGCTGGCCGCGCCCGATCGGCGTCAGCGCGTCGATCGCCAAGATGCCCGTCTGCAGCGGCTCGCACACGTTCTTGCGCTCGATGATGGAGGGCGAGAACCCTTCCACCGGCAACCAGGTTTCCGTGAGGATCGGCCCCTTGCCGTCCAGCGGGCGGCCCAAGGCGTCCACCACGCGGCCGACCAGCGCCTCGCCCACCGGCACGGAGACCACGCGCTTGGTGCGCCGGAACATGTCGCCCTCGCGCACCCGCGTCACATCGTCGAGCACCGCGATGCCGACCGAGTCCTCCTCCAGGTTGAGCGCCAGGCCGGCCACGCCGTCCTCGGTCTCGACCAGCTCGTTGTACATCACGCCGGTCAGTCCGTCCACGCGGGCGACGCCGTCGCCCACGCTCAACACCGTGCCGAACTCGGCAATGTCCACCGCGCGGTCGGCCGTCTGCATCTGGCGGCGCAACAGCGCGGAAATCTCATCGGGCTTCAATTGAATATTCATAGCGACTTTCTGCAACGCTCAGCTCGCGACCGCGTCGAGCTGCATCGGTTTCTTGAGTCCGTTCTTGAGCCGGGCGAGGCGCCCCACCAAGCTCGCATCCACCTGCTTGTCGTTGATGCGGATACATACGCCCGCCAGCAAAGCGGGATCCACCTTGACCGTGAGCCTGAGCACCGGACCGTACGCCTCGGCGACCAGTTGCCGGACACGCTCGACCTCCGCCGGCTGCGGCTCGCACGCGAAGGTCGCCACCACATTGTGGCAGCCCTGGGCGCGGTCCGCCAGCGCCTGAAACTGGGCCGTGATCAGCGGGATGAGGCGCAAATGCCCCCACTGCACCAGCAGCTCCAGAAACAGGATCACCGTCGGCGTAAAGGTGCGGCCCCACACCTGGCCGATCAGTCCGGCCTGCTGACGCGGGCTGCCCGGCAGACGGCGCGTGCAGAACTGGCGCAGTTCAGGCGAACCGTACCACTGCTTCTCGAGGGCGAGCATATCCTGCGTCACCCCTTCCGACTCGTGGCGCATCTCCGCGGAGCCGAGCAAGGCGCGCGCATAGGCCCGGGCATAGACGCCCTCTTCGATCATATCTTGACCTCGTTCAGAATGTCAGCCTGGTAGGCGTGCTTCTGCTCGTCCGTGAGGTGCCCGCGCAGCAGCCGCTCGATGGTCTCGCCCAGATAAGTGGCCGCCTCGCGGCGCACGCTCTCCGAGGCCAAACGCTGCGCCGCCTCGATCTCGCGCTCGGCATCCGCGTACCGGCGCTGCGCGACCGCCTTGGCATCCTGATCGGCGCGCATGACCGCCGCCGCCGCGTCGCGCGCGGCCTGTTCGGCCGTGAGCCGCGCCGCCTCCGAGGCCTGCTCGGCCATCTGCCGGCTGCGGACTTCGGAATCCGCCAGCTCCTTGCGGGCACGCGCCGCCCCGTCCAGCGCGTCGCTGATCGATTGTTCCCGACCCGCGACCGCACGCAGAATCGGCTTCCAGAGCAGCTTGTGCAGACAGATGGCGGCAATGGCGAACACCACCCACGTCAGCAGGATCATCGTCTCCGAAACCTGCATCACGTCGGTCGGCAGCCGTTGGATCGCTTCCGGCACGCCCGGAACAGACTCTGTATGCGCAGTGGCTTCGACTTCAGGCATAGCGCTCTCCCCGCCCACGGCGTGTCCGACCAAGGCACACACCGCGAGACGTTGGTCATTTCGTCATCAGGCAGATCACCAGCGCGAAAAGCGCCGTGCCCTCGATCAGCGCCGCACCGATCAGCATCACGGCCTGAAGCTTGGTCTGCAGCTCAGGCTGCCGGGCGATGCTCTGCAAGCCCGCGGCCCACAACAGACCGACACCAATGCCCGCGCCGACGATCACAAAGCCCGCGCCAACACCCGCCATACTCTCTGCCATAGGAACCATCATCTCGTACCTCGTTTCTTTCCGTTCAGTGTTCCGGATTCACCATCATGTTCATGAAAATCGCCGACAGCAGGGTAAAGATATACGCCTGCAGAAAAGCCATAAACAGCTCGAAGAAATACATCGCCACCGCCATGATCAGCGCGGGGAAGGCCACCCACCCGAAGACGACCGTCATGCCCAGCATCGAATAGATCACCATGTGCCCGGCCAGCATGTTCGCGAACAACCGCACGCAGAGCGCGAACACGCGCGAGAAAAAGCTGATCACCTCCATCACGACCATCGGGCCGACCATCCCGCGGGGAATTCCGGCCGGCACGAAAGCGGCCTTCAGCCCGTGCAGACCCCGCAGCTTCATCACCGCGCCGAGCGTCAGAACCATGAAGATCAGGGCCAGGCCCGCGGTCACGCTGATGTTGCCCGTGGCCGTACAGAAAAGCGGAAACAGCCCGAGCAGGTTGGCGGTGAGGATGAAGACGAAGAGCGTGCAGAAAAACGAGACGAAGCGCCGTCCTTCCTTCTCGCCGAAGTTCTCGTAGACGATCTTGTCGCGGATGAACAGCACGTAGGCCTCGACGACCGAGGCAAAACCGCGGGGGAACGGGCTGCGCCTGTAGGCGCGGCGCACCACCGCTGCCACCGCGACCAGCAGCGCCACGACGAAAACCACCATGACCGAATCATAGTGGAACCAGTCGAGGGCGTTGACGTGAACAAAGGGTAGGTTCCACGTGTCCACCGAACCGGCGTGACGCATCACGTGATGGTTGATGAACTCTTGTAGGGCATCCTGTTTTTCACTAGCCATGGCAACCTTGCGCAGCTACTTGTAAAAACCTTCGTCGATGTCGGGGGCCGTTCGCGCGTGTCGGTAATATTTCGCTATTGCAGGCAACAGCAGCGGCCAAACCAGGAGCGGGACATCTGTAACGAATATGCCGATTGAGTTTACCTGATGGCGGGCCGCCGCGTCAACCCCGATTTAAAATTAGTTTAAAACCGTCAGACAAAAATGTCGTTTCCGGGGCGCGCGCCCTCGCCGGCGCCCGCCCCGCCGCCTTCGACCGACTTTAGCGTCTCTCCGCCAAAACGGCCTTGGCGTGCCGCGCGTAGACGCCGCGCGGGTCGCCGGCGTAAGCCTGCAGCACCGCCCGGCCCTGGCCCCCGTGGTCGCCCAGCCGGACCAGCGCGCGCGCCACGGCGATCTCGCGCAGGCACTTCGAGCGCTCCAGGTCGGCCGCCGCATTGGCGTGCCCCGGCACCTCCGGGACCTCCGGCCCGAGCGTGAAGGCGTTGCCGCGGATGCCGGGCTTGTCCAGCACCGCCGCCAGCACCGGCGCGGCCGCCGGGTCGCCCAATTTCTCGAACGCCATCGCCACCGCGCGGAAATGCGAGAACGCGGACTCCGCCGTCAGCGCCTCGGCCTTCTGCCGCATCGCGGGAAACGCCGCTTTCACGCGGCTCCGGCCCAGCGCGATGAGATAGCTGTCGATCCAGCTCACGCTGCGGCCGAACTGGCTCATGCCTTTGAACTGCCACCCCGCGTCCCACTCGGACGCCGCGACTTTGGCGATCAGCGTCTCGCCGCCCAGCGGATTGCCCATCATGCCGAGGACCTGCGCGTACGCCAGCCTGGCCGCCTCCGTCCCCGCCTGGCGGTAGGCCGCCTCCAGCAGCGGCATGGCCCGCAGCGGCTCGGCCAGCACCACGGCCACCGCCTCGTAATGGTTGGTCAGGTCGGCGAGGCCGGCCACCGCCTCGCGGATCCGCGCGTCCGCCAGCGGATACGAGTCCTGCGCGGTCAGCACCGCGGGGTCGAGGTTCTTGATCTCCACGAGATGTTTCTGCAGCGCCTTCACATCGATCGCGCGCAGCGGCACGCCGGCCTTGACGGCCATGGCCGCCGCATACCCCGCCGCATACCCCTCGTTCTGGATGTCGGGCTGCATGCGCAGCACCGGCATGGCGTCGCGGTGCGCGCTCACGCCGAGGCCGATCACCAGCAACCCGTCCAGCCGCTTGGGCAGCATCGCGCGGTAAGGGAAGTTGGCGCCGAAGAACTTTTTGCGGCCGAAGTCGGCGATCAGGAAGTTCTCGTGGACCGTGTAGCCGTGCGAGTCGAGGTCGCTGTGCGACTGCATCACCGTGTCGGTGTAGGTGCGGCGGTTGATCACGTCCAGCGGCGAGACATGGAACGCGCCCACCAGCCGGCGCCGCTCGCGGCTGTTGACGTTCTGCGCCTGGTCCCACAGCGTCGCAGGCAGGGACACGCGCGAGCGCAACGCGAAGAAGCACAGGTCGGCCGCGTCGGTCTCGTCCACGAACCCGATGTCCGAGTTCGCGCCGCTGGAGCCCAGCCGGCGCGGCGCGTTGCCCGCGCCCTGGATGGCCAGCTCGTCGTCGCGCATGTACTCCGTCTCCTCGCCCGCCGCCGCCGCGATGTCCGCGTTGCCGGTGCCGTCGATCACCGCCCGGGCGCGGATCACCCCGCGCCGCCCGTCCGGCGTCACCACGATCACCCCGGCCAGCGTGTCGCCCTCGCGCACCGCGCCGGTGGCCATCGTGCCGTACCAGATCTCCGCGGCGTTCGTGCGGCACTGGCGGCGGTACCACTCGGACTTGCCCATCACCTTCACGGCCGCCATCTTCGCCACGCCCGCGTCGATCTCGCGGGTGAAGCCCACGATGTTGCCGTAGTAGTAGCCGCCGATCAGCCCCACGGTCTGCACGCCGCCCATGTGATAGAGGTACTCGCACACGATCACCTTCGCGCCCTGCCGCGCCGCCGCGATCGCCGCCGGCGCGCCGCCGGTGCCCGCGCCGACCACCAGCACGTCGCACGACGCCAGCTCCGGCAAGGCGCGCGCCTCGGCCGGCACATGCGCCGCCGACTTCGCGATGTAGCTGACGCTGATCGTCCCCGGGATGTCCTGCGCCCGCACGCCCGCGGCCGGCTCCGCCGCGTTCGCCGCCAGCCGCACGCCCGTGAGCGCCCCGCGCGCCTTGGCCTCCGCCGCCGCGGCCGCGCCGATCCGCTCGCCCAAGGTCATGGACCGGGCCGGCTCCATCA
>JAHFSX010000046.1 GCA_023269675.1 Verrucomicrobiota bacterium
AAAGAGCAACTCCAGTGTCGCCCTTTTGTGCGAATCGAAGGAGCCCCAAATCCATCCATCGAGAGCGGCCAAGTATAGCTTATTGCTATGAACCTCCCATGTCGCCACATAACCACGGCAAATGGCGCTTGAATGGGTGTTAGGCTCGATTTGCAGACGGAATTGCTTCTCCGCAACAGGACCGTATTGTTCCAGAGGAAATACAGGCGTGCTGAATGTAGCTCCTTCGTATCTCACGATGTCGCCGTGCTGGACTGTCGCATAGCTTGGACTCGTAAGCGCGAGCATCGCAAAATACAGAATGACGTATTTCATTGTTCTCTCCCAACGAATCTGCTCTGCCTCATTGCTATACCTCAGGAAGAGTCCCAAGCGTATGACTCCAGCAACAACTCTTGCATTACGGTAGCATTCAGCCCCGTGCTTTGCAAGGCCGGTCCGTCGGCCGCTTACGCCGCACCTGCGGAGCGGCGGTTGTTGGGATATTCCAGGGGACCCGGCGCGAGACGCTATCGCGGCGAGCGACGGGCTGGATGGCCGCGACCGCCTAGGGAGCGGCGGGATGAAGGGATTGGCCTGCTACGCTCGCGCATCCGCAGCGCCGGTGAGGGCTGGCTCTGGAGGTGTTTCGCGTGGGAGCTTGAAAGGCCGGTGCCGTGAGAAAAGTTCGTGCGCGTCTGCAAACAACTTGTTTAAGCCCCTCTATTCAGAATCGCGTGCCGCATCAAGGTGCTTGTCGAGCAGCTTCTGCCCTTCTCCATAATGGCGCTCATCGCGTTTGATCACGATTCCCCCATCCGGCCCTAATGAAGTCTCCGTACGAATGTCTTTAATCGGCACCTTTAGTCCATCGACCTCAATCGTGTAGTGTTCGTCTACGATTTTGCCTGGCGACTTATAATCTGAAACAATGCACCCAGCCATAACCATAGCCATGGCCAGGAAGACCATCTGCAATAGGAGTTGGCGTTTTGTGGGGTGTCTCATCATTCGCATCTCTACGTCAGCGGCCACCAGTCACCGGAGCATAAGGCGAACGGCGGTCGGATGGCGTGTTGAGGTTCTGTTCTTTCTCTGCTTGCCGAATAAGTCTCGCTCTTGACTGCACAAATGACTTTGCCCGATCTGGGTTTGTCTGTCCGAAGTCAGACCAGAGCATTTCTGTTCCGTCGGTGATGTCCCCATCAACAGGAATCAGTTCTGCAAGGCCGAGGAAACTCCACTTGCCGCACCAGAGGTTCGACGAGTTGGTGGATCGCGCATTCATTCGGCCCAAGGCGACAGCCTTGTCGTATGCGGCAGCCGGGGATGGAGCCTGAATCAAGACGTGGTTCAACCACATCGTTCCATCCTTTGGACGCAAACCTCTTTTCTGGTTCGGGCACTCGTAACGTACGAGCATCCCGACCATAAACCAGTCTCCGCGGTTCTTGATTCGGTGGTTCATATTTCTCGACGCCAACTCCCTTTCTTTTGCTGGTTAGAATAGCATAGCGCTGTCGATCTTGGAATACTCGACGCAGATACGTTGTTCCAGGGGACCCGTCGCGAGACGCTATCGCGGCGAGCGACGGGCTGGAGGGCCGCGACCGCCAAGGGAGCGGCGGGATTTGGGCATAAAAAAGGGCGGGCACATAGGCCCGCCCATACGGGGCTAGGCGAGTAGCTCGCCGATGGTCTTGGGCGTCGTGTAGTAAAGATCCAACTCGGCGCCGTTTTCCAGCAGTTCGGGGATTGAGATGTAACCGAGTTCTGCGCCCATGCCGAGGTCGGCGATTCCGAAGGCCTGAACCTGGCCCGCGTGGTCGGGGTCGCTGTCCTTCTCCACAATCCACCAGTCGCAACCGCCGATGAAGTAGTGAAGATGGGCGAGGGCGGCGCGGCCTTTCGCTGTGCTCTCGTAGGTCTTGGGCATTGCCTGCCATGTGGCGTGTATGCGGTCGATGATCTCAATGAAGTGGTCGCCTTCCTCGCCGAGCATGGCGTCGGTGATGACCTCGTACTGTTCAGGGGTGGTCAACAGCTTGAGGGTGTCGAGTTCGTGGGGTTTCTCGGGTTGCGTATAGCGTGTGCGTTTCATGGTGCGTTTTCCTTTCGGTTAGGCGGGTTGGGCTTCGATCTCAAGCGGCAGGTTGCGCTCGTCGGCCATGCGGCCGGCGAGGGCAGCGGCGAACGCGAACGATTTGCGGACGGTGTAAACCTTCCCTGCGGGCTCGCGGTCGGCGTCGGCGGCGTATACGTACCATTGCGGGATCTCGTCGCCGCTGACGCGGTCAACGTCGGCGTCGGGGCCTTCAAAACGGATCTGGGTTGCCTTGGGCTTCTGTGTGGTGCTCATGGTGTCCTTTCTGCCCGCGTACGATGCCCGCGGACGGGCGCGGTGTTTACTCCTGAACGGCTTTGTCGAGCTGGTCGCCGACTTTTCCAAGCAGGTGCTTGGCGATGCTGATGGCCTCCAGCGTCTCGGTGCGGTTGGGGTGGCGCATGTGGGCGATTGAAAGCAGGGCCTCAAGCTGGCGCATGAGGGCCTGCCATGTCTGGTGGAATTCGGCTTGCGTGCCGAGCGTGGTTAGCATGGTGTTCATGGTTGCCTTTCTGCCCGCGTACGATGCCCACGGGCGGGCTCGGTGTTCATTCAAAAGCGACAAGGTTCTTTTCACGGAGAGAGACAAAGCCGGGTGTCATGTCGGACGGTCTGCCGCATATCACATGGTCAACGATGCGGATGCCAAGAATCTTCGCGGCTTCGACCAAGCGGCGGGTGATGTCGCAATCCTCCTTGCTGGGGGTCGGGTCGCCGGAGGGGTGGTTATGCGCCAGAATCACGCTGGCCGCGCTCTGCCTCACGGCTTCGCGCATGACTTCGCGGGGGTGTACGGGGCAGGTGTCGAGGAGTCCGCGCAAGCATTCGACGGGCGAGCCGATGACCTTGTTTTTCGTGTCGAGCAGGAGCACGAAAAAGGCCTCTTGCGCGTCGCCGCTGGTGGCTGCGGTCATTATCGGCCGCAACAGGCGGTAAGCGGTCTCGGGGTCGCGTACGGCGGGGTTCTTGACCGCCACATAGGCGGCGCAGGCCTCCATCGCGGCGGCGTAGTCCATGGCAAGGTTTAGGGTTTCGGGGTTGCGTTTCATGGTGCGGCGTCCTTTCTGTCAGTCGTAGGGGTGAAAAGAGGCGTCGCCGAAAACAAGTCCGGTGCCGAATCCGAGGGCCTCTGAACAGGCGCGGATCGTGGTCCCGCTGGTGATTACGTTGTCAACGATGAAGGTGCGGCGGCAGGGTACGGGCTTGCCGTCCTTGCGGGCGATGTGGTGCTCGGCCACGCTCACGGGTGCGCCTTTGGTGCGGTGGCGGTCGCATGCGCTCGGGGCGGGCTCGGTGCGGATCAGGATGTCGAGCACGTCGGCCCCGCCTTTGACGTGGGCGGCGATGGCCTTCGCAAGTCTGCGGTTGGCGGTGGTGTCGCCGGTGTGGTCGGGCGCGGGTATGAGGTGGCAAGGCCCCCACACAAGCGCGGCCATTTCGGCGGCGGCTACCTGCAAAGCGGCCTCGGGGCAGGCGGGGTCTTTGAGCATGTAGGATAGGCCCCGCGTCTCGCGCTCAAACTGATTGAGCGGACGCGTGCGGGGTGACACGTAGCGGCGTGCTGCGCGTGTGGTACGATACGGGTTGAATGCGGTATTCATGGCGTGTTCCCTTTCTTCACACCCAACGAGGTGTGACAAAACGTCTGCTCGTTGCTGAGTTCTGAATCCTCACTAGCGGCACCCGCCGCCGTGGACGCCGAACTCAAACCGGCCCTGCTCTGCAATCTGTAAAGTTTCTGTTTCATAACGCTGCCCTGTTCCTTGAGCCTTCATCCTCACCTGTACTCGGATGAAGGTCAGGGAACGGGGAAGTTGTGCAGCGTTCAGAAACGGCGGATTGCAGACAGGACGGTGATGGCGTGTCCGGAACGTGGGGAACGCGGAAGCGGACGGTCAGGAGGGACGGATGACCGGGAGCCGGCCCCTAGCCGCGCAGTGTGCAACGGGCATGACAAAGGCGGTAGCCCGCCGCCGCGAGTAGCCGAAGCGTTGGCGTGACCGTGTGCAACGGCGCGGCGTCGGTTCCGGACTTAGGCATGAGTGGCGGCAACGGCGGTGTATTGTGCCGGCCTTGGAGTGGGAGGGTCCGGGAGGGAAAGGCCCGTGCCTACGGCTGCCGCAGGCGTTCCGCGCGTCAGCGCGTGTGCGGGGAACCGCCGGAGTCTGCGCGTATCCCGCGCAAGCGCCCCCGCCCGGAGGGAATGGCGGCGGGGCGGCGGCGTCTGGCAGCGCCGCAGGCGATGACCTTTACGGCGCGGGGCTGGGGGTCCCCGCGACGCGCGGCGACAGTTCGGTGTCCTTCAAGTAGGCTTTATACAAGACTTACGAGTTATTCAATCCGCGTTGCCGCATAAAGACTACTTCGCTTTCTGCACAAATTCTACTTCGGTCGCCGATGCAAAAAGAAACTCAGGCAAAACACCGAAAAAGTGGCCACTTACGGAGACTCGCCGCTTGCTGTTTGCCGTACGAAACTATACGATCAACCACAACGCGTAAAGGTCTGACCCCGACGCGAGGTAGGCTCAATAACACTGTTGCAAAGAAGAACAATGAAGAAAATGACCATAGCATTGACCATACTGAATGTGGTTGGCGGCGTCCTGTGCTCGTTCTACATTTTCGGAACAGGATCGTTTTCTAAAGAAAAAGCACTAAGCTCATATCCGATATTCGGAATGCTAATCCCTGCTTTGGCATGCTTTACCGTTGGCCTTTTTTGTACTATGTTGGAACGAAAACGTGACTGGAAACTCATTTTGGGCAACTCGGCAGCATACGCAACCATCTATCTCTTTATCGGTACTCTTGGTCTACCGGAGGCCATTCTTCAAAGAAAATGGGGCTTGCTCGTTTGGCTTGGATTCGCAGCAATCACTATTGGTATTTCCTTCGTATCTTGCCTAGCCGGAACAAGCGTCGCAAGAAAGATTCTGCACAACCAAAACATGGAGGTTACTCGGTGAACCTGGCGGTTCACCTCGAACCTCATGCAGATCTTGTGCCATTTGCTCAAAAGAGTTCGCCCTGTATTAGGCCGCCTGTACGGCCGACCGGCTTGTCAAAGCCGCTTGCTATGAGCTCGGCATCGGCGCGGCTCACGAAGCACTCTTCGTGAACCGCGCCGGCGTCCTCCCGTTCCGGGTGCTGTCTGCACCTGTGCAGATAAACCTCCCGCAAGCGGCCGTTCAGAAATCTCCGGACCGTTTCTGTATCGCCTTCGAAGTGAAGGCAGTTACCACACGTTATGATGGGTTGCACTTGCTCGTTCTTTCGGCTGGGAATTTTCGCTCGTCTGACGGTGTGATGTCGTTTGGTATCCAAACGTCGTTTTCAGCAAGAATTTCGGTGTAGATCTCTTCCGGTGTACCTTGATGGTCGATGATTTTTTCGATAACCCAATCAGCGCAACACGCTTCTTCTTTGCCTGCTTTGCGTTCGGTCCATTCGTATGGGATTCGCATAATGTCCAGAATCATCTCGATTTCGGCATAGACCGGTTCTAAGCCGATAATTTCGACTTTCAAGTCTGATAAGGCGTCTTCGATCTGAAGTTTTCGACGGTACATCGCTAGCAGGCCAATGACCACGCGTTTTTGAATTGCGGTGAATTTTGGCGGTTTTTTCGACAGTTTCATGTTTCTCTCCTTTTGTTGGTTTTGGTGTATTCAAGCCACTCGTCGCTTGAAAGCAGGCGGTTGCCGACGCGGTACAGGGGCTTTACGGATTTCGGCACGGGCGCGAAGCGGTCTTTCATGATTTCGAGATGGAAGACCGGGTTGTCGTCGTTGTTTTCCTCGGGCTGGATCATGCGCAGCCACTTCCACGCGTCGTAGCGGATGGCGTCGGAATAGCGCAGTTCGCCCTCGCGTGATTCGGTCGACACGATGATGAACGCGACGCCCAGGTTGACCGCGAGGTCGCGGATCGTGTTCGAGGCGGTGGTGATCTGCTGCTCGATGTTCGCCTTGGCCATCGAGGCGTCGGGCGAGGTGGCCTGCAGATAGTCGAGCACGATGAGGCGGGCCCCGCGCCGCACGACCTTGCGGACAAAGGCCGCGATGCGCGTCGGGGTGCGTGCCTTCGCGGTCATGGAGAGCGGCCAGCCCTCCGTGTCCGCTTTGGACGCGAAGAGCCGCTTCCAGTCCTGCGGTGTCGCGACGCCGGACATGAATTTGCGGTAGCTCGTGCGGGAGTGGTTCGTGAGGGCCTGGCCGGCGATCTGCGATTCGGTCATTTCGAGGGTGATGAGCGCGGACGTGATTTTTTCGGTGCCGCACACGTGTTCGAGTATCTGGCGGGCGAGCGTTGTCTTGCAGCTTCCGGCCTTGCCGGAGATGACGATCATCTCGCCGGGCTGGATGCCGCCGTTGGTGTCGATGAAGGAGAAGCCGGTCTTGATCCCGGAGCGCCCTTCGGCGATGGACTTGAACGTCTCGACGGCCTGGGCCGTGGCTTCGGCGAAGGTGATGCCGTCTTTGGCCGGGTCGTTGTCGTTTTTTTCAAGCTGCCGCATGAGGTCGGCCTGGACCATGTCGGCGGGCACGTCGTCCAGCCGCCGCACGGCGGCGTAGAGGATGCCGCGCAGGCGGCGCGACTCGTGTTTCTGGCGCACGAGCTGCGCGTAGTAGGCGGTGTGCGCGACGGTCGGCGTCATGTCGATCGCCTGGGAGAGGAACTGCGTGATGTTCGCGTCGGACGCGATCAGGCGTTCGCGGACGGTGAGCGGGTCGATGGGGATTTTCTCGGCGTGCAGCGCGTGCACGGCCTCGAACACGGCCTTGGCCTTGGGCGAGACGAACATCTCCGCCGTGATCGAGAAGTCGGCCGCCTAGGTGGTGGCCGCTTCGAAATCAAGCAGGTAACCGCCGATGAGGGCGAGTTCGAGGTCGTTTTCAATTTCGGTCTGCGGCATATGGGCCTTTCGCTGTCTCTACCAGTTGCCCACGGGTTTCTGCTGACGTGCCCGTGATTGCGGCTGCGGGTTCCGTTTCGCCCAGACCTGCCGGAATTTCAGTTTCCAGTTTTGGATCGGGCGGTTGCTGGTGTCGCGCCAGGCGGGCGCGTAACAGGCGATGAAGCGTTTCGCGATGTCGCGCGGGTCGGTGAAGTTGAGGCCCGCCGCATAGTCGGTGACTTCGTCCTCGGTCGGCGGCGTGAATGCTGGGCGCGGTTTCTTGGGTGTGTGCATTACCAGTTTCCTATCGGTTTGGAGTCCTTTGATTCTGGGGTTTCGTTCGGTTTGCCGAAGTTGGGGATGGGCGTTATGGCGAAGGTAATTTTCTTACGGCTGGTTCCGCCGCCGCCGAGGGGCCGGATGAAGCCCTTTTCCACGAGGTAATTCTCGGCGTTGACGATGGTCTGGCGCGAGAGGTTGGTTTCAGTGCAGAGCGTTGCGATGGAGCGCGAGGTCTCCCATGTCTGGTGCAGGGTGGCGTCGCGAAGCATGCACAGCCATACGGCCAGTGCGGTGTATTGCTTCGCCTTCAGCAAGTCGAGCGTCCCCTGGTCCGGAACGGGCGTCCAACGGTTTGTGTTCGGCGCGTGGGGCATGGCTGGAAAGGGCGTGCGGTTGCATGCTTGCGCGGGTGTTTTACATGGTTAGCGTCATCTGGCATTGGTCGTCGCCGGTTTCCCGGCTCGGCGCGGGACACGTTGCGGGGCGCGAGGTGATGAGCGCGTGGACATCGCGGTCAAGGTAACCCAGCGCGTTTTTGCGTCCGGGCAGCCTGACCTGGGGCAGGATGCCCTGCGCGGCGAACTTGTTGACGGCGCGTGGCGTGACGCGCAGGATCGCGGCGACCTCGTCGCGGGTGAGGAGGTTGTGACTGGCGGCAGGGTGCTTCGCTTGCTCGTTTTGCATGCTCGGTTCCTTTCTGTTCCGGCTCGTTCTTTGTCGGATAAGGTAGCACGCCTTCCGACTGGGTAGCAAGCCGAAAACGGAACGTTTTTGGATTGCCGCCGCTGCGGCGGGTTTGCTAAGAACAGGGCATGAATACGCCACTGCCCGATCTGTTCGACCGCGATAAAGCCTTCGCGCCAGCGGCGCAGGCGCTGCGCTCGCGCAAGCGCGAGACCTATTGCCAGGAGATCGCGGGCGAGTGCTGGGGCAACAACACCGAGGCGTACTGCCGCGCGTTCGGCGCGACGGACCGCGACGCGGCCAGCGCGTCGGCGGCGCGGCTGATGCGCGACCCGGTGGTCCGGGCGCGGATCGGGTATCTGCGCGACGAGTCGGTGGAGCGCATGGGCGTCGACCGGCTTTGGATCCTCGAAAAGCGCAAGCACATCGTGGAGCATGCCCGCAATGCGGCCGACAAGCTTCGGGCGCTGGAGGATCTTGAAAAGAGCCTCGGGCTCGACGCGCCGCTGAAACTGGAGATCAACCAGAACACGAACGTGAACCTGTCCGGCATGGCCGGTGTGGTCAAGATCGAGAACGCGGCGGAGTTCGCGCGGATCATGGAGGCCGTCCGCGCTGCCGGCGAACGTGAGACGGCGAAGCCGGCGGACGTCGTGGAGATCGATGTGGCCGGAAATCCGCATTGACCTAAACGCCGCCGGGGCTTACCCTATCTGGGAAAGGTGCGGCGGCGCTGTGTGCCGTGCTAGAAATATGCGTGACGCAGATTACGATGTTGTACAAGAGCAATTATGAATGAAACGGAAAGAGGACGAATTTGCCTATATGCCGAGCTCATGCGAGTTGTCTGCAAGATGGACTCCTGTTGTTCACTCATCCAAAAGGCGGACTTATTGCCAGTCCGTGAGCATATCTTGCGAATCGGAAAAGCAATAGGGCAGTTGTACGAGATCGAGATGGCTATCGTCAAAGAAGACCCTAGACTCTATCCGGCGTTCTTCAAAATCAAAGAAGAGCATTCGGGCACAGCCGTTGCTCTAGCTGAAGACGAAGCACGAAAAGCCGTTCAAGAAGAACGCCTTGATGACGCGATAGCGTTTCTTGAAGCTTACCTTGAGAAGCACATGAATGACCCAGCGGAGCACAGAACGATTGCATCGGACGAGATCGTTCGGCTGAGACTCATGAAAGAGGCACAACAAGGCAGCGTACCGAACACGAGTACGCCTCGGTAGCTGCTCGACGTTCGGCACCAAGATGAAAATGAGAAAAATTAGAAATGCGCTTCGACCGCTGGCTCTCATGGCGCTTGCCGCTGGTCTGTTCATCTGGTTGCTCTGGTTGAACGCCATGTGTCTGGACGAGCTTGCAAGCAAGTTTGCGTTGTCGGACAGAGTGCAAAGACTCCATCGGTTCAGTAGTTGGCTACTCCTGGCGCAACTCGCGCTGTCACTGGTGCTAATTCTCACCTTGGAACTGGTCATAACGAAGAAACGGAAAACAGAGTGAGCCGAACCAAGCGTCCCTCCCAACCACCGTTCGCCTTCGGCTCCGGTGGTTGGAGGTCGCTGCGTTGGGTAAAGACCTTATGAACCGACAAGATGAAATTGAATTGAATCGCCTTTGCACCGCGCTCGAGCATGTTGATAAGCATAATGTGCTCTCGTCAGAAGAACATGAAGCTCTTACGAAGGCGGCATTGGCGCTGCACAAAATCTTTCTGCTTGCCGAGCGAGAAGCACTTGAAGAACAATACAAGAGTTTGTCTATGCCATTGTCGACAGACCAAACTGACCATCTGAAACGCATGTCCCTGATGTAGTACCCTAACTTTTGTTGAGCCGGGTGCCGCGCAAATTTTCTGTGTGCTTTTTTGTGCGAATTTTCAAAAATAGTGTCTCCCGCCAGAGGCCACGGCCCCCCTTCCCCCCGGTTTTGGGGCCTGCCCCCCTCCCCCCCAGCTCACGCCACGCCCCCCTTCCCCCCAAGGTGAGCTGCCACAAGGCCGGCCTACCACACGTCCGCGTGCGGCAGCCGTCCACTGTTTCAAGTCTGGTTCAATTCTGTTTCGACTCTGTCTCGTTGCCGCCGCGTGTAACCGTGTGGCAGGCGTGCGCCGGGGAACCCGCATAGGCCATTCAGGCGGGTCGCGCCAAGCCGTCGCGTGTGGCAGCCGGTTGCGGAAAAACGGGATGGGGCTGCGGATCGCGATGGGCTGACGCACCGAGTCCCCAAGCGGCAGCCTGTACCGGATGTTGCAGGCGGTGCCGGGTAATCCCGCAGTGGTGATTCAAAGCGGGTGGCAACCGCCGTTCCCGTGTGGCAGGCGTGCGCGGGGGAACCCGCTGTGGCGATTCGGGCGGGTCGCGCCAAGCCGTCGCCGTGTGGCAGCCGTTTGCGGAAAAACGGACCGGGGTCGCTTCGCCTTGCGCGAGGGGGCGCGGGGGCTGCCACATGGAATGCGGCAGCCGCCGCGCTTGAAAGACCGTGTAGCAACTTCGCGTGAAACGGTAAGTTGCTACACCTGCCACGCCTCGCAGAGCTGCCGCGCAGCGGAACCCCGCGTGACGGGAACGCGGGTGGGGCTGACACAGCCGCCAACATTGGGCGGCGTCTATCCGCTTGCCGAGTGAGCGGCTTTCGCCCCCGTTAGCGGCACTTGCGGGAGGGATGCGGACTAGCCCGCTCGTGGCGCGTCGGGGTGCGAATGCGCGAGTGAGGCCTTCCGCGCTTAACCGGCGCGGCAGACTACATTGATGCTGTGCGGGCGCGGCGTGGCGGCAGCCGGCAATGACGGCGGGCGTGCGGGCTGGGGCGTGTATCCACGCGCAAAGACCGCGCCCCGGCGGCACGGCTGCCGTCGCCCGCGCCCGGCGATGTGGCAGCCGAGCAGACTCGGGCGGCGGCTGCCACACTGGGGACATGAAAACGGCGGCGAGCGCACCGGCACGCAAGGAGCCTGCGAGGAAGCGGGCCGGTACGCTGGCCGACACAGATGCCGCTGCGGCAAAGGAGCGGCGGTGACCGTACGGGACGGCGACGGCTGCCACACGGGCGCTGGGTCTTATCTTCCCGAAACGCCCGTGCGGCAAGCCGGGGCCGTCCCGTATGGCTGCGAAGCAGCGCCGCGAGTGCGAGCCCGTGGCCGTGCGCGTGGCAGCCGTTGGGGCTGCCACACTGGGTCTTTGAAACCGGCGGCGGGCCTGCCGCATCGACACCGCAACAAGCCTGCGCAGTGAGGATGGCGTGTGGCAGGCCTTCCGCCGTGATGCCGCCGCGCAACGCCCGCCGGCGACCGTACCGAAGAGCAGCGACGGTGATGCCTGGAGGTAGCGCAGGCGGTCCTGTAGACAGGCCGACTGCGTGGACGTAAGGCGTTCACCGGAAGATGCGATGCAGGCATGGCGTGCGCACGCACGCGGCGGAAGCGTGGAGCCCGTAGCAATGTGGGGCTGCTGGTATCGGGGGGAGTCGGCGAGATCGCCGCGCCTGTATCCGGGCGCGGAAGCTCGCCGCGGGGGGGTGTGTCACCCGCCCCGTAATTATCTGGATCTGTTTGTTACTCTGCTGATTGAACTGCTGGGGGAGAGGGTCCGGGAGAGGGACCAAGCCGCCGGGCTTGGTCCCCCGCGTTGGGCTGCCACAGGAAATGATGTGTGGCAGCCGTCGTCCTGTGGCAGGCGCTCGACGCGAAGCGGCGGCGGCTGCCACACTGGGGATATGAGATGCGGCGGCGTGCGCAACCGGCACGCAAGGAGCCTGCGACGCGGCGGCCGGTGCGCTGGCCGACACAGATGCCGCAGCGGCAAACGAGCGGCGGCGACCGTAGCGGTCCGGATGCGGGCGGCTGCCACCAAGCGCAAGCGACTGGTACCGGCCGCAAGGCCTGCCACACGTGCGCCGGGTGGTATCTCCGCTCAACGCCGTGTGGCAGGCCGGTTCCGGAGCCGCTATGGCGTGCGCATGCACGCGCCGCGAGTGTGAGCCCGTGGCCGTGCCGCGTGGCAGCCGTTGGGGCTGCCACACTGGGGATCTGAAGACGGCGGCGGGCCTGCCACAGCGACACCGCAACAAGCTTGCGCAGTGAGGATGGCGTGTGGCAGGCCTTCCGGCGTGATGCCTCTGCGGAAAGCCCGCCGGCGACCGTACGGCGACGGACACAAGGAGGCGAGCCGCGCCCCGGCGGCAACACCAAGCCCGGTAGTCCGGGCGACTGGACGCCTGGGGCGCGGTGAGCTGACGCTGGGCCCGTCGCTGTATGGCTGCGCATGCAGCGGCGGCGCTGTGAGCCCGTGGCAATGCGGGGCGTCTGGTATCGGGGGGAGTCGGCGAGATCGCCGCGCCTGTAACCGGGCGCGGAAGCTCGACGCGGGGGGACGTGTCGCCACCCCAAGCGGATCTGAGAGTTGTAGTTGTCGTCGTGATAGTTGTCTTCGGCATTGTCGGTGTCGTTGTCGTTGGATCGTGTGGCAGCCGAGGCGGCGCTGCCGCCGAAGGCTGCCGCGTGTGGGTGAGCCCGCGCAAGCGTCGCGTCCGGAGAGACGCGCGGGAGGGAGCGCGAAGCGCGGCCCGCGCGGCTCCGGACGCGGCGCGTACCCGGCAGCCGCCACGGGTCCCGCGCCGGCCGCCGAAGCCCGAAGGGTGACCGCCGCAATGAGGATGCGGTCACCGCTCCCCCCAAAAAAAACGGCCCAATGAAAAGGCCCGTTTTTCGAGCCCGTCCCCCCGGATGCGAGCAATAACAGGGGGGCTCGCAGGAAGGGGGGTTCTGGGGGGAAGGGCGGCGGGGGGAGCGGCGAGGCGGGTCGGTCGCGGGTTGGCGGAATGCCGGGGTGCGCGGGCGCGAGGGGTCCGGGGAAACCTCTCCGGGCCGCTGCGTAGGCCGCCCTGCGGCCGGAGCCCGCAGCAATGTGACGCACCCGCAACGCACTGCCCGTATCCGGGCATGTGCGGAAACAAGGCCCGCCGGTGCGGCCCGACGGGGACGGCGCCGGCACCCCCGGAAGCTCGGCGGTACTCCGCCGAGATCGCCGGGAGGTGCCAGAGCCGCCGAGGAGACAGCGTATCCGCTGGCTCCGAGGTTGCCCCAGGTCGGGCCGCTGCGGGCCGCTGGAGTGAGGGCGTGCTGACGAAGCCGAAGCCGCAGGCAGCCCGCTATCCTGCGGGCTGCCCGCCGCTATCTGCGGCGAAGTGCGGCGAGGCTGAGGAAGCATGCCCGAACGTGTGGAGGGGGTACGGGGGGGGAACTCCCCCCGAGCCTACAGTCAAAGGGGCGAGGGGGCGAGGGAGCCGGTACCCCGGCGACCGAGAGCGAGGCGAGCCCGTCTCCGCCCGCTATCCTGCGGGCGTGGCTGGATGCCGGGACCCCCGCCGCTATCCTGCGGCGGTGGCTCCAGCCGGGCGAGCAGCGACCCCGAGAGCGCCTGCTAGGCGCGGAGCGCCGACGCTGAGCGCGGTACCCTCCCCGCTGGACGGAGGGTGGAAACGAGAACACAACGGTCGCGCGGAGCAAAGAGGCCTGCTTGCCCCGCGCTATCCCGCGCGGGGTGCAGGCCGATGCAGGGGCGCAGTGTCCGCCCGCTATCCTGCGGGCGTGCGCCCCGGTCGGGATGGGTTGAGGGGTGTTACGGCAACGAATCGCCAAAAGGTCGCCCTGGCGACCGCCGTCGTAGAAAGCCAGAACGCAGCCGCGCTTCTCCGGCGGCTATCCTGCCGCCGTGCGCGGCGTCGGTTCTCCTTCGGGCGTATCCGCCCGACAAAGGTGCCGCCTCCCCCGCCGCTATCCTGCGGCGGCGGCACCGGTGCGAGGGAGCCGCCCCCTTCTCCGCCCGCTATCCTGCGGGCGTGGGGGCGGCGACCGAGTTTGCGGGTTGTTTTAACCGGATGATCATTCCAGCGATGGTCGTTGACCGGGTGATTGTTCGCCGGATGGGTGTTCGCGTTCGCCGGGTGCTCGTCGCGATGGGTGTTCAGGTGGGTGTTACGGGCGTTCGAGAGGTTCGAATGGCCATTTTGCGGCAGGATTTCAGGTTCCGGCAGTGTCAGCGGTGTGTTTTTCGGTTCATGGAGAACAAACGTTCTGGTATCGGTGCGATTCGGTGGTTTTCGCCCTTCCCGGTCGGTTTCGACACTCGCGGGGGTGATTTCGTCGGTTTCGGGAGTCGCAGACCTCCTTCCGACACGCAGTGTGCCTTTTCGACCCTCCTTCCGAGGGATTTTCGACTCTCTGGGGGTGTTTCCGACCCTCCCAGAACCGGTTTCGACCCTCCTTCCGAGGGTTTGCGGCACTCCCGGTGCTCCTTTCGATGGTCTCAGACCTCCTCTTCGACCCTCTCGGACCCCTTCGCGACCCTCCTTCTGAGGGTTTCGGCTCTCTCGGACCCCCTAACCGGGTTTCGACCCCCTTTTCGAGACGCAGTCCCTGTCTGACCCTGACCCTGAACCTGCGGTGTTTTGGAGGCGGGCTGTCGTGTGTAGGGTGCCTGTTCGACTAGTCTAATTTTTAGACTAGACTAGTCTAGATTTTAGACTAGCACTAGTCTATTTTTTAGACCAACACTAGTCTAAATTTTAGACTAGACACCTTATAGAAGAGATTTAAAGAATTTATAAGAAGAATTCTAGGTATGTTTTGAGACCCTCTTCGAAGCCTTCCCGGTCTGTTCCTGTTCGTCGCGCTGTTCGTCGTTTCTTCCGTTTTCGGCTTGACAGCGCAACGCGCCGGTTTTGTATATCTTCAGGCCATCGGGAGAAAATGGCATGAGCGACGAAGACGATCTCACAACTCCGCAGGACGTGGCCGAGAACCTCTCGGACGGCCGTCCGCCGCCGCCGTTCGTCGGCCTCGACCAGTATTTCGACGAGCCCGCGCCCTCGGCTGACAGCCGGATCGGCGGGCTGCTGGGCTGGGCGGCCCGCGCGGACAAGGCCCAGCGCGGCGGTCTGGCGAAGTTCGCCGCGTGGTGCGCCCAGGCGCCGGACGCGGAGCGGCGCGTGATCATGCTCCTGATGGAACAGTACCAGGGCCGCGTTCCGATGGGCGCGGTTGCCGACGTGTCCGGTGTGGCAGGCGTCTCGCGTATGACCGTCTTCAACGCCATCCGGCGTTTCGTCGCGTTCTTTCCGGGCGCGATCTCGGATGCCCGGCGGAGTAAAGGCTGATGGATTACGAATCACTCAAAGCGTTGGCTGAGCCAGACTGCTATGCGCGGTTGCGGCTGGGCTTCGAGCTGTACCCGTGGCAGGAGAATATCCTGCGGGCGATGTCGCCCCGCGGTTCGCGCGTGGCCGTGCGGACGTGCAACGAGGCGGGCAAGACCTCGACGCTGGTGCTCGCGCTGTGCCTGTGGCACATGGAGACGTTCAGCGGCTCGCTCACGGTCACCACGTCGGGCTCGTACCGCCAGATCAAGGATCAGCTTTTCCCGCACCTGCAGAACTGGGGCGGCCGGCTCGGCGCGGGCTGGGAGTTCGGCGACTGCTGGGGGCGGCACAACGGCACCGGCAGCCGCCTCGTGTCGTTCTCGACGGACAACCCCGGCAAGGCCGAGGGCTGGCACGAGCCGCCGCGCCTGGCTGGCGCGATCCTCGGGCGCGACAACCCGCTGCTCGGGTTCGGCGTGACCGGCGAACAGTGGGTCGAGATGGCCTCCCGCGCGGACAAGTCCAGTCTCATGCTCATCATGGACGAGGCCAAGACCCCGCCCCTCTCGCTCTACGAGGCTTTCGAGCGCTGCCACGCGACGCGCTGGATCAACCTCTCCTCGCCCGGCCCGTCCTTCGGCCCGTTCTACGACTGCTTCACAAAGCACGCGAGCCGGTGGCAGACCTTCCGCGTGCAGGCGATGGACTGCCCGCACCTGTGGGACGATCCGGCCAAACGCGCCGACTTGGAAAACCAGATCCAGAGCCTGCGCCCGGAGCTGGTGCAGTCGATGATCTACGGCGAGTTCATGCCCGCCTCGGCGGGCATGGTCTTCGACATGCAGCGCGTGGCGCTCGCGATGTCGGGGGAGCCTGCCCGCTGGGGCGAGGGCAAATACAAGAAAGCCGCGCTCGACATCTCCGCCGGCGGCGATGAACAGGTGTTGGCCGTCTGCGACGGCAACGAGGCGTGGATCGAGTGGGCCGGGTTCGAGGCGGACGATCATCGGCTCGTGTCTCTCGTGATCGAGCGGCTGAAGCGCTGCGGCGTCCCCGCTGAGGACTGCCTGGCGGATGACGGCGGGCTCGGCACGGTGGTCATCAACCAGTTCGACCGCTCGGGCTATCCGCTGCGGCGTTTCGATTTCGGCGGCGAGCCGCGCGACAAGACCCTCTACCGCAACGCCCGCGCCGAGGCGTATTTCACGCTGGCCGACCGGCTGCGCATGGGGCACGTCCGTTTGCCGGACGATGACCTGTTGCGCGAGGAGCTGGCCTTCGCCCGCTACGATGTCGGCAGCTCGCCGCTGAAGCTGGTGCCCAAGCACAAGCTGCCGCACTCGCCCAACCGCTCGGACGTGATCGCGATGATCTTCTGGGAACTGCCCGAGGTGATGGGCGACGGCGTTGCCGAGGCCGCCGCGCTCGGCGCGGAGATCGCCTCGCCCACGCGCCGCCGCCGCGACCGTGAGGAAACGGCGGGGAGCGTTTGGGATGACTGAGTGGGAAGGCTGTTAGGTTTTTAGACTGTCAGGATGTTAGGCAGAGGGAGGGAGAACGATGAACGGTGAATTGATGGCGAGCGACAAGGCGCGGTTCGCCGCGCTGAAGACCGCGATAGACGCGGACCTCTCCGACCGGCGCGACTGGTTCGCGCGGGCGGAGAAGAACCGGACCGAACGTTTCAAACGGCAGAACACGGCCAAGCCGGTTTACGACGGTGCGCCGAACCTCGTTGATCCTCTGATCGACGATATGGTCAGGGAACTCAAGCAGAGCTGCGTCACGGTGCTGTGGCAGGCCCCGCGCCTCGCCCAGTTCATCGGGCTCGACCCCGTGGCCGTGGAGTACGCCGAAGCCGCCGAGGCGGTCTTCGACTTCCACCTGCGCCACGGTTGCAAGACACGCGCCCGCGTGTCGCAGATCGTGGATGACGAGCTGACGTTCGGCTTCGGCGTGGCGAAGCTCGTCGAGGCCCCCGGCCGCGGCGTGCTGCCGGTGCCGGACTTCCTGCCCGTGTCGCCGCTCTCGGTCGTGGTGCCGACCGCCACGGGCGAGTTCTCCGAAGCCGAGCGCGTCTGCCACATGATGAAGTTCACCCGGGCTGAATTCCGCCGGGCTGTCGCCGCGAACGGCTGGGACGAGGAGACCGCGCGGGTGCTGCTGGCCACGGTGCTGGTCAAGAAGGCCGGCTCGGATCAGAGCGGCACGGTCTACGCGATGCGCGACATTGGCGAGGACCGGGCGCGGTTCCGCGACTCAGCGCTGGCCAACTCTCAGACCATGGTGGACGTCTGGGAAGTCTACTACGAGACCGCCGACCTCGGGCGGCGCGTCTGCTGTTTCTGCCCGCAGTTTCCGGATCTCGTCCTGTCCGACCGCCCCTGGACGTGGGTCGCGCTGATCGGCGTGGAGTCCGAACCGCCGGTGCGCGAGTGGCCGTTCGTGCAGTTCCGCAACGAGGACGCCACCGGTTTCTACAACACGCGCGGCATCCCCGAGATACTGGAGGTCGATCAGAAGGAGGCCTCCACGTACCGCACAACGCGGGCCATCGCCATCGACTTCGCGGGCAAGCCCTTCCTCTCCGGGCATAAGCGCTCGACGCCCTTCCGTTTCCGTGCGGGCGAGTTCCTCGACGGCATGGAGATTGTCTGGGCCAAGAACCCCGGCGTGGACCACGTGTACCAGCAGGATTACTCGCGCAACCTCGCCATGAAGCGCGTGGGCTCCACGCAGGGCGCGATCGCGAGCGTGGCCGGCGCGGATCAGCGCAAGACCGCGACCGAGGTCAATGCCATGATGTCCGCCGCGAACGGCATGTCCACCGACGCGGTCGATCGCTTCGCGGAGCCGTTCGCCCAACTGTTCTCGATGATGTGGCTCTTCATGTCGCGCCACGCGCGGGCGCAGGGCGGCAAGACCGGTCTCACGCTCGCGGGCGGCGCGGTGCTCGCGCAGCCCGCGTGGGCGGGCGAGTACTGCATCTCGACCGGCGTGTCGGGCCGCTCGGTCAACCAGCACCGCACGCTGGCCAGCCTCACGAACATGGGGCAGCTCGCGCCGGTCATCGACAGCATGACGCAGACGCTCGGGCCGGAGTCGGTCAAGGCGTTCATGCTCTGGATCTTCAACACCGTAGATACTGAACTGGCCCGCCGGATCCAATCCGGGCCGGGAACGAAGGAGGTCAAGAATGCAGCCGTTTGATACCACGGGCCGCAGGCTGCCGCTGCCGAAGGCGCGGTACGAGGCTCCCGAACCTTGGAAGGACGCGGACCAGAAACAGCTCCTGCAGTTTCTGAAAACGCCGTCGGGCACGAAGTTCCTGCTGACGCTGCACGATGTCGCGGCCGGGCGGGCGCTCTCGGTGGCCGAACGGACGCCGCACGATTACGGGATCACGGCGGGCATGTCGGTCATGCTTGGCCTGATCGAGAACATGGCGAGTGAAACAGACGAAGAACCCACTGAATAGGACAAGGAGAGTTATGAGCAAACCCGATGACGTTGCGAAGGAAGTGATTGACCAGGCCGCTGCCGACAAGGTTGCTGCGGATCAAGCGGTTGCTGATAAAGCTGCCGCCGACAAGACCGCTGCCGATCAGGCGGCCACGGACAAGGCCGCTGCCGACAAGGCTGCGGCGGATCAAGTTGCTGCTGATAAAGCCGCCGCCGACAAAGCGGTTGCAGACAAGGCTGCAACGGAGCAAGCGGCTGCCGACAAAGTCGCCGCTGATAAGGCCGCTGCCGACAAGGCTGCGGCTGACAAGGTTGTCGCCGACCTCACCGCCGAGCGGGATACGGTCAAAACGGAACGCGACGCCCTCAAGGCCGAACGCGACACGTTCAAGACTGAGCGCGACTCGCTCAAGGCCGAGGTTGACCGGCTGGAGAAGCTGACCGGCAAGGCCGCGAAGCCCCCGGCGGCCGGTGGCGGCGGCGACAAGAAGCTCACCGCCGACGAATGGCTGGCCGAGGAGCTGAAGAAGGGCAAGTGAACCCGTCCGCTCCGGACGTCAACCCCACAGACAAAGAAGGCGGCTTGAGGCCGCCTTTCTTGTTCTTACCCTTAGACATGGATTATCCGTTTCGCAATTGCATCAAACTCATTTGTTTGGTGCTTTCTGTTCCATCATTTTTGGGTGCCAATTCAAAATCATCACTGGTTCAATATCCTCTAACTCATCTATATTGCCTGCATTGATTAGAACATAGGGTTCATGTTTGGGAGAGTCAACATCAACCCCGCATTCCCTCAACCGTCTACAGTTTTCAATGACGAAGGAAGATTCTGGAGGGTAATATGTTCCATGTTCGTCCATCAACCATAGCACCTCTTTAAGCGGGTAAAGCTTCGGCTTATTTATTATTTTCAAAACAAAATAGCTTGCTGTCAAAAACAGGAAGGCTGCTAGAAACCCCAAAAATATTGATCTGCCCCATCTTGTTTTCATTGTTCATCCTCCGAGGTTCATAGACTCAAGCAATACTCGATCCCGGCCATTGAGAGGGTCTCAGGGACGTATCGGGACATCGAGACATCGCCCCGTCCAGATTGGCGTTTCGAACTCATCATCATGCCCCCTGCCTATCGTTTGACCTACGGTCCGACACGATCCACCTTCTCCTCTTGGTTAGTGTCCGATCACGGACCCTTTCGCCCTCCATCCGTTACGCCGCTATGTTTGCCCGCATCCTTCGGCATTGCTTGCTCAGCATTATCGACACCGTTTGTCTTCGCTTGGATGAGTTCAGCCACACACAGCTTCATATACCATGTTGATGCGAGATTAACGGTCTCAATGTCACACTTGTCGTATAACAAAAGACGCATCCACTCGGATTGTTTAAACCCGGCCCCACCGCCGATTATGATGCCAACCATGGCGCTGCCAATCATAGCGGCATGCTTAGTTGTTCGTCTTTTCATATTTCCTCCGCATGGCGGCGCATCTTGTCTCAAGTACTTCCGCGGTCTCACTTACGCCAAAACACCTGAAGAGCCTAACAGGGAAAAGCTCTCCTCTCACTTTATAGCCATCCATATCCCTTTTAAGAGCTTCTGACAATGCAGCCTTTCGCTCTTGAATACTAATCGTTTTATTCCTGCTCTGCCAGTAACGATTCATGCGGATCTGGCTGATGTCGGAAATATACTCCTCAAGACTGTATTTGTGCATGATGGGAAAAACAAGTTGTCCAAGCAAAACCCCGACTAGTGCCGCAACCATAAATGCCAAAAGGCATGGCGCAACGAAACTACGTGGTGTCTCCGCTTTTGCCTCGCTGCTCATCATTCCCCCTTCGTCGACCTTGTCATGAGGATCAAGAACAACACAGAACTCAGCATGTTCCCAAAATGATAAACCTCATCTGACATTGTTTAAATCACCAACTTACAACGTCATCTTGAGCCATAGCACCGGCGCCATGCCTCACCGCTATGCGGCTAAAGGCACAAGATTCTGCTGAACCATACTCCAACACCGTTTAACGGTATCATAGGCCCTGCCCCGTTTCAAGACCGCCCATTCCCGCGCCCATCCTCGTTCTTCTGCAACAGCCTTACAGACTACAGCCTTCCCGACCTTCCCTTCCCCGATTATCTGCCTAACAGACTCACAGTCTAACAGCCTTCCCATCCTTCTCCGCTCCCAACTTTACCACTTTACCCTAACTATTAAGGGGGTGAAGGAGTCACCCGATCCCCCGACCAAAGGAGGATTATGGACTCTACTACGATGAAGGGCACGGTCCAGGGTTATTTCGACCGGGCTTTCGATGAGATGACCGACAAGGAGCTTGAAACCCCGCTCGCCAACAGCGGCCTAGGTGTCAAAGCCAAACTGGCCCCGAATTCGGGGACGTTCGTCCAGTTCCGCAAGTTCGGCGATCTGGCGCTGGCGACCGAAACGACCAACGACTCGCCCAAGATGTACGGCGAGACCGAGGAGCCGAGCGCCTCGATGGTCGTGCCTGACGACATCTTCCAGGTTTCCACGCAGGACCTCGCCGGGTATCTGTCCTTCCGCCCGAAGCTGCTGCTGCAGGACCCCTCGGACATCATGGCGGTCTCCAAGCGCCGCCTCAACCGCTGGGTGCGCCGCATGATCCACACGGTCGTCAACGACCGTTTCGTCCGGCCCCTGGCCGTGGCGGTGACGAACCTCGACAGCGCCTATGTGGCGGCACCGAAGCCGTTCCGCGTGATCTACGCGGGCGGCGCGGCGGCCTTCGCCGGCATGCGCGAGGACAGTTTCGTGACCATCGCCGACATCTTCCGGGGCGCGGCTCTGCTGCGCAACGGCAAGGTGCCCTCCATCGACGGGCGCTATGCCTGCGTAATGGACTCCGCCGGCATCGAGCAGATCAAGTTCGGCGACTCCAAGTTCACCGACCTCATCAAGGGGTTCGAGGACAAGAACAACCGCGTGTTCGGCGCGGGCGACATGATCGACTACGGCGGCGTGGCCTTCGTGCGTCAGGACGATCCCTACCGCTGCAACCTGCCCGACGTGGGCGGCGCGGTGCAGACCCGCTGCAACGCGGGCAAGGTGCGCGTCGCGCATCTCTTCGGCGCGAACGCCTTCGGTTATCTGGATCTCGGCGAGGCGGGCTCCCCGACGCGCCGGACCCTGGCCCCGACGTTCAAATGCCAAGACATCACGATCACCGGCACCCTGCTGACCTGCGCCGTGCGCATGGGCTTCCAGTCGATGGTGATCGAGCGCAACTTCGGCCTCAACCTGGCCTACACCTCGGCGTTCGACGAGGTGCCGACCGACCTCCCCGACGAGGCTGTCTAATCCACCGGGGGCGGCAACGCCCCCTTGCTTCTGAACCGACTGCTCAAAGGAGTTTTCATGAACAAGATCAACGTCACGACCGTTTCTGCGGTCGCCACCTCGGCCACCGTCGTACAGGCGGTGATTCCCGAGTATCAGAAATCCAAGGCGGTCATCCGCCGCTTCTCCGCGCTCGGTAACGACGCCGCGTGCGCGTGCAACTTCTATGTCCCCAAAGCCTGCCGCGGCTTCCGTCTGCCGTTGGCGCTGGCCACGGCGGGAACCACGCTGCGTATCCCCGTGGACGTGGCGGGCGGGCATGTCTTCAAGGGCCACACGCTGGCCTCCACCGACCTGCTCTGCCTCCTGACTCCGACCGGCTGGAAAGTCGTTTCCGCGACGTACGCGGACAACTCCGGGCAGACCTACTGCACGGCCACGATCACGGCGGTCGGCGCGATCCCGGTCAACACCGTGTGTTACGTCGTCGTCCCCGCGACCGACAAGATCGCCGGCGTGCCGGTGATCGGCGCGGCGCAGGTGAGCGTCGAGGATCTGCTTTCGGGCGACACCGGCGTTCCCGTGATCTTCGACATCGTGGCGACCTCGGCCAAGGTCACAACCGCCGCCGCGCTGGTGGAGTACTGGGCCTGATTATCATGGGTACCCCCGCCGCCCGTTCCGCGTTTCTCTCTTGTCGCGGGCGGGCGGCGGGTTCTCTTAGGAAACAGCCATGACTGCCGGAACAATCGTATCGAACGCCTGCAAACAGGCCGGGCTTGTCGAGGACGGGACAACGACCTCCATTGTCTCGACGCTGGGGATCGGCACGCTGTCTATCGGCGGCGGGCTCACGGCGGCGGCAGGCACGGTCCCGACCACGGCCGCCGAGATCGGCCTGGCCATTCTCAACCGCTGGTACCTCTACGCGTGGCAGCGCTATCCGCACCGCGATATCAAGATCGCGAATGCGGAAGTCTCTGTTGCGGCGGGTGCCGTGGCCGTGGATCTGCCGACCGAGATGGACGTCATCCGCTCGGTGCGCATCGCGGGCGGGGCGTTGCTGCCGCTCTCCGAAGTGCGCGAGGCCGACTTCGCGGCGATCTACGCCGACGCGCCGGGAACGCCCGTGGCCTACGTCCAGTTGGCCGACGGCGTGACGGCCGACGAGATACCCCTGCCGGTACGGCGCATCCGCCTGGCCCCGCTGCCGGTCGCCCCGCTCACGCTTCACGTGAACGGTCTCAAGCGCTTCGTGCCGCTTTCGAGCAACGACACGCCGCTGCTTCCTAAGTTCGAGGCCGCGCTGTTCTACTACGTGTTGTCCGAACTCTGCGGCTACACCAAAGACGCGGTTCAACAGAAATCCGCCCTGGCGCTGGCCGTAGACCATTTTGATAACGCCCTGAACTGCGAGACCGGCGGCGACGCGTGCGATGACGTGTGCGTCCCTCTCCATAGTTTCGCCAATGGCTGAAACACCTAACTCTTCCCTCTCCGAAAGGAGTATCCCATGTCTGCAAATTCGATTTTCGCGCAAGCGATCAAGACCGGCAATTCGGTCATCACCGTGACGGCCGACGGCGTTGAATACGTCGCTGAGGCCATTCCCTTCGCTTCCCCCGCCGCCGAGGCGTGGAAGTGCTACGCGAGCTTCCCCATCGAGGGCGGCCGTTTCATCAAGCACGCCCCCGGTCTGCACGCCCCCGGCTGGAACGGCGAGAACCTGCCGGGCCTCAACTACCTTCCCCAACAACCCGCCCCCTAAAGGAGCACCACATGAAACGTACCCTGCTTGCCATCACTCTTACTGCTGTCGCCCTCGCCTGCCTCGCGGGCCTTGACTATTCCGACATCGTGAAATGGGGCCTATTGCGCCGCTCTGATCTTCCTGCCGAAGGCTACCGGATGGAGGTCGTCACCAACCGCACGCCCTCGTACGCGTGGACGCTGAATGGCTATTTCGAATACGACGCCGGCAACGAGACCTACCCGACGGCGCTCAGCGTTTCCAATCTGGAGATCCCCGGCCTCCCCAAGACGCTCTTCATGGACGGCATGAACGGAATGGTGCCCGTGCCTGAGCAAGGATACATCGTCGGTGCTTTTGACAATGGCGAGGGGACCAGCGGTGTCGGCGTGCTGAACAGCGAAGACCATTTCGGCTCGGCGGGCTTCTACTCTACCGATAGCGTGGACGGGGCTGGCTTCAATTTCTCGCAGGGTGTGGCGAATTACTATTGGGGCGGCATGACGCTAACCCGCGCCGACTATCCCGATATCTTGACCGTGACCACGAATTACTACGCCACGGGCGGCGGCGCGGTTCTGCGAGACTCGCGGAACCCCCGGAAGTCCGTCCGGTTGGTGGACGGCGCGTTGCTCTTGCTGGAAGAGATCCCGGCGCATTGGGAGTTTCAAGGGCAGCCCTGCTTCGGACTGTCCAACCCGCTCACGCCTTTCAGCGGGAACCTCGCCGGTTACACCTGGGCCACCGAGACGGCAGGCGACCCGCCTTACCTCTATTACGCGCTATACGATGAGAACAGCATGCGTAAATTTGCCACAGAATCGTTCACCGGTGTAACGACCTCGCTCAACTTCTACCCGGACTTTGAGCCTTACGACGTCGTCCCCATGATCTACGTCGGCCCGTCCGTGACAACCAACTCTCTCTAAGCAGGAGGTCTCCGCCATGGCCCCGCACGAGTGCATCCAGAAAAAACCCGTCGAGGATCTGACGGCCCAATGCGACCGCGTGGAGAAGGAAATCTACGTCGGTCGCGAAGGGCGGCAGCCGGTCCTCGTCCGGATCGACCGCTGCGAGCGCATCGCCAACGCGCTGACGTACGTCTCGACCGCGCTCCTGATCTCCGTTCTCGTGGCAGCCGGTTCCCTGCTGTGGCAGGCGGTTGTCCAGCACGCCACCGGCAAATGAACATTCCCAACCCAAAGGCTGTCCTATGAAACTACTCCTTCTCTCCTGGCTCAAAGCCAACTGGCTGAGCGTCGGCAAGTGGCTGCTGGCCGGTGCCGACTGGGCAGGCATCCTGTCCCACGTCTTTTCCTACCTGCTCAAGCTGGCCCTGCAGAGCGGGCGGTACGATTCCGTCCGCCTGCTCGCGTCCCGCGTGATCGAGCAGGCGCGTTTCGTTCTCGCCGTCACGGATGACGGCGTGGTGTCCAAGGAAGAGGCCGAGAAAGCCGTCGCCACCGCGCGGCGGCTCTTCGACGCCTGGGCGGCTGGCGAGGGTAAAGGCGTCACCCGGCCAATCGTCGATGAACTACGAGACGCCGTAGGTGAGGTGACCCAGTGAAGAAGTGCAAAGAGTGTTCCCCCAAACCCGTGAGCCCCAAGACCGAGGTGCGAGACAAGCGCGACGCCGTGCGCGACAAGGCCCGCGGCAAACGCGCCGTTCTGCGCGGCGCGGCCACAGCCGCAAGTTGCCTCATGATGGCAGCCGTGCTCGGCTGCGCGACGGCCACGCCGTCCAGCAAGTCGCAGACCTCCAAGGCCTGCGGCAACACCATCACGGTCAACCTCAACCTGGCTCTTGCCACCAACGCCCTCGCGTGCGCGGCCATGCCCGGCGGCGTCACGATCAGCCTGAGCGATCTCATCGGCACCCAGGTGCAGAGCGCAGACGCCGGCGGCAACGAGTCCGTGAGCCAGACCGCCACGCCCTCCAACACCCCCGGCATCGTGGGCGACAAGCCCATCGAGACTATCGGCGAGGTCGGCAAGACCGCACTCACAGGCGGCACCTCCACCGTCCTCAAGCAGGCCGCCAATGCTGTCGGGATCTCCGGAACCGCCACTCCTGCCGTCGAAAAGACCGTCCAGTCTGCCACCGGCACCGCCTGTGCCGATGGTTCGTGCGCGGTGCCCGCCGTCAAGTAGGCCAGCTCAACGGTCCACTATTTCCGCCGCCGCTGGATTCTATTCCACGGCGGCGGCATCGTTTTTAGAGTGCAGTAATTCGCTTGTTCTGTTGCAGATAACACATTTCTTATCAACACTGTTGCAATTTCAGCAACACTACTGTAAATTAATTTCCGTCAACTCACACAGAAGCGAGATAAGTGAATGGCTGAAATGTGGGACATAAGTGACGCTCTGGCCGAGAACAACAGGTTCAAGGCGTTCGGCAAGAAACATCCGCTGGAATTGGCGGCCTGCTTCTCGAACCTCGACCATATCGTTGCGTTGCTGAACCGGCATGGGAACGTCGGCGCTTTTCAGGTCGGCTTCTTCCGTTCCGAAGGGGAGAGCGTCTACCGGATCGGCCAGACTGGCGTCAAGCATGCCGTTGAAACGCGCCTGTACGTGTACGTCTACACCATCGGGCGCACCCTGTATGTCCTTACCATCGGCGACAAGACGCAGCAGGCGGACGACATTCGCCGCTGCAAAGAAATCGTAAGAACGTTTGAAAAAGGAGCACACCATGAGCAAGAAAAACACGACCACGGCCATGCTGGCGGCTAGCCTGACCGGCGACCCGGAGGCGGCGGCGCGTGTTGCGGCTCATCAGGCCGAGACGCGCTTCGTGCGGACGCTGATCGACATGCGTGTCGAGAAGAAGCTTTCGCAGCGGGATCTCGCCAAAAAGATGGGCGTCGGCCCCAGCAAGGTCTGCCGCATGGAGGCCTGCAACGACAAGGAGCTGAACTTGGGCGACGTGATGCTCTACTCGAAAGCCCTTGGCGTGAACATGTCCGTCCTGTTTGACGATCCGGCGCTGCCTGCGGCGGATCTCATCAAACATCACGTTTTTGCTGTGCATGACCTACTCGAAAAATTGATGAAACTCGCCCACACCGTCGGCGGGGATGATACCATCTCGGGCAAGATCAAGCAGTTTTACGGCGAAGTGCTTTTCAATTTCACACTCGGGCTCGGCAACAGTTTTTCGAAACTGCCAGGCGGATCACCTATCCGGTTGGATGGGGCGGAGCCAACCAAGTCGGGCTCACCCGCAAAAAGCGCGTCTGCGCGTCTCGCCGTGAAGGCGTGACCGCTATATGCGGCGGCGCGCATAGCAGTACCTACACGGTCCAGCAAACATCATCGTCGACCAAGTACTCGTTGAGCAAGGCCTCTGCGATGTATCCGCCAAACTCGCGTTCATAATCGCCGAACGCCATGATAAAGGCTGATTCATGATAGGAGGCTTCTTTGATAGAGACTGAATCTATAATCGCCATCTCTGGATAGACCTTCTTGCCGAGAAGTTCTGCAATCCATTTTACGCGTCTCTCACTTCCCGGACACACGACATGTTGTACAAGGCGTCGTGCAGGATCGCGGCTCTTTCCTATATAGCGCACCTTGAGCCCATGTTGCCCTCTTTCGAAGAGCGCGTAAATGCGTGTCTTGCCCTTCGGTGCGGGCGGGTAAAAGCCTCTGTAGCTGACCACATCACATTCACCCTCATAGAACCTTTCGCATTTCTTTCTTGCCTGTGCGTCAGGATAAGGCGGCCGAACATGAAAGCAACGGAGCCATGCACTTTTTAGAGCCGAGAGATAAGAATCACTGGCGCGGTGAGTGAAATCCAAGTAAAGGTAATAGTCGCCAAATCGGCTTGCCCTGCGAGGCCAAGTTTTATCATCGAAAGCGTCTCTTGCAAGTTTTCCGATGTCCGTTAGCGAACGTGTTTGGCGAAACAGCCATTTGGTGAACGGGCTTGGCCGAACCCTTTTCCACGCATCTTTCGGCGAACAGACCTTCATGTTGAAAAACGCATTGGGATAATACGCATCTATCGCCTTCGCCTTGTATCCCAACTCTACCGCAGCTTTTACGAAAGCCCCGTTCGACACATACGTCTTCTCACACTTTGCGTCTCGCGCCTGACTCTCAACCTCCGTCTTGAGCGTGTACGAGCCCTCATCGAAATTGTATGCGGATTGACGCCGGCAATACTTGCAGATCCACTCCTTACAACGTTCGATCTCATCCCTGTTCGGAGCCGGATGTTTTTGCGGATCGAAGAGTGTTGCGGAAATCAGGCCATCGTCAGTCACTACGCAATCTCTTTGTCTCATTACAGGCGCCTTCCCTTCCAAAACACGCGAAGACCCTAACGCGATTAGCGACCATCCGAATCTCGGCTAACCACGCCATAAACGCGTTCCAAGTCTTTCTTCGACAAGTTTTTCAGAGACGTGAAAGGCCGCTTCATTTTCAGGCGACTCGAAACTTCCGGGTAGTAATCCGCGTTGGTACGCCCCATTTCGCTCATCCGCGCCTTGATGAATGCGTAGGCGTTGTTTCGCCACTCATCAGGGGCGGCAGTCTTGTAACCGATTCTCTGCATTTTCCGCTGCTGTTCATACCATGCTTGGGCATCACCCATTTTGGAGGAAGGCAATAGGTCACGCTTGGGGATGTTGAAAGCGTTGTTGAACATCTTTCCCCATTTCCCGAACGCACGGTCGCGTGCGATACCGGTGTCACCCTCGGCCAGTGTCTCAATCCATTCGCCGATCTGTTTCAGCTCCTCTGCGCTGACGCATCCGGGAGTCGGCGCAATCGTGATCTTGGGTTTCTGAGAACGAACATTGAGCGTGTTGACAAAACCGGCCTGGAAGTTTCCACGCCCACCGCGCTGCGATTGGTTGAGCGTTGTGTTTGTTTCGGTACGCGGCCGTTCCGCTTTTCCCGATTCGTCCGTCTTGGAGGTGTCGGGTGCCAGCAGTTCGCCGACGGACTGCAGCAGTTGCCGTGTGAATTTCTCGCGGAACTCGTCATGGGATTCAAATTCTTCGACCAGCCCAAGGAAACGGAGTTTGCATTTGAACGTGTCGAGATTAGACAATTGAACGGTGTCCATCGGCCCTGTTTTAAACCGTTTGGAAAAATAGACCATGACGCGCTTGGTCAACGTGTGCGCCCGCTTGATTTCCTCTTCGGTTCCAGAGTCATACACCCCCGTCGAAGAGCCGAAACGGTTCCAAAAGACGGCAACAACAATATCCGCCTTGTCAACGATTTGCCTATTCAGGACTGCTTGCGGGCGTTGTGCGAGATCGGGACTGGCGTTCTCTCGCCAATGGAGCGGCTGTAACAGGATTCCGCGACCGTCCAGTTCCCCATCGGAGAGTGCGCAGATGACACGCTTGGCAATGCCGATTTCCTCTTCCACATCCGAAGGACCACAGAGGGCGATTTGGATAAGTTTGACGGTTTTCATGCTGGCCCACCCCTCATTTGACCTTTTGCATAATCTCGTCGAAGCGGCTGTTGCTCGGCATGGCGAAGAGGCAGCGGCCGTTGCTGCGGGCGGCCCAGAGGTTGCCGATGTCGCGTTTCTCCTGCGCGTCCGGAGCGTCGAGAAGGTGGCCTCCCTTGTATTCGATCGCGAGTATCCGGCCGTCTTCGAGCTGGCACACGAAATCCGGATAGAACCAGTCGGTGGAGGTCTGGAGCCGGAACGAGGTCGCACGCCGGGAGAGATTGCGCACCCAGAACCGGACGCCCGGCAGTTTCGAGTCGAGAAACTGAGCGCATTTGAATTCTTCTTTCAACTCGCCTTCGGGCGTGGTCTCTTTCAGCTCGCCGGGCTTCGGCCCGAAGTAATGTTTTCGGAACTGGAACGAGCCCTGATAGATTTCACTGGGTTCGTACGCGATCTCCTTGAAATTGACGGCGTAGTCGTCGCTGACCGTGAGGCTGGAGTCGAGCGCGAGGTACTGCGTGTACGCAATGGCCCGCTCGCTCTTGCGGTGTTCGTCGATGCGCTCTTCGATGGTGTCGCGCAGGCGGAAGCGGTCAAAGACCAGCGGGCCCACGTCGGTGAGCCCGTGGCGGGCCATGAGGCCGTTGATGACCTTGCGTAGAAAGACGGCGGACTCCGCAAAGGGGATGTCGTTGTGATCGATCTGGCGGTCGAGCCAGGCGATCAGGTGCTCGGCTGTCCAGTCCGTGCCGCTGATGTTGCCCAGCGCCAGCGTTTGCTGGTGCAGGCGCTTGACGAAATCGAAAGGCTCATCGTTCTCGCGTATGACGTCCGTCTTGACCTCGCCCCGCGTCCCGACGTCCAGCTTGCCGGAGGCGAGTGTCGGGCGTTTGGTGGGATCGTAGGCGGCGGAAAGCGTGGCGTCCTTCGAGCCCAGTCGCCACGGGTGTTCAAGCAGGTGCGTGCGCTCGAACTCCTGCAGTTTGCCCTGTTCGAGAACGCAGAGCAACGGCACGCGGAAATCCAACTGCAATTGATAGGGCGAGAGCGCCCGCGGCTGCCCGCCTCCGCCGAGGGTCTTGTCGGCCTCACGCACCTGTTCGACAAGCGCGGTGATCCGCGCCCGCGCTTCGGGTGTCTTGCCGCAACTCGCGACCTTCTCGGTCTCATCGGCGTCGAGCGGGACTAGGACCGTGACGGCTCCGGTCTCGGGCCGGATGCGCACCTTGCCGCACAGGGCGGCCTCCTGAGCCTGGGCGACGGCGGCGTCGATCTCCTCGGGGTTCAGGCGCAGAGTCTGCGGCTGAGCGCCCAAGGGCAGCATGCCCTGCGGCGCGGGCAATATGATGCGCTCGGCCTCGGCCTTGGTAAAGCCGTTGCTTTCCAGCGCCTCGCGCAGCTCGTTCAGAACCTCGGGCAGCGAGTCGGAAACCGAAAGCGCATAGGCGCAGTTCAGGTCGGGGTGGTGCTTGGGCCGCGCGTTGGGCAGGCGCAGGATGCGGCCGACGATCTGCTCGATGGCCGTGGCCGAACGGGTCTCCTTCAGGCTGCACAGCACATAGGCGAAGGGACAGTCCCAACCCTCGCGCAGTTTCTGCACGGTGATGATGAAGCGGACTTTGCACTGCGGCGACGAGATGTCGCCCGCATCCTTCAGGTCGTCGTGTGCGCCGACCGAGATCTTGATCTCGTCGCGGCCGATGCCGAATTCGGCGACCAGCCGCTCTCGCAGCGGCTCGCACGCGTCCACGCGTTCGGCCTGAATCAGCATCACCGGCCGCAGGTACTCGCCCGTAAGCTGGGCCTCGGTCAGGGCGAGCTTCTCCAGGTCGGCCCGCAGGCTCACGGCGTCGGCGAGCAACTGGTCCTTCTGGCTGGGGTGGCGCGTGACCACGCGCAACGGCAGTTTCACCATGTCGGCGGCTTTGAGTTCGGCGGCGGAAACGTGGTGAAGGATGTTCGACGGGTGTTTGGACCGCGCGGGCGTGGCTGTGAACTCCACGATGCAGGAGGGCATCACGTCGCCCAGCGCAGCGAACGAAAGGTCGGTGCGGGCGTTGTGCGCCTCGTCCACGATCACCACGGGGCGCCGCAGGCGCAGCATATTCACCAGCGAGGGAACCGGCTTGCCGTCCGGGCCTTTCAACAGGTCGGCCTCGCGGCTGGCCGGCGCGTTCAGGAGGTGCTCCTGAAAAACGCCGTTCTGGCTGTAGACCTTGCGGCCGGTGGAGTCCTCCACGCGGAAGGCCTGGATGGTCGAGACGATCACGACGGTCTGACCGTCGACCGAGGCACGCGGCAGGTTCAGCGCCTCCTCGATGGTGACGACCTCGATCGCGCCGCAAGCCATCTCAAGTGCCCGGCGGTACGGGTGCCGCGCATCGCGCAACGCGTCGGCGGTTTGGTCGAGGATCGTGTTGCTGGGCACCAGCCAAAGCACGACCGCGCGGTCGGCGTGCAGCAGTGCGCTCATGGCGAGCCCTGCCGTGTGGCAGGCTAGCAGGGTCTTGCCGCCGCCGGTCGGCACGCGCAGGCAGATATAGGGCATGCCGCGTTCGAGGCCAGCCGCGTGGATCGGCAGGTACAGACCGCCGCCGCTGCCGTTCTGTTCGCTTACCGTGCGGAACGCCTCGGCCGGACTGCCGTTCTTTGAACACAGCCGGAAGAATTCCCGTAGGGAGTCCAGAACCCGGTTTTGATAGTTTTTGAGAGCGATCATTGGGAAGTCCTTCGGAAATTACAAAACCTTGATCTCGTACGGCGTCTGTCGGACGGTGATATGGGCGGCCTGCAAGCGGTCGCGGCTCAAGAGGCAACCGGCGCAGTAGACCACCTTCGGGCCGTCGAACTCCGGCAGCTTGGCGAGGATCTGGCGCGTCAGCACGTTGCCGCCGTTGGCGCTCTCGTCGCCCAGGATGCCGTTGTAAAGCAGGTAGATGCCGACGCCGCGGCACGCGCCGAGGAACGGCGTTTTGAGCACCCGCGCACGCGGCAAGGGCTCGCCGGTCTCGGAAAAGTAGACGTGCCGGGCCAGCTCCGAAAAATTCACCGTCTCGCGGATCATGCCGGTCTCATCAAAGAGCGGCTCGCCCAGTTCGCAGAAACGGAAACCGCCGCCAAGGCCCGCGACCGCCTCGCTTTTGGCACTCGTGTAGCCCTGCGCCACGCGCCTCACGCGCTCGGCGGTCACTTCGCGGGCGATCTTCGGTTCCATCTCCACGAGGATGAAACGGCGGTGCCCGCCATCTTCTTCGTTGGCTTTGAACAGTGCATGACCGGTAGTGCCCGAACCTGCGAATGAATCCAGAACAATCGAGTCTTTTGCCGTAAATGCTTGGACGAATTTCTTAACGAGTTCTGGCGGCTTTGGAAAATCGAACGTCTTACCGTCACCGAACATGGCCTTGAGTTCGTTCGTGCCTTGTTGTGTGTAGATCGACTCGACTATTGAATACAACTTCGAGCCTCGCTCTTCACCGTCACCGTCTCGAAGGTATTGCTTGTAATTGACCGACCACTTACCTTTGACCTGCTTAATGACCAACTCGTTGTTGGCCAAAGCGGCAAGCACACGATCACGGGACCATTGCCATTGTTTCTCTGGCCAAATCTCTTGACCTTCAAAGGGAATCGCGTATCTGAGATTAGGGCGTGAGTCCATGCTGTTTGTTGCTAACGGCTGGAGTCGATAAGGGCCTCTTGTTTCGAGTTTATCATCCTCGAATTTGTAATATTTCTTCACATCGTCGCTCGGCGGGAGTTCAATTGTACCGACGCGCTCTTTGTTGCGAGCGAAACATAGAACATATTCGTGAAGGTTGACCACTTGCTTTGACTTGGCCCCTCCACCATAACTCTTTTTCCAGATGAAGGTCTCAATGCGGTTGGAACTTCCAAAGATTTCGTCCATCAGCAGTTCGGCGTATCTGTGCTCATTTCCATCGAGGGACATCAAAATAACGCCGTCTTCTGTGAGAAACTGTTTGAGCAACGCGAGGCGCGGGTACATCATGCAGAGCCAGCGGTCGTGGCGATCGAGGGTTTCGCCCTCCTTGCCGACGGTCTTGCCGAGCCAGTCCCGGATGACGGGGCTGTTGACGTTGTCGTTATAGGCCCAGCCCTCGTTGCCGGTGTTGTAGGGCGGGTCGATGTAGATGCACTTGACCTGCCCGGCGTAGTAAGGGAGAAGGGCCTTGAGGGCTTCGAGGTTGTCGCCCTGGACGATCAGGTTGCCGCTGCCGGGGTCGCCGCAGGCGAGGTCCGGCACGTCCTTGAGCAGGCGGAAGGGCACCTGCTGGTGGTGGTTTACGACGGCTTCTTTTCCGATCCAATTCAATGTGGGCATAGCGTCAAATCCGTCCCGTGTGGTTCATCTTTAGATTCGATGAAGTTTAACACCGGGGCCGCCGGGATTGCGAGGGCAAATAGCGGGAGAATAGGCTTGCGGGTGGCGGGCGGGACGAGGGAAAAAATATGCACCTCATCTCGCCTGAGCCATCGCCACCCATCCGCCCATCGGTTCCGATTATTGAGCAAGAATAAGCATTAACGCCTTTATTGCAATAAGGAACAACCATGCATTCTGAATTTCGATCTGCATCTTTATTTTCATTATTATCCTTGGGTTATGTTGTTTCGTCTCTGGCATGTTCGGGTCCTGGTCGAACGATGGCGCCTCACCGTGCGAGATTATCGAGCGGCTTGCATTATTATATTGATTCGAGAGTTTTATATTTCAAAGATCGTAAATAAATAATACTGAAATATTTCACTTTTGTTGAAAAAATCGAAAAAATAAACTGCCTGGCCTCTCCGGCCGGTCATAAATCGTTGCCAAGACTCCTTTCCCTGCCTAAAACGCGGCGCATTCCCCTTACTTCGCCTTTTCCACCGCCGCCCGCAGCTCCTCCACGCGTTCCGCGTGGTCGTAGCGGGCCGCTGTTGCGTCCTCTGTCCATCCCCCTAGACGTTTAGCCAGATCGTCAGACACCCCCGCCTCGCTCAACCTGGTGCGGAACGTGTGCCTCCAACTGTGGAAGGTGTGGCCCTCCCCCGTGACCTTCGCGGCCTCCAGCACATCACGGAACGGGCTCACCTTGTCGAATCGCGGGTACGCTGCCGCGTGCTCCGGGAACAGGTATTCCCCGCCCCGCTTGACAAGCGCCTCCATAACGGGCATCAGCGCCGAGTTGATCGGGTTGGTGATGTCGATGCCGAAACGCTTCGTTTTTATCGGCCGCATCCGGATCTCGCCCTTCTCGATATTCACCGCCGCAGTCTTGATCCGCGCGATGTCGGAATAGCGCAGCCCCGTGTGACGCGCGACCATGCTCGCCTCGTACCAGTCGTGCCCGACCGTTTTGGCGGCTTTCAGGATCTCGGCCTCCTGCTCCCGCGTGAACGGCTTGCCCCGCTCGCTGTCGGACACGTCAACCTGCACCAGGTTCCAGCAGTTCGTGACGTTGTCGCGCTCCATGCGCAGGCACTCCCAAATTGTCCCGAGGTCCGCGAGGAAGTTCTTGCGGGTCTTTCCGCTCATGCCCTCCTTGGCGAGATACTGGGCGAAGGCGAGCACGCAGGCGCGGTTCACCTTCTCCGCCGTGTTTGCGGCCGGGTAAGATTCCTCCGCCCATTTGGCGAAGCGCTTGCACTCGTTCCTGCGGATCCGGAGGGTCATCGGGTTCAGTTTCTTGTTGGCGGCCTCAAGCCAACGCTCGTACGTCAGCCACACGTCATTCAGGGCCAAGCCCTCCGAACGCGTGCCGCACAGCGTGTCCAGCAGCGAATGCAGCTTGTCGGCGGTCGTGGTGCCGGCGAACGCCATCTTAAAGGTATGCTCGATGGCCAGCGCTTTATCCTTGTCGGCGGTGCCCGTCGACTTCCGGATGCGTTTCCGGTCCGGCCCGTAGATCTGAATCCACCAGAACTGACTCTCGTCTTGCTTATAGAGTGACATGGCGTGTTCCTCCATTTCTGATTAAGTATTTTAACCTATGGCTAATTCACGGTCAAGCCATAGTTGAACCATAGGAAAATAAATTAAAAAACCGCGTAACTTGTTCTTTTGGAACTTGTTACGCGGTTCTGAGAATGGTAGCGGGGGTAGGATTTGAACCTACGGCCTTCAGGTTATGAGCCTGACGAGCTACCAGGCTGCTCCACCCCGCAATCTGGATTTTGTTTTCTGGCGCGCCTCGCAGGAGTTGAACCTGCAACCTTCTGATCCGTAGTCAGATGCTCTATCCAATTGAGCTAGAGGCGCTCTTGAAAACGTGTTTAAAATTAGCAGAAGTGACCCTATCCCGCAAGCGCTATTTTGACTTATTTTCAGAAAGTCAAAAAGAGGCGCCTACACGCTCTCGCCGCGGATGCGTTTCGAGGTGCGCACGGCGCAGAATTCCTTGCCGCACATGGAGCAATGATCGTCGGTGTGCGCGCCTTCGCCCATGCGCGTTTCGAGCCAGCGTTCCCGCGCCCGCACCGGATCGATCGCCTGCGCGAACTGGGCCTCCCAGTCGAACGCCACCCGCGCCCGCGCCATGGCGTCGTCGCGGTCGCGCGCGCCCGGCAGGCCGCGCGCCACGTCGCCCGCGTGCGCCGCGATGCGGTAGGCGATCATGCCCTGGTGCACCTCGTCGCCGTCCGGCAGGCCGAGGTGCTCGGCCGGCGTCACGTAGCAGAGCAGCGAAGCCCCGTAGACGGTCGCCGCCGTCGCGCCGATGCACGACGTGATGTGGTCGTAGCCCGGAGCGATGTCGGTCACCACAGGCCCCAGCACGTAGAAGGGCGCGCCGTCGCACACCTCCTGCTGGCGCTCCATGTTCATCTGGATCTGGTTGAACGGCACGTGCCCGGGTCCTTCGACCATCACCTGCACGCCCCGCGCGCGGCAGCGCCGCACCAACTCGCCGAGCACATCCAATTCGCCGAACTGCGCCTCGTCGCTCGCATCGGCCAGGCAGCCCGGACGCAGGCCGTCGCCGAGCGACACGGTCACGTCGTGCTTCAAGAGGATATCCATCACCTCGTCCCAGCGCACATAGAGCGGATTCTCCGCGTTGTTGCGCTTCATCCACTCGGCCATGATCGCGCCGCCGCGGCTCACGATGCCCATGATGCGCTTCATGGCCACATCCACGTGCCGGTTCAGCAGGCCCGCGTGCAGGGTCATGAAGTCCACCCCCTGCTCGGCCTGCTCGCGGATCACCTGCAGCAGCAGGTCGGGGTTCATCTCCGGGATGTCGCCCTCCAGCCGCGAGATGGTCTCGTACACCGGCACCGTGCCCAGCGGCACGGGCGACGCGTCGAGCATCCCCTGCCGGATCGAGCGCAGGTCGGCGCCCACGCTCAGGTCCATCACGAAGTCGGCGCCGGCGTTCAGCGCGATCTGCAGCTTCTCCAGCTCGTCGCCCTTGCCGGAGCGCGTGGTGGAGCGGCCGAGGTTGGCGTTGACCTTGGTCGAGAAGAGCCGTCCCACGCCCACCGGACGCGCGTTGGTGTGCGCCGGGTTGAGGGGGATCACCGCCCGGCCGCTGGCCACGGCCTCGCGCACCAGCTCGGCATCCACATGCTCGTCGTCCGCCACTCGGCGCATCGCGTCCGTGATCTTGCCGTTGAGCGCCGCTTGAAGTTGTGTCATAAAAAGTTCCAGGGTTTGGTGTTCAGGTTTCAGGTGTCGGTGTTCGGTTGGGACGAATCGTGATTCGTCCTTAAAGATTGAGGGGGCTGATCAATACCCGTTCCAGCGGCAGGCGCTTGGGAGTGCCCAGCACCGCCGCCTGTTCGCCCACATACGCGCCCGTGCGGATCGCTTCGTAGACATAGGCTTTGCCTTCGGCCACCGCGTCGAGCAGGGCACGCCCACTCGCGAGCGAGGCCGTGATGGCCGCGCTGAGCGAGCAGCCCGTACCGTGCGTGGAGAGCGGCTCGACGATCCTCGGCGTCGAGAGCAGGCTCAGCGTCGCTCCGTCGAACAGCACGTCCTCGGCGCAGGCGCCGGCGCCGTGGCCGCCCTTGATGAGCGTGGCGCAGCCGTAGGTGTCCGACAGCGCACGCGCCGCCTCGGCCATCTCCGTCCGCGTCGCGATGGTTCGGCCGGACAGCACTTCGGCTTCGGGAAGATTGGGGGTGATCAGCGTCGCGAGGGGCAAGAGCCGTTTTTTCAACAGCTCGACCGCGTCGTCCCGCAGCAGCTTGGCGCCGCTGGTGGCCACCATCACGGGATCGAACACTTTCAGAATGCGGCTCTGGCACAGGAGCCGGTCGGCCACCGCCTCGATCACCTCAGGACTCGAGAGCATGCCCGTTTTCAGCGCGTTGACCGCATACGCCTCGAAAACCGCGTCCAACTGCTGCGCCACAAACGCCGCGTCAGCCGTCAGAATCGCGCGGACGCCGAAAGGGTTCTGCGCCGTCAAGGCCGCCAGAACCGTGCATCCGTGTACGCCGAAAACATGGAACGCGCGCAGGTCCGCCTGGATACCGGCGTTGCCACCGCTGTCGCTGCCCGCGATCGTCAGTGCCACCGACAGCCGCGTGCTCTCACCAAGCTCACCGACGTTTTCCATTTTCAGCTCTCTCCGAAAAGCAAAAGCGGAATCGGCTTGCGATCCCGCTTTTTCCCGTCACCCTCGCATAGCGAACGGGGTCATCACACCATCCAGGGCGGACGCGTCGTGCGCGGCTTGTGGGCCGCGCCGCCTTCGCGCGGATGACCGAGCCCGACAGGCGGCTTCGCACTGCGCGGCTTGTCGCCGGGGTGATGGGGCGGACGCTTCGGCCGTTCGCTCCTCACCTCATCGAGCCGCGGCGGACGCTCGGCGTCGGGCGCACGCTCTTGCATCGGCGGACGGCCCGCGTCGGGCGCACGCTCTTGGCGCGGCGCATGCCCCGCTTCGGGCGTGTACGCGGGACGCGCCGGACGGTTGCCGCCGTCCGCGGCGTCACGCCGGAAATCGGGCTGGTTACGGCCTTGGCTGCGGCCCGGCCGCTGCTGGCGTCCCGCATTGGCGGGGTGCACGTTCGGCGGACGGCGGTCTTTGTTACCCGCCCAGGCCGGACGCGGCAACTGATCCGGCACGCCTTTGCCTGCCGCGCGCTCGGCCTTCTCAGAGTGGAATTCATGGCCGGTTTCGACCTCGATCGGCTTCCGGATCATGCGCTCGACCGCACGCAACAGGTTGCGCTCCTCGGCGCTCACGAAGGAGATGGCCGCGCCGTCGGCGCCGGCGCGGGCCGTGCGCCCGATGCGGTGCACATACGACTCGGTCTCTTCGGGCAGATCAAAATTGATGACGTGCGTGATGCCGTCCACATCGATACCGCGCGACGCGATGTCCGTCGCGACCAGCACGCGCAGCTTGCCCGTACGGAAGGCGTTGAGCGCGTCCGTGCGTGCCCGCTGCGTCTTGTCGCTGTGGATCGCCTCGGCGCGGATGCCGGCCAGGCCCAACTTCTTCTCGATGCGGTCCGAACCGTGACGCGTCCGGGCGAACACGATGACCTTGCTGAGCTCGGGGCGGGTCTGAAGCAGGTGGATCAGCAGGCTGTCCTTGTTCGGCTTATCCACGAACATGACCTTCTGGTTGATCTTGTCGACGGTCGGATGCTCCGGCGAGATCGTGACGTGCACCGGATTTTTGACCAGCGACATGGCCAGGCGCATCACCTCGGTCGAGAGCGTGGCCGAGAAAAACTGCGTGTGGCGCTCCGCCGGCAAGGCCGCGATGATGCGCTTGATGTCGGGCAGGAAGCCCATGTCCAGCATGCGGTCGGCCTCGTCCAGCACGAACTCCTCGACGTTCTCGAGTGATACGTGCCCCTGCTCCATCAGGTCGAGCAGACGTCCCGGCGTGGCCACCACGAGCACAGCGCCGCGGTCGAGAGCGTTCACCTGCGGATACTGGCTGACGCCGCCGAAGACCACCGCGAAGGGCAAGCCCATATAAAGGCCGTACGTCGTCGTGCTGGTCGCGATCTGTGCAGCGAGTTCACGCGTCGGCGCGAGGATCAAGGCCCTCGGCTTGTTCCGCATGGTCTCTTTAGGATTCACGGCCAGCCGATGCAAAATCGGCAGCAGAAAGGCGGCGGTCTTGCCCGTGCCGGTCTGCGCGCATCCGAGCAGGTCGCGGCCTTCGAGCAGATGGGGAATCGCCTTTTCCTGGATCGGCGTGGGGGTCAAATATTTCTGTTCCGCCACCGCGTGTTGCAGCAGGGGATGAACCAAGCCGAAGACATTCTCGGCAAAGACCGCGGGGATCTCACCCTTGGGTTTCGGAATATGACGGGGTGCCTCGTGTTCGGCAAGTCCGGGATGGCGGTTACGACGACGAAAAGGAGGACGAGGACGGTTTCCGCCGCGCCGCTCATGAGATGATTCTGTATGCATGTGCGGAGTTTTATACGCTTTATCCAACCTAATGTCAAGGCTCGGCATAGGCTATGTCGGCGGCCTTGTCGGGGGCTGGCTTCACTATCCGGTTGTGCCTGACCCGTATTCCCGCTTATGATGAGCGCATGGATGGCTCCGAAAAAACTTTTTTTTACTGCGCCGATGCGGCACGGATTAGCGCGGTTCTGTCGTCGCATCTCCGCCGCCACACCCTCTTGCAGGGCGTGACCCGCTTGGGCCTCGCCGTTTCGGGCGGGGCCGATTCGGTGGCGCTGTTCCACCTGATGCTGCCCGTGTGCCGCGCGGCGGGCATCACGGTCACCGTGGTGCACCTCGACCACGGCTTGCGGGCCGAAGCAGAGGCTGAGGCACGCTTCGTGTGCGAACTGGCCGCGCGCGCGAAGGTCTTGGCGCTCTGCGAGAAGGTTTCGGTCCCGGAGCGCATGCGGAGCGGCATCTCGCTCGAAATGGCGGCGCGCGCAGCCCGCATGACGTTTTTTGCTCAATGTTGCGATGCGGCCGGCCTTGACGCCATCGCCACGGGACACCAGGCGGACGATGTGGCGGAAAACCTGCTGTTGCGGCTCGCGCGCGGCGCGGGCGCCGCCGGACTCTCCGGCCTCCGCCCCCTCTCCCGAATCGCGCAGCCCACCACGCCCGTTTCCGCCGCCATCACTCACCTCACCCTGATCCGCCCCTTGCTCACGCTCTCCGCCGCAGCTTTGCGCGCATGGCTCAGGCAAAACGGCCACACGTGGTGCGAGGATCTGTCGAACGGCGATTGCGCGATCCCCCGCAACCGCATCCGCAACGACGTATTGCCGCATCTCGAAGCCACCTGGAGGCCTGACTTGCGCGCGCGCCTGTGCCAGTCGGCCGAAGCCCTGCGCGAAGACGACGCCCTGCTTGAGACGTTGGCCACACGACAGCTCGAAGCCCTGACGGAGAAGCCGCGTGATGGGGCCGCGGAGCACGGCGAGGCCCTTCCGGTTGTCTCGCTCTGCCGGCAAGCGCCCGCTCTGCAGCGCCGCATCCTCAGACTGTGGCTCTTCCGCGAGCAGCTTCCCGAAGCGGCCGGGCTTGAGACCACGCTCGCCCTGCTGACCCAGTGCCAACGGCCGGACGACTGGCAATACCAATTGCCCGGCGGCTCTCTGGCGGTCTGCCGCACCGGTCTGCTGACCGTTGCCCGTGCCGACGCGGCCGTGACGGAAGAGGCGGAGGTCGTCGGTCACACATGTTTCACATGGGGAACCGCGACGATTCAGGCCGAACCGGACCGCGGCGTGAGCAGCGTGGCCGAGGGCATCGGGACCTATCCGGCCGTCTGCACGCTGGACGCGGCCCGCTTGAAGGGCAAGCGGTTGTGCGTGCGCGCGCGGCAGCCGGGTGACCGTATCGCTCCGACCGGCCTTGACGGTTCCAAAAAAATCCAGGATCTTTTCACCGACGCTAAAATTCCCGAGCATCTGCGCGACACGCTTCCGCTGTTCGTGTGCGACAACGAGGTCGTCTGGGTTCCTGGTTATCGCATCTCGCGGCACTATGCGGTGCCCGCGCCTGACGCGCCCAGCCTGCGCATCACCGTGCGGCAGAAACCGCACGCCACATAGAGAAAACCGGTGCCGCCCTGAACGGCAAAGATGCATACGGGGACGCCTCCCCTGCGCAGGGATACGTAGGGCAAATTGGAATGTGGCATGCCCATCCTTGGGCATGCAGCAGCCGTCGGGAGAAGAAAGCCGCAATTTTTGACAAAAGAGGAGATGGCGATGAATCGGATAAGCTTGAGGGTTGGTCTGGTGTTGGCAATGTGCATATCGTCGGCTATTGCCGAAAACTTCGGGCTGCGCGAAAAACAGCCCGCGGTACAACTTCCGCAATCGAAGGCCGCCCAACAGACTGCGGTTCATAGAGCCAAGGCGCCCGAAACTCCGGTCGCAGAGCGGTTGAACGTCTCGGCGGCGGACGAATGGCTGATCGCTGCGGGATGGAAGCTGACAGCGGCCGATGCGGTCTGGTCCTCCCCCTCCTCGCTGTTCGACCCCGCGTGCGACACCTCGGCGTGGTACGACGCGACCGTGCCCGGCACCGTGCTCACCACGCTGGTTGATCAAGGCGTGTACCCCGATCCGTATTACAGCCTCAACAACCTCGCCATTCCGGAGAGCCTCTGCCGCAAGGAGTGGATCTACCGCGTGGTGTTCAACGCGCCGCAGACGTCCAAAGGGAGGCAGACCTGGCTGATCTTAAACGGGGTGAACTACCGCGCGGCGGTCTACCTCAACGGCACCCGCGTGGGCGATCTCGCGGGCGCGTTCACGCGCGGCCAATTCGCCGTGACGTCCCTGCTGCAGCCGGCGGGCAACGTGCTGGTCGTGCGCGTCCAGCCGCCGCCCAATCCCGGCATCCCGCACGAGGAGTCGATGCGCTCGGGCGGCCAGGGACCGAACGGCGGTCAGCACTGCATGGACGGGCCGACCTTCATCTCCTCCGAGGGCTGGGACTGGGTGCCGGGCATCCGTGACCGCAACATGGGGCTGTGGCAGAGCGTATGCCTGCGCGTGACCGGCGACGTCACACTCGCCGACCCGCAAGTGATCACCGATCTGCCGCTGCCCGACCTTGACCGCGCCGACGTCACCCTGCGCGTCACCGTCAGCAACACGGCCAAGGAATCCCGGCAGATGGTGCTGAAAGCCGAAGTCGCCCCGTGGCAGAGCGTGCCGGGCATGGCCGAGACGGTCGTGAGCGTCAGCCAGCCGTTTACGCTCGCGGCCGGCGAGACGCGCGTAGTGGAACTCGCGCCGCAGGCGCACCCCGCGCTGACGCTGAAGAGCCCGAAGCTCTGGTGGCCCAACGGCTACGGCAAGCCGGACCTGTATCAGGCGACGCTGCGGCTCACCGACGCGGGCGGCGCGGTATCGGACACCGCGTCCGCGCGCTTCGGGGTGCGCGAACTCTCCTACACGCTGAGCGTGGACACGCCCGAGCGCAAAGACTGGCGCGTGGAGCTGAACCCGCTGACCGCCTACGCGCAGGGCAAGCCGCTCGTGAACAACCTCGACCGGCGCGAGGTGGACGGCAAGGTCTGCGTGCCGAAGCTTTACGCGGGCGCGGACCCCGCGCTGCTGGCAGCGAGCGACGACACGGCCATGGGCCCCTATCTGGTGATCAAGGTGAACGGCGTGCCTATCTTCTGCCGCGGCGGCAACTGGGGCATGGACGACGCCATGAAGCGCGTCTCGCGCGCCCGGCTGGAACCGGCCATGCGCCTCCACCGCGACGCGGGGTTCACCATGGTGCGCAACTGGACCGGAGAGAACACGGAGCCTGAGTTCTTCAACCTGTGCGACGAATACGGGCTGCTGGTGTGGAACGACTTCTGGTACTCCACGCAGGGCTACAACCTGGAACCCAACGACCACGCGCTCTTTCTCGCCAACATACGCGAGACGGCGCGGCGTTACCGCAACCACCCGAGCCTCGCCATCTGGTGCCCGCGCAACGAGGGCTGGGCCAACGACATCCTTGAGCCGCAGATCGCGGCTTTGCTGGCGCGCGAGGACCCCACGCGCCACTACCACGGCAACTCGCGCCTGCAGAACCTGCGGGCGAGCGGCCCCTGGTCGTTTTTCGAAAAGGTGTCCGACTATTACACCAAGCTCGCCTTCGGCTTCAACACCGAGCTGGGCAACTTCGCGGTGCCGACCTTCGAGACGCTGAAGAGCTTCATTCCGGCCGAGGACCTCTGGCCGATCGGAGACGTGTGGTACTACCACGATTTCCACGCCGAGCACAATCAGCCGCAGTACCGCAAGGCGATCGCCGAACGCTACGGCGAGCCCGCCAACGCCGAGGAGTTCTGCCGCCGGGCGCAGCTTGTGAACTACGAGAGTTTCCGTGCCATGTTCGAGGCGTGGAACAGCCGGCTCTGGAACAACACCAGCGGCCTGCTGCTCTGGATGAGCCACCCGGCCTGGCCCAGCATGATCTGGCAGCTCTACTCCTGCGACTTCGAGACCACGGGTGCCTACTTCGGCGCGAAAAAGGCGTGCTCGCCGCTGCACATCCAGATGAACGCGCACGACCGCAAGGTCGTGGTGTTGAATGTGACGCGCACGCCGCTGACGGACGTCACGGCGCGGCTCGAGTGCTACGGTCTGGACGGACACGAGACCGGCAAACCGCAAGAGCAGCGGGTGTCGGCCGCGGCTAACGCGAAGACCGACTGCTTCGTGGCCGAGCTGCCGTTGTCCGATGCGCCGGTGCTGGCGCGGCTGACGCTTTCGGATGCGTCGGGACGCGTGGTCGCGCTGAACGACTACTGGCAGCCGGGCAAAGACCAGTTCCGGTCACTCTCAGCAGCCGGCAAGGTAAAGATCGATGTCGCTCTTTCACAGGTAGGCGGCAAAAGCGTGACCGTGCGGGTCATGAACAGCGGCAAGACGGTCGCCAGCGCTGTGAAGTTGCACTTGGTCAATGCCGCGACCGGCGAACGGGTTCTGCCGGCCTATTTCTCCGACGGCTGGTTCAACCTGCTGCCGGGCGAGAGCCGCGACATCGCGCTGGAAGGTTGGGCTGAGGGCGTTACGCTTGACGCGTGCCGCGTCAGCGCGTCATGCGAGTGGTAAACGTAAAAAGTCAGGTAGGCCGGAAGAAGAATTCTTGCCGAAGGGCTCTTCACTGTGTTGCGTTGCGGGCTGAAGCGGGACAACATGCCTTGTCTGAACAGGCCTTCGGCATCCGTATGTTGTACCGGCTTCAGCCGGCGGTTCGACATTGTTGCCCTACCGGCCCGCGTAAGTTCGGCGCAGGTGTGTGACCGTCAGCGCCTTGACAAAGTCGGCGTAATCCGTCTTGTCTTTGGGAGTGAATGTGAGGGTCACGGGGCGGCCGGGCAGCAGGGTGAAGCTGTTGTCGTCGAACTCGCCGCGAATGCCGCTGACGTTGGCCCAGACGAAGAACGCGGGCTTGTCAGTGGTCAATGTCACGGTCCACTTACCGTTCCGCTCGGCGGGAATAGCATCGACGGCCGCGTCGCCCAAGTCGCAGCGTTTAAAGGCACCGAAAAACCACTCGTTGCGATGAACCTCTTTCGTCCCGCCGGGGTTGGCCGTCAGCACGACCTCCAGGAAGCGCTGATCCAATTCCTTGCCGGAGCCGAAAGCTGAGACAGGCAGGCGTCCGAGCAGCAGCGCTGAACGCGGCGCCACGTCGCCCGTCAGGCTCACCGTTTGCATTTTTTTGCCGTTGTAGCCCCACAACTCGACCGCCGCCTCCGCCTTGGCCGTCACCGCACGGTCATTGACCGCCCAGACCTCGATGTTGGTGGGATCGTTATCCGCAGGCACCACCATCACCGCGACCGGCGCGTAGAAACGCTTGGCCTGGTAGTGCAGGTGCTTCCACTTGCCCCCGTACTCGAGGCTCGACCACGAGGCCACGGGCCAGTTGTCGTTGAGCTGCCAATAGAGTGTGCCCATACAGCGGGGCTGGAGATGCCGCCACGCCTCGACCGCCGTCTTGATGGCGATGCCCTGCTGTACCTGCGACAGATACAGGGTGCTCTCGAAACTTTCCGGAAAACGGAAGTAACGGGACATGGTCTCCATGATGCGGGAGTTGCCGCCGGTGTTCTTCTGGTGATGCTCGAAGTCCGGCGCCGTGGGATTCAGCTGGTCCGGCGAGCAGTAGGTCTTGGCCACGTCGAGCGACGAGAAGGACTGGAAGCCGAACTCGGAACAGAAGCGCGGCTTGACGCTGTAGAACGCCGAGAAGTTCTTGTTCTCATGCCATACGGTCCAGTAGTGCATGTCGCCGCGGTTGTCGTCGTGCCAGGCATCGCTGAAATCACCGGGGCCGGCGCAGGGCGACGAGGGCCAGAACATGCGGGTCGAATCGTATTTCGCGATGGTCTCGCTCAACACGCGGCTGAGGCGGTCGTAGTTGAGCAGGTAGAGGTCGCGGTTCTTCTTGCTCGGCTCAAACCACGTGAGCGCGCCGATGCACTCGTTGTCGCCGCACCACAGGGCAATGGAGGCGTGGTCACGCAGGCGGCGGAGCTGATGGGCCAGCTCGGCTTCGACCTCACCCAGAAACGCGGGATCCGAGGGGTACAGCGCGCAGGAGAACATGAAGTCGTGCCACACCATGAGCCCCAGTTCGTCGCAGGTGTTGTAGAAAATGTCGTCCTCGAACTGACCGCCGCCCCACAAGCGGATCATGTTCATGTTGGCGGACTGCGCCGACCCGAGCAGGTCGCGGTAACGGTCCGGGGTTTGACGCGCGGTCAGCGCGTCGCAGGGAATCCAGTCCGCGCCCTTGCAATAGATGTCCACCCCGTTGACGCGGAAGGTCATGCTCATGCCGGGCTTGGCATTTTTGTTATTCGCATCGACCGGGTCGGGCTTGTTGATCACCTCGATGGTCCGCAGGCCGAGCTTGCGCGAAAGGGTTCCGTCGCCCACGGTGACGGTCAGATCGTAAAGGGCCTGCTCGCCCGCGCCGTTGGGCCACCACAGGCGAGGGTTGTTGACGGTGAGGGATGCGCTGACGCGGTTCGCGCCGGGCTTGAGCGAAACCGGAACATGGACCTTGGCATCGCCCAGCGTCACTCCCAGCATGGTGTCTCCTCCGGCGGGCGCGGTCACCTCGGCGGTCACCGTCACCTCGCACCGGCCGGGCTGGTGACGCTGGTCGCAAAAAACGTAGTCTATGCGCGCCACATCCGTGGCGATGAGCTCGGTCTTCCCCGCGAACCCGGCCACCATCAGGGCGATGCCCCAATCCCAGCCGCCGTTGCAGGCGGGCTTGCGGATCAGGTTGATATGCCTCACCGTGGCGTTTTCCACGATCGGCAACGGAAACGGAAGCGCGTTCGCGAGCTCTTCCGTGATCAGCTCCGCGCTCTTGAACCAAGCGGTGATCGTGTTCTTGCCGGGCTTGAGCAGCGGCTTGATCTCAAAGTCGTAGCGGCGGAAACGGTTGCCCGTATCTCCGACCTTCTGTCCGTTGATGCTGATGGTGCAGAAGGTGTCGACGTGCTCCAGACGCAGGCAAACCGAATTCCGGGAAAGCAGGTCCGCTGACACGTCGAAGCTGCGCTCGACGAGCCACTCCTTCTTGCCCACCCACTGCACCTCGTCCTCGTTGCGGCCGAAGTACGGATCGGGGATGAGCCCCGCCGCCAGCAGGGCGCTGTGCACGTCGCCGGGCACGGTCATGGGTATGGAGGGCTTGTCGCCATCGGCCTGGCGCACCGACCATGTCCCCGCGAGATCGACCACGTTTGGCCGGGCCATCGCGGCCATCGCGCCTCCCGCACAAACTCCCCATGCAAGCGATGCGACCAACAACCGGTGACTCACCTTCATAGCAGCTCCCTTTACAGCTTGACCGAAACGCCTGATGGCGCAGGGCCGACACAGACTTTGATAATCGGATTAAAATATAAGATTAAGTCTGTCCCGTCAAATGAAGTTGTGCGGCGCCGCGATTGGCGCGAAGTGCAAAATGAAACGCACGCTTCCGAAAAAAATGGAAAAGTCGGGGAAGGAGGCGAGGAAGCCCCGGGACCCGGAGAGCCCGAAGGGCTTTCCGGGAGGGCTGACGCAGCGCC
>JAHFSX010000009.1:0-29504 GCA_023269675.1 Verrucomicrobiota bacterium
GGGTACTTTCACTACCGGCTGAAGAACGGGCTCCGCCAGCCCAAGACCTTGGCCGCGTTCCTGTGGCTGGGCTTCCTCTTCGTGGTGCTGACCCTCACGTGGATCAACGTCTCGCGGCTCTTCGCGGGCATGCACAACTACGCGTGATTGCGCAGCTTGAGTTCCGCCGGGTGCGGGTAGAGGTAGTGCTGCTGCATCAGGTAGGCGGTCTGATACTTGAAGATATAGTGGCGGAAAAGCGTGACCGGCACGATCAGCGGCACCTGCTCCCGCGCGTATTCGCCAAGCACGGCGGCGAGCTCCTCGCGCTCCTGCGGCGTGAGCTGCTCGGTGAAATACCCCTGCATGTGCTGGAGCACGTTCACGTGACGTCCGACCGTGGCCGGCTCGGCCATGACGGCGAGGAGGCGCGTCTCGTACGCGGCCAGCGTCTCGGCGAGAGCCGCGGGCGTGGCCGCGGCGGCGAGGCGCCCGAGTTCCTGCAGGCCTTCGGGCGCGTGCGCCATGAGCAGGTATTTGGCGCAGGCGTGGAAGGCCTGGAGCGCGCGCACCGAAGGCGCGGCCGCGACCTCGTCGCGGAAGCGCTTCAGCGTGAAGATCCTTTCGATGAAGTTCTCGCGCAGCTCGGGGTCGTGCAGCCGGCCGTCCTCCTCGCACGGCAGGCTCGGAAAGGCGCGGGTGAAGGCGCGGGCGAACAGGCCGGAAGTGTGCTGCGTGGTGGGGTTGCCGTCGGGCAGGTAGAGCTTGACGCGGAAGAGGCCGGAGGAGGGCGACTTGGCCTTGAAGATGAAGCCGAGCAGGCCGCGGGGCCGCAGTTCCTCGACGGTGCGGTCGCAGTAAGCCTGCATCTGGTCCGTGTAGTCGGTGCCGGTCCGGTTGCCGATGAGGCGGTTGTGCTCGGGCGTGCCGACGAGGTGCATGGATTCGCGCGGCACGGAGAGCCCGCAGCCGACCTCCGGGCAGACGGGCACGTAATCGAAGTAAGGCCCCAGCGTGTCGGTCAGGTAGGGGTCGTGCTTGTGGCCGCCGTCGAAGCGGACCCTCTCGCCCAGCAGGCAGGCGGAAACGCCGATCGGGAGCTTGGGGAATGTCGCGGTCTCTTTCATAAGACGCCAGTGTAACTGAAACGCGGGGCTGTTTCAACCGCGGGCGCGAAGAGGGTTGCAATCGCGGCGGCGTTGGGGGTATTCTTTCGGCAGTCATCAGGTAAGGCATTCATTCAGGAGGGGAACATGGGCATCAATCGTCGCGGGTTCATGCAGTCGGCGGCCACCGCCGGGCTGACGGTGTTGGGGGGCAGCCGCCAGGTGTTCGGGCAGGGTGCGCCGTCGGCCACGGTGCGGGTGGCCTTGATGGGCTGCCATGCCAAGGGCCGCGGCTTCCAGCTGATGAAGGCGGTCGCGGGGCTGCCGGGTGTGGAGATCGTGACCGTGTGCGATGTGGACGCGCGGGCGATGGATGAGGCGTCGGCGGAGATCCTGGCCAGGACGCGGCGGGCGCCGAAGAAGGAGAAGGACCTCCGCAAGGTGCTGGAGGACCAGGGCGTGGACGGCGTGATCTGCGCCGCGCCGGATCACTGGCACGCGCCCGCCGCGCTGATGACCATGAAGGCGGGCAAGGCGATCTACGTCGAGAAGCCCATCTCGCACAACCCGCGCGAGGGCGAGATCCTGGTCGAGGCGGCGGCGAAAACCGGGATGGTCTTCCAGATGGGGAACCAGCGCCGCTCCTCCACCGTCTATCAGAGCGCCGTCAAGGAGATCCGTGCGGGGGTCATCGGCGAGCCCCGCTTCGCGCGGTGCTGGTACGCGACGCAGCGCGGCCCGATCGGCAAGGGCAAGCCGGTGGCGGTTCCCGCGTGGCTGGACTGGGAGCTGTGGCAGGGGCCCGCGCCGCGCCGGGAGTTTCGGGACAATGTGGTGCCTTACACCTGGCACTGGTTCCATCAGTGGGGAACGGGCGAGTGCGGCAACAACGCGACGCATTATGTGGATGTGGCGCGGTGGGCGCTCGGCGTCACCTTCCCGTCGCGCGTGACCAGCGGGGGCGGGCGGCTCTTTAACGAGGGCGACGACTGGGAGTGGTTCGACACGCAGGCGGCGGCCTTCGAGTTCCCCGGCCGCAAGTTCATGACCTGGGAGGGCCTTTCGGCCGTGAAGGCGCGGCCGTACGAGGGCGCGAGCACCGGCTGCATGATTTACGGGCTGGCGGGTGCGGTGCTCTTCACGCCGGACAACATCTGCACGCTGTTCGACACGGCCGGCAAAAAGGTGCGGGAGTGGAACGCCAAGGACGTGACGGCGGACGCCACCAGCCGGACCAACCCGACGGGCGAACTGGATGCGGCGCACCTGGCCAACTGGGCGGCCTGTATCCGGGGCAAGGACGTCAAGACGCCGTCGCCGGCGGCCGAGGCGCATGCCAGCACGCTGCTGACCCACCTGGCGAACATCGCCCAGCGTACGGGCGAGACCGTCAAGGTCGACCCGGTGACGGGGCGGCTGGCGCAGGGCAGCGCGGGGTCGGAACTCTGGGCACGCACGTACGAGCCGGGCTGGGAGATGACCGTGTAAGCGTTCAGCTTCAGGAGTCGGGACTGAGGAGTTGCGCGCGCACGCTGCCGGAAAAGCCGTGAAACAAGGCCTTTCCACTCCCAACTGCTAAGGCCTGGTTCCTCCGGCGGGCGGCGAATCGCGCCCGAGGCGGTTTTTCATCGACTTTGTGCCTCAAATAATCGATTATACGTGGTTCGAAACAAGGGAAGGCGTGTACCCGCAGGGGCCTGCGGGACGTTTGTCTATTTTTCTAAGCCCGGTAACGGATTGACATGAAGACCTTTGAATGTGTAGAGGGTGGCGTCACGGCGGCACACGGTTTCCAGGCGTGTGGCGTGGAGGCGGGCATCAAGTATGCGGGGCGCAAGGACATGGCGTTGCTGGTCGCGGACGCGCCGGCGGCGGTGGCGGCCGTGTATACCACGAACAAGGTGGCGGCCGCGCCGGTGCAGATCGACCGCGAGCGGACGCGCGCAGGGCAGGCTCAGGCGGTGATCGTGAACAGCGGGTGCGCCAACGCGTGCACCGGCGAGACGGGCTTGAAGAACGCGCGTGAGATGGCGCGGGTGACGGCCGCGGCGCTGGGGATTGCCGAGGAGCTGGTGCTGGTCTGCTCCACGGGCGTGATCGGCGTGAACCTGCCGATGGACCGGATTGCGGCGGGTGCGAAGAAGGCGGCCGGGGCGCTCAGCCGCAGCGGCGGCCACGATGCGGCGTGCGCGATCATGACCACCGACACCGTGGACAAGCAGGTGGCGGTGGAGCTGGAGATCGACGGCAAGACGGTTTTTATCGGCGGCATGTGCAAGGGTTCCGGGATGATCGAGCCGAACATGGCGACCATGCTGGGCTTTCTGACGACGGATGTGGCGGTCCACCCCAAGGCGCTGGACCAGGCCCTGCGCGAGGCGGTCGAGGTGAGCTTCAACCGCGTGGTCGTGGACGGCGACATGAGCACGAACGACACGGTGATCCTGATGGCGAGCGGCGTGGCGGGCAACCAGATGCTGACGCCCTACCACCCGCAGTGGCAGTATTTTGTGGACGCGCTGACGGTCGTGTGTCTCGAGCTCGGCAAGAAGATGGTGCTCGACGGCGAGGGCGCGACCAAGTTCGTGACGGTGCGCGTGAAGGGCGCCCGGACGGCCGAGGAGGCGCAGGCGGCGGCGCGGGCGGTCTCCAAGTCGCCGCTGGTCAAGACCTCGTGGTTCGGCCTCGACCCCAACTGGGGCCGCGTGATCGCGGCGGTGGGCTATTCCGGCGCGGAGGTGGACGACCAGAAGGCGCGGATCAGCTACGGCGACATCTGCGCGTATGACCGGGGGCGCGTGGCGGACAAGGCGCTGCTCAAGGCGATGCAGGACGTGATGCGCCACCGGGCGTTCGACGTGACGGTGGAGCTGGGGCTCGGCGACGGCGAGGACACGGTATACACGTGCGATTTCTCGTATGACTACGTGAAGATCAATGCGGAGTATACGACGTAGGGGCGTTTTTCCGCACCTACCGGACAGATTGTGATTATGCAACAAGCGATGCAAAAAGCGGCGGTGCTGACGGAGGCCCTGCCTTACATTCAGGATTTTAGGGGCTCGATCGTGCTCGTGAAAGTCGGCGGCAGCGTCATGGAGATTCCCGAGAATCTCGAAAGCCTGCTGACGGACATCGCGTTCATGAACGCGGTCGGCATGAAGACGGTGCTGGTCCACGGCGGCGGCAAGGCGATCTCGCGCGGCATGGAGGAGGCTGGCATTCCGCCGCTCTTCGTGATGGGGCTGCGCGTGACCACCGAGGCGGCGGTCCGCGTGGTCGAACGGGTGCTCACGCGCGAGGTCAACGCGAGCGTGGTGAGCCTGCTGCGGAAGCACCGCTCCAACGCGCGGCCGTTGCACGGCGACTGGATCTTCGGGGTCGAGAAGAAGTTCGGCAAGGATCCGGCGACCGGCGCGGCGATCGACTGGGGGTATGTGGGCGAGCCGGTGTCGGTCGACACGCGGCCGGTGATTGAGATGATTGACGCCGGGATCGTTCCGGTGGTGACCCCTCTCGGGACGGGGCCGGACGGGAAGCTGTACAACGTCAACGCGGATACGGCGGCTGCGGCTTTGGCCAAAGCCCTGAAGGTCCGCAAGCTGGCGTTCATATCGGATGTGCCGGGTTTGCTGATGGACGTGAACGATCCCACGTCCCTGCTGGCGACGCTGCGGATCGGCAGCGTGCGGAAGCTCAAAGAGACGGGCGTAGTGGGCGGCGGAATGCTGCCGAAGTTGGACAGTTGCGTGGATGCGATCCAGGCCGGGGTGGGTAAAGTCCATCTCGTCGACGGCCGCATGCCCCATTCGCTGTTGCTGGAGATTTTCACGAAAAACGGTGTAGGAACGGAGATCATAGCAGATGAGTAAGAGTACTGACATTGCCGCGTTGTTTGACCAATATGTGATGCACACCTATGCGCCGACGGCGACGTTGACCAGCGGCAGCGGGTGCAAGGTCCGCGACCCGGACGGCAAGACGTATCTCGACTTTACGGCCGGCATCGCCGTTCACAACGTCGGCCACTGCCACCACAAAGTGGTGAAGGCCATTCAGGATCAGGCGGCCACCCTCGGCCACTGCTCCAACCTGTTCTATAACGTGAACCAGGCGCTGCTCGCGCAGCGGCTCTCGAAGCTGTCGCTCAACGGCAAGTGCTTCTTCTGCAACTCCGGCGCGGAGGCCAACGAGGCCATGATCAAGCTCGCGCGCCTGGCAGGCCACGAGAAGGGCAAGTACGAGATCATCACGATGCAGAACTCCTTCCACGGGCGGACGCTCGCGACGATCGCGGCGACCGGGCAGGCCAAGGTGCAGAAGGGCTTCGATCCGCTGCCGATCGGCTTCACGTACGCCGAATTCAACAACCTGGACTCCGTCAAAGCCGCGGTGAACGAGCGGACCGTGGCCGTGATGCTGGAGGCCGTGCAGGGCGAGGGCGGCGTGGTGCCCGCGACCGAGGCGTTCATGGTCGGCGTGCGCAAGCTGTGCGACGAGAAGGGCCTGCTGATGCTCTGCGACGACGTCCAGACCGGCATGGGCCGGACCGGCAAGTGGTTCGGCTGGCAGAACTTCCCGGTCAAGCCCGACGCCTTCACGCTGGCCAAGGCGCTGGCGGACGGCGTGCCCATGGGCGCGCTGGTGGCCTCGCCCGCCCTGTCGGAGCTGTTCAAGCCGGGCATGCACGCCTCGACCTTCGGCGGCAACCCGATCTCGAGCGCGGCCGCCCTGGCGGTGATGGACGTGATCGAGGAAGAGGCGCTGGTCAACCGCGCGGAGGAGGCCGGCAAGCTTTTCGCCGAGGGGCTCAACCTGTTCGTCGAGAAGTACAAGCAGGTGCTGGAGGTGCGCGGCTTGGGCCTGATGGTCGGGCTGGTGCTCGAAGGCGACGCGAAAGAGGTCGTGAACGCCTGCCGCGACATGGGTCTGCTCTGCTGCGTGGCGGGCGAGCACGTGGTGCGCTTCCTGCCGCCGCTGAACGTCAAGGACAACGACCTGGAAGAGGCGCTGGAGATGGTCGGCGACGCGCTGGAGCAGCTCTACGGCGAGACGGAAGAGGCGTAAGCCTAAACGCGCCAAAACCTGAACGACGCCACGGAAGACGCTTCCGTGGCGTTTTTATTATGTGTGCAGGGGTTGCGGCACGGGGCGCGGCGGCGTGGGGGTGCGATTCAGTTTCGGTGAAACTGAGTCGCACCAAGGAGAATTTAGGAGTTAGGAGTTAGAAGTTGGTAGCGCAAAAATGCCATGAAAAGGAGGCGTTAGACTAGGAGGAACCCTTCCGCAAAGAACCGATTTCTGGAGCCATCCGCGTGACTTCATTTTGAAGACACAAACACGGCCTCTCGCGCATCCCGCGAACACGTTCACTTTCATGGCATTGCAACTCCTAACTCCTAAATTCTAACTCCTCCTTCGGGTGTGGATTCAACGAAGTTGAATCACACCCCGCGTGGGTTTGGATTGATTTCGGACAGGGGACTCGGTACTCTTAAAAGGCATTGCACTTCCATAGGAGATTTTGACATGGCACTGACGTTGGCGGATTTAAAGGGTAAGACGGTGGGCGCGTGCGTGTCGGGCGGGCTGGACAGCCGCACGATCGCGAAGGTGATGGTCGAGGCGGGCGTGAACGTGGTCGCTTTCGCGGCGGACCTCGGGCAGCCCGACGAGAAGGACATCAACGACATCAAGAAGCGCATGGCGCCGTGCGGCGTGGACACCGTGATCGTGGACCTCAAGGAGCCGATGGCCGAGGCCTGCTTCCAGGTGATCGAGGCGCAGGCGATGTACGACGGCGGCTACTGGAACTCCACCGGCATCGCGCGGGCCGTGACCACGCGCGGGCTGATCGCCGAGATGAAGAAGCGCAAGTGCTCCGTGCTCGTGCACGGCGCGACCGGCCGCGGCAACGACCAGATGCGCTTCGAGCGCTATACCAACGTGCTCGCGCCCGCCATGCAGGTCTACGCGCCCTGGCGCGACGCGGAGCTGCTCAAGAAGTTCCCCGGCCGCACCCAGATGGTCGAGTTCCTGGCCCGGTTCGGCATCCAGGCCTTTGTGGGCGCGAAGAAAAAGTACTCCACGGACGCCAACCTGGCCGGGCTCTCGCATGAGGCCGAGGACCTCGAGAGCATGGAGACGTCGATGCTGATCGTCGAGCCCACCATGGGCGTGTGGCCGCAGCAGGCTCCCGATAAAATCGAGAAGTTCACGGTGCGCTTCGCGAAGGGCCGCGCCGTGCAGATCAACGGCAAGGACGTGACGCCGATCGCGGCCATGCAGCTCGCGAACAAGCTGGCGGGCCGCAACGGCGTCGGCATGAAGCACGCGCTCGAGTGCCGCATCATCGGCACCAAGAGCCGCGGCGTCTACGAGGCCCCGGGCATGGAGCTGCTCGGCAGCTGCCTGCGCTACGTGTACCAGGCCACCATGGACCGCCGCGCGGGCCTGCTCTTCGGGCAGCTGTCCAAGCTGGTGGCGGACCAGATCTACGACGGACGCTATTTCGACCCCGTGACGCAGGCCGCGCGCGCGGCGATCGGCGTGTTCTCCAGGCACGCGTCGGGCACGGTCGAGGTGGGCCTGTACAAAGGCAACATCTTCTTCAACGGGCTCACCGGCTGCAAGGCGTCGATCTATAACGAGGCGGACTCGTCGATGGAGGCCAGCAACGGGCTCAATCCGGTCAGCTCGCAGGGCTTCGCCGAGATTCAGAGCGTCGAAGCCCGCATGCTGGCGCAGGCCGGACAGATCGTAACCAAGTGAGGGGCCTGTCATGGTAAACCTGAAAACCTCCTATCTGGGGCTGGAGCTGAAAAACCCCCTGGTCGTCAGTTCGAACCCGCTGACCAACAATGTCGAGACGGTCGCGCGGCTGGAACAGGCCGGGGCCGCCGCCGTGGTGATGCGCTCGATCTTCGAGGAGCAGATCAGCGCCGACGTCTCGGACATGTACACGGCGCTGGAGGGTGACACGAGCGGCGCCGCGATGGAGTACCTGCAGGCGGACCTGCCCGCACAGCTCGGGCCCGAGAAGTACCTCGACAAGATCGCGGACATGCGCAAGCGCGTCAAGATCCCGATCATCGCCAGCGTCAACTGCGTGGAAGCCTCGAAATGGGTCACCTACGCCAAGAAGATCGAACGCGCGGGCGCGGACGCTTTGGAGCTGAACCTCTACCACATGCCGGTCGATCCGGACGAGACGGCCGCCAAGGTCGAGGCCCGCCGCATGGCGCTGGTCAAGGCGGTCGTCGCGGAGGTCCGGCTGCCGGTCGCCGTGAAACTGAGCCAGCATTACACCACGCTGCTGCCGTTCGCGCGCATGCTCGACGCGTTGGATGTGAAGGGGCTGGTGCTTTTCAACCGGTTCCTGCAGACCGAGGTGGATATCGAGAAAGAGGCGATCTACTTCGCGCCCAACTACTCGTCGCCCAAGGTGCTGCACTCGCAGCTGCGCTGGACGGCCGTCCTGCGCGACTGGGTGCGCTGCAGCATCGCCGTCAGCGGCGGCATCCACTCCGGCGACGAACTGGCGAAGGCTCTGCTGGTCGGTGCGGATGTCGGCTATATCTGTTCGGTGCTGCATGTCCGTCACGATTTTGCGGTCATCCGCGAGATCCTCGACGGCTTGACCGCGTGGATGGAACGCAAAGGGTACAGTTCGCTCGCCGATTTCCGCGGCAAGCTGCGCGAGACCGACCTCAAGCACGGCTGCGGCTTCGAGCGTTCGCAGTACGTCAGAGCCGCCGCGCAGATTTCTTAAATCCCGTCTCCGCCAAGACGCCAAGGGCCCCCAGTTCACTGAGGACGGGGGATTGCGCCGGCGGGGCTCGAAGCAAGGCTGCCGCGCTCGCAGAGCGCAGACGACCGGCGGCGCGGGCTCTCCGAGCACGCGCTTAACGAGGGGCCTGGCCCAAGATGTTTGACGCCCATACACATTTGCAGGATCCGCGCCTGCGCGATGTTCTCGGCGACGTGGTCCGGCAGGCGGCCCAGGCCGGCGTCACGGGCGTGTGCTCTTGTGGCACGACGCCTGACGACTGGGAGGCGACGTACCGGCTGTCGCAAACGCCGTTGCCTTTCGTGCTGGTGCCCGCCTTCGGGGTCCACCCGTGGCATGCCCGTCATCTGCCCGCAGATTGGTTCGAGACGCTGGAGTCCTACCTCGACCTGAGCCCCGTGGCGGTGATCGGCGAGATCGGCCTGGACGGCGTGCTCGACGGGGTGCCGATCGAGCTGCAGGAGCAGGTCCTTGTCCGGCAGCTGGAGCTGGCCGAGCGCGTGCGGCGGCCGGTGGTGCTGCACGGCGCGCGCATTTGGGGACGTCTGGTCGACGTGCTCAAGCCTTATGCCCGCCGGATGCCGGGTTTTGTCGTGCACGGGTTCGGGGGCTCAGGGGAAATCCTGAAGCAGATCCTGAACATGGGCGGGTATGTGTCGCTTGCGGGATCGGTCTGCAACCCGAAGGCCGAGAAGATCCGGGCGGCGGCACGCGAGATTCCGGACAGCCAGATCCTGATCGAGACCGATACGCCGGACCTGTTCCCGGCGGGCGGGCGGCCGGCGGCCATCGGCGCGAACGGCAAGCCGCTGAACCAGCCCGCCAACCTCATGTGCGTGCTGGCCGAGGTGGCCGCCCTGCGCAACACCACGCCCGAGGCGCTTTCCGACCTCACCGGCGCGAACGCCCGCCGCATCTTCCTGTAGGCGGGGGCGCATCCCCGGTTCATTGACCGTTCGACTAGCTGCGGTTGTGGGGCGTCCGAGACGTCCGCCCCTACCGGTGCGGCAGCAGTCGCGCGGGACGTCCCGGACCGCGCACGGGCGGGGTGCTGAGGCACCCCGGCCCCCGTTGAGGTCGATGAAACGGAGATGCGCCCTGTACGCGGGGGCGCCTGAACATTTCACTTGCGCCACAGGTGCGGTTTGGGAGAAAATGCACGCTTTAGCACACATCTTTTAGAGAGCACGCAATCGAAGGATTCCTATGTCGAACACAAGCAGTCTGGATGTCATCACATCGCTGTGCAAGCGTCGCGGGTTCATTTTTCACAGCTCCGAGATTTACGGCGGCATCAACGGCTTCTGGGATTACGGGCCGACGGGCTGCGAGATGAAGCGCAACATCAAGGAAGACTGGTGGAAAACCACGGTGCGCAACCGCGAGGACGTGGCGGGTCTCGACGCCACGATCATCATGCATCCGTCCATCTGGCGGGCCTCCGGCCATCTCGACACCTTTTCCGATCCCATGAGCACGTGCAAGGCCTGCAAGAAGCTGATGCGCGCGGACCAGATCTGGGACATCCTGGCGGACGGCGAGATCGGACAGAGCCTTCAGGCGGAACTCGACGCGGGCACGGACGCGGGCAAGATCGCGGGCTGGTGCAAGGGCAAGGCCAAAGGCCTCGCTCCGAACCTGGCCGCCGTGCAGAACCCGCTGGTGCTGACCGCCGCGTTCGAGAAGATCAAGGCCGATCCCGCGTCGTGCGGCAGCCTGCAGGCGCTTTACAAGCTGCTCGCGAACGCGAACAAGGAGGTCGAGGACGAGGTCGTCACGCCCTGCCCTTACTGCGGCGGCGAGCTCACCGATCCGCGGCCCTTCAACCTGATGTTCAAAACCGTGGTCGGCCCGGTGGACGATCCCGCCAACGTCGCCTACCTGCGGCCCGAGACGGCGCAGGCGATCTTCGCGCAGTTCCCGAACGTGCTCTCGACCAGCCGCCAGACCGTGCCCTTCGGCATCGCGCAGATGGGCAAGTCCTTCCGCAACGAGGTGACGCCCCGCAACTACACCTTCCGCTCGCGCGAGTTCGAACAGATGGAGCTGGAGTTCTTCATCCGTCCCGACGAGGCGGTGGAGCTGATCTGCGGCAGGGTCACGACCATGGCCGACAATCCGGATCTCTCGACCCCGCAGAACGCGTGGGGCTGGGAGGTGTGGCACAAGTACTGGGTGGAGCGCCGCAAACAGTGGATACAGTCGTGCGGCCTGCCCAAGGATTCGTTCGTGGAGTACTGGCAGAAGCCCGAGGAGCTGGCGCACTACGCCCGCGCCTGCGTGGACATCCAGTACAGCTTCCCTTTCGGCGTGCAGGAGCTTGAGGGCATCGCCGCGCGCTCGGACTTCGATCTGACCCAGCACCAGAAGCACAGCGGCAAGAGCATGGAGGTCTTCGACGAGCCGCTCAAGCTGGCCGCCAACGCGCTGGGCGAGGCGGGTAAGGCGGCTTTCATGGAGAAGGTTACGGCGGAGTGGGCCGCCCGCGGCAAGGATGCCGAGGCCGCGCGCGCCTTCGTGGCGAAGCTCTTCGACGGCAAGTACGTCCCGCATGTGATCGAGCCTTCGGCGGGCGTGGACCGCATGATGCTGGCGCTGCTCTGCAACGCCTACGAGGAGCAGAAGCTCACCGACGAGAAGGGCAAAGAGGACGTGCGCGTGGTGATGCACTTCAGCCCGCGCATCGCGCCGGTGAAGGTGGCGGTCTTCCCGCTGGTCAAAAACAAGCCCGAGCTCTATGGCAAGGCGCGCGAGATGTTCGAGCACCTGCGCCGCCGCTACGCCGCGTTCTGGGACGAGAGCGGCGCGATCGGCCGCCGCTACCGCCGGCAGGACGAGATCGGCACGCCGTGGTGCGTGACGGTCGACTTCCAGACGCTGGAGGACGGCACGGTGACGGTGCGCGACCGCGACACCATGCTGCAGGAGCGGCTCACGCTGGAGCAGCTCAAGGCCAAGATCGACGACGCGCTGCTGGTGTGAGGGGGCGCGGCACGCGGTAGGGCCGGTTCCCCGAACCGGCCGCCGGGCCTTGTGGTTTTGCGGACGTTTCGGGGAAACGTCCCTACCTGAAGTTCTAAGTGATCGGTGGACGCCATGACCGACGATCTACATTTCGCGAAACCGGACTATGACCGTCAGCATCGGCGGGGCATGCCCGAGGTGATCTACGGCGCGGGCAAGTCGCCCGTGCAGATCGCCGCGATCATGCGCGCCCTGAACGCCGCCGGCCAGAACGCTTTCGCCACGCGCGTGACGCCCGAGCAGGCCTCGGCTGTGTGTGCGGAGCTGGCCGGAGCGGTCTACCGCGCAGACGCGCGCATTCTCACCCGCGACGTGGTCCCGCTGCCGGAACGCACGGGCAAGGTCGCCGTGCTCTGCGCGGGCACGTCGGACATCGCGGTGGCGGAAGAGGCCGCAATCACGGCCGAACGCTTGGGCGCGACGGTCGAGCGCGTCTTCGACGTGGGCGTGGCGGGCCTGCACCGCCTGCTCTCGCGGCTCGAACGCTTCGCGGACGCGCGGGCGATCGTGGTGGTGGCCGGCATGGAGGGCGCGCTGCCCTCGGTGGTCGGCGGACTCACCGACAAGCCCGTGATCGCCGTGCCTACCAGCGTGGGTTACGGCGCGAGTTTCCAGGGACTGGCGGCGCTGCTCGGCATGCTCAACTCCTGCGCCTCGGGCGTGACCGTGGTTAACATCGACAACGGGTTTGGCGCGGGCGTGGCCGCCGCTCTCATCAACCGCCAGTGCGCGTGACAGGCGCTGCGCCTGCATTGTCAGGACCGTCGCGTAATCTATCCGCGCCGGCATCGCTCGGCTGGGGGAATGCTGTGATGCGTGAGTGGAGCTGTCTCTGTCTTTTGTTTTGCGCCGCGGCGGTCCGCGCCGAAGCGCCGCTCGCCGCCGGAGAAATCCGGCTGCTGCTGACGCCTTTCGAGCCCGGCGAAAATCTGCTGTCCAACGCCTCGTTCGAACAGGCCGACGGCCTGCAGCCCGCCGGCTGGGTGTGGGAGCCGCGCAACACGGACGCCCGGCTGCGCCTCGACCCGCGGGACGCGCACACCGGCAAGACCGCTGTCAAGATCACCAACGGCACGGCTTTCGGGGCGCACGTGTATGCGAGCCTCAGGGCCGCCCGTGAGGTGAGGGTCAAGCCGGGCACCAGCTACACGCTTTCGGCCTTCGTGAGAACGGGCGCGAGCGCTCCCGGGGCGTGGATCGGCGGCGGCGAAGGCTGGAAAGTCCGCCGTTCTCTACCCGCTACTCACGGCCGCTGGGAACGTGTCTCCCACACGTTTGTGACGGGTGCGCATGAAACGACCTTCCTGCCGAGGATCGTCAGTGACCGTCCGACCGACGGCGTGTGGCTGGACGATCTCGCCCTGCGCGAGGGTGACCGCCCGGTTCCCGGCGCGCTGGAGAACGCGGCGGTCGGCGACTTTGTCGACCTCCATCCCGCCGGTCCGCCGCAGATGCTCCACGAGGGCCGGGCCGTCGACACGCGCTGGGCGCCTCAGCGGTGGCCGCGCGACGCATGGGCCTTTTGCGGGAGCGCGCTCGCTGCCGAGGGCGTGGCCACCGTCGCCGATGTCACCCGGCCGTCACGTTTGGAGATCGTGCTGGCCGATGCCGCCGGAAACGCCGTGGCAAGGCAGGAGGCGCAGCTGGCCGTAGGCACGCGTGCTGCCTTGATCGCGCTGCGGGCGGACCTCGGCACGAACGCGCCGGAACGCCTCGCGCTGTGCGCCCGCCTCGTGCGGGATGACCGGCCGCTCGCCTGCCACACCGGCGAGGTCAACCTGGTCACGTCCGGCCGCGTACGCGCGAAGCTCGTTCCCGTGTCGGCGCTCCGCGACCGCCTGCGTCCGCAAGTCGAGGCGCTGGAGCGCCGCGGGCTCGGCGCCGCGTCGCGGGTCACCCTGACCGTGCTGGACAACTTCATCCCGTGGATCGAATCCGATTTGAGGGCCGGCAAGGCCGACCGCGCGTGGGACACGGCCTACCTCCTTGAGCAGATGGCGGCGCGTGAGACGGCGCGCGCCGAGTCGATCCTCGCCGGGCAGGCGGGCGACTTTCCGGTGCCCCGCTACGTCACCGGCAAGCGGGAGGTGTCGCACGCCCAGACGCTCGGCACGCGCCGCTGGCCGGACGGCACGGCTGAACGCGGCCCCGTTTTCTTCACGGGGTACGGCCACTTCGGCCAGGTCAAGCGCGACATCGAGAAGCTGCCCGGCTACGGCTGCAACCTCTTTCAGGTGGAGTTCGGGCCCAACGCGGTGCTGCCGAGCGAGACCGCAGCCAGCGACCGCGCGGTCAACGAGTTTCTCGCGCTCTGCGACCGCGCCGCGCAGACGAACGTGGCGGTCAACCTGCTGCTCAGCCCGCACTATTTTCCGCCTTGGGCGCTGGAGAAGTGGCCGCACCTCAAAGAGTGCCAGGGCGGCTTCTTCAAATACTGCGTGCATGACCCGGACGCCCGCGCGGTGCTCGAGATGTCGTTGCGCCAGGTGATTCCCCGCATCAAAGACCATCCCGCCCTGCATTCGGTCTGCCTCAGCAACGAGCCGATCTGTGTGGACCGGACGCGCTGCCGCGTCACGGCGCAGGCGTGGCCCGCGTGGCTGGCGCGGCGGCATGGCACGGTCGCGACGCTAAACGAACGATGGGGCACGGCTTATACGGATTTCGCTGCGGTGCCCGTCCCGCCTCCCGCGTTCACGGCAACGCCCGCCTGCCTGGATTTCATCCGGTTCAACCAGGAAAGCTTCGCCGAGTTCCATGGCTGGATGGCCGGCGTGATCCACTCGATGGCGCCCGCCCTGCCGGTGCACGCCAAGATCATGATGGGCGCCCACTTCCAGAAGAGCCTGCACGGCTTCTGGTCCGTCGATCCCGAACGCTTCTCAGCATTCAGCCAGTACAACGGCAATGACGCCTACAACATGTTCGATAAAGACGGCCCGCTCTGGAACAACGGCTGGCGCCACTGCCAGGCCGGCTACGACTTTCAGCGCAGCATGGCCGACCTGCCGGTGTTCAACTCCGAAAACCATCTCATCGCCGACCGAGACCTCGACGTCATCCCGCCCGCGCACCTGTACGAGGCCCTGTGGCAGAATGCGATCCACGGGCAGAGCTCCACGACGCTCTGGGTTTGGGAGCGCTGCAACGACGCCGTTGGCGACACGGCGGGTTCGATCCTGCACCGTCCGGACTGCGTAGAGGCGGTAGGCCGTTGCGCCCTTGACCTCAGCCGGCTCGCCGGCGAAGTCGCGGCGCTTCAAAACCTCGCGCCGACCGTGACCCTGCTTTGGAGCCCATCGTCGGTGGTCCTCGGCAGTGATCATGAGTACCAGCTCGGCCTCGCCTACGAGGCGGCCAACTTCCTCGGCCAGCCGCTCGGCTTCGCGACGGAGGCGAAACTCGCCGAGTTCGCGCGCACCGGCGTGGCGCCACGACCGCTCGCTTCGACGAAAGTGCTGATCCTGCCGCAGGTCACGCACCTGCCCGACGATGCGCGGGAGGGGCTCGACCGTCTCCGCGCCGCCGGCGTGCGGGTCGTGCTGATCGGTGATACGCCGGCGCTCAATGACTACAACCAGCTCCGCGCGGTCGGCACCTTCGAGACGCTGCCGAAGGCGGACGACTCGGCCGCGCTCTTCGCGCAGCTGACGGAGCGGGCCGGCGCGTGGGACCTGCCGCCTGTGTTGCGCGTGGTCGACGCCGCCGGCCGGCCCGTGTTCGGTGTGGAGATCCGTTCCGCACCGTACGCAGGAGGTCATGTCGCGTCGGTCTGCAACCATCTGCGCGTGCCCAATCCGGTTACGCTTGCAGGCGTCGAGGGCAAGCCTGCGACCGACCTCATCACCGGCAAGAAACTGGGGGCCGTCTTCACGGCTGAGCCCATGACACCGCTGTTGATCCGCGTGCGGTAGATCCAGCCGCTCGGAATACGCTGCGGTCGCCGGATCCACTCAGTTCCCGATCTTGACCCTCCCAGGCGATTTCGGCATAATCTCACCTTCAAAAGGGAGGAGCCACCGTATGATGGCCAACGCTTTAACAAGAACGATGGAAGACGCGTTTTTCTACGCAAATGACCAGAACCTGATTGAAGCGCGGAGAGCGCTGGAGCAATTGCAGGAGACAAAGGAGAACCTTGCCAAGGTTTCCGGCATCCGCAACGAGGCCGTGCTGGAGAAGCTGATCGCGCTCGATATCCGCCCCGAGACGCTGGCCACACTTTTTGCCATACCGCTGGTCGAGGTGGCCTGGGCTGACGGCGACATGCACGAGAAGGAGCGGGATGAGCTGTTCAAGTTCGCCGAACGGGCCGGGGTCAGGAACAAAAACCTCAGTCCGGAAATCATGGCCGTCTGGCTGAAGCAGAAACCCGACCCCGCCTTGATGGAGGCTTGGGAGCACTACATCCAGGCCCTGAGCGCCCAGCTGAGCGAGGCGGAGCGCCAGACGCTGAAGCAGGACGTGATGGCGGACGCGCGGGCCGTGGCGCAGGCCGCCGGCGGCTTTTTGGGATTCGGCACGCTTTCCGAAGAGGAGCGGAAGGTGCTGCGCCGGTTGGAAGCGGCGTTCGGCTGAGCGGGTCCGTTTCTTTTGCTCCGCCCAGCCTGGATACGCGTCTGCAGGATACGCGTTGACGCCTTCCACACCTTTCAATATGTGGAATCAGGCTACGCTGAAAAAGTCGATCATGAACGGTCGGGACGGAGCCCGACCCTCCAGAATGCGAGAAAAGCACGCCTCTGTGCGCGTGGCGGGACGGCCTCCGTGTCGTCCACCGGTTTTTTCAGCGCAACCGAATCAGAAGCTTGAAATAAAGGGGGGCGCATGGACGTGAGGCGGTGTCGGAACCTGGGGGACTGGGTTCTTGTGTGCGGGCTCGCGGCGGCCGCGGCCGGGTGCGCCTGGCGCGGGAGCCCGGCGCATACGGTCGCCGCAGCCGACGGATGCGACTGGGCGGGTGTGGCCTGGATCGGCGACGGCAAGCCGCAGCCGACGAACGACGCGGCCTTCTATGCCGACGATCCCGCGCCGCTGTTCCGCAAGACCTTCACGACGGCCCGCGCGATCCGTTCGGCGCACCTGCACATCGCGGGCCTCGGCTTCTATGAGGCGCGTCTGAACGGACAGCCGCTCGCGGATGCCGCGCTCGCGCCGCTCTGGACGCCATACGGCATGCGTGTGCTGTATGACACCTACGCCGTGACGGAGTTGTTGCGCAAGGGCGATAACGTGTTAACCGTGGAGCTGGGCAACGGCTGGTACAACCCGCTGCCCCTGCGCATGTGGGGCCGCTTCAACCCGCGCGAGGCGCTGACGGTCGGGCGCCCCTGCCTCATCGCGAAACTGGCGCTCCTCTATGCGGACGACGCGCGCGAAACGTTGGCGAGCGACGCGACGTGGCAGGTGGCGGACGGGCCGCTGCTCCGCAACAGCCTGTATCTGGGCGAGGTCTACGACGCGCGGAAAGAGACGTCGGCCTGGCGGCAGGCGTCACGCGTGGCGGGGCCGGCGGGTGCGCTCCAGCCGCGCGAAGCGCCAGCGGTCGGCGTGCGCGAGACGTGGCCGGCCGAACGCATGAGCGAACCCAGGCCCGGTGTCTATGTCGCGGACATGGGGCGTAACTTCGCCGGACAGGCGCGTTTCAGCTTGGGCGCGGGCGCGGCGGGCGAGCGCGTGACTTTCCGGTATGGCGAGTTGCTGAACCCGGACGGGACCGTGAACGGAATGACCGCCGTCTGCGGCCAGATCAAACGCGCGGGCATGGGCGGCCCGGGAGCGCCCGCGCTGGCGGAACCGTGCGACGTATATATCCGCAAAGGGGGATGCGACGAGCGCTACGCCCCGCGCTTCACGTGGCACGGCTTCCGCTATGTGCAGATCGAAGGGCTGTCGCATAGGCCGGGCGTCGCGGATGTGAGGGCCGTGGCGCAGGCTTCCGCCCTGCCGGACGCCTGCACGTTCGAGTGCTCCAACACTCTTTTCAACGATATCCACCGCGTCTGCCGCACCACCTTTTTGAGTAACGTGTTCGGGGTTCAGTCCGATTGTCCCGCGCGCGAGCGCTTCGGCTACGGCGCGGACATCGCGGCCACCACCGAGGCCTTCATCTTCAATTTCGACATGCGCGCGTTCTATGCCAAGTGCGTGCAGGATTTCGCGGACGAGGCAGCGGGCGACGGCTGGTTCACCGAGACCGCGCCGTACGTCGGGATCGCGGACCGCGGCTTCGGCGGACGTTCGGGGCCGATCGGCTGGACCGTCGGCGTGCCGGTGATGCTGCGTGACCTGTATCGCTATTACGGCGACCGCGCGGTGCTCGCACGGCATTACGGCGCCTGCGCGCGCTACGTGGATCTTGTGAAGGGCAAATGTCCCGACCTGATCATTCCGCAATGCATCGGCGATCACGAGGCGCTGGAGAAGGCGCCGGAGACGCTGACCGCCACGGCGCATTTCCACCAGTGGGCGCGGCTGGTCGCGGAGTTCGCGACGATCCTCGGCAGGACGGACGACGCCCGGAAGTACGGCGCGCTGGCGGAAGAAATCCGCACGGCGTTCCAAAAGCGGTTCGTGGTCGGCGGCAAGGTCGGGCAGGGGCGGCAGGGCGAACAGGTCTTCGGGCTGTATCACCGGCTGATTCCTGAGGCGGACCGCGCGGCGGCGCTGGAGATCCTGAAGAGGGACATCGAAGCTCACGGCGGGGCGCTGACAACCGGTATTTTCGGCACCAAGTACCTGCTGGAGGTGCTGAGCACGGAGGGCCTGGAAGAGTTGGCGGGCGCGGTCGTGGCGCGGCGCGAGTTTCCCGGCTGGGGTCACATGCTGGACAACGGCGCGACGACCTTGTGGGAGAACTGGAAAGGCTCGGACAACACCTACAGCCAAAACCATCCCATGTTCGGGTCGGTCGAGGAGTGGTTCATGAAACACGCGCTCGGCGTGTCGGTCGCTGAGGACGCGGTCGGCTGCGACAGGGTGGTCATCCGGCCGCAGGCGGTGGCGGGGCTGACGTGGGCCAAGGGCGAGTACCGGTCGCTCAAGGGGCCGGTGCGGGTAGAATGGAGGATCGCCGGCGGGAAGCTGAAGCTGTCGGTCGAGCTGCCGCCGGGCGTGGCCGCGAAGGTTTGGCTGGCAGACGAGATGAAGTGGGTTGAAGCGGGAGCGGGCAGGCATGCGTGGTGACTCCGCACGTCGCACCGGCTTCAGCCGTCAACGCCGCCCCGTCGAACCACCGCCTGAAGGCGGTACAACATGCGAAGAAAGGCCGACATGAGCAAGGAAACCTTTTACGACACGCACGCGCATTTCGAGGGCACGCCGGCCGAGACGGTGGCGGTGATGGAGCGTGCGCTGGCCGCCGGGGTCGAGCGCATCGTCGCGGTCGGCGGCAGCGCGGGCTTGAACGCCGGAGCGTTGGCGGCGGCCGAGGCGTATCCGGAGCATGTGAGGCTGGCGCTGGGGTTCGACCGCGATCAGGCGATGGCGGCGACGCCGGAGGTGTTTGTCGAGACGCTGCGGCATCTTGCGGAAGAACACGCGTTCGCGGCGGTGGGCGAAACCGGCTTGGATTTCCACTATCATCCCGAGACGGCCGAGGCGCAGGGCGCGCTTTTCGCGGCCCAGCTGCGGCTGGCGGACGAGTGGGGACTGCCGGTGGTCATCCACACGCGCGAGGCGGACGGGGCGACGCTGCGCGTGCTGGACGAGACGCCATGGCGCGGCCAGGGGCTGCGCGGCGTGGTGCACTGCTTCACGGGAAATCAGGAGTTCGCGGCGCAGTTGCTGGACCGGCAGCTGGCGATCAGCTTTAGCGGCATCGTGACCTTCCGCAACGCGGACCTGCTGCGCGCGAGCGCGGCGATGGTGCCGGACGAGCGGCTGCTGATCGAGACCGATACGCCCTTTCTCGCGCCGGTGCCGCTGCGCGGCCAGCGCAACGAGCCGGCCTTCGTGGCGCATGTGGCGGCGTGCCTGGCGACAGTGCGCGGCACGACCCCCGAGCGCATCGCCGAGATCACGCGGCTCAACGCGCGGCGGATGTTCGGGTGAGACGGTGTTTGGGGCTTTCGAGAAAGTGGCACGCCCATCCTTGGGCGTGCTCTTGCCCATGCGCAGGGATGCGCATGGCACATTCAGAAGTCGCGCCGCTTAAGTGCCCAGCGGCAGTTCCGTCTCCTCGCGGGTGGCGAGGTTCTTGCGCTTGGCGACGCCCTTGGCCACATCGTCCGGCCCGATGAAGACCGCGTCGGCGGCGGTGCCGGCGCTGGCGCGCGCGAAGAACTGCTTGGGCTTCTGGCGGGCCGTCATGAGGTCGACCCTTTCGCCGGCCTCGCGCAGGGCGCGGGCGAGACGCGTGGCGGCGTCGCGCTGCTCGGGGAACATGTAGCCGATGACCACGCCGCTCTTTTCCGCGGCGGCGGTTTCGCCGAGCAGCTCCTTCAGCACCTCCACGACGACCACGTCGCCGAAGCCGAGACCCACGGCGGGCGTGGGCGCGCCGCCGATCATGGTGAGCAGGCTGTCGTAGCGGCCGCCGCCGAAGATCGCGCGGAACTTGCGTTCGGTGTCGAAGGCTTCGAAGACGATGCCGGTGTAGTAGGCGAGCCCGCGGATGACCGCGATGTCGAAGACGAGGCGGTCGGCGATGCCGTAGGTCCCGGCAAGCGTGAAGAGCTCGCGCAGGGTGGCCAGGGCGGGCGAGTCCGCGCCCGCGAGTTCGGCGGCCTGTTCGAGCGTCCGCACGCCGAGCAGGGCGAAGGTCTGGCGGATGGACTCCTCGCCGAGCCCCTCGGCCTTGAGGAGCGCGGTGATCTCGTCGTCCGTGATCTTGCCGCGCTTGTCCAGCGCGAGGAAGACGGCGGCGTGGTGTTCGGGGGCGATGCCCGATTTCGCGAGCAGCTCGGCGAGCAGCGCGCGGTTGTTCACGTGGACCCGGTAGGCGCTGTCCGGCATGCCCATGGCCTTGAGGCCGGCGGCGGCGGCGGCGAGGATCTCGACCTCGGCGGCGACGCTCTCCTCGCCGATGACGTCCATGTTCCACTGGTAGTGCTCGCGCTTGCGGCCGCGGGTCATGCGCTCGTAGCGGAAGCACTGGGCGATGGTGAACCACTTGACGGGGAAGGCGAGCTGGCCCTGGCGCGCGGCGATCATGCGGGCGAGCGTGGGGGTCATCTCGGGCCGCAGGGCGAGCTTGCGCCCGCTCTTGTCCTCGAAGTGGTAGATCTGCTCGGAGACCTCTTCGCCGCTCTTGCGCTGGAGCAGTTCCAGACTTTCGACCACGCAGGCGTCGTAGGGCTGGAAGCCGAAGGCGACGGCGGACTGGCGCCAGGCGTCAAAGACGCGGTTGCGCCAGAGCATGTCTTCGGGATAGAAATCGCGCATGCCGCGCGGCGGCTCGAAGGAGAGGGTGGGAGTGCTCATGATCTATTTGCCGGCGAGCATCTGGCGCATGCGCTTGCCGGGTTTGAATTTGACCACCTTGCGGACGGGGATATGGACCACGTCTTCGGGTTTGTTCGGGTTGCGGCCGATGCGCGCCTTGCGCTCGGCGATTTCGAACACGCCGAATTCGCGGAATTCCACGTGCTTGCCGGCATCGAGGGCATCGATGATGCCGTCGAGGGCTTTTTGAATGACCGAGAAGACGTCGAGTTGGGTGATGCCGGTTTCCTTGGAGATGCGGGTGACCAGATCGCGCTTCGTCAGCGCGGTGCCGTTCTCGGTCTCTTCCAGTTCGTCGATGTTCATGAGGGACTCCTCAGCTTTGAAACGGGTTACCTGTTCAACGCGGCGGTCAAGTCTTCCACCAGCTTGGAAATGGCGGTGACCGCATCCTCAACGGGCACGAGGTCAAAGGCCTTCGAGGTGCGGAGCTTGACTTCGACCCCGCCCTTGGCGAGGCCTTTGGCGCCAGCCACCACGCGGATGGGGCAGCCGATCAGGTCGGCGTCCTTGAACTTCACTCCGGGGCGTTCCTCGCGGTCATCCACGAAGACGTCGATGCCGCGGGCCTGCAGCGCCTTCTCCAGCGTATCGACCACGGCGCTTACGGCGGGGTCTTTGGGGTCGAGCAGCAGCAGGCTGACGGTGAAGGGCGCGACCGAGACCGGCCAGATGATGCCGTCGGCATCGTGGCTCTGTTCGATGATGGCCTGAAGCGTGCGGGTGACGCCGATGCCGTAGCAGCCCATGACCATGAGCTCGCTCTGTCCCTTGTCGCTGAGGTATTTGGCCTCGAACGATTCGGTGTACTTGGTGCCGAGCTTGAAGACATGGCCGACCTCGATGCCGCGCTTGAGCTGCATGACCTTGCCGCAGTGCGGACAGGTGTCGTCGGCGCCGACGATGACCAGGTCCTCGAAAGCGGTGACGGTGGCGTCGCGGGCGAGGTCGACGTGGACGATGTGGGTGTCTGCCCGGTTCGCCCCCGTGGTGCGGTCCGAGGCGCCCTTGAGGCTCTGATCCGCGTAGACGGGGATCGCAAGGCCGACGGGTCCGGCAAAGCCGACGGGCGCGCCGGTGACCTTCAGGATGGTGGCCTCGTCGGCGAGTTCCACCTTCTTGGCGTTGAGCAGGCGCTTAAACTTGTGCTCGTTCAGGTCGCGGTTGCCGGGCACGAGCGCGGCCACGGGCTTGCCGTCCACGAGGTAGACCAGGGTCTTGATGAAGCGTTCGGCGCCGCACTGGAAGTGCGCGACGAGGTCGTCGATGGTGCGCGCGTTGGGCGTGGCGACCTCGGCGACAGGCGGGCAGGCCGCGTCGGCGAGCGCCGCGACGGCGCGCTCCGCGCGCTCCTGGTTGGCCGCGTAGCCGCAGGCGGGGCAGTCGACGATGCCGTCCTCGCCGGAGTCGGCCAGGACCATGAACTCATGCGACCACTTGCCGCCGATGTCGCCGGTGTCGGCCTCCACGGGACGGGCGGACAGGCCGCAGCGGTTGAAGATGCGGACATAGGCCTCGTACATGGCCTGGTAGGAGACGTCGGCGGCCTCGAGCGAGGTGTCGAAGCTGTAGGCGTCCTTCATGATGAACTCTTTGGCGCGCATCAGTCCGAAGCGCGGGCGGATCTCGTCGCGGAATTTGGTCTGGATCTGGTAGACGGTGCAGGGGAGCTGGCGGTAGGAGTTGATCTCGCCGGCGATCAGCTGGGTGACGACCTCCTCGTGGGTGGGGCCGAGGGCCATGAGGCGTTCGGCGCGGTCCTTGAGGCGGAACATGCCGGGGCCCATGGTGGCGAGGCGGCCGGAGCGCTCCCAAAGTTCGGCGGGCTGGAGGGCGGGCATGAGGATTTCCTGGGCGCCGGCGCGGTCCATCTCTTCGCGCACGATCTGGGAAACCTTCTGGAGGGCGCGCAGGCCGAGCGGCATAAAGGTATAGAGTCCACCGGCGAGCCTGCGGATGAGGCCAGCCCGGACCATGAGCTTGTGGCTGACGATTTCGGCTTCCTGGGGGTCGTCCCGCAGGGTGGCAATCAATGTACGCGTCCAGCGCATAGGGTGCGATTCCTTCCTAACCTTCGATGGTGTAAACAATTGCGGGATATTTCACCGGATTTTCAGGTGTTTCGCAAGAGAAAAAAGGGACTATAAAAACCCTTGCGCCAAACGTCAAGAAAGGAGAAAATAAGGGGATGTTAAAAAAAGCGTATAAGGAGCGTTATGCTTTTTAGGAAGAAAAGTGGATTTACGCTGGTCGAACTGTTGGTGGTGATTTCGATTATCGGCATTCTGGCGGCTGCGCTGACCGCGCAGTTCACCAATGTGCGTAAGAACGCGCAAGCCATGAAGTGCAAGACGAATCTGCATAATCTGGCGCAGGCGGCGCTGAGTTACGCCGTTGACACGCATGCGAAGGCTGAAGGCCGGCATTGCCCGGAGCAGGTCATGCCGTGGGCCGGCTCGTATGAGCGGGCCTGGGCGGTGATGCAAAACGGAAAATACGTGCGGACCTATATCGAGTGCCCGGGGTGGGTCGCGTGGACGGGGCCCGGCCGGTGGCAGACCCGGGAAATGCAGAGCGGGCAGATGAAAAAGGCGTGTTATTTCGGCAGCACCGCCTACGAGTCCATCACCAACGGCACGCTGTGGAGTTATGTGGGCAAGGATTTGGCGGCCTACGCGTGCGAAGCCCACAGGAGTGTGGCGAAGCGCGCGGGACTGCTGAAGGTGCAGCGCTCGTATGTGATGAACGGGTATTTCGGCTTTGACCACAAGGGCAACCCCACGCCCGCGAACATGCCGGACGCGCGGGATATCCGGCTCGACGCGCTCTCGGCGCGGGGCAACGCCGGCAACCTGTTGCTGTTCGCGGAGCTGCCCGCCTTCAAGGGGAGCACGCACGTCGAGTCTGTCGCCAAGGACGAAAACGGAACGGGCTCGGACGGCGTGCTCGAGGCGGACATCGGGAATGACAGCAGCGGCAAGAAGAAGTATACCTCGCTAAGCGAGGTGATCGGCTTCAACCATCAGGTGGCGAAGCGGTATGTCGCGCATGTGGCCTTTGCCGATGGGCATGTGGAGGTGCTGGTCGAGCCCAGAGGCGCCTCGGATACCGATTTGAAAGAGCTGGCGAAACAGCTTTGCAATGGCGATGAGATCAGCCAGGTTATGCGTGATAAGATGCGCTGAAGACAGGTTTTATAGATACTTTCAGGTTTTAGGACGGACCGTAGAGAAGCAGGAGTCGCTAGATGAAATGGAAATCTCATATATGTGCGTTTTGGGTTGTGGCGCTGGTTCAGACCTGCGCACTTGCGGCGGCAACGTCGACCCTGCCTGCGAGTAGGCTTCTCCAGTTCGATGATTATTCGTCAACGAACTGGACGCATGAAGGTCCTTTGCCGTCGGGCATCCCTAGGCAGCCCTTAAAGGCGGGCACGAACCACTATCATGTCACGGGGTGGCGTCTACTATCCTGCCGAACAGGCACAGCGCGCGGTATTGGTCTTGAGGTTGCTCCGGATTCCGCCACGAATCTGGCCGCCAACCTTCAGAACACGCTGGGTGCCCAGATCGAGTCGCCGATCTTTCAGGAAGGAATCGGCACGGTCTATTTTGAGGCGATCAACAATGTTGAGCTTAACCAGGTCACGGTGGAGTGGTCCACCAACATGGTCTCCTCAGTCGACCCCCTCCTGTTCTTCCCCATGAATCCACCCTCGACGAACGGCTTGGAGTACGTCTGGATGCCGTTGGACGAACTTACCTTGAATGCGGTCTCGGTGACGGAGTTCCTTCGGTACAGGAAGCTCGTGAACTTTCGGCAACCGGTTAAAGTGAGGATCCGCCGGACGGGAACTATATACCCAGATAAAACGCTCGACGACGCGCTGACTGTCATCGACAACATCCGCGTATCGCCGCCGCCGTCGGACGTGGTAATCTACAAAACCGAGTGTCCCTTTGAACCGGGTTACCCTTCGGTCAACACCAATATGCTGATCCGCTGTTTCGTCGACAACGCGGATATGCATGTGCCGACGGATTCGCGGACGAACCGGGTGGTGTACCGCTGGCGCTATCTGGATCAGGTGACCAATGCGTGGAAGACCAACCTGATGTCCCGCGTGGGAATCGGGGATGGTCAAGGCAACGGGGAGCGGTTCGAGGCGACGCTGCCGCCGCAGCCGCAGGTCGGCGATCTGGAATACTTCTTCATCTGCGATTTCGATGGTTACCGTTTTCAGTCGCCGGATTATACCGGCACGGGGATTAACGGATACCCCTACCCGGCCGAGTGGCTCTCGCCCCGCACCTTGCGCGGAGGGGCGGGAGGGTCACGCGAGTTCTATACCCGCATCCGTCCGTACAAATCCCCGTACGGGGCGCTGTATGTGGTGGCGGATACGAATAAGTTCCCGCAGCCGATCGAGATGGCGCTGGTGGGCGACGACGAGTGGCGCGGGATGGTCCCGATCCGGTCGGTGTCGGCGACGAACATCTCGTGGTATTTCAAGGGCGCGAACGCCTACATACAGGGCGCGGACACCTTCTCGACCAACCACCCGTCCTGGGCGGAGCAGGCGCAGGTCGGTGTCGGGCGTGTGCCGTATGGCGGCGTGTGCGTGACGACCGAGACCCAGCGCATCAATGTGACGGCGGCTGAGGGCGGCTATGTCCAGATGGTGCTCAACACGCGCACGCTGGACTTCATGACAAGCCGCGCGGAGTATCAGAACTTCAACGAATGGCCCGCCCGCGACACCAAATTTTCCGACAGCAGCGGGCAGGACCCCCGGCGGCGATTTTTGAACACGTTTGAAGGCTGGTCGACGAATGTGGATCAGACCTTCAATGAGTATGTTATCGGCTACGTCAGCACGACCAACACCTATGCGCGGGACCCCTTCCTGACGCCGCAGCAGTGGGTGGCGGGCAGCGCCGCCTATGTGTCGGAACGGAATGAGGCGGACTACAACAACAAGCCGACGGGCGTTCTCGGCTTCCGCAACTTGGCCTTGCGTCTCAAAGGCGGTGACGGGGCTTTGGGTTTGGGTTACGTTTACAATACGGTCGCGACGCGGCCCGACGGCCTCAAGCAGCTTTCGTTCAAGTGCCGTCTGGGGCAGCCGGCCAGCAACTTTGATGTCGCCTACAACCAGACCGACTTCACAAAAACCAATTTTCTGGTTCGCGCGAACGTTCAGATGCTGACCCCCATGTCGCCCGAGCAGCCGTCGGTCTCGCTGATCGGCTACTACCAGAATCCCGGAAGGTTTTACGAGTACCGGATCACGCAAATGCCCGATCCGACGAATCCGACCACGGGCCGCGACAGGCGGGCGTACCACCAGCTGTTTAAGTGGGTCGACGGTATACCGACGCAACTCACCGGCGCGCTTGCCATCAAGGATGGCGACCTGCCGCTGACATCCTCGTGGACGCTTGAAATGCGCCTGTTCACCACGAGCAGTTCGTCCACGCGCATCCGGTGCAAGTACGGCACGGTCGACAACGTTTTGGCCGTAACGGACAGCACGTCGCCCATTTCGGCGGGCTCGTACGGGTTCCTGTCGGCGGACGGCAACTCAAGCTTCTCCGCCGTGTTCACCCAGCCCACCACCACCGATGCAATCGCGTTTGGTTCGTCGGTATCGGTCTTGGACGCGGGTAATTCGGCTGTTTTCGACACGCAGAAGCCGAACTGGTATACGCCGGCGGGCCGGTTTGAGGCCACCCGGGCGGTGACGCCGTTCGGCATCTACTCAGTGGTGCCGACGCAGAAAATCGGGGTGTACCTGCAGGATTCCGATTACAATTCGACGGTTGAGCCCGCCGCGCCGGGGAGCTTGCTGTGGAAAAAGGCGCAGGAGATCACGGTTCCCAATTTCGGGTACTCGAGTGTGTCGGTGCCGGTCAACAGTTGGAAATCGCAGTTCGTGATGCTTCAGGTTTCAGGCGGGGATGCGGATGTGGCGGTGGATGAGCTGGGGGTGTCCTCGTGGCACGGGAAGCCGTCATCGGATTCAGGTAACGGTAATTCGAGTGACTGGTTGGCCACCGAGGCGTGGGTGGTCTCCAACAGCGTGCCCGAGGCGAATGTCGTGCAGCTCGACCAGTCGCGGGCCAATCCGGCCATTGATCAGGCCATCCGTTCCCCGGTGCTCGACACCGGCATGGGGCTGATGGAGTTCGACTACCGGGTCCTGCGGGCGCCTGCGAAACTCACGGTGCAGTTCGCGACCAAGAATGACAGTACGGTTTGGGTGGACGTGCAGTCGTTCGCGACAGCCACCACGACGGCGTGGACACATGCGTCCGCCTATCTCGGGAATACGACGTCGGGATATTTCCGGGTGCTCAACGAGCGCAGCGGCGTGTACACCAACGCGCTGGTCGAGATCAACAACGCGGTCGCTTGGGATGAGCCGCTCGTGAACGCCACCTCCTGGAAGGTGTACAACGCGAAGATCACGGATACGGACCTGATGCGGGTGTCGCTGGATCTGTCCAAGGCGTGTTTCCTGAACAACAGCCAGACGCTCGACACCGAGCCGATCCAGGACCAGAGCGAGCCTTACGTGCAGACCCCGCTGCTGCCCGCCGGACTGGGTGAGCTCAAATTCAATGCGCGCGCCTACACCAACAACCAGCCGGCGACGGTGTATGTCTACGCCAGCACGAACGGCTGGGGCGCGTCGTCGAACCTGTGGTTCGAAATCACCCGGTTCGAAAACATCTCGAACACGCTGTACCAGTCGTACGCGTACCAGACGCTGGTCGGAGAAAAGTATGACGCGATCCGGCTGATGACGAAGACGCCGCCCGGCCCCGCGGCGCGCCGCGTCTGCCTGGAGGAGATCGCCGTGTCCGAGCCGGTCTTCCCGGGCTTCGACATCGTGAACGTCAAGGTCTTGTGCAAGGAGAATGACGGCTCGTACAGCACGACCCGCTTCCAGCCGTTGATCTCCGATGACGTGGGCGTGGAGGCGCAGATCGCGAACAAGCAGCTGACGCCCTCGAACATCCTGATGTACGTCACGTACTACCTCGGCACCAATGCCTGGGGCGTGGACAACTGGCCGGCCGGACAAACGGTCACCAAGCCGATGTATCCGACGCTGGCGAACCCGCTGGTGTACCGGACGTCGCCGACCAACGACATTCCGGTCCAAGAGCTGGATCAAGTCGTGCAGTATCACGTGTGGGCTTCGTATCTGGGCGGAGTCCCGCTGATCAAAGAACAGGAAACCTTCGAGAATCCGTCATGGTACTATCCGCTGGATCTGAACGTGACCTTCGCGTCGCGCGGGTGGTCCCCGTATTACATCGTTTACGGGGTGCCGTTGGGCGCGGTGTGGATCAACGAGATCAATGCGACTGACTACGTGATTTCGAACGGCGTGCAGGTGCTCGGCATCGGGGACAACCCGTATATCGAGCTCGCGGTGCCTGCCGGGGTCGATCTGGCCGGGTGGAGGGTCGAACTGGTGACAACCGAGGGGTATGCGACGGAGACGATCCAGATTCCGGCCGGGTTGCCGCCGCAAGTGGCCAGCACCAACGGGTACGCCTTCTTTGTGATCGGCGAGCATCCGGCCTTCAGGCCCGCGAACGTGCCGCCGTTGCCTAAACTCGACTACGGGTTCCCGGGGCTGACGGATCTGATTCCGCGCATTATGCCGGGCGGCCTGCGGCTGCGGCGTCCGCAGGGGATGTACGAGCAGACGAGCGCCTACGATTGGAACGCGGATTACGGCGCCGCTTTCTCGGGCACGAACTGGGCCGCGAACGATCCCGAGCATCGGTTCGTGTATGTGGGCCGGGAGCACAACGGGGGCTCGCTGAGCGTCACCAACGGGGCCGGACAAATCGCCGACGACTGGGTCTTCCCCTGGGAGTGGACGCCGGGGAGCGCGAATGCCGGACAGCTGGTCCCGTCGGCCGACGCGATCATGCCGGGCGTCTCGAATGTGCTGGTCACCTCGGTCATGAATCTGGGCAACGCGACGCAGAACGGTGTGCGCACCACGTATTACACCTTGAAGTTGCGGCTGGGGGATTCGACGAACATCGTCTATGCGGCGGACGCCTGGTACCGCATCTACTCGGTGAAGGAGAATCAGGTCGAGCAATTGCCGCCTGGCAGCGTCGCCACCAACTATA
>JAHFSX010000009.1:29514-180520 GCA_023269675.1 Verrucomicrobiota bacterium
GCTGAACCTGCCCGACATACAGACCAACATCAACGTCGATGTGACCGTCGGTCTGCGGCAGGACATTGCCGGCCTCGCGGGTGACCCGGCCTTGCTCAACTGGCTCCTCGGCTTCGGTGATGCCCCGCTGGTGTCGAGCCCGTATAACGGGCGTACGCTGAGCTTAAACGAGTTGTATTGGCTCAATGCCAACCCGACCGTAACCAACCGCGTTGATTTTATGGTGACGAAGTTTAACGTCGATGCGGTCAGCAATGCGCATGCGACCGTCACACTCGCGCTCAACGGCCAGAGCGTCACGAACCTGCAGGGAAATTCCGTGATGAAGCTCAACGTGAAGCAGGACCTAACCGACCCGGAATGGTCACTGCTGGCGCAGTATTCGCTCAGCAAGGCCTCCTTCGACTCGAACCGGGTCAGCCGGGTCACGATCGAGAACCCGTTCTCGTATGTGATCCGGGGGTGGGATCCCCAAGGCATCTATTGCCGCGGCATGCTCGAGATGGAGGATCCGCGCGTGATCGTGCAGGAGTTGATTACCGAGCCGTAACGGCGCCGGGCGGCCGCGTCTCCCGCTCAGCGCCCATGCGCGAGGCGGAACCAGCGGACGGCCAGGCCGAGCAGGAAAAGGCTGAGAACCAGCCACAGCGCCTGACACTCTTGAGGTGTCAGGCGTTTGTTTAGCTGGAGCCGTTTAAAGCGTCCGGGGCGGCGTCCGGCGGGCCTGTTTCGATCCTGTTGCATCGGTCAACTCCGCATTTACAGTACCGCGATCACGGGCGCCCGCGCAATGGGAATCGGACGGAAACGCGTGCAAAGCCGTATAGATATTTCGCGGTCAAGATGCTATATTGATTCCCTTTTAACTCATGGGATTCTGTTATGACCACACGCGAGTATGATTTCACGGCGATCGAGAAAAAATGGCAGGCCTATTGGGAGGCGAACAAGACGTTCAAAGTGAACGACTTCGAGCCCGGCAAACCCAAGTTTTACTGCCTGGACATGTTTCCCTATCCGAGCGGCGCGGGACTCCACGTGGGCCATCCGGAGGGCTACACGGCCACCGATATTCTCTGCCGTTACAAACGGATGCGCGGGTTCAACGTCCTGCACCCCATGGGCTGGGACGCGTTCGGCCTGCCGGCCGAGCAGTACGCCGTGGAGACCGGCACCCATCCGGCCATCACGACCGAGTGCAACATCAACCGCTTCCGCGAGCAGATCAAGGCGCTGGGGTTCAGCTACGACTGGGACCGCGAGGTCAACACCACCGACCCCAAGTACTACCAGTGGACGCAGTGGATTTTCGAGCAGCTCTATAAGAAAGGGCTGGCGTATGTGGCGGAGGTGGCGGTCAACTGGTGCCCGGCCCTGGGCACGGTGCTGGCCAACGAAGAGGTGATCGACGGCCGCAGCGAGCGCGGCAACCACCCGGTCGTGCGCAAGCCGATGCGGCAGTGGATGCTCAGGATCACCGAGTACGCGGAGCGGCTGCTGGAGGACCTGGAGGGGCTCGACTGGTCGGACGGCATCAAGGAGATGCAGCGCAACTGGATCGGCAAATCCGAGGGCGCGGAGGTGACCTTCGCGATCGCGGGGTCGGAGCAGGGCGTCACCGTCTACACCACGCGGCCCGACACGCTCTTCGGCGCGACCTACATGGTGCTCTCGCCCGAGCACCCGCTCGTCGGCGCCATCACCACGGCGGTCCAGCAGGCGGCGGTGGCGCGGTACCGCGAGGAGGCCGCGCGCAAGAGCGACATGGACCGCACGGAGCTGAACACCGGCAAGACCGGCGTGTTCACGGGCGCGTTCGCGCTCAATCCGGTGACCGGCGGGCAGATCCCGGTCTGGATCGCGGATTACGTGCTGATCAGCTACGGCACGGGCGCGATCATGGCGGTGCCGTCGCACGACACGCGCGACTTCGAGTTCGCGCAGAAGTTTTCGATTCCCGTCGTCTGCATCATCGAGCCTGACGCCAAGGAGGCCGCGGCCGCCGGGGCGGACGTGGCGGCGGTGCTGGCGGGCCGGGCGTGCTGGACGGGCAACGGCCGCATGATCCACTCGGCCAACGCGCAAGGTCTCGACATCAACGGCATGGAGGTCGCCGACTCCAAACGCACGACCACCGCGTGGCTTGAGGCCCGCGGCATCGGCAAGGTCGCCGTGAAGTACAAGCTGCGCGACTGGCTCTTCAGCCGCCAGCGCTACTGGGGCGAGCCCTTTCCCGTCATCCACATGGAGGACGGCAGCATGCGCCTGGTGGACGAGAACGACCTGCCGCTGACGTTGCCGGAGCTGGCGGATTTCAAGCCTACGGGCACGGGCGAACCGCCCTTGGCCAAGGCGGGGGCATGGCTGGACTACACGGACCCGGTCACGGGCATGAAGGGCCGGCGCGAGACCAACACGATGCCGCAGTGGGCGGGCTCCTGCTGGTACTATCTGCGCTACATCGACCCGCACAACGGGCTGGCGGCGGTGGATGCGGCCAAGGAGAAGTATTGGATGCCGGTGGATCTGTATGTGGGCGGCGCGGAGCACGCGGTGCTGCACCTGCTCTACGCGCGCTTCTGGCACAAGGTGCTGTTCGACCTCGGCTATGTCTCGACCAAGGAGCCTTTCCAGAAACTGGTGAACCAGGGCATGATCCTCGGGATCTCGTACAAGGACGCGCGCGGCGCGCTGGTGCCGATGGACCTGGTCGATCAGCGGCCGGACGGCGTGTTCCACAAGGAGACCGGCGAGCGGCTGGTCGAGTTCGCGGCCAAGATGTCCAAGTCGCTGAAGAACGTGGTGAATCCCGATGACGTGATTTCGGCCTACGGTGCGGACAGCATGCGCCTGTACGAGATGTTCATGGGGCCGCTGGAGGCGGTGAAGCCGTGGAACTCCCAAGGCGTGGAGGGCGTTTTCCGTTTTCTCAAGCGCTCCTTCCGCATGGTGGTGGAGCAGCCGCTCAGCGACGAGCCGATGGCCGCCGCCCGGCGCCGCGTGCTGCACGCGACGATCAAGAAGGTGACGGACGACCTCGAGTCGATGAGCTTCAACACGGCGATCAGCCAGATGATGATTTTCATCAACGAGTTCTCGGGCAGCAACAAGCCGTTGCCGCGCGAGGCGGCCGAGGCGTTCGTGCTGGTGCTGGCCCCCTTCGCGCCGCACCTGTGCGAGGAGCTGTGGGAGTCGCTGGGCCACACCGGCACGCTGGCCTACGCGCCCTGGCCCGCTTACGACGCGGCGGTCCTCAAGGTGGACGAGGTCGAGATCCTGGTCCAGGTCCTGGGCAGGCCCAAGGCCCGCGTCATGATGCCGGCGGGCGCGGACGAGGCCACGATGCAGGCGCTGGCCCTCGCGCAGCCGTCCGTGCAGGAGGCGCTGGCGGGCAAGACCGTCCGCAAGCTGATCTGCGTGCCGAACCGGCTGATCAACATTCTGGTGTAGTGGCGCGGTGTCGCTGTCGCAGTGTGACAAAACAGCCCGGCGGCGGGCCGCGGAGGCGTGGAATTCGCGGTTTCCGGCGCTGGTATGTTTTTTGCTGATGACAAGACGTAGGGTTTTCTAGAAAGGCAGGTGGGTTATGATGTTTGATCCCATGTATATGCTGATGATGGTGCCGGCGCTGCTGCTGGCCGGTATCGCGTCGCTGATGGTCAAGCTCACGTTCAGCAAGTACTCCAAGGTGCGGGCCTATTCGGGGATGACGGGCGCTCAGGCGGCGGAACGCATGATGCGCAGCAACGGGATCTACGATGTGACCATCGAGCAGACACACGGGTTCCTGTCGGATCATTACGACCCCTCGAAGAAAGTGCTGCGGCTGTCGCCGGATGTCTATCAGTCCAATTCGCTGGCGGCCATCGGCGTGGCCTGTCACGAGGCGGGCCACGCCCTGCAGCACGCGACCCAATACGCGCCGCTGATGCTGCGCTCGACTTTGGTGCCCGTGACGCAGTTCAGCAGCATGTTCGCCTTCTACGTCTTTTTCGGCGGGCTGCTCTTCCGCATCCAGCCCCTGCTCTATGTCGGCTGCGCCCTGTTCGCGGCCGCTTTCGTCTTCGCGGTGGTGACGCTGCCCGTGGAATGGGACGCCAGCGCCCGCGCCAAGCAGCACATGGTGATGTCGGGAATCGTCTCGCCCGGCCAGGAGCGCGACGCGGGGCGCGTGCTCAACGCGGCTTTTCTGACCTATCTCGCGGCGGCCGTCAGCTCGCTGATGACGCTGCTGTATTATCTGATGCGTGCCGGGATCATCGGCGGCGGACGCAACCGCGATTGATCTGACGCGGACCCACATTCAACAAGGAGAACACGGACAACCCATGAGCAAGAAAACGCATATCTTCAAGGCCGAGATCCAGCAGGTGCTGGACCTGGTGATCCACTCGCTGTATTCGAAAAAAGAGATCTTCCTGCGCGAGCTGCTTTCCAACGCGTCGGATGCGATCGACCGCGCGCAGTACCTCGGGCTGACGGACAAGACCATCGTGGCCGACGCGCCGGTGTGGAAGATCGATATCATCGCGGACAAAGAGGACCGGACGCTGGTGATCGCCGACAACGGCGTGGGCATGAGCGAGGAGGAGTTGGACAAGAACCTCGGCGTGATCGCCAGCTCGGGCACCAAGGCGTTCGCCGAGGCGCTCAAGGCCAAGGCGCAGGCCAACGTGCCGGAGCTCATCGGCCAGTTCGGCGTGGGCTTCTACTCCGCGTTCATGGTGGCCGAGTCGGTGACGGTCATCTCGCTCAAGCGCGGCGAGGGGCAGAAGGCGGTCAAGTGGACCTCCGCCGGCGACGGCACCTACTCGCTGGAGGAGGCCGCGCGCGACAAGCCCGGCACGACCGTTTCGCTCAAGCTGCGCGAGGGCATGGAGGAGTATCTGGACGCGTGGCGCGTGCAGGAGCTGGTCAAGAAGTACTCGAACTTCATCGCCTGCCCCATCCGCTTCGGCGAGAAGGGCGAGGCGCCCAAAGAGGATGCGGAGCCGCTCAACACCATGAAGGCGTTGTGGAAGCGCTCCAAGAGCGAGATCACGGAAGAGGAGTACAGCGAGTTCTACACGCACCTCTCGCACGATCACCACCCGCCGCTGAAGACCATCCATCTGTCGGCCGAGGGCGCGGTCGAGTTCAAGGCCCTGCTCTTCCTGCCGAAGGAGGCCGGCTTCGACATGCTGATGCCCAACAAGAAGCACGGCCTGCACCTCTACGTGCGCAACGTCTTCATCGGCGCGGAGTTCGACCTGCTGCTGCCCGAGTACCTGCGCTTCGTGAAGGGCGTGGTCGACTCGAGCGACCTGCCCCTGAACGTCTCGCGCGAGATGCTGCAGGACGACGCGGTGATCCGCAAGATCAGGAGCAGCCTCACGGGCAAGATCCTCGGCACGCTGGCCGAGATGATGAAGGACAAGCCCGAAGAGTATGCGGCCTTCTACACCTCGTTCGGACGCGTTCTGAAAGAGGGCGTCCACTCCGACTGGGAGAACGCCGACAAGCTGAAGAACCTGCTGCTGTTCCGCTCCGCCAAGAGCGAGGGCAACAAGCTCATCTCGCTGAAGGAGTATGTCGCCGCCATGCCCGAGACCCAGAAGGACATCTACTTCCTGGTCTCCGAGGATCTCGACACCGTGCGCCACTCGCCGCACATCGAGGCGGTGGCGCAGCGCGGCTACGACGTGCTCTTCTTCGTCGACGCGATTGACCAGTGGGTCGTGGACAGCCTGCGCGAGTTCGAGGGCAAGAAGCTGGTGGCCGTGGACAAGGGCAACCTCGAGCTGGGCACGGACGAGGAGAAGGTGGAGTCCAAGAAGAAGTTGGAGGCCGCGGCCGGCGACTACCAGGCGCTCACGGCGTACATCAAGGAGCGGCTGAAGGACGAGGTGGGCGAGGTGCGGCTCTCGCCGCGGCTGACCGAGTCGGCCTGCTGCCTGGTGGCGGACGAGCACGCCATGAACGCGAGCATGGAGCGCCTGATGCGCGCCATGAATCAGGACGTGCCCAAGCAGCTCCGCACGCTGGAGCTCAACCCCGACCACGCCCTGCTCAAGCGCATGAAGGCGATGTTCGAGACGGCTCCGGAAAACCCGAAGCTGGCCGACTACGTCGAGCTGCTGTACGGGCAGGCGCTGTTGGGCGAGGGCTCCGCGCTGAAGAACCCGCAGCGCTTCACGCGCCTGGTGGCGGACCTGATGGCGGGCGCCTAACGGGCTCTTTCCGAAGCTGAACAGGTTGCGATAAAACGCCCAACGCCCAACAATCAACGCTCCATGCTGAAGGGAACATCCTCAACACTTGGACGTTGGAAGTTGAGCGTTGGGCGTTAAACGTTTTGATTCCGGGGCTGCCGGCTTGGGGATACTGATGCTTGAACGCCTCATGGAACTCTTGAATGGGGGACAGGGGCCGGAGTTTCTCCGGGCCCTGAAGATCATTTTCCTGGCGTTCCTGTCCCTTGCCGCGCTGGCGATTCTCTTCGCGCCGGCGGTCAAGCCGGGCAAGGTCAATTACTGGCTGCTGCGCGTGATCGTGACGGGGTCGCTCCTCGCGATTCTGCTCTACCAGGCGACCTGGCAGCTGCTGGGCTTCTCCAAGCCGGAGTTCGTGCGGTTCATGCGGCGCTACAACAAGCGCCCGAACGCGGCCGAGATGCAGGTGGCGCGCGGGCCAATCCTCGACCGTCGCGGCATGGTGCTGGCCGCGCCCGTGGCGGGCGACTTGTGGGGACGGCGTTACCCCTTGGGCGAGGCGGCGGTGCATCCGCTCGGCTACTACCACTCCAAGTTCGGCATCACGGCCGTCGAGCGGGTTTGCGATCCGGCGCTCAGCGGCTTTGCGCCGGAGAGCCGGGAGGACCTGCTGGGCAAGGGGCTGTTCGCGTCGCGCGCGGAGGAGGGCGCGGCGGTCACGCTGACGCTCGACGCGCGGCTGCAGCAGAAGGCGTACGAGCTGCTCGACGGGCGCAAGGGCGCGGTGGTGATCATGCGGCCGCGCAGCGGGGCGCTGCTGGCGCTGGTCAGCTCGCCGGGGTTCGACCCGCTCAACCCCGGGCCCGCGATCCTGGACGAGGAGAACTCGCCGGCCTTCAACCGGGTGGTGCAGGGCCGCTATCCGCCGGGCTCGACTTTCAAAATCCTGATCGCGGGCCTCGCCTTGGACCGCGGGCTCGCGCCGGTGTATTCCTGCCCCGGCATGGGGTACATCGCCGGGCCCAGTACGCCGCCGATCCGCGACAGCGAGTACTACGCGTGGGAGCGTAAAGGCGAAGTCTGGCCGGGCTGGGGGAGGCTTACGCTGAAAGAGGCCATGACACACTCCTCGAACGTCTACTTCGCCCAGCTGGGTGTCGCGTGCGGTCCGGCGGCCTTCAACGCGATCATGGTCCGCGCGCGCATCAACGAGCCGCTGGTCTACCTGAAGGGCGCCTCGGGTGAGCTGCAAAGCACGCGGGGCAACGTGCCGGAGATCAGCAAGAAGCGGACGCTCGCGCAGCTGGCGATCGGCCAGGGCGAGGTGCTGGTGACGCCCCTGCACGTGGCCTGCTTCACGGCCGCGGCGGCGGCGGGCGGCGTCATGTACCGTCCCCGTCTCGTCAAGGACGAGCCGGTCGAGGCGCTCGCCGAGCTGTTCACGCCGAAGACGGCGGAGCAGCTCAAGGCCATGCTGCGCGAGGTGGTGGTCAGCGGCACGGGCAAGGCCGCGAACGTGCCGGAGCTGGAGGTGTGCGGCAAGACCGGAACGGCGCAGGCGCCGGGCGGGGAGGATCACGCCTGGTTCACCTGTTTCGCCCCGCGCCGGCATCCGAACATCGTGGTCACGGTGCTGGTCGAGCACGGCGGCTACGGCGCGAAGTCCGCGCTGCCGGTCGCGCGCGCGCTGATCGAAGAGGCTGACCTGCTGGGGTACGTGCGCCGGCCCGAAGAGGGGGTGAAATGAGCCGGAAGCGTCAAGTCTTGGCGCCGGTCGGCGCGTCGGCCGGTCTCTTTCTGCTCTCCGTGCTGGCGGTGCTCTGCGCCTGCGCCTCGGTGCTGGGGGTGAAGCTGAGCAACGCGCCGGTCCTGCCGTGGGAGCAGCTGATCCCGCTGGGCGTGTATGTCGCGGGTGTGCCGTTGGCGCTGCTCTGGCTCAAGCTGATCGGCTGGAAGGGCGATGCTGGGTTGGTGGGCGCGGTCTTTCTCCTGTGCGGCATGGGGCTGGTGGTCCAGTTCCGCATGGGCAGCTTCTCCCAGGGGCTGTCCGCGCCGCTGGCGCTGGCGCCGTTTCCGTTGGGGCTGGCCGCGTTTGTAGTGGGCGTGTCCCTGACGGGCAAGGGGCGCGGCACGTGGCTCGCGGGCGCGGGCTGGCTGGCCTACCTGGCCGCGCTCGGGGTGCTGGCGGCGATGCTGGTGCTGGGCCGGAGCTACCGCGGCGGGATGTATATGCCGGGCAACATGAACCCCTCCGAGATCGTAAAGCCGCTGCTGGTGTTCTTTCTGGCGGCGTATCTGAGCCGGCGGCAGAAGGCGTTCTCCGAGACGCAGAACGGGATGCCGGTGCCGCCGCTCCTGGCCCTGCTGGGCCTGGTCCTGCTGTGGGGCGTGCCGATGCTGCTGACCATCGCGCTGAAGGACCTCGGGCTGATGGTCCTGCTGAACGCGATTCTGATCGTGATGCTTTTCGCGATCGCGCGCAGCACGGGCTATCTGGCGATCGGCCTGGCGGCGGTGACGGCGGCGGGCTTCGGCGTGCAGTTCATCTCCTCCCATGCGCAGGCGCGGTTCGACGTCTGGCTCAATCCGTTCACCGACCCCACGGGCAAGGGCTGGCAGATCCTGCAGGCGCTCTCGGCCATGTACTCCGGCGGGCTGTGGGGCGCGGGGCTCGGCTCGGGCGTGCCGCAGGCGGTGCCGATTGTGACCTCGGACTTCGTCTATGCGGCCGTGGCCGAGGAGATCGGCCTGATCGGGTGCGGGCTGTTGCTGATGGTGTACGCGGTGCTCTTCTCGCGCGGGTTCCGTGCGGCGGGCGCGGCGCGGACGCCTTTCGAGCGGCTGCTGTGCGTGGGACTGACCGGCTCCCTGGCGGTGCAGACGATCCTGAATGTGGCCGGCGTCACCAAGGCCCTGCCCATGACCGGCATCACGCTGCCGCTCATCAGCCACGGCGGCAGCAGCCTGATCACCACCCTGTTCGTGGCCGGGCTGATCGCGGGCCTCTCGGACCGCAAGTAAGCTGCGAAAAGAAAAAAGGAAGTGCTGGCCATGAAAAGACACGTGTGGACGCTGGTTGCGGTGCTGACTTGTTCTTGGGCGGTTTCCGCAAGGGGGCAGGCGGTTTCGAATGCGGTGCCGAAGGGCACGGTCACGAAATACACCTTCGAGGGCAGCGCGGTCTTTCCGGGCACGACGCGGGAGTATTCGGTCTACGTGCCCGCGCAGTATGACGGGACGCGGCCGGCCTGCGTCCATGTGAATCAGGACGGCGTGCAGTTCAATCTCCCGGCGGTGATGGACCGGCTCATCGCGGACCGCGAGATGCCGGTGACCGTCGGGGTATTCGTCACGCCCGGCAGGGTGAAGGCGCTCACGACGAACGCGCTGGACCGCTTCAACCGCAGCTTCGAGTACGACGGGCTCGGCGACGCCTACGCGCGTTTCATCCTCGACGAACTGCTGCCGCACATCGCGAGGGAACAGAAGCTGAATCTCTCGACCAACGGCAATGACCGCAGCATCGGCGGCTCGAGCAGCGGCGCGATCTGCGCGTTCACGGCGGCGTGGGAGCGGCCCGACGCCTTCAGCCGGGTGCTCAGCGCGGTCGGCACCTATGTCGGCCTGCGCGGAGGCAACGACTATCCGACGCTGATCCGCAAGACGGAGCCGAAGGCGCTGCGCGTCTTCCTGCAGGACGGCAGCGCGGACCTGAACATCTACTGCGGCGACTGGTGGATGGCGAACCAGGAAATGGAGCGGGCGCTGGCCTTCGCGGGGTATGAGGTGAACCATGTCTGGGGCGAGGGCGGCCACAACGGCAAGCAGATGACGGAAATCAGCGCGGAGGCGATGCGCTGGCTCTGGAAGGACTGGCCCGCGCCGATCCTGAAAGGCCAAGGCTCGCAGCAGATGAGGGACCTCCTGCTCCCCGGCGAAGATTGGCAGCTGGCGGGCGCGGGGTACGCCTTTGCCGAGGGCCCGGCCGCCAACGCCAAAGGCGAGGTGTTCTTCAACGACATCCCGAACCGCAAAACGTGGAAGGTCGGACTCGACGGCAGGCTCAGCGTCTTCACTGAAGATTCGAAGAAGGCGAACGGCATGGCCTTCGGACGGGACGGCAGGCTGTTCGCGGTTTCGGCCGAGTCGGGTCAGGTCGTCGCTTATGATGAGGCCGGCCAGGCCAGCGTCGCCGCCGAAGGCATCGCGGGCAACGACATCGCGGTGCGGGCCGACGGCAGCTTGTACGTGACCGCTCCCGGCAGCAGCGATCCGGCCTCTAACTGCGTCTGGCTGATCCGCGCGGACGGACAGAAGACGGTGGTGGACTCGGGGATGAAGTTCCCGAATGGCGTGACGCTCTCGCCCGACCAGTCGCTGCTCTATGTCTGCGACTCGCGCTCGCACTGGGTATACAGCTATCAGATCCAGCCGGACGGCACGTTGAACTACAAACAGAAATACGATCACCTGCATCAGCCTGACACGGCCGACGAGAGCGGCGCCGACGGCATGCGCTGCGACCGCGAGGGCCGGCTCTATGTCGCGACCAAGATGGGCATTCAGGTGTGCGACCAGGCGGGCCGCGTGGCCTGCATCCTCCCGACCCCGAACGGCCGCGTCGCGAATCTCTGTTTCGGCGGGGCGGATTACGACACGCTCTATGCGGCCTGCGGCGACAAGCTGTTCAAGCGCAAGCTCAAGGCGCGCGGTCTCGCCCCGTCCGCTGGCCCCGTCAAGCCCGCCACACCGCGGCTTTAGACCGGCCTCGCGAGGGTAGTACAAGTCCCCATGTTTCAGCGGGGCGCGGTGTGGTATTTTTGTCAAGGTAGCGCATGGAATCCGTGCGCACTTCGAGGCGTCATGCGCCGGTGACCGCGTTCGTCAGGCGGTCGCCGCCGGCAGGACGACCTGTCATCAGCCACGGATCTCGGTTTCACGTGTGGGCATGGGCCTCAGGACTTGATCGGCACAATGCGCTGTCGCGCCGTAACGGTGCGGCAGCCTCAGGAAAGGACCGCGACAATGAGCAAACTGCTCTACATTCAGGCATCTCCCCGTATCGGACGCTCGGCATCGATCGCCGTAGCGGAACACTTCATCGCGGCTTACCGCGCCAAGCACCCCGGCGACACCGTCGAGACGCTCAACCTCTGGGAGACCGAGTTGCCGGAGTTCGACGGCGCGACCATCGACGCCAAATACGCCGTCATGCACGGGCAAAAGCACACGCCCGAGCAGCTCGAAGCGTGGCGGACGGTCGTGCGCATCGCGGACCACTTCAAGTCGGCCGACAAATACCTGTTTTCACTGCCGATGTGGAACTTCGGCATTCCGTACAAGCTCAAGCACTTCATTGACGTGCTGGTGCAGCCCGGTCTGGCCTTTTCTGTCACGCCGGAAGGGGCGTACCAAGGGTTGGTCACCGGCAAGCCGGCGGTCGCCATTTACGCGCGCGGCGGCGCCTACGCTCCGGGAACCGGCGCTGAAAGCTATGACGCGCAGAGCACCTATATGCGGCAGATCCTGGGTTTTATCGGCTTCACGGACATCCGGGAAATCTTCGTGGAGCCGACGCTCGCAGGCCCCACGGCCAACGCCGACGCCGTGGCCGCAGCGAAGCCGAAGGCCGCGGCCTTGGCGGCCGCCCTCTAAAGCCGCGCCGGGGCTACGGGCTGAGACGGACCATGGCTTTGACCACGCCGTCGCGGTACCCCGCGACGGTCTCAAAGGCCGCGGCCGTCTGCTCAAAGTCAAAACGGTGGGTGATCATCGCGCGCGCCTCCGGGCGGTGTTCGAGCAGCGCGATGGCCGCCTCGACACAGTCATTCTGCCGCCGCACGTTCTGCAGGCAGAGCTCCTTGCGGCGGAGCAGGTCAACCGCGAAACTCGCGCGGTCGAACTCCGGGATGCCGATCAGCATGAGCTTGCCGCCCGGCTTGAGCAGCGTGAGCGCCTGGTCCATCGCCGCCTGCTCACCGCAACACTCGAAGACGAGGTCGACGCCGAGCGGCTCGCGCTCGGCAAGGTAGGCGTCCGTTTCATCGGGAAGGCCCGCCCAATCCGCACCGAGACGCGACGCGCACGCGCGGCGATACGCCAGAGGCTCGGAAACCGCAACGCGTTCGGCGCCTGCGTCCCGCGCGGCCAGCAGCACGCTGAGGCCGACCGGCCCGCAGCCCTGGATGAGGATACGGCTGCCGGCTGACAGCCCCGCCAGCTTGACCGCGTAGCAGCCGATCGAGAGCGGCTCGACCAGTGCGGCGTCCTCGTCGCTGAACCCCGCGGGCACGGCGAAGCAGGAGGTCTCGGGCATGACGATCCGCTCGCAGAGGCAGCCGGCGGATTGACCGGGGCAGCCCAAGAACGTGTGTTTGCGGCAGGTGTGGAACCGGCCCGCCTGACACTGGTCGCAGGCAAAACACGGCATGGCCGGATCGACGGCCACACGGTCACCCGGCTTGACACGCGTCACGGCGCGCCCCGTCGCCAGCACCTTGCCGCCGAACTCGTGACCCACGACAAACGGATAACGCACCATCTGGCTTCCGATGCGTCCCCTCGTGTAATAGTGGATGTCGGAGCCGCACATGCCCACCGCGCCCACGCGGAGCAGCACCTCGTGATCACCCGGGTGCGTGGGCTCCGGTAGATCTCGCATCGCCACGATGCGGACACCTTCCAAAACAGCAGCACGCATTGATAAGCCCTCCATCGCTTTTTTGAACAGAGTATGTGGTTTATGTGCGGTTATCTGCACGGGTAGGGACGGTTCCCCGAACCGTCCGCCGGTGCCGGGCCTGCCGACCTACGGACGCCTCGGGGAGGCGTCCCCACCTGAATGTTCGCGGGTAAAGTCCGCCTTTTTTTACTTGGATTCAAGGCCGGTTGATCCCGCTGGCGCTTCCGGCAGCCGCGAGAAGAGCAGGGTGCCGAAGCCGGGGTGGTCCGAGTAGGGGGCGGAGCCTTCAGGGCGGAGCTTGTCAGCGGCCTGCCGGGTGAAAGGCGCGGGAAGGCCGCGGCGGCTCTGATAGTGGTTCCAGACCATCTCGAAGACCGGGCGCAGCGTGCCGCGCCCGTCGGCCGAAATCTGCTTGTGGCGGTACTTGCCGGTCGTGTCGACGCACGCCTCGAACGGCACGTCTTGTCCGAGGTTGTAGCGGGCGGTGTACTCGAAGCCCCTGAGCAGGCGGTTGTCCGATTCCCCATAGAGATCCACGCCCTGGTTCCAGGCGATCTCGCATGTCTCGGCCAGCAGGGCGAGGCCGAGCTGGGTGTGCTGCTGGTCGCGCCCGCTCTCCTGGGCCTGCCCCGCCGCATTGATGACATAATGGGTGAGACGTCCGTTGCCTTTGCCGGTGCGGAAGTAACGCGCCGCCCGCTCGAAGAGTTCGCCGTCATCGCAGAAGACCCCGATCGCCATCATCGTCTTCATGCAGGCGGCGTCCCAGTTGCCGTTGGCGAACGTGGCGAAATCCATGATCGGCGGGTAGACGGCCTCCTTCAGCATGCGCGCGCACCGTGCGGCCTCGGCGGGCTTCCAGGCTGGGTATGTGTGGCGCATCAGCTCGGCGGCGTTGACGAATTTGAAACCGTTCAGCCCCGCGCTGAGCTGCACGTCGCGGCCGTCCATCTTCTTGAGCGTGCCCGACCAGGCGTCGAGGATCTCGACCGCCTTTCTCGCGTGGGCCTCGTTGCCGGTGACGCACCACATGAGGGCGTTCTGGTAGGCGGCGTTGCCGTCCTGCATCATCTGGCCGTTGCCTGACGAGTTCACGGAGCTGCGGGTCACCACTTCAAGCGGCCCGTTCAGCTTCCAGTCGGGGCGGGAGCAGCGGTCGTCGCGCAGCTTCTCGAAGCCGCTCTTCCAAGGCTCCTGGCCGGCGGCCACCCGCTGCCGCATGCGCTCGAGGTCCGCCCGCGTGTGCAGCAGGCCCGGATGCGCGAACACGCGGGACGCCGCCGCATTCGTGGCCTGCGCCAGAACGGGCGCAGGGCTCACGATCAGCACGAGGAAGATGGCTAGCCATCCGTTTAACCCTAAGAAGTGCATAGTCGGCGATAAAATAACATGTCCGGCAGATCGCCGGCAAACTCATACGAACACAGTTTCCCACCTTGCCGCGGAAAAGGGACCGCGTTGCTCTTTGGAAACGGTGTTTGCGGGCAAACCACGCTTCCGTTACACTGGGACCGTAATATGTGAACAAGGACCATTCGGAGGTGGGGCGATGAGACTACTTGGCTTCATGCTCGCCAGCTTGGCGGTCGCGACTTTTGCGGAAGAGGGTGTCACGGTCAAAGAAACGGGAGACACCGTGCGGGTGGAGATCGACGGGACGTTGTTCACGGAGTATCACTATCAGAAGGTGGCGCGGCCTTTTCTCTATCCGATCATCGGGCCGACAGGTTCTCCGATGACGCGCGACTGGCCGATGCAGAAGTCCACCAACGAGCCGACCGACCACGTGCATCATAAGGGGCTCTGGTTCGCGCATGGCGACATCAACGGCATCGACTTCTGGTCGGAACAGAAGCAGTACGGCAAAACGGTGCATGCGAAGTTTCTGCAGCTCGCCTCGGGGAGCAAGGAGGGCGTGATCCGTTCGCTCAACAACTGGATCGGGCCGACCGGCACCGTCGTCTGCACGGATGAGCGCACGATCCGATTCCACGCCGATAAAGAGGTCCGCATGATCGACTACGAGATCACGCTGATCGCGTCGCACGGCGCGCTGAAATTGGGCGACACGAAGGAGGGCACGATGGCCATCCGCCTGCCCGCGACCATGAGCGCCAGCGGAACGAACGGACACGGGCACATCGTCACCAGCGAAGGTGCGCGCGACGGGGCCGCGTGGGGCAGACGCGCGAAGTGGGTGGACTGTTCGGGCCCGGTGAAAGGCCAAGTCGTGGGGGTCGCGATTTTTGATCATCCGCAGAATCCGCGGCATCCGACCTGGTGGCACGTGCGCACCTACGGGCTCTTTGCCGCGAACCCGCTCGGCGTGCATCACTTCGAGAAAAAGCCCGCCGGTGCCGGCGATATGCAGCTCGCGGCAGGCGAGCGCGTCACGTTCCGCTACCGTTTCGTGTTTCACGCGGGCGACGAAAAAGCGGCCGGAATCGCAGCGCGTTATCAGAGCTATCTCGAACAATAAAAAAGGATATCGAACGACATGACCCCGCATTCTGTATCAGCACGCCGCCGGGCGGGCGCTTGGGCCGGCAGACTGGCGATTATTCTCGTCGCAGCGGGCGTGCGCGCCCAAGACTGGGGTGGACCTTTCACGCTCGTGCCGGTGAGCGCGCCGGAGATGGCGCTGGAGGCTGTCGCGCCGGGCACGGCCGAGGGAACGGTCGTCTCGATCAATAGCCCGACAGGCGCGGACAACCAGATCTGGGTCGTGACGCGCAAGGAGAGCGCCTACGCCCTTGCCCCGGCCTCAGCCCCGGGGCTCTCGCTGGCGGCGAGAGGCGGAGGGACAAACAACGGCACGCCCGTTCTTCTTGAGGCCGACACCGGAAAGCCTTGGCAGCGCTGGACCATCAAAGCCAACATCAACGGCTCTTTCAGTCTCTTGTCCATGCATGCGCCGGCCAAGGGCTTGGACGACTTCGGCGGCGGCAGCAAGCCCGGTGACCGGCAGGACCTGTGGGACTGCCATGCGGGCGACGAGCACCTGCAGTGGATGCTCAAGCCTCTGGCGGGCGCCAAGCGGCCGCCGGAAATCGAGGCGCGTCCTCCCGTCGATCCGACCTCCATCCCGGCCGGTACGGTCAAGGAGTTCACTTTCACCGGCAGCCTCATCTTCCCCGGCACACGGCGTGCCGGCTCCGTGTTCATCCCCGCCCAGCTTGACCCCGCCAAGGCCGCCTGCGTCTACGTGCGTCAGGATGGCTACAACCGTTCGGAAAAGGGCTTCCTCGAAGCCCTGATCGCCACGGGCGACATGCCTGTCACCGTGGGCGTCTTCGTACGCCCCGGCGAGCTCCCCGCGCCGAAGCCCGGAACACTGGGCCGACGCAACCGCTGCTTCGAGTATGACGCCGTCAATGACAACTACGTCCGCTTCCTCGTCGAGGAGTTGTTGCCGTTCGTCGCGAAGGAATTCAACCTCACCCTCTCCACAAACGGCAACGACCGCTGCATCGCGGGCGGCAGCAGCGGCGGCATCGCGGCGTTCAACGCGGCCTGGCAGCGGCCCGACGCCTTCTCGCGCGTCTACGCCAACAGCGGCAGCTTCGTGGCGTTCCGCGGCGGACACGAGTTTCCGACCATGGTCCGCAAGACCGACCCCAAGCCGATCCGCGCCTACCTCACGACCGGAATGCGCGACATGGTGAACTGCGCGGGCGACTGGTATCTGCTGGATCAGGAGATGGACAAGGCCCTGCAGTTCTCGGGCTATGACTATTTCTTCCGCGCCATCGATGGCGGTCACGTGGCGGGCTGGAACGATTATTTCCCGGAGGCCATGCGCTTCATCTGGAAGGGCTGGCCTGCGCCCGTCAAGGCCGGGGCGGGCGCGCCGCGCCTGCGCGACGTGCTTCTGCCGGACGAGGCCTGGACGCTCGCGGCCGAAGGGTTCACCGACACGCGGGGTGCGGCCTGCAACGCCACGGGCGAGGTCTTCTTCGTCGACGCCGGCGCCGACAAGGTGTTCCGCCTCGGCCTCGACGGCAAGGTTTCTGTCTTTCTGGAGCAGAGCGGCCGCGCCAGCGCTGTGGCCGTCGGCGCGAAAGGCGAGGTCTACACCGTGTCGGAGTTGACGGGCAAGATCGAGTGCGCCGGTGCGGCCGGCGCCCGCCGCGTGATCGCCGAGGGCGTCCCCGGCCGCCACCTCCTCGCGCGTCCCGACGGCTCGCTCTACGTTTCTGGAAACCGCCTCTGGCTGGTGCGCGACGGCAAGGCCACCGTGGTTGACGACGGTCTGAAGCGTGCCACCGGGCTGGCCTGCCGCCCCGACCAATGGCTGCTGTCGGTCGCAGACGGCGACTCGAAATGGGCTTACAGCTATCAGATCAACGACGATGGCTCGCTCGCCAACAAAGAGCGCTTCTTCTGGCTCCACGTGCAGGACGGGGACGATGACGCCGGGGCCGAGTCGGTCTGCTACGCGCAAGAGGGGCAGCTGCTGGTCGCGACCCGGTCCGGTATTCAGGTCTGCGCGGACGATGGCCCGACGCAGGTCATCCTGCCGATGCCGGACCGCAGCCGCGTGCTCAGCGTCTGCCTCGGCGGCGCGAACCGCGACACGCTTTTCGCCTTCTGCGGAAACAGAATCTGGCGGCGGACCGTCAAACTCCATGCCGCGGGTGCGTTCTCGCCGCGGACCGCGGTCCGCAATACGGCGCTGTGAGAATGCCGACACGACATCAGAACATGCGAGAGACCCCCGGCAATCCTTCCAGACTGTCGAAGGCGTGCGTTACGCCCGCGCGAAGAGCGTCAAAGATAAGGCCGCTTGTGGGGCAGAAGTCCGGGTAGTCTGTTTAACCCCGTTGTCGTGGAGCATCGATTGTGGAGAGGAGCCTGCCATGGCGGAGAAACAATACAAGGTGGCCGTTTTTGTTGAGACCTCGCGCGCTTACGGACGGGCGTTGTGCGAGGGCATTGCCGATTTCGCGCAGGCCAACGGCCACTGGATCTTCGCGGGCGGCGGCGAGTCCTGGGAGGAGGGGCTGCGCGAGATCGCCGGCCAGGCGGACGGTGTGATCGCCCGCATCCCGAACGCCAAGATGGCGAAGGCGCTCGCGCGGCTGCGGATTCCGGTCGTGGACCTGTACCGCTGGCGGGATTACCCGGCGATCTCCTCGGTGGATGCGGACCATGCGGCGATCGGGCGCATGGCGGCGGCCTGGTTCATCGAACGGCGTTTCAAGAACTTCGCCTTCTGCGGCTATGCCGGCGCCCCTTTTTCCGATGCGCGGGGGGCCGCCTTCACCGCGGCGGTGGGGACGGCCGGACACCCCTGTTCCGGCTATAAGGAGGCCGCGTTCTCTTCGGACTTCCTGGGCAAAATGATTCTCCAGGCCGAACGTTACGGCGACCCGCCCGACCGGGACCGGATGGCAGCTTGGCTGGGATCGCTCGAACGTCCAGTGGCGGTTTTCTGCTGTCACGATATCCGCGCGTATCAGCTGGTCACGCTGTGCAAGGAGCTGGGGCTGTCCGTGCCGCGCGACGTGGCGGTCATGGGGGTGGATAACGACCGCATTCTCTGCGGCTTCTCCGATCCGATGCTGACCAGCGTTGATCCGGACGCCCATCGCATCGGCTGGGCCGGCGCCCGGCAGCTGTTCGCGCTGATGACGAAGTCGGCCAAGGGGCCCCGGCACGTGCTGGTTTCTCCCAAGCAGATGGTGGAGCGGTCCTCCACGGAGACGGACCCCGTCGAGCCGCTCTGGCTTTCGGAGGCGCTGCGCTTCATCCGCAAGGAGATCCCGGCGGGCGTGAACGCGGAAGAGGTGATCCGGCACGTGGGGCTGTCGCACACGCAGGTCGAGAAGGCGTTCGCAAAAGTTCTGGGCAACACCGTCCATCAGGAGATCACCCGACTGCGGATGCGCGAGGCGTGCCGGTTGCTGACGGAAACGACTCACCCGGCCGCGACAATCAGCGCGCTCGCGGGTTTCACCTCGCCCCAATATTTCAACCGCCTCTTCCGCCGCCATCTTGGCCTGACCCCGGTCGCGTACCGGCTCAAATGCGGCCTGGCGGCCACCGTCGCGCGGTCGTAGGCCGGCCAAGCCCGCCAGTTGCGAAATGTGCAATGAATGTTGCAGGAAGTGCAATGGCGGGCGGAGAGCGTTCGCGTTAACCTGTCTGCACCATAAAGGAGAGACTTCGTGAGAAACAGCTGCCCTTGCCGACCTTTCGCTTTTGCCGTACTCGGCGCCGTGCTGATGATGGCCGCACTGCGGGTTGCCGCCGAACCGGTGCCGGCGGCCGGCGATCTCGAACCGGTGCGCTTCCCGCGGATCAAGATCGGCGGGTTCTGGGGTCAGCAGATCAAGCTCCAGACCGAGAAGTGGCTGCCGCACTGCGTCCGGCAGATGGAGCCCGGGGGCGAAGGCCAGGAGCTCGTGAATCTGATCGAAACCGGCAAAGCGCTGCGGGGCGAGCCGGTCGGCACCTATCGGGGCGCGCCGTGGAGCGACGCCTACATCTACAACACGGTCGAGGCGATCTGTCTGGCCCTTGAGGTCGATCCCGAGGGCGACGCGGCACTGGCGCACGCGCAGGCGGCGCTCCGTGCCAAAGTCGAGGCGTGGATCCCCATCATCTTGGCCGCTCAGGACAAGGACGGCTATATCCACTCGTTCCATGTGCTCAAGAAACATCCGCACTTCAGCGCCATCAATGACCACGAGTTTTATGTGATGGGGTATTTCTTCGAAATGGGGATCGCCCACTACCGGATGACCGGCGGCAAGGACCGCAGGCTTTTTGACGCGGCCGTGAAGTGCGCCGATCACCTCTGCGACACGTTCGGCCCCGCGCCCAAGCGCACGTGGAAAAACGGCCATCCCGGCATGGAGCACGCGCTCTGCCGGCTGGGCGGGCTGGTCAACGGGGTCGAAGGCGCGGGCAAGGGCGACAAGTACGTTGCGCTGGCCAAGCACTTCCTCGACCATCAGCATGAGATCAAGCCGGAAGCCTATAACCAGTCGGACAAACCGGCGGTGGACATAACCGAGGCCAAAGGTCATGCCGTGCGCGGCACCTATTTCTACACGGCGATGGCAGACGTCGCGCGCCTCACAGGGTCCTCCGCCTATGCGGCCGCGGTCGACCGTCTCTGGGACAACGCCATCAACCGGAAGCACTACCTTACCGGCGGCGTGGGCGCGTCGCACAACGGCGAGGCTTTCGGCGGCGATTTCGAGCTTCCCAACAACGCCTACTGCGAGTCGTGTGCCGGCTGCGGGCTGAGTTTCTGGGCCGAGCAGATGCACCGACTCCACACGGACGCGCACTACGTGGACGTGCAGGAACGCGCGCTCTTCAACAACGTCCTGGGCGCGGTTGAATTGACCGGCACGAACTTCTACTACCAGAATCCGCTGGTCTCCAATCAGGCCCGCTATCCGTGGCACGGCTGCCCGTGCTGCGTCGGCAATATTCCCCGCACGCTGATCGCGATTAAGGACCTGACGTACTCATTGAACAGACAGAGGGACACGGTGTACGTCAATCACTTTGTGGACAGCGAAGGCACGATTCCCGACGTCGGGGGGCTGCCATTGTTGATCCGCCAGGAAACGCGCTATCCGTGGGAGGGCAAGGTTACGGTCACGCTGCACCCCTCCGCCCCGGCCGCTTTCACAGTGGCGCTCCGCATTCCGGACCGGACGGAGAGCGACCTCTATACCGTCACGCCGGACCGTGAGGCCGCCTTCAGCGTCACGGTGAACGGACAGGCGCAGCCGGTCACCGTCCGGCAAGGATATGCCCTCCTGCAGCGGACCTGGCAAGGAGGGGACCGCGTGGAACTGGCGCTGCCGATGGAGGTGCAGCGGGTGCATTGCGATGAACGTGTCGCGGCCAACCGCGGGCGGGTGGCGCTGCAGCGCGGCCCGCTGGTTTACAATTTCGAGGACGTCGACCATCCAAAGCCGGTGAAGCTTGCGGTGCTCAAGCCCGACGTGGAGTTGAAGCCGGTCTGGAAGGCGGACCTTTTGGGCGGGGTGGTGGTTCTGGAGGGCGGAGGTCTCACCGCCGTGCCCAACTTTGCGCGCCTTAACCGGGGCGGCGCTTCCCAGGTCTGGATGCTCGAGAACCCCGAGAAAGCCGGAATGGACACGCTGGCGCGACAGGCGACGCTCTCGGTTTCCTTCAGCCGCAACGGCATGGACCCTTCTGTGGTCAACGACCAGGCGTGTCCGAAAGACGCGATGGATCATGCGGTCGGCAACTTCGATTTCTGGCCGCACAAGGGAACGGCGGAGTGGCTGCAGTACGAATTCGCCAACCCGGTCGCGGTGAAAGCGTGTACGGTCTCGTGGTTTGACGACACCGGGCACGGCGAATGCCGCGTGCCCGCCTCCTGGCGGATCGTGTACCGCACAGCCGACGGCAAGTGGGCGCCGGTCACCGGCGTGAAGGAGTATCCCGTCCCCAAGAGCGTTCCGGTCATGGTCGCATTCACACCGGTTACAACTTCGGCCCTGCGCTTGGAAATCCAGCTTCCGGCGCAGTTCTCCGCCGGGGTATATGAGTGGGAGCTGCGCTGAAGGAGCGTTTGAAGGTCAGGCACGCGCATGAAGAGTACGGAAAGTGCGGTTGCGAAGCAGGGGTAACACGTGTACATTATCAACCTTACGGTTGATTTAAGGAAAACATGATGCGGTTGACATTTCCACTGATCTCTTGCCTGGCGCTCGTGTTCGCACGGGTCGCGACCGCCGCTGCCGCGGTGCCGCCGCGGTATGTGTTCAGCTTCTTCCGCGGCAACGGCGAGGCCGGCGTTTTTCTGGCGATGAGCGAGGATGCGCTCAACTGGCGCGAGGCGAATGGAGGGAAGCCGGTTCTTGTGCCGCAGGTCGGCGGCGAGCTGACGCGCGACCCCAGCGTCTGCCGCGGGCCGGACGGCGCGTACCACATGGTCTGGACGACGTCGTGGAAGGACAACGGCTTCGGCGTGGCCCATTCGACGAACCTGCTGGACTGGTCGGAGCAGGCTTACGTTGCCGTCAACAAGGACGAGCCGGGGGCGCAGAACACCTGGGCTCCCGAAATCTTTCACGACGACGCCACGGGGCAGTATGTGGTCATCTGGGCCACCACGATTGAAGGCCGGTTTCCGGAAACCAAGGGCAACGGCGACCATAACCACCGCATCTACTGCACGACGACCCCGGACTTCAAGACCTGGACGCCGAAACGCCTCTTCTACGATGGCGGCTTCAATGTGATCGACGCCTTTCTGTTCAAGCGGGACGGGCGCTACGGCCTGATCGTGAAGGATGAGACCAAGTTGCCGCAGCCGGAGAAGAACCTGCACGTGGTCTGGTCGGAGGGCGGCGTGGCGGGCCCGTGGGGCAAGGCCGAGTCTGCGTTCACCGACAACCGGGAAGCGTGGGCCGAGGGCCCGGCCGTGATCCGCGCCGGCGACCGCTGGCTGGTCTACTACGACAAGTACAACAAAGGCGGCTACGGCGCGGTCGAAACGCGGGATTTCAAAACCTTCGCGCCGGTGGCGGTCTCCCTCCCCAAAGGCATCCGCCACGGGACGGTCGTGGCGGTGGACGGCGCCACGGCGCGCGGGCTGCTTCAGGCCGCCGGGGGTGGGGCCGAGGGCCGGTGACGGCTTTTGCCTTGAATCTGGGTTTCCGTAAACGACAAAGAGGACACATATGACGATTATGCAGCCGCTGGACTGGTTGGTGATTCTGGGGTATTTCGCGCTGTTGGCCGCGGTGGTCATCATCACGCGGCGCAAGCAGGAAACGTCGCAGGACTTTTTCCTCGGCGGCCGCAGCGTGGGGTGGCTGGCGGTCGGCGCCTCGATCTTCGCGGCCAACATCGGCTCGGAGCATGTGATCGGGCTGGCGGGGCAGGGTGCCCGCACCGGGCTCAGCATGGCGCACTGGGAGTTCCACGCCTGGGTGCTGGTGCTGATGGCGTGGGTTTTCCTGCCCTTCTATTACAAGTCCGGCGTGCAGACCATGCCCGAGTTTCTCGAGCGCCGCTTCGGTTCGCGGACGCGCTGGATCCTTTCGCTGGTTTCGCTCGCGGCCTATGTGCTGACCAAAATATCGGTGACGGTCTTCGCGGGCGCTCTGTTCTTCGAGGTGATGCTGCCCGAGATCTCGCTGACGATCGGCGGCACCACGATCAGCTCCTTCTGGATCGGCGCGTTCACGACCGTCACGCTGGCCGGCGTGTACGCCTCCTTCGGCGGATTGCTGGCGGTCGTCTATACGGACCTGGTGCAGACCGGCATCATTCTGGCGGGTTCGCTCTCCGTGACCTTTTTCTCCCTCACCCGTTTGGGGCAGACCCTTCCGAACGGCGGCATCGGCGATGGATGGGGCGTGCTCAAGACGACCCTGAAGGCGTCGCCCGACGTTGTCCAGGCCTTCTCGCTCTGGCATCCGCTCTCGCACCCGACGTTGCCGTGGCTCGGCGTGGTCGTGGCCTCGATCACCGTCGGCATCTGGTACTGGTGCACGGACCAGTTCATCATCCAGCGCACCTTGGCGGCTCGCAACCTGACGCAGGCGCGGCGCGGCGCGCTGTGGGGCGGCTTCCTGAAGCTGACCCCGGTCTTCATCTTCCTCGTGCCCGGCATGCTCGGGTACGCCTTGCATCAGCACGGCATCATCGCCATCCCGCTTGACAAGGTGGGCGCGATCGACGGCGACAAGGTCTTCCCGACGCTGGTGACCTCGCTGCTGCCGACCGGGTTCCGCGGTCTGGTGGTGGCCGGTCTGGTCGCGGCCCTGATGAGCTCACTCGCGAGCCTCTTCAACTCGGTGGCGACGCTGTTCACCGTGGACGTCTACAAGAAGCTGCATGTGGGCGTGTCGGAGCGCTGGCTGGTCCATATCGGACGGCTCACCACCGTCGTGATGACGGCGCTGGGGCTGGTCTGGGTGCCGATCATGAAGGCGGTTTCCGGCGGCGGCCTCTACCAGTACATCCAGTCGGTCCAGAGCTTCCTTGCGCCGCCGATCGTGGCGGTGTTCCTGCTCGGCCTCTGCTGGAAGCGCTGCAACACCCGCGGCTCGGTCTGGGGCTTGTCGCTCGGTTTCGTGATCGGCATGACCAAGCTCACGGTCAACGCCATTTACCGGACCGGCGCGCCTGACACGCTGATGTACAAGATCGCCAATTTTCAGGACTTCTACTTCTCGGGCATCCTGCTGCTGCTCAGCATCGCGATCGTGGTGCTCTCGTCGCTGACCGCCCCCGCGCCTGATCCGGCGTCGATCAACGGCGTCTGCTTCAGCACGCTGGACGCGAACTACCGGCGCGAGAACCGCGAGAGCTGGAACAAGGTCGACGTGATCGCCTCCTGCATCGTCGTGGGCCTCGTGATCTCGGCCTACGCGTACTTCTGGACATGGCTGCGCTGAAGAAAAGGTGTTTAGGCTGAAGGCTGTTAGACTGTTAGGCCGAGTATTGAACATCAACCGGAAGCAAGTCATGGCCTCATGGGTAGGGACGGTTCCCCGAACCGTCCGCCGGGCCAGCGCCTTGACGAAGGGCGGACGCCTCGGGGAGGCGTCCCTACCGTGAGAGACAATGGGTACAGGGGGAAGAGATGAAAAAAATGGCGAGTCTGTTGTTCCTGACCGCAGCGTTCACAACGTTTGCGCAGCAGGGCGCGTTGCAGGCGACGGTCCACGCGGACCGGCCGGGGCATGCGATCCCGAAGACGCTCTACGGCATCTTCTTCGAGGACATCAACTACGCCGCGGACGGCGGCCTGTATCCCGAACTGATCGCCAACCGCGGCTTCGACTGGCGTACGAACGAGCCCGAGGGCTGGCGTCACGAGTGGCGCGGCGACGGCATGGGACGCGTCTCGCTGCAGGGCGGGTATCCGGTGCACCCCAACACATGGCAGTACCTGCGCATCGAGTGCTACGCCCCGGGCGAGGGAGCGGGCGTGGCCAACAGCGGCTTCGGCGGCATCGCGGTGCGGCAGGGCGAAAAATACGACCTCTCGTTCTACGCCCGTCCGCACGCCGGTTACGCGGGCGGGCTGACGGTGCGCCTGGAGACCCCCGACAGGCAGGCGCTGGCCGCTTACCGCATCGAGAAGGGCGCGTGGAAAAACAAGCCCTCGGACGCCAAGGCGCCCTCGCCGCTTGACCCGCCGGCGCCGCCGGAGTGGGCTAAGTACGAGGCCGTGTTCACGCCGACCGCGACGGTGACCAACGGCCAGCTCGTGGTGCTGCTCGACGCAGCCGGCACGGTGGACCTCGATCTGGTCTCTCTTTTCCCGCAGGCCACCTTCAACAGCCGCAAAAACGGCTTGCGGAAGGACCTCGTGCAGATGCTGAAGGAGATGAAGCCCGCGACCTTGCGCTTTCCGGGCGGCTGCGTCGTGGAAGGCTCGGACATGGAGACGCTCTACCACTGGAAGCGCACGGTGGGGCCGATCGAACGCCGCGGCCTCAACTGGAACCGCTGGGGCTATTGGCAGTCGCACGGGCTGGGCTTCTTCGAGTACTTCCAGCTCGCCGAGGACATCGGGGCCGAGCCTCTGCCGATCCTGGCGGCGGGCTTGACCTGCCAGTTCCGCAAGCCGGTGGAGTGCGTGCCGGCCGATGCCCTCGGCTACTTCATCCAGAACGCGCTGGACCTGATCGAGTTCGCCAACGGCTCGCCCGAAACCCCGTGGGGACGCGTCCGCGCCGAGATGGGGCACCCCGCCCCGTTCAACCTCAAGTACGTGGGCATCGGCAACGAGAACTGGGACAACGTCTTCCTGGACCGCTACGAGGTGATCGCCCAGGCCGTGAAGGCCAAGCATCCCGAGATCACGATCATCACCTCCGCCGGGGCCGCGCCGGAAGGGCCGATGTACGACTTGGCGTGGCAGCGTCTGCCGGGCATGCATGCGGAGCTGGTGGACGAGCACTTCTACAAGCCGCCGGAATGGTTCTTCGCGCAGGCGGACCGGTACGACCGCTTCGACCGCCGAGGGCCCAAGGTTTATGTGGGCGAATACGCCTGCCACACGCGCGACCGCAAGAACAACCTGGCCGCCGCGCTGGCCGAGGCGGCGGTGATGACCGGTTTCGAGCGCAACTCCGACGTGGTGCGTATGGCGGCCTATGCGCCGCTCTTCAACAAGATCGGCAGCACGCAGTGGAACATCGATCTCATCTGGTTCGACAACGTGCAGGCGTTCGGCACGCCGTCGTACTATGTGCAGAAGCTCTTCATGAACAATCTGCCGGATGTGCTGCTCCCCGCAGAAGTGTCGGCGAACGCGACCCCGCTGCCGCCGGCAGGCGCGGTGGGGCTGCACACCTGGCTCACCTCCGCGGAATATAAAGATATCCGCGTGACGCGCGGCACTGAGACGCTGTACGCCTTCGACCCTGGCAAAGGTTTGAAAGGCTGGTCCAAGGCGAAGGAGGGTGCGTGGTCGGTCAAGGAGGGCGCGCTTCGGCAGGCGGATGCGGCGGTGACCCAAACCATGACCACGTGCGGCGATCCGGCCTGGCGCGACTACACGCTGGAGCTGAAGGCGCGCAAGCTGTCCGGTCAGGAGGGCTTCATCATCCGCGTGCGCGACCAGCGCGACAAAGCCGTGCACGTGAACCTCGGCGGCTGGGGCAACAAGGAACACGGGATCGAACAGAACGGACAGAATCCGGTCACGCGCAAGCCGGGCAGCATCGAGACCGGGCGCTGGTATGCGGTCAAGGTTCAGCTCGAAGGCGAGCGGGTCAAGGTGTGGCTCGTCGGCGAGCCGCTGTTCGATCAGCTGATCCCCTGTCCGACGATGGCGCGCGTTTATCTGGTGGCGGGTCGGGACCGGCCGGCTGGCGAGATCGTGGTGAAGTGTGTGAATCCCCATGCCGAGCCTCAGCTGGTGAACCTCAATCTGGCGGGCGCGACGGTCGCATCGCAGCAGGCGCGGCGCATCACGCTGGCCGGGAATCCGGACGACGTCAACACGCTGAGCCAACCGCTGCTGGTGGCCCCCAAAGAGGACGCGGTGCCGATCGCGGGCGCGGTTTCGCAGGTGGCCTTGCCCCCGCACTCGCTGACGGTTTTGAGAATTAAGGCGCAGTAGAACAAAAGAAGGCATCTCACAGAGGCACTGAGAGCACAAAGGAAGATTGAATACTCCGTGGTCTCTGTGGCTCTGTGAGAGATGATTCAAGAGGAACGCTATGACAAAATACGCAATCGGACTGGATTACGGCACCAACTCGTGCCGCGCGCTGATCGTGAATCTCGAGACCGGCGCAGAGGTCGCGTCACATGTCTACAACTACCCGTCAGGTCAGGCGGGCGTCATCATCGATCCGCGCGACCCGAATGTCGCGCGGCAGAGCCCGGCGGACTACCGGGCAGGTCTGGTCGAGATCATTGTGCAAGGCCTCGCCAAGGCCAAAGCGGCAGATGCCGCCTTCTCGTCCGACCGCGTGGTCGGCATCGGCGTCGACACGACCGGCTCCACGCCCATGCCGGTGGACCGCGCGGGCGTGCCTCTGGCGCTACTGCCGGAGTTCAAGGACAACCCGAACGCGCAGGCGTGGCTGTGGAAAGACCACACCAGCCACGCCGAGGCGGCCGAGATCACGGCTTTGGCCCGCACGATGCGGCCCGCGTATCTCGCCAAGTGCGGCGGCACCTACTCCTCCGAGTGGTTCTGGTCAAAGGTGCTCCGCTGCAAGCGGGAGGACCCCCGCGTGTTCGAGGCCGCCTTCAGCTTCGTGGAGTTGTGCGACTGGATTCCGGCCTTGCTCACGGGCGAGGAGGATCCGCTGACGCTCAAGCGCGGCGTGTGCGCGGCCGGCCACAAGGCGATGTACGCGAAGCAATGGGGCGGCCTGCCGGACAAGGAGTTCCTCGGCGCGCTGGATCCGGCGCTGCCCGCGCTGCGGGACCGCCTGTACGAGGTGGCGTATACGGCTGACGTCAAGGCCGGCGGACTCTGCGCGTCCTGGGCGCAGCGTTTGGGTCTGCGCGAGGGCACTGCCGTGGCGGTCGGCGCCTTCGACGCTCACATGGGCGCGGTGGGCGCGGGCTGCGCCGCCGGCAAACTGGCGAAGATCTTGGGCACCAGCACCTGCGATCTGATGGTCGCCAAGAGCGATCAGCCGCTGCAGGACATTCCGGGCGTGTGCGGGATCGTGGACGGCTCGGTGATCGCCGGCTATTACGGGATCGAAGCCGGCCAGTCGGCGGTGGGCGACATCTTCCTCTGGTTCGTGAACAACCTCGTGCCGGATGCGTTCGGCGCTTCGGCGGACGCGAAGTTCGCCGCGCTGAACGAGTCGGCCGGAAAGCTCAAGCCAGGCGAGAGCGGCTTGCTGGCGCTCGACTGGAACAACGGCAACCGCACGGTGCTCACCGATGTGCGCCTGTCTGGGCTGCTGCTCGGCCAGACGCTCCACTCCACCGCGCCGGAAATCTACCGCGCGCTGGTGGAGGCGACGGCCTTCGGCGCGCTGATGATCGTCAACCGCGTGCGCGAGTACGGCGTGCCGGTGGAGCAGGTGATTACCTGCGGAGGCCTCGCGGTGAAGAGCCCCTTCCTGATGCAGGTCTACGCGGACATTCTGGAGATGCCGATGACCGTGGCGGCCTCGGATCAGACCTGCGCGCTGGGCGCGGCGCTCTTCGGCGCGGTCTCGGCGGGTGTGTTCGCGGATGTCGAATCCGCGCAGGCCAAGCTCTGCCGTATCCGTGAGCGGGTGTATCAGCCGATCCCCGCGAACGTCGCGGTCTACCGCGAGCTGTTCGCGCTCTATGGGCAGTTGCACGACGGGTTCGGCACAACGGCGTGGTGCGGCCGGATGGCCAACGTGATGAAGGACCTGATCGCGATTAGGGAAAAACAGCGTTGAAGGGGGCGTTACTCGTTACCCGTTAATCGTTGGAGATTTGCTTGAAACTGAATCCAAGCACGCAACGTGTAACCTGTAACCCGTAACTCTTAAGGTTATGACATGCAACTTGAACAATTACGCGAGATTGTCTGCGCGGCGAATCTGGAGCTGGTCCGGCAGGGGCTGGTCACGCTGACGTGGGGCAACGTGAGCGGCATCGACCGCGGCCGCGGCCTGATGGTGATAAAACCCAGCGGCGTGGCGTATGACCGCCTCACGCCGGCGGCGCTGGTGATCACGGACCTGGACGGCAACGTGGTGGAGGGCGACTACGCGCCGTCTTCGGATACGGCGACGCATGTGCGTCTGTACCAGGCGTTCCCCAACATCGGCGGCGTGGTCCACACCCACAGTACGTATGCGACGTCGTTCGCGCAGGCGGGCCGCGAAATTCCCTGTCTCGGCACCACGCACGCGGATCATTTCCAAGGCTCCGTCCCGGTGGCGCGCTTGCCGACCGCGGCCGAGGTGCGCGAGCGCTACGAGCACAACATCGGCGGGCTGATCGTCGAGCGGTTTCGCGATTTGGATCCCGACGCGCTGCCGGCCGTGCTGGCCGCGGGTCACGGACCGTTCACCTGGGGCCCCGACCCGCGCCAGGCCGTGGAGAACGCGGTGGCGCTCGAGGCGGTGGCGCAGATGGCGGCCGCGACGTTTGCGCTGTGCCCGGATGCCGCGCCGTTGCCCGCCTACATTCTCGACAAGCACTACGGACGCAAGCACGGCCCGGGTGCGTATTACGGACAGAGAAATATCCAATAATCAACAAGGAATGTCCAATGATGAAGGGGAAGACCTTTGACCTGCAAGATCGGCTGGTCGATTACTCGGTCAGAATCATTCGACTTTCAGAGTCCCTTCCCGACACAAAGTCCGGGAGGCACATCGCCATCCAGATCTTGCGGAGCGGCACGTCGCCCGCGCCAAATTACGGGGAAGGGCAAAGCGCCGAATCGCGGATGGACTTTATCCATAAGCTCAAGATCGCACTGAAGGAACTTCGTGAGACAGAGATTTGGCTGAAAGTGATTATGAAGGCAGGCTTGATTCAACCGTCAGATCTGGTCATGCCTTTGCTTAAAGAGACGGACGAATTGATTTCAATTCTGTTTACGAGTGTTCAAACGGCAAGAGAGAACGAGCAGAACAAAGAGTAGTTTGTCCGATGGGTGTTGGACATTCCTTGTTGTTTATTGGATATTCAAAGGAGAGTGAGCAATGAGTATGCAGAATATGCCGGAGATCAAGATCGGCGTCGTCGGCGTGTCGCGGGACTGCTTCCCCGCCAGCCTGACGCAGAAACGTCTGGCCGCGCTGATGGCCGAACTCAAGAAGCAGAAGGTGGATGCCGTGGCGTGCCCGGTGATCATCGAGAACGAGAAGCAGGCCCTCGCGGCGTGCGATGACCTGATCGAGCAGGGGTGTAACGCGGCGGTGGTGTATCTTGGCAACTTCGGTCCCGAAGGCCCGGCCACGCTCTTCATCCAGGAGTTTCCCGGGCCGGTCATGGTGTGCGCGGCGGCGGAAGAGAACAAGGCCGTGTTGGCGAGCGACCGCGGCGACGCGCTGTGCGGGCTGCTGAACTGCTCGTACAATATCGGGTTGCGCCGCCTTGACGTCTACATTCCGCAGTACCCGGTGGGGCTGCCCAAGGATCTCGCGCAGAAGATCGGCGAGTTCACCGCGATCGCGCGGGTGGTGGTGGGCGTGAGCAACCTGAAGGTCTTCGGCTTCGGGCCGCGCCCCCACGACTTCATGGCCTGCAACGCGCCGATCCAGCCGATCTTCGACCTCGGCGCGACGGTGATGGAGAACTCCGAGCTGGATCTGCTGGTCGAGTATAAGAAGGCCGCGAAGGACAAGGCCTCGATCAAAGCGATTGCCGCGGACATGGCCAAGGAGCTGAAGGGCTGCTGCCGCTGGCCGGATCTGCTGCCGAAACTGGCGCAGTACGAATTGGCGCTGATGAACTTCTTTGAGAGCAACCTCGGCGCTTCATCGTACGGCGTCTTCGCCAACAAGTGCTGGCCCGCGTTCGAGAGCGAGTTCGGCTTCGTGCCCTGCTTCATCAACAGCCGCCTCGCCGGCCGCGGCATCCCGGTCGCCTGCGAAGTGGACCTCTACGGCGCGATCTCCGAGTACATGCTGCAGTGCGCGACGGGTCTGCCCGCGACGCTGCTGGACATCAACAACTCGGTGCCCGCGGACATCCTCAAGGGCGCGGATCTCAAGGGTGTGCCGGTCAGGGACCTCTTCATGGGCTTCCACTGCGGCAACACGTGCAGCTCCTGCATGAAGAGCTGCACCATGAAGTACCAGCTCATCATGAACCGTCTGATGGAGGGCGGCGGTGAGCCGGACATCACGCGCGGGACATTGGAAGGGCAACTCAAGCCCGGCGCGACCACGATGTTTCGCTTGCAGGCCAACGCCGACAGCGAGCTCGTGAGCTACATCGCCGAGGGCGAGATGCTCGATGTGGATCCCTGTTCGTTCGGCGGCATCAGCGTGGTGGGCATCCGCGACTTCGCGCGGTTCTACCGCCACGTGCTGATCGGCAAGCGCTTCCCGCACCACGGCGGCTTCGGCTTCGCCAGGGCGGGCAAGGTGCTCTTCGAAGCGGTCAAGCTGCTGGGCGTGGAGGACGTCAACACGCCTCTGCCCGAGAGCGTGCGTTATCCCGGCGAGAATCCGTTCGCGTAAATTAGGGAATCACCAATAACGAACAGGGAATGTCCAATGTCCAACGGAGAACGTTAAGTCTTCACTTGATCATTGGATATTCCTTGTTGGATATTGGATGTTTGACGTAATTCAAAAAAGGGGCGTATGAAACAGGTCGTATTGTGGGGCGCGTTATTAGGCGTTGGGTGCGGGAGCCTCTTTGCCGAGAACTCAATCACCGTGGCGGTCGACAAGCCCGGCATCAAGGTCAGCCCGACCCTGTGGGGCATCTTCTTCGAGGACATCAACCTGTCGACGGACGGCGGCATCTATGCGGAACTCGTCCGCAACCGCTCCTTCGAGGACTCCGGCAAGCCGGACTTCTGGACCTCCGTCAGCAGCGGCAACGCCCAGATCGAGCTGGCCGTGGATTCCGAAAAGCCGATGAGCGCGAAGAACCCCCATGCGCTCAAAGTGACGATCAAGGAACCGGGCGTCGCGCGTGCGGGGGTGGCCAACGGCGGCTACTGGGGCATGGCGGTGGTGAAGGGCGGGAAATATGATCTCTCGCTGTGCGCCCGCGCGGACGGGGCTTTCAAAGGGCCTCTCACGGTGACGCTGGAGAGCACCGACAGCGTGGTGTACGCCAAGGAGAAGATCAAGGCGCTCGGCAAAGACTGGCAGACCTACACCTTCACGCTCAAGACCGACACGGCCGACCCCAAGGCGCGGCTGGTGGTCAGCACTGACAAGCCCGGGACCTTCTGGCTCGACATGGTGTCCCTGTTTCCGCAGGACACGTGGAAGGGTCACGGCTTCCGCAAGGACCTGGCCCGGATGCTGGCCGAGATGAAGCCCGCTTTCATGCGCTTCCCCGGCGGCTGCTGGGTCGAGGGAAACACCATGAAAGAGGCCTACCGCTGGAAGGAGACCATCGGCGATATCCCCGAACGGCGGACACAGGACAACATCTGGGGTTACAGGGCCACGCACGGGCTCGGCTACCACGAGTACCTGCAGCTGTGCGAGGACATCGGCGCGGAGCCGCTCTTCTGCATCAACGTCGGCATGTCCCACAAGGAGAACGTGCCGATGGACAAGATGGGCGAGTTCGTGCAGGACGCGCTCGACGCGCTCGAGTACGCCAACGGCCCGGCCGACAGCAAGTGGGGCGCGGTGCGCGCCAAGGCCGGACACCCGGCGCCGTTCAACATGAAGATGTTGGAGATCGGCAACGAGAACGGCGGCCCTGCTTACCATGAGCGATACGCGCTGTTCCACGACGCGATCAAGGCCAAGTATCCCAACGTGAAACTTGTCGCTAACGTGTGGAGCGGGATGCCGAAGAACCGTCCCCTCGACATCGTGGACGAGCACTACTACAGCAACCCCGAGTTCTTCATCGCGAACGCGGGCAGGTACGACGGCTACGACCGCTCCGCCTACAAGGTCTTCGTGGGGGAGTACGCGGTGACGCAGGGCACCGGCGAGGGCAGCCTGCGCGGCGCGGTGGGCGAGGCCGCCTTCATGACCGGGTTGGAGCGCAACTCGGATGTCGTCGTGATGGCCTCTTACGCGCCGCTCCTCGTGAACGCCAACCACCGGCGCTGGAATCCGGACCTGATCGTATTCGACAGCTCGCGGGCCTATGGCATCCCCTCGTACTACGTGCAGAAGCTGTTCGCCGAAAACAGGGGCGACGTGGTCCTGCCGTGTGCGGTCGAATCCGCGGCCGCGGCGGCGCCGGCCGAGAGCGGGATGGTCGGCGTGGGGACGTGGCTTACGCAGGCCGAATACAAGGACATCAAGGTGACACGCGGAGACGAGGTGCTGTACTCCTGCGATTTCGCGGGCGGCACCCCGGGCTGGAAGCTGCTAGGCGGCGAGTGGAAGGCCGAGGGCGGCGTTCTCAAGCAGACATCGCGCGGCGAGAACATCCGCGCCGTCGTCGGCGACAAAAAATGGAACAACTACACCTACACGCTCAAGGCCCGCAAGCTCGGCGGCTCGGAAGGCTTCCTGATTTTGTTCGGCGTGGACAAGGACAACCAGAAATCGTGGTGGAACATCGGAGGCTGGGGCAACAAACGGCACGGCCTCGAAATGCCCGGCGTCGAAGAAGCCAGCGTGGAGGGCTCGATCGAGACCGGCCGCTGGTACGACATCAAGGTGGAGTTGAAAGGCGCGAACATCAGGTGCTATCTGGACGGCAAGCTCATCCATGACGCGCAGGGCAAGCCGCTGAAGGCGCTGCATGCCTCCTCGACCCTCTCGGCGGACGGCAACGAGGTGATCCTGAAGATCGTCAACACCGCCGCCGCTGTCCAGGAGACCGACATCCGGGTGAACGGCGTGCAGAGTGTCTCGAAGAAAGCCCGGGCGTTCGTGCTGACGTCGGCGGACCCCATGGCCGAGAACTCGCTCGATGAGCCCGCGAAGGTCGCCCCGGCCGCCCTCACGCTCGACTGCGCGGAGGGGAGCTTTACGCACGCTTTCCCGGGCAACTCCGTGACGGTGATCCGGTTAGCGGTCAAAAAGCGGTAAAGGAACTTGAGAAAAAAAGTTAGGGGGCGCGCTCCTGCGCCGCCCTGAGCGCTCAGAGACAGGGGGTCTGACGGCGCCATGGATTGGCCGGGCTGCCCGTTAATAGCGGCCTACATCCATTAAATCATTGCGGCCGACTAGTTGCCGCGGGGCTTCAGAAGCTCGATCTTGCCGCGGTGGGCGAGGTCGATGGCTTCTGCCAGGAGGCGGGCGGCCTCCTGCGGCGCGTGGAACCCCATGGAGTTCTCGGCCGCCACGAAGTCCAGGCGCCACTGCGCCTGGCGGTGCAGCGCGCGCGCGCCTTTGAGGGCCTCGTCCGTTGCGCCGCCCTGCTTGGCGTCGGCCAGCGCCCGGATCAGGCCGACCGTGGCCTCCTCGGCGCGGAGCATGAGCGCTTTGGTCCGGTCCTGGATCGCCTCGGCGCGCGCCATGATCTCTTTTTCCGGATAGCGGTGGCAGGTCTGGCACGAGCGGGCGGGATTGAGCAGCGGGCTGCGCACGTGGTGGTCGCTGATCTTGACCGCGCCTTCGCGCATGTAGGGCATGTGGCAGTCCGCGCAGGCCACGCCGCTGCGGGCGTGGATGCCCTGGCTCCAGAGTTCGAACTCGGGGTGCTGGGCCTTGAGCGTCGGGGCGCCGCTGGCCGCGTGGGTCCAGTCGACATGGCCCACCTCGTCGTAGTAGGCCTCTTCCTCGTCCATCTTGAGGCCCTTGTGCCAAGGATAGGTGAGCTTTTTCTCGGGGCCTTTGAAGTAGTACTCCACGTGGCACTGGGCGCAGACGAGCGAGCGCAGTTCCTGACGAGAGGCGTCGGCGTTGACGTCATAGTCGCGGACGCGGTTGCCGGCGCGCCAGCGCATGACGCTCGGCAGGTGCGGCAGCGGGGTTTCGGCTTTGGCCAGTTCCCGCAGGCCGTTGAGGAGTCCGGGGCGGGTGATCCGCAACCCCATGGAGGCGGGGTCGTGGCAGTCGATGCAGGCGACGGGATGCCGGATCAGCTTGTCGCCTTTGCTGTCGGTCAGGTTGCGCGCTTCGGCGTAAGGCAGGGCGCAGACGGCCTCGAAGCCCTTCATGATCTGGTCTTGCGGACGTTCGTCGGGGACGCCGGCCTTCCGCCCCATGTAGCGGTAGGCGGGCAGGATCGAGGCGTGGCAGTGGAGGCAGGCGCCGGGCTGCTTGAATTGTTTGACGCGCTCGGTCTGGTCCTGGTCCGAGAGCATGTAGGCGTGGCCGCGCTCCTCGCGGTAGTCGACCGCGAACGCGTAGCCCTGGAAAAGGACGCGCCAGAGGGGGTCGGCGTCGAGCTTCTGGAAGGCGTCGCTGCCGCCGTAGCGCGTGCGCTCGGTGTCCACCGTGCGGCGGTAGCTGTCGTACTGGCGCGGGTAGTTCTTGCCCCATTCGGCGGGATCGATCGTGTTTTCGTTGAGCTCCACAATCTGGAAAACGTGCTGCCTCGACTCGGCCTTGCGCTCCATGATGTTGCGCCAGAGCGCCATCACGCCGACGGTGGCGGCGGCGGCGACCAGCACCGTCACGACATAGAGAAGCTTCATGCGGGGCGGAAGGGACGAGGACATTCTTTGTAACATGGGGACACCTCTTCGGGTTAACGTGTGGGGCCGTGGCCGACGCGGTCGTGGCAACGGGCGCAGGTGAAGGTCGCATCGAAGCCGCGATCCTTGGCGAGCATGTCATTCACCAGATCGCCGTGGCAGCGGATGCAGTTTCTCTGCACGATCCGCGCGCTCTTGGGGCGGATCATGATCGGCTCGTGGAAATTCTGGAGGGTGAAGGCCTTCGAATGCTCGAAGCCGTTCTCGCCTTTGGTCAGGTATTTCGGGATGAAAGCGTGGGGCACGTGGCAGTCGTTGCAGGTGGCGTGGGCGTGGTGGCTGGCCTTTTGCCAGCCGTCGTACTGGTCGCGCATGATGTGGCAGTTGGAGCAGGTCTTGGACTCGCTCCCCAGATAGGCGAGGCCTTCGCCTTCCCGAAAAGTGTAGCCGCCCGCGCCCAGGAGAGCCCCGAGCAGGCAACACAGGAGCGTGGCGGGTGATGTTAGAATCGGAATCCGTTTCATGCTGAGCTTTCGTTCAATGGCGCCATTATAGTTCATGATCGCGTTTTGTACAGCAAGCATGCCGCGCGCATGCGAATAAAATACGGGTTGACGGCGGGGCGGCGGGTATGGGATTTTACGGGCGTGAAACCTACCCTTCAGATTGCGACGGCCAAGACCCCGGACGGAGAGGTGCTGGCGCTGTACCAGCACGACGCCGATTTTTCCATCAAGGTGAACCGCCAGGAGCTGATGACCAGCCGCGCCCACGAGTCCGAACTCGAACTCGCGCGCCTGGGCTGCGCGCGCATCGTGTCGCGGCAGAACCCGACGGTGCTGATCGGCGGGCTCGGCATGGGCTACACGCTGCGCCAGGCGCTCGACCTGCTTCAGCCCGAGGCGACGGTCGTCGTGAGTGAACTGATCCCCGAGGTCGTGGCGTGGAACCGCGAATTCCTGGGCGAGCTGAACAGTCATCCGCTGCGCGATCCGCGCGTCGTGCTCAAAGTCGGCGATGTCACGAATCTGATCCAGCAGTCGGAGCATGCCTTCGACGCGATTCTGCTCGATGTCGACAACGGCCCCGAGGCGCTGACATCCGAGGGCAATGACCGCCTCTACAGCCCCGCGGGGCTGCAGGCCTGCATGCGCGCCCTGCATGCGAAGGGCTGCCTCGCGATCTGGTCGGGGGCGATCGACAACGCCTTCGAACACCGCCTGCGTCAGGTGAACCTTTTCTACCGCCGGTTCCATGTCGCGCCCTACAAGGGCGGCAAGGCGCGCTCGCGCTGCATCTGGGTCATCGCGCGCGACCCCCTTTCGCTGCCGCCGGAGCCGGGTCCCCGGGCGGGCGGATAGGGGGCGCATGACGCGGCTTTGGATAGCGATGGCGCTGGGGGCGGCGTTGCGCGCGGGGGCGCAGGACACGCGGAGCGACACCTGGGCGGGCGTCGATGCGCTGGGACGCGAGCTGCCGTGCGAGGGACAGGCGCCGGCGGCACGCACGAACCGCTTCGTGGGCGTGTTCTACTACATCTGGCAAGGCGCGCACGGGTATGACCGGCACGCGGCGCCGGTGGGCGAGGCGCAGGACATCCATGTGCCGGGGCCGGGCGACACAAACAGCCCTTACAACATTTCCGAGATCATCCGGCGGCCGGTCGGCGAGCGGGCGTGGGGCCCTCAACATGCTTTTCACCACTGGGGCGAGCCGCTCTTCGGGTTCTATGTGGCCAAGGACGAGTGGGTGATCCGCAAGCACGCGCAGATGCTCTCCGACGCGGGTGTGGACGTGATCGTCTTCGACGTGACCAACGGGCTCAGCTACCGCGCCATCTACATGAATATCCTGCGCGTCTACGCCGAGATCCGCGCGGCCGGCGGACGCACCCCGGCCGTCGCCTTCCTGACCCACTCGGCGCATGACCGGGTCGTGAGGCAGCTCTACGCCGACCTCTACTCCAAAGGGCTTTACCAGGAGCTCTGGTTCCTGTGGAAGGGCAAGCCGCTGCTGTTGGCCGATCCGGACGGGCTGAGTGACGATATCCGGCAGTTCTTCTCGCTGCGGCGGTCGTGGGCCTGGACCCGGGGGCAGAAATGGTTTGGCGACGGCCGGGACCGCTGGCCGTGGCTGGACCACACGCCGCAGCAGTACGGCTGGCACGCGTCGCCGGACAGGCCCGAGCAGATCGTGGTCTGCACGGCCGAACACCCCGACAGCGACCGCGGCAAGAGTTTTCATGACGGCGCGAACCCCAAGCCGCACCGCACGGAGCAGGGCCTCTGCTTCGCCGAGCAGTGGCGGCGCGCGCTGGAGGTCGATCCCGAGTTCGTCTTCATCACGCAGTGGAACGAGTGGATCGCGATGCGCTTCACCCGGAAGGAGATCAACCGGGCGAGCTATGCGGGGGAGAAGCTGAACGACCCTGAAGGCGTCTTCGTGGATCTGTACAACATGGAGTACAACCGCGACATCGAGCCCATGAAGGGCGGGTACGGCGACGCCTACTATTATCAGATGTGGCAGAACATCCGGCGCTTCAAAGGCGTGCGGCCGCTGCCAGAGGCCTCGGCCGCGGTGGGCGGGGAGTGGGAGGGGTGGAAGCTCTCGGTTGCGGCTCGTGAGGACACTCGCCCTCCAGCGCCGGTTTCGTTATTGGAGGGCGAACGTCCCCGTGAGCCGCAATCCGGGACTGATCCGTGGTCGGCGATCGCGCCGAGCTATTGGGATGACGCGGGCGACACCTTCCACCGCAACCATTTCGGCTACGGGGCGGTCGGCGTGCTGACCAACGATACGGGCCGCAATGACATCCGGCTCTGCAAGGTGGCGCGCAGCCGGGCGACGCTCTGGTTCATGGCCGAGAGCGCGCAGCCTCTCACGCCGCCACAGGGCGACGCGTGGATGACGCTCTATGTCGGCGTGGAGGCAGCGGCTCGCCCGGCGTGGCAGGGGTTCCAGGTCAAGGTGCAGCCTGAGGCGGACGGCCTGCGCGCGCAGGTTTTCGTGCGCACGGCGACGCAGGCCTGGCAGGCGCAGATGACGGTGCCTTGCACCGTGACGGAGCGCCGCGTGGTGGTGGCGCTGCCGCGCGCGGCGCTCGGCTTGCAACCGGGCGGCCCGTTGCGGCTGCGCTTCAAGTGGTCGGACAACGTGCGCGGCGACGACCCGCTGGCGTGGCTGACCGACGGCGACACGGCGCCCAACGGCCGCGCGGCTTACCGGTATCACGCGGAATAGGGATTGAGTGGCCTGGCGCACACGGGCCGGCGGACGGTTCGGGGAACCGTCCCTGCCACAAGGACGTGCTTCGTCGGCAGGGATGGTTCCCAAAGGCGACCGCTGGACAGGGCCCACAAGGAGCTCGCGCGGCCGCTGCGAATGGTTGTGCCAAGAAAAGTGAGTGGCCACAGTCCCGGCGGGGTGGTAATATGTTCCCTTTCTTTTCGGGAGCAGGGCAAGAAGAGGGAGGAGGCGGACGGATGAGCGACAAAACGAATGTGTCGGACGGTCAGCGGGCGGCCAGCGATCCTTTGGCCGGTCAGGCGGCGGATGCGCGCTACAAGAGCTTCAAAGAGACGGCCGATCCCTGGAAGGTGCTCGGCACGGTCGAGTACGGCGGGGACCGCACGATGGTTTCGACGGTCGAGCGCGTGGTGCTGGACGCCGATCCGTCGCAGTACCCGGGTTTTGAGGAGCGCTTGCTGAAGATCGCGAAGGATCCCGCCTGCACCGAGGCGGGGTACGGTTTCGTCTGCCGGCTGCTGTCGCTGATCGCTTCGCCGAAGAGCGTCGCGGCGCTGCAGGACAAACTGGCCGGCGAGAACGAGGTTGTCGCCTATCTGACGCGTCTGGTGATCGAGCGGGTCCCGGGGCCTGAGGCGGACGCCGCGCTGCGCGAGGCGGCGGGCAAGGCTAAGGGCCGCGAGGCCACGGGGTTGGCCGGCGCGGTGGCTGCAAGGGCAGCGAAATAATTCTCACCACCAAGACGCAAAGAACACCAAGTCCGCCAAGAGCTTTGTGATCGTTGTGTCCTTGGAGCCTTGGTGGCAAAGAAGTGAAACAAGGATTTCTGAGATGAAAGTGACACGGCGCGGATTCATGAAGACGGCGGGGATGGCGGCAGGGGCGATCACGGCCTTCCCCTCGATCATCCCCTCGGCGGTGCGGGGGCAGAGCGCCCCTTCCAAGGTGTTGACGGTGGCCTGCGTGGGCGTGGGCGGCATGGGGCTTTCGCACCTCGCGCAGCTGCTGGACCGGCCGACGGTGCGCGTAGTGGCGGTGGCGGATGTGGACGCGCACCATCAGAAGCGCGCGGCGCAGATCATCAACGCGAAGTACGGCGACCAGTCCTGCAAGACCTTCGGCGATTTCCGCGAGGTGACGCGCAGCAAAGAGGTCGACCTGGTCACGGTGGCGACGCCGGACCACTGGCACACGCTGCCGGCCGTCGACGCGATCCGCAACGGCAAGGACGTGTTCGTGGAGAAGCCGCTGACGCTGACGGTGCGCGAGGGCCAGGTGCTGGTCGAGGAGCTGCGCAAGCACAAGCGCATCGGCCAGACCGGCACGATGCAGCGCTCGTCGGAGGGCTTCCACCGTGCGGCGGAGCTGATCCGCAACGGCAGGCTCGGCCAGATCCGTCACATCGACGTGCTGATTCCCGCGAACAACTGCTACGTGGGCGCGACATGGAAGCCCGAGGCGGTGCCCGAGGGGCTGGATTACGATTTCTGGCTGGGGCCGGCGCCGTATGCGCCTTACACGTCGCAGCGCACGCACTACCAGTTCCGCTACAACCTGGACTACGCGGGCGGGCAGACCACCAACTGGGGCGCGCACTATCTGGACATCGCGCAGTGGGCGCTGGGCATGGACGAGTCCGGCCCGGTGGAGGTGGACGGCAGCGGCGTCTTCCCGAGCAGCGGGCTCTTCACGGCGCCGACGCGCGTGGACGTGCGCTACGCCTACGCGAACGGGGTGACGATGCGGATGCGCACGCGCACCGACGGCGTGTACGACGGCAACATCATTTTTTACGGCGAGAAGGGACGGCTCGACGTCTCGCGCAGCAAGCTGAAGTCCGATCCCGCGAGTGTTCTCAAGGAGCAGATCGGCGACGGCGAGGTTCATCTGTATAAGAGCCGCGACCATTTCGGCAACTGGATCGAGTGCGTGAAGACGCGCGCGCTGCCGGTGTCGGATCTGGCGATCGGGCACAAGACGACCAACCTGTGCAATATCGGGAACATCGTGATGCAGGTGCAGCGTAAGCTGGCCTGGGATCCGGTGAACGAGGTGTTCGCCAACGACGCGATGGCCAACCGGATGCTGACGCGTCCGATGCGCGGGCCGTGGTCTTTGGCGTGAGGGGGCGGGGGAGAGGGCGTTGCGAAGATTTATTCAAAAACGCACTTGCGCGCAGGCTGTGACCTGTGGTAACTTGTCTCTCCATTTATTTCCAATCGGAAGGATTCATATTCGATGCCGACCATCAACCAGTTAGTGCGCAAGGGTCGTACCCCGCTGCGCAAGAAGAGCAAGTCGCCTGCGCTGAAGGGGTGTCCCCAGCGTCGCGGGGTCTGTCTCGTCGTGAAGACGCAGACGCCCAAGAAGCCGAACTCGGCGTTGCGTAAGGTCGCCCGTGTCCGTCTGACGACGGGTTACGAAGTGACGGCGTACATCCCGGGCGAAGGTCACAACCTGCAGGAGCATAGCGTCGTGCTGGTGCGTGGCGGCCGCGTCAAGGATCTTCCCGGCGTCCGTTACCACATTGTCCGCGGCTGTCTCGACAGCTTGGGCGTGGCCGGGCGCAACCGCAGCCGTTCGAAGTACGGCGTGAAGCGTCCTAAGGCTAAGACGGAGAAGTAGGCTGACGGGGCGGGGGGACGCGATTCCCTGCCCCAGAGTGTGTTTTTACCCTAAGCAGAGGCGAAAATGGCAAGACGTCGTAGAGCAGTGAAGCGGGTGCAGACCGCAGATCCCAAGTTCAACAGCGAGCTGGTGGCCCGCGTTGTCCGCGCGCTCATGAAGAGCGGCAAAAAGACCACGGCGGAGCGCATCGTGTACGGCGCGATCGAAGAGCTGAAGGAAAAGACCGGCAAGGACCCGATCGAAGTGATGGATATCGCCATCGCGAACATGAAGCCGAAAGTGGAAGTGAAGTCCCGCCGCGTCGGTGGCACGACCTACCCGGTTCCTGTCGAGATCCGTCCGGCCCGTCAGCTGTCGCTGGCCCTCCGCTGGATGGCGATGTTCGCCAGCGCGCGCCGCGGCACCCCGATGCCCAAGGCTGTGGCGCTCGAGCTGATCGAAGCCTACAACAACCAGGGCAACGTGATCAAGAAGCGCGACGACACGCACAAGATGGCACAGGCCAACAAGGCTTTTGCGCATTACGCGTGGTAGTTGATTTCAGGGCGGCCCCCCGGTCGCCCGCGCAGTTGGTTTGAGAGGCTGCGGGAGACCCTCCCGCGGCGGCATCAGGATAAGCCGGCAAGTTGCCGGGAACATCCGCTGTTCTTTGAAAAGTCAGGGTGAATGGTGAGCGTCTTGGAAAGCAAGGCAGACAAACGGACTACCGCAGCAGCCGGCCAACAGCCGGACGGCGGTGACGTGTCGCTTTGTAACGTCCGGAACATCGGTATCGTGGCCCACATCGACGCGGGCAAGACCACGACGACCGAGCGGATCCTTTTCTACGCAGGGCGCACGCACCGTCTCGGCAATGTGGACGACGGCAACACTGTCACCGACTGGATGATACAGGAGCGCGAGCGCGGGATCACGATCACCAGCGCCGCGATCACCTGTACGTGGCGGAACGTGCGGATCAACCTGATCGACACGCCCGGCCATGTGGACTTTACGATTGAAGTGGAACGCTCATTGCGCGTCTTGGACGGCGCGGTGGGCGTTTTTTGTGCCGTCGGGGGCGTGCAGCCGCAGTCGGAGACGGTCTGGCGCCAGGCGGACCGCTACAACGTGCCGCGCATCGCCTTCATCAACAAGATGGACCGCATGGGCGCGGACTTCGCGTCGTGCGTCGCCGAGATCCGCACCAAGCTGCACGCGAACCCCGTGTGCCTGCAGCTGCCGATCGGGCAGGCGGAGACGTTCAGCGGCATCATTGACCTGCTGGAGATGAAGGCCCTCAAGTACGACGAGAGCAGCGAGGGCCGCGCGGTCACCGAATTTGAGATTCCCGTTGAGCTGAAGGAAGCCGCGGCCGCGGCCCGCGCCGAGCTGTGCGTGAAGGTGGCCGAGGCGGACGAGACGATCATGGAGGCCTACTTCGCGCAGCCGGAGCTGTCGGCCGAGGTGCTGCGCGGGGCGATCCGCCGCGCGGTGATCGCGGGCAAGCTGGTGCCGGTGCTGTGCGGGTCCTCGCTGCGCAACAAGGGCGTGCAGCAGCTGCTCGACGCGGTGATGTGGTATCTGCCGTCGCCGCTGGACCGCCCGCCGGTCGAGGCTACGGACCTGAAGAGCGAGACCAAGGTGATCCGTGAGCAGAGCGCGTCGGCGCCGCTGACGGCGCTGGTCTTCAAGATCGCCACGGACGCTTACGTGGGCCGCCTGTTTTTCGTGCGCATCTACTCGGGGACGCTGAAGAAGGGCCAGAACGTTTTCAATCCGCGGGGACGCAAGCGCGAGCGCATCATGAAGATCGTGCGGCTGTTCGCGGACGAGCAGACGGACGTGGACGAGCTGGGCGTGGGCGAGATCGGCGCGATCGTGGGACTGAAGGACGCGACCACGGGCGACACGCTGTGCGCCGAGAACCAGCCGGTTTACCTGGAGCGCATCACGGTTCCCGAGCCGGTGATGTTCATGGCGATCGAGCCGAAGGCCCGGGCGGACAAGGACAAGCTGAGCGAGTCCATGAGTCTGCTTTCGGCGGAGGACCCGACCTGCCAGGTGCGCGTGGACCCGGAGACGGGACAGACGATTTTGAGCGGCATGGGCGAACTTCACCTGGAAATCCTGGTGGACCGTCTGCGCCGCGAGTTCAAGTGTGAGGCTAACACGGGCCGACCAATGGTGTCGTATTACGAGACCGTCACAGCGCCGGGGAAGAGCACTTATCTCTTCGACCGCGAGCTGGGCGGGAAGCGTCATTACGCGCAATTGACGGTCGAGGTGGTTCCTCAGAAGCGGGGCAGCGGCCACGCGGTGGAGATCGCCTCCACGGTGCGGCGCAAGATCGCGGACGAGAAGCTCGTCGACTGCGTGGAGCAAGGATTGACGGACGGCATCCTGACCGGCGTTTTGGCACGATATCCGATGACGGACGTGCTGGCGAAGGTCACGGAGGTCGTGATCACGGATGAGGAAACGGCGACAGACGTGGCTTTCAGGACCGCGGCCGTGATGGGGTTCCGCGAGGCGGCTTTGGCCGCTTCGCCGGAATTGCTGGAGCCGATCATGTCCCTCGACATCGTGACGCCTGCCGACTATGTCGGCGACATCATGGGGGACGTTAACGGCCGCCGCGGTTCGGTGCGTGACATGACGACGCGTGGAGACATGCAGATCGTGCGCGCACAGGTGCCGTTGGCAGAACTTTTCGGGTACTCAACCGCAATCCGGTCGCTTTCGCGCGGCCGCGCCAGTTATACGATGGAACCTGGCGAATTTGCGGTCGTGCCACGGACGGTAAGAGAACAACTACTGAACAGGTAACGTTAGAATGCAAAGTCAGCGCATACGCATTCGTTTGCAGGCGTACGATCACAGGGTGCTGGATCAGGCTGTGAGCGATATCATCGACACAGCCCGCGGTACCGGGGCTCAGGTCGTGGGACCCATTCCTCTTCCTACGAGGATTGAACGTTTCACGGTCAACCGTAGCCCCCACGTGGACAAGAAGTCCATGGACCAGTTTGAGATGCGCACGCACAAACGGTTGTTGGATATCGTGGGCCCGACGGCCAAAACCGTCGACGAGCTCAAAAAGTTGAATCTGCCTGCTGGCGTGGACATCACAATTCGAATCTAAGGACGGTGAACACCATGAATGGCTTAATTGGCAGAAAAGTCGGGATGACGCAGGTCTACAACGACCAGGGGCGTCGGATTGCAGTAACCGTGCTGGAAGCGGGGCCTTGCCCGGTCGTTCAGGTGAAGACGCCTGACACGGACGGGTACAGCGCCGTGCAGCTGGGCTTCGCTGAGCAGAAACCTTCACGCCTGCCCAAGGCGGAGGTCAAGCACTTCGAGAAGGCCGGCGTGAAGCCCTGCAAAGTGACCAAGGAATTCGCGCTGGACGACGGCGAAGTGGTCAAGGCGGGCGATGCGGTTACGGTCAACATGTTTGACGGCGTGAAATACGTCGACGTTTCGGGTATCACCAAAGGCCGCGGTTTTGCGGGCGTATTCCGCCGCTACCGTATCGGCGGTGGTCCCATGACGCACGGTGGCCACTCGAAGCGCCGCATCGGTTCAATCGGTGCGCGCGATCTTCCGGGATGGGTCGAGAAGGGCAAGCGGATGCCTGGTCACATGGGCTGTGTGAACCGCAAGGCGCGGAACCTGGCCGTGGTGCAGGTTCGCGGCGAAGAGAACCTGATTCTGGTGGCCGGCGCGGTGCCGGGAGCCAAGGGCGCCGTAGTCATTATCAGGAAAGCCCTGAAGAAATAGGGGTTGGAGAACCGATGAGCACGATCAAGGTTTTTAATCCGGCTGGCGATGCCGCAGGCGAATTAGCCTTTGCGGACGACCTCCTGGTGCTTGACAAGGGCGAACAGGCCGTGAAGGACGTGGTGGTGGCGATTCAAAACGCCGCTCGCGCCGGAACCGCCGACACGCTGCGCAAGGGCGAGGTTGCGGGCAGCAACAAGAAGCCGTGGCGTCAGAAGGGGACAGGCCGGGCCCGTGCGGGTCTGCGTCAGAGCCCCGTCTGGCGTGGTGGCGGTGTGGCCTTCGGACCGCATCCGCGCGATTTCTCGGTCAAGGTGAACCGCAAGGTGACCCAGTTGGCCTTCACGCGGGCGCTGAGCGACAAGATCGCGGCGGGTCAGGTTTCGGTGATCGAGAAGTTCGATTTCGTCGAGCCCAAGACCAAGCAGCTGATGGCGACGCTCAAAAAGCTCGGGGCGGACCGCTCGGTTCTGATCGTTTTGGATCAGTACGAGGACGCGGTTTTGCTCGCGGCCCGCAATCTGCCAAAGGTTGAGGTTGTCAGCGCGCCTGAAGTTGATGTATATTCTCTCCTTTTGTGCCGCACGCTGGTCGCCACCAAGGCGGGCTTTGAGGCGTTGACGGCGCGCATGAGGAAGAAGACGGAGGTGGTCGCATGAAGCACGCTGGAATTATCCGCAAAGTGCAGATCACGGAAAAGGGCACGAAGCTTGCCTGTGAAAACCAGTACATTCTCGAGGTCGCTCCCAAGGCGAACAAAATCGAGATCAAGAGTGCCGTCGAGACGCAGTTCGGCGTGCATGTGCTGGCAGTCAATACCCAGAATTACAAAGGCGCGTTGCGTACGTTGCGCAATCGCCGTGTGGTCCGCGATTCCGGATGGAAGCGCGCGATCGTAACGGTGAAGGCGGGCGAGCGCATCGAGACCGTCTAAACGCCGCCGGAGAGGATAACAAGCCATGGGGCTCAAGACATTCAAACCTAGAAGCGCCGGGCTGCGACACCGCGTCGCACCGACCTTCGATGAAATTACCGAAGTCAAGCCTCTTCGCAGGCTGACCGAGGCGTGCAAGAGCAAGGCTGGGCGCAATAACCAGGGCCGCATCACCACGCGTCATCGCGGCGGTGGTGTGAAACGCCGTTACCGCATCATCGACTTCCGTCGTGATAAGGTCGGCATCCCTGCGCGTGTCGAGGCGATCGCCTACGACCCGAACCGTTCCGCCAACCTCGCCCTGCTTAAATACGTGGACGGCGAAAAGCGTTACATCCTTGCGCCCACCGGGCTCAAGGTCGACGACGCTGTGATGGCCGGCCCCGAGGCTGAGCCGAGCGTCGGCAACGCGTTGCCGCTGGCGCAGATCCCGCTGGGGCTGAACGTTCACAACATCGAGCTGGTGCCCGGTCAGGGCGGCAAAGTGGCCCGTTCCGCGGGTAACAGCTGCACGGTGATGGCGCGCGAAGGCGACTTCGTGACCCTGCGCCTGCCGTCCGGCGAAATCCGTCTGATCAACTCCGCCTGCATGGCGACGATCGGCCAGGTCGGTAACGCGGACTGGGGCAGCATCAAGCTGGGCAAGGCCGGCCGCAAGCGCTGGATGGGCATCCGCCCGACCGTGCGCGGTGTGGCGATGAACCCGGTTGACCATCCGATGGGTGGTGGCGAAGGTCGCACGTCTGGCGGCAGTCATCCTCGTTCACCTTGGGGCAAGCTGTCGAAGGGCGGCAAGACGCGCAACCGCCGCAAGACGAGCAGCAGGTATATTGTGAAGCGGAGGAAGTAACGCATGGCAAGGTCGATTAAAAAGGGCCCTTACGTAGAGAAGAGCCTGCTCGATAAAGTCGAGAAGATGAATGCGTCCGGCAGAAAACAGCCGATCAAGACCTGGTCGCGCCGTTCCATGGTTCTACCGGATTTCGTTGGGCACACGTTTGCCATCCACAATGGCAGGCAGCATGTTCCGATTTTCATCAACGAGAACATGGTGGGCCATCGCTTGGGCGAGTTCGCTCCCACGCGGACGTTCAAGTCGCACGGAGTCCATTCGGACAAAGCGGTCTCGAAATAACGGAGTTTGAGAATAATGGAAGTGACTGCCATAACCCGTAACGTCAGGATGTCGGCCCAAAAAGGCCGGCCGCTGGCCCGCAAGTGCCAGGGGTTGCCCGTGGCCGCCGCCCTGAATGTGGTTGAGTTTAGTCCCCGCAAGGCGGCGCTGATCTTGAGCAAGACGCTCAAGTCGGCGATCGCCAACGCGCGGAACAACGCGAACCTCGATGTGGATACGCTCAAGGTCAGCTTGTGCGTGTTCGACGAGGCTGCGCGTATGCGCCGGTTCTGGCCCCGCGCTCGTGGTAGCGCGAGCCCGATTGCCAAGCGGCTGAGTCATTGCAAGGTGGTCCTGACCGACGGTCAGTGAGACCGGCGACTTTTAAAGGAGCAAGACTTTGGGACAGAAAGTAAATCCAATTGGTTTCCGGCTCGCGGTCGACAAGCAGTGGCGCAGCCGTTGGTTTGCCAATAAGAAGCAGTTCGGATTGCTGCTGGCGGAAGACATGATGATTCGCGAGTTGGTCAAGAAACGCCTCGAGACGGCAGCGATCACGAAGATCCTGATCGAGCGTTACGCGAACCGCGTGCGAATCAATCTTTTCACGGCCCGCCCGGGTGTCGTGATCGGACGTAAGGGCCAGGACGTGGATAAGATCCGCGCGGACTTGGCGAAGAAGACCGGCAAGGAGATCTACCTCGAGATTCACGAGGTGCGTGATCCCGATGCGAACGCCCAGCTGGTGGCGGAAAGCATTGCGCAGCAGGTCGAGCGTCGCGTGGCCCTCAAGCGGGCCATGAAGCGGGCTCAGATGGTCGCGATGGACATGGGCGTCGACGGCATCAAGATCCGCTGCAGCGGCCGCATCAACGGCGCGGAGATTTCCCGCGTGGAGTGGAGCAAGCAGGGCAAGGTCCCGCTGCACACGCTGCGCGCGAACATCGACTACGGTTTTGCGGAAGCGCACACCACCGCGGGTTTGATCGGCGTCAAGGTCTGGATCTGCAAGAAAGACGATTTCCAGCCGGTGCGTACCGGCGGTCAGAGGAGGAGAAAAGATGCCCCTAATGCCTAAGCGGGTTAAACACCGCAAGCACTTTAAGGGAAACCGTTCGGGGTTCGCGACTTCGGGTGCGACGCTCGCGTACGGTGAGTTTGGCCTGAAGGCGCTGGAACGCGGCTTTCTGACCGCCACGCAGATCGAAGCCTGCCGTGTGGTTATCAACCGCGAGATGAAGCGCAAGGGCAAGCTGTGGATCCGCATTTTTCCGGATAAGCCGGTCACCCGTAAGCCCATCGAGGTGCGCATGGGCAGCGGCAAGGGTAACCCGGAGTTCTGGGTTGCCGTCGTGCTGCCGGGCAAGATGCTGTTCGAGGTCGGTGGCGTGCCGGACTCCGTGGCCCGTGAGTGTCTGCGGTTGGCGGATACCAAGTTGGGTATCCGGTCGCAGTTCGTCACACGCAACACAACGGGAGTCTGACGGAACCATGAAAGCAAGAGACTTGAGAGAACTTGGAGCGGAAGAGCTCGACCAGAAGATCCGCGAGGTGTCGCAGGAGTTGAGCGACATGCGGATCAAGCATAAGTCGGGCACCGGGGTTGAAAAACCGGTCCGTATGCGCACGCTGCGTCATGAGATCGCTCGCATGCAGACGGTAAAAGCTCAGCGGGAGGCTAAGTAAATGGCCGAGGCAACAGAAGATCGCGGCAGCCGCAAAGTCCGTAAGGGCGTTGTGGTGAGCAAGAGCGGCGAGAAGTCGGTGATCGTGCAGGGCGAGCGGCGCGAGGCGCACCCCAAGTACGGCAAAGTCATCCGCCGCTTCAAGAAGTATCACGCCCACGACGAGGGGAACACCGCGAAGGTTGGCGACAACGTCACCATCGTGGAAACCCGTCCGCTGAGCGCGACGAAACGGTGGCGCATTGTGAAGCCGGAGGTCAAGTAACATGGTTCAGGAACAGACTGAATTGGTGGTTGCGGATAACACCGGCGCGAAGCTCGCGATGTGTTTCCGTGTCCTGGGTCAGCGCAAGCGTTACGCCTATGTGGGCGACGTGATCCGCGTGGCCATCAAGGAAGCGGCCCCCACGGGCGCGGTCAAGAAGGGCCAGGTCTGCACGGCGGTGATCGTGCGTACAGGCCATCCCCTCCGCCGCGAGGACGGTTCGTACGTCCGCTTCGACCAGAATGCGTGCGTGATCGTGGACAACAAGATGAACCCGGTCGGCTCGCGTATTTTCGGGCCTGTCGCCCGCGAGTTGCGCGACAGGAACTACATGAAGATCATTTCGCTGGCGCCGGAAGTCGTCTGAACCAGCGAAAGACCGTAACGCCGATGAGGGGCGAGGGGCCGCGAGGCCCGCGCACGTCAAAACGGTTACGAGTTAGGAAGTAGCATGAGTGTTGCTAGAATCAAGAAGAATGACACGGTGATCGCCATTGCTGGCGAGTCCGCCGGGCAGACAGGCAAAGTCCTCCGCGTGATGGCCGACATCGGCAAAGCGGTGGTTCAGGGCCTGCACATGGTGAAGAAGGCCGTCCCCCGCTCGCAGACCGCTCCCAATGGCGGCTTTGTGGATCGTGAGACACCGATGGATCTGTCGAATCTGATGCCTTACGACCCGGACAAGAAAAAGGGTGTCCGCATCAGCAAGGTCCGTGAGGGCGATAAAATGGTGCGCAAATCCAAGGCTTCAGGAAAGATCCTGGGCTGATAGGGGGCAGAGATGGCCAATCTCAAAGAGAAATACATCAAGGAACTGGCGGCGAAGCTTCAGGAGAAGCTCGGCGTCACGAATAAGATGTTGGTGCCCCGCCTCCAGAAGGTGGTTATCAACATGGGCTTCGGCATCGTCGAGAAGGACGTGCAGAAGGGCATCATCGAGGACCTCACCAAGCTGACCGGGCAGAAGCCGGTCCTGTGTAAGGCCCGCAAGAGCATCTCGAACTTCAAGCTCCGCGAGGGCATGATCATCGGCGCCAAGGTGACCTTGCGCGGCGACCGGATGTACGAGTTCTACGAGCGTCTTGCGAACAGCGCGTTGCCGCGTATCCGCGACTTTCGCGGCATACCCAACCGCGGTTTCGACGGCCGGGGCAACTACACGCTGGGCTTGAAAGAGCACACGGTGTTCCCTGAAATGGTCGACTCCGGAAACCCTGCCGCGGACGTCGGCATGGACATCACTTTTGTCACGTCGGCACAGGATAACAAGCAGGCCCGCGAATTGCTCGCGATTCTGGGCATGCCGTTCGCCGGCAAATAAGGAGAGTTTCCCAAATGGCCAAAACTTGTTTGATCGTAAAATCCAAGCGTACGCCGAAGTTTGCCGTGCGCAAGCACTACCGGTGCACCCGCTGCGGGCGTCCGCGTGCGTATATCCGTAAGTTCCAGCTCTGCCGTATCTGTTTCCGCGAGTTGGCTGTGTCGGCAATGATCCCGGGTGTGACCAAGGCAAGCTGGTGAGGAGATTACAATGACGTCGGATCCGATTTCTGACATGCTGTTGCGTATCCGCAACGGGCTGAAGGCTGGTCTACCCGCGATTGAGCTTCCGGGCTCTCGCATCAAGGGTGAGATCGCACGCGTGATGAAGGCTGAAGGCTACATCACGGACTTCACGATGACCACAACCGTTCCCCGCGTGTTGAGCATCGAACTGAAGTATAACGACGACGCCGAACCGGCGATCCGCGGCATGCGCCGCGAGAGCAAGCCGGGCCTCCGCAAGTTCTGCGGCGTGCAGGACATCCCCAACGTGCTGAGCGGTATGGGTACCGCGATCCTGAGCACCTCGGGCGGAGTGGTCTGCGGCAAGGAAGCCCGCAAGCGTAAGCTCGGCGGTGAACTGATTTGCACAATCTGGTAAGAGGGCTTCAACGATGTCGAGAATTGGTAAACAACCGGTCGCGATTCCCGCGGGCGTCACCGTTACCGCCAACGGTAACCAGGTGACCGTCAAGGGGAAGTTGGGCGAACTGAGCCGGACGTTCCAGAGCGGGATCACCGCGACGGTCGTGGACGGCAAGGTGCTGGTCGCCCGCGCGGATGACACGCGCATGCAGAAGAGCTGCCACGGGCTGAGCCGTACGCTGATCAAGAACATGATCGATGGCGTCACGACCGGCTACAAGAAGGCGCTGAACATCGAGGGCACGGGCTTCAAGGCCAATCTGCAGGGCAAAAAGCTGAGCCTCGCGCTGGGGTTCGCTTCGCCTAAGGACTACCCGATTCCTGAAGGGATCAAAATCACGGTCGATGCGGCCGGCGTGAATCTGACCGTCGAGGGTATCAGCAAGGAACTCGTGGGTCAGGCGTCTGCGCGCATCCGTAGCTATTATCCGGCCGAACCCTACAAGGGTAAGGGCATCAAGTACCTGGGCGAAGTGATACGCCGCAAGCAGGGCAAGACTGTAGCGTAACGCCTGAACGGAGCTGAGGAAACATGAGTTTTAACCGTAAAGAACAACGCACCCGGCGCCACATGCGCCTGCGTCAGCGGGTCAAGGGGACGGCTGAACGTCCGCGTATGGCTATCTGCGTCTCGAACAAGCACATGTATGTGCAGTTCATCGACGACGGAGCCATGCACACGCTGGCTTCGACCTCCACCCTGAAAGAGGCGAAGCACTGCAATCTGGAAACCGCCAAACTGATCGGCGAGCAGGCCGCCAGCGTGGCGAAGGAAAAAGGCATTTCGATCGTGGTCGTCGACCGCGGTGGCTTGAAATTCCACGGGCGCGTGAAGCAGATCGTTGATGCCGCAGTGGCCGGCGGTCTGAGGATTTCGGACCGTGACGCCGTCGTGGCGGAGGAGGCGAAGTGAGCGCAGATGCAAGATTCTCCCGTAAGGAAACGCAGAGCGAGTTCGACGAGCGCGTCGTGTTCGTCAACCGTTGCGCCAAGGTCGTGAAAGGCGGACGCCGTTTCAGCTTCAGCGCCGTGGTGGTTGTGGGTGACCGCAACGGCCGCGTGGGCTTCGGCTTCGGCAAGGCCAACGAAGTCAGCGACGCCATCCGCAAGGGCGGCGACGCGGCCAAGAAGGAAATGATGCGCGTCAAGCTCGTGGGCAAGACCATCCCGCACGAGGTGATCGGTATCTGTGACGGCGGGCGCGTGCTGTTGAAGCCCGCTCCGGACGGCACCGGTCTGATCGTCGGCGGCGGCATGCGCCCTGTGCTCGAGGCTGCGGGTGTCCGCGACGCCATCGGCAAATCGTTGGGCAGCAAGAACCGTTTGAACGTGGTCAAGGCCACCGTCGACGCGCTGAACAAGCTGCGTACGGTGGAGGAGATTGCGGCCGCGCGTGCGTAGGCACGCGCCGGTTTCACGAAAGCTTTTTCTCCGATAGGAGCGAACTATGGATTTATCTACACTCAAGAATACCGAGGGCGCGCGCAAGCCCCGCAAACGCGTGGGACGCGGCCGCGCCTCGGGTCATGGTAAAACATCGACCCGCGGTCACAAAGGTCAGAACGCCCGCAAGGGCCACAAGGGCAAGCTGGGCTTCGAAGGCGGCCAGATGCCGCTTATCCGCCGTCTGCCGAAACGTGGCTTCACGAATCCCACCCGGATCGAGTATCACGGCGTCAATGTGTGCTCCCTGGAGCGTTTCGAGAACGGCACGGAAGTGACCCTCGACCTGCTCCACTCCTGTGGGCTCTTCGCCAACAAGTTCGACGGCGTCAAGATTCTCGGCAGCGGCGAGCTGACCAAGAAGCTGACCGTCAAAGTTAACGGCGTCAGCGCGACAGCCAAGGCCAAGATTGAGGCCGCGGGCGGTAGCGTTGAAATCGTGTGAGGACCGTCATCATGCCCATGCTTGCAACTTTTGCAAACACCTTCAAGATTCCTGAACTCCGGAAACGCATCCTGCTGACGGTCGGCCTGATTTTTGCCAGCCGACTGATCTCCATGGTGCCGACCCCCGGAGTTGATTGGCAGACGCTGCAGGCTGAGCTCGCCCGCATTCGCGAGAGTGCTGGCGGTCTGGGCGGCGGTCTCATGGATTGGTTCAACGTGTTCAGCGGCGGCGCACTTAACCAGTGCGCGGTCGGCTTTCTGAGCATCTGGCCGTACATCAGCGCTTCGATCATCATCCAGCTGCTGACGGCGGTCATCCCGCAGCTTGAACGGCTCGCCCGCGAGGGCGAGTCGGGCAGGCTGAAACTGGCGTACTACACGCGCTACCTCACGATCGGCATCTGCGTCTTCCAGGCGTTTGCCCTGGCGACGGCGCTGCAGAACCCGGCTTCGTTCGGGTTGGGCAACGTGCAGATTGTGACGCACCCGGGCCTGGGCTTCAACATCATGACCACGATCTGCATGACGTCGGCCTCGCTGTTCGTCATGTGGCTCGCGGATCAGATCACCCAGCGCGGGATCGGCAACGGCACGTCGTTGATCATCATGATCAACATCACGTCGCGCCTGCCGGTCGCGATCATCGAGGCGTGGACGCGGTATTTCGGACTGGGCGGCCTCTCGGCCACCAAGAGCCCGGTCGAGCTGCTGCTGCTGCTGCTCTTCGGTTTCGCCATCGCCATGGGCACGGTGATGCTCACGCAGGGCGTCCGCAAGGTGCCGATCCACTCGACGCGGCGCGCGGCGGGCGGCGGCAACTCGTATGGGATGCAGCAGACCTACATGCCGTTGCGCGTGAACTACACGGGCGTCATGCCGATCATCTTCGCGGGTCCGCTGATTCAGTTCCCCGCGGCGGTGTTGAGCCGCATCCCGGCCGAGATCGGGTGGCTCTCGTGGCTGAAGTGGCTGGGCGGGCAGCTGTCCGACATGGCCAGCCCGCTCCACCTCATGGTTTACGGGCTGCTGATCATGTTCTTCGCCTTTTTCTGGGTGGCTACCCAGTTCAACGCGATGCAGATCTCCGACAACCTGAAGCGCGACGGCTCCTATGTGCCGGGCATCCGCCCGGGTCGCGCTACGGCGGAGTATCTGGATGCGCTGATGACGCGCGTGACGCTGATCGGCGGCACGGGGTTGCTCATCATCGCGCTGGTGCCTCAGTTGCTGCGCGGCGTGATGCAGCTCCCCTGGGAGATGGCCTCCTTCTTCGGCGGCACGAGCCTGCTGATTATCGTCGGCGTGGCCCTCGATACGCTGCGTCAGATGGAGTCGCACCTGCTGATGCGTAACTACGACGGGTTCCTGAAACACGGACGCCTGCGTGGCCGCCGCTAAGACGTTCTCATAGCACGTGAGGTGCACGTCTCTTCCACAGGCTCGCGGACGTCAGTCCGTGAGCCTGTCTTTTTTTGGAGAGAGGCTGTTAGGTGTTCAGACTGTTAGTCTGTTAGGTTGGTCCGCGGAACGGCCTCGGTTACGGCCTGAGAACGTTTCAAACGGGGGGCCTTTGCCGGTTCTTTGCCTAACAGCCTAAACCGCTAACGGCCCGAAATTGTCCCCTATGCCTTTACAGCAGTACATCCGGCACCTGCCGCATATCGGACCGCAGCGCGAGAAAACGCTGCTCCTGGAGGGGTGTGCCTGCTGGACCGACATCCTGAACGCGTCGCGTCCGCTCGCCGGGCTGGATCTCCTCGCTTGGGACGAGGTGCGCTCCGCCGCGGAACAGAGCCTGCGCGCGATGCAGGCTGACGATGCCGCCTTTTTCACCGCGAAGTTTCCTCCCGCCGAACAGTGGCGCGTGCTGACGCAGTGGTTCGGCCGGGCCTCGTATTTCGACATCGAGACCAGCGGCTTGGAGGCCGACAGCATCGTCACGCTGGTCTGCTGCTTCCACGAGGGGCGGCCCCTGCGCTTCCTGGCGGGCGAGAATCTGGATGATTTCCTGGACCTGCTGGAGAACGTGAAGCTGCTGGTCTCCTTCAACGGGGCCAGCTTCGACGTGCCGCGCGTGCTCGACCGCTTTCATATTCCTGAGCTGCCGTGCGCGCACGTGGACCTGCGCTGGCTCTGCCATCACGCCGGCTGGCGCGGCGGACTCAAGAAAATCGAGCGCGCCCTCGGGCTGCGCCGGCCGCCGGATCTCGACGGCCTCGGCGGTGCGGAAGCCGTCTGGCTTTGGCAGGCCTGGTCGGGGCGCGGCGACGAGCAGGCCAAACGCACGCTGGAGCGCTATTGCGCGGCCGACACGGTCATGCTCAGCCTGCTGGCCGCGCGGCTTTGCGCGCTCCAGGGAGCGGCCGTCACGTCGCCGACCGAGGCCGACGTCTGGGCGCTGGTCCATGCGGCGTATCCGGATCTGGGACGTTCGCCGACCGCGGCCCCGCCGCCGGCACCTGAACCCGCCCCGCCGAAACCCTCATCCGGGCCGGTCATATCCGCCGACCTGTTCTCGATCTCCGAGATGGTGGGGGCGACCGAGGGGTTGTCGCGCGCGGACAAGCAGGCGCGGCTGCGCGAGCGCTGGCGGCAGCACCGCGGCATCGGACTGTGAGCCCGGACGCGGGTGCGATTCAGTTTCGTTGAAACTGAGTCGCGCCCAGGAGGATTTAGGAGTCGGGATTGAGGAGTTGGAAGCGCAGAAGGCCCTCTTTACGTTGCGGACGAATGCTGGCATACTCGTGCCATGCTCAAAAACCGTCGGCTATGGCGCGCGGGTGTTCTGGCTGCAGTCCTTGCGGGGCCTTTGACGGCCGCGCAGGGGCTGACCGTGGCGATTGCTCGTCATCCGCCCTGCAATCTGTTTGAAGCCGGTTCCGCGGTCGCTTTCGAGGCGACGGTCTCATCTGAACGGACGGGGGATGTCGAGATCGTCTTCGCGGCGATCCGCGATGACGGGGTGGCCGTTTTCTCGAAACGACTGCAGCGTGCGCTTGAGCCCAAAGTGAAACTTGCGCTTGAGCTGGGTTCCCTGGAGCCGGGCCATTACGAGTTGCAGGTCACCGCTCCCGGCGGGTTTAAAAAGTCTTTGAAGTTCGGCGTAGTGCCCCTCATCGTCCGCCCGGCCGCGCAGGCTCGCGAGGGCGGCTGCCGCTTCGGCATGAAGGTCTGGCAGAGCGGCGACATCTGGTGGGACCGCTCGCTCACCTGGGATGCGGGCGAAGCCATGCAGGCCTGCGGGCTCATGGGCTTGCAGTGGACGCGCGCCGCGTTGACCGATCAGACGATGGGCACGCGGGAACTGGCGACGCGCTACCCGTTCAACGTCGTGTCTAAAGTCGAGTGTTTTCCCGAAGCGTGCTTCGATGATGCCAGATTCGGCCCACTTGAGGGCTACAAGGCAACGGAGAAGGGCAAGTCGTGGTCCAAGAGCACGCTGCCGCAAGAGGCTCCGTACAAGGCGTGGCTGAGACAGCAGGTCGCGGCCGCGCCGGCCGAACAGACGGTCTTCGAGATCTGGAACGAGCCGTGGCAATGGAGCAAGACGATGCCGGCCGAGGACTTCGCCGCGCTTTGCAAGTGGGCGGTGTCGGTGATCAAGGAGGTGAGGCCGAATGCGGTGGTAGGGCCCAACATCTGCGGCGACATCAATGCCTACGATCAGGCTGTCATCGCGGCGGGTGGCCTCGACCGCATGGACATGGTGGCGATTCATCCCTATGCCGCCGGCACGCCCGAGGAGAAGGGCTTCAGGCAACGCATCAGGAATTACCACGACCTGCTAAAACTCAAGCTCGGGCGCGATCTTGACCTCTACGCCACAGAGTATGGCTGGTCTACGGCGCCGCAGGGCGAGCGTGTGGTCAGCGAGGTGGAGCAGGCGCGGCTGACGGTGCGCGAGTCGCTCATGCTCTACGCCGAGGGTGTGAAGACGCTGATCCCGCACACGCTCGGGCAGCGGCAGCAGAATCCGAGAGAACGCGAGGACTACTTCGGCTTCTTCCGGCTGAACAATGAGCCCAAGCCCGCCATCGTGGCCTTCGCGACCTGCGCCCGCCTGCTTGACGGCAGCCGCTTTGTGGGTGACCTTTGGCTTGGTCCCGGCATCGGCGCGATGCTGTTCGAGCGCGAGGGTCAGCGGACGCTCGCGCTCTGGACCGAGAAGGAAGCCCGGGAGGTCGTGCTGGACGTCGGCGTCCCCGGCGTGACTGCAGTCGGTCTGACGGGTCGTTCCGGAACGCTCCGTGCGGCTTCGGACGGACTCCATGTGAAGGTGGGGCCGGACGTGACCTATCTGGCCGGAGTGGGTCAGTCGCTGGAGCAACGTGCGACGCCGCCGGACGCGCCGCTGAACCCGGACCTCTGGACAGCCCGCGCGGGAGCGCACACGATGCCGAAGCTTGGCGCCGCGCCGGTGGTCGACGGCAAGCTCGAGGAGTGGGGCGGCGTTCCCGGCGCTGAGCTGGCCAACCCGAAGCTCGACGATCTCAAGGCCACGTGGCGCCTGGCGTGGGACGAGCGCGCATTTTATCTGGCGGTCGACGTGGCGGACAGCGCCGTCGTGAACACCAACGCGCTCGGCTCGGCGGCGCTGGGGGATGCGGTCGTGCTCCAGCTTGGCACGCGCCCCGAGCGGCAGGTCAGCAAGCCCGACCTTTACGATTTCGAGATCACGGTCGCGCCGACCTCTGCCACGGGCCAGCCGGTGTTTCTGCTGAAGAATGCGGTCATGAAAACGCTCGTCAATCCCGGCGCGTCAGACGCGTCGGGCATCAAGTGGGCCGTCGCGCGCGAAGCCAAGCATTGGACCGTGGAGGCTGCGATTCCCTTCGCGGCGCTGCGGGCCGCTCCGCCGAAGCCCGGCCAGAAGATGGCGTTTTCCCTGATGGTCTTTGACCGCGACCGGACCGACCGCGACGAGTGGAAGCCGTGGTGGAAGCGCATCGAGACCTACGACAAGAAAGGCCGCACCTGCCAGATGCCCTACCTGGTGTTCGGAGAATGAGGAGGGCATTTTCGCATGTGGGAGAACGCAATAAAGGAAAAAGAGCTAACCCTGATTCCGCCGGCGGACGTATAATATTAATAGAAGAAGGCAAGGTGCCTAGAGGGAAAGATCATGCTCGAATTAAATCCAACCTATGTTGTTGATGCTAAGCAACGGCGCAAGTCCGTGTTGCTTTCTGTTGCCCAGTGGAAGCGGGTTGTCGCGGAGCTTGAGGAGCTTGATGATATCCGTGCCTATGACGCTGCCAAGAGTGCCGCGTCCGAATCTGTTCCTTTTGAGCAGGCCGTTTGTGAGATAAAAGAGGGTTATCGCGGGTGAGCTACACGGTCGAGATTCTGCGTGTGGCGCAGAAACAGCTCGCACGGCTTGACCGTCAAGCGCAGAAGCGGATTATTGACGCGATACGTTCTTTGGCGGCAAATCCCCGGCCAGTGGGTTGTCACAAGCTGACGGGGCGTCCGGCTTGGAGAATCCGTGTCGGCGATTACCGCGTTATCTATGAGCTTGAGGACAGCCGGCTTCGCGTTCTGATTGTCAGCGTCGGCAATCGCAAGGACATCTACCGTTTATGAGCAGGCGGGACTGCGTCGGTGTTATGACTTGAGCGTTGTGCCTTACCCGAAATGGAATTACCCGGACGGGAAACGGGAACGATTAGAAGTGCGTGCGCTGTCGCATAGGAGATGGAGCATGGAAAAAAGTTTGGGAATCGTTCTGATCCTCATCTTTGCCGGTTGTCATATGACTCCGGACTATCCTCGACTTGATGCTGATCGACTTGTTGGAATTGCTGTGCAGCATGAGCTTCCGTTGCCGACGAAAGGGTGCCAAATAGTCTTGGCTCATGGCGGTGGTGGAAGCCGTTATTTTAATGGGAAGCGGTCTCCAAGCTGCTATTTGCCGGCGTATTTGGTGGAAGAATGCAAGGACGGTAGTGCATTTATGCTGGTAGGCTGTGAGCGGATCAAAGTCAAACCGCCATTCAGTGGTGAGCCGGTTTGGCATCCGTTTGAAACCTGTCAGCAAAAGAACGCTCCTGATTTGCGGTGGCAGGCGTACTTCGGCCATCCCGATTCATTTGTTTGTGCCGTTCAGACGGCGGCAACAGGTGACTATAAGACAGCTCAGATCATATGGCGCCGTTTCCTAAAAGAGATAGATTCGCTATGGCATGAGTCGATTAATGGCATTGAAGTCACGCAGATACCGAATTCCCAAGACCAGTTTCTTGCAGCGTGCCTGTATAGCCACCTTGTAAGAACCTTGACCCAAGAGCCTTCTGCCTGGGATCAGGTCTTCTCTAAAATGGGCCGTCTCTTTTACGAATATCCTTCGTTGAAGAAGGGGACAAGAGAGCGGCTCTATAACGATTTACAGACTACGGTTACCAATCTTCCGCCCCAAGCAGGATCAGTTGAAGAACTGTTGGTCAGATGGTCAAAATATCCGACTAAAGCCGGACGACGGAGGGTGTTTGGATGCTGCTGTTGGGAGAGGGGAGTTGAAGACGATCCCGCCCGGCAAATTGTGTATCGAGGATATGCTGCAATGCCAGAGTTGATCGGTTTGCTTGGTGACCGACGGGTAACCGCTCATTATTATCCTGGGGACGGCTACTATCCCGACGAAATCCAAAGGCTTGGTGACCTGGCATGTGAGCTCGCTCAACAGATGGCTGGCGGAAAAACGGTGATTCCTCAACGAGGCGATCGGGTTGCCGCTTTGAGGGAATGGTGGAAGCAGAGGCAGGGACAGGATGAATATGCACTGCTGAGAAGGACAATTTTCTGCCGCGTGGGCGAAACAATCACAGGTGTCAATGAATACCCATCCTTGATTCTTGCGAAAAAGTATCCTCAAAAATTGGGTGATCTGTGCGAAGAATATGAGCGGGGCCGCAGCACAAATGAGTTTGATTCAGCGATCACGGATATGCTGGTCGCGTCGGAATTGCCCCGAAAAGAAGTTGCTGAGAAGGTGGAGGAATACGCCCGCCGGGGTTCGCTGGGCAACCGGCTGGGGGTGTTGCAGGAGCTTGCGCGAGTCGACGAAGCCGCTTGCGCGAAGATATTCTTGCCTCTGATCCGATCGCTTCCTTCGGATATTCAAGGCGGATCGTACTGGACCTGTGAGGAGGCTCGGGTATCGCATGTTGTGATGGAGCTCGATAATGAAGAGGTATGGCGCGAGTTTCATATTGCGGCGAAGCGTTGCAGTGTTGGGTTGCGCATGGAGATGATGAATCCTCTGGACTATACTTATATCGGTAACAAGAACCGAAACCGTCGTCTGGCCTTTTTGTCCGCTTTCCTGGATGACGAAGGGAACCGTGAGATATCAGGAGACAAGCGGTTCGATGGACCCTGTGCTGGATTCACAATCGATCGGCTTTCGGTGCGCGATCTGGCGGCCATGAAGATTGCGTCAATACTTGGGATTTCCGGCGATCCTGACGGCTCATGGAACACGGACCAATGGGCAGAATACCGGCAGAAAGTTAAGGCAAGCTTGGGGAAAGTGGGCACGACTGACAGAAAGAGGTCACCTCTTCTTTTCGGCCATTCTTTAGGGGCTCTCTGATTTTGAATAAGGGGATTGTATGAGCTTGAGAAATGAAATAGTAAATGGGTTCTGTGTGATGCTGGCCTCTGCGGTACTGTCGGCGGAGAAGCCGGCGGTGGAGTACATCGACCCGCTGATCGGCACGGAGGGCGCGGGCTCGCAGTACGGCGGCATGTGGCCGGGCGTGGGGCAGCCCTTCGCCTCGCTGCAGTGGGTGGGCATGACGCGGCTGACCGAGGTCGGGCGCACCAGCTACAACTTCTCGGACACGACGCTGCTCGGCTTCGTCGGCACGCGCCAGCCCGCGATCTGGATGGGCGACTACGGGCAGGTCTCGCTCGCGCCGCGCGTGGGTGCGCTGGACGTGGATTTCAAGACGCGGGGGATGCCCTTTTCGCATGCGAACGAGGTCGCGACTCCGTGGCTCTACCGCGTGACCGCCGGGACGCCGGAGCAGGGATTGATCACGACCGAGATGACCGGCACGGAACGCGCGGGCATGTTCCGCATCGCGTTTCCCAAGGGGCAGGCCGCGCACGTGGTGGTCGACGCGTCGCGCGATTACGCCTCGGGCGCTTCGGATCTGCGGCCCGCGGACGGGTGGGTCAGGATCGGCGAGGACGGGCGCACCGTCGAGGGCTGGAACAAGGACCGGCTGGACGCGCACCATGCGTACGACCTGCCGAACTTCAAAGGCTACTTCGTGATCGTCTTCAGCCGCCCCTTCATGTCGTACGGAACGTATGCGGGCGACGGCAAGCCGGTTGCCAAAGGCGCGTACCAGTCCGTGGCGACGCAGGCGGCCGCACGCACGGCGCAGGCCAACCGCGTGGGCGGATACGTGAGCTTCGCGGCCGCGGAAGAGCCGCTGTTGATCCGCATCGGCACGTCGTTCATCAGTCTGGAGCAGGCCCGCGCGAATCTGACACGCGAGGTTCCCGGCTGGGATTTCGACGCGACCGTCGCGAAGACGCGGAAGGAGTGGGAGCGGCAGTTCGAGCGGCTGGCCATCGAGACTCCGGACGAGGGCATCAAGACGATCTTCTACACGGGGCTCTACCACGCGCTGCTCTATCCGCGCATCTTCTCGGAGTATGGCCGCTACTACAGCGCCTTCGACGACGCGGTCCACGATGGCGTGAGCTACACGTCGTACTCGATGTGGGACACTTACCGCGCCGAACATGCCCTGCTGACGCTGGTGGCGTCAGAGCGCGTGGACGACATGATGACCGCGCTGCTCCAGATGTACAAGGAGGGCGGCTGGCTGCCGATGTGGCCGAATCCCGGCTACACGGGCATCATGTCCGGCGGGCCGGCGGAGATGATTCTGGCTGAAGCCTGGTCCAAAGGCTTCCGCGGCTTCGACGTCAAACTGGCGTATGAGGCGGTCAAGAAGAACGCCACCGTGCCGCAGGCGGAGGACGAGACGCGCGACTGGCGCGACCGCGGGCTGTTCGGCAAGTATCCCGAGACGCGCGGCGGGCTCTCGTGGTATCAGAAGCTGGGGTATGTCGCCTGCGACAAGGTCAAGGAGTCGGTCTCGCGCACGCAGGACTTCGCGCTGGACGACACGGCCGCCGCGGTTCTGGCCCGGGCCACGGGTCACGCCGAGGACGCGGCCTTCTTCACGGCGCGGTCGAAGTCCTACACGAACGTCTGGGACCGCGAGAGCAAGCTGTTCCTGCCGCGCAAGGCCGACGGCACGTTCAGCAAAGAGCAGGACGGGCACGATTACACCGAGTGTTCGGCGCAGACCTCGCTGTGGTGCGTGCCGCACGACCCGCTGGGCGTGGCGGCGCTGCTGGGAGGGGCGGACGCGTTCGAGGCGCGCCTGGACGACTATTTCCAGAACCTCTTCTTCAAGCCCGAGCGCGGCAACCGCTCGATCCAGGGCAACGAGCCTTCTCATCACACCGCCTATCTCTACAACGCCATCGGCAAGCCGTGGAAGAGCGCGGCGCAGGTGCGCGAGATCGCGCAACGGAGCTACAACGCCGGCAAGAAGGGCTTTGACGGCAACGAGGACTGCGGCCAGATGTCGGCCTGGTACATTCTCTCCGCCCTCGGCTTCTATCCGCTCAATCCCGCGACCGATGTTTACGAGATCGGGTCGCCGCTGGTGGACAAGGCGGTGCTCAAGATCGGCGCGCCGTACCCGGCGGCCACGTTCACGATTGCCGCGAAGAACCAGTCACCGGTGAACAAGTACGTCCAGTCCGCCACGCTCAACGGCCAGCCGCTCACGGAGCCGCGCATCCGCCAGCGGGACATCGTGGCCGGCGGCACGCTGGAGTTTGTGATGGGATCCGAGCCCAACCGTCACGCGTTTATGAAGACCGACTGATGCTCAGCCCTGTGCCGCGGCAGGGCGCGCGGTTCGTGTGCGGGCTTGTATGTATTCGCCGATACGATATTGAAACTCGAGTGTGGATGCGGTACTATGAACCCGTAAATCGGGAGGTACGCATGCCGCAGCAACGCAAGTGGGTCAACTGGCAGCAGCCGATGAAGCACGTTCTTGTCGCGAGTGTCCCGCTGACGGTCGCGGCGGTCTACCTCTTTGGCTGGCGGATCCTCGCGATGATGCTGCTGGTCACCGTCGCCGCGTATGTCACGGAGGCGGTGTTCACCCGCCAGTGGAAAGAGCCGGTCTCCTCCGCGGTTTTCGTTTCCGCCGTGCTGTTCACCTTCTCCCTGCCGCCGACGCTGCCGTATTGGATGGCGGTGCTGGGCATCGTCTTCGGCATCGTCTTCGGCAAAATGGTCTACGGCGGGTTCGGCCGCAACGTGTTCAATCCGGCGCTGACCGGGCGCGCCTTCGTCTACATCAGTTTCGGCAATTACATGACCGCCCAGTGGGTCGAGCCGTGGACGCGCTTTCCCGCCGGGCTGGTGCACTGGGGCTGGACCGCAGCCTCCGCGCCGCCGGATGTGATCACCACGGCGACGCCGGGGATTCTGCTTAAGCTTTCCGCAGCCGCCCTGGCCGAGCGCGGAGCGACCGCCGCCGACCTGTCGTTCTGGCATCTGTTCATCGGCGACTGCGCGGGCGTGATCGGCGGCACCAGCGCCGCGCTGACGATCCTGTGCGGGCTCTACCTGCTCTGGACCAAAGCCGCGAGCTACCGCATCGTCATCTCCGGGTTCCTGGGTTACGCCGTTGTTCAGACGCTCTTGTGGCGCTTCGGCCTGGCTAACGCGCCCGACCCGTGGCGGGCCTCCACGGGCGGCAGCCTGGTGATCGGCATCTTCTTCTACGCGACCGACCCCGTTTCGGCCGCCCAGACCAATGTGGGCCGGTGGATCTACGGCGCGTTCATCGGCGCGATGTCGTCCGCGATCGCCACCTTCTCGGCCTGGCCGGCGGGCACCATGTTCGCGATCCTGCTGGCGAACATGTTCGCGCCCATCACGGATTACGTCATCCGGCTGTTGCAGGGCATCCCTCAAAAGGCACCCGCGTCATGAACGCACGCTTGAAAGAGAGCCTGCGCACAGCGGGCTTCATGTTCGGGCTGACGCTGGTGGTGATCACCTGCGTGTCCGCACTCCAGCTCGCCACCGCCGAGCGGGTGAACCGCAACGCGGCGCTCTTCCTGCAACGGGCGGTCATGGAGGTTTCGGGTGTGCCCGTGCCGGAAGATCCTGCCGCGGTGGGGGCCTGGTTCCGGCAGTCGGTGGACGCCGAGCCCGCGTCAGCACCGATCCGCTTCCGCGTGCGCGATGCGGCCACCGGCGCCGTGAGCGCGACGGTTTACACGCGTCAGGGCCGGGGGCTGTGGGGCCTGATCACTGCGGTCGTCGGCCTTGACCCCGCGAAGGGGACGTTTCGCCAGATCCGGTTTCTCGATCAGAATGAGACCCCTGGCCTCGGCGCGCGGATCACCGAGGCGTGGTTCATGGGACAGATCGAGGGGAAGACCGGGCCCTTCGTGCTGAAGCCCGAAGGCACGCGCTCGTCGGCGCCGACGGAGATCGATGGCATCACCGGCGCCACCATCACGTCGGCCGCGGTCCGCGACATGCTCAACGGGGCGCTTCTCGCTGCGGCGAAAGAAAAGGAGGCTGTGAAATGACGGCCACAAAGAATTGGAAACTCTTCAAAGATAACCTCGGCCCGCAGAATCCCATCTTCGTGCAGGTGCTGGGCATCTGCTCGACCCTCGCCGTGACGAACGTGGTCAAGAACACGCTGGTGATGTGCCTGGGGCTGATCTTCACCACCGCGCTTTCCAACCTGGCGCTCTCTCTGATCCGCAACTCGATTCCCCCGCGCGTGCGCATGATGGTGGAGGTGCTGGTCATCGCCTGCATGGTGATCGTGGTGGACATCTACCTGAAGGCCTTCTACCCCGACATCTCGCGGCAGCTCGGCCCCTACGTCGGACTGATCATCACCAACTGCATCGTCATGGGCCATACCGAGGCGGTAGCCTTGACCAGCCCGCCGCTCCCCGCGCTCGTCGACGGCTTCTCGGCGGGAGTCGGCTATTCGTACGTCCTGCTCCTGATCGCCTGCTGCCGCGAGCTGCTGGGCACCGGAGCGGTCTGGGGCGTGCAGGTGCTGGGGCCGCACTGGGTGAACTGGTCGATCATGGTCATGGCGCCGGGCGGGTTCTTCGTGCTGGCGGTGTTTGTCTGGATCGTCAAGGGCTGGGGCGAGCGGCCGGCCCAGAAAGCGCAGGCGTGACATGCAAGAACTCGGATTTTTCACCATCTTGTTTTCGGCGGTCTTCACGAACAACATCCTCCTGACCAACTATCTGGGCATGTGCTCTTTTCTCGCGGTGTCGCGCGAGGTCAAGGCTTCGCTGGGGTTGGGGACGGCCGTTTTCTTTGTGACCGCCGCGACCACCGCGCTGAACTGGGTGGTGTATTACCGGATACTGGTGCCGCTGGATCTGGTCTACCTGCGCTTCATCGTGTTCATCGTGGTCATCGCCGCCTTTGTCCAGCTGGTCGAAATGATTATCGAGCGCGTTTCGGAAACGCTCTATCAGGCGCTGGGCATTTTTCTCCCGCTCATCACGGTCAATTGCGCGATTCTGGGCGCGTGCCTGTTCATGGTGATCCGGGATTACACCTTCGGCCAAGCGTGCGCCTACGGGTTGGGCGCGGGGCTGGGCTGGGCGCTGGCGATCATGGCCATGGCCGGCATCCGCCAGCGGCTCTCGCTGCGCTCGCGCATCCCGCGCGGGCTGGAGGGCCCGGGTATCGCGCTGATCATCGCGGGCACGATGGCGCTGGCGTTCATGGGGTTTAACGGGATGGTGAGCCTGAACTAACCATGACGGAACTCCTCATAGCGGTCGGCGTGATGTGCGCCATCAATACGGGTCTGGCGATCCTGCTGGTGATCGCGGACGCGCTGATCGCCGATTACGGCGAATGCACGGTCACGGTCAACGACCGCAAGAAGCTGACCGTGACGGGCGGCCGGCCGTTGCTGAACGTGCTCAAGGACCAGCAGATCTTCATCCCCTCGGCCTGCGGCGGCCGCGGCTCGTGCGGCCTGTGCAAGGTGACGGTGCTCGAAGGCGCCGGTCCGCTCCTGCCTACGGAAACCCCTTGGCTCACCCCGGAGGAACAGAAGGCCAACGTCCGCCTCTCCTGCCAGGTGAAGGTCAAACGCGACCTCCGCATTCAGATCCCCGAGGAGCTGTTCAGCGTCAGGCAGTACCGGACGCAGGTGGTCGGCCTGGCCGACCTGACGTACGACATCAAGGAGGTCCGGCTCAAACTGATCGAGCCGCCCGCCCTCACCTTCACGGCCGGGCAGTACATCCAGATCGAGGTGCCGCCCTATGAGCTGACCGCGGAGCCGATCTACCGCGCCTATTCCGTCTCCTCCGCGCCGTCCGAAACAGGCGAGATCGAGTTGGAGATCCGCTACGTCCCCAACGGCATCTGCACCACCTATGTGCACAAGCATCTCAAGGTCGGCGACACGGTGACGATCAACGGACCTTACGGCTCGTTCGGCCTGCATCCGACCGAGCGCGAGATCATCTGCATCGCCGGCGGGTCCGGCATGGCGCCGATCAAGTCGCTGCTGCTCGAGATGGAGCGCACCGGGAACCCGCGGACGTGCCGCTACTTCTTCGGCGCCAAGGCCAAGCGCGACCTGTTCATGGTCGACCGCATGCGCGAGCTCGAAAAAAGCCTGCCGAACTTCCGCTTCATCCCGGCGCTCTCCGCGCCCGAGCCCGGCGACGCCTGGGAGGGCGAGACCGGCCTGATCACGGAAGTGGTGGCCCGGCATGTGCAGAGCGCCGCCGAGGCCGAGGCCTACCTCTGCGGCAGTCCGCTGATGATCGACGCCTGCATCCCGGTGCTGCGCGCCAAGGGCCTGCCGGAGGCCAACATCTTCTACGACAAGTTTTCCTGACGGGGTCATGCCGGAAGCTCACGAATAAAAGCAACACACAAAAGCTTGAAGTAAGCCGGAAGACGCGGCTTGCAGCTTCTTTGAGACTTCGGGTCTTTGTGCTGGGTATCAGATTGCGCCTGTGATTGATTTTGATTTGTATGAAGTTTTCACGCGTGTGGAGGGACCCATGAAGCAGAGCGCCAAAGACGACATCATTCAGAGCCAGATGCGGCCGGGCGTCATCACCCGCGACGGGATGCTGGGCGAAGACCGGCGCAACCTGTGCGACATCCTCGAGGCGGACGACGCCGCCGTGCGCCGCCTGGGGCTGACCCACGCGGCCATTGCCGCCCGCATGCGCGCGCTGCGCGACGCCGGCGCGCGCGGCCTGGGCCTGCCGATCGGCGCGCTGGACCATTTCGAGGTCCGCGTGGACAGCGTGCGGGGTAAGCTCCCCTGCCCGTTCCGGCATCAGGGGATGTTCCCGAAAGAGTTCGTCGAAGTCCGCAACGTGCGCAGCGGGGAACAGGCGATGTTCACCGAGCTGAATATGCATCTGATCGAGGCGCACGGTTTCTACGAGGGGCTGGGCTCCGCCTACCGTCAGGAGCCCGAGACGCTGGCCCGCGTGCTGGAGATCGTGCCTTGACGGGCCGTGCAACCGCTGGAGGTCGCGAATGAAGAAGCTGCTGCATGTCGTGGCGAGTCCGCGGGGCGGGAAATCGCGGACGCTGCAGGTGGCCCGCGCGTTTCTGGAACGGTTCAGAGAGCGGCACCCCGATTGGCTTGTGGACGAGATCAACCTGTTCGAGGAAGAACTGCCCGGCATGACCGCGCGCCAAGTGGACGGCAAGTACATCCTGCTCGGGAACAGGGAGCTCTACGGGGAGCTGCGCGAGAAGTGGGCGGAGATCGAGCAGCAGATCGCCCGCTTCAAAGAGGCCGACGCCTATCTGATCAGCTCGCCCATGTGGAACTTCACGATTCCTTACCCGCTCAAGCAGTACATCGACATCCTGGTCCAGCCCTCGTACCTGTTCCGCTACGTCAAAGGGCGCGCCGAGGGCCTGCTGGGCGGGCGGCGCATGATCGTGATCTCTTCCAGCGGCGGCACCTACACGGCGCCCGACGCCTTGCCTTATGACCATGTCGAATCCTACCTGCGGACCCTGTTCGGTTTCGTGGGCATCACGGACCTGTGTTTCATCAAGGCCGAGTCGCTGGACGGCGTGTCCAAGACGCGCGAAAAGGACTCGGTCGACGCCGCACGAGAGCGGGCCCGCGAGGTGGCCGCGGAGTCGTTCGGCTGAGGAGGGCGTATGGCGCGTGACATTCCGGTCGGAAACGGCCAGCTGCTGGTGGCCTGCGGCACGGACGGCTTGATCCGGGACGTGTATTACCCGCATGTCGGACAGGAGAATCACGCGGGCGGCGGCGCGTTCCGCGTGGGCGTGTGGGAGGAGGGGGTGTTCGTGTGGCTGCCCGACGGGTGGGAGCGCGAGCTCGGCTATCTCGACGACACCCTGGTGACGCACGCGGTATGGACGCACCCCCAACGCGGCTTGCGCCTGACGTTCAACGACGCGGTGGACTTCCGCGAGAATGTCCATCTGCGCCGCATCACGGTGTCGGACACCGCCGGCCGCCAACGGATGCTCCGCCTGTTCTTCGGATTCGACTTCAGCATCGGCGGGAACGACATCGGCGACACGGTCGCCCTGCGGCCCGAGACCGGGTGCCTCGTGCACTACAAGCATGACCGGTATTTTCTGATGAACGCCCTGTTCTGCGGACGCGCGGGCTTTGACCAGTACGCGACCGGCAACAAGCGCAGGCAGGCGTTCGAGGGCGCCTGGAAGGATGCGGAAGACGGCGTGCTGAGCGGCAACGCGATCGCGCAGGGGTCGGTCGACTCGGTGGTCGCACTGCATGTGGCCGTGGCGCCCGGCGGCTCCGAAACCGCTTGGCTGTGGATGGCGGCCGGAAGCAGCTGGAGCGAGGTGCAGGCGCTGAACCGCGATCTGCTCAAACGCGGGCCGGCGCAGATGCTCCGGCGCACGCACGACTACTGGCGGCTCTGGGCCTCGAAGGAGCCGGGCGCGACGGACGGGCTTTCCGGCGCGGTGGCGCGGCTCTATCGGCGGAGCCTCCTGGTCATGCGCACCCAGATCGACCGCAACGGCGCCATCGTGGCGGCCAACGACTCCGACAACGTGCAGTTCAACCGCGACACGTACAGCTACGTCTGGCCGCGCGACGGCGCGCTGGTGGCGCACGCGCTGGACCTCGCCGGCTATCCCGAGATCAGCCAGGCGTTCTTCAGGTTCTGCGCGGCGGTGGTCGAGCGCGAAGGGTACCTGCTGCATAAATACACGCCGGCCGGGACGCCCGCCAGCAGTTGGCACCCGTGGATCAAGGACAACCGCCGCCAGCTTCCGATCCAAGAGGATGAGACCGCGCTGGTGATCTGGGCGCTGTGGGAGCACTACGGCCGCTACCGCGACATCGAGTTCATCACGCCCCTGTATCGTCCGCTCATCAAAAACGGGGCGAATTTTCTGATGAGTTACCGCGACGGCGCGACCGGACTGCCGCTTGCGAGTTACGACTTGTGGGAGGAAAGGTCCGAGGTGCTGACCTTCACGGCCGCGGCGGTATACGGCGGATTGACGGCCGCGGCGGGGTTCGTCGAGGCGTTCGGCGAGCACGAGCTGGCGGAAGACTACCGGAAAGGGGCGGCGGCTTTGCGCGAGGCCGCCTGCCGCCATCTGTATCAGCCGGACCTGCGCTGTTTCGCGCGCGGCGTCGCGTTTCCCGAGGACGGCGGCGAGCCGGCCGTGGACCGCGTGGTGGATGCGAGCGTCTGCGGCTGCTACCTGTTCGGCCTGCTGCCGCCGGACGACCCGCGCGTGGCGGAGACGGTGCGGCGCGTGCGCGAGCGGCTCTGGTGCGCCACGGAGGTGGGAGGGCTGGCGCGGTATGAGAACGATGCCTACTACCGTGCGGACGGGGACACGCCCGGAAACCCGTGGTTCGTGACCACGCTGTGGTATGCGCAGTATCTGGTCGCGAGGGCGCGCACGGCGGATGAACTGGCGCCGGCCATGGAGCTGCTCGAGTGGACCGCGGCCCATGCCCTGCCCAGCGGGGTGCTGGCGGAACAGCTCGATCCCCACACCGGAAAGCCGCTCTCGGTCTCGCCGCTGACGTGGAGCCATGCCGCCTTTGTCACCGCCGTTTGCGAGTACCGTCAGAAGCGGGAGAGCCTGATTCAAAAAGGTGTTTAGCGGTTTAGGCTGCCGCCCGCGGAGCGGGAACAAGCGAAGAGGTAACTCTGCTGATAGATTAAGAAAGGCCCCGATCCCTCATAATCCTAATCGTGCTCTTAATCGTAATCCATTTGAAGTTACAGGCAAGACTGCTAGGCTCTCAGGTTGACACTCCAGACGCTATGCGCATGCCGCGAGACGCCGAAGAGTGTCAACCCGCACGGTTGGAAAGCGGGTGCGTCCTATCCGGCTCGACTACAGCGCACGCATGAACGCGACCAGGTCCTGCTTCTCGACATCGCTCAGGCGGAGCTGCTGGACCAGGTTGAAATACTCGACCGTGTCCTCGAGCGTGAAGCACCGCCCGTCGTGCAGGTAGGGCGGCGAGTCCTTGATGCCGCGCAGCGGGAAGGTCTTGATCGCGCCGTCGTGGGCCATCATCATGCCGTTGGCCATCTCCATCTTGTAGAACCGTTCGGCTTTGAGGTCGTGCATGGTGTTGTCCGTGTAATACGGGGCGGGGTGGCAGGTGGCGCAGCGGGCCTTGGTGTTGAAGAGGGTCTGCCCGCGCAGCTCGCTTTCCGTGCCCTTGGCCGGATCGAGTTCCCCGTAGATGTTGAGCTTGGGGGCGGGCGGGAAATCCAGCAGGGCCAGGAACTCCGCCATGAAGTGGACCTGTGAGCCGCGCTCCAGAACATTGACGCCTTTCTTGGCCGCCATGCACTGGTCGCCGTCGAAGTAGGCCGCGCGCTGCTCGAATTCGGTGAAGTCCTCCACGGTCTTGAGGGCGCGCTGCGAGCCGAACAGGCGCTGCACGTTCACGCCGCGGAGCGTGGGGGTCTCGATGCGGTGGCGGAACTCCTGCGGGCGGATGTCGCCCACGAGGTGGTTCGCGCCGTTGGCGTGTCCGTTGGCGTGGCAGTCGAAGCAGGTCACGCCCAGGCTGGGACGGTCGGTCCGGCGGTCCTCGGTGGCGTTGAACTGCTGCTGCGGGAACTGCGTGACCAGCAGGCGCAGCCCTTCGAGCTGTTTGGGGTTCAGGAGACCGTTAAAGATCTCGTAGTAGTTGTCGATCGTGATGAGCCGGCCCTTGGCCACATCCCCGAGGTCGGGGCGGGTGGTGAGGTAGATGGCGGGCGCCGGATCCGGGAGGAGGTGCTCCGGCAGGTCGAAGTCCAGATCGAAGCGCGTCAGGCGCGGCAGCGGTTTCGTGATCATTTCCGGAAAGAGCATGCCCCCTTCGGCATGGTCGGCGAACGGCAGCGGTTTGTAGGGGAAGAGGCCCTTGTCTTTGATCTGCTCGGGCGTCAGCGCGTCGAACTGCGCCCAGGTGACGCCCCGGAGTTTGGCGGTGGGTCCCACGGGAAGGGGCTTGCCGCCGGACATCATGACGTCGGGGCTGACCTTCTTCGTGAGGTCATAGCGCTCGTTGAGCAGCTGCTTGTGGGCCTCGGCGCGCTGGGCTTTGACAGCCATCCGCTCGCTCTTGATCTGGGCGAAGGGGGCATCCTGGTTAATCGGCCCGTAACTGGAAACGACCTTGGCGTTTTGGGCGCCGGCAAACGGCGCCATGCCCAGCAACAGGATAACGCCTGTCCATGCGCGGAGATGATTGCGTTGCGTTGTCATTGGATAGCCCTCCAGTAGCGGCAACCGGCACGGCCGGTCGCAGTTGGTGTTTATGTCCGGCTCAGCACAGTGTGAGAAATAAGCTGTCGGCACAATAAGTGTATGCCTCTGCGAAGGGTGTCCACAACAAAAAAATCAAAAAAACGGCCGCCGGACCGAAAGGCCGATAAACGCATTGAAGATCCGGCCGGAGCGATTGTACAATGCGCAATGATAAAAAAGGCATGTCACGGGGTTCTGCTGGCCTGGAGCCTGAGCTGTTTCGGGGCACCCGACTTGAAGAGCGGCCTGGTCGGCGCCTGGCGCTTCTCGGCGAGCGACGGCACGAACGTCGTTGACCAGTCAGGCAACGGTCGGGACGGACGCATCTCGGGCGGCGCGCTCGAAGGGCCGACGCGTTCGCTCGCCTGCAACGGGTTCACGACCGAAGTGGAGATCGACGAGAAGCGCCAGGTTTCCATCTCGAATGCCCTGACGTTCGTGGCGTGGGTGCGTCCGGCGGCGGTGAAGAAACGCACGATCGTCGGGAAGCCGTACACGGACCCCACATTCACCACGCCCATGCCGGGCCTGTACCTGTCGGACCGCGGCCACCTGTCGTTTGCCGCCTGGCAGAGCCGGAGCAAGTCGAAAGGGATCTACGAGGGCGCGTCGGTCATCGGCCGCGACGCGTGGGTCATGGTGGCCGCGACCTACGGGAATTCCGCAGTCACCCTGTATGTCAACGGCCTGCCGGACGGACAGAGCCCCTCCTTTCCCGCCATGAATTACGGCCCCGGGCCGCTCTACATCGGACGGGCCAAGGCGGGCAGCGCGATGTTCAAGGGGCTGATCGGCGAGGTGCGCCAGTACCGGCGCGAACTCAGCGGCGAGGAGATCGCGGCATACTACAGCGAAACCCGCGGGGCCTATCCGCAGGAGGCGCCGTCGCCGGCGTCGCCGGGCCGCACGGTCAACGTGGCGGTCCGGGCGAACCCGACCGCGCCGTGGTTCGATTACCCCACGCGCACCTTGGATCTGCTCGACGGCTACAAGCCCGCGGGCGCGCCCGCCCAGCTTGACCGGTTCGGCGGCTGGGCCGTTCATCAGGAGCGGGCCACGGGCTTCTTTTACCCCAAAAAGATCGGGCCGCGCTGGTGGCTGATCGACCCGGAGGGTCACCTTTTTCTGCATATGGCCGTGGTGGCTGTCAGCCCCGGCAGTTCCAAGACGGTTAAGGAAAACTTCACCAAGGCCTTCTCGTCGAAAGCCGAGTGGGCCGAGTCCGCGACAGCGCTGCTGCATGACTACGGCTTCAACGGCACGGGCGCATGGAGCGACACCGCCGAGCTCCGCGGGACGAAAAAGCCGGTGGCGTACACCGTCATCAGGAATTTCGCCGCCGACTTCGCGCGCTCGAAAGGGCTGGGCCGCGCCGCGGTGGGCCACTCCGGGTTCCTGAACGACAGCATCCCGGTCTTCAACGCGGACTTTCCCGCCTTCTGCGAGACGCTGGCCCAAGGTCTGGCCGCCACGCGCGACGACCCGTGGCTGCTCGGCTTCTTCTCCGACAACGAACTGCTCGCGCCGGTGCTCGACAATTACTTCAAGTTCGATCCGGCCGACCCGGCCCAGGCCCCCAATTACCGTGCGGCCAAGGAGTGGCTGGCCGCGCGCAAGGGGCGGGCGGAGGTGTCGGAGAAGGACATCACCGCGCAGGACCGCGCCGAGTTCATGGGGTACGTGTTCGAAACGTACTTCAGGATTGCCAGCCAGGCGATCCGCCGCGCCGACCCGAACCACCTGTACCTGGGCTCGCGCTTCCACTCCCGCGAGAAGGAGAACCCCTACGTGCTCAAGGCGGCCGGCAAATACTGCGACGTGATCGCCATCAACTACTACCGGGTGTGGGGGCCGGATCTCGACGAGATGCGCGACTGGACCGTGTGGTCGGGCCGGCCGGTCATCATCACGGAGTGGTACGCCAAAGGCGACGACGCCGGCTTCCCCAACACGACCGGCGCGGGCTGGATCGTCAAGACGCAGCGGGACCGCGGCCTCTACTACCAGCACTATGCCATGGGGTGCATCGAGGCGCGCAACTGCGTCGGCTGGCACTGGTTCAAGTACATGGACAACGACCTGAACGACGCCCGCGCCGACCCCTCCAACCGCGACTCCAACAAGGGGGTCGTGCGGGTGGACTTCTCGCCCTACCGGGAGGTGCTCGAACCGATGGGGCAGGTCAACCGCGAGACGTATCTTCTGACCCGGTTTTTTGACGCGGGGCGCTGAGGCCGGCATGGACAGTGAGAAGCGGGTTTGGTAAGGTTCACCCCCGCCGTCAGGGACGGCGGGAAACGCTTTAAAGGAGACGCATGAAACAGGGAATGACGGGACTCTTTTTGTTTGTCGCCGCGTGTCTGAGCGGCGGGCCGGCGTTTGCCGCCACGGTGACGGAGCCGCAGAAGACGGTGCCGCTGATCCAGGACGTGGACGTGGTCGTGGTCGGCGGGACCTGCGGGGCGGTGTCCGCCGCCGAGGCCGCGGCCAAGGCGGGCGCGAAGGTGTTCCTCGTGACCTCCTACGCGTGTCTGGGCGAAGACGTGGCCGGCACGCTGCGGGTGTGGGCGGGCGCGGAGGAGGTCACGTCGTCGGAGCTGATGCGCGCGATGTTCGGCACGCCCCCGCCGACTCCGGGCACCGTCTACACGACGCCGCTGCAGGTGAAAAAGGCTTTGGACAAGGCGCTCCTGCAGGCGGGGGTGACCTTCCTGACGGGCGCGTATGCGACCGACGTGCTCTCCGACAAGGACGGGCATGCCGCGGGCGTGGTGATTTCGGACCGCAGCGGGCGGCAGGCGATCCGCGCGAAGGTGGTGGTCGATGCGACCGACCGCGCCACGCTCGCGCGTGCGGCCGGCGCGGAGGCGACGCCGTTCCCGGCCGGGGAGTACGCCGTGACGCGCGTGACCATCGGCGGCGCCGCGCCCGAGTGCGGCGGCAAGGTTGTGAAGCACAGCGACTGGAACCCGGACAAGGAAGAGGTTTTCGGGCTATCGGGCAAGACCAAGATCACGCCGGCGCTCTTCGAGAGCACGGTGACGGTCAAGATGGCCGACGGGTCGGCGCGGGCGTTCGGAGAGGCGGAGCAGGCGGCGCGCGACCGGACCTTCACGGAGCTGCAGCTGGATGCGGCCGACCGCGTCTTCTTTGTCGCGCCTGACCATATCCAGGCTGCCGCGCCTGCGGCCGGCGCGTGGGCCGGCGCGGCGGCGTTGGATCTCGGCGCGCTGCGGCCTGCCAAGGTCCCGTTCGTTTACGTGCTGGGCGCCATGGCGGACGTGACGCGCGCGGCGGCGGCGGAGCTCGTGAAGCCGGCGGCGGCGGTGCAGGTCGGCCTGCGGCTCGGCCGGCAGGCGGCGGAGGATGCCAAGAAGCGCGGGACGCTGGCGGACGTGCGGCTGCGCGGCGCGGCGGGCGCCGGTGCGGCGGCGGACGTGCGCGAGGTGCAGGGCACGCTGACGCGGCCCTACGTGTCGGCGTCGGGCACGGTGGCGTGCGACGCGCGCGGCCTGCCGGTTCTGGCGGAGACGGACCTGATCGTGGTGGGCGGCGGCACGACCGGCGGGCCGGCGGCGGTCGGCGCGGTGAGGAACGGGCTCAAGACGCTGCTGATCGAGCAGCTCTACGAGCTGGGCGGCGTGCAGACGGCGGGCATGATCTGCGGGTACTATTTCGGCTTCCAGCGCGGCTTCACCACCGAGATCGACGAGGGGGTCAAGGCCACGGGCCGCTACAAGTCGCAGGCCAAGGCGGAGTGGTACCGCGACTCGGTGCGCAAGGGCGGCGGGGAAGTCTGGTTCGGCAGCATGGCCGTGGGCGCGGTCATGGAGGGCAAGCGCCTGCGCGGGCTGGTGGTGGTGACCCCGGACGGGCAGCGCGGCGTGGTGCTGGCCAAGGCCGTGATCGACGCCACCGGCAACGCCGACGTGGCGGCCGCGGCGGGCGAGCCGACCGAGTTCTACCGGCCGGACGAGCTGATCTGCCAGGGCGTGGGCATGGCGGTGATCCGGCTGGGCGAGGGCGGCCACAACAACGACTTCTCGTTCGTGGACGACACCGACGCGTCGGACCTCAGCTTCTTCGGGCTGCGCACGCGGCAGGGGACCGAGGCGGGCTGGGACGTGTCACAGCTCGTCAACTCGCGCGAGCGGCGGCGCCTCGTGGGCGTCTTCCAGATGTCCGCGCTGGATTACCTGACGGCACGGACCTTCCCCGACACGGTCATCCAATACCGCAGCCGGTTCGACCTGCACGGCTGGGCGAGCGGGGATTTCTTCTGGACCAAGAACATCCGCACCACCAACCACGTGACGCTGGACGCCAACGGCCCGTACCGGGCGTTCCTGCCGAAGACGACGGACGGGCTGCTGGTGGTGGGGCTCGGCATGAGCGCGGACCGCGACGCGATGTCGATCCTGCGCATGCAACCCGACCTGCAGAACCAGGGCTATGTCGCGGCCTACGCGGTTTACCTGTCGCAGAAAGAGAAGTGCGAGCTGCGCGACATCCCCGTGAAGACGTTGCAGCGGCACCTCGTGGAGAAGGGGATCGTCCCGGATACCGTGCTGAACGAAAAGGATTCCTATCCGCTTTCCGACACGCTGCTGAAGCTGGCGTCGCACGACGTGATGATCGGCTATGATGGCTTGCCCTACATCTTTGCCGACCCGGTGCGGGCCAAGCCCTTCCTGCTGGAGAAATACCGCGAGCTGAACAAGCACAGCAGCGGCCGCGACCCGGAGGTCAGCCTGGTCTACGCGCACATCCTCGCGGTGCTGGGCGATCCGGTCGGCGAGGACGAGCTGATCGCCTGGGTGAAGGCGAACACGTGGGACGCGAAGTGGAAAGAGGGACTCGGTTCCGGCGCCAACCGCATGGAGGCGTACCTGCTGGCGCTGGGGCGCGCGAAGTCGAAGAAAGCCGTGCCGGTCATCTGCGAGCGGATCCGCGACTTGATTAAGGAGCCGAAGCCGGCGAACACCGCGTTCCGCATCGTCTCGCTCGTCTGCCCGATGATCGGCGATCCGGCGCTAGCCGCGCCGCTGGCCGAGCTGCTGGACCGCCCGAACATCAGCGGCCACGCGATCAAGATGGGCTCGGAGATCCCGCCGGTGCCGGGGTACGACAGCCGCAGCAGCTACAGCCAGACCGAAAAGAACGAGGTGCCGCGCGAGGTCAACCTGGCGACGGCGCTCTACCGGGTGGGCGACAAGGACGGCAAGGGCGCGGCGATCCTCAAGGCCTACGCGGACGACCCGCGCGGCTTCTACGCCAACTACGCCCGCCGCGTGCTGGCCGAAAAGAAGAAGTGAGGCGTGCGGGCTGGCTCGGGGCCGCCGGCCCCGGCGAGAATGGCCGGACGTTTCTTATTTCGGACAGGCGGCGGCTATCACCGGCGGCAGTTTTTTGGGTGACTTGATGCGCAGCTGCTTGTTGACATTGAACCGGCCGAACACAACGGTGATGTCATCAGGCGACACGCCGAATTCCTTCGCAAGAAACCGGACCATGTGGTCCGTGGCCTTGCCGGCGACTGGCGTGGCCGTGACGCTGACCTTGAGCTGATTGCCTTTGGCCTTGCCGATCGCATCCTGCTTGGCGCTGGGCTTGCCGAGAATGTTAAGAATCAGGGTTTCTCCGTCCCACGCGCATAACGCCGAGGCTCCCGGTTCCTTTTCCTTGCCAGCCGTTTTGTCTGACGCCTTCGCATGTCTTTTTTTCATGAATGTCCCTTGTGTCCGGCGCAGATGATGCGGACGTGGCCACACTGACTGCGAGCGTTCCGCGCGGTTCACCGACCGCGTGGAACGTTTTCACATTTGAGCGCACAAATCAAGACGGATTCGCGCTTTGTCCCTGGGCCGCGCGCCTGCTATCATGGCGCCATGAGGACAGGCTTGATCATCCTGGGTGTCGCGGCGGGACTGCGCCTGGCGGCATGCGCGCAAACCGTCTATACCGTGGACACGGGCAGGCGGCATCAGCGGATCGACAACTTCGGCGCGTCGGACTGCTGGACCGCGCAGGTCTTCGGGCGTTTCCCTGATGCGAGGCGCGAGCAGCTGGCGGACTGGCTCTTCAGCATGGCGGTGGGCACGAACGGCCGGCCCCAGGGCATCGGCCTCTCGCTCTGGCGGTTCAATGTCGGCGCGGGCAGCGCGGAGCAGGGGGATGCGAGCGGGATCAAAGACCCTTACCGCCGCACGGAGTGTTTCCAGCGGCCCGACGGCACGTACGACTGGACCCGGCAGGCCGGGCAGCGCTGGTTCCTGCAGGCCGCGAAAAAGCGGGGCGTGCCGCGCTTTCTGGCCTTCTGCAACAGCGCGCCGGTGCAGATGGCCGCCAACGGGCTGGCCAACAACCGCGGGCGGCCGAAGGACGGCACGTACAATCTGAAGCCCGGCGGGGAGATCGCCTTTGCGGATTTTCTGGCGACCGTGATCGGCGCGATGGAAAAACGCGAGGGTATCCGTTTCGATGTGGTCAGCCCGTTCAACGAGCCGGAGTGGAACTGGGACGCGCCCAATCAGGAGGGCTCGCCGGCCTTGACGGGCGAGATCGCCCGCATGGTGCGGGTGCTGGACCGCACGCTTTCGGAGCACGGGCTGCCTGCCAAGATCCTCGTCACCGAGGCGGGCAAGATCGATGACCTGTTCCAGTCGGGGACGGCTCTGAAGGGGCGCGACAATCAGATCGAGGCGCTGTTCAGTCCGGCCTCGCCGCAGTCGATCGCCGGCCTCCCGCACGTGCCGCCCGTGGTGGCGGGCCACAGCTATTGGACCACGGCGCCCGAGCAGGGGCTGCTCGCCAAGCGTCAGGCGCTGCGCGCGAAGCTTGACGCGTACCGTCTCGGCTACTGGCAGACCGAGGTGTGCGTCATGAGCAACGACCGCGAGATCGGCGGGGGCGGCAAGAGGGACCTGGGCATGAAGGCCGCGCTCTATGTGGCGAGGGTCGTCCATCATGACCTGTGTGTGGCCGAGGCTTCAGCGTGGCACTGGTGGCTGGCCATGACCGCCAGCGACTACAAAGACGGGCTGATCTACGTGACGCCCAACGCCGACCGGACGGACGGCGCGATCGCGGACAGCAAACTGCTGTGGACCCTGGGGAACTTCAGCCGCTTCATCCGTCCGGGTGCGGTGCGCGTCGGGGTACGCGCACCGCAGGCCGACGTCAACGATCCCGCCGGGCTCATGGTCTCCGCCTACGTGAACGAGCAGGAGCGGTCCGTAGTCTGCGTGATGGTCAACTACGCGGACCGCGTCCAGCCGGTGCGTCTCGAGGTGGCGGGCGTGGGCGTGGGCGCCTTCCTGCCGTACCTCACATCCGACGCGTCAGGCGATGACATCAAGCCGCAGCCTGCGGTGATGCCGCACGCGCGGTATGACGTTCCGGCGCGCGCGGTGGTGACGTGGGTCGGCCGCTACTGAGTCATTCCGCAGCCTGCTGCCACACGCGCACGTAGTCGATCACGAACTCGTCCGGCAGGCGCGCGTGGTCCAGCCAATCGTTGTCCCACCCGCCGGCCGGAAGCGTGAACATGAGGTGGGCCGGGACGCTCGCGACGCGTGCGTTCGCCCAGCGGCCGATCTCCTGCCCTTGGCAGTAGAAGACCAGCAGGCCGGGGGCCCAGAGCAGTCCGGAGGTGACGAAGCCCTCCTTGTCCGGTGTGAAGTAGACGGAGGCGGAGCCGATACTCTTGTGCTCCTTGCCGTAGCCGTCCCAGTGCATGGCGATGTTGAAGCGGTTCGCGCCCCAGCGCGTCAGGTGCTCCATGATGTGGAATACAAAGCAGAACAGTGATATCATTGTAACTAGCTTAAATACAACATATAACAACGTATAATATAAAAGCATTATGTGGCTATACTGCGACTTGACACCCCATCCCACAAAGTAGCACAATATAGGTGTGAGTTCAAAAAGACACACAGAAAGGCAGGCCCGCCATGTCACTCTACAAACGCCAATACAGCCAATTTTGGTGGTTCCAAATCTGGAAGCCCGACGGCAAAAGGATGCGCCAATCGACCGGCACCGCGGATAAGGCCAAGGCCGCCATCATCGAACAAACGTTTGTCCTGGCCTTCGGCAAAAAAACCCGTGCGCAAAAACTCATCGCCATGCTCGAATCCATCTGCGAAGAGGAAAAACCGAAAATCGCACTCAAGGACGTCGGCCAAATATACGCCAGCTGGTCAAAGATGGCCGGAAAGGAAACAGGCAGAAAAACACTCCTAAGAAAACAGGAGGTATTAAAAAAATTCGTGAAATGGACGGAGGCGAATTGCCCGAACGTCCAAACAACCGAAGATGTCCAGCGCGCCGTGGCGTCTAATTATGTGAAACACCTCGCAACAAGAAATATCAAAGACACCTCACGACGAACAGAAATACAGATCCTAATTACCATATGGAACGGATTGCAAAAAACCGCAGAGGACATCAAAAACCCGTGGCCAGATGTGCTCCCGGCCGCCCACGACACCGAACACGGAAAAGCCTACACGCCGGAACAAGAAACCCGAATATACGAAGTCGCAAAAGAAAAAAGCAACGAATGGCTTCTGGCGTGCATCATCGCACGCCACACGGGATTACGCTACGGTTCGATCGCTCAACTGAAATGGCAGGAAATAGACCTGGAAAAAGCCCTCATCAAACACACGCCGCCCAAAACCAAAAAACACGGAATTCAAGTTGTGCTGCCGATATCGCAACCCTTGAAAACCGCGCTCGAACAAGCATCGAAAACCAAAACCAGCTCGGATTATGTTTTACCCAAACACGCAGCCAGCTATCCGCATCCGGAACATCCGAACGGACCTGGCACATACGCATCAATCTTGAAAGAAGCCGGTTTAGAAAACCAAGGCTACACCTTCCACAGCTGGAGACACACCTTCCGCACGCGTCTCAGCGAGGCCCGCGTATCCGCCGAAATAGCCAAACGCCTGGGCGGATGGACAAACGACAAAACCGCAAACAAATACGACCACGCCGAGCGCCTAGATGAAATGCGGGAAGCGGTAGAGAAAGCCACCGGCATAAAAAAACCAAAAAAACGGAAGGCCGTGAAGAAGGCGATATAGGCGGAGGGACGTGAAAACGGCAGCCCGCGAAACCGGCCGGGGCGGGCGTCAAGCCAGTACCCGCGCCACGGCATCGCACAGGGCGCGCATGAAGTAGGGTTTCGGGACCGCGGCTTTGAAACCGAACGCACACGGGTCTGCCATCACAGGAAATTCGGAATAACCGCTGGAGGCGATGACACGGGCGTGCGGATCTATCGCAAGCAGGTCTTGGATCGCTTGCATGCCGCCTGGGCCGCCGGGGATGATCAGATCCATGATGACCACGTCAAAAGGATGGCCTTCCTCCAGCGCCTGCCTGTACCGCGCGATGGTCTGCGCCGCGTCGGGCGCGGTCGCAACGGAGTAACCGCAGCGTTCCAGCATTCGCTCTGCCATTAAGCGGATCGCTGCCTCGTCATCCATCACGAGGACTCGGGCGGAGCGGGGCGGTATCCGGCGCGGGCTTTCCACGTCCGGCGGCGACGCTGCAAAGGCCGCGCCTTTGCCGGGCCCGGATTCCGCGCCGATGTTGCCGTTAGGCCGGGTGGTGTCGAGGTCACTCATAGGAGTCTCCGAGGGACGCGGGCGATGCGGGCCGGGCTTCCCGGTCAGGACATCGTCAGAAACGGACCGCCCGCAGCCGCGGGCAGCCGGAATCAAGACCTAAAGCAGTTAAATGTTACGTGTCCGCGGCCAAATAGTCAAATGAGGTCATTTCCCCACGGCGCGGTCCCGCGGCCCGCGCCGGACGCGGGCGGCGGAGAGGTTGAAACGGAGGCGTGATCCTGATATGATGCGCCCATGAGCAAGGGGCCGACAGAGAGCGCGGGCGGGCAGCCGGGCCGGACCAAGGCCGCGGCGTACGCCAACGCGTATTACCACGCGCACCGGGAACAGATATCCGCGAACCGCCGCAGGCTCCGCCAGGCGCATCACGAGCGGGCGCTGGTCAAGGACCGCGAGTACCGGGTGAGGGCGGGGAAAAAGATTGCGGAGCGGACCCGCGCATACCGGGTCAAGAACCCGGATTGGGAAAAGCAGTGGTTCCGCGGGTACCGGCAACGGAACTACGAGAAATTGACGGCACGGACCCGCGCGTATTACCACGCGCACCGGGACAAGATGCGCGAGAAGGGCCACGCGTATTACCTCGCGCACAGGGAGGAGATTCTCGCGAAGGCCCGGGCGAGTTACCGCGCACACCGGGATGAGCGGATGCGGCAGCAGCGCGCGTATCGGGCGGCGCACCCGGAAGAGGCCGCGGAATCCAACCGCAAGGCGTGGCAGAAACGCTCAGCCGCCGTGCGCGCCGCGGCGCCGGAGGCGGCGGGCGGGACGGCCGGATGACCCGGCAGCCCCTAGGGAATCCGCTGGACGATCAGCTGCGGAGCGGTGTAAGACTTTCAAGCTGGCCTCGGGGTGACGCGTTTACGCGTTTGGTGTTTCACTCATACGCCTGTAGGCTACAGGCAACCCGCCCCGAGGCCAGCACTCTTTTGTGAGGCCGCGGAGAAAACGATCTAGGGATTAAGATGATCAAACATCTTCCTTTACTGATTATCGCCGCAATGGCCGCAGGCGCATGCGGAGCCGAAGTCTTTTCCGGAAAATGCGTCGGCGTGTCGGACGGGGATACCGTATCCGTGATGCGCGACGGGCAGGCGGTGAAGGTCCGGCTCGCGGCGATCGACTGTCCGGAATCAAAGCAGGATTACGGGACAAAGGCCAAGCAGTTCACATCGGGACTGGTCTTCCAGAGAACCGTCAGCGTCGACGAGAGCGGAAAAGACCAATACGGGCGTTTCATCGGAACGGTGACGGTAAACGGAACGAACGTCTGCTGCGAACTCGTAAGGAACGGCTTGGCCTGGCACTACACCCGATACTCCAAGGACGCGACGCTCGCCCGACTGGAGAAAGAGGCCCGCGCCGCAAAGGTCGGGGTGTGGTCGCTGCCCGCGCCCATACCGCCGTGGGAATTCAGATCGGCGCGAAAGACCGCGCCGCCCGCTGAACACCGACCACACCGGAACCACGTCGAGGAAATGCGGGAGACCGGGGAGAAGGCGAAGTAGGAGGGGACGCGACTGCCCGGCACCCCTCGGGAATCCGCTGGACGATCTGCCGCAGGGTGTTGTAAGATTTCCACGCTGGCCTCGGAGTACGCGACTGAGCATAGTGGTAAGTGTTTCATTCATAAGCCTGTAGGCTACAGGCGACCCCTCCGAGGCCAGCACTCTTTTTGTGGGGGTTTTCGGGGTTGACGCTTTGCACCCCTGCAAAAAAATGCCCGTCTAGGGAACCGGCCTGCTTCGCGTTTGTCCAATGTCAAAAACGACCCCGATGGCGCTACCTCGCCCCAAGCTACAAAAAGTACATTCCAATTCCATGTTGATTGTACACTCAACCTCATATATAATACTCTCCAATTTTGCTAGTGCATCTCACTGACATGTGGGATTCGAAGGTGGAGTTGGATGAGCGGTTGACTGCCCACCTAAATGCAATTTGAGAATAAGATCAACGAGGTCGATTCAGCCAAGTTATTAACCAAAACAGTGTTGACCTGCCATGAAAGAATACGTGAAGAAGTTATCCAACGATAGGCCTTACGAATTAACTAGAAGTGGGCATGATGATCCATTGCAACTTGCCGATATTAGATCCATAAACCAACTATCTCATCAGGTCGTGAAACCGGTGATTAAGAGAAAATACAGCCCCCGCCTCAATGCTAGGTGTAAGTCGCCCTTAGCAATTTGCGCTGATGTAGGAAATGATTGCGTTGAACGTATTGTGTTACCACTGAACCAACTTGTTGCAGGTGATTGCCTCACGGAGATGCGCCGCTTACCCGATCGCTGTATAGATCTCATAATCTTGGATCCACCTTACTGGAAAGTTGTTGGCGAAACATGGGACTACAAGTGGCGAACAGAGGAGGACTATCGAATCTGGTGCCGCGAATGGTTTGTGGAGATAGCGCGAGTTTGCAAGAGGTCCGCATCTGTTTACCTGTTCGGGTACGTACGAAATCTCGTCCACCTCTTTCATGATATCACGACCCTCGGGTTCGAATTCAGGCAGGAACTTATAGTTGATAAAGGAATGAAGTGCGTTGCTGGAAGGAAAACCAGTACATACAAACAGTTTCCAAATACAACCGAAACGATCTTCTTCTTTGTTTTTGATGCAAAACCTGCAATACGCAAGTTGCTTTTAGCACGTGCCGAAGAACTGGGACTCAATGCCAAAACAATTAACGAGAAACTCGGTGTGAAGTGCAATGGGGGCGGTGTATGGTCACTCTACACGGGCAACAATATTCTTGCACAAGTCCCGACATTGGAAATGTGGAATCGACTAGAGGAAGTCCTAGACTTCAAAGCCCCTGAGGACTTGAAAGGTTTCATATTCAACCAACAGATGGGATTAACAAATGTGTGGGTCGATATTGATTTCTATAAGGAAAAAAGAATACACAGGACGCAGAAACCACTGCGTTTAATCGAAAGACTTATCCTCGCAAGCAGTCGCGAGGGACAAATCGTTCTCGATCCTTTTGCCGGGTCAGGTACTACAGCGGTTGCAGCAAAGTTACATGGTAGAAACTTTGTCGCATTTGAATCAGACCCGGAAATGGTGAAAATGGCCCAAATGAGACTTTCGACTGATGTGCACAAACAAGGACTGTTGCTGGAATTATAACTAAAGAGACGGTGCGTATTGAGCCGTCCACGTCTGATTGGCCGAAACTTTACTGCGGAAGTTTGCCCTGGCAAAGTCGTCTGCAAGTGATGCATCATCCCATTTCTGAACCATTCGCTGAACTTGCAAGAATGACAATTTGGCGTGCAGCAGTTTGCTATTTGTGGCGGTGAACTTTGGAAATGTGACGTTGCGCACCGCCGCAACCGCATCGATTGCAGTTTCGGGCATGTCGGTGCGAGAGTATGTCTCGAGGTTGCCGAACCCTATCAGAACAGGAGGATTTATCCCCGGAAAAATCTCAGTTCTGATCGTATCATCCGCTTTAATAATCGACTTGTAAATCAAAAGCGGTTTCATCATATAAAATTTAGGGCTCCACGGCCACAGGTTAAATGGTGCTTTTGACGCGGATTTTGCCCTGATATTGAAGTAGTAGTCGATCATGCAAAGGGTGAATCCGAGGCATAGTGTGTCGACCTGGAAAATACACACGGCAATCTCGTCCGACTTTTTAAGATCGACAAATTCGAATAAAACCAAGTAATAACATTTTGGTATGAAAAGTTCGTGAAGTTCCTTCTCATCCTTTGGGGAAAGAAGCCACTTTGAATCATCGTTGCGGACAAGGTCGACCGATTTACACTGATCGTTCGGACAAATCGTCTCAATACTCGCTACTGCTGCTCCACATTTCTTACATTTGCCAAGTTGATCAACACGGTAGCAACATTTGATCTCCGCGACCTTACCCGCAGGAAGTTTCAGGTCATCACCACGAGCACCCGAGCGACCACCTGGATAGCCGGTGACTACGCTTACAAGGTGCTGACCAACATAACCCATTCTAGGCTGCGGGGTCTGGTGCGTAACAGATGCCCACTCGTTAATGTCGCGCCGAAGAGTGACGTAAAGGTCATCTAACAGACTAGCCGCAAATGCAGGGGTACCTGTTCCGACTGTTGTTCTGCACGTTTTCATAGATTGATCAACAACTCGCTCATTGTTGTTTGGAGAGCTGCCGCAAATTTTGAAAGCGCTAAAACGGAAATGTTTTTTTCTGCACGTTCAACCATCCCAACATAGGTTCTATCACACTCACATAGCGCAGCGAGTTCTTCCTGTGTAAACCCCATCTTTAAACGTTGCGTTCTGATGCGAAGGCCGATAAGACGATTTAGGTCATTTTTCATTTTCAGTGTTTGATTTTTTCATAGATTTCATTTTTAGACAACCGACCAAAGTTAGCACCGACCTTGTTAAACTGGTTTTATAAAAATAATCATGGATCTTCCAAGAATGAAACACAAAACGCGTCTAGGGCTCGGAACAGGCACCCGCCGAACACGCACCGCCGGAAGCAGGGGGCACAGTGGCAGAGGTCTTGGCGGCGCTGCCGGTGCTCTTGACCGCGCCACTCAACAAATGACCGAGGTAACCCAAGACAGAGTCGCCTATTGGCACCCGCAGCGAGGGATCGGGCGTGTTGTCGGAATCGATGATTTAGATAATAAGATAGACTGCGCCCTCCGAAATGACTAACATACAATTATGTTTTAATGTTCGGGAAGGCGGGGGGTATGAACCTGACGATACGGGGTATAGGATGTTTGGCAGTTGCACTGGCGTGCGCGGTGTGCGGGATGGCCGGTGCGGCGGATCTTGCGATCCAGTCATTTAACGGCACGGGGCAGCTGACGTTCAACACGTTGAACACCGACACGAACTACACCTACCGCGTGGAATGGGCGTCCACCCCCGCGGGGCCATGGAACAACAGTTGGGATGTGTTAGCGGCGATACAAGCCCCCGGTTCTGGGATTGTAACCTGCTCGGTGCCGATGTGCTACCGTGTGGTAGCTTCATTGACGCCCGCGGCCATGGTGCAGATCCCCGCCGGCACGAACAGCGGGATTGATCAGTTCGGCGAGTATTCATTGACGGTGACAGCATTTTTAATGGACGCCACCGAGGTGACGAAAGCGCTGTGGGACTCTGTCTACACTTGGGCCATTATGAACGGGTACGAGTTTGACAACGCTGGAAGCGGCAAGGCGTGGAACCATCCGGTACAAATGGTGAACTGGTACGACTGTGTGAAGTGGTGTAACGCCCGTAGCCAGAAAGAGGGCCGCTCCCCGTGCTATACACTCAACGGCAACGTCTACAAAACAGGACAGAGTTCGCCGGTGTGTAACTTCGCCGCAATCGGCTACAGGTTGCCGACAATGATAGAGTGGGAATATGCCGCACGGGGCGGGTTGATCGGAAAACGCTTTCCATGGGGCGACTTGATCGATCACGGCATGGCGAATTACTTCGGATATCCCGTCTTCCCATATGACTTGGGCTATGAGGGCTTAGACACACGGTTTTCCATTGGCGATATACCTTACACGAGTCCGGCGGGTACGTTCCCTGCAAATGGGTATGGACTATACGACATGGCGGGGAACGTATGGGAGTGGTGCTGGGATTCGTCTGACGAGTACCGGTATATCCACGACGGTAGTTGGGCCGATGATTCCGAATTCGCGTGTTGTGGAAGAAGAGGGAACTGGAATTATCCATTCAACGCCGGCTTTGGCGGTTTCCGTCCCGTCCGCCGTTAGGAGGCAACAAGCACGCTGCAAGAACAGAAAACAGCGGACGGTCGCGAACCAAGAAATGAAACCGGACGGCGGAGAAACCCCGCCGTCCGGATGAATCGCGAAACAAGCGCCAGGATCGCGTCTAAGGCACGGAACACGCGCCATCGGCACAGGCCGCGCCGGAAGCTACCGACGCGGCGGGCGCAGGCGCAGAGGCCTTGGTCGCGCTGCCGGCGCTCTTGACCGCACCGCCCAGGAACTGCCCGAGAAGCCCCAAGGCGGAGTCGCCCATCGGAAGCTGAAGGGAGGGGTCGGTCTTGTTGCCGGAAGCAATCGAGTCGGTCCCGCCCTCGATCTGCTGGTCGTTGACGCCGAACTGGAGCGACCGGGGATACTTCGGGTCATCCGTACCTACCGGCTCGTTCACGTTGAAGGTGCAGCGGTCGAACTGAAGCGCTTGGCACCGTGTCCGCGTCAGACAGCCGGACGCGCCCAGCATCAGCAATCCGAGCAGGATGCAGCCCGCGGCCGACGGCGGCACCTTGGCCAAGGCTTTGCGTTTGGCCCAGATCGACCAGAGGCCCGTCGCCAAAAGCACGCCGGCTCCCACAAGGCCCTCGGTGTCCGCCTCGGAGGCCAGCCCCTTCTGGGCCAGATAACCGCCCAGCAACGTCGTCCCGATCCGGACGAGCCCGCCCACATACGCCAACAGGTTTTGCTTATCCATCACATCACCTCGCTTTTGACTTTGAAAACGCGCGCCGGCCGGAAAAGGTACAACCGACCGACGCGCACCAGTGAACGCCACCCAGCGGCACCGGACACCCTCACAACTTCGAAAGCACCTTCACCAACACCAGGCAGGCCGAAACCGCACCCGCGATCGTGGTCCCGACGACCACCGAGACAACCCAAAGCAGCGCGTGAATCACCATCTCATGACGCGCCAGACGCGTCTGCATCGAGACGTGGCCATTGTCCACGAACAACCGGGCCTCGATGCTCTCCAGTTTCTCAAGCACCGCGGCGTGCTGCGCGGCACATTCCTCTTTCGTGACACAGACGTTGCTCATGGCCGCCCTCCAAAAAAAGCCCTCCGCGCCCCGCGCCTACGCGAGAGCCGCGGCGGGCACAAACACAACCGCAATTCAAACTAGGCCGAAGCCTCGGACATGCCAATAATGTCGTCCCCGACACGCGACACGGTGCGCAGACCGTAATAATTCAGAATACCGGTATAATTAAGCTGCAACCGGTAGTAAGCAGAACCAACATCCGGAGTATAGAGGTTAGCATCCACCCAACCCCACAACGTGATACCCAACTCCACGCCCGCGATGTACTGGATCGGAATGGATACGGTACGCCAGGCCACATTCATCAATAACACCTTGAGCCGGTAAACAACAACCGTAGCGAGCGGATCCACCGCATCCATCACCAGCCCCATAATGTATTTGGTCTGAAGAAAGGCCGGATCGTGGATCCACCGGTACGTCCCGTCGGTCGTGTCCGGCCCGAAAAAGAGCACCTGCCCGGGCCCCACAAACGTGCCCGCAACCTCAGCCTCCGTGATGAAACCGACACCGTCCTCAGGACCCCGCGCGCCCGCGGCACCCGGAGCGCCCGCCGCACCCGGCTCACCCGGCGCACCCGGAGAGCCCGCCGTACCGGCCGGCCCCTGAGCACCCGCCGGCCCGACAAGCACAGAACCGACCGGCAAAACCAGAATCGCTTGTTCCATAAAAACCTCCCAACGTTTACCAACACCTCATCCAAAAAAGGCTGTTACTCGTAAGTCAGCGCCGCCAGCAACTCGCCGCTCACACCCGGAGCCCGGAGCCCGGAACAGTGTTTGATGCGCCGGCCGGTCGTGCCGATCGGATAGACCGCACTGCAGATCCAGGCGGCCTCCGTGGCGTCCGCGCCCCGCGGAGCCTCGGCAATATACTCGACCCCGTCAACCACAACATCAATCAGCGCCGCGCCGCGCTTGATGCGGTCACAGGCATAGATATCGAGAACGGACATAGAAACCTCCTTGGAGAAGTGCGTCAGTTCATTAGTTCATTGGTGCGTTAGTGAAAAAGACCCGAAGAAACAGCGATCAATCAACCGAAAAACGATTCCGTCGGAACCTGCTGCGCATCGGCCTCAGCCGAAGCGGTCTCATTAACGACCGAAGCCGCCGCCAACGCGTCGCCCGTGGCGAACGCCTCGGTACAGCCCGCGGAATTGGCGTCGAAACGGTACATCTCGCCCAGGACGAAATAGTAAAGCGCGCCCTCGCACCGGCTCAAAAGAATGGAATCGGCAGCCGCCAACTCGACGAACCGGCGCACGCCGCTCACGGTGAGCGTCAGCGCCGCCGAAGGCATCGGCGCGAGCCTGATCCGCCGCACCGGCTTGGTGTCCGCGTCCACGCCATCGGCCAGCGCCACATACCGGCAGGGCGTGCCGGAAGAGAGCAGATACACCGGGGAAAAATCGGCGGCCGTCGCGTCGCAAAGGGGGAGCAGCGCGCCGTTGGCGTCGCGCACCGTCAGGATACCGTCCAACGCGGTCGGCAGAGCGACCACACCGTCACCCGCAGCGACCGAAACCGAAACGTCCGCCAAAACCAGTTCGCGGTAGGGAAACAGCCGCCAGAGATAAAGATACCAGCGGTTCAGATCCGCGAGCCCCATGGACGCCAGACCGTCCGGCACCGCGCCGGCCACGCACAAACCCGCCTTGACGGCAGCCTTTTCGACCAATGCGGATGCGAGCATGACAAACCCCCAAAAAAAGCCCCGCGCCGGCAGAAAGGGACCGGCGCGGGGCAGGCACCCGCCCAAAACTTAGAACCAATACTCGACCAGCGCGGCGGCGATGGTCGTCTTGTTGCTCGTCGCGACGAGCTCGAAGAGGATCGGGCAACCCGTGTCGCCGCAAACGAAATCCTCGACCGTCACGGCCGCGGAGCCGATCGTCGGCAGACCGTCGATCACATCCTCGGCCGGCACCACAACGAACGCGCGCGTGTTCGCGGGGATGTCCACGCCGACCGCCGTGATCGTGGCGTTGCAGTACATCAGGCCCGTGCCGGCGTTCGCGTAGGTCGCGCTGACCAGCACCCAGCCAGACCCCGTGAGCAGCAACAGCTTGTCGGTCGAGGCCAGCGTGTGGCCCTTGAAGACGTGGCCGTTGGCCACATCCACCGGGACCTTAACGACCGTGCCGGCCGCGAGCAGCTTCTCGACCATGGCAAACGTCCGGCCAGCCTTCGGCACATAGAACTTGGCCGCGCAAGCGGCATCGTTGCCGAGGGCCGAGAAGCGGCGGACAACCGCCTTGGCCTTCTGGAACTCCGGCACGACAACGGCAACGGCCGTCGCGCTGGTGGCGACCCCGGAAACCGTGGTGACATTGATCTTATCCATGATGAACTCCTTAGGAATTGTGAGATTAACCACCAAGACACCAAGGACACGAAGAACACGAAGTTTAAATTCTTGGAGCCCCTTGGCGCTCTCCGTGCCTTGGCGGTGGATATCGGGTTTACGCGGTTTCGTCGGGCAGATCCGCGACGGTCTCGTCGAACGCCGAGGTGAACGCGAGGTTCACGCCGAAGTCGCGCACCGTCACCATCGCCTGCATCGGGAAACGCAGGGCGCAGGTCACCTTGTTGCCGGTAACCGTGATGTCCTGCACCTTGAACGAGGGCGCCAGCAGCTTGCGCTGCTCGGAACCGGCCTCGCCGAGATCCAGATACCCGAACGAATTCGCGCCGAACAGATGACAGACGCGCACCTTGCCGGTGTTCTTGCGGGTCTCAAGCACACCGCCCTCGGAGGGCAGCTTGCAGCGGTAACCGTCCGACTGGACGCGGAACGCGACGCCGGCATAGTCCACCGCGGAACCGGAGGCGAACATCTTCTGGCTCGAATCCTCGACGCGCTTGATGGCGTCCATGAATTTCGAGTCGCCCAGCGTCAGCTGCTGGATCCCGGCCGAGTCGATCACGCACACGACGCGGTCGTTGATCAGCGGCACATTGCCGTTGCGCAACAGCGCCGAGGCGCGCACGATGTCCGCCAAGGTTAGGAACGAATCCGCCTTGAGCGCCGAGAATCCCGCCACGCCGCCCGCGTAGATCGTGCGGAAGGGCGCAGGCGCCTTGACGTAGGTGTTCGACAGGTTCGTCATGGCGAGCCCGCAGGGCACCACCATGCGGTCATTGACGACCGTGTGGATCATGCGCCGCGCCCACGTGACGAGCCGTTTCTTGGTCAGCGGGAGCATGTCCGCCGGATCCTGCTCGATCAGCCGGGGGCGAAGTTCGAGGAAACCGGCCAGCTCCTGCAGCGACACCTGGAAAGCGTCGTCCTGGAAAACCATCGCCGAGGCCGGCTCCTCGTCGTCGTTGTACATCTGCGGGGAGTCGCTGGTCGTCATCACCGACAACGGCAACTCGCCCAAAACGCGGAACTGCACGAACGTGCCGTTCTTGGGCGCGAGCTTCGCCTTGACGCCCATTTCCGAATTGGCCAAGGGAGTCTCGTACTCCGTGTCGGCGATCTCCGTGAAAGCGCGGTCAAAATAACCTTGAACCGTGCCCTTCATCGTATCGAGGTCCATAATGTATCTCCTACTTTGCGAGTTGCTCTTTCAGCCACTCGTCCGCGTTTTGCGCACCCTTGCCCCCACCCCCGGCCGGGGGCGTGGTGGTTGTTCCAACCAACTTCGAAAGGCGGTCAACCTCCGCCTTGAACGCGTCGCGCTCCTTGAGGGCCGCGTCGCGCTCACCACTCACCGCCGCAACCTGGCCCTGCAGCGCGTCGCGCTCGCCCGTCACTTTGGCAAACTCCGATTCGCCGGCCTTCTTATCGTCGGCAGCCTTCGCGGCCGCGGCCTGATCCGCCGCAACCTTGTCCGCGGCAGCCTTGTCGGCCGCCTGCTTGTCGGCCGCCGCCTGATCCGCCGCCGCCTTGTCGGCGACCTCTTTCTCGCCGGCAGCCTTGAGGGCCGCCAGCTTGTCGGCCTCGCCCTTGTCCGCCGCCGCCTTGTCCGCCGCCGCCTTCTCCGACGCGATTCTCTCTTCCTCGGTCATATCAAAATCCGTTCGCTTTTTGCCGGAACCCGAAAACCGGGACCGGCGGGGTTACAGAAACAACACGCCCCTCTACTTTAGTGGGGGCATCGTCGCCAACTCCGGCAACGGAATCGGCCGCGGAAACCGCCGGAACCGGCTCCGCCGCAGGCACTTCCAGACCGCCAAAAAAAACCGGCGGCTGCGCACCAACAACCTGCCTCTTTTTCATGTTTCCTCGCTTTCAGTTGAAAGCGGCTCGCCCTCACAGGCCAGCCGCTCGATTTCACCGACCATCACCGAAAAACCGCCGGTAACCCCGTTCTCGAACGCCGTCCGCTCGACCGGCACCAGGGCCCGGCTCACCGCCATGTCATGCAGCGTCAGCAGGAAGCGCCGCCCGCTGGACGTGCGCAGGAAAGCGTCCAGATTCATCATGTCGGTCTCCCGCCAAGGGCCCGGCGCGACATGCCGCGCGCCAGGCAACACCGGAAGGGCCCGCCGTGCGCCGGCCGAGGCCTGCCGCACCGGGAAACGCGCCGCCAGAAAAGCAAAGAGCCGCCTCATACCGCCACCTCCGTCCCGGCCGCCCGACTTTGGCCGGCACCCGACGACGACATCAGCCGCCGCGCAAGTTCCGTGTCCATCGTGTTGAAGATCCACATGTAGAAATCGCGCACCGCCACCGGGCCCAACGTGACAGACATGTTTTCGATGATCGGCGCGAGCTGGCCCAGATTCGTCAACGCGGACAAGGTCCGCTGCTGATTCACCGACCGGCCGGATACGCCCGTCGATATCACAAACTCCGCCGACCAGACCGCGGCCGGCAACGCCTTGGAAGCCGACAGGATCAGCCCGCACCGGCCGCCGTTGGCCCGCGCCTGACGGCTCAGGAAGGTCCACATCATCGTGAACATCTCCGCCCAGGGCTCGGCGAAACGGTCCACCGCATCCGTGCTCATGCCGTGCGCCGTGCCCATGAGCGCGTTTACTTCCGTCGCGGTCTTGCGCTGGTCGCCGCCGACCACCGAACCGATGAAGCCCTGCTGCGATCCGACGCGCTTCATGGCCAGCGTGCGGGCGTAGTCCTGCTGGTAAACCTGCTCGGTGCCCGGCGACTCGAACCAGACCACCTCCTGCTGGCCGATGTTCTCGCCCGCGCGGAAGCGGAAAGGCTGCGCGCCCTTCTGGCCCTTCAGGAACGGCTTGCCCGCGAAGTCCAAGGCGATCGCGCGCACCGTGCGGAAACTCGACGCCTCGCGCTGGTCATCCTCCAGCGTCTCGGGAATGCCCGTCGAGTTGTAGAAACCCAGCGTGTCCTCGTTGCGGAACTGCACGAACGGCCACTCGCGCACCGGCGGCTCGCTCTCCACGCCGACCAGCGCCACCCAGATCCAAGGCTTGTCGGAAAGCGGCACGTCCGGCAGATCCGGACAGACCAGGCACACGCGCCGGCCCGCGTCCGCGGTCTCGTAGAAAATCTCCCAAACCTCCACGCCCGCGCCCGAATCGTTCAGCGCCCCCTCCCGGTAACGCGTCCGCACGTCGCCCCGGTCGACACCCGTCGAGGCCGCCTTGCGCTCACCCGCTTTCTTGATCGCCGCCGCGACAACCAGAGGATTCCACGCGCCGGCCGAGGCCGCGCGCCGGAACTCGGAGAGCGTGAAACGCATCATGTGGCAGACGCGCTCCGCCTGACCCAACTCAAGCGTGGCGGTCGGCACCACGACCGACAACGCCGAAACCGGATAAAAATTCGGCACCGGCAGCCCACCGCGGCCGGAGGTCTCGATCAGTTTGGCGACCCCGTGGCCGTACATCAGCACATCGTCCACGCACTGCGCGATGCGCGTCCGCGTGCGCGGAATCGACCGCAAATGGAAATCAAACGCCGCCTCGGCCGCCTCCGCGTTCGCGAGGCCGTCCGCGTCAAGCCCGATGAACTGCGCCAGGCGCGGCGCCTGCCAGAGCGTCGTCACGATCGACTGCTTGAGATCGCGGATGAGATCCGCGACGATCGGGTCGGCCAGATTCGGCGCGCCCGGATAGATCGGCTTGTCCGTCGCCACGCGGCGGTAACGCTCCGCCCGGTTCTTCTCCGCCCGCGCGAACCACGTCCGCCGGTCCACCAGATCACCGTCCACCAAATCCTTGACCGCCTTGAAACGCGTCACATCCGAAAACAGGATCTCACCTTGCATAACAACCCCCGATCATCAAATGAACTGGTCCAATGAAACACACGGAATCCCCAAGGCCCGCGCCAACGCGACCTCGGCCAACGCCCCCGGGCTCGACTCCCAGCCGGGCAAAAGAACAACCAGCGCGGAAACGAAAAGCGCGTCGATACACTCGCGCATATACCAGGCATAAGACCGGCCGCCGGCCAACACCGCCGGATTCCAGATCCGGGCCCCGTGCCGCCGCTCATGCACAAACACCTGAGCCTGGGCGAAACGCACCCGGTAATCCGGCGCGCCGGCGATCGGGCCCGAAAGGAAAACGTCGTAGGCGTTCATGCGTCCTCCCCACGGTCATAGGGCCCGGCCGCGAACTCGAAACGCTCGCGCCGCGTCCGCGTCGGCGAGGTGATGTCCGACCGGTCCTCGGGCGCGGCCGTGAGCGCCGCGAAATCGAAATCGTAAAACAGCATCATCAGCGCGTCGGCGCGGTTCGGCGAACGCGGAAACTTTTTCTTGTCGACCAGCTGCAGCGGCGAACTGTCCGCATCGTATTTGATGAACGCCAACTCTTCGCGCAGCGTATCGTCATCCGGCAGAATCACGCGCCCCTGCCGGATCAGCTTCGAGAGATTGAAATAGCCCTCGGCCCGCATGTTCGCGAACATCTTCGGATCCCGCGGCCGGCCGTTGAAATCAAAACGCCGCACCGAAACAACCTCCACACCATCCGAAACACCGGCGGCGTAAAGATGATCGATATGATTATTCACCGCCTGCCCGATGCCGCCATCGTCCGAATAGCAGGCGGACGGCACGATGCCGCAGAGCGCCAGATGATCTTTCAAGACCACCGCCTGATCCAACTCGTCCTTGAGGAAACCGGTCCACTCGAACCAGGCGCGGTTGCCGTCGCTCACCGCCAACACCTGTTCGTCGCCGCCGCCGGAATTGTCGAAACCGGCGTGGGCATACTGCCCGCGCCCGACGTGCGCCACGTCGCCGTGCATCGCCGCGTCCACGCACACCATGTCGAAAAGATGGCCCTGACCAGCCGAGACGAAATCCGCATAGATCATCGACTGGACCAACTCGGGCCGCAGATTGTGGATCTGGTGTTCAAGATCGGCCCGCTTCACCGGATCGGACCAGAGGTGCGGACAATCCGAAGCCGGCACGCGGAATCCCTGCCACCGCTTGGAGTATTTATGAAACAGATCATAGAAAGGACCGTGCGCGGACCCCGGCGAAGACAGACAGATCCAGCGCGTCGCGTGGGCCCGCTCGAAGGCGTCGTAAATTGACTGCGGCAAGGTCTTGGCCTCGTCCATGATGATCAGGAGTTTCGAACCGACCGGCGCATGCCAGCCCTCGGCCTTGCCGGGATCGCTCGCAGAAAACGAAACGAGCCGACTGTTCAAGCCCGCAAACCGGCCCCACCCGTCGCCGAACTCCCAACCCGGATCCAAAAGTTTCGAACACCGGACCAGATGCGGATGAAGCTGCTCCTTGAGCTGCCGGTAGGAGCCGGAAGTCGTGACCGTCAGCGAATCCTTCTGCGTCTCCATGTGCCACAGGATCAGCGCAACCATCAGCGTCGAGGTCTTGCCGGATTCGTTGCAGGTACGCACCGCCACCCGCGCACCTTCAAGCGACATGGCGTCCAAAACACGAATCTGCCAAGGATAAAGCGACATGTGGAGCCGCCCGGCGGCGTACCCGTCGGGAAAGGCCATCGCCATCACATCCGCCTCGGACAATTTGCAAGAAGACTTCATTGCATCGTGCGCCTCTGCTTGGAAACCGCTCCAGGGACAAATTTTTCGAACCGGATCAACGCCTTCCGCACCGTTTCGCGACTCACGCCGACCAAGGCCGCAATCTCATCAACGGCACCCAAAGGCACCCGGCCCTCAAACCGCTCGAAAATGGTCAACACCGCCCGCCGCTCGCCGTCGGGCGCTTCGCAGATCCACCGCGTCAAAGCCAACAGCCCGCACCGCTGCACCTTGTTGGCCTGCGCACACCAACACACGTACCGCATCAGCAGCACGCCCTTGCCGGAAACCGCGGGCTCGTCGTAAAACCGATCCGGCTCCACCAAGGGAAAAACCGGACGGGGATCAGGCAAATCCTCATCACGCCCCAGCAGATCGTCGCCGTTACCGCCCATAAACCGCCCTCCGATGCCGCGAATGATGCACAACACACGCCAACATTGTCAACTAGCAAATGTTAGTCGCACATATCGGCTAACATGAAAAACGAGCCAACCACATATCTCTTTCTCTTAAATCTAAATGCTCTATAAGGTGCAAACCGGAACGAGAGGGAAAATCTCCCCCCTTAAGAAGGGAATAAAGAACCTGGAACACCCGTACGGAGGGAGAATCTCCCTAGGTCCAAAAAGAACACGAAGACGAACACCGCAACCCATACGCGCACTGAAAAACCCGAACCTTCCGGGGTAGGATCAGACAGGCTCGTTCCGGAAAAAAGACATCGAAATAGCTGTTAGGGGGTCCGAGAGAGGCGACAGGCACCCAAGAGAGGCGGCGGAGCGTCCGAGAGAGGCGACGACACCCAAAATCACCCCGAGAGAGGCGTCGAGGCGGTCCAGAAGAGGCGACGAGGGGTCCGAGAGGGCGAAAACACCCGAAAAGCACCACCGAGAGGCGGCGAGGAGGCCCAGAGCGGCGGCGAGGGGTCCGAGAAGGCGAAAACAACCAAAATCACCACCACGAGAGCCGAAAACACCCACCGGAGAGGCGACGACACCCCCAGAACACCGAAAGTCGACCCCTGAGAGCGCCGAAAACACCCACCAGAGAGGCGACGGCACCCCCAGAACACCGAAAATCACACCGGAGAGGCGGCGAAAAGGGTCCACTGAACCGAAAAAGGAGGTCTGCGACTCCCGCGAACCCTCGGACGGAGGATCAAAACCACCCCGAAGATCCGAAACCGGTCCGAAAAGGCAGAAAAACTCACCTCCGCGCCGAAAGCAGAACGTTTGTTCTCCATCACCGGAAAAACACCCCTACGACACCACCCCGACGGACGCGAAGCCGCTCAATGACCATCGTCTGAACGTTTTTCCGGTAAAAACAACCCCCGCAACCTCGGTCGCCGCCCCCACGCCCGCAGGATAGCGGGCGGAGAGGGGGGCGGCTCCCTCGCACCGGTGCCGCCGCCGCAGGATAGCGGCGGGGGACACGGCACCTTAATCGGGCTCCGCCCGAACGAGAGACGACACCCCCGACGCCGCGCACGGCCGCAGGATAGCGGCCGGAGAAGCGCGGCTGCGCCTGTTCAACCTACTCCCGCCGGCGCTGACGCGCCTCTCACCGGTCCGTAAGGGTTCCCCTCAACCTAACCCGACCCGACCGGCGGCGCACGCCCGCAGGATAGCGGGCGGACACTGCGCCGCCTGCATCGGCCTGCGCCCCGCGCGGGATAGCGCGGGGCTTGCAGGCCTCTTTGCCCCGCAGAAACGTTGTGTTCTCGCGTCGGTGCCGATGACCAGCGCATCGCGACCGGCGCACATCTCGGTCGTTCCTCCCTCGAAGGCGCCTCTCGCCGGCCGCTGCCCCTCCCCCCCGCCGCACGCCGCCGCAGGATAGCGGCGGCGGCGCTAGCGCTGCGGCGGGGACCGCCCGCAGGATAGCGGGCGGAGATGGGAGGGGCTTCGCTAGCCTTCGCCCCGGCCGGTTGTGTTCGTACCGGAGGCCCGCATCCCCCGGGGCTCAGGCTGCCGGCTCGCCGCCACGGGTAGGGGCTAGGGGGGCACATCCCCCCAAACCCCCTTGACACGCTCGGTCAGGCCTCCTCTGCCGCGCCGCCCATTCGCCGCGGATAGCGGCGGCCGGCCCGCAGGATAGCGGGCCGGCTGGCGGCGCGGCTCGTCGGCCTTCCCTCGCTCCAGCGGCCCGCAGCGTCCCGCCCTGGGGCAACCTCGGAGCCTGGATACAGTCTCCTCGGCGGCTCCGGGCCGGGCGTCCGTCTCCGCTTGAAGCCGGAGCCGGCCGTGCCGTCCCGCCGCCGTCCCCGGCGGTCCGCCCCAGCGGGCCTTGTTCCCCACAGGGTCACAATGCAGCGCGCTCCGGCCGCCGGGCGGCCTGCGCAGCGGCGGGGGAGGTTTCCCCCCGGCCCCCTCAGCGCCCGCGCACCCCGCCCGATCCCGCCCGAGACCGCCGCCTTGCCGCGCCCCCCCGCCAGTCTCCCCCCTCCACCCCCCTCTGGGCGACCCCCCCAATTAAGGCACGCTAGGGGGGGGAGACTTCGGCGGGCGTCGCCGAAGCTCCGCCCGCTCTGGGGGGACCGCGGCGGCTGCAAATCCACCATGCGGCAGCCGCCCTTCGGGCTGCGGCGGCGGCTCGGGACCCCGGGATCGGAGCGGGGACGCGCGGCGGCCGGGCCCCTCGGGGCGCGCTCGTATTCCTCGCCCTGCCCCTCGGGTCCCGGCCGCCGCGCTTGCGCGGGCTTACCCACCCGGCGGCCTTCGGCGGCAGCGCCGCCTCGGCCGCCACGACGGGAGGCAGGCGGCAAACGCGCTTCGCGCCGTTGCCGCTTTCCCGCGAAACGGGGCCCCGGCCGAACAGGCGGACGCCGCTCCGCGCCGCCCGCCCGCCCGCCGGCCGGTTCCCCTCCCGGACCCTCTCTTCCAGCAGTTCAATCAGCAGCCGGTGGCAGGCGTAACGTTCAGATCCGGCTACGTCTCTGAACGGTTACGCCGTCCCGGACCCGGCGCGGCGTCCGCCGGCGCAAGCGCCGATCAGCCGCCGCAACCCTGACCGTCCGCCTTGGCGGCGTCCGGAACCGGAACCCACCGGTGGCAAGCGGCAAACGTGCCGGGCACCGTTGCCGCTTCTCCGTCTACCCAGCCCGGCCGAACAGGCGGACGTCGCTACGCGCCGGCCGCCCGCCGGCCGGTTCCCCTCCCGGACCCTCTCTTCCAGCAGTTCAATCAGCAGCCGGTGGCAGGCGTAACGTTCAGATCCGGCTACGTCTCTGAACGGTTACGCCGTCCCGGACCCGGCGCGGCGTCCGCCGCCGCTGCGCGTCGAGCGGCCCGCCGCAACCCCGACCGGCCGCCCCATGACGGCCGGCATCGGAACCCACACGCCCACGGGCTCCCGCGCCCGCCGCTGCTGCGCAGCCATACGCCGTCGGCCCCTTCCGCCTCTCGCCTTTCGTCCGCGCATCCGCCCCGCATACGGGAACGTCTGCGCTACCGCCAGGCGTCAGCGTCGGTGCCGCCGCCGTACGGTCTCCGGCGGTCGCTCACGCGGTTGGCATCTGGCCGGGAGGCGCGCCGTCCGCCGTCCTCAGTCGCAAGCTCCCTGCGGCGTCGGCCGGCGCGTCCACCGGCCCCGGTCCCGATCACGCGCGGCGGACCGAGGAGGCCCGCCGCTTATGACTCGCGCGCCCGCCGCTGCTTGTTCGCGCCCCGCGCCGGGATACCGCCGCAGCGCTCACGCGCAGCCATACCGCTCCGGCCCCTGCCTCGGCTCGCCCCGCGCCGCCGGCGTCCATTCGTCCGGACTACCGGCCTCGGTGTTGCCGCCGCGGCGCGCTCGCCTCCTGGGGTCCGTCACGGTACGGTCACCGGCGGCCGCTACCGCAGCGTGCATCACGGCGGCCAGCGCGCCGGTCCGCTTCCTCGCAAGCTCCTTGCGGCCCGGCGCGCACGCCGCCGTTTCCAAAGCCCCAGTGCGGCGGCCCCGTCGCTGCGCGCCGCGGGCCGCCGCCAACCCTGACCGGCCGCCTGGCGGCGTCCGGCATGGCAGCGCCTCAGTGGCAGGCGTAACGTTTTGATCCGGCTACGTCTCAAAACGTTACGCCGTCCCGCACCCGGCGCGGCATCCGCCGCCGCTGCGCGTCGATCGGCCGCCGCCCGGTTTCCCTCCCGGACCCTCTCATCCAGCAGTTCAATCAGCAGACCAAAACGAAGATCCAAAAGGCGAAGACCCAGATCAAAACCCACCTGGGGGGGCGACGCGTCCCCCCGCGGCGAGCTTCCCCGGCCGGCTACAGCCGGGGCGATCTCGCCGACTCCCCCCGATACCCGACGCCCCGGCAAGGCAGCGCGCTCCACGCACGGCGCGTGCATGCGCACGCCATACCGGCCCGGAACCGGCCCGCCCCCGCGGCGCTGAGTGGAGACACGACCCGGCGCGCGCGGGGCCGGGCCTTGCCGGCCGGTGCCAGTCGCAAGCTCCCTGGCAGCCGGCCGCCATCCGGGCCGGTACGGTCACCGCCGCGCGTTCACGCAGTGGCATCTCTGTCGGCCAGCGCGCAGGCCCGCCAGTCGCAGGCTCCTTTGCGGGCCTTGCGCGTTCGCCGCCAACTCAAAACCCCAGTGCGGACGGCCGCCGCCGCTGCGCGTCGATCGGCCGCCGCCTTCCGGGCGCGCGCGGCGGCAGCCTGTCCGGCGGGCAGCGGTCCGGGAGCATGGATACAAGCCCCGGCCCGCAACCCCGCCGGCCCGCCGGCTCCCGCCACAACGCGCCCACCCAAAGACAACGTCGATTACCGCGCCGGTTAAGCGCGGCAGACCTCGCTCGCGCGTCCGGACCCCAAGCGCCGCGAGCGGGCTAGTCCGCCACCCTCCCGCAAGCGCCGCTCAGGGGCCGGAGGCCGCTCACTCGGAACAGGGATAGACGCCGCCGGATTTGGCGGCTGTATCGGCTCCGCCCGCGTCCCGTCACGCGGGGTTACGCTGCGCGTCGGCCCTGCGGGGCGTGGCAAGCGGTGTAGCAAACCCGCGCTTGCGTGCGGTCTGCTACACCGCACACCGGCCATGAAACCACACCGCCGAGAAGCCGCCGCCGGGGGAGTCGGTGCGGCGGCCCGCAAGCCAGGCCGCGCACACACGGGGGAAGGGGGGAACCGCGGGGGAAGGGGGGGGGAGTCCCAAAATCGGGGGGGAGGGGCACCCCACCCCACGTCTGACCGCAAAAAAAATATAGAAAAACACACAGAATTCCGGCGCACATCAGGGGGCCACGACCGCCACCGGCTCCGCATCCACAACCGAAGCCGCCACACGCTCACGTTCAGTACGCACCGCCGCCATCATGCGCGCGAACTCGACGGGATTCTCGATCTTGACCACACCCAAAACACCCGAAACATTCACATTGGAATTCTGTTCGATCTCGATTTTAAGCGGCGTATCAAGCCCGAGACTCTTTTCCATGGAATCAAGCGCATGCAACCGATCAGCCGCGTTTCGCGCATGCTCCGCAATGTGCTTGCGCTTCTCCAGCAGATAGCGCCGGTCGACACCCAACGCCTGAATCGCCTCCTCACGCAAACACTGGATGCGCGCCCGCACGGCCGGGTCGCGCATCAGCCGGGCCGCAGACGCGGAAGCCGCGTCACGGTCCGTCGCCCCGAACGCCCGGCAATAGGCCTCGGTGTTGTTGCCCCAACACTCGCCCGAAACCTCCTGGCAAAACACCTCGCGCTTGCGCGACCGCATGGCCTGGGCCGCGGGCGCAAACTGCTTGTCATGGTCAAAAAGATCTGGCAACGGCGCGTTCATGGAACAAAAGTACCAGAAACGACCAAAAAGACAAATAGAAAAAACGAGTAACCAATAGGGATTGACAGTCGCTAATAGCGAATGTTATCTTCAAACATCATGAAAGAGAAAACAAAAACCGCGAAAACAGACAGGGAACAACCCGAAAAACACGACAAACTGCTTAAAACCACCGAAGTCGCCGCCCTGCTGCGATGCACAACGCGCTCCGTACACGCCTGGTCAAAACAAGGACTGCTGCGGCCGATCCGGCTGCCAGGCCGGAAATTGCCGATCGGATTTCTCGAAAGCGAAGTCTTAAAACTTCTCAATCCCCGGCCATGAAATGCCCATCGCACCCATCACAGAACGATGGATACCCGTTCCCATACAACGGGCGCTGACACTCGGCAACCGAACCGACGGCAACACGGTGTTGCTCTGGCTCTCCATGATGAACGACGCCAAGAAAAACGAGAACGGCCACACGCAAAGAGCCCTCAGCGAAATCGAAAAAGAAATCCACCTCTCACCGAAAACCATCAGGAAATGCACGAAAAACCTGATCGCCGCCAAACTCATCGAGCCAGTCGTGGACCGGAAAAAACCGAGCAGGGAAAAAAAGTTCGCGGTAACACCCCTGGCAGCCTTCCAAAAAACGAACCCGCCGCCACCCGAAAAGAAAAGCAAACCGATCGGAGACTGGGAACTATGAAAACGCCGACCAAACCCCGCCACAAATTCACGCCGCCCACCGCCGCGGAAGTCGCGGACTATGCGGCCGGCCTCAAGATGCCAGACCCACACAAGATCGCCGAACAATTCATCGACTGCTACGCACCCGAATGGCGCGACACCTTCAACCGCCCGATCCGAAACTGGAAAATGAAATTCCGCCAGGTCTGGGCCAAACGCCGCGAACGTCCGACAAAAAGCATCCACAAACAAAAACCCATAGGAGATTGGAGCCTCTGATGAACTGCTACGAAGCGCGCGAGCGCCTGACGGCCCTCGCGCTTCAACACGGCGACCACATGCCACTCGAATTCTCCGTGCTGACCGCCACCGGCGACGAACTGGACACCGAAACCGCCTACGTCGAAATCACAGAAATCGAAAGCGTCATCAAACACAACGGCCGCCGCATCATCGCGCTAAAAGCCTGAAAGGTCACCATGCAAAACGAAGTGGATGAAGACATCGAAACCGCACTCGTCGGATGCTACCTGATGGATTACGAGGCGGCCGCCACCGAGGCGGCCGACTTCTCGATCGACAAAGACATGTTCGCATCGCCCACCGCCAAAATGGTCTTTGAGATCATGGCGAAAATGCACGAGCAACAACGCCCGATCGACCCGCTCACCGTGCGGAACCAACTGGGAAACTACGCCGATCCCGCCTGGACGCGGTTCCTGGAAAAGGCCATCGAAAGCTCGCCCACCACCGCCCACACGGGATATTACGCGCAACTGGTCCGGCAGAAATTCGAAACGCGCCGGCTGCGCGCCATGCTCGGCGCGGCCAGCCGAAAACTGGACGACGAACCGGCCGACATGGTCCAAACCGAACTCATGCGCCAACTCGAGCGGAACGACGCGGACCCGGCCAAAGACGGCATCACCTTCAGCGAGGCCGCGGCACAGGCCATCAGCACCTTCAAAAAAGCCGCCGAGGGAACCGCGGGCATCAAAACCGGCCTCGCCTTCATCGACGGGGCCGGCGGCATACAGGAGGGGGAACTGATCATCATCTCCGGCAAAGCCGGCAGCTGCAAAACCACGCTCGCGCGCCAGATCCTCACACACGTCTGCAGCGTCGAAAAAATTCCGGCGGCGCTCATCACACTCGAAATGTCGGAGGCGCAGATCGCCGCGCAAACCTTGACCGACCAGTCCCGCACAAGCCAACGCAAATTCATGGCGGGCGTCGCCAACGACGAAGACTGGGCGCGACTCTTCGCCGCCCAGGCCGATACCGAAGGCTGGCCGCTCGCCATCACCTCGCGCGCACGCACGCCGGCGCGCCTCGCGGCCTACGTCCGCAAAGTCGTGCGCCGGGGAGCCAAACTGATCGTGCTGGACTACCTGCAGGCCATGCAACCCAACCCCGACATGCTCAAAATGAATTCGGAGGCCCAAACCACCTTCGCGTCCAACGTCGTCCGCGATCTCGCAGTGAACCTCGGCATCCGCTTCATCGTGGTCTGCACCGAAAACCGCGAAGGCGACCTGCGCTACTCGGACGCCATCCGCTACGACGCCTGGAAATGGCTCCGCATGATCCAACCCGAAGAGAACAACGACGACAATCCCGAGTTTCACCTGGATATGGTTAAAAACCGTTTCGGCCCCGTCCCGAAAAGTATCCGCCGATTATACCGCGTCGGCAACCGACTCCTCACAGAAACGGAATGGATCGAATACACAAAAACGAACAAAGGAAGGAAAGACCCGTGCAACTAACACGCCAAAAACCGGAATTCAGCGATCATAAAAAACGCGCCATCGGCGCCCTGATCGACTGCTGCAAACGCGAAATCGACCTGCTCACCGCCTTGAAAGAAATAGGCATCGAACAACAGGACGAACAAACAAACATCACGGCCGAACTGTTCGCAGTCATTCTCCTGTTCCTGCAAATACCGCCAACCTATACCGAAAACGTAAACGGCAAAAACGAAAAGCGCAACAACGCCTGGATTCTCGCCGAACTCATGGAATACACCGCCACAGGGCGGGACTTCCTGGAACACATCTTGCAAAAAAACCTCTTCTGGATACCAGAAAGCCCATGGTCGCCAAAAAAGACAGAACAAAAGCAACCCGAAACGGAAACAACCAAGACCGTACCAACCAGCGAAAACAGCAACCCCTGACCGAACGATGGAACAATCGCACCAAAAATCAACACACGTAAAATATTCCGGGGGGGGCGACACGTCCCCCCGCGGCGAGCTTCCCCGGCCCGATGCGGCCGGGGTGATCTCGCCGACTCCCCCCGATACCCGACGGGCCAAATATAAAACCGGCGCGGGGACCCCCAGCCCCGCGCCGTAAAGGCCAGCGCCAAGGCGCTGCCAGACGGCCCCGGCCCCGCCGCCATTCCCTCCGGCGGGGACGGCCGCGCGCCTACGCGCGGCCTCGGTGCCTCCCCCGGCTGACCTCCGTCCGCCGGCCTCCGGCCTCTGTCCATGGGCCGGGGGCTTTCCCCCCCGGACCCTCCCACGGGATCGGCACGGTACATCCCCTCGCCGCCACTCATGCCGGCACCCGTCCGGAAAGCCGCCCCGTTGCACCCGGTCACGCCAAGCCATCGGATACTCGGCACGCCGCGGCTACGCGGCTTTGGCATGCCCGTTGCCCACCGGGCGGCATGCGGCAGGCGGCCGGCCGTCTCGCAGGCTCGCCGGTCCGGCCGCTTTCCCTTCCACAGCGGACGGGTTTGGCCTCACCCGTCTCGGGGCAATCGTCCGTGTCGTTAAATGGCTGGCCTGACTCTCTTCACCTCATCCCAACAACAGGCGAGGATGAGGTCTCGAAAGTCAGGGCAGCATTATGAATACGACACTTTACAGATTGCCTCAAGAGGCGGGTTTGAGTTGGGCGGCCACGGGGACGGGTGCCTCCGCCAATGAGGATTCGGAACTCAAAATCGAGCAGACATTTTGTCGCACCTTTTGCCATTGCCCCGCCGGCTCCATCGTCGCCGCCATCCCCCGCTTTTCAGATCCGAACACCAACCCCACAGAAAGGAATCCGACCATGAACAGCTACGCCGAAACCACCCTGCGCGCCCTCGCCGCACAGACCCGCCGCACCCCCTACGAAGTGCAGACCCTTCTGGCGCTCATCGCCCAACGCGACGCCGAATATGTGAGCGACGGCCGCAAATACGTACTCGCCAACGGCGGAGAGCCCGCGACCGAAGCCGAACTGGCCTACCTCGCCCGCCTCTGCCGCAACTGCCCGCCCATCCCCGTTGACCGTCCGCCCGATCCGGCCGACTTCAACGACTGGGAGGCCCGCTGCCCCCGCGCCGACCACCTCTGACACCCAGCGCCCGCCCGTGGGCCAGGTACGCGGGCAGAAAGGACACCATGAACACCCCGCAAAACATCCTCGGCACGCAAGCCGAATTCCGCCAAACGCTGGACGCGCTCACAACCCAACTCGGAAACCTGATGGCGCTGGCCTACCGCCGCTACCCGAACCGCACCGAGACGCTGGAAGCCGTCAGCATCGCCAAGCACCTGCTCAACAAAGTAGGCGACCAACTCGAACGCGCAATCACGGACGACTGACCCCAAGCGCCCGCCCGTGGGCATCGTTCGCGGGCAGAAAGGCCACCATGAAAAAGAGACAGCACACCGTCACCCTGCCGCCCGCCGAGCCGGAAACCCCCGCCGTCGAACTTGAATCGGCGACGACCCAGCCCGACCGGCACGAAACCGCCACCCGCGAGGAAGCCATGCTCATCGCCCTCGACTTCGTGCGCAGCTACGCCAACCACTGGGAACAGCCCGCCGCCGAAATCATCACCACATTCGCGCAGACCGAAGGCGGATACTGCGGGACCGGCGTGAGCTACGCCTACAACCGCCGCGGCTTCTTCGTGGGCACCTTCGTCACCCTCAGCAAACCGGAGGAAATCCCCGGCGTGTTTTTCTTCCCGTGGGCCGAAGTCAAAGCCGCCGCCCTCACCGGAGCCGTCCAAGGCGAATTCAACCTCGTGTGACCGAGCGCCCGCCGAGCGGGCAGACCGGAGCCGCCATGAAACACACCAGCCAAGAACAGAAAGCCATCGAAGCCGCCCGCGCCGCCGCCGACCTGACCGACGCCGCCTATGTGGAGATCCGCAAGACCCCCGCCGGGCAGCGCACCATCCCCCAGCGCCGCGCCCTGCTCGAAAGCGACCTGAAGCGGGCAGGGGAGACGTTCGAGAGCCGCGAACGCTCCAACGACCTTTACCACCACTACCTGAAGACCGGCGACACCGCCGAAGCCCGCTGGCACGCGCCGTCCCCGCTCCTGACCTCGACCGCCGCCATCCGCCGCGAACTGGTGGAGGCCTGGAAAGAGCTGGCCGGATTCGACGCCATGCCCTTCGCCCCCCACGTCGGCCGCGAGCCCAAACGCTGGCTCAAGACCGAACGCTTTCACCGCCTCATGGAGATCCAGCGCGAGATCGAGCGCAACGGCGGAAAAGTCCGCTATGTCCAGCGCACGCCCCGGCAGGAATCCATTTACGCCCGCATCATCGCGAGCGACCAACGCAGGAACAACAACGAACCCCAGCAGCAAACGCTGGGACTGTAAGAAAGGAAACGACCATGAACACCCCCATAAGCTATTACTCCTACAGTGAGGAAGGACTGAAAAACGGCTCCTTCGCCCGCCGCTCGAAATACGGACTGGGCCTGTTCACCCTGGGCGACTTCGTGGGCATGATCGAAAACGTCCCCGAAGGCTGGACCCAATTCGACACGGCCACCGCCCAGAGCCTCATCCCCCAATGCTGCCACTGAACCCAGCGCCCGCCCGTGGGCCTCGTACGCGGGCCGTCCCGTTTTGTCCGTTCCGTCCGTTCACCCCAAAAAAATTCCGGCGCGCCCGCGAAGGGCGCGCCACACCCGCCCGGCCGGCAGACCATTCAGTCCGTCCGGGTCCCGCAGGAAGAATCACTTGTCGCCACACACGAACTCTTGTATTCTGCCAATCGTTCTAATTTGCGAATCACGTTTCACCAACTGTTGTGATGAGGGATGTCTATGCGAAACCCGATTAAACCGATGTTGTTCTGCGTATTTTCGATTCTATGCCTTTTGCCGGTTTTTGCAGCCGATCTAAAAACGTACAAGGACGTGTATCAGAAGAACTCGGAAGAGATTCTCAAGGCATCCCAACCCAAATTCACCGACTTGCAAAAGCAATATCAGATCTCGTTGGATGCGCTGAAGGCCCTTGCAAAAAATCAGGGGGACTTGAAAAAAACGATGGCCGCGATTGCCGAAATCGAACGGTTCCAAAAAATGAAAAGCCTACCAGCCACACTGGACGAAAGCGCGCTCCCGGAAATTAAGACGCTCCAGTCCGCCTACATGAAGCGGTATTCCGAGTTGGAAACGGAAATGACCGCGAAACTGGGAACGCTGACTACAAAGTACGATCAGGCTTTGGATCGTCTCCAAAAAGAACTAGTCAAGGCGGAAAAGTTGACCGAAGCAACGGTAATTCAGGAAGAAAGGGAAAAGGCACAAGCCACGCTCAAAGGCTACGCGGAGCAAATGTCAGCCTTAGTAGGATCCCCCGTGACAAACGAAACCAGTGTGGCCGCATCGCCGGCGACGGTCACGGATTCAGCGAAAAAAGTTACGGGAGAAGATGGGACCGGCACCTCTGGACTCGGGCCACAAGCTACTGAATCGAAGCTGGAAAGAAACGCAGTCATCAATGGGGATTTTTCACAGGTCACCCATAAGAAACCGGAAGGATGGGTCTCACTCCGGGGAGCATCTGACGCTTTGACAGTGGTAACAGAGGGCAAAAACAAGTTTGTGAGGTTTGAAGAAAACACCGTCAACAAAGAAGGTACGGTAAGCACCCTTCGTTGTGTCTCGCAGAAGATACAGATACCAAAAGATGCAAAAAAGGTGACTTTCTCAGCCAAAATAAGAACGAAGGATTGTCTAGACATGCCGACGTTTCCGCCTGTGGTGCAGCTTGAGTGGAGAAATCAAGAGGGCAAAGCCAAAGGTTCAATTACTGAACCGTGGGACGGGAAGAATGGCGATTGGAAAAAACTGAGCAAGGAAACACGCATTCCAAGTGACGCGGCCACGGCTGTAGTCGTTATCTCGACAGGCTATCGCCCTGGTCAGATCGACTTCGATGATGTTGAAGTCACGTTCAACTAAAAACTTCTGTGCCGTCCCCCGCTCGCAAGCATAGCAAGCGGGCAGGGGGCCGCCCTCTCTCCCTCTCCCGCACCGCATCCGTCCCCCGGTCCCCTGCGTCCCATGCTCGACCATCCACCAAAAATCCCGCGCGCCCGCGGGGGACGCGCCGCTCAAGCCCGTCGTTCGCCGCACCGACTTCCCGCGCCGGGTCCCGCAATAGATTCAAATCCCGTGCTTTTTGTAAAGCTCCAGCCGCGTAGGACAAGTGCAGCGATGGCCGAATCCAAATGCCTTCTTGTAGGGACACCGCAAACCGTTCGGGCATTTGACGAAAAGAAGATCCTTGCCGAAAAAATGTTCGACCGTGCAGATGGGTTTCCCATCGCCTTGAAGGCAGGCAGAATTCTTGTCGCATTGCGTCGTCGCCCGCATAACCTGGTCGCTGACCACGATGGCCATCAATCACCTCCGCTCATCACGAGTACGACAAAATCTCTGGAACGTCAAGCTACGTCAAACCGATGTGACTTACACGGCCAGATTTAGGCATATAGTTGGCATGTACTATGCGGGGGGGGGGTAAAAATGTCAATGCCGCATTGGTCCGTCAATCCGCCCTCCGTCTTCCGTCCTCTCTCTCCAGGCCGCCCATCCGTCCCCTCGGTCCCCTGCGTCCCATTCTCTCCCCACTAACGCACTAACGCAATCACCCACTAACGCACTTCTTCCTCCTCTCCCCCCACGACCGCGCACCGCTCCCCCGCCGCGCCTCCGTCGGCCGGCGCTTCGATCCGCACCAGCACCCGCGCCGCAACAACCCGGCACAACACCATGCGCCCATGCACCGCGCCGAAAAAACCGGAACGAACAACGCGCGCCGAACCATCATCAGGGAAAGGACAACCCAAAACGCAGTCGGCAAACCGGCCCACCGGATCAACACCCGGCAAACCCACCGCCGCCATATATTCGGGACAGGCCCGCGGAGTCTGATGACCCTGGGCGGGCGACGTGTGAACAACCACCAACTCGCCGACCGGCGTATGCTCGACATCACACGTCAGAAAATAACAACCGCACGCGAAATGCACCGTTCCATCACTCATGGGAACCTCCCACCTCAACCGCGCACCGTTCACCCGTCAGAACCTCGACCACAATCGCCGTCGCCTCCGCGTCACACCGCCGCACGAACGACACGCGGCCGTCGGCCTTCAACCAGCGCCAGGCGAACACGCCACCCCAAAGAGTTCCGGAAAAAGGCACCTCGCCGACCAGAAAGCAACGGCACTTCACCGAGTTGTGCGCGCTGAGAACCATACCGTCCGCCCGCACGATGTTGAAACCCTTGGCCGCGCGATGCGCGTCCAGAACCTCGGCATCATGACGCGCGCCGGCCAAGGCGGCGCGCCAATTGTCGACAGCCACAGCATGCGTTTCCTGTTCGACCGGAACGGGCGAAGGGGTCGGCCCCGCAATCACGGCCGCCAACAGGCCGGCCGCCGCGCCAGACGGCGCGGCCTCGGCCGCCGCCGGATCGTCGGCAGGCGGCAGAAGACCCTTGCGCCGCTGCCAGGACAACAGCTGCGCCTGACGGATACGCTCGACCTGTTCGGGCGTACGCGGATTTAAAGAGATAACCTTCGGCTTCTTGGGCGGCAGCAGCCCGGCGGCGCGCTTCGCGGCAAACGCCGCCGCACGGCCCGCACTGATCCGCGCCCGGGCCTCCGCACTCATCGGTGCGCGAACCCCCTTCACCTTCCGCGCCTTCGGCGCAAACGCCGGCAAACCGGCCGCCACACGCGCGGCCCGCTTCGCCACACGCAACTCCCGCAACCGCGCCATGCGCGCGGCCACATCCGAAACCGTCGCCGGCGCAGCCGTCCCACCGGCCAGATCGGCTGGCGGCTCCGCGCCGCGCTTGCGGGCGTTCGCCAAACGCATAGAAACGCTGATCTTCAATTTCTGCGCGTCGCTCATCGACTGGCCTTTGTTCGGGGCCGGCCGTCCGGCCGAAACCGCACCCTTTTCCGCGGCCAACCGTTTCTTGAGCGCGCGCACGACGCCGGCCAGACCCCGAGCGGTAAGGCGCTGCGCGACCGCATGAAAAGGCGCGCCCAACTTGATCTCGGCCAAGGCGGCCTCCACCGTGCGGGGCCCGCCGTCGGCCCCGCCAACCGATTCGGAAGAAGACGCTTTCGCGACCCGCTCACGCCACGGGTACGTGGCCACCACGATCTCCTTGTGGTGCGCGAGCGTGTGCTCACGCACGTAAATCCGCTGCGATCGGGGAACCGGAGAACCGTCCGCCGTAAGAGAACCGCGCACCAGCAACTCGGAACCGCCAACCAAAGTCGCGATCAAACCGCCAGAAGGCCCAAACGATTTCAAACCGGCCGAACGAATGGCAGCCACCGCAGCCTTGACCGTCATCCCGCGCCGCACAGGCAAAACCGCACCCGCCGGCAGATTACTCGCGCTCACATGAACAACCGCAGGAAACTTGCCCATAGCACCCCCAAGTAATGATTATAAACGAAACCAGTCAGCAAAAATTAACAAAAACTACTGACAACTAGCAACTACTTATTTACAAGAAAAAATAATAGCGAATATTAGAATCACCCCACCAGATACGACGGCGGCTGAGGAATCCCCGCCCCGCCCACCGGCCGCCACAAATGCAGACAGAAGGGATGCACATTCACATATCGCGAACGCGGCGGATGCAACTGCATCACCGTGTCCTCAGGCCCCCAAAACAAATCCTTCAGCTCACACATTTCATCCCACGACGGGCATTTGGTCCAACCCTGCAAGGTGACGCTCACATGCTCCCAGCCCTCCCCGTCGCTGCAGATCGCATACACCCGCCGGCCACTCTTCAGAAACAGATCGAACGCCCCATTGTTGCCGTAACTGGCATCGCTCCCGAAACGACCCACCGCCACCCGCCGATCCTCCGGAACATGAAAAGCCATAAACCCTCCAACACGAAAAAGTCAGAGACGACCCACAAGCACCTCGGAACCCGACTCGAAAAACTCCGCCGCGCGGAAACGCGCCGCGATGCGCTCGGCCCGCTCCCGGTCCGGCCCCACATGCCAGGCGATCAATTCAACCCGGTCATACGTCAGAAAAAAAACGTAATAAACCCCGGGCAGCCCGCGCGCCGCCAGATACGCGGCCGCCCGGTCCGCGAGATCCCCAGTCCCAAACCCCGGCGGCACGCCCGGCAAAGCCCCGCTAGGCGATTCCATTCCGAGCCCCGCAAGCCGGCACGGCAACGCCGGCAGCCATCAGGCGTTCAAGCCGCGCGAAAGCGGCAACCATTTCATCCGCCGCGAAACTCACCTTCAGCTCGTCGCGGGCGACCTCGCCCGCGACATGAATGTAGAGACCCATCCGCACCGTGAACAGGGCGGACACCGACCAGGGCGTCGTCGAATGGTCCACGCTGGGATGAAACTCGACACCGGAAAGCCACCAATGCCGATCGCCGCCGTCCCCGTGCCGCTTGCACAGCAGCCGGGCGCGCCGCTTGACCACCCCCAGAAAACGCCTGTTGAAATACGCGCGCATCAAGCCGTCCGAATCCTCCAAAACCCGTTTCCACGAATCGCACTGCCGGCTCGCGTGCTCGTAACGCACCATCTCGGAAACAATGAAATCGTCAGAGACCCTGCCCATCGCGCACCCCTTTCTCAGTACATTGAAACGCCGAAACCGCGCCCAGATATAGCCGGTGCAGCTCGTCGCTCACCGGCCACAAGCCGAGCGCGCCCTTGGCAGCCACACCGGGGAAACAAGGCACGACCGCACCCAACTCCCACGCCAGCTTGTCGCCGCCCACAAACCAGGGATCGCCGCAAAAACTCACCGCGCCCAAAACGCGCACGCCGCACAACACCTGGCCGCACCAAACCTGACTCTCCTCATATCCAGGGAAAGCCACCGACGAACCGAAACGGCCGCGCACCCAGTCCCGACCCTCGGACCACTCAGAATAACTCAGGCTGCTTGACGCGTGAACCAGGTAGAAACCCGGCGGAACGTGAAAACTGCGGTTTTCCACCGTCTTCAACCCCGACCTGATCAGCAGCCCCCAATGCGCCTTCACCGTAAACGCCTTCAACCCCGTCATCGCAAACCCCTTTCCATTCAGGATCCAAACCGTCCGACTGATCCACGCCGCGGAAATCAGCGGTCCACATCACACAGGCCTCATCCTCACGCGAAACGAAACGGTCGCCCATCGGCAAACAGAAACCCGACGGCCATGCGGCACCGAACGAACAGAACAGGCCGCAGCTGCCGCACAGCTTCACGCGCCAGCGCCGCCCGCCGCCACCTCCTCCAACCGCTTGACGCCGCCAAACAAGTCAACGATAAACCGGCCCTGCGCAAGCGCGAAAACAACGTCCGGCTCGCATGTGCAACTGCCCCCCTTCAATGAGTCACACCACGGATCATGCGCGACAAACACATTGTTGCACCCGCCAATATTCAGATCGCCGCGCAACTTCCGCACCCCGCAAACAATCCGCTCCTGCACCGACATCGGTAAAACAAAGGACATAAAACAACCCTTTCCAAAACGGCCGTTTACCCAAGTAAACCTCACTCAATAATGCCAATGGCCCGCAAAACCTGAGCTTCCGGTGAATCATCGATCAGCCAGGCTTCACAATGCTCGACGTCCAGATTGTCGCGCGTCCGTTGCACAAACTGGCGTTTGGCGGCCTCCTCGCTATCGGCTTCAACCTCCGCCGAATGGTAACCAGCGCAAATCGTGACCTCGTATCTCATTCGCCCACCTCCACATAATAATCAACACCCTCACGCAAGGAACACACCACCGGCCGAGGCCGGACCGACTCGCAGAAAAGCACCACCGCCGCCACGCAGCGCCGCACCTCAACAGGATCAGGATGAGCGCCCTCGACCGTCGCCACCACACTGCCGCGCGCCGCCAAAAGCCAGGCCGCCGGAACCACCACACCCGCACCCTGCGCCCGCCGCAGATTCAGAGGCCGCGTGCAGAGATCCAGCCAACGCGCCAGCGGTTCATCAACCTCCCGCGCGCAGACACCCGCCCGCTCATACAGATCGCGGTCAACCCGGACCTTCGTGCGCCGCTCCACCCGCTGCGCCGCGAGCGCCCGCGCGATCATAGCCCGCGACGTGATTTTCTTGTGGCACTTCCCCTTCAGTTTCGCAGCCCTCCGTCATCCGTCCTCAGTCCCCCGCCCTCAGATAACACATGTGCCAAAACGGATCATACAAACCGGCCGAATCATCGCCGTCGAGCAGAACCAACAGCCGCCCGTGCCGGCCGCCCGTGATAACCCCCGGCCGCCCGTCGAACTCGACGCGGCGGCCTACGACGGCCGGCACGCCGTAGGCGCGCCGGATGTATTCGAGATCCTGTTCCGCAAGCATCGCCCGGACGCACGCACGGCAAGTAACCTGCGCGTCAACCTCAACCGCCGCCACACGCACGCGGGCCCGCGAACGGCCGCAAAGCGTCAAGCCCGGGAAACCGGAAGCATGAAAGCAACCTTTCACCGGCATAAGCCCTCCCCTCACCCGCAGGAAATCGGATTCACGCCTTGAACGTTTCCTCGGCCGCCGGATACTTCAATTTGAAGTTCGACAAAACATACTCCGGCGCCTCGTTCTCCAACCAGGAACGCACATCTTCGCAACAGTAAACCGTCCGGGAATTGCGCTTGGAAGCATCGAACTTGCGAGCCTTCACTTTGCCGGCGAACACCAGACTCCGCAAATGCTCAGCCGTCAAACCGAACAACTGATGGCAAACCGTACGCGTCGCCCAAAGCGGCGAAACACGGAAAACAATACTCATAACCATTACCTCCACATAGCCAGCAACATTCCCTAATAGCCAATAAGGCAAAAAAAATGCCGCACGCCAAACGTGCCGAAAACGAAATGATAGAAAAGACCGACATGAACACGCTCCATCAGAAAGAACCAACGAAAAAAGCCAAAAGGACCACCCCGCGCGAAACCGGCGGCGGCAAATTCCGGCCCAGCCTCAAGGAAGCCGCCAAAATAATGGAGATCGTCTGCGACCGGCTACGCGCCTGGCGAGCCGACACATCATCAAGCCCAGCCAACACGCGCGAGGGCACCAGGATCGAAACCTTGCGAAACGTGACCTTCTCTTTTTTTTGCTTCATAACCACCGAGCGCCTTTCAAAGACAAGACCGCCAAAAAACACCCGCATGCCGCCCGCGGCAAAACCGCAGGCTGAGACGCGCAACAGCGGATAACTGAAGCCCGCGCAGCGCATCCGCTGAGCATGCAAACCGCTTTTTTTGTCAAGTCCATAGTCAACAGGTTAACAAATTAAAAATAACGTTTCAAGTGAAAAAATATTCACCACTCATTATTTCTGCGAATTACCATTACAATTTAATACTGATTACTATATAATATTACTCAAAAGGAAAAAACCCTATGAAAGCCAACCGCAAAACACTGAGGGGATACACAGTACAAGTAAGCCTGTCGCTACCGGAAGATCTGCTGGAAAGTCTGGACAAAATCGCTGAGAAATTAAACCGGCCCCGTTCGAATCTAATAGCGTACGTGCTCACGCATGCATTGAAACTGAACGAAGATATAGAAAACCCTGCGCCATGAATACCCGATACTCAGTAATTATTTTTAACATTCTTAATTACAAATCAGGAACGCTTGATATAATAGGCGGCGAAAGGGGAAGCCATGAGAACCATTAAAAAACCGAAGACTCCAGGCATGATCGGCGTCAGCGTTTCCATGCCCGAGGCACTACTCCTAAAGATCGACGAACTCTGCGAGAAGGAACAACGGCCGAGATCCAACCTGATCACGTACATCCTCACGCAAGCCATCGACAAGCAAGACCTGGTCATCCGCGCCCCCGAACGGATCAGCCCCCCGAACAAATGATCCCGAGCCGCGCCAACTGAAAACCGCCGGGGCTGAAAATCCAGCCCCGGCCCGTCGCGCCGCTCCACCTCTTGGCCATGCCACCGGCCAACCCCCACAAAACCGCCATACGCGGAAAACCCAGCAAATACCATGTGGCTAAAATGTGCCGTACAGAGCCGAATAATATGCTTGAGTTCAGCCAAAAACGCCGTTTTGAGCTAAATTAAGGCAAAAAAAAGCAAATCCAAAAATATATTGTTCCATGATGTCGAACTCCATGCCGCCGTTCTTGGTGTCCGAGCGCTGCCACTGCGGGCCGCTGCCGCCGCGGTCGGGCATCATCCAGAAGGCGGGCCAGAGCCCCGGCGCGGTGGGCAGCTTCATGCGCGCCTCGAAGTAGCCGTAGCGCTGGGTGAACTTGCCGTAACTCTCGAGGAACCCGGTGGCGTAGTCGCTTTCCGGGCGCCGGGGGTCGTCGTTGTGGTGGCCGCGTTTCTTCTCGAAGCGCAGGCGGGCCAGGCCGTGGCTGACCGTGGTGGTCTCTTTCGAGAAGTGGCTGACCTTGTCCCAGTAGTTCTCGCCGTAGAAGCTCCATTTGTTCGTGTCGACCTGCGTGCCGTCGAACTCGTCCTGAAAGGTCATTTTCCAGTCGCCTTCGGCGGGCGGGCGTTTGCCGAGCCACGCGGGCGGCAGCGGGGCGGGTGTGCTGACGGCGAGATGTTCGACCGTCAGAGACGCGGCACCATCAGCGCCCGCCGAGGTGAGCGCGAGGGTGATGGCGTTGGCGCGGTCGCTGGCGAAGTGAGTGCCGCTTTTCTTGTCGTTGCCGTCCCAGAGGGTTTTGCTCGCGAACGGCAGGATGACGGTCTCGCGTTTGCCCGGGGCCAGCTCGGCGGTCACGGGGTCCGTCTGGGTGCCGTCGTTGGCGAGGCTGAGGCGGACCGCGAGTGGCGCCGGCCCGTCATTGCGCAGCGTGGCGACGAGCTGGTTGCCGTCGCGCAGGGTCCAGCGTCTGACGGCGGGTTTCAGGGTGGCCGTGCCCTCCTTTTTGCCGGAGGCGAGCGCGAGTCGGACGGTGCCGTTGGTTTTGGGCCCGCTCCAGACGGCGGTCAGGTCCTTCGTTTCGGTCAGCATGGCGACGCCTCCGCTGGCGCTCAACAGCACGCCTCCGGGCGGCGCGATGCGGATCGACTTGGGGTCGACCGGCGGCTTCTCGCCCGCCTCGCCCGCGGCGGCCAGCGACTCGACGCGGACCGACTGGGGCACATCTTTGGACTTGCCCGCGAAGAGCAGCAGCTTGGTGACGGAGGCGGGCTTGAGCGCATAGGCGGGCTTGTAGCCGAAGGAGTGGCCGAAGATCACCTTCACGGTGCCGGTCGCGCCGGCGTTGAGGTAGAGGTTCTCCGCGTTCCAAGGGTTGGCCTGCCAGTCTCCGTCGTCGTCGACGCGCAGGCAGACCGTGACGGGTTTGGTGCCGAGATTCCTCACGCGCGCCTCGACATGGCCGTAGGCCGAGAGGTCCCACACCTTGCCCGCGGGCGTGAGCGTGATGCCGGGGTAACCCTCCTCGCCGGGCTGGATCGTGACGGTCAGGCGCCTGTCGGTGGTGTCCGCGCCACGCGCGTAGCTGACTTGCGCGGAACTGGGCGTCACCTGTTCCTCGAGCAGCGAGAGCGGAGCGGCGGCGCGGGCCGGGAGGGCCAGTGCGGCGAGCGCCAAGGCTGAGAGCCTGCGGCAGTCGTAACGTCTCATCGGGTGTCTCCTCAAAGGGCGGGTTCTCGCAAACGTGGAGCTTGAACGATGCGACAGTGTAGTGACTCCAGCTGTGCGGGGCAAGCGCTGTCTGAGGAACCGCGCCGTCAAGGTTGCAAGGCGAGTCTTCTTTTGAAATAATGCGTCGATAAACGTCAGTGGGCTGACCGTGCGCGTCAAGGTGGAAGGGCGGGGGCAGCGGCGGTCAGGGAGGGCAGGTCACATGCTTTCGCTGCAAGGGATTGACAAGCGGTTCGGCGGCGTGCAGGCGCTCTTGGGCGTCGGCGCGGAATTCGCTGCCGGCGAGGTTCACGCGCTGATGGGCGAGAACGGCGCGGGCAAGAGCACGCTCGGCAAAATCATCGCCGGGGTCTATCCGCCGGACGCGGGCCGCATGCTGCTCGACGGCCGTGACGTTTCTTTCGCCAACGCGCTCGAGGCGCAGCGTGCCGGTATCGGCATGATCTTTCAGGAGCTGGATCTCTTTCCGCACCTGAGCGTGGCGGAGAACATGGCCGTCGGCAACCTCAACGCGCCCGCGGGCGCCTGGGTCAGCTTCGGCCGGCTGTCGGCGTGGTGCCGGCCTTTTCTGGAGCAGGTTGAGCTGACGGTCGATCTGCACGCCGCAGCCGGTTCGCTGCCGATGGGGCATCAGCAGCTGGTGGCGGTCGCGCGGGCGCTGAGCATGAACGCCCGCTACGTGGTGATGGACGAGCCGACCAGCTCGCTGACCCACGAGGATGTCGAGGTGCTTTTCCGCATCATCGGCAAGCTCCGCGGGCAGGGGGTCGGCATCATCTACGTCTCGCACAAGATGGACGAGATCTTCCGGATCGCCGACCGGATCACCGTCCTGCGGGACGGCGTGTGCGTGGGCACGCGGCGCAGGGAGGAGACCGACCTGCGGGAGGTTGTCCGGATGATGGTCGGACGCGAGGTGGGCGGAGCGTCCCGGCGCGCTTCCAGCGCCACGGACGAGATTGTGCTGGCCGTCGAAAGTGTCAGCACCGTCCGCCTGCGCGACGTGTCGTTCGAGCTGCGCCGCGGCGAAGTCCTGGGCGTGGCCGGGCTGGTCGGTTCCGGACGGAGCGAGATCGGGCGGGCCCTGTTCGGACTCGACCCTCTGGTCTCGGGGCGGATGCGGCTCCGGGGCGCGGACTACGCGCCGGCGGGCGTCCGCGACGCGATGGCGGCGGGGGTGGCGCTGCAGCCCGAGGACCGCAAGACGCAGGGGCTGATGATGCGCATGAGCGTGCAGGAGAATGCGGCGCTCTCCTCGCTCCGCGCCCTCGGCCGTTTAGGATGGATCAGCCGCTTCGCCGAGCGGGATGCCACGGAGCCGGTCCACCGCCGCCTCCAGCTGAAGGCCGCGTCGCCGGAGGCCGCGGTCGGCACCCTGAGCGGCGGCAACCAGCAGAAGGTGCTGCTCGCCCGCTGGCTGCTGCGCGATCCGGACGTGCTGTTCCTCGACGATCCGACACGCGGGGTGGACATCGGCGCGAAGCAGGACATTTACGCCATGATCCGGGAGCTGGCCGAAGCGGGCAAGGCCGTCGTTTTCGTCAGCTCGGAGCTACAGGAGCTGCTGCGCTGCTGCGACCGCGTCCTGGTGATGAACGGCGGGACGTGCGTCGCGGTTCTGGCGGGCGCGGAGGCGACCCAAGAGGCCATCATCGAGCGCGCGGCGAAGTGAGGAAGCCTGTGATGATTGCAAACGGACAGCGAACGATTTCCACCACCAAGGCTCCAAGCCCACAAAGTTCACCAAGATAGAAAAGCTGTGGTCTTGGTGTACTTGGTGTCTTGGTGGTGAAGGGTGGCCGAGGTGCGGTCAGCAATGGAACGGGGAGTGAGATGAAAAACGACAAAGTGATGCAGGGGATTCAGCGGATCGCGGGACTGCTCGTCCTGCTGTTTTTCGCGGTGCTGGTCAGTCCGCACAGCGAGAGCGGGCAGATCATCTTCCTGCAGTGGCCCAACGTCACGGACATTCTGCGGCAGGTCTCGGAGACCGGGATCATCGCTCTGGCGATGACGCTGGTCATCATCTCCGCCGGCATCGACCTCTCCGTCGGCAGCGTCCTGGCCTTTTCGGCCTCGCTGACCGCCAAGCTCCTCACGCAGGGGAGCCCGGCGTTCGGCGTCGCGGGCCACATCTGGCTGACGGTGCTGCTGGTCCTGGGCCTGACGACGCTGACCGGCGCCGCCAGCGGCGCGCTGATTGCCAACTTGCGGGTGCAGCCCTTCATCGTGACGCTGGCCGGCATGATCGGCATCCGCGGGCTGGCGCGCTTCCTGACGGCCAACACCAACATCGACCTCGGATTCGGCGGCGGGACCGCGGGCGCGGTTTTCGCCCGCTCTCTCTCCGGCAAGGCCGTGGTGATCGGCACCTTTCTGGTGCTGGCGGGCGCCTTCGCGCTGCTCCTGCGGCGGACCGTTTTCGGAAGGTACGTCCGCGCGCTGGGCGACAACCCGACCGCCGCGCTCTATGCCGGCCTGCCGATCCGGCGGATCCAGACGGCCGTGTACGCGCTTTCCGGGCTGATGGCGGGCATCGCAGGAGTGGTCCACTGCGCCCAGAACAACCAGGGCAGCCCGAATGACGGCATGGCGCTCGAACTGGACGCGATCGCCGCCGTGGTGATCGGCGGCACGAGCCTGGCGGGCGGCAGCGGCTCGATCGCCGGCACGATCATCGGCACCCTGATCATGGGGGTGCTCACCAACATCTTCCGCCTCAAGGGCGTGGACATCAACGTGGAGATGATGGTCAAGGCGGGGATCATCGTCGGTGCGGTCTGGCTGCAGCAGGCGGGCGCCCGGAAACCGGCTGCCGCATCCCTGAGCCGGGGCAAGAAGGCCGCCGCCGCAGGTGCGGTTGCGGCGGCCGCGGCCGGAGCCTTTCTGTGGCTGCGGCCCGTCGCGGCGCCGCAGCGGTACCAGGTGATTTTCAGCCAGTGCAACAACGCGGAGCCGTACCGCGCGGCGCAGAACGCCCTGATGGCCAAGCTGTTCGCCGAGCAGGGGCAGGGGCGGGTGACGCTGGAGATCATGGACGCGCAGCAGGACAACTCGCGCCAGGTGTCGCAGATCGAGACCGCGATCCGCAAGAAGCCCGACCTGCTGGTCGTCGCGCCGAACGAGAGCGGCCCGCTCACCGGGATCATGGGCAAGGCCATGGCGGCGGGCATTCCGGTGATCTGCCTGGAGCGCAACATCCTTGAGCCGAACTACACCGCCTACATCAAATGCGACAACACCGCCATCGGCCGTATGGCCGGCGAGTTCGTGGTCCGCCACCTGACGGAAAAATACGGGACGGCGCGCGGCAAGGTGGTGGAGCTGCGCGGCATGCTGGGGATCGCCGCCGAGATGGAGCGCTGCAACGGCGCGCGCGGCGTCTGGAAGGCGCATCCCGGCATCGTGGTGGTGCAGGAGGCGGTGGCCAACTGGCTGCAGAGCCAGGCGCGCGACCGCATGACCGAGATTCTGCGGGCGCAGCCGGAGATCGACGCGGTCTACGGACACAACGACCCGATGGCGGTGGGCGCCTATCTGGCCGCGCGGGCGCTGGAGCGCGAGAAGGGCATGGCCTTTGTGGGGGTGGACGGCCTCGGCGGCGAGGCGGGCGGCATCCGCCAGGTGGCCGACGGCGTGCTGGCCGCCACGTTCGTCTATCCGCTCGGCGCGGACAAGGTCGTGGAGCTCGGCCTGCGGCTGATGCGCGACAAGGCGTTCGTGCCTGAGAAGGAATACGTCATCGGCTCGCAGATGATCACGCCCGGGAACGCGGAAGCGGAGTATCGCCTCCGCACGCCCGCCCAGCCGTGAGCGCGAGAGGCTCATCCGGCCTCACCGATCAGCCGGCCACTTTGAAGCCCTCTTGCCTCACAACCTGCACGAAACTCGTTAACTTATTCGAAGCGAAGCGCGGTTGTTCGGTTCGCACAAAGATGCCCACCTGCTTTGTGCAGGCGGGCATCTTGTGTCCGCTACAGGAGCTTTGCCTTCACGATCAGAACGCGTCAATTATGGAAGTGTGGCGCACTCTTCACGATCGAGGTTCTGTTGCGTCGTGAAGGCCAGTTTCTCACTCTTCTGGGCGAGTGTGAAAGCCTGTTTGTCATCCTTCTGCACGAGCGCGAAGGCTTTCTTCTGAGCTGCCGTCGGGTGCGTGAGTAGGAAGGCCTGTTTGTCAGCCCTCTGCCCGTCATCGAACGCCTTTTTGGCTGCTTTCTGTTCAGCATCGAAGAGCTTCTTCTCCTCCCGGACGACTTCATCGCACTGCTTTTTGGTCTCAGTTGACGTAACGGCATTCATCTGTAATGTGACCGCGGTCTGCGCCATCGCCCGGCCATTCAGGACGGCGCCAGTTTGTAGCGCAATATTGGAGTCATCCAGAATTGTCCCGTTGAACGTGGAGTACGTTCCCAGTGTCGTTGCGCCGGCGACTTGCCAGAAGACATTCGCGGCCTGGGCGCCACCATTAAGCATGACCTTAATGCCGGAGGCGAGATCGCCAGCGGAGGCGACGTCGAGCGTGCCCGCGATCTGAAGAATCCAAACGTCGTTTTGGCCACCCGAGAGAGTGACGTCACCGTTTATCACGACACTGGAACTCCATTTCCAGACACCCGGGGCGAGCGTCAGCCCGCTAATATCACCGGCACCGAGTTCGGCGGGATGGGTAGGTGCCCGTGAAGCGGCGTCGGCATACGCGAGCATCATGTCGTCGACAGCCGCACTCAGCAAGGTTGCGTCTGCCACGCTACATGCAGGACCGGCAACATCGACTGTGTATATGGTCCCAACCACTTCATCGCAGATATCTCCATCAGTTGCTGTAATAGCGGCACCGGTGATGGGACTCGTTCCAATATCTCCAACAATCGCTGATGTGGAGACGTCGGTGATTCCTGATTCTGAGAGAATCACGAACCTGCCTGCCGATCCGAGACCGACGGGCGCTGTGGCCGCCATTCCAATGGCGGGGCTGAAAAGTAACCCAGCCAGCGCGGCCATCACAACTGAACTTTTATGTGTGTTTGACATTATACTCTCTCCGTAGTTTGGAGTTTGTTGATTGCGCGAATGAGAGGCATTCGCCGTCTCTTTCTTTCGCATGGGAGCACAATAGATGAAATCGTCATAAAGAGCGATGGGGAGTATCCCCCCGGATACCCGCCACTCGGTGTAACGAGCCGTTTATGGGGCATTGCGGTGGCCGAAATCGGGTAACAGGTATTAATTGGGGCTCTCGCGCATGTTGTGATGCCTTCAGACGGTCACGCTGCAATGTCGAACAGTCGGCTGATGCCCGGACAACATACAACGTCGCGCACGCGCTAAAACGCGCATTACGTCAGAGAATGCTTTTAGCGTATCAGATTTTTTGTCGAGGAAGGTGCTACGGCCGGCCGAGGCCGGCGGCCAGCATGCGGCGTGGGCAGTCGGTCGTGACGCCTTCGAAGCCCAGCGCCTGCGCGAGCGCGAGGGCCTCGTCCGTGCGCACCGACCAGCCGGCCACCCGGAATCCCGCCTGCTTCGCCGCCTGCACGAACTCCCTCGATGTTTTCGAGGGGATCGTGCTGACCCGGTCGCAACCCAGTTTCTTCAGCTCGGAGAGCAGCTTCACGTCGGGGGCCGCGCTGCAGAGCAGGGTCGTGGAGACCTCGGGCTTCACGAGTTTGACCGCCGCCAGCGAGCGCTTGTCGAAGGAGGAGTAGCAGTAGGCCTCTGGCGGCATGGCCTTGGCGACCTGCTCCGTCAACAGGCGGCAGAACTGTGTGAGCCGGTCATCCGACACGGGGGCTTTGCCCGGCTTGATCTCCAGCTGCAGGAACACGCCGGGCTTGTCCTTGAAGGCCGCGAGCAGCTCCGCCAGAAAGGGAACCGCGCTGCCGGACTTTTTCGTGCGCAGCGCCTTGACCTCATCCGCCGTCATTGTCTCGATCGCGCCGTGCCCGCCGGTCGTGCGGTCGACCGTGTCGTCGTGCATGAGCACCAGCTGGTCGTCTTTCGTGATCCGCACGTCGGTCTCGAAGGCCCGAAGGCCCTTCGCGTATGCGTCCGTGAAGGCCGCCAGTGTGTTCTCGTCCGCCTCCAGCGAACCGCCGCGATGGGCGATCAGCCGGACCTTTTCCTCGCCCCAAGCCGTACCCAGAGCCAGCGCCAACAGAACCGTCATCCACGTTTTAATAAGCATCTTTCGCCTTCTTTAGGGTGTCATCATTACGCCGAGTCAAATCAGATCATGGCCGGCTGCGCGCCTCGGTCCGGAACCGCCCCATGGTGGTGTTGAAGCGCTTGCGGAAGACCCGGCCGAGATGGGTTTCGCAGGCGAAGCCGCAGCGCACGGCGAGCTCCCCGATGTTCAGGTCGGTCTCGGCCAGCAGGGCCCGCAGCCGCTCCAGCCGGACGTGCTCGATCTCTTCGCGAACGGTGCGGCCGGTCGCGTTTTTGAACCGGATCTCGGTCGCCCGCCGCGAGAGGCCGCAGACGCGCGCGACGTCCGACACGCGCAGCGTCGGGGCCGATGCGGCTTCGCGGATGAACTTCAGGGCTTGGACCATCTGCTTGTCAGCGATGGCAAACCACTCGGTCGACTGGCGCGTCACGACGCGGATCGGTTCCACCCGATATTCCTGTTTGCGCATCCGCTCCCCGCGCATCAGGCGGTCGAGATGCCCGGCGATCCTGTACCCGGCCGGCCGGGGGTCGCACTGGATGCTCGACAGGGTCGGAACCGCCGCCTCGCAGATCCACTCGTCGTTGTCGACGCCGAGCACCGCCACCTCGTCGGGCACGGCGATGCCCGCGTCCAGGCAGGCGTCCAGCGCCTGCTTGCCGCGCCGGTCGTTCGGCGCGAAGAGGGCGATGGGTTTCGGGAGGGACTTGAGCCAGGCCTGCATCCTGACACGTTCGACGGCCCAGTCGAGCTGCTCCGCGGCGGTGCAGGGGCCGTAGGTGAGGCAGGTGGGGTGGCCGGCCGTACGGAGGGTCTCGCGGTAGCCCTGTTCGCGCTCCAGGGACCAGTAGGTGTCGCTGTGCGTATCGCCGACGAAGGCGAAGCGCGTGTGGTGACGCTCCAGAAAATAGCGGGCGGCCATGCTCCCGATGGCGACCGAATCCCAGAGCACGCAGGGGTTTGGGAACAGGGGATAAGAGGGCTGGCGCATGGCGTGCGGCTGGAGCAGGACGACCACCGGCACACCGACCGCAGCGATGAGCCGGGCTTCAGGGAGGGAGTGGTGGTCCGCCGCCACAATGCCGGTGCACCCCCATTGCTTCAGGTCCCGCAGGCGGTACGTCCAGGGGCGGTTCTCCTGCTGGTAGATACGCCACGGCCCGTTTTCCTGGGCATACTGAAGAACGCCCTGGAGCATGTCGTGCAGACCCTTGACGATCGTCGAGGTCAGGATGACGACATGCGGGATGCCGGATGGTTTGCGTTCCGCTGACATGACTTCACTATACCGTCCGATACCTATTCACGGCAAGCGGGGAGTGCGCAAAAAGTCGAAAAAAGATACGCAAAGAAGAGATCGACAAGCGGGAGATGCGGCGTACAATAAGGGATCTATTTTATAGGGTCGATTTCAGAACCGGTCTTTTACCGGTCGAAAATGATGAGGAGGCCAGGCGATGCATCTTCGTTCCACTCTGTGCGTGTGTGTTTTGGCGGTCTGCGCGGCGGCGGGCGCGCGGGCGCAGACGCCGTTCTACGCGGTGTCGCAGGACGACTTCTATCAGACGGTGACTAATGCCGTTGTCTACGAACGCCCGATCATCGACAACGCGATCCGCAAAACCGGCGCGGGCACCCTGACGTTGCAGAACCCGCGCATGACGCGCGCGGCGCTGGAGGTGCTGCAGGGCGGCGTGGCGATCTCGCTGACCAACGCGTTCGTGCCGCCGGGGCTGCCTGCGGCGCTTCAGCAGAAGGCGGCCTTCTGGGTCGACGCCAACACCAACGTGGTCGCGGACGGCGACGGCAGGGTGTCGCGCTGGCATGACGTGCGCGAAGCGTCGGTCAGCGGCCCGTATCTGTATATGATGGCCACAAACACCGAAGTGGCGCGGCAGCCGTTTCTGGTGACCGACGCGGGTCTGGGCGGCAAGCGCTATCTCGATTTCGGTACGTGGGGGGCGCAGGATACCAATACCAATTCGATGTGGCTGTTCTGGACTGACACCAACGGGGTCGCCAAGACGCTGGACCTCCGCTCGGCCTTCATCGTGTTCGGGTCGCACAACGGCGCCTTGGGCGGCTCGATCTGCCTGATTCAGAACACCGTCAATTTGGCGGTGCCGTCGGCACCTTTCGCCGGGGCACAGACCCTGCTGTGGGCGAGCTCCTCCAACGTGCTGGCTGACGACGGCGTCAACTATCTGGACCGGCAGATGCGCGACGGACGCAACATCCAGATCTTCGACAAGGCGTACCACCTGATCGAGACGCTCACGCTGCAGAACGCCAAGGCCAACGACTTCGCCAAAGACCGCATTTATCCGGGCTACTCCGGCGGTTCGCGCATTTGCGAGGCGGTTTTCTTTACCGCGGAACTGACCGAGGCCGAGCGGCTGCAGGTTCAGGACTACCTGTGGCACAAGTGGTTCAGCCGCAGCGAGGCCTCGCTCGGAACCTTCCAGATGGCCAACGCCAGCGCGCTGGATTTCGCGGTCGGGACGAACGACGCGCAGGCCACGGTGGCGGGGACAGGCGCGGTCAGCAAGAGCGGCAACGGCACGCTGACGCTGCTGAATGCAGGCACGGACGCGTTTGACGGCACGGTGAGGCTGCGCGGCGGCAGCCTGCTTGTGGCGGGCGAGCCCTTCCTGTTCGAACTTGAAGAGGGTGGACAGGCGATCTACGCGCAGGACCTGAACATCAGCCGCACGGCGGCGGACGCCGGCAAGGTTGTCAAAACCGGTGGCGGCGAATGGGCTCTGGCCTCGGTGACGGCGGGGGTGTCGGAGATCGAGGTGGCGGCCGGCGCGCTGCGGCTGGCCACGCCGCGCGCGGCAGCCGCCGTACCAGTGGCGGAAGGTGCGGTGAACGACGGGAGCTTAGAGTCGTTCATCCCCGATGTGTTGGCGTCAGGATCGGTGTGGGTAGCCGGACTCAATCGCGTCTATAAGCACTATCTGAACACGACGGCGTACGGATGGTCGTTCACGCAGGTCGTGGCGGTGGTCGGTTCCGGATTCCACGCGGGCGTCGCGTTGGACTACACGAACGGACTGATGACCGTGGATTCCGCACCGGACGGCGACGCGGTGATCTATTTGAACCGCGGCCAGGCCGAAACCGGTTTTACGGTTTCGGAGGCGGGGGTGTACCGGCTGTCGTTCCAAGCCGCGGGGCGGGTCAACAATCTGAACCGGCATATCGTGATCTCCATTGACGGGACCCCGGTCCGCACGATCTCCACGTTGACGACGGCGTTCTGGAAATTCGACATCGTGTTGCCTTATATGACGGCGGGAGCGCACAAGGTGAGCTTCAGAGGCGAAGGAATCGATTCAAGCAAAGCCTCGTTCATCGATGCGGTCCGGCTTGTCCCCGTCACGCTCTGCGCCGAAGCGCCCGTTCTCGCGACAGTGACCAACGCGAGTTTCGAGGAGCCGGTGGAGCTGTATGAGACGGCGGCGGTGACGAACGAGCCGGCCGGTACGGGCTGGACGTTCAGCGGGTTAGCGGGCATGGGCCGCATCCAGTCGCTGAACTCCACTCCGCGGTCAATGCCGATGGTGATGCCCGAGGGCATCGGTGCTGCATTCGTGCCGACGAATGGCAGCCTGCGGACAACCGTGACCTTTCCGACATCGGGCGTGTACCGTCTGACCTTCTCGCTGGCGGCGCGGCAGGGACAGGTGAACCACAAGTTCAACGTGCTGTTGGGCGGCAAGCTGGTGCGGCCGTTTCAGACCACGGACACGGCGTTTCAGCGGGTCGCGCTGACGCTGCCGCCCGTCGCGACCGGCGAGCAGCTCGAACTGGCGTTCGAGGGGAAAGGCACGTCAAACACCGCCTCGCTGATCGACGATATCCGCATCGAGCGCATCGGCGCTGACCTCGCGGTGGACGCGCTGAAGAACGGCGGTTTCGAAGCGGTCACGAGCGCGAATCCATTGGTGACTACGAACTGGCTGTGCACGTCGCTGGCAGGTGTGGCGACAAACAACAACCCTTGGAGCGAGAGTGTGCCCTACGGCACCTACATGGGCTACACCTCGATGATCCATTCGTTCTCGCAGACCGTGACGTTCGCCGAAAGCGGGAATTACGCGCTTCGGTTCATCACCAAGACGCGGGCAGCGTATCCCCTGCCGCAGTACCACGACTTCGAAGTGCGCTTCGGCGGGCAGCGCGTGGGGCGCATCCTCAATATGGGGGACGCCCTGCGGTCTTACGAGCTGCCGCTGCCGCCGGTCACGGCGGGCGTGCCTTACACGCTCCAGTTCAAAGGCCTCCAGACGTATGCGGCGACGCTGCTGTCGATGTATGACGGGATCGCGATCGTACCGGCGCCGGCGGCGCGTCCGCGCCAGAGTGTCCTGGGACGTTTCCCAGAGACCACGGCGCTGGACATCGCAACAGGCGCGAAGTTGGCGCTGGACTTCGATGGCGAGATCAAGGTGCGGGACGTGCGCTATGCCGGACATGTGGTCTCGGGCACGATTGATGCCGCGACGCACCCCGAGTTCGTTTCCGGCACGGGCCGCATCCTTTCGCCGGCCAAGGGGACGATGATCACGGTGCAGTAGCCAAAGGCGGTGTCTGCCCGGCCATCGGGCGGCCAGCGGGTATCGCGGGAGACGTGCGCGGAAAGTCGGAAAAAGATACGCAAGGTACGGATCGACAAGCGGTAGCGGATGTATAGAATGAACAACTTTCTAATGGGGCAGGCTAGGGATAAAAAAGGAGTCAGTGTCATGCGTTTTCGTTCAATTCTGTTCCTGTGCGTCTGTGTGGGGAGTCTGCAGGCCGCAGACAAGAGCTGGACCGGTGGTGTGAGCGCCAACTGGGGCGACGCCGCCACCTGGACGCCGGCGGGGGTTCCGGGCAGCGGCGAGAGCGTGTCGGTCAGTAATTCGGCTAGCGGCGTTACCCTGACCGTCCAGAGCGGCGTGGCCGCCGTGGCCGCCTCGTTCGCGTTCCAGAACACCATCAACACGAACGCCACCCTCTTCATCGCCAACGGGGGCAGCCTCACGGTGGGTGGCGTCGTCACTAAGCCCGGCGCGGGCAACCTGACCGTCAGCGTCAACAACAACACCCCGACCAATGCCGCGAACGTGCTGACCGCCACGAACCTGACCGCCACCACGCTGGTCCTCAGCTCAACCAGCGCCGACCAGACCCTCACGACCGGTTTCGACATCACGCTGTTGACCCAGCTGCAGCTGGGGTCGGGAGCGGTGAACCAGAACCTCACCTACCGCCAGACCAACGGGACGCTCGCCGTCCTCAACTCGGACTACGGCGTCTGCCTGCTGGAGGGCTACGCGCGGCCGACCGCCGGCACGCAGACCTTTATCCTCGACGGAGGCACGCTCAAGGCGGACCGCATCGGCGTGGGCAATGGCAACGGGAACAACGGTGGTTCAATCGATCGGTATGCCGGCAACGGGGTGCTGGAGTTCAATGACGGCACGATCGCGTCCCGCTACGACGGCGGCAACGTGTGGATCGAGAACGGCAGCGCCTTAGAAACCTACAACGGCGGCAGCATCAAGATCCGAGACACTCAGAAAAACACCAGCAAGCCCGTGACGGTGCGACTGTCGCAAAGCGGCACGCACACGTTCTCGGCCACCGCCAACAGCGCGGTCGTCTTCTCGCCCTCCGCCCGGCTCGCGGACAAGGCGGGCGAGGCGGGCACCCTGACCAAGGCGGGCGCGGGCAAGCTGATCCTCACCGGCGGCGGCCTCGCGGCGACCAACGACTGGACCGGCGACACGACCGTGAGCCAGGGAACCGTGAAGGTGGACTACAGCCTGCTCGCAGGCACGGCGGGCAGCCTGGCGCTGAGCAGCGCTTATAGCCCCCGCTCGAAACTGATCCTCAGCGGCGGCGGTTTTGAGCTCGCGGGGCGTAACAACGCGACGAACAGCACCTTCAGCGGCGTGACGGTCACCAGCGGCGGCGGATACGCCGAATCCTATAACATCACGGTGCCCGCGACCGCCGGCCTGGTTGTCGGTCAGACCGTGACCAACGCCTTTCTGCCTGCGGGCACCTACATCCGCAGCATCCGCAGCGGCACATCGATCGGCCTGAGCCACATGAGCACCAGCACCGTGGCGCAGGCGGGGCAGACGCTCGCGTTCGGCGCGGCGTCCTTCACCAGTGAACAGACCGTCAGCAACGTCGAGCTGGTGGCCTCCGCGTCCACTGTCACCGTGACGCCGGGAGGCACAAGCACGCTGCTGACCTTCGGCACCGTCACCGGCGCGGGCGGCCTGGTCAAGGCCGGCGCGGGTACGCTCCGGCTCACGGGTGCGGCCGCCTACGCCGGGACGAACACGATCAGCGCGGGCACGCTGGAGTTCGCGTGCGGCGGCTACACCCTTCTGACCAACATGATTACAGGGGCGGGGACTTTCCGCCAGTCCGGCGCGGGAACCGCCGCGGTGATCGCGGTTTCCGGCGTAACCAACACCTTCAGCGGGGCCGTGGTGGTGGACGGTGGCACCTTGCTGCAGGGCACAGGGACAACGTACCAGAGGCGGGGGCTCTCCAGCGCCGCGTCCTACACCGTCAACAGCGGCGGAACACTCATCACGTCACGGGATGCGATGAATGACGGGGCTTCGCACTACCTGAACGGCGGGACGCTCAAGCAAAGCGGAGGCTTTCAGTGCCTCGGCCCCGTCACGCTGAACGGCGGCACGCTCATGACCGGTCCCGGCTCGGGCGGACCCTGGCAGGCGTTCGCGCTCTCCGGCAACGTCGCCGTGACCGGCGCCGCGCCCTCCCTGATCCGGGCCGGGGCGGGGGCGAACAACGGCCTCCATCTGGTTTTCAACGCGGCGGCGGGAGCCCTCCGCACCCTCCGCGTCGAGGACGTGACCGGCAATGCGGCGGCCGACCTGACGGTCTCGGCCAGTCTGATCAACAGCTCGCATACGGAGGCCGCAGCGGGCTTAATCAAGACCGGCGCGGGCACGCTGCTTCTCGCCGGCGGCACGAACACCTACAGCGGCGCGACGGTGGTCAGCAACGGCACGCTGCTGGTCAGCGGCGGCATGAGCAACTCGGCGGTCACCGTCGTCTCGGGCGCGGCGTTCGGCACGGCGGACACGCAGCTGTCGCGCGTCGCCTCCCTGACGCTCGCCGAAAACGCGCAGCTGGTCTGGAAGTACGACGGCGACACGCACACCGCGGGACGCATCGCGGTGACCGGTCTGCTGACACTGCCCGCCACCGCGAGCCTCGACGTGAGCGGTGCGGGATTCCTCTATTCGGGCCAGGCGCTCTTCTCGGCCGGCGCGCTCGCCGGGGCGACGGACCTCAGCGGCTGGACCCTCACCGGCGCCCCGGCCGGTTCGAGTGTGGCGCTGGCCGGCAACGAGGTGGTTCTCCACGTGAACCGCGGGACGGTCATGCGGGTGCTGTAGTGTCAGGCGGGCCGCCACGGCGGAAAGCGGCGGATTAAGGGAGAAGACCGGATGACGTGGAATCAGGCAGCAACGCGGGCACTTGCCCGCCTCGCGCTCATGTGTGTGCCGCTATCAGCCGCCTACGCGGACACGCGCGATTTTCAGGCCACCTGGGTGAAGGCTCTCGGAGGGACCCAGACCGCCGATTATCGTATCTATTCCCCGTCGGCCATAGACGTGCCCCGCGTGCGCGGGGTGGTTTTTCTCTATCCCGGCAGCGGCGGCGACTGGCGCTTCCGCGCGGATGACACCGTCTGGCAGGAGGCCGCGCGCTCCTTGGGCTTTGCGTTGGTCGGAGCAGGCTCCACTGCCGGATATATGAGCATTTCGGAGGCCGATGCCCGGTCTTCGCTCACGGCGATCCTCGCAGCGGGCGCAGTCGCTACCGGGCGCGCGGAGCTGATCAACGCGCCCGCGGTCTTCACGGGGTTCTCCCTCGGAGGATTTGTTTCCACCGAAATGGCGAATCACGTCCGCGACAGGGTGATCACCGCTGTGGCGCAACGGGGCAGCAGCGCGCTAACCTCCAGCCAACCGGCAGAAACCCGCCAGGTTCCGGTGCTCTTCATGCCGGGGTCTGAGGATGGCAACAGCCTGACAGAGCCGAACGTGACCTCGGCTAACTTCTCGAACTGGCGCACGAGCGACGGGCACTCCGCCTATGCCATCGACTGGCGGACGCCGCATGACACGTTTGTCAATCAAGGCTGGTCTATGGCGTGGAGCTGGATCGCGGAGACCATCGCGCTGCGCTATCCCGCCGGTGTTGTGCCGGGGGTCGACCCGGGCAACACCGTCACCCTGAACGCTATCCCTTTAGAAACTGGATGGTTGGGGCAACGTCCCTACGTCACCTCGACCACCGGCGCGGACCGAAGCGCGTACGTATCCATTGCTCCGTACGCCAGCTATTCTGGAACGGTCGGCACGGCCTCGTGGCTTCCCAATGAAACGGTTGCCCGCGCCTATCAGGCCCAGACCTCCTTCGACGGCGTTACGAGCCGTACCGAGATTCCCCTGCAGGGCCCGCTGATGATCGTCGGAGCCGCCAAGCCCGGTACGGCGATCCAGCCCGGCCAGGCCAATCCGCCGCAGATGGCGGTCCTGCCGGTGGGTTCGACCTTTGATATCGCCGTAGACCCCCGCGGGTTCGGCGCCTCCGCAGGGGCGATTCAGTCCATGGCGTTTTACGACGGCGACCAGCTGCTGGCGGTGCAGGCCGCGCCGGGCACCAATGGCTGGCGCCTTTCCCACACGCTGAACACGCGCGGCATCCACACCCTCACCGTGGTGGCCACCGACGCCCTCGGAAACAAAAGCTCCGCTTTCCGCACGGTGGTGGCCGCCAGTGAACACGAACAGGGAACGAGCCTCTTCCGCTTCGAGAAGTCCCCCGGTCTGCGGACGGATCACTACGACATCTTGAATCTGACCTCCAACGCCACGACCGGCGCCGGGCCTCAGCAGGTGGCGCTCGGGACTTCCGGGGCGGGCTCGGCTTTCCCGCGGCTCTTCAGCTTCGAACAGGGCCAGAACGCGCATGCCGCGCGCTTTCAGGCGGCCAACGGCGATGCGTTCACCTGCGCCGACAGCCCGCTGCTGCCCTCGAGCAACACGCCCTTCACCGTCGAGGCGTTCGTCAACCTGGCCTCCAGCGGCGCGGGCGGCCAGTTCCGCGTGATCGCCGCGCACGGCACGGGATCGACCGGCACGACGCTCGGCTGGCAGTTCATCGCCACGGGCGAGGGCTCGGGGCAGGGGCCGCGCCGCCTGCTGCTGCAGTTCTGCGCGGACAACGCCGCGGGTACGCTCGACACCGTCAACTCCGGGTTCGAGCTGCAGACGAACGTGGACTACTACGTGGCCGTGGCCTTCACGCCGACGAACACAAGCCTCTCCGGCATCACCTTCTACGTGAAGAATCTGACCGCGGGAGGGGGCCTGCTGACCTCCAGCCGTGCGCACACGCAGACCTCGCTCTTCAACGCATCCACCGCGTTCGCTGTCGGCAACCGCTATGACCGCGGCAACGGCTGGGACGGCGTGCTCGACGAAGTGCGCCTCACGACCCGCGCCTTGTCCGCGGCTGAACTGCTCGTCAACCGCGTGGCCGTGCCGAGCACGCCCGGCAAGATAGCCGCAGACGACACCCGCATCACCTACTCGGACTACGTTCAGCTGGCGGTCATCGGCGCGCCGTTCGATGCGGCCGTTCCGCTGGCGCGCTTCAACCGCATCCTGCCGATCGCCGGCAAGGGCTACGAGTGGGACAACCCCGGGGCCCGCATCCGCTTCCGCACGGACGCCACCAACGCGCAGGCGACGCTCTACTACAGCACCAATCACGTTTCCACGAGCGCCCGCAACAGCCGCGGCTTGTATCTGGTCGACGGCCTGACGAACGCCGCCTGGACGTTTCAGACGGCGCAGGCCGCCACCGTCCGCACGCAAGAGCAGGTGGTCGTGTCGCTGGCGGTCCCCGCTGGCGGCGGCTTCCACGATTATGAGCTGGTACTGCCGTACGGGGACTCGGTGGATTTTCAAGGGCTGCAGGTCAATGCGGCCGCGCAGTTCCTGACTCCCGCGGCGCGGCCGGCCGCGCGCTATCTGGCCTACGGGGATTCGATCACGCAGGGCTTCACCGCCAGCGAGGTAGGCAAGAGCTATGCGTATCGGGTCGCCCGGCTGAAGGACTGGCAGCTGGTGAACATGGGGCTGGCCGGACGGGCTTCCACCGCCGGCGACGGCACGACGGTCGGCGGGCTCGGCGCGGACGTGATCTCGGTGCTCATCGGCGTCAACGACTGGCAGGGAGGCGTGCCGCTGGCGACCTTCAGCAACCGGCTGAACTCCTTTCTCACAAACCTGCGGACGCTGCAGCCTGCGGTGCCGGTCTACCTGCTGACGCCGCTTTGGGTGGACGCCTCATGGGATCCAGCCTCGGACATCCTGCCTCTGGAGTCGTACCGCCAGATCGTGCGGGATGTGGCCGCGGCGCGGAACGACCCGAAGCTCCGCGTCATTGAAGGGCCGGCCCTGATCGATCCCAGCACCGCCTACTTCGACCCCGTGCTCGTGCATCCCAACGATCTGGGGTTTGCCATGATGGCTGAGCGGCTGGCCGCGGCGATGGCGACGACGCCGGCGAACGTGGCGCTCAAGTCGTGGCTCGGCGGCACGGCCGCCACCTGGGGCGACGCGGGCACCTGGACGCCGACGGGCGTTCCGGCCGTCGGCGATGCCGTTTCAATCAGCAATTCGGCAACGGCGACCCTGACGGTCCAGAGCGGGGTGACCGCCGTGGTTGCTTCGCTCACGTTCGACAACGCGAGTGGCAAGGACGCCACGCTTGCAGTCGCGGACGGAGGCCGCCTCACGGTGAGCGGCGCGATCAGCAAGGCGGGCGCAGGCCTTGCGACCGTCAGCGCGATTGAGCTTGTGGCGGCCGCTTCCACGGTCACCGTGACGTCGGCGGGCATCGACACGCCGCTGACATTCGGCAACGTGAGCGGCGCCGGCGGCCTGGCCAAGGCCGGCGCGGGCACGCTCCGGCTGACGGGGCCGGTCACCTTCGGCGGGACGAACGCCATCGGCGCGGGCACGCTGGACTTCGCGTGCGGCGGGCTGACCACGTTGACCAACGCGATCACCGGCGCCGGGACCTTCCGGCACTCCGGCTCGGGAACCACGGCGGTGATCGCGGCCACGTCCGGCATCAACACCTTCAGCGGGGCCGTGGTGGTGGACGCCGGCACGCTGCTGCAGGGCTCGGGGACGGCGACCCAGAGGCGGGGGCTCTCCGGCGCCGCCTCCTTCACCGTCAACAGCGGCGGAACGATCATCACGGCGCGGGATGCGATGAATGACGGGGCGGCGTACAGCCTGAACGGAGGCACGCTCAAGGCGGGCGGCGGCTTCCAGTGCCTCGGGCCCCTCACGCTGAATGGCGGTGCGCTCGTGACCGGTCCCGGCTCCGGCGGCCTGTACCAGACGTTCGCGCTCAACGGCAATGTCGTTGTGACCGGCGCGGCGCCGTCCGTGATCCGGGCCGAGGCGGGAGCGTACAACGGCGTCCATCTGGCGTACAACTCAACCTCCGCCGTGCGCCGCACGTTCCGCGTCGAGGACGTGACTGGGAGCGCTGCCGCCGACCTGACGGTCTCGGCGAACCTGCTGGACAGCTCGCACACCGGCACCAACGCGGGGCTGGTCAAGGTCGGGTCCGGAACGCTGGTGCTCGCCGGCGTCACGAATGTCTTCAGCGGAGCGACGGTGGTCAGTAACGGGACGCTGTTGGTCAGCAACGGCGGCATGAGCAACTCGGCCGTCACCGTGGCGTCGGGTGCGGCGTTTGGCACGGCGGACACGACAGCCTCGCGCGTCGCCTTCCTTATGTTGGCCGAAAACGCGAAGCTGGTCTGGACGTACGACGGCAACACCCGGACCGCGGGACGCATCGCCGTGGCCGGCACGCTGACCTTGCCGGTCTCCGCGACGCTCGATGTGCGCGGCATGGGCTTCCTTTATTCGAACCAGGTGATCTTTTCGGCCGGCGTGCTCGCCGGGGCGACGGACCTGGGCGGCTGGACGCTCACGGGTGCGCCTGCCGGCGCGCGCGTGGCGGTGGCCGGCAACCAGGTGATTCTCGTGGTGAGCCGCGGGACGCGGATGAGTGTGTCATGAGGCGGGCGTTTTCATTCGGAATCACAAGAAGGGGAGCGGGACTGAAGATGTTGAGATACGGTGTCGCCATGTTCGTGCTGTTGACCGCGTGGTGTCAGGCTGCGCCTGCCGGCCTGATCTTGCCGACCGGCGAGCCCGCGCGCTGGCGTGCGAGCGCGGACGGCGGGAACGCCCCCGCGGTGTCGCCGGGCCCGGCCTTCGAGGGGCGGCCTTCGCTGCGCTTCGCCTATGCCAATGCGCGCGGATACGGCAACAGCCAGCTCGACGGGCTGAGCATTTCCCCGGACGCCTGCGGCGTTCGCTTCAAGCTCTTCGTGGAGGCCGCCCAGCCCGCGGCCGCCATGCACCTCTGGTTCCGCGAGAAGGACGGCGATCTGTGGATGTGCGCCATCACGCCCGCGGACGGCCGTGGCATCAGCGGGCTCACGAACGCGTGGCGTGAGGTTTTCGTCCCCTTCGGCGCGCTGAGCCACCTGCCGCGGGGGGATAAGAAACGGCAGTTCCTGAGCGCGGACCGGCTGCTCATGGGGTTCAACTATGCGGACCAGACGGTGCGGATCGCCGACCTTGCGTTCGTCATGAGCGCGAACGCCCGGCCACCCGCAGATGTGGCAGCTTCCGACATCGCGCCATCCGATCCGCCGGGCCGGCGCGTCGCGGTCCTGCGCGAGCCGACCGTGGCGCGGGCGCCCGGCCACGCCGACCCTGAACGCCTGGCGCGGCTGCTGCGCGACGCGGGCTTCACGCCGGTTTTCCTGCGGGCGTCGGACCTGTGCGAACCGGCCCGGTTCAGCAAGGCGACCGTCGATCTGGTGATCCTGCCCTGTGCGCCGTTCTTTCCGCAGGCGGCCGTGAAGAACTTCCGCGCCTTCCTGAAAGCGGGCGGCGCGTTCTTCTCCATCGGCGGGTATGCGTTCGACGGACTCTGCGACTACTCGGACCAGGGGTGGGCCGCGCGGACGATCTGGCCGCCGGCGAGGGAGATCGACCACCCGTCGCGCGAGCCTGCGCAGCTGAACACGCGCCACGGCGGGCACGGCGACACCATGCGGCTGCATCCCGATCAGATCGGCGTCTTCGACCCCTCCTTCCTGCTGCGCAACGTCGCGGCGGTGGCCACGGCCCCCGACCAATATGTGGTGCCTGAACCCTGGCGCGCGGAGCTCACGCTCGAGGGCCCGGCCGCGATCGCCATGACAGGCAACAACAGCCCCGTCTTCCCCGATGTCCACGGCCGCTGGATCCCGCTGCTGGAGACAGCCGACCGGCTGGGGCGTCCGCGCGGGCCTGCCGCCGCGATCGTGCTGAACCACCGCGGGCCGTATGCGGGGTCGAACTGGGCCTTCGTCGGCGTCACCAACCGCGACCTATTCAACGGCGATTTCCCGGCCGTTGACCGGATGTTCGTGGCCGCCTGCCGGCGTTTGCTCGCGCCCGCGTGTCTGGTCACCCTCAAGAGCGGCTTCGCCTGCTACCGCCCCGGCGAGACGGTCACGCTCGCGGCCGTCGTGCGCGCGCCGCCCGGCGCGCAGGCCTTGTCCGTGCGCTTCCGTATCGCGGGCGCGACCGTCGCCGAGGCGCCCGTGAACGGGGGCGCGGCCGCGGCGGCCTGGCTGCTGCCGCCGGGCGGGGCGGACTTCCGGGAGTGCTCGGCCGAGCTCCTCGAGGACGGCCGGCCGGTCGACGTGCTGCGCAGCGGCTTCACGGTCTGGAACGCGGCGTGCGCGGTCGAAGGCCCGTCGGTCCTGCTGCGCGATAACTATTTCGCCTTCAACGGGCGCCCGCTCTTTTTCGGTGGGGCGAACACCACCGGCATGATGTGGTATTCCGACAACGAGGACCCGCTGGTCTGGCGGCGCGATTTCGAGCGCATGGGCGACTTCGCCATGAACACGCTACGCATCCTCCATTTCTCGCCCTTCTGCAACCCGACCAACCCGGCGGCGCGCGGGTCGTCGCTTGAGCTCGCCGAGCGTCCCGAGAAGCTGCGCCGCCAGACGGACGCCATGGTGCAGCTCGCCCAGCCCAATCAGGTCTCCCTGTTTCTCACGCTGCACGACTGGTACCCGCTGGACCTCTCCGAAACGGAGCTGAAGGCGCAGCAGGCGTGGAACCGTTTTTGGGCCGAGCGTTACCGGACCTTCCCGGGCATGCTGTACGACATCCAGAACGAGCCCGGCACCCCGCTCAACAACGCGGCGGTGCTGCGTCCGCTCTATGAGCAGTGGCTGGCCGGCAAGTACGGTTCGCTTCCGGCCGCGCTGGCGGCGTGGCAGGCCTCGGGCGCGAAGCCGGAGATCGACTTCGGCGCAAAGGCGGCGGGGTGGAGCGACCTGCGCGTGCGCGACAACGAGCGCTTCCGCGCGTGGGTCTACGCGCGCTGGCAGCGGGCCAACGGCGAGGCGGTCAAGTCCGTCGCGCCGGACGCGCCCGTCACGGTCGGCCACCTGCAGAACCTCACCGCCTCAGAGAAGGTGCTCGACACCGCAGGCCTCGATTTCGTTAACACCCACCATTACGGACCTGTGGACAACCTGCGTGGCGTGCTGAAGCTGATCGACCGGCGCTTCGAGGGCAAGAGCTTCTCGCTGGGCGAGTTCGGCTCCAAGATCGCGCACACGGCGCGCACCAGCGGCGACTGGGGTGACCCGGCCGAAGCCTCCGTGAGCCATTATCTCGCGGTCGGCCATTACGCGCTGGGCATGGGTGCCTCCTTCATCGCCAACTGGAGCTGGAAGGATTTCCGCGACTCCGTCTTTCCGTGGGGCGTCAACCACGCCGACCTGACGCCCAAGCCGGTGCTGGAGGCCTATCGCAACATGATGTTGCTGTTCCGCACGGCCGAGCCGCGTTATGAGCCGCCGCGCCTCTATCTGGTTCTGCCTGACAGCTTCCGCTTCGGCGCGGAGCAGGCGCGCATCCACGAGGCGCTCCGCCGCTCGGCCGACTGGCTTCTGGCCGCCAACGTCGCGTTCGGCGTGATCAACGAGGAATCGCTCGACCGGCTGCCCGCCGAGGCCCGGGCGCTGGTCTGGCCCCTGGCGGTGTGTCCGAGCGATGCGGCTTTCGCGCGCGTGTCGCGTTTCGTGGCACAGGGCGGTCGGCTGCTGATCAGCGGCGACCCGCGCTTCGACGAGAGCCGCAACCCCACGCGTCCCGGGCGGCTGGCCGAGCTGGGCCTCGCGCCGGTGCCGGCCGAAGCGGAGCCGCCCTTCCTGCACAAGGCGCTGCCGCCGGAAGTGCCGTTCATCGTGGCGAACCGACAGGTCGCGTGGTTGCCGCTGCCCGTGGAGCTCCTGGACGAGGCGGGGAAGGTCGGCCTAGGACTCTACCGCCGTTTTCTCGACGAGGTGTCGGGCGTCGCGCGCATCCGGGCGTCGGTGGACGACGGCAGCCTGCTGGTCTTCGATGTCGCGCTGCGCAACGGGCGGGCGTTGACGGCCGTCAACATGGCGGCAGCTGCCCGGCAGGTGGAGATTCCCGCGCACGCCGGCACTCCCGCGCTCCGTGCCGGTCTCGCCGCAGGCCGCACGCTTTATGTCATGCTCGATCCCGAGGGACGCGTGACGGCCGCTGCCGCGCAGGGCGGGCTGTCTGTCGACGGCAAGGAGGTTCTCGTCGGCGAGTGCGACTGCGCCTTCCTCGCGCTGGACGGGAAAGACCTGCGGCTGTCGGAGCAAGTCGCGGTCCTGCCTTTCGGCGCGGGCCGGTTCGGGCTGGCGCGTGCGGAGGGGGCGGCGGCGCTGACCGGCGAGGTCGGCGAGTTCCGTGCCGGGAAGTGGGTGCCGCTCGAGGCGCAGGCGCTTGCGCCGGCCGGGGCCGGGCTGCGCGGGAGCGTGGATGCGGTGACGGCCTATGATCTGCGGCTGCTGGCGCCGGCGGAGCGGAGGGATGCCGCACGCGACAATCTGGAGCGGCTCTTGCGGGTGCGCCCGCTGCGGTGAATGTTTCTTTTAAAGTGTAGAAATGGAAGAAGAAAGGGCTGACATGCAAGCTGAGACGATGCAGATGCGCGCAGGCGCGAAAACACTGACGATGGGATTGCTGATGGTTTCCGCCGTGCTGGGCGCATGGGCCGCGGAAGGTCCGCGCGTGGAGCGGCGCAAGCCGCTGACGGCGCGCGTGGGCATTGTGGGCGTGGGGCACCACACCTACTGGAAACAGTTCGACGGGCTGCTGGACGTGATGCACCAGAAGATGGGGCAGCTCGACGCGAAGGTCAAATCCAACGGCGTGGAGACGGTCTCGTTCGGCCTGCTGGACAAGGCGCAGGACGCCTATGACGTGCTGCCGAAGATCAAGGCGGCCGACGTGGACGTGCTCTTCATCGACATGGTGACCTATGCCACCTCGTCGACGTTCGGCGTGCTGGCGCGCGAGCTGAACGTGCCGATCGTGCTGGTTGCGCTGCAGCCGCTCAAGGCCATGCCGTACGCGCAGGCCAAGACCTACACGCAGCTGTGCAACGACGACTTCTGCTCCGTGCCGGAGTTCACGGGCGTGGCGATCCGCATGGGGCACCCGGTGGCGGACGTGATCCTCGGCGTGCTGGAGGGCGACCCGGCGGCCGACGCGGGTGTGGCGCAGTGGTGCCAGATCGCGAAAGTGCTGCACGACCTGCGGCGCGCGCGGATCGGGCTGATGGGCCACGTGCTGGAGTCGATGTACGACATGCATGTCGATCCCACGGCGGTGACGGCGGCTTTCGGCTGCCACGTGGCGCTGTGCGAGCCGGACGAGATCCTCTCCTTTTACCAGCAGGAGGACCCGGCCGCGGTCGAGGCCAAGAAGAAGGTGATCCTCGGGTTCTTCGACACGCCCGACCCGGTCTCCGATCCGCTGACCACCAAGCTGACGGACCACGATCTGGAGATCGCGGCCAAGGCGGCGGTGGCGCTTGACAAGTTCACGGTGGCGCGGAATCTGGACGGGCTCGCGTACTATTACGAGGCGCTGCCCGACACGCCGATGCGCGAGCTGGTGACCAACCTGATCGTGGGCAACTCGCTGCTGACGGGCGCGGGCTTCCCGATGTGCGGCGAGTTCGACCTCAAGAACTGCGTCGCGATGATGATCATGGACCGGCTGGACATCGGCGGCAGCTTCGCCGAGTTCCACCCGGTCGACTTCGAGCGCGACTCGGTGCTGGTCGGCCATGACGGGCCGCACCACCTGAACATCGCCTCGCGCAAGCCGGCGCTGCGCTCGCTCAAGACGTACCACGGCAAGCCGGGCAAGGGCGCGGGCGTGGAGTTCAACATCAAAGAGGGGCCCATCACCATGCTCTCGATCGGCGTGAAGGCCGACGGCAAGTTCAAGTTCGTGATCGCCGAGGGCGAGTCGATGGCCGGGCCCATCCCGCCCACGGGCAACACCAACACGCACGGCAAGTTCAAGCCGGACGTGCGCACGTTCCTGAAGCGCTGGGCTATGGAGGGGCCGACGCATCACTTCGCGCTGGGCGTGGGGCACCATGCCGAAGAACTGGTCAAGATCGCCAAGGCGCTGGGCATCGAGGCGGTGGTCGTGACGCCGCAGGAGTAAGCGTCGGGCCGAATGTGTATGTTGTCCCGGCTTCAGCCGGCAACGCTGCAGGGTTTCGGGCCGCCTGAAGGCGGTACAACATGCCGGGTCGAATGGGAAGGCGGTTTCTGCTGATGCGCTTGAGTCTCTTAATCGTTCTTTTTCCCTTACTTGCTCAACCCCAGCCTGCCCCCGAGCTGCTCTTCTACGCGCCGTTCGACGGCACGGCGGAGGCCGCAGTGGCCAAGGGCGCCCTGAAGCCGGTCACGGCCAAGGGGCTGGCCTTTGAGAAGGGCGTCAAGGGCCAGGCCGTCCGGCTGACCGCGGCGGAGGCATCCCGGCTGGAATACGCGTTTGACAAGAACGTCGATCCGTTGCGCGGGACCGTCGCCCTCTGGTACAAGCCGGAGTGGGAGGCTGGGCCGGGCGAGGGCAGGCGGCACCTCTTCGGGTTCACCGCGCCGTGGGACAAGACGCGCGTCGGATCGGGCGCGATCTTCCTCTGGCATCTCGGGACGGCTCTCCGCGGCGACACCTCGGACCAGGCGGACTCCTTCATCACCGCCCGCCCGCCGCTCGACACGGGGGTCTGGCGCCACCTCGCGTTCACCTGGGACGAGAAAAGTTCGGAGCTCTACATCAACGGCAAAGCCGTCACCTCCAAAAGGGATAGCTTCAACCCGCTGAAGCAGGCGCTGCTGGAGGACGGCGCGGCGAAGAGGGGCGGACTCCGGACATACGACCGCGCAAAGGCGTTCGCCTCCTTCCATGTCGGCGGTTCGCGCGACGGCAGGCAGGCTGACGGCCTGATCGACGACCTGAGGATCTACGACGCACCGCTGGACGCGCAACGGATTCTGGCGCTCGCGTCCGAGTGCCGGTCGGTGGCCGTCTCCCTGCCGTGCACGTACTTTCTGAATGACCGGGAGGCCGCCTTCTCCGCCAGTGTCTCGAATCAGTCGGACAGCGCGCGCACCGTGTCCTGGCGGCTCACCGCTCCCGGGGGAGGTGTCATCCGCGAGGCCTCCCAGCCTGCGGAGCTCGCCCCGTTCAAGGCGCTTGCGCTCGCCTTCGCGTTGCCGCAGCCCAGCGCGGGACGCTATACCCTGCAGGTCACGGGCGAGGGCACGATCCCCGTCCGCAAGGACGTCTGGGTCATGGATGCCTCCAATCCTGAGGAGTCGGCGGGCGACCGGCTGAATCTGCAGCTCGTCGAAACGCTCGCGCTCGACAAGGAGCCGGGGCCGGACCGGTTCGTCTCCACGGGTGGGCATACGTTCCAGACACTCGCCGGCGTCCGCTATCTGGAGGCCGGTACGAACGCCAATGACCGCTTCGCCGTCCGGTTCCGGCTGCCGGACGCGAGTCCGCTCTACTGCTTCGAGTGGAGCTATCCTGACGACAAACGCCGCACGGCCGACATCATCGTCCAGCCCTCGGCCGCCCCCCGGAGCAACTATGAATTGCAGGTCGGCACCTTCACGGGCGACGAGTACCCGAACCAGAACAGGCTCCTCACGGCCCGCTGCCTGTATTGGGCGCCGACGCAGGACGTCTCCGTGATCTTCATGACCGCCCGCGCGGGCGCGCCGGCCGCGGTCTCGCAGATCCGCCTGTACAAAGTCGTCGGCGGGCTGCCCGCCGCGAAGGTCGCCGCGCCCCAGCCGGTGGACGGCTGGAACCGCACCATCGGCCTCTATTACGAGGACCCGGCCATCAACTACGATTTCGCCGCCGACGGCGCGGGCATGCCGGGGTTCGAGACGCTGATCAACCGCACCGCCGCCTATATGAAGTATTCCGGCCAGGACCTGTTCGCCTATCCGGGCGTCTGGTACCACGGGCGCATCGGCGAGGCCTACAACCCGCGCGGGCATGCGGAGAGCTTCCTGGAGGCGTGGTACACGAAGTTCGACCGCGAGGGGCTCGGCGTCATGCCGACTTTCAACCAGCAGGACATCCCTTTGCCTGAAGGTTTGACAGTCAACCGGCAGAGCCTGTCGGACGGCTCCCTGCTGGGAAGCTGCGTCTCCATCTGGGACACCGGCTTGCCCAATCCGGGCGGGTGGCACGGCACGCCGCCGAACTTCAACATCCTGCACCCCTACACGCAGGCGCTGGTCATGCGAGACATCGACGCGCTGCTGGCGGCCGGCGTCGGCCATCCTTCCTTCAAGGGCTTCGACCTGCGTCTGGCCGAGCACTGCTTCCACTGGCTCGGCGGCATCCGCGCCGGCTACAACGACTACATGATCGACGCCTTCACGCGGGAGACCGGCATCAACGTTCCCGTCGACCGCGCCGACCCGCTGCGCGGCAAGCTCTACGCCGAGTGGCTGCTGGCCCACGCGCGCCAGGAGTGGATCGGCTGGCGCTGCCGCGCCGTGGCCGCGTGGCACAAGCGCATCGCGGCCAAGCTCGCGCAGGCGCGGCCCGACCTGCGGCTCTCGCTCACGATCCTGACGCCGATGCATCCCGCCCGCGGCGAGCCGTTTGAAGATCCGCACTATATCGACCAGCTGAACCGGGAGGCCGGTATCGACGCGGGCCTCTACGCCGACACGCCGAACATCATCATCAGCCAGGGTTCGCGTCCCGCCCGCTACCGCGCGGGCTATGACCGGCCGAAGACCGACAAAGAAGCCGTCTTTCTGCGCGACGTCTTCGGCGCCCGCGCCTACTACGAGAGCCTGGCGGAGGCGGGACTGCCGTGGGTCCACCTGCACGACCACTATTGGGAATCGCCGGTCGGCAATCCCGACCGCCGGGGCAAACAGGACATCGGGCTCTCGGCCCCGTGGCTCAAGGAGGAGCCCTGGCGCGTCACCACCCTCAACCCCGCCTCGTATTACGCGATGCGGCCGTATGTGCTGCCGCTCCGCTATCACGACATTCTCGGCTACACGCGGGGCGGCTTCCTCATCGGCACCTACGGCATGGAGGAGTTTCTGGTGCCGTTCGCGCGGGCCTTCCGCGCACTGCCTGCCAAGCGCTTCACGGAGCTTCCGGGCTCGACCGAAACCGTCAAGCTGCGCTCGCTCCGGCACGGCGGGCAGACGTGGTTCTACGCGGTCAATACGGACGACAAGCCGGCCTCGGTAACGATCGATGCGGGTCCGTCAGACATCACGGATTTGGTCACGGGACAAACGCCCGCCGAACGGGACGGCGCGCGTTTGACGCTGCGCCTCGAGCCGTATCAGCTGCGCTCGTTCCGTGCAACGGGCGGGACAGAAATCGCCGTGACGCAGTGCGGCTTGGCCCGGTGAGGAGAGCAGGAAATGAGGACAGAGAAGAAACGGGGTTTGATTGCGCTGGGCGCGGCGGTTGCGCTGGCGGCCGCGGCGTGGGGCGGGCCTGCGACGATTGTGCGGGATCTCACGTACAACGCGGCAGCCGGCAAGGACGGGCTGGGCGATCTGTATCTGCCCGCGGACGTGAAGCCGGACACGCCGGTGGTGCTGGCGATCCACGGCGGGGGGTGGAGCGGGCTCGACCGCGCAAGCTGGGCGGGCGTGGCGGAGTTCTTTTGGAAGGATCTGGGTTTCGCGGTGTTTAACATCGAGTACCGGTTGGTCAAGAAAGGCCCTTGGCCTCTCTGCGGAAACGATTGTGTTGCCGCGGCGAACTATCTGCTGGGCGACGATTTCAGAAACCGCTCGGGCATCGCGTGCAAGAAGGTCTGGGTCTGTGGCGGTTCTGCGGGCGGGCACCTCGCGCTCTGGACCGGCTTAAGTCTGCCGTCGGAGCGCGTGGCGGGCATTGTTTCGGTTTCGGGCATCGGCGACCTCGTGCCCGATGCACAGGCCCATCCGGGCCGCTATGCCGGGCTGTTCGGGCACAAGCCCACGGCGGCCGAACTGGCGGCGGCGTCGCCGCTTTCGCTGGTCACGCCGAAAGCCCCGCCCGTTTTCTGCAGCCACGCGACGGTGGACGGCGCGGTGCCCTTCGAGTCCTCGCGGGTCTTTGTGGAGGCCTGCCGCAAAGCCTGGGTGCCGACGGAGTTCTTTACCTACGCGAAGCGGGACGACGGTCACTCCATCTGGGTTCCTGGCCGCAGTCCGCACAAGCTCTTTCCGGACATCGAAGCGGCGGTCATGCATTTTGTGACAAAGGTCGAGAAAGAAACAGGAGGGAAAGGCAAATGATGAAACAGGCATTCCTTTGGGTTGTCGCCTTCGGCTGGCTGTTTTCGGCGCGGGCGGAGCGGCCCGATGTCGTGGCGGTCTATTACCCGCACTGGCACCCGTATGACCACGGCAGCGCGTGGAAAAGCGAGGGCTGGACAGAGTGGGAAGGGGTCAAGGCGGCGGTCCCGCGTTTTCCCGGCCACCACCAGCCGCTGAAGCCGACCTGGGGCTATTTCGACGAGAGCGACCCCGCGTGGACGGCGAAGGAGATCGATCTTGCGGCTGATAACGGGATCGACGTGTTTCTCTACGACTGGTACTGGTACAGCGGCGTCAAGAACATGGAGGAGGCGCTGGAGCAGGGTTTCCTCAAGGCCCCGAACCGCGCGCGCATGAAGTTCGCGCTGATGTGGGCGAACCACGACCGCCGGGACCAGTTCTGCCCCGAGCTCGGCAAGCCGCGGAATGTCTGGCTCGCCTCGCACCACTCGGAGAAGGACCTGACCCGCATGATCGACTACTGCATCGGGCATTATTTCCGCGAACCCAATTACTGGCAGGTCAAAGGCGGCCTCTTCTACAGCATTTTCCAGGCGCAAGAATTTGTCGGGCAGATGGGCGGACCCGAGAAGACCCGCGAGGCGTTCAAGCGCATCGATGAGCGTCTGCGGCAGGCGAAGCTGCCGCCGATGCACTGGAACGCCATGGTCTCCAGCCCCGCGCTGTCCGAGCAGATGAAGGCGGCGGGATTCCTCAGCACGAGCCGGTACAACGTGTCAACCGCGGGAAAAGCCCGTCCGGACGGCACGGAGGATTTCGGGGATGTCATGGAGGCGCACCGCCAGCACTGGAAGAACATGCAGACGTCCCAGCTCGTGAACATTCCGGTCGTCACGCGCGGCTGGGATTCGTCGCCGCGCTGCAGTGCGGATGTGCCTTGGCCGTTTCCGCGGAACAAGAACGGACAGTTCGAATACCCGTATTGTCAAATCGTGACCGGGGTCACGCCCGAACGGTTCGAGCGCTTGCTGCGGGATGCGGCACAAGTCGTCCGGGATGATCCGCACGCGCCCTGCGCCGTGCTCGTCAACTCGTGGAACGAGTGGACGGAAGGGCAGTTTCTGTTGCCCGAGGAAGAGTATGGCACCGCCTATCTGGAGGCGATCAAGAAAGTTTTCGGCCGGGCAGACCGCGTCCGATAACGGGGCGGCATGGGGAACATCGGGGACGTTGAAAAGGGAGATGGGCTATGAAACGGATGAAGCGGATCGTGTTGGCGGCGCTCTTGGTTTGCGGCGCGCAGGGCGCCTGGGCAGCCTTGGAGGACAGTTTTCGGGACGTGCCGGTGGCGGACCGGCCGTGGGCCTACTGGTGGTGGATCAACGGGCACGTGGACAAGGAGACCATCACCAGCGACATGGAGGCCATGCGCCGGGTCGGTTTCGGCGGGCTGCTGATGTTCGACGCGCGCGGCTACTGGGACGACAAGGGGCATCTCGTGCTGCCGAAGCCCAAGATGGAGTTCATGAGCCCCGAGTGGCGGGAGCTGTTGAAATTCGGCATCCAGGAGGCCGCGCGGGTCGGGCTGGAGGTCAGCGTCAACCTGAGCAGCTGCGCGGGCGCGCTGAAGGGGCCGTGGGAGGTGGGGGCCGACGCGCCCAAGCGCCTCGTGTGCCAGACCACGCCGCTGGCGGGAGGCGCGCGCGTGGACGAGGTGCTGAAAGATCCGGAGCGCGCCCATTTCTGGAACATCGCGACCTTTGCCGTGAAGTATGACGGCACGGCGGTCACAAACAACCCGGCTTGGCTGAACGCCGGCGACGGGCTCTTCTCGATGGTCGCCTCGGTCTGGGGCAAGCGGGTTGACGGACAAAAAGAGGCGGCGCCGCGCGCGGCTCAAGAAGTCGTGGAGCTGACCGCAAAGACGGATGCCGGCGGCCGTCTGGTTTGGGACGTGCCTCCCGGGCAGTGGGTCCTGGTGCGCTTCGGCTACACGACGATTGACGGGCACGAGTACGACGTCGATGTGCTGGACCCGAAGGCGGTGGAGGGTCACTTCAACCGCATGGGCCTGGCGATTCTGGCGGATGTCGGCCCGCTCGCGGGCAAGACGCTGACGCACTTCTACAGCGTGAGCTGGGAGGGCGCGGTGCCGACGTGGACCGGCGCGTTCGAGCAGGATTTCACGAAGTCCCGGGGGTATGCCATACGGCCCTGGATGCCCGTGCTGGCGGGGTTCGCCGTCAAGGGGCAGGCGGAGTCCGCGCGGTTCATGAGCGACTACCGCCGGGCGCGGAACGAGGCGTTCCGGGACAACTTCTACGGCACCATGATGGCGCTGTGCCATAAGCACGGGCTGGAGTGGCACTCGGAGTCCGGCGGCCCGTGGACCCGCCATCCGGCCGTGTTCGGCGAGGCCGACCAGCTGGCGTTTCTCGCCCGCAACGACATGCCGCAGGGCGAGTTCTGGTACACAGGGGACAGCGACCGGCGCGGGCGCCAGATGAGCCGGCCCCAGGCGATGACGGCGCACACCTACGGCAAGCGGCTCGCGGCGGCCGAGGCCTTCACGCACATGGTGCGGCACTGGACGCCGTATCCCGCGCTGCTCAAGCGCAGCGGCGACGAGGCCTTCATCGACGGCGTCAACCAGCTGGTGTGGCACACCTTCACCTGTTCGCCGAAGGAGTTCGGACTGCCCGGCACCGAGTACTTCGCGGGCACGCACATCAACCCGAAGGTGACCTGGTTCGAGCAGGCCGCGCCGTTCATGACGTATCTGGGGCGCTGCCAGCATCTGCTGCGGCAGGGGCTGTTTGTGGCCGATGTGTGCGCCTATACGGGCGATATCCCTTATCAGCATTGGGGCCGTTTCACCACGAACTGGAACGCGGGCGCAACGATGGCGTTGCCGCCGGGGCACGGCTACGACGTGCTCACTACGGAAGTGCTGTTGGAGCGGGTGGCGGTGAAGGACGGCGCGCTGGTGCTGCCGGACGGCATGAGCTACCGCGTGCTGGCCGTCGACTTGGACAGCGACCAGGTTTCGCTGGCCGCGCTGCGCAAGATCGCGGCGCTCAAGAAGGCCGGCGCGCCCGTGGTGTTCGGAAAGCGGCGGCCGCAGCGCACGCCGGGGCTCGCGGCGGGGGACGACGAGGTGCGGCGCCTGGGCGAGGAGCTTTGGGCCGGATCGCCCACGCTGGCGGAGGCGCTGAAGGCCGTGAAGCTGACGCCCGATTTCGAGGGGCCGTTCGAGTACACCCACCGGCGCGGCGGCGGGGCGGACATCTACTTTGTGGCGGGCACGGGCAAGGCCGACTGCACCTTCCGCGTGAACGGCAAACAGCCCGAGCTGTGGGATCCGGTCAGCGGCAAGGTCGACGCCGGGGTCGGCGGGCAGGTCACGGAGGACGGACGCACGCGCGTGACGCTGGACCTTCCGCCGTACGGGTCGGTGTTCGTGGTGTTCAGGGGGCCGAGGACAGAGGTCAGAGGAAAGAGGCCGGAACCAAGTGTCCCCTCCCAGGTAGTGAACGTCGACGGGCCTTGGAAGGTGAGTTTCCCGGCCGGGCGCGGAGCGCCGGAGGCAGTTGTGTTCGATACGCTGACCGACTGGACCCTGCACCCTGATGAAGGCATCCGGCACTTCTCGGGCACGGCGACGTACCGCAAGACGTTCGAGGTGACGGCGGAGCAGTCCGGGCGAAAGGCGCGGCTCCAGCTCGGCGCGGTCGCGGCGCTGGCGCGGGTGCGGCTGAACGGCAGGGATCTCGGCATCGTGTGGACCGCGCCGTGGCAGGCGGAGCTGACGGGCGCGCTGAAGCCGGGCAGGAACGAGCTGGAGATCGAGGTCACGAACGCGTGGGCGAACCGGCTCGTCGGGGATGCGGCTCTGCCGCCGGAGCAGCGGATCACGAAAAGCAACCTGTCGTTCGAGAAGGGCAAGCGGACGCTCAAGGCCTTCCAGGGCTTCGCGTCCGAAGACGCGCTGCAGCCTTCCGGCCTTCAGGGGCCTGTGCGTGTGGAGATCTTCGAATGAGGCGGCGGCGGACGCGCGAAAAATGAGATTGCGGAAACACGTCCGCAGCGCTACCTTCTATGCCCATGAATTTGAAACGGACGATAGCGGCGGCGGTCCTGGCGACCGTGTCGGCCGGGGCGGCTGAGCTGCCGCCGGTGACGTGCGACGTCGCGGTGATCGGCGGCGGTTCGGCGGGCATCTGCGCGGCCGTCGCGAGCGGCCGCGAGGGCGCGAAGACCGTGCTGGTGGAATCCGCCGCGCAGGTGGGGGGCAACACGACGACGGGGGGCGTGAATTTCCCCGGGCTGTTTCACGCGTGGGGCCGGCAGGTGATCGCGGGGGTCGGCTGGGACCTGGTGACGAATACCGTGGCGCTGGCGGGCGGCACGCTGCCGGACTTCACGCGGCCGACCGGAGCGTCGCACTGGAAGCACCAGGTGACCGTCAACATCCCGCTCTTCGTGGCGCTGGCCGAAGAGGCGCTGCGCGCGGCCGGGGTGACGATCCAGTACCATGCGGCGCCGATGCGCATCGAGCCGACGCCGGAGGGCTGGCGCGTGCTGACGGCCGCGGCGGGCGACACGCGCACGATCCTGTGCAAGCAGCTCGTGGACTGCACGGGCAACGGCGCGGTGGCGGGCCTGCTGGGGCTGGAGCGGCTGCAGGAGGCGGAGCGGCAGCCGGGCTCGTTCGCGTACACGCTGCGCGCGAACACGGATCTGAAGAAGCTGGACGCCAAGGCGCTGCAGGCGCGCTTCGACGCGGCGGTGAAAGCGGGCGCCGTGCAGCGCACCGACTGCCGCTGGGGCGTCATGCAGTTCTTGGCCGGGGGCGGGAATGTCGGGAATTACGTGGAGGGGGCGGACAACTCCAACGCCGACGCGCGCACGGACACCAACCTGCGCGGGCGGGCCTCGATGCTGCGCATGTACCGGTGGCTGAAGAGCGTGCCGGGCCTGGAGCAGGTGACGCTCGAGGGCATGTCGCCCGAGGTCGGGATCCGCGAGACCTACCGCGTGCGGGGCGAATATCTCATCACGTATGAGGACTACGTGTCGGGGCGACTTTGGGACGACTCGCTGTGTTACGCGTTCTACCCGGTGGACATGCACAGCCAGAAGAGCGGCGTGAAGCCCGCGCACCTCAAGGAGGGCGTGGTGGCGACGGTGCCGCTGCGGGCCCTGATCCCGAAAGGGAGCCGGAACCTGCTGGTGGCGGGGCGCTGCCTGAGCAGCGACCGGCTGGCGAACTCCGGGCTGCGCGTGCAGGCGACCTGCATGGCGACGGGCCAG
>JAHFSX010000079.1:0-2819 GCA_023269675.1 Verrucomicrobiota bacterium
GCAACAGGTCCTCCACTTTGCTGATGCCCGCGTAGAGGTGGAACGTGTCGACGCACACGCCGAGGTTGGGATGATCGGCCGCGCGCACCATCTCCAGAGCCGTGCGGAACGATCCGGCCAGGCGCGCCCCGGCGAGGAACTCGAAAGCGAGCTTCACGCCGTAGGGCTCGGCCGTCTCGGCGTAGCGGGCCAGCCGCGCAGAGGCGGCTTTGTACTCGTCCGGTTTGGACGCTCCGGCGCCGGAGTAAACGACGTAATGCGGAGCGCCGATGGCCTGGGCGAACTCCAGGTTGCGCTTCAGGTCATCCAGGACGCGGCCCTCCGGGGCGTTGAAGCCCGCCTCGGTGGCGCACGCGCCGGCTGCATTGAGCCCGGCATTCTTCAGCGCGGCCACCACGGCGGGCGGCTTCAGGGCGAGCTTGTCGAGCTTGGGAAGCCACAGCTCGACTTGGCGGAATCCGGCCGCCGCGTACGCTTCGACGTCGCGCGCAAACGGCGCTTCCAGCGTGGTGACCTGATTGATACACGGGATCAGTGGTCCGTTTTCACCCGCTTTGGTGGCGGCCACCGAGGGCGCCGCGGCGAGTGAGGTCAGGATCAGTTCCCGGCGATTCGTTTTCATGCTGATTTCTTCCAAAACATCCTGCCAGACGACGATCGATCAAATGCAAGTGACGCGAAACGGCGAACCGAGTTTCACGCCGCCAGATAGGTTTACATCACGAAACGGAGCCCAAATCCTGAGCGGAGCCGCGACCGTGAGAAGCTGTGAAATAATCCCCGAGGCGGCCGATTCCGGCAGTTGCGCCAGCCGTGGCGAAGGCGAGTGCGGAGACCCGGCCGCCGGCGGTTCGAAGCGAATATTTCTTGGATGGATGAGGCGGGAGGCGTCCAGACGCCCGGTCAGGCCGGTTTGCGGCGCCGCTTCGGCCGGGCGCCCTTGCTTCAGACGGCCGGAGCCAGGCTCTTGCGCCACGAGGCCCGGATCCAGAGCATGACGTTATAGGTCAGGCACGCCCAGACCGCCTCGATCGCCGCCTTGGCCAGCCCGCGCACGTGGAATTTGCGCAGCTTGAGCTTGTCTTTGATCCACGCGTTCGGAAACTCCGCGACCGCTCCGCGCTGGTGGTAAATCGCCTTGGCTTCCTCGGTCTCCATCTTGCGCCGCAGCACTGCGACCGGCTCCGGCTCGGCCTCCAGCCGCGACACCGTCCGGCCCCGCGTGGCGTGCGGACAGCATTGCGCGCGGTGCGGACACGCCGCGCAACCGGCCGCCTCAGCCCGATACTGACGATATAGATTGTTCCGCTTCCGGCTCTGCCCCGTGTAGTTCAAACACTGGCCCGCCGGGCAGCGCAGCGTGTTGCTCTCCGCGTCCCAGACGAACTGGCCGGGCGCGTACGCCGCCGCGATCCCCAGCCCTTTCATCGCCGCGGCCGAACGCTCCTCGCGATCCCACATCGAGCCGATCAGATCGATCTTTTCCTCGGCCAGCGCCTCAATGCTGCCCCGGTTGGTGAAGCCGCCATCCACCACCATCTGCTCCGGCTTGCGGCCCAGATTGTTTTCGATCTGCCGCACCGCCTCCGGCAGGCTCGCCGCGTCGGAGCTGCTCTGGCTCAGGTGCACGCCCACAATCGCCTTCTGCTTCGCGTCCGTGCTGAGCTGCACGTTGTAGCTCGGCGCAATGGCGTTGTCGCCGTGCTTCATCAGCCGCGCCTCCGGCTCGCTCAAGCTCACCCGCGTCTCGGCCCGCTCGGCCGGCTTTTGCCCGGACTGGATCTTCTTTAACTCTTCGGCCACCCGCTCCAGACGGTCGAAACGGTCGCGCGCCGCACGCTCCCGCGCCGCCTCGCGCCGGTCCCGATCCTCGCGCGGATCGCCCATCTCGGCCACCACGGCCCGCGCCCGTTCCAGATGCTCCCGCACCGTCTTTTCCCGCCGGAACGTGTCGCTGCCCGCCTGCGCGCGAATCTTCGTCCCGTCGTGCATCACCCGCTCCAGGCTCAGCAACTCTTCCTTTTCCAGCAGCGCCAGCATCTCGGCGAACAGCTCGTCCAGCGCCGTTTTGTGCTCCACCCGGAAGTCCGACAACGTGTGATGGTTGATCTCCGCCAGGCCGCACAACCATTGGAAACCCGGCTCGTACTGCGCCAGCCGCTCGATCTCCCGCGCCGATCCGATCCCCTCGCTGTAGGCGTACACCCACACGCTCACCAGCAGACGGGGATCCCACGCCGGCCGTCCCGCGCTGCCCGCCAGCGTCTTGACCGTCTCGGCGAACCGCTCCAGTTTCAGTCGTCCCGCCAGCTCCCAGATCGCCCGCGCTTTGTGATCCCCCGCTATCAGCTCGTCCACGCAAATGTTGACCATCATCATTTGCGTCCGCTCCGCTGTTCGCCACTTCCGCCGCAAGCCCGCCTCCGGCGCCGCTGGCTTGCTCGCACTTCCCGTCCCTTCCGGAAGCTCCAACAACTGGTCTTGCTGCTCCATCTCTCTTCCATTTTCCCAGAAACATTTTTGGATCAAAATGTTTCTGGGATTTTTTCACAGCTTCTGAGGGAGCGGTTGTATCAGCATCAACCGCCCTCGCGCGACTCTAAGCCGTGCCCGGCGCGCTCGCCGTGTCGAGCGAAAAGAGCAGGGCTGAGGGGAGACCCAAAGGACCGCTCACTCGCGGCGCGCGGTTCGGTGCTGGAGGCAGTGCGCGCAGCGCCATGGCGGGCTATTTTCGTTGTTTTTGAGGGGAATGCCGTCTGCCGGCCAGGGTGAGATCCGGGCAGACGGCCTGTCGGGCCAGCAGCTTAAACGAGAGGGCC
>JAHFSX010000079.1:2829-3738 GCA_023269675.1 Verrucomicrobiota bacterium
CGGCGCGCGGTTAGCCAGCTCAAAGATCGTAGTCGACTCCGCGGCGCCCGCACGCGGCGCCCCCGACAGTGCCGAGCTTCCCATGACCAAGCCGCCGGTCATGGGAAGCTCTGGAGACGTGGGGCAGCCACCACCCTTGCAGACGAGCCGGCGAGTTAGGCGTTCATCTCTGCACGGGCCGTCTTCACGACTTCCAGGAACTGCTTCGCGCGTTCCGTGAACACCGGATAGTTGCCTTCCTTGACGGTCTTGGCGTCCACCAGTTCGCCGCCCACGGCCACGGCACACGCGCCGGCTTTCAGGAAATCGCCCGTCGTCGAAAGATTGACGCCGCCGGTCGGAATCATCTCGATCTGCGGGAAGGGTCCCTTCAGCGCTTTGATGTACTTCGGCCCGCCGACGTTGCCGCACGGGAAGACCTTCACGATGTCGGCGCCGGCATCCCAGGCGGCCAGCACTTCGGTCGGCGTCAGCGCGCCCGGCATGATCGGCTTCGAGTAGCGGTGCGCCATCTCGATCGTCTTGAAGTTCAGCGAAGGCGCCACGAAGAACTGCGCTCCGGCCAGGATGCACGCGCGGCAGGTCTCCGGGTCGAGCACGGTCCCCGCGCCGAGCAGGATCCGGTCTCCAAACTGATCGGCCAGCTTTTCCAGCGCCTTCAACGCGCCCGGCACCGTCATCGTGATCTCCGCGGTCAGAACGCCGCCAGCGTAAATCGCTTCGATGGCCTTGAACGCGCTGTCGGCTGAAGCGGTGCGGACGACGGGCACCAGGCCGATTTCTTTAATTGTGGATAGGATCGTCTGTTTCGTCATACTGCGACGATCCTATCATGCGGGCGCTGGCCGCAGAGCTACAGGGGTGTGCGGCATAGAAGTGGCGGAGGACGGCGGGACCCGTATCAGGGCA
>JAHFSX010000080.1 GCA_023269675.1 Verrucomicrobiota bacterium
TACATTGCTGGATTGACGTGAGGCCGTGAGGCCGCGCATTCGATCCGATTACTCCTGGGCACTGGCACATTGGACATAACACCCGTTGCGCGACACGGCCCATGGTGTCCTCCCGGCAAGCTTGCGTGAATTCCGCTGGCGTAGTTGATATCGTTGGCTCCGACTCCAAACGGACGAGGGGAAGAGCCGATGAGAACGACGAGGGCAGTGTCTGTACGCGGGGCGAGGGGCGAGGCTGCGCACGGTTCGCTCGAGCAAGTTCAGCAACGATTCGAGGAGTGGCGCGGTCAGCGTAAGCGTTGTTCCCCGATTCCGGGGGCGCTGTGGAAGGCAGCGGTCGATATCGCCAACGAGCAAGGGCTGAATCAGGCGGCGCGCGCGCTGCGGCTGAACTATTACGACCTCAAGAAACGGGTCGAGGCCGCCGAGGGCTCGGGACCGCGACCGCAGCGCGCCGCGTTTGTCGAGCTGATCGCGCCAGCGGCGAGTGGTGGCGCGGAATGCATCGTCGAGCTGGAGAACGCGCGCGGCGCGAAGATGAGAATCGCGCTCAAAGGAGGCGGCGCGGACCTGATGGCGCTCAGCCGCGCGTTCTGGGAGCGCGCCCGATGATTCAGATCACCCCGCAGATGCGCATTCTGGTGGCGGTCGGGGCCTTCGATTTCCGCTGCGGCATCGATGGTCTGGCCCGGCTCTGCCGGCAGCAGCTGCAGGCCGATCCGTTCTCCGGCGCGGTGTTCATCTTCACCAATCGGCGGCGGACGGCGATCAAAGCGCTTACCTATGATGGCCAGGGGTTCTGGCTCTGCCACAAACGGCTGTCGAGCGGACGCTTCCGTTTCTGGCCCGAGGAGGGGGTCACCACCACGCTGCAGGCACACGAGCTGCAGGTGCTGCTGATGGGCGGGGATCCGCGGCTGGCGCGCGGGGCACCGGCCTGGCGGCCGTTGGCGGTCGCGGCTTAAGACGCGCGGCTACGAGCTGTCCGGCGGCACGAGTTGCTGGCGGTAATTCCACGGCAGCCACTGCTGCGGATTGCGGGCCAGCGCCGCGGCATGGGTTTGCAGCGCGCTCAGATAGTCGAACGGATTGGCGCCGGCCAGGTCGCAGGTGTGGATCAGGCTCATGAAGGCGTCGCCGACCTGGGCCCCCTTGTCGGTTTTAAAGAAGAGACTGTTCTTCCGATGAAGAATGGCCCGCTTCAGAATTTGTTCGCAGACATTGTTGTCCAGCGGAGCCCCGGCATGGCGCAAGAACAGCGTCAACTCCGGCCAGTGTTTGCGCATGTACTTGATCGCTTCGCCGAGCCCCGAGTTGGGTTCCACCTTGTGTTCGGCGAATTGTGCCGCGAGCCAAGTCTCCAAGGTGGTCATCAGCGGTTGGCTGTGGGTCTGGTGCCAGCGCAGGCGTTCCTCGGCTGACAGGTGTTGTTCCTTGCACCACGCGTCGTGTTGGTACACCTGCGCCAGAAGGTCGAGCACGACCCGGCATTCCTCGGGGAAATGCGGGGCCACCTCAACGTACTTTCGTCTTGAATGGGCCAGGCAATTGGCGACGATGGTCTTGAGCGGTCCGACGAAATTGCGCGACAAGGCGTCCGCCATCTGGATCGGCGGACCGAGGTCCGCGGCGCGCTGCGCCAGCACGGCGGCGAGGTTCTCCCCGGCATGCTGGCGACCGGTGAAGAACAAGGCGATGGCGTGTTCGCCGCAGAGCGAGACGATGCCGGAGGTGAACACGCCCTTGCGCGCGGAGGACGGGGTGGCGTCCTCGCCCTTGGCGTCTTGCTGGTGGCTGAGGATCGTCATCGTGGTGTCGTCGTTGTGGACGACCTCGCCCTGCGCCGCCTGGCGGATCAATTCCTCGAAGGCCGGCTTGACCACCGTGGCGGTCTGCTCGACGATCTCCCACTGGGTCGCGGCCGGCAACGGGACGCCGAGGCTGTCCTGCAGCCCCGAAAGACGGTAGAACGGCACCCCACTGCCGTACTTGAGCAGCGCGATCATGCTCGCCGCACCGGCGTCGTACTTCTCCGTGCCGCACCCGGCGGGCGGCGGTGCGGTGAACAGGTCCAGACACAGATTGCAGCGCAGCTTCTGCAGCTCGTAGACAGTAGCGGCCAAAGGCGCCTGGCCGGTGACGCGCAGCAGCGTCCCCGCCGGCGTGAACGCGTAGAGCTTGCCGCGCCGGCATTCCGGGCACCGCTCGCCGGCGCTCAGATCGGGGTGGGGAACCGCAATCGTGACCGCCCCCGGGTAGTCCTTCGCTCCATTGCGGCCGTGCCCCGCGCGCGGGGGCGACGCAGCGTCCTCAGCGCCCGGCGGCGGGTTGGCGCCGTCACCCGCCGCAGTCGTGGTGCCCGCCACCAGCGACTTCAACACCGTGGCGGTCTTCTCGGTGCTCGCCCCGAACAGAATCTGCCGCAGCCGGGCAATGGTGGTGCTCTTGTGCTCCAGCAGTCGTGTCAGCACCACCAAAGTATCGAGCGCCGCCTTCAACTGCTGGTACTCGACCTCCGTCAGCGCCGGTCGCGCGTGCTCCAGCAGTCGCTCCAGATCCTCGCGCTTGATGTCGACCCGCTCGGTGGCGGGCTTCACAGCGCTCCCAGCCGTTGGCGAAAGTCCGGCACCAGCGGATAGCCCAGGATCTCCTTCAGCGAGCGGTTGGGTTTGCCCGTCGCATCGTCCTTCCCCCGTCCGGTGGTGGACCCCAGGCGAATCCAGTTGGCCGCCTGATAGCAGGTGCCGCGGAAACGCTGCGGATCGATGAACGTCTCGAGGTAATACACCGGATGCCCGTACTGCCGCTCCCAGTCCTGCGCCACGCGGCGCGCCATCCGGCCGAGCAGGTGCGAGGCCAGATGCGGCACCCGCACCCAGGGCAGAATCAGAAAGCGCGGGTTGTACGCCAGCAGGTGAATGTGCTTCAACCGCGCCGCCGCCGACCAGCCGATGAAGCGATCCCGGCAGCCCAAGTGGCGCGGCGCCGACGACCACGCGATACAGGCGATCGGCCGCTCGCCCGCATACACCAGGTATTTGAGCTGTTCCCCGACCGGCTGGGTGTAGCCCAGATAGTGATGCTGCTCGAGCAGGCTGTTGAACAGCGCCTCCTCCGGGGTGCGCCGCACCTGGCACACCCGCAGCGGCCCGAGCTCGTTCAGGCTCGCCTGCAGCGGTTGCGTATCTACCTCGATCCGCACTGGCGCAACGCGCCGCGCCAGCGGATTCGGCGGCACTTTGACCACCGGCGGCAATTCGATCAGGCCGGCACGATGCAATTCCAGCATCAGCCCGCGGCACACCATGTCGCGCAGCGCACCGTTGGCCTGGACCCAGTTCCAGGCTTGGCACAGCTTGGTCGATAGCTGGCGCCGGCTCGCCGTCGGATGTTCCGCAACCAGCGCGCGAATAAACGCGATGTCAGGTGTGGTCAGGTGCCGGTGTCGATACGCGAAAACCGCTTCCATGCCGGAAGCGTAGCAAGGGTGAATTTGGAACGCAAGGGGTGCCGACCAAATAAATTTCGCAACTCACGCAGGCGTGCCGAAAGGACACGGCACTTCGCATCATGGAATCGCGCCTTCGACGCTACGGCGAGGCACTCGGCAGCCCCCAGGCGGTCCGCGACTACCTCCGGCTACGGCTGGCTCAATGCGAGCACGAAGTCTTCGTCGTGCTGTTTCT
>JAHFSX010000047.1 GCA_023269675.1 Verrucomicrobiota bacterium
GTGACATCTCGTTCCTCATGGGTGCCGATTCTACCACGGTGTCCCGCATTTGACGGATGCGCCGGATTCCCGGACACTGCTTCTTCGGCTACGGTGTCCACGACTATGACATACCGCGACGTTGAGATTTTTTTTGGTTGGGTGTTGACGCGCTCAGGCGTCAGGCGGTATAGTATACAGGATTATACGAGTGAGGGTTTTTATGGCTAAATCTGATTCTTTTGCAGCGACATCCAAGCAGCGCTTTGAAGTTGCCGACGCCAGCGAGGTCAAGCTGGGCGTGGGCGGGACGTTTAAAGCCGAGCAGATCGGGACTTTGGGCGTCGGCTCCGGTGACGTGCCGTAAGTGCGCGTGCGCTTAACCCGAAGTCTGGCCCCATGCCTGATCCGCAGCTAATATGTGACTTGGCGGATATACGTTTTATTTTTTCGGCGTTGCCCCCTGATGCTTTCAGCTCTTTCTTCAAGCCTTTTCTCTTTCAGGGCGGAGCTGTATCCGGATCCTGTTTTGTCGAGGTGGGCGGCGCCAGCCCGGAACTCTGCGCCCTGCGTGCGAAGGGGGCCTGGAACTTTTCGCAAAGGGGGGGGGCGGCCTGCCTCCTGGGGGCGAACCCGGCCGGCGAGGTGATGTGGCGCATGACGGGCGAGTCCCCGTTCGGGCGTCTGCGTTTCGAGTGGCACCCGACCGCCTTTGAGGCGATGTACCGCAACGAGGCTTACGGCATGTACGGGATCATCGCCATCCTCGCGCTGGTGTTGCGGCTGCTGCCGCTCGGCGGCTTGGTGATGCACGGATCCGCGCAGGTGGTGGACGGGCAGGGGATCATCTGCACCGGGCCCTCGGGCCGGGGCAAGAGCACGATCTCGCGGCTGTTCCACGGGTGCGGCGTGCCGGTGCTGACGGACGAGCGGCCGATCGTGCGGCCCTGCACGTCTCCAGAAGGCCCGGGCTTCCGCGTCTACGGCTCGCCCTGGCCGAGTTTGGGCGGTTTCGTGATGAACGCCTCGGCCCCGCTCAAGAAGATCTACTTCATCGAGCACGGGCCGGAGCAGGTGATTGCCCCCCTGACGACGCGCGAGGCGGTCTTGCGCCTGCTCGATGTGGCGCTGGTGCCATGGCTGGACGCGGCTTTTTTCGATCCGCTGATCCAGACGATGGAGGCGATCATCCGCACGGTGCCGCATGCCGTGCTGCGCTTCCGGCCCGACGCCACGGTAGTCGAGGCCGTGCGCCGCGATCTGGCCGCTTTTTAGGATGGCAGGCGCGCCTCTTTAAAGATAAACTGTGCCTATTCATTTCCGAGCAGAAGAGAGGGCCGAAACATGGACGCGAAACTGACCGATAACGTTTTTTGGGTGGGGTACGTCGACTGGAGCGTGCGCGATTTCCACGGGTATATCACGAGCCGTGGTTCGACTTACAACGCCTATCTGGTGAAGGCCGGGAAAACCGCGCTGATCGACACGGTGAAAGCCCCGTATGTGGCCGCGTTTCTCGAGAACGTCAAGGCCCAGGTGCCGCTGGAGCAGGTCGATTACATCGTCTGCAACCACGCCGAGCCGGATCACTCCGGCGGTCTGCCCGCAACCGTGCTGGCGTGCCCCAACGCGACGGTGCTCTGCAATGCCAAGTGCCGGGACGCGCTGGCGCACCACTACGATGTGAGCGGCTGGAAGTTCCAGGTGGTCAAAGACTCCGAGACGCTGCCGCTGGGCGGCAAGACCTTGCAGTTCTTCGACACGCCCATGGTGCACTGGCCGGAATCGATGGTCACCTATGTGGTCGAGGACGCGCTCCTCTTCTCGATGGACGCGTTCGGCCAGCACTACGCCTCGGGCTTCCGTTTCGACGACGAGTCGGACCTGTGCGAGGTGATGCAGGAGGCCAAGACCTACTACGCCAACATCGTGCTGCCGTATGGCCGTCCCGTCGCCTCGACGCTGGCGCGCCTGGGCGGACTCAAGCTCGCGATGGTCGCGCCGAGCCACGGCGTGATCTGGCGCAGCCATTTCGGAAAGATTCTGGAAGCCTATCAGGCCTGGATGGTGTGCAAGCCCGCGAAGAAGGTGGTCGTCACCTATTGCAGCATGTGGAACAGCACGCGCGTGATGGCCGAGGCGGTCGCGGCGGGCGCGGAGGAGCTGCCGGTCGATGTCAAGCTGATCGACGTGAACGCGACCTCCGACACGCAGATTGTGACCGAGGTGATGGACTGCGCGGCGTTCGCGGCGGGCTCCGCCACGCTGAACATGGGCCTGATGCCGCGCATGGCCGCCACGCTGACCTACCTGCGCGGGCTTAAGCCGGTCGGCAAAACCGGCTTCGCGTTCGGTTCCTTCGGCTGGGCGTCGAAGGGTGCGGAAGAGGTCGCGCAGTATCTGCAGGCGATGCAGATGAAGCCGGTGTGCGAACCGGTGACCTGCCGTTTCGCGCCGGACGCGGAGACGCTGGCCCAGTGCCGCGCCGCGGGCCGCGCGTTGGCGGAGGTCGCGCTGAAAGCCTAAAAGGGGGTGCCTATGCGTCCGACCCGTCTGGCCTGTCTGACCCGTCTGACGAGAAGCCGTGTTGCCGCGCTGGCCGTGAGCGCGGCCTGCGCGGTGTGTGCGCAGCCCTTGCCGCCCTGGGGCGGCAGCCCGTTCGCGTTGACCGTCGAGCCGGTGGCGGTCACGGCGCAACACGTGGATGTGCGTGTCTCGCTGTCGGTTCCCGACAAACACATCCTCTATGCCGAGGCGCTGAAGGTCACTGCCGGCGCGGGCGTCACGGTCACCCCCCTGCAGGTGCCGCAGCCCGGCCAAAAGCCTGATCCCGTCGACCTCGCGAAGCAGGTCGCCGTTTACGCGCACGCCTACGCGTCGGTCTGGCGCTTGGCGCCGCGCGCGGCGGGGCTGCGGCTGACCGTCGCGTACCAGGGATGCGACGACAAAGTCTGCTTCCTGCCTGAGACGCATGTCTTCCGCTTCGACGAGGCCGCGTCCCGGTTCGTGGAGACGGCCGCGGAGGACGCGGCGGCCGCGGTCCCGCCGGATGCGTCCGAGGGGGCGTGGGCACGGGGATTCGCCGTCGTGACCGGCGGCGGCTATATGGGCGCCGACGATTTTCTGGCGTTTCTCGATCAGGCGGAAGGCAAAGCCGCGGCCGGCTCCGCCGGCGCGGGGCTCGCCGGCTTCTTGCGCGATCCCGTGGTGTTCTTCCACCGGCACGGCATGCTGCTGACGCTGCTGCTGGTGCTGGTCGGCGGCGTGCTGCTGAACCTCACGCCCTGCGTGCTGCCGATGATTCCGATCAATCTGGCGATCATCGGCGCGGGCGCGGGCACCCGCAGCCGCGGCTTCCTGTTGGGGTCGGCCTACGGCGCGGGCATGGTGCTGGTCTACGGCGGGCTGGGCTGGGTCATTCTCCGCAGCGGTCTCTTCTTCGGCGCGCTGCAGGCCTCGCCGTGGTTCAGCCTCGCGGTGGCCCTGGTTTTCGTCGCGCTGGCGCTGGCGCTGTTCGACGTGTTCGTCATCGACCTGGCGCGCTTCGTCTCGCCGAGCGGCGGCAGCCGGAAGGGCGCGCTGGCGGCCTTCTCGGCGGGCGCGCTCTCGGCGGTGCTGGCGGGCGCGTGCGTCGCGCCGGTGGTGCTGGCGGTTCTGCTGCTGGCCGGCTCGCTCTACGCCGGCGGTGCCGCGGGCGCGCAGTTCCTGCCGTTCGTGCTGGGGCTGGGCATGGCCTTGCCGTGGCCGTTCGCGGGCGCGGGGCTGTCGGTGCTGCCGAGCCCAGGGATGTGGATGGTGCGGGTGAAGCAGGCCTTCGGCGTGTTTCTCGTCCTGCTGGCGGCCTACTACTCCCATCTCGCCTGGGTCGGCTTTGCGCCCGCTTCGCGGGCGGCGCGCGAAGGGTCGGTCGCGGCGGGTGACCGCGCGGCGTGGGAGGCCAAGGTCGCGCAGGCCCGCGGCGCGGGCAAGCCGCTGTTTGTGGACTTCTGGGCCACCTGGTGCAAGAACTGCGCGGTGATGGAGCGGACCACCTTCAAGGACCCGCGCGTCCAGGCGCGGCTGGCGGGCTACGTGGTCGTGAAGGTCCAGGCCGAGAAGCCCGACCGGAGCCCGGCCAAGGAGATGCTGGGCGCCTTCAAGGTGCGCGGCCTGCCGGGCTTCGTCGTGCTGAAGGACGCGCCATAGCGTCTGAGACGGCCCGCGCGGACGCCCGCCCGCCAGGTGCGGTTACAGGCCCACGGCGCGCGAGCGTTCCCGCGAGCCGCCGATCGACAACTCCTAACTTCTAACTCCTCCTTATCCCATGTCTGACATCATCATAACCGGCGCGAGGCAACACAACCTCAAAAACGTGAACGTGCGCATTCCGCGCGATTCGCTGACCGTCGTGACGGGCCTCAGCGGTTCGGGCAAGTCCTCGCTGGCGTTCGACACGCTCTATGCCGAGGGCCAGCGGCGCTATGTCGAGAGCCTTTCGGCCTACGCGCGCCAGTTTCTGGACCAGATGCAGAAGCCCGAGGTGGATCACATCGAGGGGCTGTCGCCAGCGATCTCCATCGAGCAGCGCACCTCGGGCGGGAACCCGCGCTCCATCGTGGCGACGGTCACGGAGATCCACGACTACCTGCGCCTGCTCTACGGCAGCATCGGCCAGGCGCACTGTCCCACCTGCGGCAAGCCCGTGGCGAAGCAGAGCGCGGAGCAGATCGTCGACCGGCTGCTCGCGCATAAGGCGGGGACGAAGCTGGTCCTGCTGGCGCCGCTGGTGCGCGGCCGCAAGGGGCGGCACGAGGAGGTGTTCGAGGCGATCCGCCGGCAGGGGTTCGCGCGGGTGCGCGTGGACGGCCAGATGCTGGCGCTGGACGACGTGCCGAAGCTCGACAAGAACAAGGCGCACACGATCGAGGCGGTGGTGGACCGCCTGCTGGTCGGCGACGGCATCCGCGCGCGGCTGACCGATTCGGTCGAGCTGACCCTGAAGCAGGGCGAGGGCATGATGCGCGTGCAGAGCATGCCGCCCGACGGCAAGGAGAAGGAGGAGCTCTTCTCCGAAAAGAACGCGTGCGCGGATTGCTCGATCAGCTTCGAAGAGCTGAAGCCGCGGTCGTTCTCCTTCAACAGCCCCTACGGCGCGTGCCCGCTCTGCGCGGGGCTCGGCGCGCAGCTGGTGTTCGACGAGGAGCTGGTGGTGCCCGACCCGGAGCTCTCGCTGGCGGACGGCGCGATCCAGCCGTGGCGGCGGGGCGGCTTCCGCATGGTGGTCTACTACAAGCACCTGCTCAAGGCGGTGGCGGCCGCCTACGAGATCGACATGGACACGCCCTACAAGGAGCTGCCGGATGCCTTCAGGCAGGTGCTGCTGCACGGCTCGGGCGAAGAGCCTGTGACTTTGAAGTTCTGGATGCGCGGGGCCTGGCGCAAGACCGAGAAGCCGTTCGAGGGCGTGCTGCCGAGCCTGGTGCGGCGCTACAGCGAGTCGGAGATCGACGAGGTGCGCGAGAAGCTGCGTCAGTTCATGAGCAGCCAGATCTGCCCCGAGTGCCACGGCGCGCGGCTGCGCCCCGAGTCGCGCGCCTGCACGGTATACGGCAAATCGATCGTCGATGTGATGGCCATGACCGTCAAGCAGAGCCTGGCCTTTTTCAACGGGCTCGCGCTGACTCCCGCCGAGGAGAAGATCGTGGCCGAGGTGATGAAGGAGATCCGCCGCCGGCTGAAGTTCCTGTCCGACGTGGGGCTCGACTACCTGTCGCTGGAGCGCGAGAGCTCGACCCTTTCAGGCGGCGAGATGCAGCGCATCCGCTTGGCGACGCAGATCGGTTCGGGGCTGGTGGGCGTGCTGTACGTGATGGACGAGCCGACCATCGGCCTGCACCCGCGCGATAACGAGCGGCTGATCGGCATGCTGCACCAGCTGCAGCAGCGCGGCAACACGGTGGTGATCGTCGAGCATGACGAGGAGATGATCCGCACAGCCGACTACATCGTGGATCTGGGGCCGGGCGCCGGGCGCGAGGGCGGCGAGGTGGTCTATCAGGGCGACTTCAAAGGGCTGATGGCGTGCGAGCGCTCGCAGACCGCGGAGTACCTCTCGGGACGCAAAAAAATCGAGCGGCCGGCCGAGCGGGTGAAGCCGGGCAAGGCCCGCCTGAAGATCACCGGGGCCTCCGAGAACAACCTCAAGAACATCGACGTGGAGATCCCGCTGGGCTGCTTCGTGTGCGTGACCGGCGTGTCCGGCTCGGGCAAGTCCACGCTGGTGAGCGACATCCTCAAGAACCACCTGTTCCGCACGCTCTACAGCTCGAAGGAGAAGCCCGGCGCGTTCAAGAAGATCACGGGCGTGGAGCTGCTGGACAAGGTGATCGAGATCGACCAGAGCCCGATCGGCCGCACGCCGCGCAGCAACCCGGTCACCTACACGGGCGCCTTCACGCCGATGCGCGAGCTGTTCGCGGCGACCGCGGCCTCTAAGGTGCGCGGCTACGGGCCGGGCCGTTTCAGCTTCAACGTCAAAGGCGGCCGGTGCGAGGTGTGCAAGGGCGACGGCATGCGCTGCCTCGAGATGCACTTCCTGCCGGACGTGTATGTCACCTGTGAGCAGTGTAACGGACAGCGCTACAACAAAGAGACGCTGGAGATCCGCTACGGCGGCAAGAACATCGCCGAAGTGCTGGACCTGACCGTCGAAGACGCGCTGGAGTTCTTCCAGGCCGTGCCGATGATCGCCAACAAGCTGCGCACGCTCTCGGAGGTCGGTTTGGGTTACGTGCGGCTGGGGCAGTCCTCGACCACGCTTTCGGGCGGCGAGGCGCAGCGCATCAAGCTGGCGGGCGAACTTTCCAAACGCGCGACCGGCAAGACGCTCTACCTGCTGGACGAGCCGACGACCGGACTGCATTTCGCGGACGTCCACAAGCTGCTGGACCTGCTGCTGCGGCTGCGGGCCTCGGGCAACACCGTGGTGGTGATCGAGCACAATCTCGACGTGATCAAGTGCGCCGATCACATCATCGACCTCGGCCCCGGCGGCGGCGACGAGGGCGGCCGGCTGGTGGTCGCCGGCACACCCGAGCAGGTGGCGGCCTGCAAGGCCTCGTACACCGGTCAGTTCCTGAAACAGCTGCTGGTCTAGTGTGGCCCCTTAAATGGCCATACCTGAGCTTGGGTTTTTAGTGCCGCCTTTAGGCGGAAAGCGAGGCCGGAGTGACCTGAGATTCCGCCTAAAGGCGGTCCTGCGAACGTGCGGGTTCCTGTTCATAAATTGCATTGGCAGGTACGCGGCGGGTTCTGCTACACTGCAAGGCAGTATGAAACTGCTGTTGGTTCTTCTGCTCGCCATGCTGGTCGTCGCGTTGCCGTTCATCTTCAGGCGCGAGACGGGCGTGAGCGACTGGCGTGCGGGAGACCCCGAGCTGGTTGTCATCACGCCGCACAACGAGGCGTTCCGCCAGGAGTTCGCCAAGGGTTTCTCGGCGTGGCACCAGGCGAAGTTCGGCGCGCCGGTGCGGATCGACTGGCGCGTGATCGGCGGCACGACCGAGATCATGCGTTACCTGGCCTCCGAATACGCGGCCTCGGCGCGGCAATTCTTCAAAACGCGGTCCCTCGCCTGGCCGGCCGACGGCGCCGAGGTGCTGCTCGCGCGCAAACAGCCCGAGGCGCCCGCGGACCGGGCGCTGTGGCAGGCGTTCAGGACGTCAGACGATCCGGAACAGATCACCAGCCGCATGGACCTCTTTTTCGGGGGCGGGGTGTACGATCACGAGAAGGCCGAAAAGCAGGGGCTCACGGTGCCGGCGTGGGGCCGGGGCGGGCCGCCGGCGGGTCTGTTCGAGGATGCGGCGGGGCGCGTGCTGATCCCGCGCGAGATGAACGGCGAGGTTTGGCGCGGCCAGGCCTTTTACGGCAGCGTGCTCAGCGCCTTCGGCATCTGCTACAACGCCGACCGCCTGGCCGATCTCGGCATCACTCACCCGCCGGCCGCCTGGGAGGACCTGGCCGATCCGCGCTATTTCGGACAGCTCGGCCTGACCGATCCCACTAAGAGCGGCAGCGTGGCCAAGGCCTTCGAGATGATCGTCCACGCGCAATGCTCCAAGACCGTCGCGGCCGCCGGGTTCACGCCCGCGCAGATCCGCACCTACGAGGCGGCCATCGCGGCGGCCGGAAAGGCCGTGGGAGACGTGCCGCCGGAGGTGCCGCGGGCCTATCAGGAGGCGCTCGAGCGCGGCTGGCTGGAGGGCGTCAGGCTGGTGCGCCGCATCGGCGCGAACGCGCGCTACTTCACCGACTCCTCGGGACGGGTGCCGGTGGACGTGAGCGCGGGCGCGGCCGCGGCGGGGATCGCCATCGATTTCTTCGGGCGGCTGCAGGCGGAGATGTCCACGCCGCCGGGCGGGCGCCCGGCGATGACCTATGTGACGCCGGTGGGCGGGTCGAGCGTGACCGCCGACCCCGTGAGCCTCATGCGCGGCGCGCCGCACCGCGAACTGGCGGTGCGCTTCATCGAGTTCCTGCTCGGCGAGGAGGGCCAGCGGCTGTGGAACTACCGCGTGGGCACGCCCGGAGGCCCGCGCCGCTTCGCGCTGCGGCGGCTCCCGATCCGGCGCGACTTTTATCCGTCCGACGATCCGGTGCTGCAGGCCGCGTCGGAGCGGCACCGCCCGTATCTCGCTGACCCGCTGTGGCTGCCGGAGGTGGACGCCTACCGGCTGGGGCAGTCATTCCTCTACGAGCCGCGCTGGACCGGCGTGCATTTCGGCATCCAGCGCGACCTGGTCCGCGCCATGTGCATGGATTCGGGGGATGAATTGAGGCGCGCCTGGCAGGCGATTCTGGCGCATGGCGGACCCGAGAGGAATCCCGAGGCCGTGCGGCTGCTGGAGGCGCTGCCCGACCGGCCGTTCCCGCTCACCTGGTCCAGCGCCGTCACCGCCTACGCACAGGTGCCGCGTCTCGACACGCTGCGCGTGTGGACCGCCTTTTTCAGGCAGCAGTACCGCCTGGCCGAGGCGGCGGCCAAGGCGGGAGATAAGAACGCTGAACGCTGAACTTCCAACGTTCAAGTGTCTTTGAGTGATGAGCGTTGGGCGTTGAACGTTGAAAGTTCTGGTGCGGTTCGCCCTCCAGAGAATGATTGGATCGGGAGGTTTGAAGTGTTAAGAAGCGTATGGATGGCAGCGCTGCTGCTGGCGGCCGCGGCGTTCGGGCAGACGACCTCGTCTGTGCCGGAACTCGTGACAGTGCCCGCGGAGCAGAGCTATACCGGCAAGGCGTTCGAGTACACGCGCACGTTCCGCGAGCGGAACCACAAGCATGCGGTCTACGATGTCCGCTATCCGTCGCCGGTGGTGTCGCCCCACGCGTCCAACAACACCGTGCCGGCCGAGCTGTACGTGCCGGTCGGAGTGACGAGGGAGCACGCCTTTCCTGCCGTGGTCTGCCTGCACATCATCCACGACAACTTCGACCTGGAGCGCCTGCTGTGCACGCGCATGGCGCAGAACGGCGTGATCGCGCTCTTTTTCAAGCAGCCCTATTACGGCGAACGCGGCGGCACGGTGGGCAAGCAGCTGCTGGCGACCGGAGCCAACATTTTCATGGGCGGTCTGGAGCAGGGGCTGGAGGATGCGCGGCGCGCGGTGGATATCCTGCAGGCGATGCCGGAGGTGCAGCCGCAACACATCGGCATCACCGGCATCAGCATGGGCGCGATCCAGTCGGCCAGCGTGTGCGGGCGCGAGCCCCGCATCCGCAAGGCCTTTCTGACGCTCGGCGGGTGTGACATCAAGAAGGTGATCCTCACGGCGCATGAGACGCGGCGCATGCGGGCCTTCATCCAGGGGCTGCCGCCGGCAGAGCAGGAGCGCATCTGGGCGTGCGTCGCGCGGCTCGATCCGATCGAGGCCAAGGACGCGCTGCGCAGGCTGGCTGAGAGCGGCGGCCTGCGCATGGTGTGCGCGGAACAGGACGAGGTGATCCCGCCCGAGTGCGGCCGGCGGCTGGCCGAGGCGGCCGGCTTCGCCGACCGCGTGACGTGGCTGCCGGGCATGGGGCACTATACGGCCATGGCGGGCTTTCCGCAGATCATGAAAGACGTGGTCGCCTTTTTCGGCGCGGACGTGCCGGCCGCGTGGCACCCGCCGGAGGGCAACGGCGAGAAGACGCCGAGCGAGCTGCTGGGGCTCTTCCTTTCGGGCCTCGCCGCCCTGGCGGGCGGCCAGCCGGCCGAGGATACGGCGCACATGGTGGGCGTGGATGCGGAGTTCGTGGCGGACGGCAAGGCACAGCACGTCGCGTTTGACTACATGCGCGGCGGTCAGGGCCGTTTCAAGCTGGCGGGCGAGTTTCCTGTGGTGGGCAAGGCCGGTTTGGGGCAGGGCGGGTATCCCTGGCTGATCGGCGGCGGCAAGCTGGTTTTTTGCGGTACGGCGGAGGGGGCCGAGGGCGCCACGGCGGCGGCTCTGATCGCGCCGCAGCGGCTGATGCGTTACCGCGTGGGCGTGGGCGCGCTGGCGGGCGTGGCGCTGTCCCCCGAGGCGCTCTCGCAATACTACACGCTGGTGGACGCGCACGGGACCAACGGGGAGCGGACAGTCGAGGTGCGGGTCGACTACAAGAAAACGCACGGGAGCTTGAACCTGACCTTTGCGAAGGACGCGACGCCGCTGGGGGCCGCCTGGGCCTTCGGCGAGGTTACCGGCAAGGCCCGTTTCACGCACTGGCGGCTGAATGCGGTGGCGGATGACTCGGTGTTCGACGCGCCGCCGGGCCTGCCGCGCAAGGCGGTGCGGCAGGCGGATGTGTTGCGCATGTTCGCGGCCATGTTCGAGTTCGGCGTGGAGGCAACGGAATGAAGCGGAGTATTTGGAAATGGCTTTCACACAGGGTTGTGGCTGGCGCGGTGGGGTTCGGCTGCCTGACGCTGGCGGCGCAGGAGTTTCAGATCGTGGCGAAGGACGCAGAGGGCCACGGGCTGCTGTGCAAGGTCGGCCAGAAGCGGATGCTGATCGTGAGCGGCACGCCCGAGCAGATGGGCGGAGCGCACGGGCGGCTGCTGGCGGACCTGGTGCCGCAAGTCACGCCGCGCACGATGGCCCTGGTCGGGGCGGGCCTGGCGGTGCAGAAAGGTGAGTGGTTCTACGACCGCATCGACGAGATCTACCGCCGCTGCGCGCCCCACACGCCGGAGCGCTTCCTGCGCGAGTGCAAGGCCATGGCGGAAGGCGCGAAGATCTCGGAGCGCGACGCGATCTGCGGCAACTTCTTCCCCGAGCTGTTCCACTGCAGCGGCGTGGCGGTGCGCAACACGGCCAGCGCCGACGGGCGCGTGGTGCACGCGCGGGTGCTGGACTACATGCGCGACATCAACCTGCAGAAATACACGGTGCTGCAGGTGTTCGTGCCCGAGGGCGGCATCCCGTGGGTCTCGGTGGGCTATGCCGGGTTCCTCGGCACGGTCACGGCGATGAACGCGCGCGGCCTGGCGATCGGCGAGATGGGGGGGCACGGCGAGCAGAGTTGGGACGGCATGCCCATGACCTTCCTGATGCGCGAGATCGCGGAGCGGGCCGCGACGGTCGAGCAGGCGGTGGCGATCATGCGCCAGGCGCCGCGCACCTGCGAGTACTTCTACGTGATCAGCGATGCCCAGCGCAACATGGTCGGGGTCTGCGCAACGCCTGAAAAGGTGGAGGTGCTGCAGCCGGGGCAGCAGGATCCGCGCTTGCCGGCTGTCCCGCAGGACACCGTGCTGATGTCGGCGGGCGGCCGCGCGAAGGCCTTGTCGGAGCGCGTGCAGGCGCAGTTCGGCAAGATCACGCCCGAGGTCATGATCGGGATCATCACGCGGCCGGTGGCAATGCGCTCCAACCTGCACAACGCGGTCTTCATGCCCGAGACCCTCGACCTGTGGTTTTCCGACGCGGGCAAGAAAACGCCGGCGTGTGACGAGCCCTACACCCGGGTGAACCTGAAGGCGGTCCTCGACTTCTACCAGGCCGCGATGCCGTAAGGGTGCGGGCGGGATTTGGCATCCGTCGACTCAAACGAGACAGTCCGCGCCATGACCGGGGCCGGCTGAAGCCGGTACAACATACGGTACTCATTGTTGAAGACCCATTCGGGGTGTGGAGACGCGCTCAGGTCCGGCTGAAGCGAGACGGTCCGCGCCGTGACCGGCTGAAGCCGGTACAACATACGCTCCTCATTGTTGAAGACCCTGTCGGGGTGAGGGGACGCGCTCCGGTCCGGCTGAAGCCGGTATAACAGGCCTGTGCGTCCGTATGTTGTACCGGCTTTAGCCGGCCCAGAGCAACCGCCGACGCCGGGTTACACATACGCGGCCGATCGCAGATGAACCCGCACCCGCCCGCACGGGCTTGCCCAATTCAGGCTTTAGATGGGGCCCTGCTTGCGGTATAATCGCGCAAAACGAGACACGGGAGGCCACGAATGATACCGGATTTACAGGCGAGCTTGATGTGCGACGACGTGCGGCAGGAGCGGAACGGCAAGTTCATGCTGATCGGCATTTTCGACGGGCTGGTGCAGGCGGTGAATCAGCCGGTTTGCCCGCGCATCTGCCTGATGAACCGCTGGTGCGCGGGCGAAGGCACCTTTACGCAGAAGTCACGCATCATCGCACCGGACAGCATGACCGTGGTGGCCGAGGGGCAGCCCGTGCCGATCACGCTGTCGAACGATCAGCAGGTCGCGACGACGGTCGAGGTCTTCATGAACCTCACATTTCATCAAGCGGGTACTCACTGGGTGGAAATTCTTCTGGATCAGCAGCTGCGGATGAGGTACCCGCTGCATGTCCGCAAAGTGGCCCCGCCGCCGCACCCGCCTGCGCAACCGCCCCCGCCGCCGAAAGAGGCTGACCATCCGGACGCGCCGCCGCCGGCTTGACCGCCTCGGCGGATGTCGTGGTCATCAGCTTGCAGGCCTTCTCCCACGGCTGCGTCTCCAGACTCTTGATGAGGGTGGAGATGGCGAAAAGCTGACGGGCGTTGTCCTCGGTGGAAACGGAACTTAGTTGGCCGCGCTGCTGCTTGAAGCGCATGACCCACAACGCTTTAATGAAGTCCTTCGCCGCCTCTTCGGACGTCATCTCGCGCGCGCTGAGCATTTTCTGCTTGTTCGCGATGAGGGGGCCCAGCAGGTGCTGCCACACGGGCTCGGTGTTCTGGCAGAGATGCGCGAGCCGGTCTCCGCCGCCCCGCCGCTGGGTGAGCAGCGCATCGACCACCGAACGGGTGAACGGATGCGGAATGATGTCGAGCGGCAGGTAGCGCTCGACCAGGTCCAGCACCGTGGCGTCATGCTCGTGCTCGATCAGGAACTCACACAGCAGAATCTCGGTGCGCGAAGGCGGCTCGGGCGCCGGCTCGTCGAGAAGCGGTGACTCCTGGCCGCCCGCGCCATCGGGCGAGAATTCGTCGGAGTGGGGCGGGTGCTCGTCGCTGTCGTGCGTGTCCGCCGGGGGCGGCGGAGCTGCCGCAGCCGGCGGGGCCTCCTTGTGGGAGGCGGCGTAGGCGGCGCGGTGGCTGAGCGCTTCGCGGTGCTTCTCCAGGTCTTCCTCGAGCGCGGAGTAGGGGATGTGCAGCAGCGCGGAGGCCTCCTGCAGCAGGCGCGTGCGCAACACCGCGCCGGGGCAGGCCGCGAGCATGTCGAGCACGCTGCGCGTGACGCGGTTCAAGGCGTCGATGGAGTCGGGCGAGGTTTCGACCGCGCGCAGGGTGTCGATCTGGAAGGTCGTGATGGACTGCGCGTTTTCGAGGAGGTCGCGGAAGACGTCGGGCCCTTTGTCGCGGATGATGGAGTCGGGGTCGTCACCCGTGGGCAGGACCGCCACGCGCACGGGCACCTCCTCCTCGAGGAAGAGCGCGCCGGTGCGGAGCGCGGCCTTGCGGCCGGCGCTGTCCCCGTCGAACACCAGCACCACGCTGTCGGCGTGCTTCTTGAGCAGGGCGACGTGCTCCTTGGTGAAGGCCGTGCCCTGGGAGGCGACCGCGGTCTCGAACCCGGCGGCATGGCAGCGGATCACGTCGATCTGGCCTTCGCAGATGATGGCTTCGCGGCGCGGGTGCTTGACGATCTTGGAGGCGGCCTTGTCGAGCGCATAGAGGACGCGGCTCTTGGTGAAGATGTCGGTCTCGGGGCTGTTGACGTACTTGCCGGTGTTTTTCCGGTCTTTGAGCAGACGCGCGCTGAAGGCCACGACGCGGCCCTGGCGGTCGCAGATCGGGAACATGAGCCGGCCGCGGAAGCGGTCGTAGTAATCGTCGGGACGGTCGGGCTTGTTCGGCGGCGTCAGGATGCCGGCGGCGACGAGCTGTTCGGGCGTGTAGGCGTACTTCCTGGCCCACTGCAGGATTGCGTCGCGCGGGTGCTCCGGCGCGTAGCCGATGCCGAACAGGGCGACCACGTCGTCGGAAAGCTTGCGGCCGCTCAGATAGCTGCGGGCGATCTCGGCCTCCTTGGTCTGCTTGAGGCAACGCTGGTAGAAGGCGGCGAGCTCGGCGTGGATGGCGTAGAGCAGGGCGCGGTGCTGGGAGTTGTAGTCGACGTCCTGCTTGATGACCACGCCCACGCGGTCGGCGAGGACGCGCACGGCGTCCATGAAGGAGAGCCCGTCCTGCTTCATGAGGAAGGTGAAGATGTCGCCGTGCTCGCCGCAGCCGAAACAGTGGTAGAACTGCTTGACCGGGTTGACGTTGAACGAGGGGGTCTTCTCGTTGTGGAAAGGGCAGCACCCTTTGAAGGTCCCGCCGGCCTTCTTGAGCGTCATGCGGGCGCCGATGAGCTCGACGATGTCGACCCGCGCGCGGATTTCCTCGATGACGTGATCTGTGACTTTCGTTGACATGGATGGCGTGCCTATTAAAGCACAAATGGGGCCGCTTGGATATGCGCGCTTCATTGCGGGCACGGGCTCTCCCGGTCAGGTCCGCCCAAGAACGGGCGGGCCGCCTTCAAGTGTGTGTCCTGAGCATACGCTTGCCGGAGGTTCAGGAGGGGTTCCCGGCCTTCATTTCACCATCAGGACCGTCGCGGCCGGGAGAAACGTGCGGAGCGTGAGGGTGTTGCCGTCGATGGCGAAAACGCCGTGCATGACGGAGTTGCGGCCCGAGCCCAGATTGCGGCAACGGAAAGCCTGAGCGGTGAAGGTGCTGCTGCCGAAGGTCAGCAGCGTATAGGTCTGGTCCGGCGCGCCGCTCCCGCCGAAGTCGAAGTAGAAGGCCTCGCCCTCGCCGCGGGCGCATATGCCGGCGACCGCCATGCGGCTGGCGCCGCCGTCGGGCGTCAGCGTGAGCGCGACGGCCCCGCCCGCATGCCACGTGAGGCTGGACAGCTGCAGGGTGGATGAGGCGGGCAGGCCGTTCCTGAGCGTGCCGCCGCTCAGCGTGACCGGTCCCGTGCCTAAGCCTGTGCCAGCCGTGACCGCCAGCGTGCCGTTGCAGACCGTGCAGCCGCCGCTGGCGGTCGTGTTCGTGCCCGACAGGGTGAGGGTGCCTGTGCCGGTCTTGACCAGGCGCAGCGCGCCCGTGAAACGTCCGTCGAAGCCGGTGTCGGCGCTCTGGTTGACGGTCAGCGTGGCGGGGGCCGGGCTGGTGACGGTGCGGACGCCCGCGTTGGGGGTGTTGTTGAGCAGCTGGCTGACCGTCTGGTCGCAACCGTTCAGGTTGAAGGTTCCGGCCGGGGCATAGCTCAGGCCGATCTTCAGCTTGGTGGCGGCCGGGAGCGCGTTGGCGACATCGGTCCGCAGCGTGCCGTTGCCAAGGATGGTCTCGCCCCAGACGTTGCCGGCCACGCTCACGACGGTGGTGCCGGTGGAGTCGGCCCAGAAGGGGTCGTTGCCGATCAGCAGCGGCTTGTCCGCGATCACGAGGGTGCCGTAGGTGTTGGCGACGAAGAGACCGCCGCCGCCCGACGCGCCGCCGCTCATCACCAGCGTGGAGCCGGACGCGACGTTGATGCGCGTCTGGCCGATGCGCGTGAGCGGGCCGCTCCAGACGTTGCTGCCGCCGCTGCTGATCATCGAGTACCCGCTGGACGCCCGCTCGCCGTTGAGGGTCAACGGTTCCGCCACGGTCAGGTTGCCGCTGAGCTGGAGACGGCCGCCCTGCGTGGAGCGGACCACCGTGCCGCCGCCGGTGCCCCCGAGCGCGGCGGCGTGCGTGATCGCGAGCAGCCCGTTGCTGACGGTGGTGACGCCCTGGTAGCTGTTGGCGGCCTTGAGCGTCAGCGTGCCGTCGCCGGTTTTCGTGAGGCCGCAGGCGAAGGTGCTGTCGGACACGGCGCCGGACACGTCCAGCGCGACGGTTCCCGCGCCGTTGTTGGTGACGGCCCACACCTGCTGGTCGACGAGCGTCAGGTCCGCCGCCAGCGTGTAGGTGCGCGGGGTGGCGGTCGGGAGCGCGGCGCTGATGCCGCCGCCGCGGAGCGCCACGGCGTTCCCGCCGGCGGCGAGCGTGAAGTTCCCGTTGCGGTTGAAGGTCAGGCCGTAAAGGCTGATGGCGCGGTTGACCAGGGCCGTGCTGCCGCCGCTGCCGAAGAAGGCCAGCGTCGCGCCGTTGAAATCCTGCCGCGTTTCGGTCTCCCAGTTGTTGGTGACATCCACCGCGAGATTGGTGCCGCCGCCCGCATCCCACACGAGGCTGACGGGCTGGCCCGACCCGGTGGTGAACGTGAGGGGGTCGCTCCAGGTCTCGCCGCAGGCGTTGGCGGCGCGGAAGCGGTACCCGTACGTCGTGTAGAGCTGGATGCCCGTCAGGTTGCATAGCAGCGGCAGGTACGAGCCCGCGAACGCGGCTCCCAGGCAGATCACGTTTGTCCACGAGCCCGGATCGGCGCCCGGACCCCAGTGCAGGAAAACGCTGGCCGTCGCGCCTCCCGAGGAGAGCAGGGTGCCCCTGGCGGTGACGACGGAGCCCACGTACTCGAAGGGGGTCTCGCTGCGGACGCCGGGCCAGTCGCCGGGCCAGCCGTTGATCCCCGGGACCCAGTAGGCGCCGCCCCGCTCGTAGGCGCCGCTGTCGGGAGCGGCGCCCGCAAAGGCGTCGGGAGCCTGATCGCCGTCCGTGTCCACGGGCACGCCGGCGCCGCCCTGTTCCTCAAAGGCGAAGGGCTGGCTTCGATAGGTCATTGCGAGCTTGTAGTTGGACGGGACGTGGGCGACGCCGTTGGTGGTGGCCCACGCGATCGTGTTCGTTGTGTAAGCGGGGTCGACCGCGGAGCTGGAGGCTTTGAGGCGGAAATCGCGCGCGTCGGCGTTCTCGAGCTCCGTGGCGGAGTTGGTCATGTACAGGTTGTTCCGCGCGACGTAGACAAGGTGGTGGTTCTCGGGGAGCTGCCAGTACACGTTGTCGGGCGTGTTGCTGCCGGGAATGTAGGGCGTGTAGGTGCTGTAGTTGTAGTTGCGGCAGCGGAAGAGCGTGTTGTGGTAGAGCCGGAGCGCGTCGGCCGGCGCGTTGAGGCGCAGTCCGTCGCTCCACGTCTGCGTGCCGAGGACGCCGAAGTTCCAGACCACGTTGTGATCGATCTGGAAATTGCGGCTGTAGTTGTCGATGTAGATGCCCATGCCGAGCGGGTCGTTCTCGGTGCTGTCGTGAACCCAGTTGTAGGCGATGCGCGTGACCGTGCCGTCCGGCGCCTTGCCGTTGGTGCCCCAGGCGTAGACGGCGCCCAGGTCTTTGCAGAGCCGCCCGGCATGGTAGAGGTCGTTGTAAAGGACGCTGACGCCTTTGCCGGTCGGCTGCAGGATGTCGCGGCCGGTGTCGTGCAGCGTGTTGAAGGACGCGGTGATGCCGGTGCCGGAAAGGGTCATGCAGGTCGCGTAGGAAGCGGAGTAATCGGTGTTGAAAACGTGGTTGCGCGTGAGGAGGTGCCCGTTGCCGCTGGCCAGGATGCCGCTGCCGGCCGTATCGGAGACCGTGCAGCGCCGCACCACGTTGCTGGTGCCGCTCACGATGATGCCGCCGCCCTCGGCGCGGCCTCCGTTCGCCGTGCCGCCGGAAGCGTACGTCAGATAGTGGCTCATGTGCCGCGCGTCGCAGCCGTCCAGCACCAAGCCCTCGCCGTTGAGCCGCACCGCGCCCGCGCGCAAGGCCAGATTGCTGACGACGATGAAGTTCAGCCCGTTGATGTCGACGCACCAGTTGCGGCGTTTCATCTCGACGAGATGGCCGCCTGGATCAGCGCCCGCCGCCATGCGCAGGTGCAGCGCGTGCGGGGCCGCCGCGTTCGTTTGCAGGAACCACTCGCCGTCGGCGTCGAGCAGGCTGGGCAGTCCGTAAATGAAGCCGCGCCCCGTGTCGCTGCCCTTGTTGGCATAGTTGGGCCACCACCAGGTTGTGGTGGCCGTAGCCGGGTTGAGGAACAGGGTTCCGGTCCGGTTGCTGGAGATCAGCGCGTTCTGCCAGGACCAGGAGGAGCCCACGCTGGCGAAAAAGCGCGCGCCGGTCAGGTCGCCCTTACCGTCGAACGCCGAACACGTCACCGTGTAGTTGCTCGACACGCTGAGAGACGCCGTCGCCGGACTCAGGAGGTCGGCCGATCCGTGGTCGGGGTGCCGGGCCTCCTGCTGCATCGCGCCGTCCACGAAAACCTGGTTGTAGCCGGAGCCGAGCGTCCAGTCGGCGTTCGCCGCGTAGATGCCGTTGCTCGCGGGGGTCCACGGGCCGGGCAGCGCGTCGCATCCGGAAATCGTGACCGGTTCCGCATGGTAGGCCGTGACAACGATGGGGTTTTCGCGCAAGCCGGACCGGGGGAACTGAAGCGTCTCGCGGTAGGTGCCGCCGCGCAGCAAGAGGCTGTCGCCCGCATTCAGGTTGGTGCTGGCGCGGGCCAGCGTCTGGAAAGGCGCCGCGAGCGTGCCGGCGTTTGTGTCGGAGCCGGCCGGCGATATGAACCAGCCGCGCTGGCCGTCCTGCACCTTGCAGCTCGCCTCGTCCACCCAGAGGGTCGTGGCCGGCGTGTTGTGTTTGACTTCCAGCGCCAAGATTTCGTTCGTCACGGAAGACAGGTTGAGCGTGAAGAGTGTCCACGTTGCGGTCACTTGGCAGTTGGTGCCGGCGCGCTGAGTGAAGGGCGACACGGACATCCGCATGCCGAGCGTGACATTCATGCCGGACGAGCTCTTGAGCCATACCCGCGCCGCGTAGGGACGCTGCGCCACGGCGTAAAAGTTCTGATACAGCTCGAGGTTCGCCCCGCTGCCGTAGCCGCTCTGAACGGCAACCGTCGCACGGAAGGCCGAGCCGGCGACCGTGCCGCCCGTCTCCTGGGCGTACGCGTTCTCCGTGTGCTTGCCCGTGTAGCGCGAGTTGTCCGTCCATCCGCCCGGAAAACTGCCGGAGACGACGCCGTAGCTGTTGGTGCTGTTGACCGCCGCGTACGGCGATTCCAGGCCGGGATTCGTCAGCTGCTCGACGGGGCTGCCGAGCGCCGGTGCCACGCCCCCCGCGCATGCGAGCGCAAAAAACGCGGCGTTGATTCGGAGGTGACCCCGAATCTCCTGCGTTCGCGCGGGCCGCGCCAGGGTTGTTTTGCTCGTTTTCATGGGGTCGGCGTCGGTGCGATGCGAAAACGGTCTGGGATTGAGACCGCTCGATGTGATATTTTATTAAGAAATTGCTGGGTAAGCAAGGGGTACGATTTTGATACGGGGGAAATGATGAAAAAGGTCGGCTGTCTGTTGGCGTTGATGGCGGGGGTTGCGGGGGCGGAGATGAAGGCGTTGCCCACGGAGGGGAACGGCTGGTGCGGCGACCCGATGACGTGGAAGTTCCGGCCGGACGGGGTGCACTGCACGCTGTCGAACGGCAACGGGATCGCCGTGTACGAGGCCGCGCCGCTGGCCTCGAACGTGACTGTCGAGGCGCTCTTCACGCCGCGCCAGGCGGATGGCAGCGGCTGGGATCTCGCCGCGGTCGCCATCGTGGACGACGCGCGCAATTTCTGGCATCTGGCGCTGGTGCAGACGCCGCCCGAACACGGATGCAAGCCGATGGTCGAGCTGACCGAGATGCGCGACGGCGAGTGGCTCGCGCAAAGCAACCTGAAGGCTGAGAGCGGCGAGGCCTCCGGCGTGAAGTGGGCGTTCGGCTTGCCGCACCGCCTCAGGCTGAGCATGGACAGGGACGGCGTCACGGGCACGATCACCGCGCCGGACGGCAAGCAGATCCTGCGCAAGCGCTACGCCTTTACGGCGGCGGCGGTGACGCGCGGGCGTCCCGCGCTGCATCTCGCCGGCCTCACGGGCGCGTTCACCGGGATCCGCGCCGAGTGGGGCGAGGCGGTGGCGGAGAGCAAGTCCGACGAGATTTTTCCGGCCTATGCCACGGAATATGCGGTGCCGGGGATCAAGGACGCGGCCACCGGCTTCTTCCGCGTGGTGCAGAAACCCGACGGGCGCTGGTGGACCATCGATCCGCTCGGCCGCGGCATCGTGCTGCTGGGCGTGGACCACGTCACCTTCCAAGGCCACTGGTGCGAGAAGCTCGGGTACTGCCCGCACGGCCAGAAGAACGCGAAGAAGTACACCGACCACGCGGAGTGGGAGAGCGAGACGCTCGGCCGGCTCAAGGCGTGGGGCTTCACCATGCTGGGCGCGGGCTGCGATTCGAAATTGAAGCACCGCGGGCTGGTGCACACCGAGTTCCTGAACATCGGTGACCATCTCGCGTCGCTGGGCGACGAGTATGACATCACGCCCAACGAGCGGCGGCCGTGCTCGTCGTTCCCCAACGTGTTCCACCCCGACTTCGAGACCTACTGCCGCTACCGCGCGCGGCAGCTGTGCGCGCCGAGCCGCAGCGACCCGTGGCTGTTCGGCTATTTCATCGACAACGAGCTGGCGTGGTGGGGCCGCGGCGGCTCCGAGACCGGCCTGTTCGACGCGGTGATGAAGAAGGGCGCGGCGCACACGGCCAAGCTCGCGCTGAAGGGGTTTGTCGAGGGGCGCTGCGACAAGAAGATCGAAGCGTTCAACGCGGTATGCGGCACGCGGCTCAAAAGCTTTGACGAGATCCTGACGCTCCAGGCGCTGCCGCACGCGACACCGGAGGCCCGCGAACTCAAGAAGGCTTTCCTGTCCTACGTGGCGGACCGCTACTTCTCGGTCACGACGCGGGCGATCCGCGCGGCGGACCCGAACCATCTGGTGCTGGGCGCGCGCTTCGCGGGCACGGGCGGCGCCGACCCCGTGGTGTGGGAGGTGTCGGGCAAGTACTGCGACGTGGTGACCTTCAACTGCTATCCCGCGGCTGACCTGGACGAGGGGCGGGTCTATACGCGCCTCGGCAAGACCGGCGAGCGGGTGACCGAGCACTTCGAGAAATACTACAACTACGTGAAGCGGCCGATGCTGATCACCGAGTGGTCCTTCCCGGCGCTGGACGCGGGTCTGCCGAGCGTGCACGGCGCGGGGCAGCGCTTCCGCACGCAGGCCGAGCGCACGGCGGCGACGAGCCTGTTCGCGCGCACGATGCTGAGCCTGCCGTTCCTGCTGGGCTACGATTATTTCATGTGGGTGGACGAGCCCGCGCTGGGCATCAGCACGCCCTTCCCCGAGGACTCCAATTACGGCCTCATCAACGAGGACGGCGTGCCCTACCCGCAGCTGACCGAGATGTTCACGGAGTTCCAGCGCGAGGCGGGGGCCTGGCGCTTCAAGCCCGCGCCTCTGCCGCTGGTGCGGCCGCAGGCAGGACCCCGTCCGGACGCGATGGCTGTCGCGCGCAAGGCGGCGTCGGGTGGTGCGGCGAAAGCGGTTTTTGTGCGCGAGGGCGACACCTTCCGCGCCGGCAACGGGCGGATCGAGCTGGCTGGGCGGCTGGGCGACGGCAACATGGTGCGGCGCGTGACGCTCGACGGCGCGGAGAAGCCGTTCGGCCAGTACAACGCGCTGCTCCACACGCTGGACGCGGGCGGGCAGAACCGCTGGACCGACGCGCGCACGGTAAAGGCGCTTGAGGGACGCGTGACCGACGGGGTCGCCGTGATCGAGGTCACCAGCGCCGGCTCGCTGGGGCCGGAGGCGTTCGAGGTGACGCACCGTCTGATCTTGCCGCCCGGAACGCCGTGGTTCGTCAGCGAGGTGGTGAGCGTCAAAAACACGGGGGCCGCGCCGCTGCGGCTGAAGGGCCTGTACTTCCGGCTGTACAGTGACTTCAAGGGTGCGCCCGAGAAACAGGTTCCGGGCCTGTGGGGCATGCCGGTGGCGGATTGCTGGCTGGATGAGGCGGACGGGCGGTTCTTCGGCGCGGTGGCCTCCAAGGCGACCGACATCCAGATCTATTTCTGGCTCGACGGTCCGGGGCGCGGCCCGCATCCCGACGCGCGGCTGGAGCTTGAGGAAACGGCGGTCGCGCCGGGCGCGGTCTTCACGCCGCCGGAGCCGGTGTTCCTGATCTGCGCGGCCGGCCGCGGCGGCAGCGCGGCGTGGCTCGCAGCCGCGCAGGAGCTGAAGAAGGCGCTGGAGTAGGGTGTGCCGAAGCCCCGTGCGCAGGGATGCGCTTGGCACACTCGGGGATGTGGCGTGCCCAGCCTGGGGCGTGCGGGACGGATGGCCATCATATGCAAAAACGAATCATCCATTATCTTGTGCTGGCGGCGGTGCTGCTGGGCGTGCCGCTGGCGTGCGCGTGGCTGGGCGGCCGGCGCGAGCTGCTGGACGGGCTGCTCGCGTTCCCGCCGCGCACGGAGGACTGGGGGCTCGACCCGGCCAAGCTCTGGAACATGCGGCGGCCCTTCTCGTGGCCGGTGTTCGGCTGCTTGGCGGCTTTCGATTGCGCGCTGCTCGCGCCGTTCGTGTGGCGGCTGGTGCGGGGCGGCGGACGGCACGGAGGCCGTCCCTCCAGCGGTGATACGGCGGCAGCTCAGGAGAAACGCTCAACGCTCAACGGTCAACGTTTAACGTTCAAGCGGGAAGACCGGTTTCCATGGTTCGGCTGGTGCGGCTTGGCGCTGGGCGCGGGCGCGTGGGTGCTGGCGTGGAACCGCTTCGCGTGGTTCGCGCCGTTACAGGCGCACACTTTCCTGCCACTGTGGCTGGCCTACATCCTCGTGGTGAACGCGCTGACGGTGAGGCGCAGCGGACGCTGCCTCATGACCTCATACCCCGGGCCATATGCCGTGCTCTTTCCGGTGAGCGCGGCGTTCTGGTGGTTCTTCGAATATCTCAACCGCTACGTGTGGAACTGGTACTATCAGGGCGTCGAGGGCATGAACGCGGGGGAGTACGCCTTCTACGCGACGTGCAGCTTCGCGACGGTGCTGCCGGCGGTCACGGCCACGGCCGAGTGGCTGGGGACGTTCAGGCCCTTTGCGGACGGCCGCCTCTGCGGGCTCGCGCGTCTCGATGTGCATCGCCCGGCCGGCGTGGCGGGGCTGGCGCTCACGGCGGCGGCCGGGCTGACGGGCATCGTGTTCTGCCCGGACGTCACCTTCCCCCTGCTCTGGATCTCGCCGCTGGCGGTGTTTCTGGTGATCCAGACTCTGATGGGAGCGCCGACCGTGCTGGACGGGCTGCGCGGCGGCGACTGGCGGCTGGCGGTGCGCTTCGCGCTGGCGGCGCTGATCTGCGGGGGCTTCTGGGAGATGTGGAACTTCCACAGTTTCGCCAAGTGGGTCTACGCGGTGCCGTATGTCCACGCGTTCCGGATCTTCGAGATGCCGGTGGTGGGCTTCGCGGGGTATCTGCCGTTCGGCCTGGAGTGCGCGGCGGTGGCGGCGTGGGTCTGGCCCGCGCTGGCGGAGAGTGAGTCTTTGGGTAGGGACGGTTCCCCGAACCGTCCGCGGACGCCTCGGGGAGGCGTCCCTACCGTTTTTGGGCAGAGAGATTTTTAACCTTCGGGCTCACGACAGCCGCGACTTGAAGTCGTCGTAGCCGAAGGAGCGGACCACGCGCACGGTGCCGCCGGTGTCGCGCAGGGCGATGTGCGGCAGGCGGATGCCGTTGAAGGTGTTGGTCTTGACCATGGTGTAGTGCGCCATGTCCTCGAAGATCACGCGGTCGCCGGGCTCGAGCGGCGTGTCGAACGACCAGTCGCCGATGGTGTCCCCGGCCAGGCAGGTGGCCCCCGCCAGCCGCACGGTGTGCGGCTTCACGCCGGGCTCGCACCCGATGTCGGCCTGCGGCCCGGGCGCGGCCTCGCCCTGCCACGCCGCGTCGCGGAAGACGCGCGGGCGGTAGGGCATCTCCAGCACGTCGGGCATGTGGCAGGCGCAGGAGGCGTCGAGGATCGCGATCGGCATCTCGTTGTGGACCACGTCCAGCACGGTGGCAGCGAGCGTGCCGGCGTTGAGGGCGCAGGCCTCGCCGGGCTCGAGATAGAGCGTCGTGATGTTCGGGTGGCGCTCGCGGAAGCCGTTCAGCGTGTCGCACAGCAGGCCGAGGTCGTAATCGGGCCGCGTGATGTGGTGGCCGCCGCCGAAGTTCATCCACGCGAGGCGCGGCAGCAGGTCGCCGAAGCGCGCCTCGATGGCCGCCACGGTGCGGGCGAAGGGCGCGGCGTTCTGTTCGCAGAGGGTGTGGCTGTGCAGGCCTGTGAGGCCGGCGAGCGGTTCGCCGTCGAAGGCGTCGCGGCGCACGCCGAGGCGCGACTTGGGCGCGCACGGGTCGTAGAGCTCGGTGTGGCCCTCGGAGTGCTCGGGGTTGATGCGCAGGCCGCACGTGACGGCCGCGCCGGTCTCGGCCAGGATGCGCTGGAACTGGCGCCACTGGGCGAAGGAGTTGAGCGTGACGTGGTCGGCCAGGCCGGCGATCTCGCGCATGTCGGCCTCGGAGAGGGCGGCCGCGAAGGCGTGGACCTCGCCTCCGAAGGTTTCGCGGCCGAGGCGGGCCTCGTGCGCCGAGCTGGCGCAGCAGCCGTCCAGCACGCGGCGCATCTGCGGAAAGACGCTGAACATGGAGAAGGCCTTCAGAGCGAGCAGGATGCGGCAGCCGGTGCGCCGCTTGACCTCGGCGAGGACGTCCAGGTTGCGTTCGAGCGCGGCGGCGTCGACGACGAAGGCGGGGGTGGGGAAAGAGAACATAAGGAGGAGTTAGAAGTTAGGAGTTAAGAGTTGGGCGCGAAGGGGTGAAAAATCTTTCGCCTTTACTGGGAGGCGGAGAGGCGGGCGAGGAAGGCGTCGAGCAGTGCCGACATGGCCGGCGCGGTCTTGCGGGTTTGCGCGAGGACCTCGTCGTGCGAGAGGTGGGGGCCGCTGATGCCGGCCGCCATGTTGGTGATGCAGCTCAGGCCCGCGACGCGGAGGCCGGCCGCGTTGGCGACGATCGCCTCGGGCACGGTGGACATGCCCACGGCGTCGGCGCCCATGCCGGCATACGCGCGGATCTCGGCGGGCGTCTCGTAGCAGGGTCCGGTGGCGAAGGCGTACACGCCGTCGGTGAAGGAGGCCTCGGTGTCGTAGGCGGCCTTGCGCAGGAGGTCGACGAGTCCGGCGTTATAAATCCGCGACTGGTCGGGGAAGCGCGGCCCCCAGCCCGGCATGACCGGGCCGATGAGCGGATTGATGCCCGCGGGGTTGATGTGGTCGCGGATGGCCATGAGGTCTCCGGGCTTCAGGCTGGGGCTGATGCCGCCCGCGGCGTTGGTGATCAGCAGCGTCCTCACGCCCATGCGGCGCAGGAGTTCGACTGGCAGCACGACCGGCCCCCAGCCCGCGCCCTCGTACCAGTGGCGGCGGCCGACAAAGGCGGCGATGCGGAGCCCGTGGCGCTCGAACAGGATCAGCTCGCCCGTGTGGCCGACGACGGTGCTCGCGCCGAGCCCGGGGATCTCGGCGTAAGGCCGGCGCAACAGCGGTTCGCCGGTCTGGAGCGCCTGGCCCCAGCCGGAGCCGAGGATCAGGCCGCAGGCCGGAGGCTTTTCAAAACACAGCGAGGGCAGGGTGGCGGCGGCGCTGTCGAAGAGGGCGGCGTTCATGGGCGGGCTCCCGTCGGCAGGGCCGAGAAGGTGGTCCGGCCTTCGCAGACCGTGAGCACGGGCCGGGCCGGGAGCGTCCAGCCGGCGAAGGGGGTGTTGCGCGAAAGGGATTTGAAGGCTTCCGGCTCGACGCGCCACGGCGTGCGCGGGTCGATCAGCACGAGGTCGGCCCGCGCGCCGGGCGCCAGGGCGGGGGCGGGGCAGCCGAGCAGGGCTGCGGGGCCGACGGTCCAGCGCGAAACCCAGTCGAGGAGGGGCATGTGCTCCTCCTCGACCATGACTTTCCACGTGACGCCGATGGCGGTTTCGAGGCCGATGACGCCGAAGGGCGCTTTGAGGAACCCTTTGGATTTGGTTTCGGAGGCGTGGGGCGCGTGGTCGGTGGCGAAGAGCGTGAGGGTGCCGTCGCGCACGCCGTCGCGGATGGCGCGCACGTCCTCGCGGGTGCCGAGGGGCGGGTTCATGCGGTAGTTGCCGTCGTCGAGCGGGATGTCCTCGGCCGCGAGCGCGAGGTGGTGGGGCGAGGCCTCGCCGGTGACGGGCAGGCCCTCGGCGCGGGCGGCGCGGATGGCGGTGACGGAGCCCGCGCAGGAGATGTGCTGGATGTGGGTGGCGCAGCCCGTCTCGCGGCAGAGGCGGATGTCGCGCGCCACGGCTTCGGTCTCGGCTTCGGGCGGGAAGACGGGGAGGCTGAAGCGCCGGGCGACGGGGCAGTCGCGGATCACGCCGGTCTTGGCGAGCTCTGGCACGACCGCGTGGTCCATCACGGCTTTGTTCAGCGTCCGGGCGCGGCGCATGGCCGCGCGCATCACGTGGTCGTCGGCGACCATCGCGCCGTCGTCGGTGAAGGAGGACGCGCCGCAGCGGGCCAGGCGCTCGAGGTCGGCGACCTCTTTGCCTTGGCGTCCGCAGGTGATGCAGGCGGAGGGCAGGATTTTGACGGGCAGGATGTCGTCGATCTGTTCGCGCAGCCACGCGGGCGAGTCGCCCGCGGGAAAGGTGTTGGGCATGGTGACCACATGGGTGAACCCGCCGGCGGCCGCGGCCTCCGCGCCGGTGCGCCGGGTTTCGGCAAAGGAGTTTCCCGGATCGCGGAAATGGACGTGGACGTCCCAGAAGCCGGGCGCGGCGATCAGGCCCGAGGCGTCGATGCGGCGTAGGTCGGCGGCGGGGGCGCCGCAAGGGTGGATCGTTCCGTCGCGGATCACGAGGTCGGTGAGCTCATCGCGTCCGGTGGCGGGGTCGAGCAGGCGCACGTTGGCTAAAACAAGGTTAGTCATAACGCGCATAGTGTAGCGGGAAAGTGCCGGCGGGGCAAGGTCGGGTGGCGCTACTCGTCATCGGTCTGGTCCGGGTTGCAAATCGATGCCAAAAGGGCGCCGTACTCTTTGGCGAGCTGCTGGCAGACGTGGCGGGTGGTGAACTGGCTGAGCACCCGTTTGTATCCGCCTTCCGCGAGCTGTGCGGCGCGCAAGGGGTCGGAGAGCAGGGCGAGCGCCTCGGCGGCCATGTGCTGCGCGTCGCCGTCGCGCACCAGAATGCCGGAGACGCGCTGTTCGATGGTGTTGACGGGGCCGCCGGAGTCGGCGGCGATGACGGGCACTTTGGCGGCCATGGCTTCGCAGATGACGCGGCCGAACGGCTCGTTCATGGCCGGGTGCAGGAGCAGGTCGAAAGCGGGCAGGATCTCGTGCGGGGCGTCCGAGTCTTTGATCCAATGGAAGCTGGCCTTGAGGCCCGCGAGCTGGATCTGCGCTTCCAGCTGGGAGATCCAGCGCTTGTTCTCCTGGAAGAGGTCGCGGCCGACGATCACGAAATGGGCGTCGGGGCGCTGCCGGTGGATGGCGGCGGCCGCCTGGATAAAGGCGTCGTGGCGTTTCCACGGGATGAGATGCGCGATCATGCCGATGACCGGCGCGTCTTGTGGGAGGCCGAAACGTTTGCGCGCGGCGGCTTTGTCGGCCCCGCTGAAAAGGGCGGGGTCGATGCCGTTGCGGATGATGCGGATACGGCCCAGGATGCGGGGGGAGAGGATGTCGACAAGGTATTCGTCGATGGCGTCCGAGGCGGCGATGATGCGGGCCGCCTTCTTCGCGGCCTCGCGGGCGACCAGCGTGGGGAGGCGCAGGTCGCGCACATGCCAGATCACCGGGATGCTGGTGCCGGTGTGGCTGGCGGCCAGGAAGGCCGGCAGGCTGTTGGCGTGGATGATGTCGGGCTTGACGCCTCGGATGATCTGCGAGACCGTGGCGGGCGCGCGCAGCAGCTTGGCGGTGGTGGTGAACAGGCCCCAGCCGCGCTTCGTGGCGCGCACGGGCGAGACGGGGAAGACTTTCAGTCCGGCCGCGGTCAAACGGTCAAATAGCGGACCCCGAGGTACCGCCGCAACGACCTCCACGCCCTCCGATGACAGAGTGGAGCACAGTTCCAGCATGCTGTGCTGCGCACCGCCCAGCTCGGACACCAAGTCGAGCCACAAAATAGTCATAGGGAGATAGCTTAGCCGAATTATCGGGAAAGTCAAGCCCACGGCTTGGAAGCCGGTCCGGCGCGCCGCGGTCAGTCGTCGCTGTCCGTGCGGTCAGAAGGCGGAGAAACCTCGGTCACCGTGACGGCCGGTCCTGCGCCGGCGCCCGTCTCCTGGCGCGGCCCGCCGGGGCGCGGCCCGCGGCGGCGGCGCCGCCGCCGGGGCTGCTGGTCCTCTTCCGCGTCGCGGGGCTCGTCCGCCTCGGCTTCGGGGTGGTCCTGGCCCTCGTCTTGGGGCCGCGGCGCGTTGCGGGCGACCTCCTGGTCGTAGAGCTCCTGCCACTCGTTGAGCAGGGTCATGTCGCCGCGCTCGGCGGTGAGCAGGATGCGCTGGAAGGCGAGCGCCTCGGGGAAGGCGGGGTGGTACACGAAGCGGTGGCCGCGGCCTTTCTTGGGCGACTCGCCGAGGCGGCGCTGGACGTCCATCAGGGCGATGGCGGTGAAGTGGGTCGCCTTGGGGATGTGGAGCCGGGTCGCGAGGGCGTGCAGCACCACGCGCGCGATGTGCTGCTTGTTGACGCGTCCGTGGGGGGCGGCGGACTCCTCCTTGCGCAGGTGCTCGAGAAAGAGCGGGTAGTAGAGGCAGGCGGCGCGCACGCCGTTGGAGAGGTCGGCGTTCTGGGGGTCCGCGTCAAGCGCGGCGAGGTATTTCCAGAGCGGGGATTTCTCTTTGCCGGACGCGTCGATGTAGGCGCTGACGTCGGGCAGGAGATCCTGCAGCAGCTTGAACTCCCACAGCAGCTTGAAGGCGGCGCTGGAAGAGTTGTAGGTGAAGAGGCGGAAGACCTCCTCGCAGACGCGCGGGACCGAGGCGTTGAGGATGTCGGAGTGGTGCTTGAGCAGGGCTTTGCGGCAGGCGCGGTCGATGGTGAAGCCGAGGCGGGCGGCGAATTTCACGGCGCGCATCATGCGCACAGGGTCCTCGCGGAAACGGATGTTGGGGTCGCCGATGCAGCGCAGGGTCTTTTTCTCCAGGTCCTTCAGGCCGCCCACGAAATCGATCACCGCGAAGGTTTTGATGTCGTAGAAGAGCCCGTTGACCGTGAAATCGCGGCGCTTGGCGTCCTCCTCCGGCGTGCCGAAGGTGTTGTCCTCGGTCTGGTAGATGCCGTTGTCGCTCTCGCTGGTTTCGGGCTGGCGCCGGAAGGTGCTGGTTTCGATGACCTTGCGCCCGAAGACGATATGGGCGAGGCGGAAGCGCCGTCCGATGAGGAAGCAGTTGCGGAAGAGGCGGCGGATGTCGTTGGGACGCGCGTCCGTGCCGATGTCGAAATCCTTGGGCTGCCGTCCAAGGAGCAGGTCCCGTACGCTGCCGCCGACCAGGTAGGCGGTGTGGCCGGTGTTGGCCAGGCGGTAGAGGACTCTCAGGGCGTCGGGGTCGATGTTCACTCGCGAAATGCAGTGTGCGTTCCGCTCGCGGGTCACCATTTTATCTCGTTTAAAAAACATGGGTGTCGGGCTGTTCCGTTGTTAAGGTTCAAAACAATTTCAAAGATTATGGCAGAAATCCGCGCCCGAAACAAGGCGGGATGCGTGGCCGGCGGTTTTTTGGGCGATCAGAAAACCGAAACCGATTATTGACGAGGGTCCCTCAAACGGCTATTCTTGGACTACATGTTTGAAAGTTTTGTGAAATTCTTGGCCTTCAGGCGGAATAGAGGAGTAGAGATATGATTCGCACAACTCGCCCCCCCATCCGGGTTGGTATCGCAGGCTTGGGACGAGCCGGACTTGAAATGCACTGCCCGGAATTGGCGCAGTATCCGGAACTGTTCAAGATCATCGCTGTTTGTGATCCGGTTAAAGAGCGGCGCGACCTGGCCGTGGAGCGGTATCCCGAATGCCGCACCTACAGGCGCTATGAAGACCTGCTGGCTGATCCGGATGTGGAGCTGGTGGATCTCGCCACCCGTTCGGACGAACACGCCGCGCATGTCATGCAGGCGCTGAAGACCAACAAGTGGGTGAACGTCGAACGGCCTTTCTGCCGCGACTACGACGAGGCCATGGTGCTGCGCGCCGCGGCGATCAAAGCGGGCAACCGGCTGCTGGTCCGTCACAACTACCGGTTCGAAGCCGCGTTCCTGCAGGTGAAGGAAGTGATCGAGTCGGGCGTGCTCGGCGAGATCTACGACATCAAGATCCGGCGCGGCACCTATGAGCGGCGTGACGACTGGCAGACCGTGAAGCGCTGCGCGGGCGGCATGGCGCTGGCGTTCGGGCCGGCCTTCCTCGACCAGGCGCTGGAGCTGCTGCGCACGCCGCCGGTGAAGGTGTGGTCGGACCTCAAGCGCGTCGCGTCGGTGGGCGACGCGGAGGATTACGTGCGCATCATCCTGCGCAATCAGGCGGGGGTGACGGTCGACCTTGAAATTTCCGGAGGGCGCATCGGGCCGATCCCGCAGTTTGTCGTCACCGGCACCAAGGGCGAGTTCACGCTGTATCCGGATGCCCCGGAAGGCACGCTGCGCTACCTGGATCCCAAGCAGAAGCTGGCGCGCCGCCGCTCCAGTGTGCGCACGCCGCCGCTGGGAAGCTTCGGTTCGCCCGAGACCTACCGCTGGATCGAGGCCCGGGTGCCGGTCAAGCCTAAGGCCGAGTCCGGCATGGCGCTCATCTGGGAGCATGTGTTCTCCCAGATCCGCGAGAACCGGGCGTACCCCATTTCGCTGGACACCGCGATCGAGACCATGCGCATCCTGACGCTCGTCAAAAAGGACAGCCCCTTCGCGTAAGGGACTCCGGTTACACGTTACGGGTTACAGGTTCGCTGAGCGTTCAACCTGTAACTCTGAACCTGAAACTTTTCTGTTGGCGGCGCAGTCGATCACGCGCAAGTCGGTGACGATCCAGTCCATGGGGATGTCGTGCGGCTCCTGCGGCAGGGGCGCGTCGAGCACCTGCCAGTCGTAGCAGAGCGCGATCTTGGGAGCTTTCCGCGCGGCTTTGCTGAGGATGCGGTCGTAATAGCCCGCGCCGTACCCGAGCCGGCCGCCGGCCGTGTCGAACGCCAGCCCGGGCAGAATGAAGGCGTCCACATCCCACGGCATCACCGGGATGCGCACCGCCGGCTCGCGGATGCCGTGGTGGCCCGTGAGCAGCCGCATCTTCGGGTCGATCGCGTAAATTTTATACGTCTCTTCGGAGCGGCTCCAGGCGGGCACGCACACGTCGCGGCCCTCTTCCCATACCGCCCGCGCGATATAGCGCGTCGGGATCTCGCTCTTGGTGCTGAGATAGACGCAGACGCGCCACGCCCGCAACATCAGGCGGATCGGGGCGTCCAGCACGCTTTTGCAAACGGCCTGGCCGAGCGCCCTGCGCTCCTCCGGCGTCATTTCGTTGCGCTTGTCGCGCATCTGCAGGCGTATCTCGTCTTTGGTCATGAGTGCAGGTTGATAGGCTGTTAGACTGTTAGGGGTGGGAGCCGTAACACACCGGCGTATGGGGTGCGGCCCTGGAGCAGATCTTTCCATACGTGTGCCGTAGCGTTTCGACCTAACAGCCTAATCGTCTAACAGTCTAATCCCCTTTCTCAGGTTAAAAGAGCCCTTTGACTTTGCCGGTGGCGGTGTCGACGTCGATGCCGCGGAAGGCCGCGTTGGAGGCGGTTCCGGGCATGAGCTTGATGTCGCCCGCCACGGGCACCACGAGCCCCGCGCCCTGGAAGAGCAGGAAGTCGCGCACGGGCAGGGTCCAGCCTGTGGGGCGGCCGACCAGCCGGGGATCGTGCGAGAGGCTGTACTGCGTCTTCGCCATGCAGACCGGCAGGTGGGCCACCTCCGGGTCGGCCTCGAACGCCGCGAGCTTGGCCTGGGCCTCGTCCGAATAGGTCACGCCGTCGCCGCCGTACACCTCTTTGACGATCGCCTCCACGCGCGTGGAGAGCGGGTCGGCTAGATCGGAGAGGAAGGCGAAGCGGTTGGGCTCTTCGCACGCCGCCATCACCTCTTGGGCCAGTTCCGCCGCGCCCGCGCCGCCGTGGAGCCAGTGGGTGGAGACCGCGAAGCGCGCGCCCGCGGCCTCGGCCGCGCGGCGCACGAGCGCGTGCTCGGCGGGCGTGTCGGTGTGGAAGCTGTTGAGGCAGACCACCGGCCGCACGCCGGCGCGCCGCACGATGCCGATGTGGGCGAGCAGGTTCTCGCACCCCTTCTCGAGCAGGCCGAGGTTCTCGCCCGTGTACACGGGGTCGAGCGCGCGGCCCGCCTGCACCGCCGGTCCGCCGCCGTGCAGCTTGAGGGCGCGCACGGTGGCCACGATCACCACGGCGTCGGGCGTGAGCCCCGAGCAGCGGCACTTGATGTTCCAGAACTTCTCGAAGCCGATGTCCGAGGCGAAGCCGCTCTCGGTGACGAGGTAGTCGCTCAGCGCCGCGCCGAGCCGGTCGGCGATGACCGAGCTCTGGCCGATCGCGAGGTTGGCGAAGGGGCCCGCGTGGACCAGCATGGGCTGGCCTTCGAGCGTCTGCATGAGGGTGGGGTTCACCGCGCGCGTGAGCCAGGCGGCCATCGCGCCGTCCACCTCGAGGTCGGCGGTGGTCACCGGCCGGCCGGACTTGGAGTAGGCCACGATGATCTTGCCGAGGCGCGCGCGCAGGTCGGCGAGGTCCGAGGCCATGGCGAGCACGGCCATGACCTCCGAGGCCACGGTGATGTAGAAGCCCGAGTGCATCTGGAAGCCGTCCATGGTGCCGCCGAGGCCGATCTCGATGTGGCGCAGCGCCTGGGCGCAGAAGTCCATGGCCCAGCGCATCTGGATGCGGGCGGGGTCGATGTCCAGCCGCGTGAGGCGGCTTTGGGCGAGGCGGGCGTCGTCGTAGTTGCGCTCGTGCTGCATGCGGGCGGTGAGCGCGACCATCGCGAGGTTGTTGGCGTTGGTGATGGCGTCGATGTCGCCGGTGAGGCCGAGCGAGAGGGGCGAGAGCGGCACGACCTGCGCGAGGCCGCCGCCCGCGGCGGAGCCTTTGATGTTGAAGGTGGGGCCGCCGCTCGGCTGCCGCACGGTGCCGAGGGCGCGCTTGCCGAGCAGGCCGAGCCCCTGCACGAGGCCGAGGGTCGTGGTGGTTTTGCCTTCGCCCAGCGGGGTCGGCGTGATGGCGGTGACGTCGATGTACTTCGCGCGGCGCGTGCTTGGCCCGAGGCGCTTCAGCACGGCCGCCGCGTCGACCTTCGCGAGCAGCCGGCCGTAGGGGATGAGCTCGTCAGGCAGCAGGCCGAGGTCGGCGGCCACATCGGCGATCGGGCGCAGGTGCGCCTCGGCGGCCTCGGCGATTTCCCAGTCGGCAAGTTTCACGGGGTCGAATTTCGGCATCATAAGAAGTTACGGGTTCGAGGTTGCAGGTTGTCGGTTGGAGGATCGTGATCGTTTTACCGCCAGGCGGCGGGAATGGGCGGGCGCTTGAGCGGCGCCTGGGGGTCGACGGGCGGTTTCGCCTTGGTGAAGACCATCTCTTCGCGGAAGAGCTTGGCGTTCTCGCGGTTGGCGTCGATGGACGCGGTGAGCGCGGCGGATGAGGCGGCTTCCCGGTCCACCACATCGGCGTTCAGCAGCCGGCCTTTCAAGGTGTCGCCGGTCACGCTGAAGGCGGCGTACTGGTACACGCGTTTGTCGTCGGGCGTCGTGCCTTGGGCCGTGCCGAACCAGGTGAGCTGGATGAGCGTCTGGTCGTCGGCCTTGCAGAGGCAGGCGCGGGCGAACATGGCATGCGGAGAGCCTGCCGGGAAGGAGACCAGATACTCGGCCTTGCCCAGCGGCAGGACGAGCAGGCGCTCGACCTCGCCTTGGTTGGAGCGCTCCCATGCGCCCACGAGGGCCGCATCGATGGGCTGCTCCGGCTTCTCCGTGAGCGGAACCGTATAGTCGCATCCCGCCAGGGCGGCCGCGCACGCGGCCGCAAACAGCGCGTTCAGTCTCATGGTCAGCTCCTTTCGGTTATCGGGCTCACGGGTCGCGCCGTCAGCCACTGGATCTTGTCCTCCTCGTCGTGGCGGATCACCTCCACGAAGTATTTCTTGCCGCGCACGAACAGTCCGTGGACCGCGTCCGGGCCTTCGGTGTCGGCCACCGCCTGCACGATGTCGATCATCGGGCGCGTGATGGTCAGCCCCGGCAGGAAGACCGGGATGCCGGGCGGGTAAGGGACCAGCAGCTGGGAGCAGATGCGGCCCTCGGTCTGGCCCAGCTCCATCAGCTCGCCGTCGCACAGCGCGGCGTCGCGCGGCAGAACCGTGGCCTGGCCGTTCACGGCCGCGGCCACGCTGCTGTCGAACGCGTCGCACTCGGGGCGGCCGATGGCCGACTTCATCTTCATGATCGCGCGGTACAGGTATTCGAAGTGGTCCTCGACCGTGCCCATGGAGACGAGGAAGAGGATGGTGACCGGCGTGGACTTCTCCCACTGGATCTTGGACTCGCGCAGCAGGTCCTTGAATTTGTTGCAGGCCGACGGGCTGATGAAGGAGATCCCGAGCTTGAGCGGGTCGTGCATGTACCCGTCGCGCGCGAAGGTTTCCGAATTCGCGCCGACGATCTCGCGCAGGCCCACGAAACAGGCCTCTTCCGAGATCCCGCAGTCGTGCGCCACGCGCTGTTTGAAGGTCTTGACCCAGCGCAGGCGCTCCTCGATCAGCTTGAGCCCCTCGAGGCGCATCTCGACGCCGGCGCAGTCCAGCGTGGCCATCATGGGGTAGTGGGGCGAGGTCGAGTGCCAGTAGCGCAGCACCTCGTGCAGGTCGTGGCTGAACTTCTCGTACGAGCCGTGGCCGTTCAGCGCGAAACGGGTGCGCAGCCACTTCCAGTCGGCGGCCTCGCCCTCGAAGAGCATTTTGAAGCGCAGCGAGACGTGGATCATCGACGCCTGGCTGAAGGCGGCGAGGGCCTTGTGGGTGGACTGCACCGCGAAATGCGCGCTGGTGGTCTCGTGGATGGCGTTGTAGCGCACGCGCTTGCCGTTGGAGGTGACGGAGGTGTAAAAGGGGTGGAAGCTCAGGTAGGGCGCCCAGGCCTCGTCGGCGTAGAAGAGCATGCCGTGGCGCTCGCACAGCCGGGCGATCTCCCAGACGGGGTAGAGGATGCCCTCGTAGGTGCAGGTCGTGAGCACCAGCATGCGCGGCTTCGCGTTCTCGGAATAGGTGGCGCAGATCGCGCGGCGCAGGTCGGCCATGCCGATCGGCCCCCAGACGCCGAGGCGGGCGTTGAAGTTGGCCGGCAGGTAAAGCGGGATCGCCCCGGCCATGACCACGGCGTGGTGGACCGACTTGTGGCAGTTGCGGTCCAGCAGCACGGTTTCGCCCGGCCGGAGCAGGGTCATCAGCATGGCCTTGTTCGAGGTGGTCGAGCCGTTGGTGATGTAGCAGCTCTGGGCGGAGCCGAAGATCTCCGAGGTCAGGCGCTGGGCGTCGGAGAGCGGGGTGCGCGAGTCGGGCTTCGAGAGGTCGCCCAGGCTGTGGACGGAGACGCTGAGGTCCGAGCGGAAGCTCATGGCGCCGTACTCGTGGCGGAAGCCCTGGAGGAAGAGCGAGCGGCTGAAGGCGTGGCCCGCGTTGTGGCCGGGCGTGTGCCACGAGGTGCCGGCTTCGGTCATCACGTAGTGGCGCAGGGCGTGCCAGAAGCGCGGCTCCCACAGGGCGCGGAAGAGGTGCTGGATGCGCGGCAGGTGCTCGCTGATGTTGGTGAAGACCTCTTTGGGCTTGAGCACCCAGCGGCTCGAAGGCACGCGCACCCGCTCCGCGCCGGGGGTCGTCAGGACGATTTTGGGGATCGCGGGGAAATAGGTGTAGAGCCACTGGAGCAGCGGCACGCCGTCGACCTCGAGCGCGTGCAGAGGGAGCGGGAAGGGGATGCCGTCTTCATCGGTGGCGGAGAAGGTGTCGTCCAGCAGGAAGAGGATGCAGTCCTTGCCGTCGTCGGTCATCAGCCCGTCGATCCGGTCATCCAGAAAGAGCGCGTCCTTCAGCTCGTCCGCGCTGGTGACCTGGATGACGCGCAGGGGCGGCCAGTCGATCGGCTCTTCCGAGGGGAAGGTCTCGTCGCAGAACTCGTGGAACGTGTCGGTGAGCCCGTTCGCAAGGGCCTGGAGGCTGTCGCGGTCAGTCTGTTGGTCGAGGAGATGGAAGACGGTCAGTTCATTCATGAATGAGAGAAGATTACGGCAAAGGCGGGGTGTCTGACAACGCCATTCTTCGGTCGGGGCCAATTTACCCGGGCGAAAGCTGCCGCCGCGTCACTCCAGCAGCAGCAAACGGTAGAATTTGTTGGGCTCCACACCCACCGGGATGGCGTTCGTGAGCGGTCCGCCGGTGCCGCCGGCCGGGGCGCCGAGATTCGACCAGGCCGCGGGGGAAAGGTTGGTTGTGGACTGGAGCTGGTACAGGACGCCGGGAAGCGATCCCCAGACGAGGCTCAGGGTGCCGCCCTGCTGCGAGAAGGTGCTCAGGGCGGGGGGGCTGACGACGGAGACGGTCGCCGTGGCCGTTGCGGTCCGGGCGGGGTAGAGGCCCGCGTAGCCGGAGTCCTGCACGGCGAGCGTCAGGGAGAAGGTGCTCTTCGTGAGGCTGGCGGTGAGCGCGGTGTCCGCGAGGGTGAGCTCGCCGGTGTCGGGGTTCAGGCTGAAGGTGGCGGCGTCGTTGCCGGCGGTGATCTTGAAGCTGAGCGTGTCGAGCGGGCTGTCGGTGACCGCGATGCGCCCGACCAGGGCTCCGACGCCGTCCGAGCAGCGGATGCGCAGGGTGTGGTTGGTGACCTGCGGCGCGCAGTTGATGTCGAAGGGCGTGAGGTAGGCCCCTCCGATGACATTGGTGCCGGTCAGTCCGGGGCCGGCCCATGCGACCGACACGTAGTCGCTGCCCGTGCCCTCCTTGTGCAGGACCTCGATGTAATAAGGCTGGCCCGCCACGAGGCCGGTCTGGGGCGGCGAGACCTGCGAGGTCTTCTGTGCCCACACGTTTTGGGCGGTTGTGCCCGTGACGTAGGCGATCGTCTGCGCATTGGTCGGCCCGCCGCTGCGGCTGAACTTCAGCTGGCTCTCATCGTCGGAGGTGATGAAGAAGCGGTAGTCGCCGCCGGCCGGAGGGGTCACGTAGGCGCGGATGCGCGAGCCGAAGGCGTCGCCGATGTTGACGGGCGACGCGAAGTTGGTGAGAGCGGTCAGAGCGTCCGGCAGCCCCGGGAATTTGGCCGCGGCGGTCAGGTCGCTCACGGTCTTCCCGGTGCCGATGGCGTTGAACAGTTCCCGTTGGGGGGCGGTGGGGAGGATCGCGTTCGTGGCGGCGAGGGTGACCCGCGCGGCGGCGTTGTCGGACAGCGGCGGCGTGCCGGCATCGGTGACGCGGACCGTCAGCGTGACGGGTGAGGCTGCGGCGAGCAGCGCGGACGCGCTCGACGCGCGGACCCAGCCGTCCGGGCCGACGGAGAAGAGCCCGCTGCCGTTGCCGGCGGTGATGGCGTAAGACGCGCTGCCGCCCCGGGCCGTGTCGGACACGGTGACGCGGCCGACTTTGGCGCCTGCCTGAAGGTCGCGGCGGATCGTGTTGGTGAAGCCGATGGCGTAGGGGCCGGCGACGTAGACGGTCACCGTGGCGGACGCGGTGTGGAGCGGGTAGAGGCCGCCATAGCCGGAGTCCTGCACGGTCACGGTCAGGGGGAAGTTCGTCTTGGTCAAGCCGGCCGTGAGCGCGGTGTCGGCCAGGGTGAGGTCGCCGGTGTCGGGGTCGAGGGCGAAGGTCGCGCTGGTGTTGCCCGCGGCGATCCTGAAGCTGAGCGTGTCGAGCGGGCTGTCGGTGGCCCCGACGTTCCCGATGAGGGCGCCGGCGGTGTTGGTGTAGCTGATCCGCAGGCTGCGGTTGGTGACCTGCGGGTCGCTGTTGATGTCCAGGGGCGCGAGGTAGGCGCCGCCGATGACGTTTGTGCCGCTGATGCCGGGGCCGGCCCACGCGACGGACACATGGTCGCCGCCGCCCCCCTCTTTGTGCAGCGCTTCGATGTAGTAGGCCTGTCCGGCGACGAGGTTCGTCTGAAGCGCCGAGATTTGCGAAAGGTACTGGGTGTAGACTTCCGGATTGGTCCAGCCGCTCAACGACGCGATGACGGTCGCGCTGGCCGCGTTGGTGGTGCGGCTGAGTTTGAGCTGGCTGGCGTCGTCGGAGGAGATGAAGAAGGTGAAGTCGCCGCTGGCGGGAGGGGTGACGTAGCCGCGGATGCGGGATCCGTAGGAGTCCGCGATGTCGTCGGCCCCGTCGAAGTTCGTGAGGCTGGCCAGCGCGTCGGGTCTGCACGGGTACTTGGCGTTGCCGGTGAGGTCGGTCATGGCGGTGCCGCCGCCGATGCCGTTGAACAGCTCGCGCTGGGGCGCGGAGACGCTGACGGTGTTCGTGGCGCTGAGGGAGATGCGGGCCGCGGACGTGCCGGTGAGCGGCGGCGTGCCGTCGTCGGTGGCGAGGATCGAGAGCGTGACGGGCGAGGAGGCGGTGAGCAGCGCGGTGTCGTTCGATACGCGGATCCAGCCGTCGGGGTCGACAGAGAAGAGGCCGCCGCCGTTGCCCGCCGTGATCGTCAGGGTGGCGGAGTCGCCGGGGTTCGGGTCGGAGACGGTGATGCGCCCGACCTTGGCGCCGGCCTGCAGGTTGCGGCGGACCGAGTTGGTGAAGCCCGACGCGTGCGGCACGAAGTTCATGGCGGAGGGGGCGAGATAGAGGCCGGAAACGACATTCGTCTGGTAGGCCGTCGCGGGACCCTTCCACGCCACGGCGAGATGGTCTCCGCCGGAGCCCTCTTTCAGGCGGGCCTCGATGTAGTAAGCCTGTCCGGCGGTCAGCGTGCGGTCGGCAGACTTCTGGCTCGCGTATTGGGTCCACACGCGCGGGGAGGTCCAGCCGTTGACGTACGCGATGCGGGTCATGGCGGCGGGGTTGGTCGAGGCGCTCATCCACAGCTCGCTGTTGTCGTCGGAGGCCACCCAGAAGGTGTAGGTGCCGCTTGACGGCGGGATGAGGTAGCCGCGCAGGGTGGCCCCGTAGGCGTCGGCCCGGTCGGGCAGGCCCTCGAAGAGCGTCTGCTGGATCTCCCAGGTCGGGTCCGTGGGGAACCGCGGGTGTTGGGTGAGGTTCGTGACGTAGGTGCCGCTGCCGATGTTGTCGTAAACGGCGTAAGAGATGGCGCCGGGTCTGAAGAGGGTGGCGTTGGGGACCACGGTGACCCGCACGGGCACGTCATTCGTCAGCGTCGGAATGCCGTTGTCGCTGGCCCGGACGGTGAGTGTGTAAACGGTCTGTGTGGCCACGTTCAGATCTGCCGCGACCGTGATCGTGCCTGAGCCGCTGCCGACGGCGAAGGCTCCGCTGCCGTTGCCTGCGGTGATCGAAAAAGTCAGGACCGTGTAGGCGTCGGGATCGCTGCCGGTGACGGTGCCGATGGCCGTGCCGGTCAGCGTGTGGCCGAGGATCGTGGCGTCGAAGCCGGTCAGCACGGGCGGCTCGTTCACGTTGACGATCTGTATCACGACGCGCCGGTCCGTCTCGGTCAAGGCGGGCGTGACGGTGTTGGAGATGGTGACGAAGAGTTCGTATTGCACGGGGAACTGCGTTTTCGAGGAGAGCGTCTCGTAATTGAGCGCGGCGGCATTGGCGACCGCGAGCGTGCCGTCGCTGTTGAGCGAAAAGGCGTTGGCGACGTTGCCGGTCACGATCGTGTACACCAGCGGGTCGGCGGTCGGGCTGAGGGGCGGCACCGTGCCCGCCACGGTGCCGTTGGGGCTACTCTCGGATACGGAAAGATAGGTGGGCAGCCGCGCGCCGGCCACGCGGCCGGTGACCGAGTAGTAGCCCAGGCTCGCGTACGCGGAGAATCCGTTGGTCAGCGCGCTGTTGCGGCCCGCGCCGGTCACCCGGAACGTGTAGGTGCCTGCCTCCAGGTTCGTGCTGACGGCCGCGTAGAGCGTGGCCTGCGGGCTGTTGCTGGCGATGACGGCGCCGGCCGCGTCGGCCAGCGTGGCCTGGAGCGCCAGATTGGCCCAGTCGCCGACCGGGAGGGCCGTGAGCGACACCGGTCCGCCGGAGGTCGTGAACCGCAAGGCGTCCGTGTCGGCCGTGCGCTCGATCACGCCCTCGGCCGAGGCGGCGAGGTTCGTGCCGACCTCCAGATAGCGGGCGGTCGCCAGCGTGTCGCCGGTGTCGTCGGCGCCGTACGCCACGGCGTTGTTGTTGGCGGTGATCTTGGCCAGGTCGTCTTCCGCGTTGTTGGCGTACGCGTACTCGCCTTTGCTCCACTGGGAGACGGGCTGGTAGTAACCCGCGCCCATGATGGGCGCCCAGCCGGCCGCGCCGCCGCCGTGTCCGAGGAAATAGCCTTCGGAAGGGGTGGTGCGGCCGTCGTGGCCCAGGGAGAGCGTGTGGCCGGCCTCATGGGCGATGACCTCGGCCGCGGACTTTCCCGTGGAGTAGAACGACCAGCAGGGCGTGTCGCCGGTCCAGTTCCAGGAACTCATGTACGCGACGCCGCCGGCGCCGGGCGCGGCCGTGGTGGTGGGCGTGCAGATGACGCGCTGGCGGCTGTTCTCGGGGGCGGCCTCGTAAACCCGGATGTCCGTGGTGACGTTGATGTTGAACGGCATATAGTCTTCGCAGACGCGTTTCCAGACGTCTTTGATCTGGGCGTTGCTCACGTTCGGCTTAGTGTAGGTGATGCCGCCCCAGGTTGGCGTATAGCCGCCGCGGTAGTCGATGTACAGGACACCTGTGGCCCCCGGCGTACTTTGGAGCGAGATGAGGCCGCCATTGTATGCGGGCACCAGGTCAGGGGTGTCCTGCGGATCCAGGGGCGCGATGAGCGCGGTGTCGGGCTCGGCCTGCGCCTCGCGGTCCACGCGGGGCATCATCAGGCAGATGACCTCGTCCAGGCGGCGCTCCACGAGTTCGGAGGCGCCGTCGGCCCCGGTCGGCTCGATGCGGTAGGCCTTCTGGCTGGCGGGGAATTCGACCACGCCCGCGAAGTCGCCCGCCTTGCCCGGCAGCGTCTGGCGCTGGAAGAAAAAGCGCCCGGCCTCGGGGGCCGCGAGTTCGCCGCTGACGCCGACCAGGGCGCCGTCGCGATAGTCGGCGTGGCGGACCGTGCCGGAGGCGATGATCCCGGACGTGAGTTCGAAGCGGAGGGCGTCGCCCTCTTGCGGGCGGCCCAGCCGGGAGATGAAGCCGCTGTCCCAGGGGCGCTTCCGCGGCGTGCCGTTGGTCTGGGCGGCGGGGGGCGGCAGGCCTGCGGGTGCGGCCGGCGCCTGCGCGGCGTACGCTCGGGGCGCTGCGGCCGGCGCCGCGCCGAGGGCGGCGGAGCGCG
>JAHFSX010000010.1 GCA_023269675.1 Verrucomicrobiota bacterium
GCGGCACTGAGGCCGGGGCCGCAGGCGCGGCCGGTGCGGCCGGTGCCGGATGCGTCTCCGCGGCGCCGCGCATATAGGCGCAATAGAGCGTGAAAGTGCCCTTCAGATACCCCGGCTTGTTGGACGGACGGACGAACAGCTGCCGCACGTCCAACATGGCCCCCTCTTTGTTCAGGTCATACAAGAATTTGACCAGCGACTCGAGCGTGCCTTCCCAGTCCTTGCAGTCGATGGGCAATTCGTAGACATCGCCGACCGCGGCCTCCTTGTTCGTCTGCCGGCGCGCGATCGAGAACCCGTTACGCGTGGCCGCCGAATCCATGATGTTGAGCCAGTGCGTGTCGACGTCCTTGTCATAGGGGAAAACCGGCATCAGATCGCGCATCTGCTCGTACTTCGCCGCCCACTCGTCCTTCGCGGCGATCAGCGCGTTCTCCTCCTGGAGTTTTTTCTGAGCCGACGCAAAGATTTTCTGCTCGGTCTTCCAGTTCGCAAGCTGCTTCTTGAAGCTCAGGGCCGCCAACGCGTACAGCACGACCACCACGGTGATCATGAGCAGGTTTTTTTCTTTAGAGGATACCGCACTCATTTCCGCGTGACCCCCTTGAACTTGGCGTCCACTTCGAACTTGTGCTTCCCTTTGCTGGCCGAGGGCCCGCTGAGGGAGACCGACTCGAACAGCGGATCCTCGGTCACCGCATTCTTGAAATCGTAAACCAGCGTGGGCTGGTCCGCTTCACCCGAAACCCTCACGCCGTCTTCGCGGCGGAAGTTGAACGCGATCAGGGTGACACCCTGCGGCAGTCGCGACGACACCATCCGCAACATCTCCAGCGGAGAATAGGTGCGATCCGTGTAGGCGAGAATCAGGTTCACCCGGTCACGCGTGTCAGAAACCCGCTTGAACGCTTTGGCGTGCGCCCGTGATTCGCCGCGCACGTGTGCGGTCATCTGCTTGTAGACCACAGGCCCGGAGAAGAGCGCGCCCATGAAGAGCGCCCAGACAGAGACCGCGATGCTCACCCCCGTCAGCACCCGCTTGCGGATGCGCGACTCCTTGATCTCGTCGCGCCACGACTGGGGCGTCAGATCGAGCGTCGCCCCCTCCCCCGTGCGGATCGCCACACCCTCAGCCCCGCCGTCCTCGGTCGGAGGCACCACATGACGCACCGCCACGCCGGTCAGCGCCTCCAACTTTTCCACCAGTTCGGGCGACGGCACACTCTTCGACACCACCAACACGTCGGTCACCGGACTCTCGCCCGCGTCCAACTCCACATTCATCAGCGAGAGCGTCAAATCGCGGATCAGCGCGTCGACGTCCGGCTGCGCCCCCAGCCCGCGCGCCAGCACCGGCACGCCGTGGTCCAAAACAAGCAGATCCCAGCCCTCGTCCGGATCCATCAGCAGCACCCGGCGCCCCGGCCGCGTGAGTTGACACGGCCCGCACAGCGACCGGAACCAGCCGAGCGCCGAGGCGTCGGTGCGGATCACCTGCAGCTTAGCCGCATGCAGCGCCGAGTCGAGCTCTTCGAAGACCGCCGCCGGCAGCGCCGCGACAAACACCCAGAGCGCAGTCTCGCTCTCGCTCAAGATCTCGTACCCGACCGTCAGTTCCTCGCCCGGAAAGGGCGAAAGCTTGTCCATCTGCAACGCGACCGCGTCGGTCAAATCCTCGCGCACCTCAATCGGCAGCTTCATGATGCGCACCAGCAGACGCGAGAGCGGCAGCGCGATCACCACCTGCCGGGCACCCAGCGCGTCCCTGGCCGCGCGCGCCGCCCGCGCCAGCGGCAGGTCGCTCTCGACCACCGTGCCCTTTTCAGCCCCCTCGGCCATGGCCTCCTCGTCGGGGGTCTCGATCGGCCACACGCCCCCGCCGATGCGCGTCAAGCCGCCGCGGCCGCGGGGCGCGAACCGCACCCCGCGCAGACACTCGCGCTCAGCCACTATCGCTATCACTTCACTTTTCGCCATAAAAACCAAACAAGTTCATTCGTGCATTAGTTCATGAGTTCATTAGTTCCACTGGCGGCAGACTAAAGTCCTGAGAACCCCACTCTGTCCAACACGGTCCAACTCTCCCTCATTCACTCTCTTTTTCTCTAACTAATGCACTAAAGCACGGACGCATTAACGCACTTCTCCTACGGATCTTCCCGCCACTGCAAATAGCGCACCTTGCTGCCCTCGATCTCCGCGATCGCCTGGATCGCGTGCGTGATCCCCGCCGAGCGGCCCTCGATCACGAGCCGGAAGGTGCCGGACCTCACCGAAATGAAGCGCGACACGCCCGTGTCAAGCCCCGGGATGCGCGACATGAAATCGCCATCCGACTTGAACGAGTAATCCTCCTCATCCGCGCCCGCCACCGTGCCCGCTCCAGCCACCGTGCCCGCGCCCGACCGCGCCGCACCCGCGCCGCTGCGCGCCGAGCCCGCCCCGCTGCGCGCCGAACCCGCCGACGTCGACACAGCCCCGGCGCTATTGTTCAAGGCTCGCTTCGCTCCCGAAGGGCGATTCAAGGTGGACACCCCCACATTTCGGCCTTCGCGCTCCTCGACGATCGCGCCCGCCGTAATCTCGTCGAGACCGGGAATCGTCATCAGAACTTCCATGGGGGCGGCATTGACGTTGATCTTACCATCCCCGTAGGTGGTAAACAATTCCTTAATTCCTCTGACCGAGACCTGCAAATCCTTGTTCTTTTCTTCGGGGTTCAGCACGCCTCCGTTGAGAATCGCCGGCACAAACCCCTTGACCAGCAGCAATTCCTCAACCGTGTCGACCCCTTTGTTGCGGGCCTTGTACGGCACTTCCAGAGACTTGTAGTAGTCATCCTCCGCGCCGTCGGTCAGCGGAATGCTGTCCTCGTCCACCCAGTCGTTCCAGCAATCGATCAGTTCGGAGAAATACTCCTGGGGGATCCCCGCCGTCGTGAAAATCTGCTCCCACACGACATCGTAGTCCTTGCCGACCAACTTGTTGATGTTCCACCGCGCCGGTTCGGGAATGATCTCGATGTGCACGACACCGTCCTCGATGGGCTCCTCCACAACCGCCGTCTGCCCGCGCTTGATCCGCAGCGCCGGCTCTTTCCACTTGTCTTCCGCCTCGTCCGCCGAGGACGCCGCACTGACGTTCTGCTGCTTTTCCAGCAGCATCTCCGCGATCGCCACGCCCGACTGCGTCAGTTCATCCACGCGCCGCCGCTGCTTCACATAGGTGCCGATGCGTCCCTCGATCATCGCATCCAGCGCGAACGACATCACCAGCATGCTCAGCAGCGCGATCGTCCACAGCGCGATGATCAGGGCCGCCCCGCCCCGAGGGGAGGACGCGCGGCCAGACAGGCGCGGCTCGCTCCATCGGCCAAGCAACCGCCACAGGGGGCGAGCAGCCTCGCGAGCCGCGAGGCTGTCGCCGTCCTTAACTCTGTGCCCGTCCGTACTCATCGTTGGCTCTCTCACCCTCGCGATCACCTCGTCACTCCGCCACCCGGCATGATCGGTGTTGGCGGCCGCGTGCCCCCCGTGCCCCCGCCTGTCGGCCGCGTGCCCGTGCCGCCCGGCCGCATGCCGCCGCCCGGGGTGGTCGTGGTTCCGCCCTTCTGCGACTTATTCCTCGGATTCTGCGAGAGGTCGAACATGGGGATCTCGACGATGCGCTTCACCTCGAGCGGCTCGTCCTTGTCCTTCGGCGGCTTCATATAGAGCGTGATCTCCACCGCCTTGGGTATGCTGTTTGAAAAATCCCACGTGTCCTGCCAGTTGGGCTCGTCATCCTTCTCCGGCTGGTCTTTGTCCAGCACGCGGCAGCTGAGGCCGATCACCTGCGGCGAGATCGCGACCGGCTGCACCTCCTTTTCCGGATCAAACTCGTCGAGTTGCAGGTCCACGCGCCACGCCTTCACCATCAGTCCGGACGTCTCGCCGTTGCCGCCGTCCTCGACCGACACGTTGATCCGGTGCGGCGAATCGGCGAAACCGCAGTCCTCGCCGACCAGCGCGCGCCCGATTTTCACCCAGCCGATCGAATCCCGGGCCTCCGGCCCCTCGCCGTGGTTCCCCAGCTGGAACCCGTACTCCTCCAATTGCGCACCCGTGTCCGGATAATAGGCCGAGCGCAAACCCGAGGTCAGCTGCTCGATCACATGATCGGCCTGGCCCAGCGACTCCGACATCGCCATGCCCGCGTGCCAGCTCTGCACCACCGCGTCAAAGCAGAAAAACGAAAGCAGCATCATGACCGAGAGAATCATGATGGCCATGATCAGTTCCAGCAGCGTGAAGCCGCTACGCCAGTTCATTCTTTCATTCGTGCGTGAGTTCATTAGTTAGACGTCAGTTTGTTCCGGCATACCCGCTCTCCACACTCATGCACTAATGACCTAACGCACTAATGCACTTCTCCTCACTTCTTCTTGTCGGCCTCGCCCTTGAGCTGCCGCACGATCCGCACCAATTCCTCAAACTGGTTTTTGCCGGAGCCCCACGTCACTCGCGTCCGCACCAGAAAAAGCCCGTCGTCAACCTGCTTCGCGTCCAGCTCCTTTTCGTCCACCGTGCGCGCGAACACATACCCGTCCACCAAGTCCGAGTCGGGGTCCACCACCAGCTCCTTCTCCACGTCGGTGCTCTCTTTCATCGGGTACTTCAGCGCGCCGAGGCTGAACACGTACTGCGCATCCTGAAACTGCTTGGAAAGCGTCATCATCGCCGCACAGTTGCTGAGGCCCGTCATCAGCGTCATCAGGCCCAGCGCGAGAATCATGGTCGCGATCAGAACCTCGATCAGTGTGAAACCCGCGCGGCGCATCACTCCTCCTCCTCGACCTTGGCGGCGCCGAGCACATCGATGACCACCGTCACGGCGAACGCCTCCTCGCCCCCTGCGGTCACCCGCACCGAGTAAGGCCGGCAGGTCCCGTTGCTCTTGTAACGCACCCGGAACGCCTTCACGTCGCCCTCGCCCTCCTCCACCTCCGGCTCCGCGCTCGCCCGCGCCTTCGTCTTCGTGAGCTTGCGGCTGCGCCCGTCGTCCATCGAGTCGGCATACCCCTTGAACATGAACTCCACGCCGTCGTATTTCTGCTCGAGGTTCAGGTCCGCCATGACGTATGACGACCCGCCGCCTCCCGCCGGGCCCTCCTTGGCCGCGAACACCTCCTCTTCCGCCACCGGGGCCGCGCCCCGCTCCGCCGCGTTCGTGCTGGCGAACGCCTGCGCCGAGACGATGCTTTCACTGCCGCCCGCGACCTGCTCGACCCGCAAGGTCCCGTCCGAGGTGTACACCAGCTCCACCGGCGTCTGATGCAACAGCGCCATGATGCGGGCATAGCGCGACAGCTGAATCACCCCGCGCGAGGCGGTTTTGACGCGGGCGATGTCCGATCCGGAGGTGAAGGTCGGCCCGATCATGGCGGCCATCACGCCGATGATCACGATCACGATCAGCAGCTCGACCATCGTGAAGCCGCGCAGACGTCGCTTCGCTCTGTCTCTTAAGAAGTTCATTCGTTCATTCGTGCATGAGTTCATTAGTCAGAGCCTGTGAAATGCCGCCTCAGCTCTCTTTCACGAATGCACTAATGAACTAATGCACTCACGCACTTCTCAGTTCGTGATGTCGTCTTCGGTGCCGGTCTCGCCGTCCGGCCCAGCCGAGGTGATCTTGAACTTCTTGCCGGTCTTCACGAAAGTGAAAGGCGTGCCCCACGAGTCGTTGATCGCGCCCTCTTTGAGCAGGCCCGGCTCGTCGTCCGTGCCGGCGGTCAGCTCCTCCAGCGTGTCCGGCAGCTTGCCGTTATGGTTCATGGCGAAGATCTGCACCGCCTGCTCGATCTGCGTGATGCTGGCGCGCGTCGTCGTGATCCGGGCCTTCACGTCATGCCCCGACATGTTCATCACCACGCCGGCGGCCAGAATTCCGAGAATACACACCACCAGCAACAGTTCCACCAGCGTGAAACCGCTCCGCCGATCCAGTTGAACCCGCTCGCTCCGATTCTCTTTTTTCATACCCGCTCCTCCTTGAATCTGTCTTAGGCGATTAGCCCCTTCACCCATTTTCCTGTTTCTTGTTTCAGGTTTCCGCCACCTGATAGTCCAACGGCCTAGCAGTCTAACAGCCTTCTCTTGCGACCTCAGTGCGAAGGACTGAGCGTCGACGTCACCTTGAACACCGCCATCAGGATACTGACGGCCACAAAACCGACCACGCCGCCGATCAGGACGATCAGGATCGGCTCCAGCGCGTTGGTGAAGATCTTGATGTTGCGGTCCATCTCGCTCTCGTACCGCCGCCCGATGTGCCCCAGCGAACTGGGCATGTCCCCCGACTGTTCGCCCACCGCCAGCATGTCGGTCATCATCTTCGGAAAAACGTGGCTGCCCGCCAGCGGGCCGGAAATCGTCGTGCCGTCCGTCACGCGTTGCCGCGCGTTGTGGAGCGCCTGGGCGATTTGCGCGTTGCCGCACGTCTCCTCCGCGATCTTCAGCGCCTGCAGCACGTTCACGCCGTTCGCGAGCAGCGTCTTCATCGTGTACGCCAGGCTCGAATACGCGCCGCTCGCGATGATGCCTTTGATCAGCGGCGCCTTCAGCTTCAGGCCGTCCCACCAGAGCCGGCCCTTCACCGTGTGGATGTGCCGCCTGAACATCCCTATCAGCATCGCCACGCCGATGCCCACAAACACGCCGTATCTGATCACGAACGTGCTGGAGCCCATCAGGATGCGGGTGGACATGGGCAGGGCCGCCCCCATGCTCTCGAACACCTTGGCGAACTGCGGGATCACCTTGACCATCGCGAAAATCACCGTAAAAATGCCGAAGACCAAAACCACGGCCGGATAGGTCAACGCCGACGTGATCTTCGACTTCATGTTCTCGTTGCGCTCGTAATGCTCCACCAGACGGCGCAGGATCTCGATCATCGCGCCCGAGGCCTCGCCCGCCCGGATCATGTTGCCGTACAGCGGCGGGAAGGTGGCCGGATGCGCGGTCACCGCATCCGACAGCTGCTCGCCGCGCATGATGCGGTCGCGCAGGTCCGACGCGATCTTGCTCTGCGGCGAGTCCACCTCGCCTTGGTTCGCGAGGCAGTTCAGCGCCGCGCCCTGCGTCATGCCCGCCTCCAGCAGGTCGCTCATTTCCGAAGTGAACAGCAGCACCTCCATCGGCTTCATCCGGATCTTGCCGCCGCCGATCTTGAGCTTCCAGAACGGGAGCCCCTTCTCCTTCGCCTTCTTCGAGGCGGACTCTTTCACGGAAATAGGGACGTAGCCGAGCTTCTCAACCGCCGCCAGCGCGTTGCGGCGGTCGGCCGCCTCGACCGAGCCTTCCAGTTTCCGCCCGTCTTTCGACATCGCCTTGTACGTGAATTGTGGCATCTTGGATCCCGTTCGCTAGTTCATTGTTTCATGAGCGCATCAGCTGGCCGTCGCACCGGGCCGCCTCGCCCGCCCGCCATTCGGCTTCTCTTCTTCTCTTCCTCACGCGTGCACGAATGAACTAACGCACTCATGCACTTCTCACGCACTTTCCTCGGTGACGCGCATAATCTCTTCCACCGACGTCATGCCCCTGAACGCCTTGGCCCAGCCGTCCTCGCGCAAGGTCTTCAGGCCATGCTTGATCGCCGCCTCGCGGATCTCGCTGGAGGCCCTGCGCCCGATGATCAACGACTCGATATCCTCGGAAACCACCAGCAGCTCAAACAGGCCGCCTCGCCCGCGGTAGCCGGTTTTCGTGCACGCCTCGCACCCCTGCGGCACCCACACGTTGGGCGACGCCGGCGGATACGGCAGGTCGTACCACTTCATGTCCAGCGGAATCTCGAGCTTGCACTTGGGGCAGAGGCGGCGCACCAGACGCTGAGCCATCACGCCCGCCACGGCCGACGCCACCAGGAACGGCTCCGCCCCCATGTCGATGAGACGCGCGAAAGCGCCCGCCGCATCGTTCGTGTGCAGGGTGCTGAACACCAAGTGGCCGGTCAGCGAGGCGTTGATCGCGATCTCCGCGGTTTCGCCGTCGCGGATTTCGCCCACCATGATGATGTCGGGGTCCTGTCGCAGGAAGGCCCGCAGCGCGCGCGCGAAGGTCAGCCCGATGTCCTGCCGCACCAGCACCTGGTTGATGCCGGGCATCTCGTACTCGATCGGGTCCTCCGCCGTCAGGATGCGCACCTGCATCTTGTTGATCTCGTGCAGGAACGCGTAAAGCGTGGTGGATTTGCCCGATCCCGTCGGCCCCGTCACCAGAAAGATGCCGTTCGGCCGGTTGATGAGCTTCACGACGTGCTCGTAATCGAACGTGTTGAAGCCCAAATCGTGGAGCTTGACGAAATTGCCCGCCTTCTGCAACAGGCGCAGGGAAATCGACTCGCCGTACGCCGTGGGCATCGTGGAAACGCGGATATCGATGTCGTCGTTGTTGAGACGCACGCCGATGCGGCCGTCCATCGGCAGGCGCTTCTCGGCGATGTCCAGGTTCGCCATCACCTTGATGCGCGAGATGATCGCGGCCTTCAGGCGGTTCAGCTGCGGGGGAACGTCCACCTTGTGCAGCATGCCGTCAATCCGGTAGCGGATGCGCAGCTCATCCTCCATCGGCTCGACATGGATATCCGTCGCGCCCTGACGGTCCGCCTCCGCGATGATCTGGTTCACGAACTTGACGATCGAGGCCTCGGCGCCGATCTCGTTCACGTCGATCTTGGAGATGGAGGCGATGTCGGTGTCCACCGCGTAGCGGCCTTCCTCGATCATCTTCTCGATCGCGTCCGCGCCCACGCCGTAGTACTTGCGGATCGCCTTGTCGATCTCCTCGCGCGGGCTGAGCGTCACCACCACCGGACACTGCGACGCCAAGCGCAACCCGTCGGTCATGCCCGTGTTGAACGGGTCGCACGAGACCACGGTCAGAACGCCGTTCTCGACCGTCAGCGGCAACACGTTGTACTGATAGACCGCGCGCGCGGGAAGCCGCGTGATCGCCTCGTCCGTCGGCTTCACGTCGGCCAGCTCCGTGTAGGGGAACCCCAGGATCTCGCCGATCTTCTTGAGGAAGACATCCTCGCGGGCCAGGCCCAGACGGACCACCGCGCCGGGCACGCCCGTGCCGTCCGAACGGTCAGCGGCCAACACCTGCGCGATCTGCAGCTCGGTGAACAGCCCCGTTTTTTTCAAAATAAGAGTCGCAAAAGCATCCGCCGGACCGGCCATGAAGGCAACCCTTTCCTGAGAGTGTTTCCGTTTCCAGATATTGAGCCGCTATGTTACCGCATATTAGTGGCATTTTCCATGCCTAATTGCAGTTCCGGGTTCCGCGTCCCGGATTCCGAGTCCGGGGTTGACCCCTTCGTTCCCGGTCCCAACCGCCCTCAGCGGCTCCGCAAACACCGCCCAGCAACGCTCAAGGGTCCCGTGTAGGCGGCCCGTCCACGTCTCAAGCCCGGCCTCGCCACCCCGGACATTAAGTCACACCATGTCTTTTTGTCACAGCGCCGTCGAAAATTAAATGCGCAATTCTGCGCGCGCTCTATTGACCGCAACCCGGGAAACGGCTAAATTAACACCTTGTTTTTTCGCGGGCGTAACTCAATGGCAGAGTGCTAGCCTTCCAAGCTGGTTACGAGGGTTCGATTCCCTTCGCCCGCTCCATCCCGGCCAGGGTGGCGAAATGGCAGACGCAGCAGACTCAAAATCTGCCGCCCGAAAGGGTGTGAGGGTTCGACTCCCTCTCCTGGCACCACCAAAAGAAGCCCCGTAAAACTCGCGTAACTGCCTGATTGTACGGGGTTTTTGCTTTCTGGTGGGCGCCGGGAGACACGTCAGGGAGTCCAGACCGCTTGTCTTCTCTTACCCTCGCTTACCCTTGTTTGTTGACGGCATAAGTATACCTCAAGTATACCTCCCTTTTCAAGCGTAAGGGCCGTGATTTGCCCCCCTTGTCGGCCTTCTTTTTACCAGCCAAGCAACATCACGAATTGACCCAGACAAAACTGGGAACGTCAGCGAAACCCGGCCACCCGGCCCCCTATAAGACGCTACTTGACCAGCGGCAGCGACAGTTCCCCGGTCACCGTGTTGCTGGCCGCACTCCCGCCGCCGACGCTCACATAGACGTTTTCGGCGACCAAGACCACACGCCCGGCGGCGACGCGCACACCGTTTGTCGCCACCTCCACGCCGTTCGTGCCCACGCCCCCGGCTTCGGTCACCCGCACGTCCCGGACATGGACCAGAGAGGTCTGGCTGATCCCGCGGTATGCGCAACAGCCCGCGACCCCCGCAGCCGCCAGTGCCACAAGTCCCACTTCAAGGCCCCTCATCATGCGCCACCCGCCTTCGCCAGCACCTTGGCCAGCATGAAACCGCCCGTGACAGCCCCCGCGATGGCGGTCCCGGCAACGACCGACACGACCCAAAGCAAGGAGTGGATCACCATCTCGTGGCGTTCCAGACGCGTCTGGATCGACGTGTGACCGTTGTCCACGAAGAGCCGAGACTCGATGCTAGCCAGTTTATCGAATACAGCGGCATGCTGTTTCGCGCATTCCGCCTTCGTCACGCACCCGTTCATCGCTACACCCCCTAACCCATAAGACTCAGCTCTTGTAGTTGACGCCCCCACTCCCGTCGCCGTCAGCACCAGCCTGCAGTCCGCCCTCAGCAGCGGAACCGGCCGCGTAAAGCGGCGTGCCCGTCGCCCCGGCAGCCGCGCCGCCGGACTTCAGCTCCAGGTAAAGCCGCCGCAGATAGATCTCCGAATCCAGCCACGCCGAGCGGTACGGCTCCGCTTCCGCCCCCATTTCGTGCGCCAGCATGTACCACGTGACCGCCGACACATGCCGCAGACAGGAGAGCGGCACGCTGCCGGCGTCCAACTTGCCGTCGTCATCGGCATCGGGGTGTCGAGCCTGACGGTCTCGAAGTGGGAGCACGCCGAGGGCCGGATCGCGATGCGCAGCCGGACGCTGGCGGCCTTCGCCGGGATCCGCGGCATGGGCAAGCGGGACGCGCAGCAGGCGCTGGCGCGCGAGTAAGGGCCGGGAAACAGATAGCGCCGGGGAACCTCACATTTGACGCCTGCCGGAAAGGGAGTCGAGCGTAACACCCCCTCACCAATGAGCCCATCAGCCGCCTCAACAAGTACCGCCTGACGCAGAAAGGTCAAAAAGCACTCGCGTCCCTAAAGGAACGCGGGTGATCCGGACAAACAGAATGCCGGCGATGAACGATGAAGGAGGCGGATTGTAGCCGGAAGCCCATTCCGGGGCTTGATTAACGGGCATCACGGGCTCGGCCGCTTTTCTCGAGCAGCCGGTCGTGAAGTTGCTTGGCCCAGAAGTCGCAGGCGTCTTCCGCCGTGTGCCACTTGCTGAACTTGTCGAATTTGAAGGTGTACTTGCGGCCGACCCGGGCGTCCACCGCAGCAAGGACCCGCTTGCCTGTGACGGAGTCCAGCGCTTCACACTCCGCGCCGATCTCGCCGACGGACAGATGCTTGCCCGTGGCGAGCGCCTTGACGCCGCTGAGAGCGATGCCGATCGGTATCACCGTTGAGACCGTGTCCAGCACGACCATGGAACCCTTCGCTTCCGTGATGGCTATCCGTATGCGCAACACGTCGGGTCCGGGCTGGCTGACCAGGGCATAATCCTTCTTCAGTTGTTCACGTAATGTGGCGTCAAAGTAGTTCAGCAACTTCTGCTGATTCTCTTTTGACATCGTGGCCATGCTGCTGTTCTTGCCCGACGCGTAGGCGCGGACCGGTTCGAGCATGATCTTGCTGTACGCGCGGAAGTTGGCTTTCGGATCGATGTAACTCAGCATCGCCGTATCGCCGCCAAGGTCTTTCAACTGGCTGTAGTCGCGCAGGAACCCTGATCCGGTGACCGAACGTTTCTGATACGTTGAAGCACATCCGCCCAGGAGCAGAGCGCCCGCGACTGCCATGCATGAAAGGCCCAGACCAGAGATAAGCGTTGTATTTTTCATCGTTTCTTCCTTCTTTCGTGTTAAGCCGACGGACGTCATCGGCAAGTGAGTCTTCTCATTTCGGGAACAACAGCGTGAGCCCCGCGCGGAAGCCGAAGTCTTCCGGACCGCCGTCCGGTGACTCCGCCCAATACCGGGGTCCCGCAAACACCTGAAGAATCTGCCCCTTGATTTTCAGCATCTGGTTGACCGTCATGTTGACCGGCACCGACCACGTGTCGGCGTCCCAGTCATACGAGGTTTCCGTGTTCAGAACGATGGTCGTTTTTGTCTTCTTGAAAAGGTACGTTGTGAACGGCTGCACGAACGTGGCGTTGATATCCTCGCGGTCGGTCTCTCCGGCGTAGGACCAAATGTGGTTGAACAATAGGCCAACCGTCCACGGGCCGCTCTGTTTCAGAGCCACGGCGGTCGGCCCCGCGCCCCACTTCTCCCCTCCGAGGACCTCGTCAGTGGCGGTCGGGAGCAACAAGGCGGGGCCGACGCCCCAAATGATCCCGTTCGCCGTCGGCTTCTTGGGCGAGAAGAACAGGCTCTGCAACATGTCCCCCATCCCCGACTTGTCGCCGTAAGGCATGTCCTGCATGTCCACCAGCGGCACGATCGTACGCGAGATCACGTTCCAGTCTCTGCCGAGCGAGATCGGGATGACCGGCTGAATGTTGAGCAGAGACCTCGACCCTTTGTTGTCCGGCCCCATGTTGTGGTCGAAGTTGTACTGAAGCGGCACGCTGATCAGCGAGGCGATCGGATTGGACAGTTTCATGGCCAAGTCAAACGCCTCATCCGTCTCCTTATCTTGCGCCATGACCGATAGTGCTGACACAACGGCCATCGTCTCAAGAACCACTCGCAATTTCACAGCTGTTTTCCCTCATTCTCTTGTGAAGTCGCAGGCCGCCCGCTCGGGCAGCCCGCACGTCGCTCACGCGGATTTTGACGCAGCTTGAATGCCTCAAGGTTTCAGGTCGAATTGTTTGAGCTTCTTCGCCGCCGTGCCGAACTGTCCGAGCTGGTAAACGGCCGCGCCGGCGGGCGAAAAGGTGAACGGCTCAAACGGTGCGGCCAGCATGGGGTCGAGGTACGTTTTGGGCGCGACGCCGGTGGTGACATGCGGATTGAAATTCTCACCGGAGCCCTTCGGCACGAACGCCGAAACGTAGCTGATCAAGGCCGGATCAATCACCGGGTCTGCGGGCGTGGTGGCGAACGCGGACGAGTCCCCGGCCTCCACCGTGAACGGGGCGACGGCGGCAAGCAGGTCCGCCTGCAGCTTGAGCATTTCCGGCGTGGGCTTCGCGCAGATGCCCGCCAGTCCATTGGCACCGGTCGGAATGTAGTAGAATTTGAAGGCCTCCAGCTTCAGGGCTGTCACATTGGCACGTGCGAGCACCGCGCCGGCGGCGGCATAGACCTTGCCGAGGTCCGCCGTGCGGACGTAGCGCTGGATCAGCGTGATATGCGGCGTGTGCGTCGCATCCAGGGAAAAGCCATCCGGGAAGACCTTGCGCAGACGGGCGTTGTTGTCGGAGCAATGGAGCAGCATCGTGGCGTCCGGCTCCAGGAGGATGTCAATGGCTGTCACGCTGCGGGCCTGGAATCCCAGCTCCAGCGCCGCCGCTTCAGCGCCGCAATCGCACGTCGGATGGGTGCCCTTGGCGCGGAGCGCCGCATATTCAGACTTCGCCGCCGCCAGATCCGCCTGAAACGTGGGATCGGCGTGCAGCCGCGCCACGGTGGCCGCGCCCATGAAACGGCCCCAGACCACGTCGCTATACCAGTGGTGGTTGCAGACGATGCGGCTCTCTCCGAAAGCGCGGCCGCGCGCGAGAATCTGGTTTTCGCGATCCGGCGCGATCTCGCTCAGGATAAGAGCAAAGCCCCATCCGAGAGCGGTGTGCCCGGACGGGTAAGAAGGGTCTTTCTCAAGAAAGGTGCGGGCTTCGGGCACGGCCATGGGCTCTCCATTCACCTGGAAGGGCCGCTGGCGTTTGTAGCAGTTCTTGGCGGCGTAGGTGGACAGGCCGACATCCGTGAACGCGCGACACAACAAAGTATACAGATACGGGGCGCTCTCCTTCGTGATCCGCGTATTGAGCGCACAGGAAAAAGTGTCGATAAAATGCGGCAGTTTCAGGTCGTAGTCGGACGCGGCCAGCGCGAAGCGCGGCGTGTCGCGCAAAGCGAAGGAGCTTTGAGCGACCTCCACATCGTGAGCGTAGGCGGCCGTACCGGGGGCGGGCGGCGGCGGAATCAGGATCAGGCTGTTCGGCAGGTTCGAGGAGGCCAGATACCCCTGCAACATGCCCAAGCCGAGTTCCGGGTGGATTTCGGGAACCGTGCCGAGCCGGGTCCGGGCCGAGGCTGAGGCGGCGTTTCGGGTTGTGCAGCCAACAAACAGGCCGAGCGAAAGGACACCGGCCAACGCCACGCTGAAGACGATCCGCCGGCGGTGAGTGATCTTCATTTTCGGTACTTTCTGTGGTTGTCGGACTTGTGGGGGCTACGCCCGCCGCCGTACGGCGGCGGGCGAAACAGTGAGGCCGCGGGTTACTTGCCGCTCGCCATCGCTTCCATCTGCTTCTGCATCTTGGTCAGGTTGAACGAACCCGGCGTCTGGCTGGGCGGGAAGTCCTTCAAGGTCGTGAGGAACTTGGCGACCTGAGCAACGCTGGGAGTGATGATGTAGATGCGGTCAATCATCCAGTCGTAGTAGGTGTTCGAGTTTTCCTGGGCCTTCTCGAAGGGATCGCGTCGAAGGTTGACGATCGTCGGACAACGCAGCTCGACGAATGGCTCCAGCCAGATCTTCAGCGTCTTCTCCCGGTTTTCCATGAAGGTGACTTTCCAGTCCGTGTAACGGACGGCAATGATCTCGCAGATGTCATTCACGTAGATGAACTCCTTGCGCGGCGACTCCTTCGTCTTGCCGCTCAGGTAGTCGAGCAGGTTGTAGCCATCCAGGTGGTTCTTGTACGTGCGGCCATTGAGTTCCACGCCCTTGAGAAGCTTCTCCGTGATGTCCGGCGCGCCGGCGGCGGCGGCGAAGGTCGGGAGCCAGTCCTCGTGCGCGGCGATGCCGTTGAGCCACGTGCCCGCCGGGAAATGGCCGGGCCAGCGAGCGAAACAGGAGACGCGGTAGGCGCCTTCCCAGTTCGAGTTTTTCTCACCGTGGAAGGGGGTGGTGCCGGCATCCGGCCAGGTATTGTAGTGCGGGCCGTTGTCCGTGGAATACTGGACGATGGTGTCGTTCGCGAGGCCGAGTTCGTCGATCAGCTTGAGCAGTTCGCCGACCTGCATGTCGTGCTCGACCATGCCGTCGCTGTATTCGTCCTGGCCCGAGATGCCCCGGTGCTCCGCCTTCACATGGGTGCGGAAGTGCATGCGCGTGCCGTTCCACCAGCAGAAGAAGGGCTTCCCTTCTTTGGCCTGCCGCGTGATGAACTCCTTCGCGGCGGCGATTGTTTCGTCATCAATCGTCTCCATGCGCTTCTTGGTGAGCGGGCCGGTGTTCTCGATGGTTTGGCCGCCCTTGCCGTCGGCCTTGCACCGGAGCACGCCGCGCGGTCCGTATTTCTTCAGGAACTCCGGGTTTTTCGGATAGTCCAGATTCTCGGGCTCCTCCTCCGCGTTGAGGTGATAGAGGTTGCCGAGGAACTCGTCGAAGCCGTGCATCGTGGGCAGATGCTCGTCCAGGTCGCCCTCGTGGTTCTTGCCGAACTGACCGGTGGCGTAGCCCTGGCTCTTGAGGACGGTGGCCATGGTGACGTCGGTCTTCTGCCAGCCTTCCTTCGCGCCGGGCAGGCCGACCTTGGTCATGCCGTTGCGGAGGGGGACGCAGCCGCCAATGAAGGCCGCGCGCCCGGCCGTGCAACTCTGCTGGGCGTAATAGTCCGTGAAGGCCACGCCTTCTCTGGCGATGCGGTCAATGTTCGGCGTCTGGTAGCCCATCATGCCATGGTTGTTGTAACTGATGTTCTGGATGCCGATGTCGTCGCCCCAGATCACAAGGATGTTGGGCTTCTTCCCGTCGCCGGGCGCGGCTTGCGCCGTCATGGGCAGCAGGGTTGTGCTGGCCGCAAGCGAGACGCCGCCCACGATGCCCAGCATTTTTAGCAGCCGCATCGGACTGCTGATTTCCTCGGCGATGTCCCACGCCAAGGTGTTCTGTCTTTTACTCATTGCTTCTTCCTCCTGTGTTGCGGTTGCTGTTGTTTCCAACAGTTACTCACTGACATCCTTCAGCTGACGTTTGACGCGCCGCCCGCCCGCTCCAGCCGCACGCGGCGCATGATCTCCGGCATGTCCCGCTGGATGTGCGCGTAGAACCGTTTCTGGCCCGGGCACAAATAGTTCAGCCCGGCCTCGCCGTCCGGCGTGCGAACCAGCCGGTTCTTGGGGCACTCACCCCAGCAGAGCGTAAGGTGCGGACACTGCCGGCAATAGTTCGGCAGCGTGTCGCGCTTGGCGAATCCGAACGCCTTCTGCGGCTCGCCGTAGGCCATCGCGCTCCAGTGCGTCTCGGAAATATTGCCGACCTTGTACTCGGGATACACAAAGTGGTCACACGAGAAAACGTCGCCGCTGTGCTCGACCACCAGGCCCTTGCCGCAGAACTCCGCGGTGACGCAGCGCTGCGACGGCATGCCCAGCGACTGCGCCACGGCCGTCTCGAAGAGATCCACATGCACCTTGCCGAAATCGCCCCGGCCGTACCAGTCGTCCCACACCTTGCACAGGAAAGCGCCCCAGTCATCCGGGTCCACCGACCAGTCGGTCACCGCCGAGTCCGGCGCGCCGGGCTTGGCCTGCGGCGTGCCGACGACCGGGAGCGTGGCCGGGTCCCAGTGCTGCGGGGCGACTTCGCGGAACGCCTTGGGCTCGACACACGCGATCAGCTGCACCCGGCGCACGCCCAGCTCACGGGTCAGAAACCGGTACACGTCCAGCGGATACTTGACGTTCTCGCGGTTGACGACGCAAAGCGCGTTGAACGGCACGCCGTGCTGCCGGAGCAGGCGGGCTGCGGCCATCACCCGGTCATGCGTAGACTCGCCGCCCTTATCGACCCTGTGGCGGTCATGCAGCCGCCTGGGACCGTCGCAGCTCAGACCGACAAGAAAGCCGTGTTCTTTGAGGAACTTTGCCCACTCGGCGTCCAGCAGGGTCCCGTTCGTCTGGAGATCGTTCCCGATGTGTTGGAAGGGCTTCTTGTAGCGGGCTTGCAGCGCGACCACCTTTTGGAAGAACGCGATCCCGAGCAGCGTCGGCTCGCCGCCCTGCCAGGAGAAGACCACCTCGTCCCCCGTCTGCGACTCGATGTACTGGCGGATGTGCCGCTCCAGCATCTCATCGGTCATCCGTGCCGCCTGGGGTTGGCGGAGCAGCCCCTCCTTGTGCAGATAGTAACAGTAGGTGCAGTTCAGATTGCAAAGGGAGCCGACCGGCTTGACCATCGCGTGGAAACGATGCTTAAAGCCTGCCGGCTGCGGATGCAGCAACACTGTCGGTTCACCTGGACTGTTCATGTCTTTACCGGTTAAGCGCTGGGACATGGCCGCTTTAGAATATCAGCGCCGCCTTGACCCAGACGTAGTCGCCCTCGAGGCGGTTCTCCACGTCCATTTCAGGCAGCCACTTCACTTCGAGCACCAGATCGTGACCGCAGACCTTGGTCACGTACGAGAGCGCCGGTCCGACGCCGGCTGTGCGTCCTTTGAAATCGCCCAGCCGCGAGGTGTCACTGCTGTCGCCCGTGATCTGCTGGTAATAGAAACCATTCGCGCCGACGCCGACGATGTCTTTGCCGAGCGGCAGGTGCTGGGCCACCGTCATGTCCAAGTGAACCTGTTCACCGGTCTGGTAGTCGGTGTCCTGGTTTTCGGAGTTTAAATCGATGCCTGCGAAGGTCGTGACCTCGATGCCGTTCTTGCTGCCGAGGTAGCTCATCGATACCGCCGGCTCGACAGTCCAGTAATTCTTGCCCACGTTGGCCAAGTCATTCTTGTCGTACTCGCCGGTCGGGGCGTAGAAGCCGAGGCGGGCGTCGTACTTGAGGTCGCCTTTTTTCCAGCCGAGCATGAATGGAGCCAGATAGATGTCGCCGAGCCCTTCGGCACGGTCGGAGGTTTGCTTATTGAACGTCCTGCCTCTCGGGCCGGTGAGGGTTCCCGAGACGTCGACGTCCATCCGCACGAAGGGGATCGCGGCACAGGCCGCGTAATGGCCCCCGAACAGTTCGAGTGAACTCTGGTAGAGCAACACATTGACATCGGCATACGAAGTCGCGTCGACGCTCCCCGCAAGGTTCGCGCCCAAGGGCAAGCCCTTCTTGCCGGAGTAATCGCCGCCGTAGTAAAGGCCCTGATTCACATAGGCCCAGCCGGGCTTGTCGAGCATCTCGTCGATGAACGACGCCGTGGCGCCGGGCGTGTAATGCCCGGCGCCGCCCTCTTCGGCGCAGAGGGGTGCGGCTAAGGCCGCTGTACAAAGAAACGAAATGAAAAGTCTGGTTTGTTTCATGGCCTGCGTATTTCTTTATGGACTGATTGATCTACGTGTGACACCCCTCGCCGACAGAACGGATACCCGCCAAAGTCTCCAATCCCGACCGGCGCTTCCCTTCGTCCAGGTGTACCACGGGCGGCTTATAGCCGAGATCGATCGCCACCAGGACCCGGCTGAAGCCCTCCCCGCGGATCCGCCCGCACATGAGCGCAGCCGTTTCCCACACCTCGGAGTAGAGAAGTTCTTCGGGACACCCCAGATCCTGAGAAAGCCGGCACTCGAGACATCCCGGTTTGATCCGCGTGCTCTCGAGTTGACTTCTCAGCAGTTCTAAGACCTCGTCGCGCTTGTCCGGCTTCACGGCAATGACGATTTCAATCCTGTTCATGACAGAATATAAATGCACGCCTCATGCCAAGCGGAAAAGAAAGGATTAACTCATGCGTAAATATCACGTTATAAGCAGTTTATAGTAATTGCTATACCGTCAGGCTTGAAGAGGCAGACACAGGAATCGGCGAAATATCGCCGAACTGACTTTATATCGTCGTTTCTTTGAACCGGGACAGGCCCAGTTTCTTCATTTTGCTGTGAAGCGTGGTAGGCTTGAGATCAAGCAGTTCGGCCGCGCCGTTCTTGCCGCAGATTCGCCCGTTCGTCTGCCGGAGGGCCTGCGAGATGGCCTGCTTTTCGGTCTCGCGCAGGGTGACCGGCGTTGCGTGCGCCTCAGGGTTCGCGCCACCCAGAGGGGCAACCCTCAGCGTGGCCCCGTCGCTCATGATGATGGCGTGCTCGATGACGTTCCGCATCTCGCGCACGTTGCCCGGCCAAGGTGCGCTCATCAGCGCCGCCACCGTCTTCTTGGGGATACTGTCGATCTTCTTGCCCATCCTCTCCGAGAACTCGCGGACAAAGAACCACGCCAGCGGCAGGATGTCATCCGGACGCTCACGCAGGGGCGGAATATGGATCGGGAACACGTTGAGCCGATAGTACAGATCGCTGCGGAACGTGCCGGCCTTGATCATCGCGGGCAGGTCGCGGTTCGTCGCCGCGATGATGCGCACGTCCACCTTCTGGGTACGCGTGCTTCCGAGCCGCTCGAACTGGCCCTCCTGAAGCACCCGCAGCAGTTTGCTCTGGAGCTCGAGCGGCAGGTCTCCGATCTCGTCCAGAAAGAAGGTCGAGCCGTCGGCGATTTCGAACCGGCCCTTCTGCTGGTTCATCGCGCCCGTGTATGCGCCCTTGTCCCGGCCGAACAGCTCGCCCTCGATCAGCGCGGCCGGCAGCGCGGCACAGTTCACCTTGACCATGGTTCGCGCACGCCGCTCGCTCCGGTCATGGATGGCCTGGGCGACCAACTCCTTGCCCGTGCCGGTCTCGCCGGTGATCAGCACCGCCGACGGGGTCGGCGCCACTCGACGCACCAGGGACTGAACCTCAAGTATGGCGGCGCTCTCGCCGACAAACTCGGAGCCCGTGTAGAGCCGGTTCTCCTGCTGCAGGTAGAGGTTCTCCTGCTGCAGCCGGTCCTTCAATTGCCGCACTTCGTCGAGGGCATGGCGCAAGGCCTCGTCGGCCGCCTTGCGCGACAGGGCATTGGCGAAAAGCTCCGCGATCAGCCGAAGCCGATCGACCAGATCCCCGGACCACTGGCGTTCGGCCCGCAACGCGCCGAAAGAGAGTGCCCCCAGCATTTTTCCGCCCGCAACAAGCGGGAAAGACACATTCGATTTCGGCCCCATCCGTCGAAGGGTTTCCTTATCCACGCTCGCCTCGGCAGGGAGATCCTCCACCGATGCGAACTGAACCGTCCGGCCGGAGAGAAGCTGCTGAAACATCCAAGGGAAAATCCTGCCGGCAGGAATAAGCGGGTTAGGCGTGAACTCGGGTCTGGCCCAACTGTGCGTTAACTCAATCTCACGGGAATCCGCAAGATGTTTGCTGAGGGTGCTTCGGTCCAGCCCCAGCGCCTCGCAGATGCGCCGCTGCGCATCCACGATGGCTCCGTCGACCTTGTCAGGGGGAATGTTCACGAAACCCACCAGAAGTTCGGCGACCAACCCTTCAAAACGCAGACGCTCTTCAACATCGGCGCATGGACTGGCGAATCGTTTACTCATGGGGTTTCTGACTACGCTCCTTCAAAAGAACGCGACTCTCGAACTCGATTGGACATGAAACTGTAGGCCGTCGCCGCGCCCAACAGCAGTGGGATTTCGACGAGGAAGTATATGGCTGCGAACACCGCGTAATCAAGTCGATTCAGCAAGGTCACCGCGACGGCGAAAGCCAACCCCACGTTGCGCACAGCGAAAACGACACCGGTGGTAAAAATATCCGCCGCAGAGAGCCGCAGGAACCGTCCGACCGTCAGGCCGGCACCCATAGCAAGAGCCATGAGGGCCGAAGCCGCGACGGTCGTCGTCCGCCACTCCGCCGCAAGCTGTGCCCGCCGGGACACCATCACGTAGAGCAGCAGGACGCCGATGCCCGAGAAAGTCAGACGGCGAAGCATGTCCCCGTGGCTCGCGACCCAGCCCGGCTTGAAGCGGCGCAGGGCCATGCCCGCCACAACCGGCACCGCCACCATCAGCGACAGCCTGAGGATCAGCGTCGACGGGGGCACCGCGAAAACAAACGGCTCGTTCAGGAACCGGGTGTAGGCCCCGAAGATCAGGGGCATGGTCACGAGCGACAACAGGCACGACAGCGTATTCATGCTCACAGACATGGCCACATTGCCGCGCGCCAGCAGCGTGTAGACATTGGCTATGTCACCCACCGGACACGCCGCCAGCAACAATATCCCTGCGCTCACGTGCGGCGGCAGCCCCAGCCAGCGGACCAGCGCGAACCCGATGGCGGGCAGCAGCGTGGCCTGCAGAACGAAGACCCGCGTCCACGTCCACTTCCGCCTGGCCAATTCGCGGAAGTGCTGCGTCTCCAATTCCGTCCCCACAGTCACCATCATCAGAAGGGTGACAATAAGGACGCCGATATCAAGTACGGTTTTCATACAGGCTTAACCCACATGCCCCAAGGCCGAGAGGGCGTCGACGAGGCGCTGGACCGTCGGGGCTCGGATTCAGCGGACGGAGGTCGGAGGTCGGAGGACGGGAGACCGAGGTCGGACTGCACGGCCGCGCTGCCGGTTGAAGCCGGTACAACATGCAGTTGCTGATACGCGGGGCGGAGATAGCGGACGGTGCCGCGCTTGTAAAGGTCGATGCGGCCGAGGCTGACGGAGCCGTCGCGGTTGGGGAAGCGGACGGATTTCTCGAACACATAGGCGTTCAGGGCTTCGTCCGCGCCTGCGAGCTGAGGTGGCTCGACCCGCAGCACGGCGCACAACTCCGTGAGGAACAGCTGGCAGTTGGCCCGTTCTGCCGCCCCCGAAAGTTCCCAGCGCTTGATGAACGCGTCAATCATTGTGCGACAGTATAGAGGAGCAGGATGTGGAAGGGAAGGAGGCAAATGTCAATAGTACCGTCGTCAACGTTCTGCCAGGGTATTATCAGGTTCACGCCTCAAGCAGCCTGAGTTCTTCTGAATGGAGCGCGGGCGGCCTGTGGAAGGCGGACCGGTTCGGCGCGGCTGTGCGCTTTCCGCGCTATGACGAGTGCCGCGCCTGGTGCGGACAGGTGGTTTGTGGCATCCACATGGTTTCGGCGCTGACCGCGTTGGCGGGCCCGTGGCACATGGGTGATGTGGCGTGGAAGCTGGAGCGGCCGGTGTTGTGTGCGCGGGGCGTCGCGGCCAAAGGCTTTCTCGGCGTTTGGCCGGTGGACAAGGAGGTGAGGAAGAAGTTCGGCAGTTCGTTAGCGGGGTGAGATGAAGGTGAAAGACTGAGGACGGATTAGCAAACCTGTTTGTCCGTTTGTTCCGATAAGTCCCCTGTTCCTCCGACAGGTCCGCCCGATCAAGGGGCCCATTGTTTTACAAGTTTCTTCAGCCGGGGCGAACACCGTGCCAGTGAATTTCTGCCAAATCGTCGGGGATGACCATAATGCGTAGCCATCACTTGCCTCAAATGGCTTCCCCAGTCTATTTGTTACCACTCAACCAAAACGCTATTAATATATTTTCCTTTGGTGACCATGATGACATAGTCGCCATCGCTTGTGTCTTTGCTGCTTGTAGGCATGAACCCTTTCTTATATAAATACATCCTAGGAATTGCGGGGAAGACCAAATCATCAAGCGATGCTCGTTTATAAAGAGTGCTAGCTCCACCTGAGCCGTTAGAGTCATAAACCACTTCTACAAAATTTTCTTTTTCGTTCAAAATGATCATTGGTTTGCTGCCCGATGCGGTGGAAACATTATAAACTTTTTGGTCCCATACTCCATTCGCACGACGAACAAGCATTCCAATGGTAGTGTACCTTTTTTTATCGTAGCCTGTTTTGATAGAGGTGTAAATGGTTCCGTCGGATTCAACCGCAAAATTCAAGTGATCATCAGCAAAACCCGCCCCGGACCTTAGAGCTTGTGTATATGCTGGCCTCTCGTTTTCCTGCCAAAGGTCGGCAGCGTCTTCATCGAAATGTTCACAGAAAGCAAAGAACCTCGTCTTTTGGCTAGACCAGAAAACACCAATACTCCTTCTTGCAGGAATTGCTGCAATAACAGAAATGTCATCGTTTGTAATATTGTCTGCAAGCATGAGCGGTACAGAAAATTGTGTATATGGCGCATCGCTATAAATAATTTCTACTGTATGAATTGAATCGTACACTATCCACAAGCGCTCTGCCGAATCAAGCGCTATAGTCGCGGTTTCTACGGACTTTCCCAGAGTAAGCGCTACACGCGATATAAGTGAATATTCAGATCCGTCGGACTCCAAAACAATAACCTCATTGTTCTTAGTGCCATTGACTAACAGAACATACACGCGATTTTCAGACGGAAATACATCAGCCTTTCCTTTTTTTAAGCAAGAGATCCTTAGTTGCTTAACCCAAGTCCTACCTTCTAGTTTGAAAACAAAGGTTCCTGTCTTGTCAGGAAAAACGGCGTAATGGCTGCCTGCATATTTCCAAGTCTTCGACTGAGGTTTATTTGCCGTAGTGTCATTAACAACAATAGGCGAAAGTTCTGTTATGAGCGGCTCCGCAATAACTGAAAAAGAAACCAGAAAAAAAGCTAAAAATAACTTTTCCATTTGGATCTCCCTTAAAGCCCAGCCTCTGAGGGGCTCCCCATGTGCTGGACAGCGAAACGACTTTGCTAAGATTTAAAACCCGTTATGGTTTTGTGCCTGCACGCCGCCGCTGGCGCGCCTGTAATTTTGAAATGCGTAGCACAGGCGTCTGCCGGGTGCCGTCTGTTTCTGCGGCTCGCCGGGCAGGGATCTACGGGGACGCAGCGCGAGCGCCGGATCGTGAAGAGGGCAGAGGCTGTGCGCGTAAACTGGTTGTGCCCCTTTTTTTATGGAAAAACAAGGTCACGCATGGTCGGTTTTTACAAGAAAAGGCGGCGTTAGGGCTCTCAGGCTTCGGTTGCCGCATACCTGTTCTTAATGTGAATTATAGCATCGACCGGGCTTCTGGGGAAGTTTTGGCGAGGAGAGACCGCGAATCAGACGATTGGGGACAAGGGGCGGAGGAGGCCCCCTGCCCGCTCGCTATGCTTGCGGGCGGTGCGAGGGGTTTGCCAGGACCCCCGGAGAGGCGGAAGCCGGGCGTGGGGGCGTCGACCGAGCTTGCGGAGATTTATTTGACCGGATGCTCGTTCAGACGATGGTCATTGAGCGGCTTCGCGTCCGTCGGGATCGTGGCGTCGGCGTGGTTTTCGAGTGACTGAGAACAAACGTTCTTATTTCGGCACGGGGGTGCGTTTCGTTGCCTCTTCGGGGCCGCTTTCGGCTCTCTGGGTGTGCCGCCGCCTCTCCGGTGGTGGTTTCGACCTCTTTTCCGCCTTCGCGGCTCTCCTTGAATTCGCGCCGGAATAACTTCGGAAGGTGGATTGCAAGCGGTAGGGTTACACCCCATAACAAAGGGCGAGCCAAGCGCATACACTGTTTCAGTGATGGTTTCGCTGCCAAGAGGCTGCCTCGCTCTAAAACCGGAAAAAAACAAGCATGAGCACGATCACCACCCGAGATGGCACAGAAATCTACTACAAGGACTGGGGTTCGGGAACGCCCGTTGTCTTCTGTCACGGCTGGCCGCTCAACTCCGACGCGTGGGAAAGCCAGATGGTTTTTCTGGCCTCCCACGGCTACCGCTGCATCGCACACGACCGCCGCGGACACGGCCGTTCAGGTCAGCCTTGGGACGGCAACGACATGGACACTTACGCCGACGACCTGTCGTATCTTATCGAAAAGCTCGAACTGAACAGAGTCGCCCTCGTCGGCCACTCGACCGGCGGCGGCGAGGTGGCCCGCTACATCGGGCGCCACGGCACCCGGCATGTCGCCAAGGCCGTGCTGCTGGGCTCGGTGACGCCGCTGATGCTCAAGACGGCCGCCAACCCCGGCGGACTGCCGATCCAGGCGTTCGACGACATCCGCGCCGGCGTCGCTGCCGACCGCTCGCAGTTCTTCAAGGATCTCACGACGCCGTTCTACGGCGCAAACAGGCCGGGCGCGAAAGTCAGCCAAGGCGTCCGCGACGCGTTCTGGTTCCAAGGCATGCAGGGCGGCCTCAAGAACGAGCTCGATTGCATCAAGGCCTTTTCCGAGACGGACTTCACCGAAGACCTCAAGAAGTTCGACATGCCGACCCTCATCATTCACGGCGACGACGACCAGATCGTGCCGATCAACGCCTCTGCACACGCCGCGGCCAAGCTCATCAGGAACGCGACCTTGAAGATCTTCAAAGGCGCGCCGCACGGCATCGCGGACACGCACAAAGACCAGCTCAATGCCGAGCTGCTTAGTTTTCTTAAATCCTGAAGGAGGCCCGCCCATGCCTCAAGGCGACAAATCCAGCTACACGGATAAGCAAAAGCGCCAGGCAGGGCACATCGAAGCCAGCTATGAGAAAAAAGGCTTCAGCACTGAAACTGCTGAATCCCGGGCTTGGGCCACGGTAAACAAACTTGGAGGCGGCGGGAAAAAAAGCGGCTCAGGCAGAAAGAAGACGAAGTGAGGTTATCACAGCATCGGCTGCCACGCAGATCAGGCTTCACTCGGGTGCCTTTCCGGTTTGGCCGAAATACGCTTAGCTGCTCGTCAGGCTTTTGAGCACGGTGATTGGCTCGCCGGTCATTTCCGCGCAACAGGAGAAGGGGGCCGCCAGCTAGACCAGGCCTTGCTGAAACGGCCGCGCCCAGTGTGAATAAGGGGTAAATCATGAAAAGACGTGACCTGCTGAGTCAAGCTGTAGCCTTCGCGGCATGGACAAGCTTACGGTCATCGCCGGCCAGAGCCGCCGAGGCGCGTCCGCTCGTGGCCCCCCCGGACTGGCCCGCTTTCGGGCCCGCGCCCGCGGAAACCCGAAAAGGCGATATGCTCTACCGTGCGCTCGGGCGCACCGGCGAAAACCTTTCCGCGTTCGGACTGGGCGGACACCACATAGGCCTCGTGAAGGAGGAGCAAGACAGCGTCAAGCTCATCCGCTCCGCCATTGACCGGGGCATCACCTTCATGGACAACTGCTGGGACTATCACAACGGCAAGAGCGAGGTGTGGATGGGCAAGGCCTTGTGCGACGGGTACCGTCAGAAAGTCTTCCTCATGACCAAGATTGACGGGCGCACCAGGCTAGCCGCCGCCCGCCAGATCGATGAGTCGCTCAAGCGGCTGCAGACCGATCATGTCGACCTCATGCAGATTCACGAGAACCTGCGCATGGAGGACGCCGACCGCTGCTTCGCAGAGGACGGGGCCATCAAGGCTCTTGAGGAGGCGAAGAGGGCCGGCAAAATCCGCTTTATCGGTTTCACGGGCCACAAGGATCCCATCGTCCACAACCGGATGCTGGATGTCGCAGCTGAGCACAGCTTTCACTTCGACAGCTGCCAGATGCCCCTCAATCTGCTCGATGCCAATTTCCGGAGTTTCGCCCGGCAGGTCGTCCCGCGGCTCCTTGGCGAGGGAATCGGCGTTCTCGGCATGAAACCCATGGCCAGCGGCGCCATCGTCAAGAACAAGATCGCCACGCCGAAGGAGTGTCTGACCTACGCCCTCACGCTGCCGACCTCTGCCGTGATCACCGGCATCGAGAACATGAACGTGCTCGAACAGGATCTGGAGATCATGAAGGAATTCAAACCCCTTGAGGGCGGGCAGATGCGCGAACTGCTGGACCGGACCAGGGAGTCCGCCCGGAACGGCGCTTACGAGAAGTTCAAGACCGCCACACAGTTTGACGGCACCGCCCGCCACCCCGAATGGCTGGGCTGAAGTAAGGGAAAGAGGAAACATCATGGCACTCATATTTGAATGCATTCAAACCGATGGCATCGCCGAACTGTCCTATCTGGTCGGCGACGATTCCGAAGGCGTGGCGGCTGTCTTCGATCCGCGCCCGGACGTGGAGTGCTACATTCAGCTCGCCCGCGAGAAGCGGGTGTCGATCACGCATATATTTGAGACCCACATCCATGCCGATTTCATCAGCGGTGCGCAAGAGCTTTGCGCACGAGTGGAATCGGCTAAGATCTATCTCAGTCATGAGGGTGGTGCCCGATACGGCTTTGACCACGAAAAGCTCAAAGACGGAGACCGCTTCACGTTCGGCTCCGTCATCATTACGGTCAAGCATGCGCCCGGACACACGCTAGAACTGGTTGCCTATCTTCTTGCGGAGGAGGATCACCCGGACGCGCCTTGGGGCGTACTGACCGGAGACTCGCTTTTCGTCAATTCCGCCGGGCGGCCCGACCTCCTTGGCCGTGGCCGTGAGAAAAAGCAAGCCGCGCTACAGTACCACACACTGTATGATTTTTACCTGAAGCTCGCCGACGGCGTGACGATCTACCCGGCGCACGGCCACGGTTCGCCGTGCGGCGCGGACATCGGCGACCGGCTCAGCAGCACGATCGGTTATGAGCGTCGCTTCAATGCCTTCCTGCAATTCAAGGACGAGAAGTGCTTCACGGATTACGCCCTCGCTTCGGTTCCGCCCGAACCCGTCTATTATCCGCGGATGAAGAGGCTGAACGCCAAAGGCCCCAAGGTGCTTGGCAATCTTCCGACAGTCTGCGCGCTCCCCCCGAAGAAATTCCTGAAAGCCATCGGGGACAGGCACACCGTGCTCGTCGACACCCGCATGATGCTGGGCTTCGGCGGGGGCCATATCCAAGGCGCGCTCAACATCGGCGGCTCGCCCGCGCTCTCGCTTTGGGCGGGCTGGCTGCTGGATCCCGCCAAGCCGATCCTTCTGGTCTTGGAGTCCGACGAGCAGCTCAATGAAATCGTCTGCCTTTTTCTCCGCACCGGCTACACGAAGTTTGCCGGCTACCTGGTCGGCGGAATGAAGGCGTGGGACAACGCGGGCCTTCCGCTGGAGGCGGTCGGACAAATGACCGTGCATGAAATCAGGCGCTCCAAGAAAGAGCTGCAGCTTCTCGACGTGCGCTCGCCGGGCGAATGGCAAGGTGGACACATCCCCAAGGCCCGCCATATTTTCCTGGGCGAACTGCGCGCACGCCTCGGCGAACTGGACAAGTCCAGACCGACGGCAGTGTATTGCGACAGCGGCTATCGCGCGAGCATAGCGGCGAGCATGTTGAAACAGGAGGGGTTTGGCTGCGTCTATAACGTCCCCGGGAGCTGGCAGGCATGGAAGCGATCCGGATACCCGGTCGAAAAAGAGATCGGAAAGAAGGAGATGAAGAAGTGATCCCGCCCGACACTGCGGGGCCGGCCTGGTCTCCGTATCTCGTGGGTGCCGCCATCGGGGTGCTTTCCTGGCTGACCTTTTACGTTTCTGACAAACCTATCGGCGCCTCCTCGTTCTATGCGCAGGTGGCAGGCTTACTGGGTAAGCTGATTGCTCCGCGGCGCACGGGGACACTCACCTACTTCAAAGACAATCCGCCGCGTATAGGCTGGGAGTTTGTTTTCGTCGCTGCCATCGTACTGGGGAGCGTGATCGCAGCCGTCACCGGCGGCGAGTTCACCAACGAGTGGCTTCCGCCGATGTGGGTCGCGCGCTTCGGCGACAGCATCGCGCTGCGCGCGGCCGTGGCTTTCGGAGGCGGACTCCTGATGGCCATTGGCGCGCGCCTGGCCGGAGGGTGCACCAGCGGACACGGCATCAGCGGGACCCTTCAGCTCAGCGTGGGCTCGTGGATCGCCGTGATTTGTTTCTTCCTGGGCGGTATCGCGGTGGCCATACCCCTCTTCAAACTTTGAGGCCCCTATGATTGCTCCTGAAAAGGCATATCTCCCGCAGGCAGCCCCCCCCGCACCGCCTGTGGCCGTGGCCGCACAACTGGTCGCCGGCGCGGTTTTCGGTTTAGCGTTCGGCTTTCTTCTGCAGAAAGGCGGCGTGGGGAAATATCCTGTTCTCATAGGCCAACTGCAGCTCCAGGATTGGACCGTCGCCAAAGTCATGCTCAGCGCGATTGCCGTCGGCATGGTTGGCCTTTTTACGCTGCACCACTTCGGCCAGGTGAACCTGCACATCAAGCCGACAAGGCTCGGGGCAAACATCATCGGCGGGCTCGTTTTCGGCGCGGGCTTTGCGCTGGTGGGCTATTGCCCGGGCACGGCCGCCGCCGCGCTGGGCCAGGGAAACTGGGACGCGCTCTTCGGCATCGCGGGACTCATTGCGGGCTCTTGGCTTTTCGCGGAGCTTTCGGGATGGACAAAACGAACGGTCGAAACCTGGGGCGACCTCGGAAAAGTGCAGCTTCCCGATCTGCTGCGGGTGCCACGCACAGTTTTTGTAGTCGTCTTTGCCGTGGCGCTCATCATCGTCCTTGGGTTGATACACCGATTTGCCCCCCGGTGAAGGTAAGAGTATGTACACCCATCAATCCTTCATAGCCAGCATGAAACGACACGTCAAGGTAGCCATCATCGGTGCCGGGAGCGCCGGCATTTCCGCTTTGCGTCAGGTCAAGAAAACGACCGAAGATTACGTATTGATTGATAAAGGCCCCTTGGGGACCACCTGCGCACGCGTGGGCTGCATGCCATCTAAGGCGTTGATTCAGGTCGCCAGGGATTTTCACAGGCGACGCTTGTTTGCACAGTCCGGCATCACCGGACCGGAGCATCTGGCCTGCGATATCCCCGCCGTTTTGAGACATGTCCGATGCCTGCGCGACCGGTTCACGTCGGGTATGGTTCAGGCGATCCGGTCTCAGGCGGGTGACCGGCTTCTGGTCGGCCGGGCAAAAATCTTGGACGTTCACCACATTCAGGTCGATGATCTGATCATCCAGGCCGATCATATCATTATCGCGGTTGGGGCAAAGCCCGACGTTCCCAAAGCTTGGCGGCGCTTCGCCGATCGGATCTTGACGAACGAAAACCTGTTTGAGCAGGAGACGCTCCCTCCTCGCATGGCCGTGATCGGGCTTGGCCCCGAGGGACTTGAACTGGGGCAGGCGCTGAACCGTTTGGGTGTGGAGGTCACCGGTTTCACATCAGGTGAGACCCTCGGAGGACTGAGCGATCCGGAGGTCAATGCGGTGGTCCGGAAGGCGATAGCCTCGGAGTTTCCTATCCATCTGGGATCTCCGGCCGAAGTTGAGCCGGACGGCGACACCCTTGTTGTTCGCTCGGGGAGGACCACGGTAACGGTCGACCGCCTGCTGCTGGCCATCGGTTCGACGCCGGATCTGGACGATCTGGGGCTCGAGAATCTGGGCGTGTCTCTGGATGAAAGGGGGCTCCCGGCATACGATGCACGGACTGCTCAGGTCGGCGATCTTCCCGTCTATATAGCCGGCGACGTCACCGGATGCCGGCCCGTCTTGCATGAGGCGCTGGACGAGGGACACATTGCCGGGCTGAATGTGCTGGCAAATGTCGCCGAGGCGTACTGCAGGCGACCGGCCTTGCGGATCGTGTTCTGCGAACCGCAACTGGTGATGGCGGGCCGGTCATTCGCCCAACTGCAAAACACCGAAATCACGATCGGAAGCATCAGCTTTGAGGACGAGTCGCGGGCCGTCATTGAGGGAACGAACGAAGGCCTACTTCGGCTCTACGTTGAGGCCGTCTCAGGCCTGTTGTTGGGCATGGAGGCGGCCTGCCCCGGAGCTGAGCATCTGGGTCACGTGCTCGCATTGGCCATTCAGCAGCGCATGACGGTATCTGACCTGCTGCAGATGCCCTTCTATCATCCGACGGCGGAAGAGGCCCTACGTGCGGCGCTGCTTGATGCGGCGCAGAAATTACATGTCGGGGGTGGATCTCCCTTGCCTGCCCTTTGCGGAAGTTGCCCCGAACCCCCACTCTGTTGACAGGAGCAGATTATGAGATGGACAGGCTCTTTCACACACGCCCATGACCGGTCTTTCGCCGGCCTTGTGCCCGGCCGGGCTTGACCAGCATGACCGCGGAGGGGGCTGACAGATGAGGTGTCCGACAGGCTAAACCCCCATGGTTTGGGATCATCCCTTCGGGAAACCTGTCTTGGAGTGGGCAACCAGAGTTAAGATCGCAGCTTAACTCCCTCGGTAGGGATACACCCTATATTTTATGACCGGCCAGTCATGTACTCTGTTTATGAACCTGCTGGTGAACACATTGCCATGCAATGAATGAAAGGCCCGTTATGAATCTATTATTATCGTTATCGTCGTCTCTTGGCATACACGGCATCTGGATCGGCGGCGGTTCAGTCGGCGTTCTTCTTGTCATCATTATTCTATTGCTCGTGCTTCGCCGTTAGGTGGAGCGGCTTGGGGAAACACGTTCGCCGTCACTTCAACTGCGAACACAACAAAGAAGGATGGAGTATCATGACCAAACTGGAAGTCAAAGGCGACTGGAACATCGCGAAGGGCAAGCTGATGCAGAAGTGGGCCAAGCTCACGGATGATGATCTCCAGTACGCCGAAGGCAAGCACGAAGAACTGTTTGGCCGCATCCAGAAGCGCACCGGCGAGACCCGTGAAGCGGTCGAGAAAGCGGTCAAAGAGGCCTGCTCAATCTGCGGTTGCAGTTGCGGCTGCAAATAGGCGGACAAAAGCGCGGGGCGGATGATAAGGATCAACCTATCTTGGTGACATGATTTACCGATGTCCACTCGGTGGTTTTGGCGGTATCGCAAGTCCTGCGTTTTTCAGAAGGTCTGTTTGCACAACGGCGTTTCATTGCCTCATTAGCCGTGCAACTTTGCTCTTACATCCTCTGCTCCCTTGTTTCATGAGGGATAGCCATGAAGCCTAAAAGTGCTGCAAGAAACTTCCCCGTTGTTTGCGTAGGCGGTTCAGCCGGTGGTCTCGACGCCTATATCCGTCTGCTGCGGCATCTTCCGGCTGATATGGGGGTTGCCGTCGTTATCGTTAACCACCTGAGAACCGTAGCCACCAGGCTCCATGAAATTCTTCCCCGGTATACGAAGATGCCGGTTGAACTTATCACAGAACGATTAGTCATCCAACCCAACCATGTGTTCATTATCCCGCAACAGCGTGACTTGCATGTTCTGGATGGCGAGTTCCGTCTTAAGCCGATATCAAAGCCCAGGGGCTGGCCCGACGTGATTACGGTTTTTCTGCGCTCACTGACGGAGAACTGGGACGGCAGGCTGATCGCAGTCATTGTCTCCGGCTATGACGGCGACGGGGCGGCGGCGTTGTGCGGCATCAAAGAAACGGGCGGCATTACCATCGCGCAGAAACTCGACACGGCTACGCAGCCGGATATGCCGGAAAGCGCGATCGCGAGCGGGTGCGTCGATATGATCCTTTCCCCTGAAGATATCGCCAAAGAAATCGTGCGAATTGCGCACGCGACAGAATCGTGTGCCTAATGAAGCGGGATGCCCACCTGCATTGGCAGGGTTTCACCGTGTCGACTGACCGTTGATGCCGTTCCGGGCCGCGGCACGCGTGTGACGATCCGCGTTCACGCGTTGCCGGAAGAGCCGCCCGCCCCGCAAAAGGTGTGCCCGCCGAATCCGGCGGAGCCGGTCGTCGCGACTTCAGAGGGATGGACACGGGTTCTGGTTACCGATGATCACGCTTATGTTCGTGGCGTGCGGGTGTCGAGACCGAGGGCCGAGCAGACTCTGAAGATGGTGGGCGAGGCGGTGAACGGACCCGAAGCGGTTGCGCCCGGAGGTCATCATCTTGGATATCGCATGCCGGTTATGTGAGGCATTAAGGCGACGCGGCTGATCCTTTCGGAATTTCTGGACACCGTCGTGATCAGCTTTACGGCCTTTGCGAAAGAGGGTTTCAGAACCGGGATGCTGGGTGCGGGGGGGGGTGCTGGACAAGAATCATGCGGGCGAGAAGCTGCCGAGGATGATCGCGCAGCACCTTGGCCGCCATGCAAATTGAGCGTTCCGGCAATCCCTGGATGGCCGAATGAAAACGCTGACCTTATTCGCTCCCGCCCGTCAGACCCGTCGCCCGTGTTTTGGCTTTGCCGGCGTCGAGCGCACGTCCGACGGTGTCCATCAGCGCTTTGATTTCGAACGGCTTGGCGACATAGGCGAACGCGCCGAGCTTGACCGCTTCGGCGGCGGTTTCCCTCGACGAATAGGCCGTGATCAATATCACCGGCATGGAAAGTGCGAGTGCCTTGACTGCCCGAAGCAAATTCATGCCGTCCATGTGCGGCATGCGCAGGTCGGTAATCATCAGATCCAACGCGTTTTGCTTGACCAACTCAAGCGCCTCCTGCCCATCCCTGGCAATCAGGGTCTCGTGGCCGCTCGTATGCAAAAGGATGCAGATCATGGCTCGGAGGCTCGGATCGTCATCGACTATCAGGATTTTCGCCATAGATAACGCTCGTTTCCTCGGACATTGATATATCCCGAAAAGTGTTTTGTTTATAGCGACGCGATCATGGAGACACAACACCCTTCAAAGCCGGGAGAGAATGGCGCCTGCGGCGTTTTCATTTAGGTTTTTGCAACATACGAACGGACGGCCCGGCGGTCCGCGCCGGCCTTTGGAACCGACACGAGGAGCGCCATCCGTATTTTCAGGTAGGCCCCGACCGCGGGGCGGGCCTAATTCGGGACAAATGAAAAAGCCGCGAGAGTGGAGGGAACCGCAAAGATGACATCCTTTGCTCACATGTAATATAGGCGTTTCTGCGGCCGTTCTCTATGGGGTGAAACCCTGATGCGGGGCCGAGGACGGAGGACGGAGAACCGGCGGCCTCCCACCGCCGGAAACCGCCGGGAACGCAGCCCTCGCCCCCTGAGCCATCAACCCGCCCCGACGGCTGCGTCCGCCAAAGGACAGCGGCAGGCACTGCGCCGCCTGCGTCGGCCTGCGCCCCGCGCGGGATAACGCGGCGGCGCTGGCGCTGCGGTGGGCACCACCCGCAGGATGCGGGTTTGCGAAAGGATAATGCGTCCCGTTAGCTGGCGGCAACCTGCTGAAGGCTTTTAATGTCCCGCAGCAGAGGCGCGCCGAACAGCCGGCTATACTCGCGGATGAACTGGGAGGGGCTCTCGTAGCCGACCTGGAATGCCGCTTTGGCCGCGTCAAGCTGCTCCGTGAACATGAGCTTTCGCGCCTCGTACAGCCGCAGCCACTTCTGATACTGCAGCGGGCTCATGGCCGTCAGGGCGCGAAAGTGGTGATGGAATGCGGATGTGCTCATGCGAGTGTATGCCGCAAGCTCATCGATGCGCAGCGTCTGGTCGAAGTTGGCCTTCAGCCACCCGATGGCCTTTGCGATCTGATGGCTCTTGCACCCGGCGGCCGCGCTCTGCCGCAAACGCTCCCCCTGGTCGCCCATGAGCAGTCGGTAAAGAATCTCGCGTTGGACGAGCGGCGCGAGCACCGGAATGTCTTCCGGCACGTCCAGCAGGTCGATCAGGCGCTTAAACGCGCCGAGCAAAGGCACCGTGACTTCGCCGGTCGCCATGCCCCGGTTTTCTTGTCGCACGCGCGGGGGCGACAGACTGCTGTCCACCATCAGCTGCGCGATTTCTCGCTGGTCGAGCTTGAGCATCAAACCCAAGTACGGTTTAGCCTGACTCGCCTCAAGGACCTCGGCGACGATCGGCAGGTCGACGGACGTCAGAAGAAAACGGTGGGCGTCGTACACATAGATGTCCTCCCCGAGCAGGACGCGCTTGGCGCCTTGAGCGCTGTTCGGCGGAAGAGTTGGCAGGGCAAGCGGGTGTTCTAAAGCTGGAAGAGCGGAAGAACGGGCGGAACAGGAGTCGCCCGTGCGGGATTAGACGAGCACCTCCCCTGTCGTCTCGCGTTTGACAGAGCGGTGCAGACTGCGAGACTGTCAGACAGACGGGAGGCCCCTATCCGCTCTGGCGCGCCTGGCTCTTTTCCGGAAAGGCAGGCGCCCGCTCGCATTACTGAGAAATGTCGCAACGATTTGTCTTAAGTGCATACGAATCCGCGGCGTTTGCCGGTGAAAGTACCGAGTGCCGGTCATCGTGATTTCTCCGGTACCTACGCATCTGCGCGTAATACGCCAGCTCGACATGCATCACTTCAGCATCACTCTTGGCACTCCAAATGCTGAACAGACCAACGACCTGTTTTTTAGCCGTCCGTAGGGGAAGCGGTCGGCGAAAGAGTCTCCTTGACCGACCGCAATTTAAACGGGCCATAACGAGCCGGTTTTTTGTTTCTATGTATGAGTCATTGGGGGTCTGACTCAGAAAGCGCCACACATGCATCAAGAAGCCAGTCAGTGCAGTCCCGACGAGGAACCTTTAACGGACCGCAAGACGGGATCGGGCACTCACAGAGTCCGGATACTCATTGTCGACGACAGTGTTTCGTTCCGAACCGCACTGGACCGGTTCCTTTCGTCAGAATCGAGCGTTGAACTTGTCGGCGTGGCGTGTGACGGTTTGGAGGCGCTGGACAAAGTTCAAGAGTTGAAACCGGACCTTGTCATCATGGATTCCATAATGCCGGTCATGGGCGGTGTCGAGGCGACGCGCATGATCACAGCTCGGTTTCCCGGCATGCTCGTTATCGGGCTGTCATTCGTCGACACTCACGCGGTGCGTGAAGCGATGCTCAACGCCGGGGCTGCGGATTTCTTCGGAAAAATCGAGGCTATTGATCAATTAATTCCGGCGATTCAAAGACATATTGCCGCCCGGAACCGGCGTGAAAGCAAAGGTTGCACGTAACGGCGTTCCGGCGCTTATTTCCGCATGAGCTGAATCAGGTATTGAGAATATCGGCGCCCGGCTTTCCCGCGTGTTTGCTCATGGCGTGAATCGTGACGCACACCTCGTCGCTCGCATGCGACCGCCGCGAGATGTCCTTCTCCGCTTTTTATTTATATGTGGGGAGCCGGTCGGCTTAAATCAGCCGCAGGCGTTCCGCGCGTCAGCGCGGTGCGGGAAGCCGCGGTTGCCCCCCAGCCTTTTCGGCAGCCCTTTTAGTCAGCCCGCTGCCAGACATAATCAGGATTCATCAGGCTCTCGAATCCTATTTTTTCATCTAAAGCCCATGGGAACGTGACGACATCGACAAGGCCGGCGCCAATTCTCACGACCGACATGCAGACGCCGTTGATGAGCCCCACGGGAACGCCCGCACCGCCATCTTCCATTGTACAAACGATGGGTTGCCGGATAAGTTCTCCAACGCCGGTGACGGTGTTCACAATCCCGCGCCAGAGTTTCACGCTTGCGAATTTAACAGAGGCTTCCGGTTCTCCCGACAGGCGTTCCCCAGCAAAGGAAGCCTGAGCGAGTAGAATGTTCAGTATACATGCTCCTACGACCATCGTTCTGCGAGAGTGGTTCATGCCTAACTCCTGTTAAATTGATACGCAATCACTTTTCGGTCGGCACCGGACCGCATCGGCCGGAACAATGCCTGAACCAACAGGCATCAACTCAAGTAAAAATAACATGCCAGATGCTGAGCGAGATGTCAAGCACACCAAAAATGCGGGTCTGAGCGGGAAAATCTGCCGTCTTACGACGTGACACCGAGGGCGTCAGGCGTCTTTGCCCGTGCGCGTTCAGGTCAAAACCCTCGCCACGATTTCCCGCAGTTCACTTGAAGTGTAGGGTTTTGCGGCGACGCCTTTGAACCCGTATTCGGCGTGGTTGGCCATCACCGGATCGGCGGCGTATCCGCTGGAAACGATGGCCTTGACGTGGGGGTCGATCGCCAGAAAGTTTTTGATCGCCTCCTTTCCCCCGATTCCGCCGGGGATGGTCAGGTCCATGATGACCGCGTCAAACGGTTCGGCGGTTTCCATCGCCCGCTTATACAGCTCAAGGGCCTCCCGGCCACCGGGGGCGGAGACAACCGAGAACCCGCAGGGGGTGAGCATGCGGGCGGCGATGATGCTGATCGCCTCATCGTCATCCATCACAAGGATTTTGGCGGTGCGGGTCGGAAGCCGGCATTCCGCGGCGGACGGCTGGGTGTCTGCCTGTTGCGGGCGTCCGGAAGCGGGCAGGTAAAGCGTAAAGGCCGTGCCTTTGCCAAGCTCCGATTCAACCCCGATATGGCCGCCGTGCTTGCCTATGATGGAATAGGACGTCGCCAGACCCAGTCCGGTGCCGGTCTGCTTGGTGGTAAAATAGGGGTCGAAGATCCGGTCGAGGTGCTTCGGATCGATACCGGTCCCCTCGTCCCGCACGATGACCTTGACGTAGTTCCCCTGGGGAAGACCGGCGACGGACGCCTCCGGAAGGGCCGCGTTCTCTAAGGTGACGTACAGGTGCCCGCCCTCGGGCATCGCCTGACGGGCATTGACGGTGAGGTTGGAGATGACCTGCTGGATCTGCCCCTTGTCCGCTTCGGCCGTCCACAGGTCATCGGCCGGCCGATAATCGAGACTCACGTTGCTGCCGGAAAGGTCGAAGCGCGCGACTTCCTCGGCAAGCGCGCCCAGACTGACATCTTCCTTGACCGGATCGCCGCCCTTGGCGAAGGTCAGCAACTGCTTGGTCAGGCGGACCGCGCGGCTCATGGATTTTTCAGCCTCATCCAGGAACGCGCGACAGGGACGGCCTTTAGCGAGTTCTTCTTTGGCCAGGGCGATGTTCCCGAACAGGCCCGTCAGGATATTGTTGAAATCATGCGCGATCCCGCCGGCCAGCGTGCCGACGCTCTGGAGCTTCCGCATGTTCTGCAATTCGGCCTCGGCCCGCTTGCGCCCGGTAATGTCCAGAACGGAGATGATGCCCGAGGGCCTGCCCCTCAGCGTCGTCGAGGCGCCCGACACATCGACCCACTTCTCGGCGCCGTCCTTGGCGATGATTTTGAATTCAAAGCGGTTCGCCGTGCTGTCTCCGCGCAGGCGCTTCCGACCGTTTTCCCGGATGAGCGACTGGTAATCGGGATGGACGAACCCCCAGAAAGGCATGCCCTGAAGCTCATTTTCGGAGTACCCGCACATGGCCACGGCGGCTCGGTTCGCGTAGACCCAACGCTCGCCCTGGTAAACCATCACCGCCGTGGGCGTCGAGTCGGCCAGCACGCGGAATTTCTCCTCGCTCTCGCGCAAAGCCTCCTCGACCCGCTTGTGCTCGGTGATGTCGCGGCAAATCGACTGATAGGTGCCGTCGGGCATCATCTTGGCCCTCATGTCCAGCACAACCGCCGAACCGTCCGTGCGGATCAGAGTGCGTTCGGAAACAACGGGCCGGCCCCGCTGCAGCATATCGAAACGGAAAGGCTGCCTCCGCATACTCTCCCGCGTGAACGGCATATCGCGAATGTCCTTGCCGATCAATTCCTCACGCTTCATGCCGGACAGATCGCACATGCACTGGTTGGCCTCGATGATCAAGCCCTCGTGAGAACCCACGAGAATTCCGTCCACAGCGAGTTCGACCAGTCCGCGGTATCGGTTTTCACTGTCGCGCAGGGTGCGTTCCGCACGTTTGCGCTCCGTGATGTCCTGCAGAAAAGCCACGATCCTCCCGCCATCCGTGGACTGGTACTGTGCGCTGATTTCAACATCATACAGGCTTCCGTCTTTGCGGCGGTGGCGGGACTCGAACCGGTCCTCGCCCTGCGCCATGATGCTCCGGATGTGAGCGGAGATGTCTGCTGCCGCTTCGTTGGCTTCCAGATCGGCAATGCTCATGGACAGCAGTTCCTGCATGCTGTAGCCGCTTATCCGGCAGAAAGCCGCATTGACTTCAAGCAGACGCCCCTGCATGTCCGACAGCCAGCAGGCGTCCATGGCCGCCTGGAGGATGGCCCGGTGCCTCGCCTCGCTTTCGCGCAGCGTTTCGACAAACCGGGCCCGCGCGGCTTGGTCCGAGAGGATCTTACCTATCAGAACGGTCGCCAGCGGATAAACCAGCATCACCGGCCAGCCGATGCGTTTCAGCACGGGGAGGATCATGTCGGGAGGCAGGAGGACTGCCATCGCCAGCATGGACAGATGCACCGACAGTCCGAACAGCAGGAGCGTGGAGGAATAAAACTCCGCCGCCTGGCCTCGCCGGCGCAGATGGAGGCCCACCCCGAGCGCCGCCGAAACCAGGATCACCGCCACGCCCATTACCTCGCCGGGCCCACCCTGAACCACGCGCAGAGGAATCGTCATCAGGCAGGCCATCGCCGCGCTCCACGGGCCGAAGAACAGCCCGCCCAAACTGATCATCACCGACCGGCCGTCGAAGATCAGGCCGGGCCCTAAGACGAACGGGCGCAGCATGCCGATGGCAGCCGCGCTCCCGAACACCACACCCTGCAGCAGGACCCCCGGCCGAGTGTTCCGCTTCCAGCGCAAGTCCACGAAACCGCTGACCACGCTGAGCGCGATCAGCAGGGAGAGATTGTAGATCAGGTCGATCCAGATCATGGCCGTTCCTAAAGGTTATACAAACAACATATGCACATTAACACACATGATCATCTTCATTCAAGCCGAACCCCGTGTGTATTTTCATGCCTGCATGGGCATGCGGCGGCCAGGCAATGGGGTTTGCGTCATAAGGGGCGAGACGCTCCTGGAGGTCGGCAGGCCAATCGCGGTAGGGTTAAACCCCATGGTTCAATATCAGCCCTTCCGGTAACCTTCTTTTGCGTGAAGACCACGGCCCAGAATTGAAGAGAACAGGCGCATCGTGACTGTCGTTTTGGTTCTGCTTATCCTGCATCTGCCGGGACGGCTGTAAAAATTGAGGCGCGGAAGGTCAACAAGGAAACCAATGAACGAGCTAAAGAAAGACCACCCTCGACTGGAGGATCCGAATCATGTTCATCATCCCTATTGGAGACATGCCCACCGCGACTGGCGTGTCTGGGTCGGAGTGACTTTGATGCTGGCGGTCATGCTGCTCTACGTGATGCGGGGCGCCTGGGGATGGCCCGTGCGTGTCCAGGGACAGCAAACGGTATCAGGCCCCGCCGTGAATTAGAAGAGGACGCGCATGAACACGAACAATTCACTCGCGGCGTTCTGGCGTTCGTACTCGTCGGCGGGACGCGCGGACAAACTCTTGGGCGGAAAAGCTGCGGCGCTTTCCCCTGACCCTGTGACCGATGCGGGCCCTGCCTTTGATCTTCTTGACCACGCCCTGTTGGCAGCCGTGGACCGCCATTAAACAGTATGGTTGCCGCCAACCCCCTATTCGCAACTGGCCCACGCCATTCAGGGGCGGGATACCTGGACATGCGGCGGTCCGGCCGTCGTTCGTCTCATCATCGTTTTCTTAGTGCTTGCGCTTCGCCGTTAGCCTCTGCGGCTTATGGCGTTTCAAGAAAAACAGAAACAAACAAAAAGGACTCATTCACATGACCAAGCTGGAAATCAAAGGCGACTGGAACATCGCGAAGGGCACGCTGAAGCAGAAGTGGGCCAAGCTTACAGATGACGATCTCCGATACGTTGAAGGCAAGCAGGAAGAACTGTTTGGCCACATCCAGAAGCGCACCGGCGAAACCCGTGAAGCGGTCGGAAAAGCGATCAAAGAGGCCTGCTCCGGTTGCGGATGCGGGTGCGGCTGCAAATAGACAGCCCCACGCAGGGATCTCGGCTTCCGGTTGCATCGCTTTGCGCCACGCCTGTCCGATTGTTTCCCGGTTTATCGCGTGAGGCCTTCCCGGCTTCGCGGTCCGCCACGCCGTCGGGCATTCCTTTGGCGCCCCTCCGACTGCGATGGTGCCGGGGTTGGCGCGTTGCGCCTTAGCGGCCCTTGCCTTAAAAGCACGCTTTGAGGTGCCTCGGTAAACGGACAGGCAGCGGGGCTGAGGGGTTGACCGTACGGGACGCCGGTTTCAAGGGGTTTGGTGAATGTGAATGCCTCACAGTCGGCGGCAACCCGTTGCGACTGCGCACTACTGCAACCTGATCCGGTAAAAACGCGATCCTGAGATCAGGTTGGTGTCGGTTGCGGACATGGTCCCGTTCGATCCCGGCATGCCCACGTAATCCAGCAGGTTCGACCACGGCACGAGCGGCTGGAGAGAGGGGGTCGCGAGCACTGTGTAGGACCACGTGTCCGTTCCCGGCCATTCCACCAGAGCGTGGCCGTTCCGGATGCTAATCGCCGTGACGACGAGTGCGGGCAACTCACCGACTGTCTGCGTGAGAGCGGATGCCACGCTTCCGTTCAAGTTCGTATCGCCATAATACACGGCCGTGACAGCATGAACACCCACCGGCAGGTCAGATACGGCGGCGCTGACAGCCGTCCCGCCTGTAACGCCCACGACACCGCCGATAGCCGCGCCGTCAATTTTGAATTGCACATAACCCGTGGCAGCGGGCCCCGTGCCTGCGACGTTCGCCGTAAAGATCACCGGTTCGCCGACTGCGGAAGGATTAGGGAAGGAACCCAACACCGTTTGACTGGGGGCCTTAGAGTTCAGGAACGGATGGATCACAAGCGCGCCCATGGCCCAGTTGCCGACATTCCCGGTCGCCGTCCATGACATGCTCACGCTGCCAGCCCCCTCCTTCATGCTGCCGCCACCCGACGCGTATCCTCCCAGAGGAACCGGTTCTGAATTCAGGCTCCAACATTGCGTCCGCCCGATGCCGGTCGCTGTCAGGCTGGTGCATTGCAGGGCGACCGTATCCACGATCATCTCTCCCGGAGCCGACGGGATCCCGGCGAGCGCCGGGTTGTCCGAAGCGCCAGCGCCAGAGGAGAAAGCGCCGCACGGGATGATCTGGTCCACATTTCTGAAAGTCACTGCGCCCATCACCCACCCTTCGCCGGGGGCCACATCGAAGCTCGCCGAAATTTCCGCCGTGCCGACCGGCGGATCCGGCAGGAACCAGATGGAAACCACTTTGTCATCGTTGGTTCTGGACCCCGCCAACGCCAAAGCCAAGTTGCCGTACAGCACATTCGTAACCATTCCCCACGACGCGGCCGTGTTGTTGATCGAGATGCCAACCACCAGCAAATGGTTGGTGCTGCGGTCAGAAACCGTATGTAGAACGGTTCCTGACACCACATTCGTGAACCACGCGTCGGACTCCGAATCCATGCCGACCGTTCCGTCGATACCGTAAAGCGCCGTGTCGGCTCCCGGCGCCACCGGAATGCCGCTAGCCGTAGTGGGCACGGCCAACACGTTGTTGGTCGCCTCCAGCGTGGCCTGGGCGGCCAACGGCCCACGGAATGCAAGTGCGGTGGGACGAGAGGTGCCCCCTCTGGCAGTGAACGTCAGGAACAGGCTTGTGCTGGCGCCCGGCTCCAACGGACCCACATTGGCCCAGTGGACAACACCATCAACAGGGTTGACCTCTGCCGGTGGCACGGCGTTCTGGTAGGTCAGGGTCATTGTATCGTAGTCATCCGTCACCGGCACCGTGTCCAACACCATGTCGCCTGTGTTCTTCACCTCGATCCAGAACACGATCGACTCGCCGATCTGCGCCGCTCGGCCGTACGGCGGGCTCACCAGCAGTTTCACGATTTCCACGCCCGGATCTGCCGTCGTGTGCAAGACATCGTTTGTCGCCGGCGATACCGGCACGCCGTCGGTCGTCGAGGGGGCGGTCACCACCACGTTGCTGGCCGTGCCGCTGACCGCCGTGCTGAAACGCGTCGTAATGGTCACGCTCTCTCCCGGAGCCAGCGGCCCCACGTTGGACCAATTGATGACGCCGTCATCGACGTAAGGGTCGCCGTCGTTATCGGAAGGGGGCTCGGCATAGAGATAGGTCAACATGTCCCAGCAGTAGATGTCCTCCACCGGCACCGTGTCCAGTGGGTAGTCGCCGGTGTTACTCACCGTGATCGTGAAAACGTTGGTCTCTTCATATGCCGCCGGACGGTGCAGCGGGAAGACCAGTGCCTTGATGACGCTCACGCGCGGATTCACATTCGTGTGCGCCGCCTCGCTGGCGGAGAATAACGTGTCTGCACGGTTCGTGCCCACGCCGCTGGCTAGAACGTCGAACCGCGTCGTCACCGTCGCACTTTCACCCGCGGCCAACGTACCCACATTGGCCCAGGTGAGCATACCCCCCGCCTGGCCCGACACGGGCGGCTGCGACGAAGCGAAGCCCAGCAAGTTCGTGTTGAACGTGTCGGTCAGCGGTACGGTGAAGACCGGCATGGCGCCTGAATTTGTGACCGTGATCGCAAACTCAAATTGTTCCCCTACGGCCGCCGGACGGCCCGCCGGGTTGGCCACGCGCTTGGATACAAAGACCACCACGTCCTCCGCAGTGTGCGGCGCGCCGTTGGTCGAAGGCGGCACCGGCACACCGCTGGTCGTTATCGGGGCCGTCACCACCGTGTTTGTGCCCGCACCGCTGTGCACGGCCCTGAACCGCCCCGTGACGGTCACGCTGCCGCCCGGCGCCAGCGGGCCCAGATTGGGCCAGTCGAGCGTGCCGTCATCGGCGTTGTCGTCCGGCGGCGGCTCGGCGCCCATAAAGACCAGCAGGCTTGTGTCATACGTGTCCGTGACGGGCACCGTATCGAGCGGATAATCTCCGGTATTGCTCACCGTGACCGTAAAGATGTTGGTCTCGCCCACCAGTGCAGGACGCCCTGTCGGGAAAGACAGCGTTTTATTGATGCTCACGCGCGGGTTCACGTTGGTGTGCGTTACCGAATTGGTGAAGGCCAGGGTGACCGCGAAGTTCGTGCCCACGCCGCTGGCCAGCGCGTTGAACCGCGCCGTCACGGTCGCGCTGCCGCCCACGGGCAACGGGCCGACGTTGGCCCAGGTGAGCGCGCCCCCCGTCAGGTCCGTCGGCGGCGGCGCGGCCGACGCGAAAGCCAGCAGGTTCGAGTCAAACAGGTCGGCCAGCGGCACAGTGAACACCGGCACGGAGCCCGTGTTGGTGACCGCGAGAACAAACTCGACCGGCTCGCCGATGGCCGCCGGACGGCCCGCCGGGCTGACCACGCGTTTAGACACCAGCAACGACACGTCCGCGGCCGTGTGCGGCGCACCGTTGGTCACCGAAGGCACCGGCACGTTGTTGGTTGTCGTCGGCGCCGTCACCACGATGTTGGTGCCCGTACCGGCGCGCACCACGCTGAACCGTCCCGTGACGGTCACGCTGGCGCCGGGGGCGAGCGGGCCCACGTTGGCCCAGTCAAGCCTGCCGTCATTGGCCGTGTCCGCCGGCGGCGGCTCGGTGCCCACAAAGGCCAGCAGGCTTGTGTCGTACATGTCCGCGACCGGCACCGTGTCGAGAGGATAGTCGCCGGCATTGCTCACCGTGACCGTGAAAATATTGGTTTCGCCCACGGCTGCGGGCCGACCTGTCGGGAAGGCCAAAGTCTTGGTCAGGGCAACTGCGGGCGCGACGACCCGCGCCGTGGCATGGTTGGTCTGGCTGCCGACAGGTACGCCATGACTCTCCGTGACCGTGGAGATCACGACATTCGTTGTCACGCCCGGCAGCGTGCTGCCGATGGACGTAAAGTTGACCGTGAGGTTCGTCGAACCTCCGACCGCGAGCGGTCCCACATGATCCCAAGTCAGCCGGTTGCCGAATGAAATGCTGACCTGTGGCGAGGAAGAGTCGAACGTCAGGATGTTCATGTCGTAGGTGTCATCCACCGCAACTGCTGCGAGGGCGATGTCGCCGGTGTTGGTGACCGTGATCATGAAGGACACGGGCTCGCCGACTGCGGCCGGGCGGTTCGCCGGGCTGATCAGCGTCTTGTTGATGACATAGCCCGGCGACACGGCCGTATGCGGCACGCTCGAGGTGCCCGGCGCGATCGGCAGCGCGTTGGTTGTCGATGGCGCCCAAACCGCGACATTCGTGCCCGTGCCGCTGGCTATAGCCCTGAACGTCGTCGAGACGACCACCTGGCCACCGTGGCCAACCGGTCCCACATTCGTCCAGGAGAGGGTGCCCGTCGCGAGGTTCGTGCTGTTGGCCGGCGGCGACTGGCTCACGATCTCGAGTAGACTCGCATCGAAGCTGTCGGTCAGCGGGACGGTGTCCAAAACCACGTCGCTCTGATTGGCCACCAGCAGGGTAAAGACGAACTCCTCACCCACCACCGCAGGACGAGCCGCCGGGCTTTGAAGCTGCTTGGCCACGATGATGCCCACAGCCACAGCCGAATGCGGCACGCTTGAGGTGCTCGGCAGCACAGGCACTCCATTGGTCGTGGCCGGAGAGGTTACGCCGACATTCACTCCGCTTCCTGACGCACATGCGGTAAACCGGGCTGTTACGGTCACGCCTTCTCCCGCCGACAGAGGGCCCACGTTCTTCCAGGTCAGCGTGCCTGGCGGCAGGTCCGTACTGTCCGCCGGCGGCGTCTGCGACAGCACGGAAAGCAGATTCGTATCGAAGGTGTCCGACAAAGGTACCGTGTCCAGCCTGATGTTGCCGGTATTGGTCAGCGTCAGCCCAAAGACCGTCTCCTCGCCTACCATCGCCGGCCGGTTCAGCGGGCTGATCACGCTCTTGGTGAGAAGCACGCCCGGCGACACGACGGCGTATGGCACCCCCGATGTGGCCGGCAACACCGGCACGCCGTTAGTCGTGGACGGCACAGTCACCACCACGTTAGTTCCGATTCCTGATCCCTTCGCCGTGTAATGCGCCGTGATCGTCGCGCCGGATCCCGGCGTCAGCGGCCCGACATTTGCCCATGCAATCACGCCGTCGTTGACCGTGTCAACCGACGCCGGCAGGGCGCTCACAAAGGACAGCAACGTCTTATCGTAGGTGTCCGTCACCGGCACGACATCCAGCGTCACGTCCCCGAGGTTCCGGGCCGTGATCTCAAACAGGACAGCCTCGCCGGCCGCAGCCGGCCGGCCCGCCGGGCTCACCAGCGTCTTTGTGATGCCTACACGCGGGTTCACGTTGGTATGCGGCACGCTGTTGGCCGAGGTCAGCGTGACCACAAAGTTCGTGCCTATGCCGTTGGTCAGCGCGTTGAACCGCGCCGCCACGGTCACGCTGCCGCCCACGCCCAGCGGGCCAACATTGTCCCAGACGAGCACCCCTCCCGCCAGTCCCGCTTCGGGCGGCGTCGCCGACGTGAAGTCCAGCAGGTTCGTGTTATATGTGTCGGTCAGCGGCACGGTGAAGACCGGCACCGCGCCCGTGTTGGCGACCGTGATCGCGAACTCGACCGGTTCGCCGATGGCCGCCGGGCGGCCCGCCGGACTGACCACGCGCTTCGTCACCAGCAGTGCGGCTTCCGCGGCCGTGTGCGGCGCACCGTTAGTCCACGGCGGCACCGGCACGCCGTTGGCCGTCGTCGGCACCGTCACCACGAGGTTGGTGCCCGTGCCGCCACACACCGCGCTGAACCGTCCCGTGACAGTCACGCTGGCGCCAGGGGCGAGCGGACCCACGTTGGCCCAGTTAAGGGTACCGTCATTGACATTGTCTGCCGGCGGCGGCTCGGCGCCAACGAAAGCCAGCAGCCCCGTGTCGTAGGTGTCGGCCACCGGCACCGTGTCCAGCGCATAGTTGCCGGTGTTGCTCACGGTCATCGTGAAGATGTTGGTCTCCCCCACCGCCGTGGGCCGGAACGACGGGAAAGACAACGACTTGGCGATGCGCACGCCGGGCACAACCAGTTGCACGGAGGCCCAGGAGGTCTGGCTGGAGACCGGCACGCCGTTGGCCAGGGTAACCGCCGAAACCACGGTGTTGGTGGTCTCTCCCGGCAGGGTGCTCGACACGGCCGTGAACCGCGCGGTCACGGTCAGGCTAGCGCCCGCCACCAAAGGTCCGGCGTTGCTCCAAGTCAAGCTGCCGCCGCCGGCCGGCAGGGGCGGTGGCGTGCCGTCCAGGAAGGTCAGGAAACCGGGGTTGTACGTGTCGTCCAGCCGTACCGTGTCGAGCGCCGCATAGCCGGTGTTCGTTACGGAGATCGTGAACACGACCGTCTCGCCAACCGCCGCCGGTCGGCCGGCGGGGCTAGCCAGCGTCTTTGTGAGCATGTAGTCGGGTGCCGTACTTGTAAAGGCTGCCGTGCCATAATCGTCTTCCGTGGGGTTGCCGTTGCCAGGCGTCGAGTCCGGGTCGGGCGGATTCGACGTCAGCACTTCCGCGATGTTGGTGATTGTCCCGAGCGCGAGGGCGGTGACCGTGATTTGCAGGTTTGTGCCGCTGCCGGCATTCAACGCGCCGATGGCCCATACCCCGTTTATCGGATTGTAGAGCCCGCCGCTGCTTGACACATAGGCCACCCCGGGCGGCAAGGCGTCGCGCACCGCCACGCCCGTCGCATGGCTGAACCCCTGATTCGTGACGGCAACCGTGAACGTGACATTGCTGCCCTGATGCACGAAGTCCTTGTCGACGCTCTTGGTCAGGCTCAGGTCCGCCTCCTCCACGGTGATGACCGCCTGACCCTGGTCATCTTCCGTCGGCACGCTGTTTCCCGGCGTCGAATCCGGGTCGCCCTGCATGGCGGTCCAGACCTGGGCGATGTTCGTCATCACCCCATATTGCACGACCGTGGCGTTGATCTGCAGCGTCGCGGATGCGCCCCGGTGCAGCATCCCGATGTTCCACAGGCCGTTGCTGGGCGTGTAATCTCCGCTGCTTGCGCTGGTGAAACTCAGCCCTGCCGGCAGGGCATCCCGGACGCTGACACCCGTCGCGCTGCCAGGGCCCCTGTTCGTGACCACGACGGTAAACGTCACATTGCTGCCTACCTGCGAGAACAGGGTGCTGGCGGTTTTATTCAGCTCCAGATCCACGGTGAACGTGATGCCGCAATCGCCCGGCCGGTCGGCGGGGACGAAAATGGCATTCAGGTACATGCGCCGTCCGTTGATGGCGATCAGCGTGTTTCCCGAGTAGTCGTGCCCTCCCAGATAGAACACCAGACCCCCGAGGGCGATGCCAGCATGCTTGGAGACGGCCGCCCTGAAACTGTTGGTTTTGGCCGAGTTCTGCACGCAAAGGTAGGTGTTGTTCGTGAAGGCCGACCCAGGCGCTAGCCCCCAATCCTGCAGCGACCCGCCTTCGTCACTCAAGGTGCCCTGATACTGGTTGTACGCCATATCCGGATTGGGATAGATAAACTTCGTGGCGTCGTTCTTGTCCACAAAGCCCGAGGTCGTGTGAAAGTGGCCGTTGGTCTGATTCTCATAGGTTCGCACCCCGGCGCACTGGGCCAAGAAGTTGCCGCCCGATTCCGCGAATTCCCTGACCGACGTGGCCTGGGCGCCGGCGGACTCGCCGCCGTCGAAGTGCGGCGAGGATGCGAAGGTGAAACAGCTGGTGGCACCGATGAACCCCAGGCTCGCCGCGTGCAGAACCTGGTAGTGGCTGGCCGGGAAGCCGGCCTCGTCCAGAATGCCGGTGTGAATGGCTTGGGTCTTGCCGTCATCAAAGACCGCCACCATGGGCTTATGCGTCAGGGTGTAGCGGATGTCCACCGCGACGGGCGACATGACCGTGTAGACGGCCACCTTGTTGCCGTACGTCGCGATGATCGAGCGGGCCAGATTGGTATAGGCCGGGTCGACAATGAACGGACCGGAATAAAACCTGCGGTTGATCGTGACCGGATTCGCAGGCACCAGATTGGTCGGCGACAGCAGCCTCACGTCTGCCGCGAAGTCCATGCCTTCCTTAAACTTGTCCGTGGCGATGGCCCACTTCACGGGCACATTCCCATGCAGCAAGGCATTGACTAGACCATACGCCTTCATGTTGAAGACCGATACGCCCACGGCCTGAAGATTGGTGTCCATCGGAATCACATACGAACCGGCGGGGACGACCTCAAAATTGGGCAGCCCGCCCGGCAAATCCGGATCACTCCAGCCCGTGGACGGCATGCATAAGCAGAGTCCCGCCGCGAACAGCGCCCAGACGCATGACCTCTCCAGCGTTCTCCATTTGTTCATGGCTGTCCCCCCAATATGGCTCGCAACGGATTGGACCGTATTCCCTGCTCGTTCAGAGGATGTTCTCTCGACCCTGAATCCGTTTTTTTCGTACACGCGGCATCCACAAAGACCGCTTGAATGACCTAGATAAAATCGTTTTAGCGGGGCCTCCGCGCCCGGAAAGCGACGGACACGAAACTCCCGCTCTCGTGCAGCTCTAGCACTATCTGATACGGTTAATTAGACACGTTTCGCGGCCAATTAACAATCGGCCGGAAACCTGATTGTTTTATCATCTTTGTCGGGGGTTTGTGATAACGAGTAAAACCCAACCGGGCAATACGAATAACGCTGACGGGAGCACCCGATTACCCGCCGAGCACGCCGCCTTCTGCCAGTTCCACCTTGAACAGGCATAGCGGCTTTGATAAGTTAAAAACCGTGGAACGCGAACCCAAAACGCCGGCTAGCGCCGGAACCTGAAAGGGTGTGAGGAGGCGACGCCCTCGCCGGGCGTCTCCATGCACTTCCGAAAGCCGCGCGCACCCCCTGTCACGGGTGGCGGGAATAACAGGGCGCCTCCCGCGTACGAAGATGCGAGCATGACCGAAATCCCACGCAGAGTCTGGCTGGAGATCAGCCTCGAGACGCTGACCCAGAATTACCGCAAGATCGCCGACGCCGTAGCGCCAGCGGATGTCCTTACCGTGCTCAAAGCCAACGCTTACGGCCTCGGCGTCCTCCCCATCGCCCGGGCGCTCGCCCAGGCGGGCGCGTCGGGCTTCGGCGTGGCGGAACCTTACGAAGCGCTCCAGCTCCTGCCGCTCGGCAAACCCGTCCAGATCCTCAGCAGCATCCTGCCGGAGGAGATCGGCCCCATGGTCGCCGCTGGCGTCACCCTGCCGGTCACCGACCTCGCCACCGCACGGCTCATCAGCGCGGCCGCCGTGCGGCAGGGAAAAACCGCCACAGTCCATTTCAAACTCGACACCGGCATGAGCCGCCTCGGCATCCTCGCCGCTGAAGCGCCCGCCGTGATCCGCGACGCTTGCCGGCTCCCCGGCCTTTTCTGCGAGGGCATTTTTTCGCACTTCCCCTTCGCCTACGAGAGCGGTTCGGAGCTGACCAACCACCAGATGGACCTCTTCTGCGCCATCCTCGATGACCTCGCCCGCGACGGCATCACCTTCGCCAAGCGGCACATCGCCAACAGCGACGCGATCAACAACTTCCCCCGCGCCTGCCAGCCGCCGTTCAACGTCGTCCGCACCGGCATCAATCTCCACGGCTCGTTCGACACGTCCGGCAAACGCACCCTGCACGTCAAGCCGGTGCTCGCCCTCAAGACGCGGCTTACGGCCATCCGCACGCTGCCCGCCGGCACCGGCATCGGGTATGGCCACACCTACCGCCTCGCCTGCCCGACCCGCGTGGGCACCGTCTCCGCAGGCTATGCGGACGGCCTGCCGCTCGCCCTCTCGAACCGCGGCTACCTGCTCATCCGCGGCGTCCCCTGCCCCGTGCTCGGCCGCATCTCCATGGACTACACCACCGTCTCGCTCGAAAGCGTCCCCGACGCCGCGGTCGGCGATGAAGTGACCTGCCTCGGCGGCGAAGGCCTGCACGCCCTGACCGTCGAAGACTGGGCCGCGCTTAAAAACACCCATCCTTACGAGATCATCTGCTCGTTCGGCAACCGCGTCGAACGCCGCTACGTGTGAGGTGCGAGGCTGTCGGCAATAGGCAATAGGCTGCTGGCTATAGGGTGCAGGTTGCCGGCTGCCGAAAAAGGGCCTCCCCAAGGCCGCTATGGACTTTGCCGCCCGTCGTTGGTATTCTTTTCCGCTCTCCACCGACCCCGACTGCCCCCCTCTCCTTCCTAACTTCTAACTCCTAACTCTTAACTTTTCCTTCCCGAAGGGTCCCCCCATGGCCGGCGAATACGCGTTCAATCTCATCAACGTCACCAAGCAGCACGAGAAGAAGATCATCCTCTCGGAGGTGAACCTCTCCTTTTACCACGGCGCGCACATCGGCGTGATCGGCGCCAACGGCTCCGGCAAGTCCTCCCTGCTGAAGATCCTCGCCGGCCTCGACAAAGAGTTCATGGGCGAGTGCCAGATCGCCAAGAACACCCGCATCGGCTACCTCTCGCAGGAACCCGGCCTGGACAACACCAAGACCGTCATGCAGTGCGTGGAGGAGGGCGTCGCCGGCTCCAAAGCCCTGCTCGCGCGCTACGACGCGATCTGCGAGAAGCTGGGCGAGGACCTCAGCGACGAGGAGTCGGAGAAGCTGAACGACGAGCTCGGGCGCCTCCAGGACACGATCGACCACAATGACCTCTGGAGCCTCGACCACCACATCGAAATGGCCATGGAGGCCCTGCGCCTGCCGCCCTCCGACGCGCCGGTCGCCCCGCTCTCCGGCGGCGAGCGCCGCCGCGTGGCCATGTGCCGCATCCTCATCTCCAACCCCGACGTGCTGCTGCTCGACGAGCCCACCAACCATCTCGACGCCGAATCGGTCGCCTGGCTCGAAACCTACCTCAAGGGCTTCAAGGGCACGCTCATCTGCGTCACCCATGACCGCTACTTCCTCAGCAACGTCACCGAGTGGATCCTCGAGCTCGACAACGGGCGCGCCTTCCCCTACAAGGGCAACTACGAGGCGTGGCTCCAGCAGAAGCAGGACAACCTGCAGCGCGAGGTCAAGCAGGCCGAGTCGCGCCGCCGGCTGATCGAGAACGAGCTCGCCTGGGTGCGCACCAACCCCTCGGGCCGCCGCGCCAAGAACCAGGCCCGCGTGCGCCGCTACGAGGAGCTCGCCGCCCAAGAGATCAACACGCGCGAGGACGATCTGCGCATCCAGATCCCGCCCGGCCCGCGCCTCGGCGACCTCGTGGTCAAGGCCGACAAGGTCTCCATGGGCTTCGGCGACAACCTGCTCTTCGAGGACATGTGCTTCGACCTGCCGCGCGGCGGCATCGTCGGCGTCATCGGCGGCAACGGCGCGGGCAAGACCACGCTCTTCAAGCTCATCACCGGCCAGCTCCAGCCGCTCTCCGGCACCTTCAATGTCGGCTCCACCGTGGTGCCCTCGTATGTCGACCAGTCCCGCGACTCGCTCGACGACAGCCACACGGTCTACGAGGAGATCACCGGCGGCTCGGAGTATGTGACCCTCGCGGGCGACGTGATGATGTTCGGCCGCGTCTACTGCAGCCGCTTCAACTTCAAAGGCTCGGAGCAGCAGAAGCGCGTGGGCGTGCTCTCCGGCGGCGAGCGCAACCGCGTGCACCTCGCCAAGCTCCTGCGCAGCGGCGGCAACCTGCTGCTGCTCGACGAGCCCTCCAACGACCTCGACATCGCCACCCTGCGCTCGCTCGAGGAGGGCATCTCCGACTTCGGCGGCTGCGTCATGGTGATCAGCCATGACCGCTGGTTCCTCGACCGCGTCGCCACCCACATCCTCGCCTTCGAGGGCGACTCCAAGGTCACCTGGTTCGAGGGCAACTACGCCGACTACCACGAGCAGCGCCGCAAGCTCCTGGGCGACGCCGCCGACCGCCCCACCCGCGTCCACTTCCGCCCCCTGCGGCACGGATAGGACGAAACCGCCGAATATCCAATAACGAACAAGGAATGTTCAACACCCAAGGAAAGACGATATCACTTGGCCATTGGGAGTTCCTTGTTGGCTATTGGCTATTCTCACCCGACTCCCGACTCTTAACTCCAAACTCCTAACTTCTAACTCCTAACTCCTCCTTGCCCTTGCCCTCCCCCCTCCATACGCTCTTCAAGCTGCCTGACACCGGACGCCCGCTGCTGTTCCTCGCGCCCATGGCGGGCTTCACCAACGCGCCCCTGCGCCGCATCTGCCGCCGGCGCGGCGCGGCGCTGACCTACACGGAGATGGTGAACGACGTGGGGCTGCTGCGTGGCGCGGAAAAAACCTGGCAGCTGCTGGAGACCTTTGACGACGAGGCCCCGGTCGTCGCGCACCTCTACGGCTCCGAGCCCGCCACGCTGGCGGAGGCCGCCGCCAAGGTCGAACAGACCGGACGCTTCGTCGCCATCGACCTGAACGCGGGCTGCCCCGTCCACAAGATCACCGCCAACGGCGCGGGCGCGGCGCTGATCAAGGACCCGCCGCGCATCCACGACATCCTCGCCGCCATGCGAAAAGCCGTGAAGCTGCCCCTCACCATCAAGACGCGCCTCGGCCCGCACCCCGACAAGGTCATGATTTTCGAGATCCTCGCCGCCGCCGAATCCGCCGGCGCGGACGCGCTCGCCCTGCATGGCCGCTTCACCTCGCAAGGCCATGGCGGGGAGGTCCAGCTCGATCTGCTGGCCGAAGTCAAACGCCGCGCCAAGATCCCGGTCATCGGCAACGGCGGCGTGCGCTCGACCGCTGACGCCGGGCGCATGTTCCGCGAAACCGGCGTGGATGCGGTCATGATCGCACGCGCAGCGCTCGGCAACCCGTGGATCTTCGAAGAGATTAGCGCCGACCTCGTTGCAGGAAATGAGCCTTCCGCCGCCGACGCCTCAGGCGCACGGCCGCGGCGCGATCTGGCCGACATCCGTGAGACGCTGGAAGAACACATGGCCTCCGAGCTCACGCTGAGCCGGCTCGTCCGTGAACGCTATACCCTGCCGCGCCATGTGATCGACGCCGACGAGGCGCTGGCGACCACCTTCCGCTGCCACCTCTTCCGTTATCTCCACGGCCTCAAGGGTTCTTCCCACGTGCGCGGCATGCTGCACGAGCTGCGCACCCCCGCCGAGATCCGCGCCGCCGTCGCGAGCTGCCTCGAGCGCGAAGCCGCCTACCGCGCCGAGACGCCGGGGAAACAGCAGGGATGTGGCACGGAAAACACCTTGGGTGACTGAACCCTTCAGCTCCCTGGCAGGGACGCCTCCCCGCAGGCGTCCGCAGGTCCATGCCTAACATCCAACCCTCACGAACCGGCGGACGGTTCGGGGAACCGTCCCTACCGAAGAAAAAACACGCGCAAAACCGTGGCCCTGATCGGACGAAACGCTCACTCCCGGTTCTTCGGGCAGGCCGCGAAACAGCGGCCGCAGGCCACGCAGCGCAAGCGGTCCGCCTCGTGCAGGGAGCGCCGCTGCAGCCGCGTCAGACCCAGCAGCCGCAGCGCCATCACCAGGCCGATGAAGGCCCCCGCACCCGCGCAACCTTTGCGGAAACGCTCCACCGTATCGGCCGCGCGCGCCTCGGCCCACGCGCGGCTTTGCCCTGTGCGCTTGAACGCTTCGATCTCGGGATAGAGATCCTCATCCGCGGCCGTGGCCGCGGTCAGCCGATTGACCAGCACCACGTCCGGATGCGCCTTGGCGACGAACGCGCCCGACAGCCAGCCCGCGCCCGCACACCCGGCGATCAGCAGCGGAACCAGCGCCAGCATCACAACGAACCGCCTGAACTGCCTGACGCGCGCCGCGTCGCTCAAGGCCGCTCGCGGCACCGCGATCGCATCCACCGGGCACGTGCCCGCGCACAGCCGGCAATTGATGCAGTCCCGCCCCGTCACATCCACCCGCTTCCACGCCAGCCGCGCGCACCCTTCCAGCAACACGCCGTAGGGGCAGAAGTAGCGGCAATACGGCCGCGCGACCACCAAGCCGACCAGCAGCACCGCCATTCCGGTCAGCAGCATCGGCAACGGGGCGCTGCGCCGGAAGAATCCCACGAACGGGTCGGCGCGGCAGATCAGATACCCCGCGCCGTTCACCGCGTATACGAGACCGACCGACAGCACCACAAGCGGTATCAGCCGCAGCACCGCGTCCAGCGCCCGCGGCATCCGCTGCGGCTTGACGATGAACAGGTCCTGCAGCGCACCCAAGGGACACACCGCCCCGCAAAAGACCCGGCCGAAAAGCAACGCCGTCAAGAGCGGCAAGGCGAACAGCGCCGCGACGAACCACGGCAGCCCGCCGCCGCTCCACGCCGCCACCGCCACATTCTGCACGGACCCCACGGGGCAGATGCAGCCGTGCTTCACAAAACCGAACCAGGCCAGGCACGCCACCGAGAGCGCGAGAATCCAGCGCCGCGACCGCACGCGCCGCACCAGCCAGACTGAGATCCCCAAGGCCACCGCCAGGATCAGCACGTCCGCCCAAGCCGGCACCAGCGCCTCGAACGCCGGATGCGTCGCCTGCGGCACCGTGTGCCCGCTGTCGAACTGCGGCCGCGGGAACCGCGAGTTCGCGGCCGCCCCCAGAGGAAAAAGCCACACCGTCAGTCCGCTCAACCGCTTTATCAGAATCTGGATCACACCTCAGTCCCTCTTCATTCCTGATACCCGAAAGTTCTGTTTCCTTGCACGTTGTACCGGCTTCAGCCGGCCACGCGACCCGGCTGAACCGCCGCCTGAAGGCGGTACAACAAACGGAGAAAACGCGCGACACACGACATCCTGTTCAAGACTCCTAAACCAATTTCTCTTTCAGCAGGTAAGGCTGCGAGGCGGGAACCCGCGTAAAAGCCTGCGAGGGGCAGGTCTCGGCGATGCGGCAGGTGTTGCAGTTCACGCAGCGGTCATGCCGCACCTGGAGATAGAGCGAGCCGTTGCCGAAATTGGTGCAGCCCTTCACGCACAGCCCGCACGCCGTGCAGAGCGGCTCGTCGATGTGGTACTCGAAATAGGGATCCTCGACGAACTGCCGCCGGATCGCGCCGGTCGGGCAGGTCTGGTTCTCAGCCGCCTCGTCCAGCCGCGCCGCGTCCGGCTTGAAATACCCGAAGCACAGCTTGCAGTACCCGCACATCACGTAGCCGTGGACGCACTTCACCGCCGAGGGCTGAAGCACGCACGCGGTCTCGCACCGGCCGCACTGGATGCACTTGCGCGGATCGAGCTGCCAGACCATGCGGTCACCCGCCGGACGACGCGCCGCCAAGGCCGCGAACGCCGCGACCCCCGCCCCCGCCCCCGCGCGCAGCAGCCACGCCACCGCGTTCCGCCGCGTCACCTGTCCGACCTTCTCATTCATGTCCCGACTCCTCAATCCTCAATCCTAAATCCTCACTTCTCAGTGCGCCTCCAGCCACGTGTCGCCCACGCCCACGCTCACCTCGAGCGGCACCCCGATATCGAGCACCGTGGTCATGGCTTTTTTCACCAAGTCGCGCACCACGCCGACCTCGTCCTTGGGCACGTCGAAGAGCAGTTCGTCGTGGATCTGCAACACCATCTTGGTCTTCAGGCGGTGCTGCTTCAGCTCCCTGTGCACGCGCACCATCGCGAGCTTGATCAGATCCGCGGCCGATCCCTGCACCGGCGTGTTGATGGCGTTGCGCTCCGCCGCCTGCCGCGTGGTCGCGTTGCGCGAGGTGATGTCGCGGAGAAAGCGCCGCCGGCCCAGCAGGGTCAGCGCAAAGCCCTTTTCCCGCGCATCGGCGATCGCCTGGTCCATGTAGGCCTTCACGCCCGGATACTGTGCGAAGTAGGTCTCGATCAGCTCGGCCGCCTGTTTGCGAGGCACGTTCAGACGCTGGCTCAGCCCGAACGCGGAAATGCCGTAGATGATCCCGAAATTCACCATCTTGCAGGCCGAACGCATCGCCGGGGTCACCATCGCCGGCAGCACGCCGTAAACCCGCGTCGCGGTCTCGGTGTGAATGTCCGCGCCGCGCCGGAACGCTTCCATCATGACGGGGTCTTTGCTCAGCGCCGCCATCACGCGCAACTCGATCTGCGAATAGTCGGCCGAGAGCAGCACATGGTCGGCGTCGCGCGCCACAAAAGCCTCGCGAATCCGCTGGCCGCGCTCCGTGCGGATCGGGATGTTCTGCAGGTTGGGCTCGGAGGAGGAGAGCCGCCCCGTCTCCGTCAGCGCCTGCGCGAAATTCGTGTGGATGCGTCCGGTCGCCGGATCGATGCAGGCGGGAAGCTTGTCGACGTAGGTCGATTTCAGCTTGCTGCACATGCGGTGTTCAAGAATCATCGGGATGATCGGATGCCGGTCCTGGATGCGGAAAAGCACGTCCTCGCTCGTCGCGTATTGCCCGTTCGCCGTGCGGGCCGCATCCGGGTCAAGCTTCAGATGGTCGAACAGGATCTCGCCCAGCTGCTTGGGCGAGGAGGGATTGAAGTTGCCGCCGCCGAGCTCGCGGATCTTGATTTCCAGATCGAGCAGCTCGCGGTCGAGCTCGCGTCCATAGGCCCGCAAGGCCGACTCGTTGATGCGCACGCCCTCGGTCTCCATGTCCAGCAGCACCCCGATAAGCGGCTCCTCGCAATCGGCCAGGGCCTTCAGGCAACCGGCATCGCGGGCCGCCTTGCGCAGGAGCCGGTCGAGCTGCAGCGTCACGTCCGCGTCCTCGGCCGCATAATCGCTGATCTCTTCAGGCTTGAGGTCGCCCATGTTGCCCTGCTCCACGCCCTTCTTTTTCGCGCCGATCAGCGCGGTGATGGGAATGGGGTTGTAGTGCAGGTACTGGCGCGCCAGATGGTCCATGCCGTGACGGTCCGCCGCATCGATCACATAGTGCGCCAGCATGCTGTCGTGCAGTTCGCCCCGCGCCTCAAGTCCGTACTGCCGGAAAATCGTGAGGTCGAACTTGGCGTTGTGGCCGATCTTGACCTTGAAGGGGTCCGCGAAGAGCGGCGCGAAGCGCGCCAGAAAGGCGCGGCAGGCCTCGCGCTCCTCGGGCACAGGCACGTACCACGCCTTGCCCGGCGCGGTGGCGAAGGACATGCCCACCAGCCGGTCGTGGCGCGGATCGAGCCCGGTGGTCTCGGTATCGAAGGCCCACTCGGAAGCCGCGTCCAAGGCCTTCAGCAGCGCCTGTACCTGAGCCTCGCTCTGCACGCAAACGTAGGCGTGCGGCACCTCCGCAAGGGTCTTGTAGGCGTCCGGCGCCTTCTCGGCGCTCACCTGCTCGAAGGCGTCGCCCAGCAGCCGCTTGCCGATCGCGAACAGCTCGTATTTTTTGAGGACCGCCCGCAAACGCTCCACGTCGGGGTCACGCCGCGCCAGCGCGGCCAGCTCGATCGGCACCGGCACATCGGTGCGGATGGTGGCCAAGTCGCGGCTCTGCCGCGCGCTCTCCGCGCCCGCCGCCACCTTTTCGGCCAGCTTGCCCTTCAGTTCGGCCGCGTGCGCGAGGATGTTCTCGATTGTCCCATACTGCGCCAGAAGGGCGGTCGCGGTCTTCTCGCCCACGCCCGCGATGCCGGGGATGTTGTCGGACGCGTCACCGGCCAAACCGAGATATTCGATCATCTGGCCGGGCGACGTGAGGCCCCAGTGCTGACAGACCGTCGCGGCATCGTAAATCTCGGCGGGCACGTTGGCCCGGCCCGGACGGAACAGGTAGGTGGTCGGCCCCACCAGCTGCGCCACATCCTTGTCAGGGGTCGCCAGATAAGTGGTCCAGCCCTCCGCGGCCGCCCGCACGGCCAAGGCGCCCATCACGTCGTCCGCCTCGAAGCCGTCCACCCGCAGGATCGGGATCCGCAGCGCCTCGGCCAACTCAATGGCCATCGGGATCGCCGCCGCGAGATCCTCCGGCATCTTCTGCCGCTGCGCCTTGTAGGCCGGATAGGCCAGATGCCGGAAGGTGGGCGTCGTCGAGTCCAGCACCAGCGCCACATGCGTGGGCGTGTGCTCGTTGAGGATCTGCAGGACGCAGGACGCGAAGGTGGTCAGCGCCGAGGTGTTGATCCCCGTGCTGGTCATGCGCGGGTCCTTCAGAAAGACAAAGTGCCCCCGGTACAGCAGCGGCATCACATCGATCAGAAACAGTTTCTTGGTCTCGCTCACAAAAAGGTTCTCCCGGTCTCGCGCCCGAAGCGCACGCTCGAATTGGTCTTCAGTATACGGTCTTACCCTCCCCGCTGTCGAGACTGGGTTGGCCTTGCCGCACCCGTCCAACCGTGATATAGTGAAGACCCTTTTTTTAACAGGAAGACCACCCTTTCGGAGCACTCATGAAACTTGTTCTTGGCTGTGACCATGGCGGGCTGAACATCAAAAATGCCCTCAACTCCTACCTCAAAACCCGGACCGACGCCGTGGCCGACCTTGGGGCCTTCACCTCCGACTCCGTCGACTACGCGGACTACGCCGTCCAGGCGGCGGAGCAGATCGTCGAAAAGAAGGCGGACGCCGCCATCCTGATCTGCACCACGGGTGTCGGCATGAGCATCGCCGCCAACCGCTTTTCCGGCGTGCGCGCCGCGCTCTGCGATTCGGTGGAGACCGCGCTGAAAATCCGCACCCACAACAACGCGAACGTCCTGGTGCTCGCCGGCACCCTCGCCCCCGAGGCCGCCGTCGCCATCACCCGCGTCTTCCTCGACACCCCCTTCTCCCACGAGGCGCGCCACCAGCGCCGCGTCTGCAAGCTGGAACGCGCCGAACGTCTCGCCGAAGTGGCCTACCTCGCCGATGCCGATCCCGAAGTCCACGCCGCGATCCGGGGCCAGATCGAGCAGGAAAACAGCACCATCAACCTGATCGCCTCGGAGAACACGGTCACGCGCGCCGTGCGCGAGGCCTCGGGCAGCGTGCTCACCAACAAGTACGCGGAAGGCTATCCGGGCAAGCGCTGGTACAGCGGCTGCATCCCGGTGGACACCGTCGAGTCGCTGGCCATCGAGCGCGCCAAAACCCTCTTCGGCGCGGACCACGCCAACGTGCAGCCGCACTGCGGCAGCTCGGCCAACATGGCGGTCTATTTCGCGGTGCTCAACCCCGGCGACACGATCCTCTCCATGAGCCTGGACCAGGGCGGCCACCTCACCCACGGCAGCCCGGTGAACTTCTCGGGACGCCTTTTCCACATCGTGCCCTACTGCGTCTCGCCCGAGACCGAAACCCTCGATTACGACGCGATCGAGAAGCTCGCCATGGAGCACAAGCCCAAGATGATCGTGGCCGGCGCCAGCGCCTACCCGCGCATCCTCGACTTCCCGCGCTTCCGCGCCATCGCCGACAAATGCGGCGCGATGCTGATGGTCGACATGGCCCACATCGCGGGCCTCGTGGCCGGCGGCGTGCACCCCAACCCTGTGCCCTACGCGGAGTTTGTGACCACCACCACGCACAAGACCCTGCGCGGCCCGCGCGGCGGGCTGATCCTCTGCCGCGAGCAATTCGCCAAGGCCGTCGACAAGACCGTCTTCCCCGGGCTCCAGGGCGGACCGCTCGAGAACATCGTCGCCGCCAAGGCGGTCTGTTTCGGCGAGGCGCTCCAGCCCGAGTTCAAAGACTACGCGCGGCAGATCGTGGCGAACAGCCAGGCGCTTGCCGCCACGCTCACCGCGCGCGGCTTCCACCTCGTCTCGGGGGGCTCCGACAACCACCTGATGCTGGTCAACGTCGCGCGCGCCGGACTCACCGGCAAGGACGCCGCCGCCGCGCTCGACGCCGCGGGCATCATCTGCAACAAGAACACCATCCCGTTCGACAAGAACAGCCCGTTCGTCACCTCCGGCATCCGCATCGGCACCGCGTCGGTCACCACGCGCGGCATGAAGGAGCCCGAGATGCGGCAGATCGGCACGTGGATCGCCGACATCCTCGGCGACATCGCCAACACCGGGCTGCAGGCCACCGTGCGCGCACAGGTCGCGGCGTTCACGGCACCGTTCATCGTCCCCTGATCCGGCGCAACCGGAAGCACCGAAGCGTTTACCACCAAGACTCCAAGAGCGCGAAGAAACACCAAGATTGGTTAAAGAAAAGCAGCACGGCGTCACGCATTCGGGCGCTCCTGTTTTCATTCAGCCTCTGATTCTCTGCGTTTACCCCCCCAAAACTGGGTGTCCCTTGGTGTTCGGGGCGTCTGGGTGGTTCCTTATAAGGTTTTGCAGCCATGAGCGCAAAGAAGAAGATCTACCTGAGCGGCCCGATCATGGACGAGCACCCGGAGCTGGCCGCCACCTGGCGCGAGCGCGCCAAGCAACAGCTGCGCGACCGCTTCGTGCTGCTCGACCCCATGCGCCGCAACTTCAAGGACCGCGAGGTGGACAGCGCGAACGAGATCGTGGAATTCGACCTGCAGGATGTGCGCGAGGCGGACATCGTCATCGTCAACTACAGCAAGACCTCGATCGGCACGGCCATGGAGGTCTTCTACGCCGCGCACGACCTCGGCAAATTCGTGGTCGCCTTCTCGCCCTTCGATTTCAAGGACTGCTCGCCGTGGATGGTCCGTTACTGCACCAAGATCCTGCCGTCGCTGGATGAGGCGATCGCCTACATCCGCGAGAACTTCATCACCCAGCACATTGATTGAAGCCGCTGGCAACCGCGCGGGGATTCAGAAGTCGGAATCCGGAATAAAGACAGTCGGAAACACCGCCGACGCTCCACTTTCATTCTGGCTACTGACTCCTGAATTCTGTCTTCCCGAGTCTACCCCTATGCCGATTTCCGTCACACCATCTTCGGGTATGCCCTTCGATATCGACTGGGCCGCGTGGCAGCCGGCTGAAACCGCCGTGCTGACCTTCATCCGCCGCGAAGGGCAGCTCCTGCTGATCCTCAAGAAGCGCGGCCTCGGCCACGGTAAAATCAACGCGCCCGGCGGGCGGACCGAGCCCGGCGAAACGAACGAGCAGGCCGCGGTGCGCGAAACGCAGGAGGAGGTCGGGCTCACCCCCCTCGGACTGCGCCCGGCCGGACGGCTCGACTTCGCCTTCACGGACGGCTATTCGCTGCGCTGCCACGTCTTCACCGCCGAGGCCTGCGCCGGCACGCTCACGGAGACGGACGAGGCGGATCCCTTCTGGTGCTCGGAGTCTGACATCCCCTACGGCCGCATGTGGTCCGACGACCGGCTCTGGATCCCGCTGATGCTGCAGGGCAGAGGCTTTGAAGCTCAGTTCGTTTTCGAAGGCGACCTCATGCTCTGGCACCGGCTCCAGGCAGCCCCCGCCTGACCCGCACGCCCCGGAAATGGGCGTGCCGCCTTCCGAAAGCGCCCCGCGCTAGGGCAGCCTGTCAAGGTCACTTCTTTTTGCGAGGCTCCGCCGTGCCGCCGCGCTTTCCGGTCATTCCGTCACCCCAGTTTTGTGCCAGGTCGAAACGCCCGTCGCGCGCCTTCCCACCTCGCATCTTCCCGCCGCGCGCCCGCGCGGCGGGTGCCGGCTTGGCAGGCCCCGGGCCTGCGGTGGGTTTAGGCCGCGGCGGTAACGGCGGGTGCGCACCCTTCAGCGCAGGGCCTTTTCCGGCGCCGCCGGTCCGCTGTTGTGCGGTCAGCGCGCGTTGCCGTCCGCTCAGCGGGGAGCTTCTCCCGTCGCCGCCATAGCGCGGCTGACCGGGCGCTACACGGCGTTCCCCGCGCGGCGGCACTTCTTCTTCCGCCTCCAATTCGCCCAGCCGCTCGCGCCTGCGCTGCAAACCATAGAGACCCGCGAAAGCCATCGTCGCCACGCTCACCAGCACCAGCCGGTTCAGGCGGGCACAGGGTACAGCAACGTCACTCCCCTTTTCTTGCGCACGCGGTTCAGAAAACACCCGGTCGAGGTCCTCCTCGGCGAGTTTGCCGCTGATCCAATCCTGCACACGCTCCGGAGAGAGATTGCGGATCTTATTAACCCTTTTTTCGGCCTCGGCACGCCGAATATCCTCGAGGTGCAAGGACGTGTCCAGGCCAGCGCCGCGCGTCTCGCGGTCGACTCGGGCTTGCACCACACTGGCCGCGTCAACCGCACGTTCTGCCGCACCCCACGCCGCGGCGGCAGCGAGGCCCCAGGCGGCCACGCCTGCATAAAATCCCGCGCGCATCAGAGCACCTCCCTCCAGCCGATCACGCGGGGATTAGCGACCGACATCGGCAGATAGATGAAGAAATTGCTCCCGTCCGGGCTGCGCGACCCCAAGCGGATGTCCCAGTTGAAACTCACCGTGGCGTTGAAGACCAGGCCGTCATCGCGGCTCACCACCGCGCCGTTGAACTGGCACGGACCGAGCGTCCCCATGACCGCGTGGTTGTTATAGAGGACCGCATCGATATGGGTAATCTCCCCAGATTGGGCGATCTCCGTGATCTTCAGGTCCCCGATCGCGCTCTCGTAATACGCCCGGTCCTCCGTGCTGCTCGGCTCATATTTCTTTGTCTTTTTGTTGAGCAGGTATTTGACCTTCTGCCCTGAATCCGCCGCCGTGTAGTTGCCCGAGAACATGGACGGGTACCCGATGGACGCGTCGGTGGGATCACTGGAGTAAGCCTTTACAAACGGAGGTCCGATAAATTCCTTGACCGCATTCATCCACGCCGGATCCTTGTAGTTGCCGATCACAATGTTGCCTTTGGAAACCAGCCCCAACATGTCCTTCCCCGCGTTGTTTTTGACCGTCTGGGCGGGCGAGGGGTCGGGTTTCGGCCAGACGGGTGCGTTTCCGTAGGTGACATTACCGACAACATGGATGTTCCGTCCCGCGTAGATCACGCCCTGCCCCCTGACGGTCCCCTTGATGATCACGTCGCCTTCAATCACCACCGGACCAGAGATCTCGATGGGCGCGGCCGTCCCGTCCAGCACGATGCTCCCTTTGTCGGCCCCGGTCGCCAAACCCGAAGGCCCGTTCCCGTTGAAGCAGCCGCTCACCAGGGTCACGCCGTTCTGTTTGATCGTGCCCCCCGTGTTATTGGCCACCATGCGATACCATTCCAGATCGCCGAGGTAAGGCATTTCCAGCTCCTCCTGATGCGAGTACACCCGTGTTGACTCAGCGGCATCATACCCCTGTAACCATACACCGGCGCCGTCCGAGGCCGGGCTGGTCGGCCGGGTCCGCAGGCCCGCGTAGTCCCAATAATCGTCGCGCGACATGAACCGCGGGGCGCCAATAACCAATCCCGAAGCCCCCAACTCGGTGTTCGGCGCCGCATAGGCGAAGCCGTTGATGTAGGCGATGCCGTCCAGCAACAGGTCGCCGTTGGCCCGGACATCCCCGTTCGCCACAACGCCATTACCCCTGAACCAGCCGTAATTGTTCATAAAATAAGCATGGTCGAATACGGATGACCGCCGGAGCGCATACTCGACCGTCTCCTCTATCATTTTCGAAACCTCGACGCCGGCCGCCGAGTCCCCCGTCGCCGTAGCTTGCAGCGTGACGTGGGCGTATTGAAACGGCTCTCCGACAGGGGGCCGCTCGACCCCTTGGATCGTGACGGTCACCCGGCACCCATTCACGCTTCTGTCACGCATCAGCGTGCAGGCATACCCCCCCACGCCGATGCCCTGCGCGGTATGGGTGTTAAACCACGACAGCACATCCCACGACGAAGGATACGCGTGATAATAGGTCTTAAAGGCTTGCTGGATATCGACCTTGGTCTGATCCAACGCGCTCTGCGAGGCGAGCCGGCATTGGGAGGCCGTGATGTACACCCCCGTCACCCGCGTGCCGTACAGCACGTAGTTAAGCATGCCGCCCGCGATGATGGCCACCACCAGGATACACGCAACGACAATCGGCAGAACAAAACCTGTCCGCGAAGCCCCGGAACGCATACCCACCTCCTATTCGTTCATGATTTGAGCTTTAACCTGGTTGCGTTGCACATATCTGCGGTTGGCGATCGCGATGGCCACGTCCAGATCGATATTGATCGTGCCGTTCGTCATCACCAAGCTGAACACGTTGGTGCTCTGCAACACCATGGTTCCGCACTCCAGCCACCTTTCCGACCTGATCAAATCGGCGCCGAGCCGTTTCTCCTCGTTCAACACCACCCGGTTCTTCGCTCCCTTTACCGGCATGAAACTGATGCCTGTGCCCTGGTTCTCAATCCCATTCACCAGCGACAGATCGGTCTGGCGCGCGTTCATCAGTCCGCCATCGTCATTGATGCTAAACAACAGCTTCTCCCGCAACATCCGCGACTGCAGCGACAGCTCGATGTCCGCAAAGGTCGACTCGAACATGCGCTGGGCAGAAACCAGCGCCATGCCGACCTGAGACATCACCAACGTGGTGAGCGCCGACGCGACCATCAGTTCGGTCAGCGTAAAACCGCGCCGGCCGCGCCCGCCAGCCAATGCGTTGAGCTTTCTCATAACTCACCTCAGTTCATGCCGCGGAACAGGTTCCTCTCGGACAGGCACCGTTCGATCACATAATCCTTGGGCAACATGACAGGATCTGCGCCGGGCACCGGCCACTGCACATTGGTTGAAATGATCCACTTTTTGGCAGGGCTCCCGACCGGCTTGACTGCCCAATACAGGGCGGCCCTCCTGTCGCCGTACCAGACAGAGCTGGTCTCTTTAGGCACGTTTTCCCACGTTGCGAAATCATCTCCCGCGCGATTGAAGCGCTTCTCGAACCACGCGGTCTGCTCGTTGAAAATCCTCCATGCGGCATCATAGGCGATCGCGTCCGCAGACAACCGCCACTTGACGTTCGACGCCATCCTCTGGCACACCGAAAGGGTCTCCAGCAACGTCAGGAAAAGGAGCAGCGAAATCGTCGACGCAAACATCACCTCGACCAGCGTAAAACCGCCTTTCAGCGACCGTGCCGCCGGCCCCGCCATCCTTCCCTTTTTGCGCCTGCGCTCCTTCATGGTGGCTTTCATAACGTTCCTTTCAACGGGACGTCGCGTCGGTCCTGCCCGGCCTATAAGAAAGTGAAACGTAAGCCCAAGCAAAGGTCAAACGCCTGCTTGCCTCACTGTCATAATCAGAATCGGGGCCCGTTCAGCCACTCGATGCCGGTCAAAGACTCGTCTATTGTTCATTTCAAGAACCGCCCCCCCCTGCACGAACGGGAACGGACACCGCGTCAAACAGGGACGCCCGCTCCTCGGCACGCCTCCAGGGGACACTCTTACGGGAGATATTAGACACCCCCAGAGGGCAAAAAACAATCGGGGGCAAACCTGATTGTTTTCTAATCGTTATTACGATCCGTATCTATCTACAAAGCCCAAAGCCGAAGTAAGTTTAACGCTGAAGGCCCAATACGAGCAGATCGCTGAGAGCTGTAAGTCTTTTCACAGGTTACGGTTATGATATTTGTGCCGGAAGGCTAAGAATACCGCACTTGATTCAAAGCCGGGAAGGAGGCCGCGGTCCCGACTTGCGGAAGCGTTTGAAAAGAGCCCAGAACAGCAGAACCAGCGCCGCCACGCCGACCGCGCCGGCCAAGGCCGTCGCCACGCCCGCGCGGCCGATTCCCGGCACCGAGTAACCCGGCAGCGGCGCGGACACCGTCGGAACCCCAGGCGCCCGTGCGGCAAGCCCCAGCCGCTCCGCCACCGACTCCAGACCGTCCGGCCAGGAACAGGCGAACGGCGCGACGAACAGCACCAGCGCGAAAGAGACCAGCAGCGCCAAAGCGAAGCCCGTGCGCGCGTCGAGACGCGTCAGGTCTGAAGGCTCCCACACACTCTCGCCCGACAGCACCGCCCGCACGACCAGAGTCGTGATGACCGCCTCCACCGCGCCGATCAGCGCGTGGATGCCCACCATCGCGGGCACCACCACCCGGAAGGCCGCCGTCCCGGAGAAGGCCAATTCCAGCGCACAGAACCCCGCCGCCAGCACCGTCGAAGACCAGGCGGCCACCGCCGTGGCCGCCAACAGACTTCGGCGCGACGGACCGGCCAACCGCTGCAGACCGCGGAACACGGCATATCCCGCGCACGGGGCCACCACGGCCATGTTGAACAGGTTGGCACCCAACGCGGTCACACCCCCGTCCGCGAAAAGGAAACACTGCAGGATGAGCACCGCGCACATCACCACCACCGCCGGCCCGGGCCCCAACAGGATCGCCGCCAACGCTCCGCCGGTCAGATGACCCGATGCCCCCGCCACCACCGGAAAATTCAACATCTGCGCCGCGAAAATGAAAGCCGACGCCAACCCCAGCAACGGCATTTTGCGCGGCGGCAGCGAACGTTTCACTTCGCGCAACGCCAACGCCACGCCCGTCACAGCCAGTCCGGCGGTCACCGCCGAGGTCTTAAGGTCGAGAAATCCGTCTGAAATATGCATAACCCCTACCCCGCGGCCAGTCGAGGCCCGACTGATTTTATCCGGAAGGACTGGCGCTCACGCGCCTCCGCTGCCCGGCCCGGGCGACCGTGGCACGATGTGCCCGCCCTGCCACCCAGACGCGAAACCCTTTCCCGGAACATGATCTCGCTGAGGATCTCACTCCCGGACGGCTTTAATCGGCAGGCGCGCGGTGTCGACTTTCACGTCAAAGCCCTCCGGGGCGGCGACGCGGTAAAAGAAGGTGTTGTCCGCTTTGCGCCAGCTCACCTTCAGCTCGCTGTCGCCCACGGGCATCGAGCCCGCGCAGGTCTGCAGCGGCACATCGGCGAAACCGATCAGAACCTTCTTGTTGACCGTGTCGATGGAGCGGATGCCCAGCACGTCCCGGTACATGAGCCGCTCCACATGGCTCGCGAAGCCGTGGCAGCAGCTCGCCTGGGTGGTGTCATGCTCCCACAGCGTGCCGGTCGTGTCCGCCATCTTGAGGAAGTAGCCTTTGGTCTCGTCCAGGATCTGCGCGGTCAAGCCCTGCCGCGAAAGCAGCTCTAGCCTCAGATAGTTGCCGATAAAGGCGTTGGCGAAATAAATCTCCGGATGCTTCTTGTTTTGGTGACGCTCCGGACCGAAATCGGCGCGCAGCGTCTCCCACAGCGCGGCGTGGGTCTGCGGCGTGGCGGTGTGGAAAAAGAAGGCGTAATACTGGCAGGTCTCGGTGCGCTCGCCGGAGAGCTTGAGGGTGCCGTCCGGCTGCCGCTTGGCGTTGTCCACGAAGAAAGTGCCGTCGAACGACTGCCTGCGGATGGCCGCGCGCATCGCGTCGGCCTCGATCTGCAGCGCAGGCAAGGCATACATCCGCGCCACGCACGCGAGCACCTCGGCGTAAGTCATGTTGGAGGGATAGTTCACGTCCTGCACCAGCTTGTTGGCTTGCGACCATTCGACGAACACCCAACCGGGCAGCTTTTCGAGCAGGCCGTCGCTGTTCTTGAAGGGTTTAAAATAATCCAGCAGCGCCAGCACGCGCGGCCTGAGCGCGTCCACGGTCGCGCGGTCTCCGCTGCGCTGCAGGTACTCGTCAAGCTGGATCACGAACCACATGGCCCAGTTGGGAATGAAGACGCCGTCGTTGTGGTCCGCCGGGTAGCACATCGGCAGCATGCCGTCAGGCAAATGCTCGAACTTCGGCGGCAGCAGGAAGTTCTGGAAGAACATCCGCTCCATGCGCGTGTCGCCGCAGAGGTCGGAAGCCACGCGGCCGATGAAGAAGCTGTCGCACAGCCAGCCCGCGCGTTCGCGCGACGGGCAGTCGGTGAAGACATCCACCGCGTTCTGCTTGAAGGTCGAGCGCGCCGCCTCGAAGATGCGGTTGAGCGCCTCGTCGGAAGCGGTGAAGGCGGCCCGCTCGGTGGCAGGATTCACATACTCGCGGAAGTGCAGGTCCGAGACCTCGCAGGCTGCGCCCGCCGTGATGATCTTGAGATAGCGCAGCGTGTAGGGCTCGAATGCCTCGACGCGATAGGTGCCCGCCGCGGTCAGGTCGTACGTCACCACGTTGCAGCAGCTCAGCCGCGTCACGCTCACGTCGTCCTTGTCCAAGATCTCGTCGAACACGAAGTAGACGCGCGTCGGCGCGTCGCAGCGCAGCGTCGCGCCGGGGAAGCCGGAATTGTTCTGTCCGAAGTCGATGATGCGGAACTGGCCGTCCGCCAGCGCGAGGCGGCTCCCCACGTCAAGCGGCTTGTCCGCACGTTCACGGGTCACCGTTTCCAGACGCTGCACCTCGTAGTACGGAATGGCCGCCAGCTCCCCTTCTGGATACCCCGCCAGTTTCGGGCCGATGTTCTTGATTGTGCGGTCAGCATGCACCTTCTTGTCGGGGTTCAGCTTCGTTGTCCCCACAGATACCTCACGCTGCGGGCGCCTCACAACGAAGGCCGGGTAAGGCGCCAGCCGCGGCAGCAGGGCGCGCCCGGGCTGCACAGCCGCGGCCTGGGCCGGGAACGCGCCGCCGGAGCGCCAGGCGTCGGCGCCGGGCGTCAGCCGGTAGACTTCGGAGAAGGGGCGCTGAAAGCTGTAGCGCTGCACCTTCTGCACGCGGCAGCCGAGCGCCTGCGCCTCGAACGGCGCACCCGCGCCGGCGGTCGAGGCGAGCACGGTCGTGCCCGCGACCACCTCGGCCTGCAGGAACGAGGGCTGGTCCAGGAAGTAGTAGCTGTTGGCGTTGTAGCCGGCGACTTCGATGGCGATGACGTTCGGGCCGGGCTTGCAGCGGCCTTTGAGCGGCCACTCGTCCACGCGGTCGAAGCCGTGCGGCCCGCGCGCGGGCCCGTAGCCCAGAAACTCGCCGTTCACGAAGAGGCGGCAGATGGTCGCGCCGGTCAGCCGCACCACCGCGCCCTCCGCAGCATGGCCGTCCACGGTCGCGCGGAAGCCGGCAAAAACGTTCTTCTCCCGCTCGCGGCCTTCCAGCCACACCGGCTTCGCGGACACGAACGACACCGTCTCCGCCGCCGCGGCCGCGCACGCGCTCATCCCCAACACCGTCAACAGAACCCTCATCCGCATAATCGCCTCCTTCAATTTTTGGCCATCTTAAAGTTTCACCCGGGGTAAGTCAACCGCTACGGCAGCAGGACGGCCCGGCCCGTGCCCCCGCGCGGGGTGCTCCTGGGATAATCCGGGTTCGGCTGCTGGTCGGCCACCTTCACGAGACGGAGCTGGGCATCGGACATGGGGACGCTCCGCCCGTCCCGCGTCACGCGGACATCCGACAGACGGAAGCCGCGCACGGTCACGTCCGCGTCGGGCGAGAAGAGCTCCACCCACGTGGCCGGATCGTCCGGCTTGAATTTATAGGTGGCGGACATCGGCCCGATCTCCACCAGCTTGAACGCGTCGGCGGGCGCGAAGCGCAACTCCACGTCGCTGATCGTCAGCCCGTCCACATGCGCGGCGATCTGGAAGCGGCCCGGCCGGCTGAAGACCAGCTGGCTGAAGTAGAGGTTGCTCAGCGTGCCGACGGGATCGGAAAAGTCCGTGTCGCGGCCCCGCTCCAGATTCGGCTGGTCGTACGCTTTCACGGTGCGGATGTCCGTCAGCCGGCGGAACACGCACGCGCCGATGTCGCAGGCGAGCCGGCTGCCGTCGGGGAAGCGCTTCGTGCCGGGCAGCAGTCGGATCTCCGCCGTGCCGTCGGGAAGCGGACTGGCGGCCTCCGCCGGGGCGCGGCCGGAGCCGGCCACGTCCTCGACCAGCAGGTGGTGGATCGGACCGTAGCTGGGCGCGTAGTTGGCCCACTCCCAGGCGTTGAGAGCGACGAAGTCGTCGTGCGTGACGCCCCGCACGCCGCGGACGACGCCGTACGACGCCGGGCCGTTCACGTGGACGCCGTCGCGGCCGTGGTCTTCGAAGGCCACGTTCTCGACGAGGAAGTCGCGGCTGGCGCTGATGTGGACGCCGAAGGCGCGCGACTGTCGGACGGTGAGGTTGCGCACCACGGCGCCGCACACGTTGTTCAGCAGGATCACGCCGTGGCAGCCCGGCACGTCGTTCAGCCGGGCGGAGCGTCCGCGGGTGTTGCCGTTCGGCTGGCTGCGTCCCGTCGCCAGCGTGGTCCAGACCCCGCCTTCGATGACGATGTCGCGGTCCGGCGCGATGTCGGTCGGCGCGGGGCCGGTCTGCGAGCCGACGATGTGTTCGTTGCGGATCAGGCAGGTGTTGACGCCGGGCAGGAGGCGGATTTCCGCCGCGGCGTCGGCGGTGAGCGACTGGCCCGACTTGAGCACGAGCGGCGCGTCGAGGTAGTAAGGCTGGCCGCGGCCAGGGAGCGTGACCGTGTTGTGCCGGTCGAGCGCGGCTTGAATCGCGGCCGTCCAGACCTCGCCGGTCACCGCGCGCGGCTGGGGGTTTCCCGCCGCGTCGGGCCAGAGTTCCATCCAGTGACCGATGCGGACCCGATCCCGGAAGGCCTCGAGCGCGGCGGCACCGCTCCGCGCCTGCGCCCGGGCCGCGAACGCGGCTTCCGTGCCGCGGCTGACGTGTTCCTTGATCACGCAGGCCAAAGCGTCACCGCCCGCGGCCAAGTCGTGTCTGGGCGTTTCCGCCCGTGTCGGACACGCCGCGAGTCCGGCGAAGAAAACACACCATGACCCACACCCCAGAACAAACCGCCGCGCCATCTTTCCGGTTGTCATCGTCCCCCCTTGGAAATTAAGTTCCCCCTTTGACGAGTGTGCATTATGCGAGGTTCATGAGCTTCGAGAAAAGCTTATTCGGCGTCGTGTGCGGATGCCTCGCCGCCCGAACCGCGCCCGGAGCGCGGGCCACCTGTATGGCGCGGGCCCGTGTCCAAAAGGCGGCGCGTGCCCTCCGGGCACGCCCAGGGCGGATGCGGCCCTGTTTAACGTGGACAATCAAACAGAGGTTAGGATAAAGTTACTCCAGTCGCGTGAGAGTCAAACGGAAACGGGGGATGGCGATGCTGAAACAGATCTTGACGGGCTGGCTGTTGGCAGGGACATGTGTGGGGACGGCTCAAGAAATTCCGACGCCGCCCAAAGCGGACGCGGCGTTCCCCGAGTGGCGCGCGCTCACCGACACCGCCGCCGCACAGAATCTGTTCGCGCCGATGGACGAGACGCCGCCGGCGGAATGGGGCCCGGCAGGCTACGTGCGGCTGCCGGTGAATTTCGCGGGCACGCACCATGAGCGCGTCAGCTGGGACATCCGGGTCAGGGCCGACCTGCGGCTGGCCAGCGGCGTGCAGTTCGACTTCTACTGCCGCGAGCTCGAGCCGTTTTCCTCGTTCAGCCTCTATTTCCGCAGCGGGGGCGGATGGTACCACGCCTCGTTCAGCCCCGAGAAGGCCGGCGTGTGGCAGCGGATCGTGGTCGACAAGTCCGACACGCGCATCGAAGGCGCCGGCGCCGGCTGGGGCGCGGTCGACACGCTGCGCCTCTCCGGCTGGCGCTGCCGCGACACCGACACGGTTTGCGCCATCGCCAACCTCGGACTCGCGGGCGGCCGGCCCGAGGCGCTAGTCGTGCGCGCGGACTCCAACGTGGCGAAAGCGGGCGATGAAGGCAAGTCGTTTGGCGAATACGCATCCACCGTATCGGCGACGCTGGACGCGCTGGGCGTGGCATCTTCGCAAGTGGCGGACACGGATCTCGCGGCGGAACTGCTGAAAGATGTGAAGCTCGTGGTCCTGCCGTACAATCCCCGCGTGCCGCCAGAGGCGGTCGCGCTGCTGCGGCCGTTCGTCGCGCGGGGCGGCAAGCTGCTGGTCTGCTATTCGCTGCCCGAAGGCGTGGACGGTTTGCTGGGGCTGAAAGCGGTCGAGAGTGTCGTCGCCGAAGGCGAGCCGTTCTCGGGCTTTGCGCGCACCGGGCAAGGGCTGGCGACACAGCCGGCGTTCGCGCCCCAGGCCTCGTGGCGCACGACGGTGGCCAAAGCGGCGGAGGGCGGCCAAGCGACGCGCGTGCTGGCGGTCTGGCGCGACGGCAAGGGCAAAGACACGGCGCTCCCCGCCTTGACGCTGGCACCTGCGGGCGCGTTCATGGGGCACGTCTGGTTCCGCGCCTCGGGCGACGAGAGCCTGGCCTTGATGCGGGCGGTGGTGGGCGAGCTTGTTCCCGATCTGTGGCGGCAGACGGCGGAAAAAGCTTTCGCGCGGATTGGCGTCATGGGCGGTTCTGAAAACTTCAAATCCTTCCGCGAAACCCTTCTGAAAACCGCACCGGCCCCGGCACGGCGGGCTTTGGCTGAAGCTCTGAAGGTAAGGGGCGAAGCGGAACGCCTGCTGAAAGCGGGACGCTGGAGCGAGAGCGTGGCCGCCAGCGAGAAGGCTGCGGCCACGGCGTCGCGGGCCTGGTTCCTGACGCAGACGCCGCGCAAGGGCGAACACCGCGCGTTCTGGTGTCACAGCGCGTTCGGCCTGCGCGACAAGGGCTGGGACGAATCCATCCGCTTTCTCAAGGAAAACGGCTTCAACGCGATCCTGCCGAACATGCTCTGGGCGGGCACGGCCTACTATCCTTCGCAGACCCTGCCCGAGTATGCGGGCTTGGCCGAGAAGGGCGATCAGATCGCGCAGTGCCTGGCGGCCTGCAAGAAATACGGCGTGAAGTGCCACGTGTGGAAAGTCAACTGGAACACGGGCGGCCGGGCGCCCAAGGGCTTCATCGAGCGGATGGTCGCCGAAGGCCGCTCGCAGAAGCTGTATTCGGGCGCGCTGAAAGAGGAGTGGCTGTGCCCCTCCAATCCGACGAACCAGGCCCTGGAGGTGGAATCGATGCTGGAGATCGTGCGGAATTACGCGGTCGACGGCGTGCATTTCGATTACATCCGCTACCCCGGCGACGACTCCTGTTTCTGCGACGGCTGCCGCGCGCGCTTCGAGGCGGTGCGGGGGCACGTCGTGGAGAAATGGCCGCAGGATACGCGCAAGACGGAGACGGTGCGCCAGCAGTGGCTGGACTTCCGGCGGGCGAACATCGATTCGGTTGTGCGGCGGGTATCGGAGGAGGCGCGGAGAATCCGGCCCGGCGTGCAGATCTCGGCGGCGGTGTTCCGTAACTGGCCGGCGGACCGCGACGGGGTGGGCCAGGACTGGAAGCTGTGGTGCGACAACGGCTGGCTGGACTTCGTTTGCCCCATGGACTACATGGATTCCAACACCCTTTTCCGTAACGTGGTATCCGCGCAGAAGGCGTATGCGGGCAAAGTGCCCCTTTATCCGGGCATCGGCCTCTCGTGTTGGAAGGAGCCGCGCGACGCGGCTAAACTCGCCGAGCAGATCTCGGTCCTGCGCGAGTTGGGGGTGCCGGGGTTCACGGTGTTCAACTACGACTCCAACGCCGAGACAGCTCTGCCCTGCTTGCGGTTGGGGACCACGTCAAAATAAAAGTGGAGCCTCCTCGTAAAATGGGCTTGCCACCTCGTCCCGACAGGCCTATTCTCAATTTCAAATAACCACATTGCGTTCCTGAGCCGCTCATTAAACGTGCTCGGGCGTTCGAATAAAGGGGAAAGGCGTCTTATGGCTAACGGGCAAACCTTCGACTACGTCGGTTTCTGGTCGCGCGTCTGGGCGGCGCTTCTCGATCTGCTGGTGTTCATCTTTTTCACCGTGCCGCTCCTGTATGCCATCCATGGACGCGACTATTTCAAAAGCGATGTGACCCTGCGCGGGCCGGTCGACTTCTTGAACACGTGTGTGCTTCCAAGCGCCATCATCATCTTGTGCTGGCTCATCTGTGCGGCGACGCCCGGAAAAATGGCCGTTTCGGCAAAGATCGTGGATGCCAAGACCGGGCAGCGGCCCAAGCCCCGCCAGTTCATCATCCGGTACCTCGGATATTACCTCTCGGCACTCCCCTTGGGACTGGGGTTCCTCTGGGTGGCGATCGACTCCCGGAAGCAAGGCTGGCATGACAAACTCGCAGGCACGGTCGTCATCCGCACCAAGTAGCCAGAGGCCAGAGGCCAGAGGCCAGAGGCCAGAGGCCAGAGGCCAGAGGCCAGAGGCCAGAGGCCAGAAATTAAAATTTAATCAGATCGAAAGCAACGAGAATCCCGATTGTATTTCTAATGGATTCTGAATGCTGTCCGCTGTCCTCAGCCCTCTGTCCTCCGTCCTCATCTCCCGTCACACGCGCCGAGTTCCTCGATCAACGCCCTCTGCTGAGGGTACTCCGCGAGCAGCTGCGCCCTTGACGGCATCTCGAAATCCGCGAACTCGAACGCCGGCGCCACCATGCACCCCACCAGCGCAGCCCCCTCTTCCGCCGCCCGCGCGCCGAACACCGTGCCCCCGGGCACCGCCAGCTGCAAGCGCTCCCCCGCCTCCGCACGCGGCCCCAGCCGGACCGTCTCGCGCCGCCCGTCGCTGTGCAGCAGCTCGATGCGCAGCGCGTCGCCCGCATGGTGGTACCACAGCTCGTCGAACTTCAGCCGGTGCAGCCGCGAGACCGCGCCAAACCCCAACAGGAAATAGATGCTGGTGGCGGCCTGACGCTCCTGCCCGCCGTGCGTCACCCGCGTCTGACTCCGGTAACACTCGCTGAACCATCCGCCTTCCGGATGCGGATGCAGCCCCAGCCGCTCCACCCACTGCTGCGCCTCGTCACGTGTCATCACCCCTCCTTGATTTTGAGCCATGGGCCTATCTTAGAGGACGTCAGTCCGCCGCGCAACCGGTTTACGCCCGCCCGCGCGGCGGTCCGCACCGTCATCAGCGCAGCCACGCCTGGGCCAGGCCGGCCAGCGCGCCGCCGAGCACGAGCCAGGTGGAGTTGATCTGGGCGCGCATCAGCAGCAGGGCGGAGGCGAGCGCGAGCGCGAGAGACAGCGGGCCGGTCAGCGAGGCGCGCCCCAGCTGCAGCGTCACCGCGGCCATGAGCGCGAGCGAGGCGACGTTCACGCCGTCCAGCAGGCTGCCGAGCCAAACCGAATCCCGCAGCTTCGGAATTAAGCGATGGCTGAGCGCCACGAAAACGAAGGAGGGCAGGAAGATGCCCAGCGTGGCCAGCAGCGCTCCGGGCACGCCGCCCAGCACGTAGCCCACGAACGTGGCGGTGGTGAAGACGGGGCCGGGCGTCACCTGGCCGACGGCGATGGCGTCGATCAGCTGCCGGTCGGTGAGCCAGCCGAGACGCGTGACGAAATCGGCGTGCAGGAAGGCCAGCAGGACGTAACCGCTGCCATACAGGACCGACCCGATCTTCAAGAAGGTGAGGAACAGTCCGGTCAGGCTGAAGGCGGTTGCTGCGCAGGCCGCCGGCGCGGCCAGCGCGGCCAGCGGCAGGGCGAAGCTCCGGAGGCGCGTCCTGCCGAAGCGACGGAAGTTGGCCCCGACCATCACGACCACTCCGCCCGCCGCGAGCAGGGCGAGCTCGTGGACATGCAGAAACGTGAGCACGAACACGCCTCCGCCCGCGGCAAGGGTGAGCGGCCCTTTCACGGCTTTACGGCCCAGGCCCCACAAGGCCTGCGCGATGATGGCGATCATGACCGGCTTGACGCCGTCGAGCAGGCCGCTTGCGGCGGGGGTCGTGCCGAACCGCACGTAAGCCCAGGCCAGCGCCAGGACGATACCCATGGCGGGCAGGATGAAACAGGCGCCGCCGACGATCAGCCCAGGCCAGCCCGCCCGCAAGAGGCTGAGGTGGATGGCCATTTCAGTCGAGTTCGGCCCGGGAATCAGGTTGGTCGCGCCCAGCAGGTCGAGGAACTGCTGGTCGTCCAGCCACGCGCGGCGCTTGACGCCCTCGTCGTGCATCATGGCGATGTGCGCGGCGGGGCCGCCGAAGGCCGTGGTGCCGAGTCGGAGGAACAGCACGGCGACCTCGGCCAGACGTTTGGGCAACGGCGTGTCAGGCTGGGCTGTAGAGGTCTTGTTCATGCCGGAAGTCTCGTGCGGGAGTCGCTGTCCGCTCAGCAGCCTGCGGACCCCACGATGATACACGACGACGGGCGAGAGCGTCAACGAAGGCGGCGCGTGAACGCGGGCGTCGCAAACGCCTTCCGGCCACGCGCCTACCGCGGCTTCGGCCGCGCATCCAGGCAGACGACCTCACCGGCGGCGTTGCGCGCGTAGATCAGGCCGTGTGACAAGACCGGCGCGGTCCAGCAGCGTCCCGTCAGGACCTGCGCCTGCGCCAAAGGGCGGTAGGCTTCCGCGGCCGCCTCCGCCACCACGAACCGGCCCTTCTCGCTCAGGAGCAGAAGCTTGTTGTCCGCCACGATCAGCGAGCCGCGGCGGAGTGTGGACTCGGACCACTTCTTGGCACCCGAAGCCCACTCCACACACGTCAGGTCCGTGTCGTTGAAGCCATAGACGTGCCCCTGCCACAGCACCGAGCTGTTCATCTGGGTCCTGATGTTTTTGTTGCGCCAGAGCTCGCGTGGCGGGTTGACCGTAATGTCGTAGAGCGCGCACCCCACGCCGTTGCCCGACGAGACGAACATCCTGCCGTCAGAGATGACGGGGTCGGCCGCGTTGAGATCCCACTCCGTCCGCCACGGGACCTCCCAGAGCCGTTTGCCGGTGGCCGCCTCCACGCCGATCACCGCATGCCCGGAAAAGAAGGCGAGCGCCTCGGCCGCCCCGGCACGGAACGGCACCGGCGAAGAGTAGCCCGGATGGCCCGCCGGACTCTGCCAGAGGACCGAACCGTCCTTCTTGTCGAGCGCCATGCCCGCCTGCCCCAGACTCATGTACAAACGGGCGCCGACAATCAGCGGGGAACCCGCGTAGCGCCAGGTGTTTTTCCAGTCGCCCTCCAGCCAGGGCCACGGCTCGAACTTTTTTTGCCAGACCACACGGCCGGTCTGCGCGTCGAGACAGAAGAGGTGCCCGTCCTTGCTGAACGTGAACACGCGGCCCTCGTCCACGGCCGGCGTGGCGCCCGGTCCGCCTTCATACGAGAGCGGCTGGAGTTCGCACGGGTAGGTGTGGCGCCAAAGAACCCGGCCGGTCGACGCATCGAAGCCGAACACCGTGTCGGCCCCGTCCGCGTTGCCCAGCGTGAAGGCGCGCCCCTCCGCGACCGCCAACGACGAGAAGCCTTTGCCCACCGACGCGCGCCAGAGAACGGGCAGGCTGTTCGTGTCCCATTGGCACGACCAGCCCGCCTCGCGCGAGACCCCGTTGCGTTCCGGCCCGCGCCAGCACGGCCAGTCGGACCCGCCCTCTGCGGCACGTGCGTGTTGCGCCAGCAGGCCCGACGCCAGAATGAAAGACACCCGCAGTTTCACAGATCACCTCCAGATGATAGACAGGCAACGTTCAATTAACATGGTGCTGAAGCGTAGCAAAGCGGGTTAACCTTTTCAAGCGGCGGAGGTGTTTTATGGTGAGTGTCATTTTCAGAATCCCGGTTGCGCTGAAAAAATCTATCACGAACGGTCGGGACGGAGCCCGACCCTCCAAAATGCGAGAAAAACACACCTCTGTGCGCGTGGAGGGACGACCTCCGTGTCGTCCACCGACTTTTCAGCGCAACCGAAGCCAGAAGGCCGAATGCTTGCAAGGCATGCCGTCTGGGCGTCCTCAGCTATTCGATTCTGAATTCTGACTTTTGGATTCCCCGGTGTTGCGTCACTTGCCGCTCGACAGGCCGCGGCTGACCGCTTAAAGTTCATTCACTACATGGTCGGGACGGAGCCCGACCCTCCAAACCTGCGGGAAGAAGAGCCGCTTGCCATCTGGAGGGCCGACCTCTGTGCCGGCCAGCGAATTCATCAACGGAGAACACCCATGACCTCTCGCCGTTTCGTCCTGCTGACCGCCGCACTGGCCTGTTGCACGCTTTCCGCCGCCGAGTGGCAACACCCGCTCTGGCTGGGACGCGGAGACGTCTGGCGGGCGCGTTTCCCTGTCACCGTGAGCAACCCCTCCGGCACGGCGCTGGAAGGCGACCCCGTCGCGCTGCCGGTCGGCACCGCGCCCGGCCAGGCCCCGCTGGCGGGGGCGCGCGCCGAAGCCCTAAGAGTCACCGATGCCAACGGCACCCAACTGCTCTTCGGTCTCTGGACGCCCAACCAGAGCACAGCCTTCACCACCGGCGCGATCCCCGCGGGCGCCACGCTGGTCCTGCCCGCGGTCTGCGCGCCGAGCACCTCAACCACCTATACCGTCTACTTCGACAACCCGCGCGCCTGGGGCCTTGCCGACGCTTATCCCAAACGCGTCGTCGCCGACCTCAACGGCGATTTCGAAAAAGGAGCGGACGGCCAGCCGCTCGGCTGGCAGACGGGGCAGACCACCCCCCGCCACCGCCTCGCCTGGTCGGATGAGAAACCTTTCTCCGGCACGCGCTGCCTCAAAGCCGAGACCGACGCCCAGGCCGAGGCCGCGTGGTTCGGGTTCGTGCGATCCGACTTTGCGGTCGTGCCCGGCGCGCATTGCACGATCCGCGTCCGCGTGCGCGGCGCGAACGTGAAAGGCACGGCCGGCTGGTACGTGCATATCGGCGACGAGAAGAATCCGCAGCGCGTCAACCAGACCGCGCGGACCGGCGAAGGCACCTTCGACTGGAAGGAGCAGGTCATCGCCTTCACCGTGCCCGAAGGCGCCACGCGCCTGCAGACCGGCTCCGTGCTCCACGGCACCGGCACGGCCTGGTACGACGCCCTCACGTTCGAGACCGACAAGGAGCCGCCGCGCGCCACGGCCCGCGCGGGTGCGGTCGAGCGGCTGACGCTGCAGGAGCGGGGCGCGGACGCGCCCTGGCTCCCGTCCGCGCACCGCCAGCCCCATTGGATCGGACGCCTCGCCGCGCCGTTTCTGTCGCACCGCACGGCCGCACCCGAGTGGGCCTACCGCCTGCCCGTGCGTCTCGTCAACCTGCGCGCCGAACCCGCCGCCGACCTTTTGGCCGTGGTCGACCTCAACAGCGCCGCGCGCGGCATCGCCGTACCGAAGTTTCTCCTGACCCTCGACGGCGCTCCGGTCGAGACCTGCCGCCTCGGCGACCGCCTGCTCTTCTCCTGCGCGCCCGCCGCGCGCACCGCGCTCACCTACTACCTCTACGTGGCCGACACGGGCGCGAAAGAAACGCCGGCGAAACCGAACGCCTCCGCCCTGGGCAGCGACATCCCCTCCGACCAGATCCTGGCGGACCGCCTGGGCGAGACCGACGCGCAGGCCTTCGCCAAGCTGCTCAACAGCCCGGTCAACCTCGTCAAGAACCCCGACTTCGAGAGCGGCGCCGACGCCCCCGACGGCTGGACGCACAGCACTCCCCAACCGGGCGTCACCTTTTCGCTCGGATCGCCCGGCGGTTTCGGCAAGCGCTATGCACGCCTCAGCGTGCCGCCGGCCGCCAAGGACGACTGGCGCGGCTGGTATCAGTCGGTTCCCGTCAAGCCCGGCCACAGCTATCTCTACGGCGCGTGGCTCGCCTGCGAGGCGTTGCAGGGCACCGCCAACCTGAACGCGCACCTGCGCACCGCCAAAGGGGCCGTCGCCTCCGGCGGGTTCCTGGGAGCCGGCGCGCCCATCAGCGGCGACACGCCCTGGACGCCGATGTTCGGCACCGTCACGGTCCCGCAGGAGGCGACGCAGTTCCAGATGCACCTCACCATGAACGACCGCGGCACGCTCAAGCACGACGGCGCCTTCCTCGCCGAATGTCTGGAGGCCGCGACCGGCGACCCCGAGACCCCGGCGCTCGACCGCAAGGCCTTCAAAATCTGGCCCGTCGATCCGGTCATCAAGGTCTTCCGCGAAACGCTGCCGCCGCTGGAGCCCGCGCCGCCCGCCATCGCGCTCGCCCGCAACGAAGAGGAGGCGCTTCAGCTCGCGCTCCGCGCCGGCCGCGACATTCCGGACCTGCGCGTGGAGGTGCAGGCGCCCAAGAACACGCGCGGCCAGTCGCTGTCCGATTTCACCGTGGGCTGGGTCGGCTATGTGCCGATCGACCACCGCACCGCCTACTACAACCTCAAGACGCCGGCGTGGGAGCTTAAGTTCCCGACCGGCGCCGGCGCCTCCGACGGCTGGTCCGGCTGGTGGCCCGACCCCATCTGCCCGACCGCCAGCGGCAGCCTCGCCGCGAATCAGACGCAGCCGGTCTGGATCTCGTTCAAGACGGCGTCCGACACGCCGCCGGGCCTTTACACGGGGCAGGTGAGACTCGTGGCCGGCGGCAAATCCATCGCGGCCCTGCCGTTCACGGTCACGGTCTGGGACTTCGCGCTGCCGCAGACGCCCTCCTGCGCCGCGATCTACGACCTGCGGCTGAACGAGCACTGGCTGGCGGACGGCACGCCGGCCGACGTGCAACGCGACCGCATCATGCGCTTTATGGCCTCCAAGAAAGTCTGTCCCGACGAGCCTGAAGCCGCGCTCCGCTTCACGCGCGACGCGCAGGGCAAAGTCACCTGCGACTTCAGCGCCTACGACCAGGCCGCGCAACGCTACTTCGGCGAACTGAAGTTCCCGACCGCCTACATGCCGAATTTCTTCTACCTCTTCGGCTGGGAGCATCCGCCTAAAGACATCCTCAAGGAAAAGCCGTTCGAGGGCGAGTACCCCTACACGGCCGCCGACCGCACCCGGCTGCGGCCAGCCTACACGGCGGCCTACCAGGACTGCCTGCGCCTCTACTGGGAGCATGTGAAAGCCAAGGGCTGGTCCGACAAGCTGGTGCTCTACATCTCCGACGAGCCCTTCCTCACCAAGCCCCACATCATCGCCCAGATGAAGGCGCTCTGCGACATGATCCACGCGGTGGACCCCAAGATCCGCATCTACAGCAGCACGTGGCGCCACTGCCCGGAGTGGAACGGCTACCTCGACATCTGGGGCGTGGGCCACTACGGCTGCTTCCCGGTGAGCGAGATGCGGGCGCGCAAGGCCGCCGGTGAGCGCATCTGGTTCACCACGGACGGCCAGATGTGCACGGACACGCCCTTCTGCGCGGTCGAGCGCCTGCTGCCGCACTACTGCTTCAAGTACGGCGCGGACGCGTACGAGTTCTGGGGCGTGAGCTGGCTCACCTACGACCCGTGGCGGTTCGGCTGGCACCGCTACATCCACCAGAGCAGCACCCCCGGCGAGTCCTACGACGTGCGCTACCCCAACGGCGACGGCTACCTGCTCTATCCCGGGGGCCCCGCCGGCGTCACGGGGCCGGTCACCACGGTCCGCCTCGAGGCGGCGCGCGACGGCGTGGAGGACTTCGACTACCTGAAGATGCTGCAAGCCCGCGCGGACACGGGCGGCGACCGGGAAGCCGCGCGGATTCTCGCGGACTTCGGCGCGCTGCTCGACATCCCCAACGCGGGCGGCCGCTACTCGTCCAAGATCCTGCCTGACCCGATGCGCCTCGCCGCGTTGCGCCTGCGGGCGGGCGCCGCCCTCGAGCGCCTGAGCCGCGCCGCCGGCCGGCCCTAGCCGTCCGCGTAAAAAATAAAACCGGGGAGGATGCGGACATCCTCCCCGGCTTTATTTTGTGAAAAGGCGCTTATTCCTGTCCGAAACCCTTGCCCGACAGGTACTCGAGCACCTTGCCGACCGAGGTCAGCTTTTCAGCGTCCTCGTCCGGGATCTCCGCGCCGAATTCCTCTTCGAACGCCATGATCAACTCAACGGTGTCCAGCGAGTCCGCGCCCAGATCATCGATGAACGATGCCTCCGGCGTGACCTGCTCGGCGTTGACGCCCAACTGCTCAACAATGATCTCTTTGACCCGCTCTTCGAGTTTGCTTGACATGTCTCTCTCCTTGACCTAGTTACTCACTGTAAAGCTGCGGCCCGCGCCGCGCCTATCACATGACCATGCCGCCATTCACACTCAGCACCTGACCCGTCACGTACGAGGCTTCTTCAGAAGCCAAAAACGCGACCGCCTGCGCGATATCCTCAGGTTGGCCGAAGCGCCCCTGGGGAATGTTCGCCAGCATCTGGTCACGCACCTCCTGCGGAAGGGCGTCAGTCATCTTCGAAACGATGAACCCCGGGGCCACCGCGTTGACGCGGATGCCGCGGCCTGCAAGCTCCTTGGCCATTGACTTCGTCATGGCGATGAGCCCCGCTTTCGAAGCTGCATAATTACACTGTCCGGCATTGCCGATCAGTCCGATAACCGATGTGATCTGGATGATGGACCCGCCCCGCTGCTTCATCATGGGCTTGGCCACGGCGCGCGAAAAGACGAACGCGCCGCGCAGGTTGATGCGCATCACCTCGTCGAAATCCTCGTCCGACATGCGGATCAGAAGCTTGTCGCGGGTGACGCCCGCGTTGTTGACCAGGATGTCCACCCGGCCGAAAGTCTCCATCACCTTCGCGAGGCAGGCCTCCACCTCTTCCGTCTTGGTGACGTCCGTGGGCACCACCAGCGCCGTGCGGCCGGTCGCCCGGACCAGCGCCGCCGTCTCTTCCAGCGGCTCCGGCTGGCGCCCGCACAGCACCACGTCCGCGCCCTCCTGGGCCAGCTTCAGGGCGATGGCCTGTCCGATCCCGCGGCCCGCGCCGGTCACAATCGCCGTTTTTCCAGAAAATTTCACGCTATCCATCCTTAAGGTTGAGACGGTTTAAGCCGTCACCGCCGTCTCGAGCGACGCCTTGTCCGACACGTTCGATACAGCCGCCGTCTTGTCGATGCGGCGGATCAGCCCGGAGAGCACTTTGCCCGGCCCGAACTCCACGAAATCCTTGAGCCCCGCATTCATCGCGGTTTTCACGCAGTCGCACCAGCGCACCGACTCGGTCACCTGGCGCAGCATCGCGTCCTTGATGGCCGCGGGGTCGCTGCTGTGCGGCGCGCCGCTCACGTTCGCGAGCACCGGCATCTGCGGCGCGCGGAAAGTCACGCTGTCGAGCACCGCCGCCAGCTTCGTGCGCGCCGACGCCATCAACGGCGAATGGAAGGCCCCGGCCACGGTCAACGGGATGGATTTCACGCCCAGCTCGCCCGCGACGGTCGCCGCCACCGCCACTCCGGCCTTGGAGCCCGAGAGCACGACCTGCGCGTCGGAGTTGATGTTGGCGACCGTGATGCCCGCCTTCTCGCAAATCGCGGCGATCTGCTCCGGGGTCGCGCCCATGATGCTGATCATACCGCCGGGCTGCTCCTCGCAGGCCTGCTGCATGAAGCGACCGCGCGCCTCCAGAACCTTGAGGGTCGAGTCGAAATCCAAAACGCCGGACACGTGCAGCGCGGTCCACTCGCCGAGGCTCAGTCCCGCGGCCATCTTGAAGGTCACCTGCGGGTAGCGCTGCTGGAACGCGCGGAAGGCCGCCACGCTCACGGTGAAAATCGCCGGCTGGCAGATGTTGGACTTGGTCAGCTCCTCGGCGGGCCCTTCGAAACAGACCTTCGCCAGATCAAACCCCAACACCGCGTTGGCGCGCGCGAACAAGACGCCGATCTCGGCGTCCTCGGCCAAATCCTTACCCATGCCGGGCACCTGCGCGCCCTGCCCCGCGAAAATGCAAACCTTATCGCTCATACGCGTCTCCTGCTGGTCTTCGTGGTTGCGCCCGCGTCATCGAATCGGGCGTTTGAAGTCGCGCAGTTTGACACCTTTCCGGAAAATGTCAAACTCAAACCTACTCCGCAAAATAAGAATTTGTAGGATATCATAGGGCCCCGTTCAAAGCGACAGGAAAAAGCGAGCCCCTTGCCCCTCGGTTCACTCGGCCTTGGCGGCCGGTTCCATCGCCGCGATCCGCTTGGCGATCTCGTCCGAGAGGTTGTTGGAGGCGGCCGCCGCCCCGGCGATGATCGCGTGGAAAATCGCCCGGTAGGACGAGGATCCGTGCGAGATGATCACCGCGCCCGGCACGCCGAGCAACGGCGCGCCGCCGTAAATCTCGGGATCCATGCGGTGCTTGAGCGTCTGCAACGCGCCCTTGAGCAACAGCGCGCCCAGCAGGCGGATCGGGTGGCGGAAGAATTCCTTCTTCATCCAGTACCCCACCGCGTGCGCCACGCTTTCGGTCGTCTTGAGCACCACGTTGCCCACGAAGCCGTCGCACACGACCACGTCCGTCTTGCCCAGGAACAGGTCGTGACCCTCCACGTTGCCGCGGAACTTCACATCCGTCTTCTGGATCAGATGGAAGGCCTTCTTGGTCATCTCGTTGCCCTTGCAGTCTTCGGTGCCGATGCTGAGCAGGCCCACCACCGGTTCGGTCCGCTTGAGCACCGCGCTGGAATAGGCGCTGCCCATCACCGCGAACTGGGCCAGCCAGGTCTCGTCGCAGTCGGTGTTCGCCCCCGCGTCGAGCAGCAGCAGCGGACGCTTGGGCTGCCGCGTCGGCAACACCGTCGCGATCGCCGGGCGGATCACGCCCGGGATGCGCCCCAGGCCGAACACCGCCGCCGCCGCCACCGCGCCGGAGTTGCCGGCCGACACCATCGCATCGGCCTGCTTGCTCTTCAGCAGGTCCATGCAGATGTTGATCGAGCACAGCTTCTTCTTGCGGATCGCCGTCACCGGCGACTCGTCCATGCCGATCGATTCCGGCGCGTGTATCACCTTCAGGCGACTGAGGTCGGCCTTGGGATACTTGACCAGTTCGGCACGGATGGCCGTCTCATCCCCGACCATGAGGATACAGGCGATGTCTTTCAGCTTGATGGAAGCCTCGACCGCGCCGCGCACGATCTCGCGCGGCGCATGGTCGCCTCCCATCATATCCAGGGCAATTCGCATCGTGAAATCCTCGCTCTGCTCACCAACCCGCAAGCGGACGGTCCCCATGCGCTTCAAGCACGCAAAAGGTTCCCGCCGACAGCGGAAACCTTTTTTAACGCTTTTCCCCGACCGGTCGCCCGGAAGCGGAACGCATCGGACACGCCCGACGTGACGGCACCCGCGACTACGCTACGATCGTCAGGACCTGACGGCCGCGGTACATGCCGCAGGACGGGCACACACGGTGCGTCTGCTGCAACGCGCCACAGGTGGGGCAGGTCTGCGTTTGGGCGACTTCCGCTACGATGTGCGCCTTGCGCTGACGGATTCTCATCTTCGACTTTTTCCGTTTAGGTACGGCCATTTTCTTTCTCTCCTTACTGTGCACCGCGTCAGCGAGTTTCTCGCGACGCTTTCAAATTCACTCTAGAGCGCATCCAGCGCTGACCACCGCGTATCCTTGCCCGTTTTCCGGCATGTGCACTTGCCCGTGTTCAGGTTCGCCCCACACGCCATGCACAGCCCGCGGCAAGTCTCTTGACAAACCGGGTAACCGGGAAGGGCGAGTATGATAGCTTCCCGGATCTCTTCGGTCAAGTCTATGAAGTCGGTCGTTTCATTTATTTCTGTCGAGCTGATAAAGTCCGGATCCACCGCCTCGCTCTCGAACGTGTCCGCGCAGCGCGAGCACACACACTGCAACCGCTGCCGCACCTCGCCGCGAACCAGCAGCTCCGTGCCGAGGATATCGACCTTCAGCGCATATTCGATCCCGCCGACCGGCGTCACAAACTCGCTGTCGCCGAGACCCAGCAGGTCCGGCCCGGTTTCGCCCTTGTACACGTCGCCGCCCTTGGGGAGACGCGCGACATCAACGATCAAACGCCCCTGTGTTTCCAACGCCGCCTCCCGCCCGGGCATGCTGCTCCGGCTGACTGCGCAAATGCGCATCGATGTACTTCTGAACCGACTGGGGCACAAACGAACTCGTGTCCCCCCCATACCGCGCGATCTCACGGATCGTGCTGGCCGTCACATAACTGTAGTTCTCGTTCGGCATCATGAACAAGGTCTCGATCTCCGGCGCGAGTTTGCGGTTGGTCAGGGCCATCTGGAACTCGTACTCGAAATCCGAGTACACGCGCAGCCCGCGCACAACCACACCCACCTTGCGCCGGCGGCAGTAGTCCACCAGCAGGCAGTCGAGCCGGTCGATCTCGATGTTGGCCATGCCCGCCTCGTCCACGCTCTCGCGGATCATGGCCAGGCGCGCATGCAGATCGAACATGCCCGTGGCCTTGGTCGAGACGCCGGCCACCACCACGATCACCTTGTCGAACAGCGTCGCGCTGCGCTGCAGCAGATCGAAGTGCCCCAGCGTCAACGGGTCGAAAGTCCCCGGATATACCGCAATTCTTTCCATATCATTCACATCCTGCTTCCGGCCCGCACGGAGGCGGGCCCGCCCATAAGCTCAGGCGCCTGGCCCTGGAGGGACGACCTCCGTGTCGTCCGCCGCTTGCTTCGCACCCTCATCCAGCCGATACACCGCCAGCCGCGTGTGCCCGTAGGTGCGGTCACGCAAAAGCGTCCACCCCGCCACCTCCTCGGCATGCTTGCGCTCGGGCATCTCCGCCACAAAAATCCCGCCGGGCCGCAACACCCGGTTCGCGGCCATCAGCCCCATCATGTCGGCGAAGCCCTGCTCGCATCCGGCCACATACGGGGGGTCCGCAAAGGCCACGTCGGCCTGCCGCCCGCGCCCCGGGCCTTTGAGCCAGCGGGCCACCTCACAGCAGGCCACTTCGCCTTTGCCGGGGATCAGCGCCGCGATGTTCTCGCGCAGCAGGGCCGCATGGCGCGGCTCTTTCTCCACCCAGGTCACGCTGCGGGCGCCGCGGCTGTAAGCCTCAAGCCCCACCGCCCCCGACCCGGCGAAAAGGTCGATAAACAGCGCGTCCGGGATCACGTTCATCAGGATCGAGAACAGCGCCTCCCGCACCCGGTCCTGCGTGGGACGCACCTTGTCTCCCGGCGGAACCTTCAGCTTCCGGCCGCCCATCTCTCCGCCCGAAATTCGCATAGGCGGTCTACTATACCGGAAACTGCCGCCCGCGCGCAACCCCGTACGCCAGTTAGAAGTTAGGAGCTGGGAGTTAGGATTAAGATTAGGATTACGAAAGGTCCACGGTTCCTCATACTCCTAAGCGTGCTCTTAATCGTAATCCACTTGAAGTTACAGGCAAAGTTTGTCCATTCTCGACTCCTAACTCCTCACTTCTAACTCCTCCTTACCTACGGCTGCGGGCCGTCGAGCAGCAGGTCGTGGGCCTGCTTGCCGCCCTGGCTGCCGGCAACCGGCGCGGCCTGCACCTGCACGCCCATGTTCGCGAAGAGCTTTTTCCAGAAGGCCCGGCGCGCGGGCGTGTCCCCCGCGGCGTCGAGCGTGCAGACCGCCAGCGTGCCCGCTCCCGCCTTGCGCGCGACCAGCGCCGCGCCCGCGGGCTTGACCAGCCGCTCGTAACAGATGACCGCGCCCACCTTGCCCTCCTCCGCCCGCCGGTTGAAGAGCGACCAGTCGGTCCGGCTCGCGGTCAGCACCTCGGTCCCGTTCTTCACGAAAGGGCCTGCCAGTCCGCGGCGCATGATGAGCCGGCTGGACTCGGGCTCCTCCTCGGCGAAGTAGAGCTCGGCCAGGCCGAACGGCGCGGCCCACGGATGCGCGCCGTCGCCGCGCTCCAAAGCCGTCGCCGCGCGGGCGGTGAACTGCACCGGCTCGGGCAACAGCGCCGAAAGCGCCGACGCGTCCGCCTGAGGGTCGCCCGCCAACACCAGCACCGTGCCGCCCCGCGCCAGCACCGCGTCCGCGCGCGCCCTCGCGTCCGCGGGCAGCGCCCCTCCATCCAACACCAGGAAGCGCCCGGAAGCATCGTCGGTGCGCACGCCCCAAGCCGAAAGGCGCCCGCGCAGCGTGTCGCCGCCCGCGTACGCCACACCGCCGAGCGTCGGCGCCGGAGCCCGGGGCCGCGCCTCCGTCGGCAGGGGACGGTCCCACCTGCACGGCTGCGGCCCGCGCGGGTCCTGCGCGGCCTTCTGCGCCTCGAACATCGCCAGCGGCCGGTAAAGCGGCAGCGCCGGGTCAAAGCCGGGATTCAGCGTGGCCACGTACGGCGGCAGCCGCTCGACCTGCATGCCGAACTTGCCCTCTGACGCGACCCCTTCGAAAAACACGCCGTCCTGCAGCCCCGGCAACCGCGTGAATTCCGCGTACCCAAACGGCAGCGGCTCGAGGCCGAACCAGACTGTCTCGCTGGCCGAGAAGTACGCCAGGTTGGGCCGCGCCATCTTGACGATGTTCTGGTAGAGGTCCACGCCCAGCGCGTCGTTGCGTCCGGCGTAATCGAGATAGGCGCGCTCGCCCGCGAAGCCCGTCAGGTCACCGGGCCGCGCATAGTAGGTGCCGCCGTTCTCGCCCACCATCAGCGGCTTGTCGATGCCGCGCGTCTGCTGTTCCAGAGGCGGCAGGTTGTGGCCGTAGTGCTTGCTCCAGACCGGCAGCGCGCCCGACAGGTCCTCGTCGCCGTCACAGGAGAACCACGGCCGCGTGGGGTCGTGCTGACGGCCCTCAAGCCCGGTGGCGGCCAGCAGACCGTACCAGCGCCGCTCGTCCTCTTTGCTGACCTCGTTCAAGCGGAAGACCGCGAACATCTCGTTGCCGAAGCTCCAGCCGAAGACCGACGGGTGGTTGCGGTCGCGCAGGATCAGCCCCTTGAAATGGTCGGCATAACGTGACCAGAATTCAGGCTCGGCAAAATTGGAGCGGATCGAGCTGCCGAAAACCGCGGTCTCGTCCAGCACGCAGATGCCCATCTCGTCGGCCAGTTCGACGTAGCAGCGCGGATAGATCTGCGCGTGCGGCCGCACGGCGTTGCCGTGCATGTCTTTGATCATCGTGTACCAGCCCCAGACGAAGCGGCGCGACCACATGTACGCGCCGAAGGGGTGACAGATATCGCCGGACAACTGGATCTTCTTGCCGTTCAGCAAGAGGTCGCGGCCCTTGAAGGTGAACTGCCGCCAGCCGAAGCGCTGGTACTTGGTGTCCAGCAGCGCGTCGCCCGCCTTCACCCGCACCAGCATCGCGCTCAGATTCGGCGCGTCCGGGCTCCAGGCCTTGAGGCGGTTGTCCCCCTTGGCCGTCAGCGTGCACACGGCCGTGCCGCGTGCGGGCACCTGAACCGTCGCGCCTGACAAGCTCAGCGCCTTGTCTCCCAAGCTCCATTTCGGCACGGGCGCCTCCAGCGGCGTGCGGCCAGCCTGGTTGAGCCACGCGTAGACATCGGCGGAAAGCGTCACCTCGCGCGGCTGCGCGGTATCGTTGCGGACCGTAACCTCGGCCTCGAGCGTGTCGCGGTCCAGCCACGGCTTCACGAACACGTCCGCCACGCGCACCGCGGGCAGGGCCACCAGCGAAACGTCCTGCCAGATGCCGGCGAGCCGGTCGGTGTTCGAGCCGTTGGGATACGGCGCGATCATCTTGGTGTACTTCGGATCACGCTTGTCGAAGAGCCGGTAGCCGCGCACCCCGACCCGCAGGGTGTTCTCAGCGCCGCGCGTGACCGCCTCGGTCACGTCGACGTCGAAGGGCAGGTACTTGTCGAAGTGTTCGCCGACCTTGCGGCCGTTCACCCAGACCTGGCACTCGCCCGCCACGCTCTCGAAGTGCAGCACGAGGCGGCGCTCCTGCGGCCAAGCCGCCGGCACGCGGAAGGCGCGCTCCATCCACGCCATGTGGAAATGGATCCAGCTCTCGGGATAGCTGGGATAGTAGACCGAGTCGGCCACGTAAGGCGTGTCCGTGCCCGCGCCGGTCTTGGGCCCGTTGCCCCAGTGGTTGGCGTTCCACGGCGAGGGGATCTTGATCGGCACCTGCTCCCACTTGTCCTCGGCGGGCGGCGGCAGCTCCGGCAGGATGCCCCTGTCCCACGCGTAGCCGTTTGGCACGGGCAAGGGCTGGAACCGCCACGGCCCGTTCAGGCACAGCTCCTGCCGCAGCGGATGCTCCGGCGGCCTGACGAAACCCTCCTGCGGCGCGAAATCGCCCTTGAACACGCAGCGTTCCGCCTGCGCAGAGCCCGCCAACGCCAAAACCGCCAGCCAGCCGAAAACCACGTTCATCAGTGCCCCCCCTCCCGGTTCACCCGCGCAGCCGCACACGCCGGCCGCAGCCATTTGTACGTACAATATCAGAGGGAGTGTTCCGTGTCAACGGACGGGCGCGCCAACGGGCGCCGGACACACGGCTTATTCCTTTGGACGTGTGCCATACGCAAACGGACGGCCCAGCGGTCCGTCCCTACCTTCGAGATGCGCTCCGATGCGAGTGTCGCATGTTTAGGCAGGGCCCGACCGCCGGGCGGGCCGCTCCTGAGGTCAAAGGAATAAGCCGTGGCGCCGGATAGAGCGCCGGCACCTCGCACTCGACAGGCAGCGCGTCACTTCCGCGCTTCAAAGGCGAGCTCGCCTTTCAGCAGCACGGGCTTGACCGCATCACGCCATAGCTCATAGCCGGCCCGCGTCATGTGCAGGTTGTCCGCCTTGAACAGCTCTTTGCGCGGCTGGCCCTGCGCGTCCAGCATCGATGCCCCGACATCAATGAACGTGCTCCGCGCGTCCTGCGCGCACGCCTCCGCCAGCAGCCGGTTCATGACCTGCGTCTTCGGCCACAGCTTCCAGCGCGAAATGCTCGGCTTTCCCGACAGCACATAGATGCGGACGTCCGGCAAAGCGCCGCGCACCTTCCGCGCGAACGCGAGAAACGTGTCGCGGACCGTCTCGGGCGCGATCCCCGCCGCGATATCGTTGTCGCCCTCGTACACGACGACCGCCCGGGGCTTGTACGGCAACACGATGCGGTCCGCCGCGTGCAAAGCCTCGTCCATGGTGCTGCCGCCGAACCCGCGCGGGATAACGGCCAAAGGGGCCAAGTCCTCTTGGATGGTCGGGCGCCACATCCGCATGCTGGAGCTGCCGATGCAAACGATCGCCCCCGCCGGAGGGAAGGCTGTCCGATCCGCCGCCTCGAAGGCCTGGATCTCCTTCTCGAAACGCCCCGGGGGACCGTACGCTTTCGCGGCACCGTTCGTCGCCACTTGCGCCAAACACAGCGTGCTCGCGCACGCCAACAGCAAGCCCAGCCTCCCCGCACACGTTGACACGTTCATCTCCGCTTATCCCTTTCGCAACACGCCCACCCGGCCACCACACCCGCGCGCCCGTCATCCCGACACGCGGCCCACGCGGCACCAACCGTTCTTGGCCTTCCGTCTCACCGGATGATCAGCAACGCCAGGAACGGCACGGCGTTGAACACGATCACGAACATCTTGAACACCCCGATGAACGCGTAGAAGAGAACCGTGAAGGTCTCCTTCGGCAGCGGGAACCATTTGGAGTGAAGGCGGTAGATCGTCCCCGGCGCAACCGCCGCAAGCAAAGACCAGAGCACGAGCAGGCTCCCGTTAATGACCGTGCACCACATGAAAAACGCCGTTAATTCCTGAATGTTCATAACAACTCCTTTCATCCGAACAGGTGCCCGTGCAAAAGCCCCCAAAGAGGCCGGCTCCTCGAGCAAGATCATTCTAGCACGAGTGCCGGCCGCTCCTCAAGCGCACCCGCCTTAGTGGCTGACGGGCGCGGTCTTTTCCAACTCGCGGATCACGGGCAACAGCCGGTCATACGCTGCGGCGTGGGCCGGACGGGGCTCGCAGACCGCCGTCACCGGCGAGAAGTCCTCGGTCATCCCGGCCAGCGGCACGCCGTCCGCATGGGCCGCGAGCATCGCGCCGCCCAGCGCCGCGGAGTCCGCCACCGCGATGCTCTCCACACGTGCCTGGAACACGTCCGCCAGCGTCTGGCGGATGCCCGGGCTCTTGGAGGCGCCGCCCGTCACGCGAATCGTGCCGAACGTGCCGATCCACAGCGCGTGACTGCGCAGCGCCAGCGCCTGCCCCTCCACCACCGCGCGGATGCGCACCTCGGGCGCGGCCGCCGCGAAATCGAAGTTCGCGCGCAGTCCGGGTTTCAGCACCGGCGGCGTGATCTCGGCCTCGAACCACGGGAGCGCCACCTGTCCGCAGTTGCCGGCGGGCGTCAGGTCGAAGGCGGTCTTGTCGAAGAAGGCCCACTCCGCGCCGGCCTCGCGCCGCACGCGGTCGCGCGCCAGCGATCCGTTCTTGAAACAGGCCAGGCTCATGCAGCCGCCCGCCGGATTGCCGAACACGTGCCCGCACCCCTCGGGGTCGGTGCGGAACGCGTCCAGAGCCGCAAAGAACGTGTCGCTCGTGCCGAGGCTCACCACCGCCACGCCCGCGCCCCACGCGCCCGTGCCCACCAGGCTCGCCGGATTGTCGCCCGTCCACACCGCCACGGGAATCCCCGCCTTTAAGCCATACTTCGCGAAATAGGCGTGCAGCCCGCCGGCCACGCCGTTGCCGACCCGCGGCAGTTTCCCGGCGAGCCCGGGCGCCGTGAACTCCGCGATCGCGGCGTCCCACGCCAGCGTGCGCAGGTTGAGCAGGTTCATGCCCGCCCCGTCGCCGGAGTCGACGGGCGCGTCCTTGCCGATCAGCACGGAGCAGAGGAAGGAGCTGACCAGGTGGATGCGCGCGGTCTGCGCATAGCGCTCCGGCTCGGCCTTGGCGAACTTGCGGATCTGCGGTCCGGTGAAACGCTCGATGGCGGGCGAACCGGTGTCCGCCTGCAGGCGCGCGCCGAAGGCCGCGTCCAGCTCGCGGCACTCCGCCGACGTGGAGCTGTCCATCCAGATCGGGCTCGTGGGCCGCGCCAGCGCGGCTTTGAGCTGATCCGCCAGCGGGGAGGAGGGCTTAAGGCCTGCCAGCGCCTCCGCGAAGCGGCCGTTGAGATAGACCGAACCATGCTGCTGACCGTCGCCGCCGATGGCCGCGATGCGGCCCAGGTCCGCGCCCGTCGCCTGCAGGCGCGCCAGCAGCAGGTCCAGCGCCGCCAGCCACATCAGCGGATCGGCGTGCTTCACCAGCGGATCGGCATGCGCCAAGACCCCGTCGGGGCAGTGGTACTGCGGCAGGTCCGCTTTGAAATTGACGCCCGCGCTCGTCACGATCACGCCCGCAGCCGGATCGATCACCAACCCTTTCATGCTCTGCGTGCTGCTGTCGATACCCAGATAGTAAGCCATGTGAACACCTCTCTTTTTGAAATTGCCGCACCCGGCGACACACACCCTTGAATTTTGCGGTATCTTACCTGTGGAAGGGTGTCGCACACAAACAAAAAAAGGCGGGCCGACGGCCGGCGGACGTGTGACAACTTCTTGACGCGCATGCTCAGCAGACGTACACTATAAACGTAATGTGAGATGTGCAACACGGGTGCGAGTAGGGCTGACACCCTAAAAAAGGAGCGAACCATGAAAAACAACGTCGGATTGTGGATCGACCATCGCAAGGCTATCATCGTAACGGTCTCAGACAAGGGGGTTGAAATCGGCCTGACGATCTCCGCCGTGGAAAAGCAGAACAGGCGGACAGGTTCTGCCCCTCTCAAAGGCTCCTTTGACGACTTTCACGTGCCGGCCGGCGACGTTCGCAAAAGAACCTTTATGAACCACCTCAATATTTATTACGATGCGGTCATCGCCAGCTTGACCAAAGCCGACAGCATTCTGATCTTCGGCCCGGGCGAGGCGAAAATCGAACTGCGGAAGCGGCTCAAAAAGAACAACCTGGACGGACGGGTCGTGGCCGTGGAGACCGTGGACAAAATGACGAACCGCCAGATCGCCGCACGCGTCCAAAAGTATTTCGCCGACTAGCGCATGGCCCGCCAGCCGGCCATCCCGGCTGGCGGCCGGGCGCCGGTCTGAACCGTGCGTCCAGAGGGTCATTCGAGGGGCTCTGAACGAGCGCGCCCGCTCTCGCTCGCGGTTTCGAGCTTCACCGCATAGCCATCAACCTGTTCGAGGCAGGCCAGCGCGTCGACATGCAGACCGGCGCGGGTGATTCCTGACCACTTGTCTTTGGCCTTCGCGCGCGCCTGAACCTCGTTCTCGGCCACGACAAAGACCGTCTCGTGATCCTCTCCCACCCGCGTGCCCGCCAAGCGGCCGCCCAGAACCACAGCATAGAGCCGAAGCCGTGGGACGTCCCCCGGATCGACCGGATTCAGAATGCGATTCTGTTTCATATTTCCTTCCCTCAGTTCAGCCACAACGGCTCGCCAAGAAGCGGCTCCTCGTTCCGCTTCACATCTTCTCATCCCCCCGCGTGCATTGCGTACGTTCGGGGCGCATGCTTCTTTCTGCGGTTCAGCGAGGGCAGCGGGATTCTCAAGGCACCATGGGGACGAAGCGGACCGGCAGGTCGCCCTCGCACGTGACTTCCGTGCCTTGGCGCCGGATCATCAGCAGCTGTTGCGCGTCCATCCCGATCCCCACGGGCAGGATCATGCGCCCGCCGTCCGCCAGTTGCGCCACCAGTTCCTCGGGGACGTCCGCCGGCGCGCAGGTCGCGATGACCGCATCGAACGGCGCGGCCTCGCGCCAGCCCGCGTAGCCGTTCGCACAGCGCACCCGCACCTCCGGAAAGCCCTCCGCCGCAAGCGCGCGCCGCGCGTGCGCGGCCAGTTCAGGCACCACCTCCAGCGTCCACACGCGCGCGCCGACCGTCGCCAGCACGGCCGCCTGATACCCCGACCCCGCGCCGATCTCCAGCACGCGCTCCCCGGGCTTCAGCTGCAGCCTCTCCGTCATGTAGGCCACGATGTAGGGCTGCGAGATCGTCACGCCCCACCCGATCGGACACGGGAAATCCCCGTAGGCGACGTACGGTTCCCGAATGCCGCCGGGGAAAAAGGCGTGCCGCCGCACCGCCAGCATCGCGGACAGCACGCGCTCGTCGCGCACGCCCCGCCGCCGGAGGTCGTCGACCATCTCCGCGCGCGCCGCGCGCATCAATTCTTCGATCGCTTCAGGATCGGGAGGGCTGCCTGTGTTTATCCTCATCGCGACACCTCCAGGAACTCCGCCCGGGGTTACCCGCCAAGCTGGTCCAGCGCGTGCCTGAGCACGCCGGCCGAGGCGTTCAACGCAAAGCCCTCCTGTTCGGAGAGCCGGCCCTCCACGATCCGGCTGACGCCCGTGCGGCACACGATGCTCGGCACGCTGAGGCAGACGTCGCGCAGGCCGAACTCGCCGTCGAGCAGCGTCGAGACGGTCAAAACGCTGTTCTCCCCGCGCAGGATGGCGCCCACGATCCGCACCAGCGCCATGCCGACGCCGAAGCAGGTTGAGCCCTTGTAGCCGATGATGTGGTAGGCTGATTCGCGCACGGCCTTTTCCACGCGGTGCTTTTCCGATGCCCAATCCGAGCAATGCCCGCAGAGCGGACAGTACTCCTCCATCGGCATGCCCGCGATGTGCGTCATCGACCACGCCGCGAATTCGCTGTCGCCGTGCTCGCCCAGCATGTAGGCGTGGACATTGTGCACGTCCACCCCGCAATGCTCGCTCAGAAGATAACGGAAGCGTGCGCTGTCGAGCACCGTGCCGGAGCCGATCACGCGGCCCCGCTCCCAGCCGGAACGCTTCAGCGCAACGTGCGTCAGCACGTCAACCGGATTGCTCACCACCAGAATGACGCCCGTCGCATGCTGCGCGACGATCTCGCCCACGATCGAGGACATGATGGAGGCGTTCTTCTGCAGCAACTGCAAACGCGTCTCGCCGGGTTTCTGCGCGGCGCCGGCCGTGATGACGATCACGTTGGCGTCCGCATAATCAGCCGGCCCGCCCGCGCGGATCGCGACCGCCGGAAAAAAGGGTTGCCCGTGCGCCAAATCCAGGGCATGCCCCTTGGCCAGATCCGCGTTCGCGTCGATGAGGACGATCTCATCCGCCAGCCCGGTCGGCGCCAGCGCATAGCAGAAGGCGGCGCCGACATTGCCCGCGCCGACCACGGCCACCTTACGCCGATTTCCCGTTCCTGCACACGTACCCATTGCTTCGGGCCCTTTCTTTCCGCACCGCATTCCCGCGCGAGAAGGCATGTCCCCCTCATTTCCGCGCGTCGAGTTCGTCGAGCGTGAAGCGCACGCTCACGACCGACTGCTTGCGCGCGTCGTTCCAGTACTTGATGTAGGTCGTCGCCACGATCGTGCCGTCCGGCAGCAGCGCCACGCCAGGATAGCCGCAATCGCTGCCCGCAAAGCTGTGCAGCAGTTTGACGCGGTACTGCCCCGGCAGGCCTTGCCGGATGTCGCCGTATGTGCCGACCCATGCCACGAAATGCCCGCGCGTAGGAGACTGCGGCGCCTGGTCGCGGAAGGCGATCACCAGCCGGCCGTCTTTCGCCTGCACGCCCATGTGCCGGTCACCGGTCAACGCCCACGCCGTGTCGACCGGCACGCTCCAAGTCGCGCCCTCGTCCCGGCTGAACATCACCAAGCTGCACCCCTTGTGCGTGTTCTCGCGCAAGAGCGCGCACAGCTCCTGGCCGTCAGGCGATCGGAACACAAAGGGCTCGCACGGATTCTTACCTTCCACTTTCGCCACTACGCGCGGCTCGGTCCAGGTAAACCCTCCATCCTTCGTGACCGCCTGCACAACCTCCAGCGGCGCCTTGTCGGCCCCGCCCGGCCCGCGGTGGTAGAGCCCCAAATACGAGCCGTCTTTGAGCCGCACGATGCTGCTGAAGGTCATCACGCAGCGGAACGCCTCGCCCAGCGGCGGCAGCTCCTGCCACGTCTGGCCGCTGTCCGCGCTCATGATGCGCGGCATGGGCAGACCTTTCCGAGTCCCTTGCGCCGCGGAATAAACCCACAGGCGCTCCTTGCCCTGCGGGTCGGTCAGGCGGAAGATGCTCGGACAGTTCTGATGCGTCTTGAACCCCGGCGGCAGCCGGTCATCCAGCCGCGCCCAGCTCTTGCCTCCGTCGTCGCTCCGCGCCATCGGCCCCGCCGCGCCGCCGTGGCTGACACACCAGACCGCGAAGATCGTCTGGCCGTCGGCTGAAGACACCGTCGTCGGATGCCCTTGGTAGACCTCCGGCGTCCCCGCCGCAATGACCGTCTGGCGGTTCGTCTCGTGCGAAAGATCGATGACCGGAAACCTGGCCTGCTCCTGCCAAAGCGTCTTCTGGTCAGCCGCGCGCTCCGCCCCGCACGACACGCCCGCCGCACCCAGCGCGGCGGCCATCAAGAGTGCTCTCCTGTCCATATCCCCCCCTTTTGCATTAATTGAAGCCGCATGCGCCTGCGCGTGGTTGCGCACGCCCACGCCTTGGCGTGCCTCTTCATTCCACCTTGGCGGCATCACCGGACGCTACTTGACGAGCGCCATTGTACCACGGGCCGGCAGCCATGCGCCAACCGTATACGCTCCGTCCGCCAGGCCGGCGTCGGCCAGCTCGAATGACAGCGTGCCCCCGCTGATCGTCGGCACACGGCCGGTGTCGGCATAGGCCGACGCCGCGTCGGCACGCCACAAGAGGCGGTACTCGGCCTTTTCCGCTGCCGCGCGCCAGCCGATCCCGGCCGCTGCGAAGTCAAAGTTCAGCCGCACGTCCAGCCCGTCCGCGCTGGTCTTGTCGAGGTACCACTCGCGCCTCCAGCGGTAAGTGGCCCCGGTGGAAGCACGGCCGCTGTAGATCCAGCCGTTCGACACCACGCCGTGACCCGCCAGCAAATACTCGCCGTCGCCGGCAAGCGATCCGCCCAGCGCCTCAAATGAGAGTCCGGCGGAGGCGTCGCTCGCCGTCACCGCACCCGGGCACAATCCCGAGACCGCATTCGTCGCGCACCCGATGCCGACCACGTCCAGATCACACTCGCCCGCCGCCGCCCCCTTGCCCGCATAAACGTCGTTCGTCGTCAGCGCCACCCCATAGCGCGCCGCCAGATGGTTCTGGATGATCGTGCGCTCGGCATCCCCCACGGCCCGGTTGTAGACGCGCACCTCGGCGATATCGCCAATAAAGTTGTTGGGCACGCCAGCCAGCGGGATGCTGCCGATCCGGAACTCGGCCAGACTCGGCGCACCGGCGCTATTCGCCGTGGTCACAACATTAGAACCGTTCAGGCGCGCGCTCAGCCCGTAGTTGGCAGCGAGACGTGCGCGCCGGTGCTCGGTCAGCAGCGCCGCACCCACCGGCACATCCACGTTCTGGACCCCGCCGAACACGTGGTAGCGCATTCGGTCGTTCGGCGGCGTTCCAAGATAGAAGATGCCGAACCGGTACGTGTCATCACCCGCGCCGAACACGCCGCGCTGGTACTGCGACACCAGCGGTTTGAGCACAAGGAACCAGCTCACGTCGGTGACCACATCAAAATCGGTCGTCCGCGGATAGGACGTCAATCGGTTCGGCTCGCCGCTCACGTTCGCCGTGTTCGCCATGTTGCGGTTGAAGCGCAGCGCCGGCTCCCACTTCCCGTCCGCGCGCTGGAGCGCGCTCTGCACCCAGAGCGGACGCATCGCGTCGTTGGTGGCGGCCACATCGAGCACCGCTCCCGACAGACCGATATTCGCCCAGCGGGTAACCGGGGCGCCGTTCGTAGCAGGCGCATTGCCGTAGCAGGCTCCATCGCCGGCCCGGAACCAAGCGCGCAGACTCCGGCCGACACCGGCGCACGGCAACGCGCCATCAGGCGCAGCCGTGCCCGCGCCGGTGCCGAGCGTGTAATAGCCGTTTACGAGCGTGTCGCCAGTCAGGCTGAACATCACTTTCGTCCCGTCCTCGACCGCCAGCACCGGCATGGCCGTGAACGCTTCATTCACGTTGCGGCGGAAGAGCAACCGGTACGGGTCACCGCCCGTCGCTTCGCCGCCCCCCGCGACCGTGCGGCTGAAAACCAGCCGCACATCCACGCCGTCATTCGCAGCCTGAGGCGCCGCCGCAGGCGACGCCCGGTTGAGGTACCAGTCGCGCAGCCAGCGGTTGCTGCAGGTCGTGCCGTCTGTTCCCGCCGCGGTCCAGGCATTGGTCGGCGCGCGGTGCCCGGCGAAGACAAACTCGTTGTTGTTCGCGAGCGTGCCGCCAAGCGCGACCAAGCGCAGCCCGGCCGCATCGCCGCTGTCGGCCACAGTCCCCGGCAGCGCCGCCGTGCCCGTAGCCGTCATGCAGCCGATGCCGATCACGTCCAGGTCGTAATCGCCCTGAGCCATGTTCTTGCCCAGATACAGATCGTTCACTTCCAGAGTCTTGCCGTAGCGCGCCGCCAAGTGGTTCTGGATGATGATGCGCTCCGCGTCGTTCACGGCACGGTTGTAGATGCGGACTTCCGCGATGTCGCCGATGAAGTTGTTTGTCGGCGTAGTGAACTGCTGGTTTCCGATCCGGAACTGCGATTTGACCGGGCTGAAGAGATTCGAGCTGACCAGCGCGGAATCGCCCCCCGCCTTGCCGTTGCCGCGGTAGCTGATGAAGGCCGCATTCGCGGGACCGGAGCGGCGGCTGTCCACGATCATCAGCGTGTTGTTCGCCAACGTGTATTCATAGTCCTGATAGCTGTACAGGTTATTCTGCACACGAAGCCGATTGGCCGGAGTGGAGATGAAAAACGCCCCGTAGCGCGACGAATTTTCACTGCTTCCAAACAGTCCCCGGTCCAAGTTGTTCGTCAGCGTTTTGAAAACAACAAACCACGTCGAATCGGTCTGCACGTTGAAATCCGTCGTGTTGCTGCCCGTGGTGAGCCGATGGAGGTTGTCGGCGGTCGGCAGAGCGGACGCATTGTCCCAGTTGAACCTCACGGCCGGCTCGAATACGCCGGACGACCGCTCAAAACCGTTCGTCACCCAAACCGGCGCGTTGGAGCCGGACGCCGCCGTCACATCTGCGGACGCACCGATCGACCCGTAATTGCCCCAGGCGCTGACGGCCGCCCCGTTGGTCGCGCCGGCGCCGGCCAAAGCCCGGTCAGCCCGGAACCAGAGCATGAGACCGTCCGCGATCCCCGCCTGCGGGTAAGTCACGCCCCCCGCGCCGAGGCCGACCGTGTACTCGCCATCGGCGAGCGCGGCGTCGGACATATCGAATGACACCCTCCCGTCTTCAGAAACCGGCGGAGCCGACAGCGCGGTGAACGCCTCGCCCGCACTCCTGCGGTAAACCAAGCGGTACGACGCGTCGGGAAGCAGCGCGCCCGCGCCCGCCGCGATGAAATCGAAGCTCAGGCGCGCCTCGATCCCGTCAGCCGAGATCTTCTGCACGCGCCAGACGCGCGTCCAGCGCCGCGCGCAAGAGGCGCCGTCCGTGCTTTCGTCCGTCCACCCGTTCGACTCCGACCGGTGCCCGGCAAAGAGAAACTCGCCGCTCGCATTCAACGACCCGCTGCGCGCGGCAAGGCGCAGCCCCGCCGAACCGCCGCTGTTGGTCGCCACGCCCGGCACCGCCGCAACGCCGGTGTCGGCGAACCGACCGATGCCGATCACATCCAGATCATAATCGCCAGCCGCGGCGGTCTTGCCCGTGTAGAGATCGTTGCTCGCCAGCGTAAGCCCATAGCGTGCGGCCAGCGCGTTCTGCAGGATCACGCGCTCCGCGTCGTTCAGCGCCCGGTTGTAGACGATCACCTCGGCGATGTCGCCGATGTAGTGCTTGGGCGAGTTCAAATGCTGGTCACCGATGCGAAACTTCGCCCCGCCGGCCGGAGCATTCGTGAACGCCGGAGCGGTGGTGTCAGTTGCCAAGCGCGAACCGTTGACGCGCGCGCCGACCGCCGGGGCATCCCCCCCGCTGCGGCGGCTGTCCACCAAGAGCGTGACGTTCGTCTGGAGATCGCCCTCGGGATTGCCGGGATTGCTGAGGTTTTGTACGCGAAGGCGGTTATTGGTGGCCGCCGCCGTGGTCAGAAAGAACGCGCCGAAGCGCTGCGCGAAGCTCGGCGTGACGCCCACACTCGTCAGTCCGAACACGCCCCTTTCCTGGTGGTTCGTCGCCATGCGCATCACCACGAACCACGACGAGTCGTTGGTCAGGGCGAGCGTCGTGTTCACCGCACTTTCCAAGCGTTGCGGCGTTCCCGCGACCGTCTGCGTATTCGCCGCGTCACGGTTGAACCGCACGGCCGGCACCCACGCGCCATCGGAGCGCTGAAACGCGTTCCGGATCCAGATCGGCCGGCTGGCCGAGGAAGCGGCGACGCTCAGCGGCGTCTCGCCCACATCGCTCGCCCACGACTGCACCGCATCGCCGTCGGCCACGGCCCCGGCGTTCACGCCCTGGTCCGCGCGAAACCACGCCTGCAGCCCATCGGTGACAATCGCGTCCGGGGAAGAGGAGGACGGCGTCGCGGAGGCGTTGGTCGACGCCGTTTCACTCAGCGCCACCCGCGCAAACCGGATCTCGTCGTAGGCGCTCGAAGCCCCGCATTCGTAAAGCGCCGCGATCTCCCCGGCCGCCGTCATCGTCAAATCGGAGTAGGCCGAAGGTCCCGCATACAGAAGGCGGCTCTGAGCCCAGGTCGCCGTCTCGTCGAGGCTGAGGCGCAAGGTCAGGTTCACCCGCGCGGTCTCGCTCGCGGGATTCAAGAACGCCACCACGCCCGGCGTCTCCCCGGCGGGCAGCCGCACGCGCTCGACCGATGCCTCGCAGACCGGCTCGATCAGGGCGGCATCGAAGACCGGCGTTGACCACGTCGCGCCCGCGTCGCTGCTGAAGGAGACCCGCCGCGCCTTGAGCGTGCGGTCATAGTTGCGCATGTTGAGCGCCAGCCGCCCGTCCGCCAACTCCACCACCTGAGACTCGTTGAGTTTGGTGTCGGGCACAACGCCGCCGAGCTGCCACGTGGCGCCCGCATCGTCGCTCGTGATCACATGCGCCCGGTAAGATCCCGCCGCGTCGGTATGGTCGCAGGCCGCCACCAGACGGCCGGCATGCGAGCCGCTCCGGAGCTGGATGCCGCCCCCGGGCCCCGTCGCGTACCAGCCCCACTCAGGCAGCTTGGTTGTCGCCGTGATGTCGCGGGGCTCCGACCACGTCGTCCCATTGTCATCCGAACTTGTCACGAATACCCGGCGCGTATCGGCACCGCTCTTGCTGATGATCGCCGACTCGCTGTCCGCGCCCAGGTTCCAGGTCATCAGCAGCACGATCCTGCCGGTGGCCTGATCGCAGATTGGCACCGGATTGCCGCACGTGTTCGTCACGTTGTCCCAGACCACCAGCTGCGGCCCCCACGTCGCGCCGCTGTCGTCTGACCGCCGCATCACCACATCGATGTTGCCGCTGTCGCCCAAACCGCTCTTGCGTCCCTCGCAGAAAGCCAGCAGCGCGCCGTTCTTCGCCGTCACAACGGCCGGGATGCGATACGCGCCATACCCGTTATCGCCTTTGCGCCACAGCACCTGCTCCGTCACCGAGCCCACCGTCGTTGCGAAGGCGGTGGAAGCCAGGGCCACGCCGGTCAACGCCCACACGCGGAAACTCATCTTCAGTGTCATCAGCCACTCCTTTTTTTCACCCCAAAAGACCGGCGGTGACATGCGCCTCTCAAAGCGGTATCACTAAAATAACAGACCCGCCGCAAGAGATCGTTCAAGTTTTTACGATTCTGTTATTTTGACCATGCCGCCGCCGCGGCTCAAGCGTTCACCTCCCGGATCTGACGCGGGCGAATGCACAGGACCAGGGCGACTGAGACAGCGGCCGCGAGCCCGCAGAAGCTGAAGATGATCGCCGGGTTGACGCCCGCGTCCCTCAAAGCGCCGATCTTGGCCGTGAACAGGCCGCCGGCGGTGATGCTCACCAGGTTCATGAGCCCGTAGCCCGTCGCGCGCAACTCCGGACGGACGATCTGGCAGAGGATCGGCATGTTGTTACAGTCGAAGAAACCCCAGCCGAGGCCGAAGAGGATCAAGAAAACGATCGCCACGCCCAGCGTCGGCGCATACCCGACACCGAACAGCGCGGGGATCATCAGCGTCATCCCCAGCGCGCTGGTGAAGATGCGGCCGCGCGGGGTCACCCGCATCCAGCGGTCCGCCAGCGCGCCGCCCCCCAGCACGCCGGCCAGCGACGCGCACGTGATCCAGAGGGTCGCGTTGATGCCGGCCTTGCCTTGGCCGAGGTGAAACGTGTCCGCCAGTATCGTCGGCAGCCAGTTCTTCATCAGCCAGCCCGGCAAGGCGGGCAGCGTGAAATAGAGCACCAGCACGAGGAAAGAGCCGAGGCAGAGCAGCGACTTCGCCGCCGACCAAGGGGTCAGCGAGGGAGCCGCCGCCCCGGCGGTGGCCGCGGGCCTGGGAGGATCGCGCAAAAGCGCGACCAGCACCAACGCGTACAGCACGCCCGCCAGGCCGAACCAGTTAAAGGCCGCGCGCCAGCCGTAGGCGGACTCCGCGATGAACCCGCCGAGACCTCCCAGCGCGATGCCCGCGTAAATCCCCGCCTGATGGATGCCCACCGCGCGCGAACGCGTGGGCCCGGTGTGAAAATCGGCGATGAGCGCCAGCGCGGCGGGAATGTAGCAGGCTTCGCTCACCCCCATCGCGGCCCGCGCCCACCACATCTCCCCGTAGTCGTGCGCGTGACCGGTCAGCCACGTGACGAGCGACCAGACGCCCAGAGAACCGATCACCGTCCACCTGCGGTTGAAGCGATCCGCCAGATAGCCGCCGACCGGGCTGAACACGCCGTAGATGATGAGGAAGACGCCCATCAGCGCGCCAAACTGTTCGTCCGTCCCGATGCTGGGCATATCTGCCATCATCGACGTTTTCATCGTCGAGAAGATCTGCCGGTCAAGATAGTTCAGCAGCGCGACGGGAAAGAGCAGCACAACTGCCATCCACGCGTTGAAGCTGGAAAGAACGTTCGGCTTCATTATTATCCCCCCCTAGCGCAGCGCGATCGGAAACCTGCCTCTTCTTGACAGGCCTGCAGGCTTAGCATGCTTGGGCTGGCCGCATATTCATCCTGTCATCCCGTCCGGTGATTCAGGTTTCCAGCACGCTACGTCCGGTTGGCGAAATCGAAGAAGCCGGCGGATTCCGCCTCCGCCCGCAACGCCTCGTAGTGAGCGTCCGTCAGAGGTCGCAGCGGCAGGCGGACGGTGCCGCAGTCCAGGCCGATCGCCTTCATAAAGGCCTTGCCCGCGGGCGGCATGCCCCCGTAGCGGATCAGCACGGCGATCATCGCGTTGGCGCGGGCCTGTTCATCCTGCGCGCTCTTCAGGTCGCCGCGGCTGAAGGCGGCGATGATGCGGTGATAGACCGGAGCCGCATAGTTGTAGGTGCTGCCGATCGCGCCTGACGCGCCCGCCGCCAAACCGGCGAGCAGCATCTCATCGCGCCCGAAAAGGACGTCAAATCGCCCCCCCTCCCAGCGCACGCATGACGCGTAGTCCATGAGGTTCTCGTGCGTGAACTTGATGCCCGCCAGATTCGGGATCACATCCGCGGCGGCCCGCAGAAAATCGAACGCCGGGATGGTCACGCCGGTGACGCAGGGGATGTGGTAATAGTAGAAGGGCAGGTCGGGAGCCGCCGCGGCGACCTCCGCGCAGAAGGCCGCCAGATCTTCCGCCTTCGCCGGCTTAAAGCAGAACGGCGCCATGCAGCCCACCGCCGAAGCGCCAATTTTCTGGGCGTGCGCCGCGAGCGCGCGGCAGTCCGTCAGCGAGGTGTGCCCGACATGCACGATCACGCGCAGCTTCGGCCCCGCGCACGCCTGCCACCGCTCAGCCACCTTCATGCGCTCGGACGTGGACATCGAGACGCCCTCGCCCGTGGTGCCGCACACGAATGCGCCGCCGACCTTGTTGGCGACCAGCGACGCCGCCTGTTTCTCGACAACCGGCAGATCCAGCCCGCCGTCCTTCCGGAACGGCGTGAACGGCGCCGCGATCAGACCCTTCAGCCTCTTCATACGTCTTCTCCTTAAAGCGTTCCAAAAACCGATCCATGCGCAAAACCTCCGCGCCCGGAGGTCGCGGGCCCCCTGGGTGGCGCGGGCTCTCCGAGCACGCTCCCTGCGACTTGAGGTTCATCATATCACGGTGCATCGCCTCCCCGCGTTCAACTTTTTGCGATTCTGTTTTTTTGACCACGCCTCGGCGCTTGCCGCTCCGGAAGCAAAAGCGTAAGATAAGCGCATGGGGAATTCGGTCTGCACGCTGCCTTTCGAATACGTCGACACGCCCGAACGGCGCGTCCTCAACCTGGAGAGCGACGGCCTTTCGTGCATCCCCGCCTTGGGGTACAGTCACTACACGAGCAGCCGGCCCAGCGTGTCGGAACACCTCCACCCGGGATGCCTCGAACTCTCCCTGTGCATGCGCGGATCGCTGGTCTTCGAGTGCGGCGGACACGCCTACCGCCTGCTCCCCGGCAACGTGTTCGTCACGCAACCCGATGAGTGGCACCGGCTCAGCACCAACCCCAAAGGGCTGGTCATGTACTGGCTCTTCTTCCGTCTTGAACCCGCGTCCCAAGACATCCTGCACCTGCCGACCGCCGAATCCGACGTCCTGCGGCAGACGCTCCGCTCCCTGCCGCACCACCTTTTCAAAGGCACCGACCGACTCCGCCAGGCGTTCCAGCGTCTCTTCCGGCTCTATGACGAGATGCCGGCAGGCACCTTGCGCAGCCTCACCATGCGCGGCGCGGTGCTCGACTTGCTGCTCGCGCTGGTCGAGGCCGCTCAGACGGAACCCGAGGTGCCCGAGGTCGAGCGCGTCGCACGCATCATCTCCGCCATGCGTGAACATCCTCAGGGCGATTACCCGACCGACCGTCTGGTGCGCGAAGCCGCACTCTCCCCCAGCCAACTCACCACCCGTTTCAAACAGCTCACCGGTCTGCCGCCCTACACCTTTTTGCTCGCCTGCCGCGTCCGCTCCGCGCAGGAGCTGATGCGCGCGACCGACAAATCGGTCACGCAGATCGCCCAAGAGTTGGGGTTCTCCTCCTCCCAACACTTCGCCATGCAGTTCAAACGCGAGTTCGGCCTCACGCCCAGCGCGTGGCGCGCCGGCCAGAAACCTGCCTTCCGCCACCCTTGACCGAGAGCCCTTTTCATGACCTTCCACATCCCTCTCACCGCGGCCCTGTTGTCCATGCTGTCGCTCCTGCCCCTGAGCCTCCGGGCCGCGGACCCGGCCGCCGACGCCTACCGTCAGGCGCACGCGCACCTCGCGGCGCACCGTTACGCCGAAGCCGCCGCGCTCTTCCAGGCCGCCGCCGCCACGACCAACGCCCAGGCGGCGGCCGCCGCCTGGCTCGGCCGCGGGGAGGCGCTTTACGGCGCGGGCCAGTGGGCGGCCGCCATCGGCGCCTACGACACCCTGCTCAAAACCTGCCCGGCCAGCCCGCTCGCACCCGACGCCCTCTGCGCGCGCGGCTTTGCCGAACACCGGGCCGGACGCTTGCCGCAGGCGCTCGCGACCTTCACCGCCTTCAAAAGCCAATACCCCCGGCATCCGCGCGCAGGGGCCTGCACCGCCTCCATCGAAATCATTTCCCGCACGCTGGCGTCCCGAGCCCAGCAGCAGGCCGTCGCGGCGGTCACCCGCGAGCTCGCCGCGATCAACAGCTTCATGCGGAAGGAGCAGTTCACCGAAGCCCGCGACGCCGCGGAACGTTTCCTGCTGACCCGCCCCGACCACCCGCAGGCCGCCGACCTGCGCTTCCTGATCGCCACCTGCGACGCCCGCTCCAAGGATTACACCCGGGCCGCCGAGTCCTACCGCACGTTTCTTGACCGTCATCCGCAACACGCGCGGGCCGCCACGGCACGCGACTCCCTCGCGGAGTGCCTGTTCCAGGCGGGCCGTTACGAGGATGCGCGCAAGCTTTACGAGGAGCTCGTCCGCGACGCCGCCGACCCGCAGCAGGAGGCGCACGCCACACTCGCCCTCGGCGACTGCGCCGCCGCCCAACAGCGGTGGGACGAGGCCGAACGCCTCTATCTCAGCGTCGAGGTGCTGCAGGGCTGCGAGGCTTTGCGCCCCGCCGCGCTCTCCCGCCTGGCGGACCTGTACGACAAAATGGGGCAGCCGGACAAAGCCCGACGCACGCGCGAGGACCGCCGCCGACGCTACCCGAATTGACAGGAGGGCGGCCATTCCTGTCCGCCATTCTTACCTTTAGGCTCGTAAATCCCTCCGCGTCCAGAGGTCGCTGGCTACCCAAGCGGGGCGCGACCTCCGGGCGCGCTTCTCGCGACAAGGGTTTTGCAAGAGCCTCTCCTTGTATCACTCATCGCGCTGGCGGGCCCCTCTCAAAATCGCCCCGCGTATGCGCGCCTCGCGCACGCGCGTCTGCTCGGTGCGATTCGCACGCTCAAGATCGACCGGGTTGCGCAGAACGAAGTCCGGCATGTCCGCCCGTGTCGTCTCGTACAGCACCCGGCGGCCCTCGCGGATCAGGGCCAAGGACTCCACGTATTTGGGATCGAGCGCATTCGTGAGTCCTGCCAGACAGGCGCTCCATTCGGGACGCGTGAAATTGATCCCCGTGCCCGCCTCGGGGCCATCCACCGCCCCTCTGGACTTCACAGACGCGCCCGCGCCCGTCAGCGCGGCGAGCCGGTCGATCTGGGCAAAGGTCAGCGGGCACCTTCCGTACGGGTTGTTCGGAAAGTTACAGGCGTAGGTGCCGTAATACGAGGTGTTGAGATCAATCCACGTGATGATCCGGGCGAGCGCCTCCGCCGGCAGTTTGACGCCGTGGTGCCCGCTGCGGACCACATCAACCAGCCGGCTGCGGCACGCGCCCCACGCGTAGGGCGGCAGCACCTCGGGCGGGCCGTCGTCCACCGCTTTGACCAGCTCTTTCTTTTGCTCCGGCTTGTCGGCATACCAACGCAACGGCGCGCGCTTCCTGATTTCCAAGAACGACACGTTGAAGGCCATGCCCAGATCGCCGCAAAGGTTGAGCGCCTTCACGCCCTCCTTGCCGTAGTCGTGGCACTTCACGCAGTGCGCGTCGAAAACGGGCTGCACCTCGGTCAGATAGTTGAAATCGCGCTCCGGCCCGTACCACGGCTTCAAAGGGCTCGGCGACCGCCTCAAGGCCAGCGGCAAGGCTCCGGTCTGCGGCGGCGGCGAATCATAGCGGCTCTCGTGGCAGCCCGCGCAACCCGCCTGTTCGCCCGGCTGCAGCGACGTGCCGCTGCGCATCGCCTGCACCATCATGCCGTTGGCGTCCAACGCCTGGAAGAAGACGAACCGCTCCGAAGGCATCTCGAAATACACCGAGCCGTCCGCCTCCACCGGAGCGTCGCCGAGGATGCGCTTGTTGCTGGTGCAGTTGTAATTCATAGCAGGACGCTGGAGCGTGTCGGCCTCCCAGAGCGGGCCCGTCCAATACCGCTTGGCCGGCGCCTCGACCACCCGCAGCGTCTTGATCGACCCGCGCGGCACACGTTCCAGGCCCGCGCCTTTGTACACGTCCGTCACATAGAACGTTCCCGTCTTTGCTGCAAGGTCCACCTTCTCAGGAACGATCGGCTGACGCGGACGCGGCATCAGCGGCATCGGATCGAAACAGCCCGGCCCATCCGTATGCAGCAGCGTCTCGCTGCCGTCCGTGTTCAGCAGATAGATGCCGGTCCGCTCGCTCGTCGGATCCACCCGGCGCGAGCACAGGATGTGCGACTCGTCCAGCGGATAGGGATCTTCGTACTTGATCGGCAATCCGGCGAAGCTGTCGATCTGCCCCACCACCGGATGCCGTAGCGCGCGTCCGTCGCCATACTCGGTCCGGTTCGCCAAGCGGGCGGTGATGTCTTTCGGCCATGAGCGCACCACCGGCTCCACGCCGTCGAGGCCGCGGCGTCGGTCGAGGATCACGATCGCGCCCCACGGCCGGTCATGACACGCGCCGAACGTGCACACCACCCGGTCGGCGCAGAAGCCGCCGTCCGCTTTCGGCAGCGCCCGCGCGTCGAAGATCGCGCCCGGCGACCAGGCGTTGTTGCCGTAGAAGAGCGTAGGCGCCCTGCCGTCCGGCTGCATGGTCCACAGCCCGAACGACGGCCCGAAGTGGCGGTCCACGTACTCCCAGCGGTCATAGATGATCCGGCCGTCGGGCAGCACGGACGGCCGCGACTCGTAGAGCGTGTTGCGTCCGAGTTGGCGGACGTTCGTGCCGTCGGCATTGATCGCAAAGAGGTTGGCCTGGATGTGCTGGTTGCAGCCGCAATACTTCTGGTCGCGGGTGGAAGAGAAGACGATGCGTCCGTCCGGCAGATAGGCCGGATCCATGTCCGCCGCATCTGCCCGGAACGTCAGCTGCTTCAGGCCGGAGCCGTCCGCGTTCATCTCGAAGAGATGGAAGTTCTCATCACCGCCGCGCCGCATCGCAAAGAGCAGGCGCGCGCCATCGCATGACACCTCAAGGTCGCGGATCAGCCCCTGCGGCAGATCCAGCAGCGTCGCGGTCTTGCCGCAGTCAGCGAAATCGACCGTGCGGATCGCGGCACCCGGCCTCACATTCCTTGCGCTGACCTCGCCCACAGCAAAGTCCGTCCCGGTATTGTGGTGGTCACGCGGATACTGCTGCCGCATGACATACGCGACCTTGTGCTGCCGCAAGACCGGATGTAGCGGCTCAGCGGCAACCGCAACGCTAAGCACCGCAAGTGAACCCGTCATCAAAAGACGCCGATACATGTCTGTTCCTCTCCCCTCACCCGACGTTTCCGAAACCGCGACCGCAGGGAAGGACGCCCCAACTCCTGCCCTCAGGCCACCGTTCTCCTTCGTTTCAGCGTGCTTCGCTCCACTTCGCCACAAAGCGTTTTTGGGCCTCCGGCCCGCCTTGGTCGAACACATGGAAATCCGCGATCCCGAACACCTTGCCCTGCGTCTTCGCGGCCACGTACTTGCGGATGTTGTCGATCTCGATCTCCGCCAGCCGTTCCCGCTTGGCCTCGAAGTACAGGTAGGTCGCTTTGTCCGCTGGCTCCCACTGGTTCGCGTCCGTGTAGGAGCCACAGAACGGCACGCACAGGTCGATCCAGCAGCCCACCCGCTCTTTCTCCGCTTGCGACACCTTGACGCCCTTATGCTCCGGCTCCAGATGTTGCATGAGGGTGCTCTTGGCCGCACCCGCGAAATAGGGCGGCAGCAGCGTGGGCCGGCTCTGGGCGCTGATCCAGTTGACCACCGGGCCACCGTGTCCGAACTTCGTCAGGTTCAGATAGGACGCCGTGAAGGCGCGGTGCGCGTCCTGGGTCTTGTCGCCGTTGTTGGGGCACTGCGTGTACGAGTAGGGCAACACGTCGCCTTTGAGGCTGAAGGGCTTCTTGACGCCCGTCTCCCGACTCCCGTCGTCTGGCTTCTGTCCTCTGTCCTCCGTCTTCTCGCCCGTGTGGCACTTCACGCAGTGCCGGTCGAGGATCGGCTGGACCTCGCGGACATAGCTGAAGCCCTCCGGCTCGCCGAGGCCGTCCGGGCTGTTCACCGTCAGGAAGGCCTTGACCGCCTCATGTCCCGAAAGCGACATCTCCGTGATCGGATTGCGCTTGCCGACCTGCTCCGCGAACCGGCCGAACGGCGTCAGCGGGCGCGCCCCTTTGCGCATGGCCGTAGCGGGCGCAGGCGGCGGCGAGGCATTCTTGCTCTCATGGCAGCCCACGCACGCCTGCGCTTCGCCCGGCTGGAGCGTGGACCAGCTCCGCATGGTCTGCACCACGCAGCCTTTCGCGTCGAGCAACTGGAAATAGACCGGCGTGCGGGCGGGCGCTTCGAAGTAGGCCGAGCCGTCCGCCTCCACCGGCACCGTGCCGAGCACGTGCTTCACGTCCCAGCTTCCGTTGTTGATTGAGGGCGGCGTACGGCAATGCGAGCGGCCCGCCTCGCCGACGTTGGAGTTGTAGTAGATGGAGGCCGCACGATACTCCAACGCTACCACGCGCAGCGCCTTGACCGTGCCGCGCGCCACGCCCGCCATCGCCTGGCCGAGGTTGACATCCTGCACGTAGTAGGTGCCCGTGGTCTTCGTGTAGTCGACCTGCGACGGCTTCTGCGGGGGTGTCACACGCGCCTTCAGCGGCACCGACTGGGCACACTGTATCGTCGGATCATAGGCCAGCAGTTCGCGGCTTCCGTCTTCGGTCATGGCGTAAACGCCGAACGGCACCGGAATCTGCGCCCGCTGCGGGTGCGGCGTGCCTTCCGGACAGTAGGTGACCAGATAGTTCCGTTCGTCGAACGCATAGGGATATTGGAACGCTTCGCCGACGCTGCCCGAGAAATCGTTGCGTTCGGCGGCCGCCTTCCGTCGCGGCGCGAGATACTCGATACCCGCGTCTTCCTGTGTCCCCTTGCTCCGGTCCACCACGATCAACTTGCCCTTCTGCATCGTGTGATGGCCTGACGCGATGGCGATCACCTTCTGCGAGCCCGGGATGCCGCGCGCATGCAGAATCGACGTCGGAAACCACGCGTTGCCGCCATAATACGCCGCCTGCGCCGTGCCATCGTCATTCATCACCATCAGCGGCTGCGGAAAAATCTGGCCGCGGTCGTTATACTCCCAGCGCGTGTAGATGACCCGCCCGTCATCGAGCGTCTGCGGATAGTTGGTGTGCACCTGGTCGTAGCCCAGTCGCCGCAGGAAACGGCCCTCGCTGTCACAGGCATAAAGGTTGGAGACATACTGGCGCCAGCAGTCGGTGTTCTGGATGCAGCGCGATGAAACAAACACGATGTCGCCGTTCGGCAGCCAGCACGGCTCGATGTCCGAAACGCCCAGCCCGAAGGTGAGTTGCCTGACGTTCCGCGTGGCCACATCCATCACATAGAGGTGATAATCGTCGTCCGTGTCGTTGCGGCGCATGGCGAACAGGATCTTGGTGGCGTCGTAGGAGACGTTCGGATCGCGGATGATGCCGGTCGGCATCTCGAGCAGCGTCTCGGACGTGACCGATCCGTCTTCGCCGACGGCAAGCAGATTGAGGCTCGCGCCCATACGGTAATCGGGATTCCGTTCGCGGTATTGTTCATCGGTCAGATGCTCGGTCCACGCGTAATGCACCACGCCGCTTAGAAAATAGTGCTTCGTGAAAACGATCTTTGACGCCCTCTGCCGCAGCGCCGCGAGCCGCGTGCGGCGCCGCAGCTCGCAGGCTTTGAAATAGAGGGCCTTCCATTGCGCATCGGCTCCTGCGGCACCTTTGCCGACCAGCCCCGCCAATCCCGCCTCTAACTCGGACGTTTTCGCCCCGGCTTTCTCAAGACCCGAGAGCACTCTGCGCACCATCCGGAGCTCCCGTTCGGACGACACCTTGTCTGTGAAGCACGCCTGATAGTCCAAGCCGTAATCCTGATAGATCCAGTCCTTTTTCAGACGCGCTTCGGGATACGGGTGCGCGGCATTCAGCCCCTGCTCGACATAGCGCCGCTCGCCGGCCGCATACTCGTCCTCGCCCTGCTTCGACTGCTCGGCCTGCCGGATCTCATCGGCCAAGGCGGGGAACGCCGCGAGCGGCGCTTCTTCACGGCCTGTCAGCACGACACGGCTGCCGGCCCGATCCAGCGCGATCACGCGGGTTTCGGCGATCTGGTAGTTGTAGTGCAGCCCCGCGACCGGCGTATGGCTGGCGCGGACACGGAATCCCAGATACCGCGTTTTCACGGCGTCCCAGAGCATCACATGGCCCGCGCCGTTCACAACGGATGACGGAACCGCATGGCGCTTGAGCAGCGGGGTGACCTGTTTGTTGCCGTCGGCATCGTCGCTGCTGACGGACGCGCAGGTCTCGCCCGCAACCGCGAAAACGTCGACCTCGCGCGGCAGATAGCAGGCTCCGTCGTTGCGGGAGACAAATTCCAAGCCGACAATCTGGCGCGGAGCGCCGAGATCCAACACGACACACCCCGTCACCGGCGGCGAGCCCATGGGCGGGCGAGATTGAGGGCCGCCGCCCGTGCGCGAATCGTCGAGCAGACAGGCGAAGGTTTCGGGGATGCCGTCGAGCATCATCGCCGCCGTGTAGACCGTCGTGGTCCCGCCATCAGCGCCGATCACGGGCAAATAAGGCTCATTGGACACCGACGCAATCCGCAGGGCCGCTTGTGCCGATACCGCGACTGCTGCCAAACTGACCGTCAACCACGCTCTGCTCATGTCATTCAACTCCTGATTCCGACGCTCGACGCACGACGCCCGACGCGCGGGATATCCCCAACCGTAAACCAAAAACCATAACCCCAGCTCCTAACGCCTCGTGGTAACTTAAGCGGATTAAGATTACGATTAGGATTACGACTAGGAGGTAACGCTTCCCTTCGTAATCGTAATCCTAATCCTAATCTCTCCACACGTTACCCCCTCGTTTGTTCCCGGCGCCCCGGGCGGCGGGCTTACTCACACGCCGTCCACCCCAACGCAACGGAGATTTTTTTGGCCGTTTCCTGAATCTGCGGCCCCAAAACCGTCTTGATGTCCTTCTGGCGGTAATGCACCGTCAAGACGGTCGTGCCGATCGCCGCCACCACATGTCCCGTGTAGTCGAAGACCGGCGCGGCGTAGCAGAGCCCGCCCTCCATGTATTCCTCCTCGTCCAAGGCGAACCCCTGTTGGCGCACGCGCTCCAAATCCGCGAGGAGCCTCTTCCGGTCCGTGTGCGTGGCCTCCGTAAGCTTTTTCAGTTCGCGCGCGAGGCAACGCTCCAGCAAGTCCGGCTCGCCATAGGCCAGCAGCACCTTGCCCGGCGCCGCCGCATGCGGCCAGTAATGCTCGCCCACGCGCCCGCCGAGATGAACGTTGCGAGTGCCTTCGTGGTGGATCAAGTACATCACCATGTCGTCGTGCATCACCCCGAGATACACGCACTCGCCCAAGTTTTTCCAAAGCGCGCGCAGCGGTTCCTGCGCAGCGGTCACCACGTCCATGCGGGCGACCGGCATCGAAGCCAAGCGGAACGGGACCAGCGAAGCGGCGTACTTCGGTCCTTCCCCCTGCTCGGTCACCCAGCCTTTGGCCACCAGCGTTTTCAGGCAGCGGAACACCATGTGCTTATTGCTGCCCGTGAGCTGCGCGAGTTCAGCCACGCCCAGGCTGTCCACCGACTCGCACAGCGCCGTCAGCACGTCGATCCCCGCCCTGAGACCCGGCACGTCATACGCGGTCTCTTTTTTTATCATGTAACGACGTTACACTAATGAGACGCATGCGTCAACCCCCCCTTTCTTTCATTTTCCGACTTTCTCTCCTTCGTGTCTCTGTACCTTTGTGCTAGACTTCGCGCCTTTTCGGTTACCTTGGTCCGTACAGTCACCCCGGTTTTACGGCTCCTAATTCCTAACTCCCGACTCCCCTTATGGCCCTTATCTCTCTACGCGACATCAGCATCCAATACGGCGGCCCCCCTGTGCTCGACGCCGTCAGCTTCAGCATCGAACCGGGTGACCGCGCCTGCATCACCGGACGCAACGGCGAAGGCAAGTCCACCCTCCTCAAAATCATCGCGGGGGTGATCCGCCCCGACTCCGGCGAGATCATCCGCCAGCCCGGCCTGCGCGTGGACTACCTGACCCAGGACGTGCCCGGCGACCTCGAAGGCACGGTCGAGGAGATCGTCGAGCAGGGCGTCGGCGACCATGCGCACGACACCCACCACCCCGGCGCCTCGCTCTACCTCACCCAGCTCGGGCTCGATGGCGACGCCCCCTTCAACACCCTCTCGGGCGGCATGCGCCGACGCGTCCTGCTCGCGCGCGCCCTGACCTCCGACCCGCACCTGCTCCTGCTCGACGAGCCCACCAATCATCTCGACATCGAGTCGATCGAGTGGCTCGAAACCTTCCTCCAGCGGAGCCGCTGCGCGTGCATCTTCGTCACCCATGACCGCTCCTTCCTCAAGCGCGTCGCCATCAAGGTGCTGGATCTCGACCGCGGCCAGCTCGCGGGCTGGGACTGCGACTACGCCACCTTCGTGCAGCGCAAGCAGGATCTGCTGAGCGACGAAACCGTCTTCTGGGAGCGCAAGAACAAGAAGCTCGCCCAGGAGGAGGCGTGGATCCGCCGCGGCGTCAAGGCCCGCACCACCCGCAACGAGGGCCGCGTCGCCGCCCTCCTCAAGCTGCGCGACGAGTTCAAGCAGCGCCGCACCCAGTCGGGCGTCAGCCGCCTCCAGCTCGACGCGGGCGAGGCCTCGGGCGAACAGGTGCTCAAAATCAAGGATCTCACCTTCGCCTACCCCGGCGCCGAGCCCATCATCCGCGATTTCTCCGCCAAGGTCCTGCGCGGCGAGCGCATCGGCATCATCGGCCCCAACGGCTCCGGCAAAAGCACCCTGCTCAACCTGCTGTGCGGCCGCCTCGCGCCCACCGCCGGCAGCGTCAGCGCCGGCGCGCGGGTCCAGATCGCCTTTTTCGACCAGCTCCGCGGCCAGCTCGACCTCGAGGCCAGCGTCATCCACAACCTGGCGGACGACAAGGACGAGGTCATCATCGGCGGCGTGCGCAAGCACGTCTACGGCTACCTCGAGGACTTCCTCTTCTCCTCCGACCGCGCCCGCACCCCCGTGAAAGCCCTTTCCGGCGGCGAACGCGCGCGGCTGCTGATCGCCAAGCTGTTCCTCCAGCCCGGCAACCTGCTGGTCATGGACGAGCCCACCAACGACCTCGACATCGAGACCCTCGAGCTGCTCGAGGAGCAGATCCTCGGCTACGCCGGCACGCTGCTGCTGGTCAGCCACGACCGCTCCTTCCTCGACAACGTGGTCACCAGCACCTTCGTGCTGGACGGCAGCGGCAACGTCGGCCTCTACCCCGGCGGCTACGACGACTGGCTGCGCCAGCGCCCGTCTCCCGAGTCGGGCACTCCCAAGAAGGCCGACTCCGCCGCGGCCCGCCTCACGGCGCTGCAGCGCAACCCCGACCGCCTCAGCTATAAGGAGCAGCGCGAGCGCCAGGAGCTGCCCCTGCTCATCGCGAAACTCGAGGCCGACATCGCCACCCTGCACGCCGCGCTGTGCGACGTCGCGCTCCACCAGAAAGCGCCCGCCAAAGTCGAGGCCGCCAAAGTCCGGCTGCCGCAGGCCGAGGCCGAGCTCGAGGCCGCTTTCGCGCGTTGGGCCGTCGTCGAAGAGCGCGCCACCCGGCTGCAAGGTTAGAATTGACCCCTTTCTCGGGAATGTGCGAAGATAAGCGCGCTTTGTTCGCACACGCGCGGTACGCGCCGTGTGGCGTGTCGTCACTCCCATGCCCAAACCTGTGAAAAGAGAGCCGATCACCCAGCGCCTGAGCCCTCAGTGGCTCATGGCCTTGGGCTTTCTGTTCGCCATCCTCACCGGCACCCTGCTGCTCACCTTCCCGGCCGCCAACACCAATGGCCGCGGCCTGGGGCCCGTGACCGCGCTTTTCACCGCGACCAGCGCCACCTGCGTCACCGGCCTTTCGGTCATCGACATCGGCACGGACCTCACGCTCTTCGGCCAGCTCGTCGTGCTCACGCTGATCCAGCTCGGCGGCCTCGGCATCACCACTTTCGGCACCTTCCTGCTGGTGATCGTCGGGCGCCGCCTCAGCGTGCAGAGCGAGTTCGTCTTGATGAATTCATACGGCATCGACGAGGTCAACGGCCTGCGCTCCCTGCTGCGCTGGACCATGGGGCTCACTTTTGTCATCGAGGGCCTCGGGGCCTTCCTGCTCTGGACGCGTTACCTGCTGCACGCCCCCGACTTGCATATGGCGCCCGGCCTCTGGCCGCCCATCTACTATGCCGTCTTCCATTCGATCAGCGCCTTCTGCAACGCGGGCTTCTCCCTGCACCGCGAGAACCTGATCGCCTTCCAGAACGACCCCTTCTTCCTCGGCGTCATCGACCTCCTGATCATTTCCGGCGGCCTCGGCTTCCTCGTGCTCTACAACCTCATCACCAACAAGTTCTGGCGCCGCAACCTCAAGACGCGCGGACGCGTCACCTTGCACTCCAAGATCGCGCTCACCGCCACGCTCGTGCTGATCGCGGCCGGCCTGATCGCCTTCCTGTGCCAAGAGTGGGACAACACGCTCAAAGACCTCTCCCCGCTCACCAAGTTCACCTGCGCGCTCTTTCAGTCCGTCACCCCGCGCACCGCCGGGTTCAATGTCGTCGACATGGGACAGGTCAAGGAGACCACGCGTTTCACCACGAATCTTCTCATGCTCATCGGCGGTTCGCCGGGATCCTCCGCCGGCGGCGTCAAGACCACCACGATGGTGGTGCTGATCATGACGATCTTCGCCATCTGCAAAAGCCGCCGGGAGACGATCATCTTCTCCCGCACCGTCCCCTCGGCCGTGGTCCGCGAGGCGCTGACCATCTTCCTCCTCGCCATCTCGCTCATTCTGACCGCCTTCGGCATCCTGCTCTGGACCGAAGCCCCGCTGAAGCCGGACGACGCCTCGAAGCTGATCTTCGAAACCGTCTCCGCCGCCGCCACCGTCGGGCTCTCCATCAACCACACGCCGACATTGTCTACCGCGGGCCGAATGGTTATCATTGTCTGCATGTTCGTGGGGCGCCTCGGCCCGCTGGCCGTGGCCCTGCTCGTCGGCGCCCGCGAGGAGAGCCGGCGCATCCGCTACCCGGAGGAAGAGATCGTCGTCGGCTAAACCGCGAGGCCCCCCCCCCAACTCCTAAATCCTAACTCCTAACTCCTAACTTTTTATGTCCTCTCATCTCGATACCCTTTGTGTCCAAGAAGGCTGGCAGCCCAAGAACGGCGAGCCGCGCGTCCTGCCCATCTACCAGAGCACGACCTTCAGGTACGACAGCAGCGAGCACGTCGGCGACCTCTTCGACCTCAAGGCCCCCGGCCACTTCTACACGCGCCTCAGCAACCCCACCGCCGAAGCCGTCGAAAAGAAGGTCGCCGCGCTCGAGGGCGGCGTCGGCGCCATGATGACCTCCTCGGGGCAGGCCGCCTCGCTCATCGCGATCCTCAACCTCTGCGGCAGCGGCGACCACTTCATCGCCTCCGGCGCCCTCTACGGCGGCACCACCAACCTCTTCAACGTCACCCTCAAGAAACTCGGCATCGAGGTCACCTTCGTGGACCCCTACGCCTCCGAAGCCGAGATCCAGAAGGCCTTCCGCCCCGCCACGCGCGCGGTCTTCGGCGAGACCATCGCCAACCCCGCGCTCACGATCCTCGACATCGAGAAGTTCGCCCGCGTGGCCCACGCCAACCGCGTGCCGCTCGTGGTCGACAACACCTTCCCGACCCCGCTCATGTGCCGCCCCTTCGACTTCGGCGCGGACATCGTGGTCCACTCCACCTCGAAGTACATGGACGGCCACGCCGTGGCCCTCGGCGGCATGATCGTGGACGGCGGCCGCTTCGACTGGCAGGCCAGCGGCAAGTTCCCCGGCTTCACCCAGCCCGACCCCTCTTACCACGGCCTGGTCTACACCGAGGCCTTCGGCGCCGCCGCCTTCATCGTCAAGGCCCGCGTGCAGCTCATGCGCGACCTCGGCAGCACCCCCGCGCCCATGAACGCCTTCCTGCTCAACCTCGGCATGGAAACCCTCCACCTGCGCATCGAGCGCCACTGCCGCAACGCCGAGACCGTCGCCGCGCACCTGGAAAAGCACCCCGGCGTCACGTGGGTCAACTACCCCGGCCTGCCCTCGTCCAAGGACGCGGCCCTCGTGAAGAAGTACCTGCCGCGCGGCACCTGCGGCGTCATCGCCTTCGGCGTCAAGGGCGGACGCGAGGCCGCGGTCCGCTTCATGGACAAGCTCAAGCTCGCCGCGATCGTCGTCCACGTGGCCGACGCCCGCACCGGCGTGCTCCACCCCGCCAGCACCACCCACCGCCAGCTCACCGACGAGCAGCTCGCCGCGGCGGGCATCAGCCCGGACCTCGTGCGCCTTTCGGTCGGCATCGAGCACCCGGACGACATCCTCGCCGACCTCGACCAGGCCCTGCAACTCTGATCCTGTCCGGGCACGGCATGCCGTGCCCCTGCCCTTGAACCCTGAAACCCGGAACCTACTATGAAACGCATCGGCATCATTGGCGCAGGCCGCCTCGGCGCATCCCTCGCGGAGAGTCTCGCGGAGCACGGCGCGGAAGTTCTGCTGATCGACCAGAACCGCGAGATCATCCAGGAGTTCTCGGAGTTCGTGACCAAAGCCGTCGAGGGCGACGCCTCGAACTCGCGTACGCTGGAAGACGCGGGGTTCCAGGAGTGCGATGTCGTGGTCGTCGCCATCGGCAGCAACCTCGAAGGCAGCATCATGGCCACCGTGAACTGCAAGGAGCTCGGCGTGCCCACCGTCGTGGCCAAGGCCAATTCCGACATGCACGGCAAGATCCTCAAGCGCGTCGGCGCGGACGTGGTGATCTACCCCAACCGCGACTGTGCCAAGCGCCTCGCGCGCACCCTCCTCTCCAAAGGCTCCGTCGACCTCTTCGAGATCTCGGACGGCTTCAGCATCGCCGAGATCGACGTGCCGGAGTCGCTCAAGAACAAGACCCTCGCCGAGGCCGAGGTGCGCAAGAACTTCGGCGTCACCGTGCTCTGCGTCCGCCGCCTCGCCGAAGACCCCGCCCAGCCGCGCACCATCATCATCCCCACCGCCGACGAGGTCATCCAGCCGGACGACAAGCTCCTCGTCTTCGGCATCGACAAGAAGATCGACACCATTGCCCAAGACACGTGATCAAAGGAGGAGTTAGGATTTAGGAGTTAGGAGTTGCGTGATTCCGTATCCATCCTAAGTCCTAAATCCTAAATCCTAAATCCCATGCGCTACCTCTTCGGCCCCGTCCCCTCACGCCGCTACGGCCGCTCGCTCGGCGTCGATCTCGCCGTGCCCAAGACCTGCACGCTCGACTGCCGCTTCTGCCAGCTCGGCCCGACCCCTGAGACGACCGTCACCCGCACCGACAGGCCGCCCATCGCGGAGGTCCTGGCCGAGCTGCGCGCCTGGCTCGCGTCCGGACAGACCGCGGACTTCATCACGGCCTGCGGCTCGGGCGAACCCACGCTGCACACGCATTTCGGCGACCTCTTCCGCTGCGTGCGCGCCGAGACCGCCTGCCGCTCGCTCCTGCTCTCCAACGGTTCGCTCTTCTCCTTGCCCGAGGTGCGCCGCGACGCCGCCCTCGCCGACGTGGTCAAGGTCTCGCTGCACGCCTGGGACCAAGCCTCCTTCGAACGCGTCACGCGCCCGCACCCCTCGCTCCGCTTCGACGCCATCATCGCCGGCTACCGCACCTTCCGCCAGCAGTTCGCCGGCCGACTCGACCTCGAAGTCTTCATCGTGCCGGGCGTCAACGACGCCCCGGATCAGGCGCAGCGCATCGCCGCGATCGCGCAGTCGTTCAGCCCCGACGCCATCACGCTGAACACCGCCGTACGCCCGCCCGCTGACAGCGGCGTCACCGCCTGTCCGCCCGAACAACTGCACGCCCTCACCGCGCTCTTCGGCCCGGCCGCCCACGAGGGCGGCGCGGAACCCGCAGATGCGCCCGTCGAACTGACCGAAGCGGCCCTCATCGCCCTCGTCAGCCGCCACCCGGTCTCGCTGCACGCCCTCGCCGCCACCTTCCGCAAGACCGAGCCCGAGATGCGCGTCTTTCTCGAACCCCTCGCGCGACGCCGGCTCCTGCGCCTCTTCGACTCCCAGAGCACCCTTTTCGCGGGGCCGCCGGCCCCCTGACCTCCACCCCGACCGAGGAGCGACACCATGCGCGCCACCCGTCTGATCCGCATCACCTTCCTCGCCGCGCTCGCGCTGGCCGGCGCCGCGCGCAGCCAGCCGCCCCCGGCAGCGCCCGGACTCTCTTCCCTCGACGGCGTACTCGTCCTGAACGGCGCGCCTTACCGCGGCATGGGAGTGAATTACTTCAGCCTGTTCAGCCGGGCGCTCAAGAATCCCGCCGACCGCTCGTACGCAACCGGCCTGCGCCAGCTCTCGGAGGCCAACATTCCCTTCGTGCGTTTCATGGCCTGCGGCTTCTGGCCGTCAGACTGGGACCTCTACCTGAACGACAAGCCCGCCTACTTCGCGCGGCTCGACGAGCTCGTGCGCTGCGCCGAGACCAACCACATCGGCCTCATCCCCTCCCTCTTCTGGAACATGGCGACCGTGCCCGACCTCGTAGGCGAGCCCATCGACCAGCTCGGCAACCCCGGCAGCAAGACGGTCGCCTTCATCCGGCAATACACCCGCGAGGTGGTCACCCGTTACCGCGACTCCCGCGCCATCTGGGCCTGGGAGTTCGGCAACGAATACGCCCTGGCCGCGGATCTGCCGAACGCCGGCAAGTTCCGCCCGCCCGTCTGGCCCACGCTGAAGACGGCCCTGCAGCGCACCGCCCGCGACGAGCTTACGTCAAAGGCCCTGAATACCGCCTGCACCGCCTTCGCGGAGACGGCGCGGTCGCTCGATGCCCGCCGGCTGCTCATTACCGGCAACTCCCTGCCCCGGCCCTCCGCCTATCACAACACCCTTGAGAAGAGCTGGAAGCCGGACTCGCCCGCCCAGTTCGAATCCGTCCTCCTGCGCGACAACCCCGACCCGTTCGACACCCTGTGTGTCCACGTCTATCCCAAAGAGAAAAAGAGTGATGTCTATCCGGGTGCCGCCTCCAACCTGAACGCGCTGGTCGCCACACTCCAGGCCCTCGCCGCGAAAAACCGGAAGCCCCTCTTCATCGGCGAGTTCGGCGCTTCCGCGACCGAAGGCCCCGAAGCGGAGCGCGCGCTTTTCGAGGAACTGGTCACCGCCATCGAAGCCAACGCCGTGCCGCTCTCCGCCCTCTGGGTCTTCGACCTGGCGCAGCAGGACAAGGACTGGAACGTGACCTTCGCCAACCGGCGCGACTACATGCTCCGCCGTATCGGCGCGGCCAATGCGAGTTTCTCCCGGAAACCGCCCGCGAACTAGGACATTTTACATTTAGCGTTAGCCGCGTTGTGCCTGCAGTTACGGACTTGCACGCGCTGAGATTATTTCACCACCAAGACTCTAAGAACACAAAGCTCACCAAGATAATACTTGGTTTTCTTGGTACACTTCGTATCCCGGTGGTTAGCTGTTATCCGGATGCAAGAACGGCTACAGAATTCTCACAAACGCTCCAGCCACAAGGGGCACACGGCGTCACTTGACGAGGTCCAGACGCCGCGCGGCGGCCTCCAGCAGCGCCAGGCGCGTCGAGACCTCCGGACAGTCCGCCGCCAATTTGAGGATCGCCCCGTGGGCCGCGGGATCGGCGATGGCGCCCAGCGCGACCGCGGCGGCGTGGCGCGTGTCGGTGGCGTTGCCGAGGTCGCCCGCCGCCACCAGCAGCGCCGGCACGGCGCGCGCGTCGCCGATGCGGCCCAGCGCCCAGGCCGCGGCCGCCCGCCAGCACGGCGTCAGGTCGTTCTGCACAAAGAGGATGCCCGGCCCCAGCGGGTCGGGAGACCCTTCGGAAAATTCGTTCGGCGACGCCAGCGCGGCGAGCAGCGTGCCGGTCGCCCGCGCATCGCCGAGGGCTCCCAGCGTGCGTCCGAGGTAGAAGCAGACCCAGTGCCTCACCGGCAGTTTCAGCACCACGGGAATACCCGTTTCGAAGACGCGCGGGATGTCGTTCGACACCGCCATGAAGCGCGTGAACGCGGCCTGCACGCGCGGCACGTACTGACGGTCGCGGCAGGCCAGCGAGAGCACCTGCGCCGCTCGGTTCGTGAGGTCGGGCGTGCCCGCCCACGCGCCGTGCACGCGCCCCAGCGCGGCGGCCACCTCAGGATCGCGGACAGCCTGCGCATCGCCCAGCACCGCCAGACAGGTCTCGGTCACGCGGGCTTCCGCGCCCTGCCGCCGCAGCACGCGCCCGACCAGGGTCTCGCAGTCGTCGTTCCCGGGGAAGAGCGCGCGGTCGGGATCGGTCGGCACACATCGGATCAGGTGCGGCACCAGCGCAGCCGCGTTCGTAGACGCCTGGGCGTCCAGCGCAGCAACGATCCGCAGGTGGACCGGCGAGGCGTGGCAGGCCATCAGCGCCGGATGGTCGCCGTACCAGTTCGTGAACTTCGGATACTCCTTGAGCCCGGCGAACGTGGCGATCAGCGCGGCCTCCGCCTCCGGCGTGCCGATCAGCCCCAGCGCCTCGGCCGCCGCCTCGGCCAGAAAGAGATTGCCGCTGTCCGGATCGGCATGGCGCTGGAGCGTCTCGGCCAGCAGCGGCACGGACGCCGCATCCTTCAGCCGCCCGAGCGCGCGCGCCACCTCCTGCACCGCGCGCGGATTCACCGGGTCCGTCGCCAGAAACTTGGCGTTATCCCCCTGGTGCGCCTTACGCCACGTGACATACGCCGAGTCGTCGCGCAGGCGCAGCAGCGCCGCCCGAAGCGCGGTGCGTGCAGCCTCGCCGCCGCCGGTGTGGCCGAGCGCCACCGCCGCGCGCCGGATCGCGTCGCGGTCGTCGCCGGCGAGTCGACCCGACAGCTCCGCTTCAATGCGTTCCCAATCTGTGGCCTTGAACCACTCCGCCCAGTCGCCGGCGGCCGCGTGCCCGGTCAGGTTCTCCAGCGCCACGCCCGCCGCCTGACGGACCACCGGGTCAGGGTCGGCCGACGCGCGCAACAGCGGCGGGACCGAGTCGCGCGTGCCGCACGCGGCCAGCGCCAGCGCCGCCGCCACCCGCACTTCGCGGACCTTGTCGGAGAGCCGCTCCGCCAGCGCAGAGGCAGCCGCGGGGTCGCGCTCGAGCGCGAGCCGATAAGCGGCGGAGACGCGCGTCTCCGCCGCGCCGCTCTTCAGACGCAGGATCAGCTCGCTGAGCGAGGCGCCCGTGCGGTTCAGCCCCGCCAGCTCGCGGAACCGGTCGAACTGCAGCTCGGTCAGGCCGGTGACCGCCGGGTTGTTGCCGCGGAAGCGGTGCGGATCGCCGGCGTCCGAAAGGCGCAGCGGCCGCGCCCGCGTCGCCAGGGGCACGCGGCCGGCCACGGGCGGCGCGGTCTGGCGCACCGCATGGCAGCCCGTGCAGCCGCGGGTCTCGCCCGGGCGCACAGAGATCCAGGACATCTCGTTGAGCTCGGCGCGACCCTCGGCATCCACCGCCTGAAACGCGAGGGAGACGTCCGCCGGGACCTCGACCGCGAACGAGCCGTCCGGCGCCAGCGGCACGGTGCCCAGCTCCACCGTCTCGTTGCCCGCGTGCACGATGTAGGAGTGCGACGACCGCACGGTCAGCCCGCGGCCCATCAGCACGCGGATCGCGCGCACATGCGGCCACCCCGCCGCCGTGTTGCGCGTGAAGCGCGCGTCCTGGCAGTAGAGCACGCCGGTCGTCCGACGTTCCTCCATGCGCGAAGCCAGCTGCGGCGGCCGTTCGCGCGGGCCGAGATAGACCGGGGAGTGCAGCGGCCCGTTGGTCGAGGCGTACACCAGCACCATCTTGCCGCTTCCCTGCGCCGGATCCACAATGCCGATGCGCTCGAAGCCCTCGCCGGCCGCCAGCGTAGCCTTCAGCTTTTTGCGCTGCATGAGGGAGCCCGCGCCGCCGGCCGTGCAGAGCAGCCGGCCGTCCGGCAGCGCCGCGACATCACCCGCCGCCAGCGGCAGATTGACGAGGTCGCGCTGCGCGCAGCCGGGCCGCCCCACGGCGATGCCCGCGCCGGTCAGATAGGCGACGCGGCCATCGGGCAGCGGCGCGGGGCTGCCGCAGTTGAACGCGCGCAGACGGTTGCCGTAGGCCGGCCCCAGATCCAGTCCGAACTCCGTGTAACCTTCCGTGCCGTCCGGATGCACCGCGTGCAACAGCGTCTCCACCTTGCCCCGGTCAAAAAAGTTGTCGGAGCGGATGAAGAGGATGCGCCCGTCAGCCATCACCTCCGGCTCGTTGTCGAAGATGAAGGTGCTGGTCAACCGGCGGAGATCGCTGCCGTCCGGACGCATCGAGAAGAGCGAACGGGACGGCGTGTTGTGGTACTCCTCAAAAGTGCCGCAGCGCGTGGAGACGAAGGCGATGCGTCCGTCGGCCAGCACGACAGGGTCTATGTCGTGGAACGGCCCGTCCGTCAGCCGCTGCGGCTCGCCGCCGGCCGCGGGCATGCGGTAGATGTGGTAGAAGGCGTCACCCGCCCGCACCATGGAGAAGAGGATCGACTGCCCGTCGAACGACAGGCTGGGCGAGCCGAGCGCGCCCGCGCCCGCGTCCAGCAGCAGCCGCGGCGTCACCCCTGGCCGGGCGGGCGCGAGCGCGTAGAGCGTGTGTCCGACCTTCATCGGCCCCGGCAGATCGTGCTCGGGGAAGGCGCGCGTGTGGCCCGGATTGAAGATCGTCACGTTGAGGCTCTGTGACGCCGCGCCGCCGTGCGCATGCGCGCGGGTGAGGCTGCAGTCGCCGCCGATGAACACGAGCCCTGAGGGCCACGCGTAATCCGCCGGCGCGGGAGATTCCTGCGCGTCATCGTTTTTCTTGCTCGGGGGTTCGGCCGCGGCGGGCACGGCGAGCCGGCCCCACGGGCCGCCGCCGAACGGCGCCACCGCGGTCGCCGCCGGCCATGCCTGATCGTTGAAGTCAAGCTGCGTCCAGTTCGGCTCTTCGGAAGCTAGGCTTCGCCACGACGCGTCCGTGAACCGTTCGACCGTCTGGCCATCACTCAGCACAACGCGCAGCTTCAGCAGAAGCCCCGCCGGGCCGGGAATCGTGTTCGCGGCCTCGACCGCGATCACGTTGTCACCCGCCGTCAGCAAGGCGGCGACATCGAACCTTTTGGGGCGGTTCCAGGCATTGGGCTCCGAGAGATTCCCCCCGACCGGCTTGCCGTTGATGGCGACCTCGTAGAGGTTGTCCGCGGTAACGAGCAAGTCCGCCGACACGATGCGCGCCTGCTCGGTCACGGCCACGCCCGCGCGGAAGTAGCACAGGCCCGCCGGCAGGGCTGAGAGCGCCCTGCCGGGTTTCGGTACGGACCAGATCCATTGCGCGCCCGACCACTCCAACGGGCGGCGTTCCTCCGCCCCCGCCGCGCATGCAGCCCCCGCCATCACCGCCGCCCAAACCATCCCCGGAACTCTCGTTCGCATGACAAAGTCTCCCCATAAACCACACCCATTTATTGGGGCGAGTTTAACGGACCCGACCGAAAAAGAGAAGCGCCGTCTTTACGCCTGATTGTCCGCGGGTGTGAATCATCTCCCGTGCACTTCTCCGTTGCGCGGCAGCGGAGGAAAAGTTATCTTACTCGCACCAAGGAGATCGCCATGTCATTCGCCTCATCCCTCTTCCTTCATCCTTCTTCCGTTTGCCTTCTCTCCCTCTTCCTCCTGTCGCCCGTGTTCGCGCAGGAAAAACCTGCTGAGAAGGCCGCACCCGCCCGCACCTGGACCTCCGTCAACGGCAACACCATCGAGGGGTCCTTCGTGAAAGAGGAGGAGGGCAAGATCTACATCCTGCGGCCTGACGGCAAGACCATCGCCACCAGCCGCGAAAAACTCTCGCCCCTCGACCTCGTCTGGATCGACACCAAGAACGCCCCCACCAACACCGCCAAGACGCTCTCGTTCACGCTGGCCACGCAGCTCGAGAAGAACAAGATGGAACAGCACAAGCTCGTGCGCCGCATCATCATCAAAACCTACACGCAGCTCACCAACAACGACCGCAGCGACAAGACGCTCGCCTTCCTCGAGCGCGACGCCCAGAAGATGTACGGATGGAAGTTCATCAGCGACGAGTGCTACCTCACCAAGAGCGGCAAGAAGGGCAAAATCAAGATCATGAACTTTCTCGCCCAGGCGCCGGTCGAACTGCGCGAGGCGGTGCAGATGGCGCGCGACAAGTTCACCCTTCCCATGACCGACCCCGTTGTGGCAAAAGAGATCTCGGAGGACGGCGAGACCTATTGGGAGCTGCAGAACCCGCCCGACTACGTCTCCCGCGTCTTGCTGCTCGTCGATCCCGAAACCAAGAACATCAAGCGCTTCGACCTCCACTTCCCCCCGCCGGAGCAGTGACCTTCGGACGCATCGCTTCGGTGCCTATGTATGCACGGCGTCGGCTGTCGCCGTGTGCCGGCTTTAACCGGCCCCGGTCATGGGGCGAGCCGCATCAGCCTTGCTTCTGAAGGCCGCGCGCCTGGACCTCAGAAGCGCGCCCCTATCCAGCCCGTGTCCTATTCAATACCGCTTCGACCCGAACCACGTAGGCGAGAAAGAAGAACAGGAAGCTCTTGGCCAAAAGCACGAGTTGCTGAATGCCGCAAACCTGCTGCTGCTCGACCGTCGCGACCCTGCCGTAGTCCGTGAAATCCGCCCGGACCAAGTAATAGAGCGCGAAGGCGATCAGCCCCGCTTTGCAGACGTAGTCCAGTACCTTGCCTGCCCGCGCGCCCCCCTCGGCGCGGCGCGGCCCTTCCACGGCGATGCCCGCCGGCGCCAGCGCGGCGCCCCCCTCTTCGGGTGCGGCGCGCTTGACGACCTTGAAAACCTTGGTGTTCTTGCCCGTCGGCTGCTTGGCTTGCGTCGGGGCCGGCGCGGGTGCCGGCGCGCCGCCGCTGAGGGCCGAGCTCTCGCCCAGTCGCAACACCTGAGGACGAACGGCTTTAACGTGAAACTCCTTGTCACACTCCGGACATGTGATGACAGAGCCCACGCTCTCCGGAGACGCCTTCACTGTTTGAGCGCAATGCGCACAAGTAACCGAAAAACCAGACATTCCTTGACTCCCCTTCGGATATCCATAACAGGCGGGCGCATACCCTTGCCGCCAGAAGAGCGTCAAAAAAAACCGCGCCCTCGGCGCCCCTCGGACACCGTGCGCGCGCGCTTCCCCGCCATGCAAGTTCTAGCAAGCCTTATGCCAACCCTAGGAGTGTGCGTCTCCGCCTGCGCCGCCTGTTGATTTTCAGAGACAAAGGCCGACCGGCGCTGACGGATTCTCAAAAAAGAAAAACCGGTTTGCGGAAATGCAAATCACGGGCACGGAAGACGCCTGACCTTCTGGCCGCCTGCCTCACGTGCGCCGTCCGGGAAAGTTGCACGGCACTGGCGTCAGTCAGACTACTGACCTGCAGGCATGACGGCCCTCAATCCCACGTAATCGACCCGTGTGTCCGGGGTGCTGCTGACGCGGCCCGCAGACCGACAGTGGTCAGCGAAGTTGAACCAGCTGCCGCCACGAACGACGCGGCCCGAGCCCGTCGCCGCACCCGCCGGGTCACTCACCGCATCGGGGTAGCTCCCGTACCAGTCCAAGCACCATTCCCACACGTTGCCGTGCATATCGTAGAGCCCCCACGCATTGGGCAGATACTGGCCTGCGCTCGCCGTGCCCACGGACGTGTCTCCGTTCTGCGTGTACCCGCTTCCGCCGTTGTACCAGTAACGCCCGAGATCGGCCAGGTGCGCGTCACTGTTCACGTTGGTAATGTTATAGCCTGAGTTCAGCGCGGTGGACGTGCCCGCCCGGCAGGCGTACTCCCACTGCGACTCCGTCGGCAGGTCGAAGGTTTGGCCGGTCCGCATCCGCAGCCGCCCCATAAACGAAGCTGCATCCACACCGTTGGAAACAGGCCAGTCCGCACCGGCGCTCGACCCGCGGATGTCGTCGTAGCTTACCTGCTCGACCGGACGCGCATCACGCCAACTGGCGTTATTGTAGTAACCCGGCCAATCACCCATGACCTGTTCCCACTGTTTCTGTGTCACCTCATAGACCCCGATGTAGAAGTTCCGCGTCAGGGTGACCTGGTGCTGTGTCTCGTTCGCGTAAACCCCGAGTTCGCCAACGGGCGAGCCCATCGTAAAGACGCCATTGGAGATCAGACGCATCAGGAGACTGGTTGTCTTGTAGGCTTCATTGGCCGCACCGCCAGGCACATCGCCAAGCGTGCGGTAATACGCCACCGGATAACTCGTGGCATTCGCCCCGCCCGAGAGGTCAACGACAATGTAGTCGCCGGTCGGCGCCGGCGCGTTCGTCACCGAAGCGGCCACCCGATAGAAGCAGACGGCCTGCGCCACGCCCACGGTTACCACATTCTGCCCCCAGCCGCGTGCCACGATCCCCGTCACGCCGGGCGAACCGGAGTGCCAGCCGCCAGTGGGAGCATTCGCCCACTGCACCTGATACACGGTGGCCGTCGTGATTTCGTTGAACGTCAGCAGCCCTGTGCTATCGAAGGACTGGATCACCAAATCCTCCGCCTGACTCACGCTTGTCAACCCCGCGCAAACCAACGCCATCGTCAGCCGCACGTAACCATTTCGCATCCTATTCATGGCCTTTTCTCCTTTGCACAACCCTCGTACAATTGCCCGCAATTTTTTTGGCTGACCGCCGAGAGGGGAGGCCTTGCCGTGATGACAAGGGCACGCATCAAGGTCCAATGTCATCCATGACAGCACCTACAAGGCTGCATGGCCTTTCGCCCCGCCCAGACACTCTCGGACCGAACGGCCGCGCCCTTCCGCATCTCAGCTGCGCTCGAATCCGCCACCCGCGTCATTGCGTCACTTGACCTCGGTTTTCCATCCGAAATTATGTTACCCGAGGGGATGAGTCCTAGCCATAGGGTGTTACCCTACTGAGACGCCCGACAGCCAGGAACGAGGCGCACGCCCAGAGCAAGTGCCTCAAAGAACGCTTTTGACTGCCGCAATGGCAGGCGCCGTGCTGGCCCTGCCAAAAAGGGGAGGCAGGGGGAAGAGGGATCAAACCAAAACCTTCAAACGGCCGGGAGGAAGCGCAATCTTTCGGCGCAAAAGATTTACGGCCCGGGCGGGGAAGATACCCGGGGCCCGTTCATGGATGGCGGGTTCCTCCATCTTGCCGTTCTTCCGCTCGGGCCGGCCGCAGCGGAGGTGCGTGCCAGCCATGCGCGCGAACGCATCCTGCGGCTCAGCCGCGGGCCGGTCAGGCGCCTAGGGTGAGAGACGTCTGAAAACCCGCGCCGGGCGAACGTGCGGGAAAAATTGCGAAGCAAGGACGCCGCTTGGCACGCCGCCATTCCACAAGGCAAAGCGCCGCCGCAGGATTGTCACCTAAGATTGCGAGTGCCGGGCCGGCCTCTCAGTTACCGGCGCGCTCCTATTCCATGACAAACACCCGCGTCGCCCGGTCCGCGAAGTCGGCCTCGAAAGAATCCACACCCTGCCCCACGACCTCGCCCGAATACAGGTCACGCACGTTCGCCTTCCGCGGCAAACGTACCACCCTCTTTCCGGCCTCCTTCACGCAGACCGCCACCAGACTCTTCGAGGCCCACACCACGTCCTCCGTATCAATGTAGGTGTGCGCGCCCGCGAACCGAGTGATGTTGCGCATCAGCCCCGCCGGCAGCATCGGGACCGAGGAGAACACCGCGGTCCACCCCTTCCCGGCCTTGACGACCAACCCGGGCTTGCCGTCGGCGAGCGTCCCCAGAACGGTCGCCGCCGCGTCATCGGCGTAACACACGGGAAAACCGCGCTGCTGATCGCCATAGGATTGGCCGGCGAGTCCGGCCGTGAGCGGTTGCCCCTCCGCCAGCTTCACGCTGAACGCGCCCGGCTCGCGGCTCAGCCGCAACCGGACGCCGGTGAGGTCCGCCATGCCCGCCTCGTCCAGCTGCCCCTCGCGGTACACGCCGGGCGCGTACAGGAAGACGAGCACGTGCCCGTCGCGCTTGAGCGCCTCGATGGCCGCGCGGTCCTGCGCGGTCGGCGCGAAACTGGTCATGATGAAAAAGACTTTGCGGTCCTTCAGGCGCGGCAGGTCGGTGACCAGGTAGTGTCCGACCGGCGCCCCGATGCGCGACAGCGCCGGGAGCTGCGACACCAGCAGCCGCGCCCCCAGCGGATCGGCCACGCGCAGGTAACACAGGCTCTTCTCGTCCACGACCATCGCCACCTCATCCACGGAACGGCGGTCGAGCTTCTGCGCCTCGGCCGCGCTCCGGGCCAGCTTGCCGATGCGCCCCATCAGCGCCGGATCGCTGTACACGTTGCCGCCGACATCGAACCACCACTGCGCCGAGCCGTTGACGATGACGTTCGCCAGCTCCTTCTCCTGCTGGATGATGTCGCCGGCGAGATCCGCGGGCCGCCCCCACTCCCCCAGCTTGCCGCGGGCCAGCGAGGTGCGGATGTCGTTCTCGTCGAACCACAGCTTTCCGTGCAGCTTCGCGCTGCCGAACAGCGACATGAAGTGGCTGGTGCCCTCGCCGCCGAGCTGGCGGAACGCGTAGCTGGTCGGGCTCGTGAGGAAGTCCACATCCGGCGAGGCGAGGACCCTCTCCAGCGCCAGGTGCCCGGCATTCTGCTGGCGCTGCTCGCCGCACAGCTGCAGCAGGTAGCCGTAGAAGGCGCCCACCACCTTCTTGCGCCTGGTGATCTCCTTGACGGCCTTCGCGAACGTGCAGATCGTATCGGCCACCAGATCCGAGTTATACAGGTAATAGTCGATGACGGCCTGCTCCTTGGCCGGATCGCGCAGGGAGCCGAGCTCCGTATGCTGGCGCTGGGCCTTCGAGGGAATCGCGGCGCCGGCGAGGCTCGCGGCCTCGTCGTGCCACGCCGTCCGGAGTCCCTTGTCCGTGCCATACTTGTCAGCCAGCCACGCGCGGAAGCGCGCGGTGTTGACGGGCGAGAAGTCCACCCACTGCTGCTCGTTGCCGCCCCACATCATCCACTCCTCCGTCGTGCCGGAGGCGATGTGGTACCCGATCACGCGGTCGGCGTAGGGCGACGCTTCGACGTGCGCGATGAGCCGGCGCAGCCCCTCGATCGTGTCGCGCCGCCAGGCCTCGGAGGCCCAGCTCGGCGCGGGCTTGTTCCCCGAGTGGAGGAACGGCACGTACTTGCCGTCACCCGGATCCGTCAGCACGATGTCATCCGGATGTTGCGCGCTCCACCACTTGGGTGCGTGGAGGTACAGGCGCGGGAAGAAGTATGCGTCCGGATTTTCCTTCAGCAGCATCAGCGCCCGTTCGTCGAGTTGCGAATAGTCGTATTCTCCGGGCGCTGTCCACGTGGTGCGGGCAAGCCCGTAGCCCGACTCGGTCGGCGTCGCGGCGAACGTGTACAGCGTGATGCCCGCTGCCGTGAAATCGCGAAAGACCTCCGACGTGGGGCGGTAGGTGGCCCAGGTCATGCCGCTGTGCGGCTCGCCGTTGATGAACAGCGTCGGCGTCCCGTTGTGCACTTTCACGGCGGCGACGCTCTTCTTGGCGCGTCTCTGCGCGACGGTCACCGCCGCCAACTCCTGATCGGCCAGGCTCCCTTTCAGCAGGATATGCGCGTCGCCCAGGCGCAACACGACGGATTGCCGCCCCCCGAACGCGAACTGCGGCACGCGCAGCACCGTCTGAACGCGCACCTCCTGCCCCGGCGCGACCTGCGAAAGTTTAGTCGGCAGGTCGAGCGGCACGCTGAACAGCTCCTCTTTCCCGCGACGGAACGCCAGGCAGGCCTCGTCCTCCCGAACCGGCCTGTCGACGCTGAAGCTCAGGCTGACCGGGTAGCTTCGCCCGGCCTGCAGCTCCGCCGGAATCAGAACGTCGCGCACCGTCGCCACCGGCGGATCGGGCCGCACGATCTCGATGCCCGCGACCCGCAGCTTGTACTCCCGCCCCGCCTGGATGTTGAAGGCGATCAAAGCGAAGGAGGAGAGCGGGAAATCCAGCTTGCCGTCACCATCGCGCGACCATGAAGCGACGGACCAGCCGGCGGCCGGAAACTCCACCCACCGCCACTCCTCCCCGGCCTTCAGAGGGACGCGGTTCGCGGTCCACTCCGCGCCGTGGGCATCGCGCGCTTTGCAGGCCAGTTCGAAGCCCTCGCCCTCGTTCTTCACGCGGAGGCGGATCGTGTCGAACCGCCGCGCGATCGGCCGCGTGAGGAAGATGTCGTTGAACCCGATGCCCTTCGGGATGAAACGCCACTGCAGCGCCGCCGGGTCGGCAACGCCCGTGAGTTCGCTCAGGGCCAGTTCCTTGGCAATGCGCTGCTCATCGCGCGAAGTTGTCCAGTCGCCGACGCCGGCGCCGTCATACAGCACCTCGGTTTCGGCCGCGTGGGCCAAGGTGGCGGCGAAAAGGGTCAGAGCAAGCGTCCGTGCGGCAATGGATCTCATGTGGGTGTTCTCTCAGGGGTGGCGTTACGTGCGGCGCAGACTCGCGTGGCCGAGCCCTCTGCGTCTCACTCGTTTCATTTCGACGGGTATGGGCCGCAGATCTTGGTGATGTGATGGCTCTCGTTCGAGTCGTCAACAATCAGCACGCGGTATTCGCCGCCGCCCGCCGCGACCCGGATCACGATATGCCCGTGCCTGCTGGCAAGTTTGTTCAGTCCTCCAGTCACGATGAGCGCGGCCTCGTGCGCATCCGTGGCGAAGACGTCGCGCGGACCCGGATAGACCCTTTGCGACTGGAGCCGGTTCCATACCCTTGCGGTCGGATGCGCGGCGTCCCAGACCGAGAGCACCCAGACGCGCGGCCGCAAGGTCGCGACAAAGAACTCGTTCTGTGTATCCACGTACCCGTGGTGATTCAGAATGGCGGCATCCACCGGGCCCACGGCTTTCGCGACCGGCGTTTCCACATCGTGCCACTGGGGAAAGCCCTCATACGGGATGCCTCTGAGATCGCCCCCGTTGAAGTAGTCGAACTTCCCGTAGCGGATGCGGAAGGAGATGCTGCACATGTTCTCGTCAGGCCAATCCGCCCGAGGCACCTGATCAAGCGACGGGAAGCACGGCTGCGTGGCCGTTCCGGCGCCCGTCCAGATCTCCCCGTTGGCGCCGACATTGCGGAATTCAAACTCCGGATATTTCTGCGCGTCGTGACGCAGCACGACCTGATCATTCCGCCCGGGCTTGAAAGCTTCGGCCGCCATCGCATGATTTGCAACCTGCCACTTCACAAAGGCCTGGTAATTCGTTACAAATGCGCCTTTCTGAGGCGCGGGATAACGGTAGTCCGGCCATCCGCGGTCCATTATCTTGCCGATGCGGAGCTTGTCGCCGACCTCGGTGATCCCGGAAAGACGATACGCCCCCGTACCGGAAACCGGGGTGTCAGCCACGACCTCGCCCATATGGTCTTCGTGGAGGTGCGTCAGCAACGCGTAGTCGAGCGCGGGGTCGGGTTCATGCCGCAGCGCGTGGCGGATATACCGCGTGATCCATTCGCCGGCCGGCCGCGTCCCGTCCGGCCGGTCCGGAGTATGCCGTGCGGTCTTTTTGGCGATCTCACCCGCATCCACCAGCAGCGTGGTCCCGTCCGGAAAAATATACAGCCCCGCGTTGCCCCGGCCGGTGCTGATTTGATGAATTTCCATCGTCCCCGGCACCCACGGTGCGATCTCCTGGCCAACCTCGTCGGCGAATCCGGAAGACACGCCCGCGGCCACAGCCACGGCGATCCCCAGTAAAAAAAAGCGGTTCATTGTTGCCCCCCCTACCCTGCGGCACATTCCCCTGAGCCGCGCACTTGCAAAAATCCGCAGCGTACTTACTATTGGGCTTACGATACCCAGCGCGCGTCCACCCCGTCAAGCCCAATGTCGACGGCCGACCTTGGCCGGGTGCGATTAAACTTTGTTGAATACACACCCGAAGGAGAAGTTAGAGTTTAGGAGTTAGGGGTTGCAATGCCATGAAAATGAACGTGTTATCGTGATGCGCGAGAGGCCGCGTTTGTGTCCTCAAACTGAAGGCACACGTAGGACTCCAGAAAACGGTTCTTCGCGGAAGGCTTCCTGCTTGTCAAACGCCTCTTTTTAACGGCCTTTTTGCGCTGACAACTTCTAACTCCTAACTCCTAAATTCTCCTTGGTGCGACTCAGTTTCAACGAAACTGAATCGCACGCGGCGGCAGCCAACTTGTCGAACATATCTCTTTTTGGTATTCTGCCCCGTCAAGCAAATGAGAGTTGGACACACCACCCGCAAAAAGAAAACGATTATGAAATTACCGTTAGCCGTGCTCGCGTTTTCCGTGTTCGCTTGTGTCGGATCGGCACAGCAGGCGACCGACAAGGCCATGGACGAGGCCAAGGCCGTTCTGGCAAAGATGACGCTGGAGGAGAAACTCTCCCTCTGCGCCGGCATCAGCACCATGTCGCTGAACCCGATCCCCCGGGTGGGCCTCAACAGGGAATTCTATTTCGACGACAGCTCCTGCAACGTGCGCGCCGAGCTCGACCGCATGACCTTCGCCGCCGCGACCAAGCCGGACGACCCCTCTGACCAGTCCACCTCCATGCCGACGCTGGAAGTGCTCGCGTCCACCTGGGACCGCCCGCTCGCGTCCGCCTACGGCCACCTGATCGGCAAAGAGCTCCGCGCCCGCAACAAGGACATGATCCTGGGCCCGGGCGTGAACATCATGCGCACCCCGCTCTGCGGCCGCAACTTCGAGTACCTGACCGAGGATCCCGCGCTCGGCGCGGCCCTGGTCGTCGAATACATCAAGGGCGTGCAGGCCCACGACGTCTCCGCCTGCGTGAAGCACTTCGCGGCGAACAGCCAGGAGTGGAACCGCAACACGGCGACCGCCACCGTCGACGCGCGCACGCTACACGAAATCTACCTGCCGGTCTTCCGCGCCGCCGTCAAGGACGCCGGCGTGTTGGCCGTGATGAACGCCTACAACAAGCTGGCCGTGCCCGGCGCCTGCGACGCCGAGTTCTGCAGCCAGAACGCCTACCTCAACCGCGAGATCCTGCGCAAGGCGTGGGGCTTCAAGGGCCTCGTCATCACCGACTGGGGCAGCGTGCACGACACCGTCAAGGGCGCGAACGGCGGCACCGACGTCGAGATGAACGCGGGCAACCAGATCCGCATCTTCAAGCCCGAGCCGCTGCTGAAGGCCATGAAGGAGGGCACGGTCACGGAAGCGACCGTCAACGACATGGTCCTCCACACCCTGTATGTGATGGCCAAGGTCGGCCTCTTCGACGGCCGCGCCCGCGACGCGGGCAGCATCAACACGCAGGAGCATCAGGCCCTCGCCCGCCGCGTGGCCGAGGAGGGCACGGTCCTGCTCAAGAACGACAAGGGCGTCCTGCCGCTCGACCCGAACGGCGTGAAGACCGTCGTCGTCATGGGCCAGGGCGCCGTCACCAAGCACTGCAACGGCGGCTGGAGCGCGGAAGGAAAGCCGCCGTACGAGGTCGTCCCCCTGGAGGGCATCACAAAACGCCTCGGAGGTAAGGTCAGCGTGGTCTACATGCCGCTCACGCTCGACGACCAGAACTCCAAGCTCGCCGCGCTTCCCGAGGCCGCGCTCAACACCTTTGATACCGATGTCAAGGACCAGGGCATGACCGTCCGCGCCTGGAAGGCCAGCTACTTCGCCAACAAGACGCTCTCAGGCGAACCCGCCGCGAAGGGATTCCAGCGCGGCCTGGCTGTCGACTGGAAGATGAACGCCCCCGTCAAGGAGGTGCAGCCGAACAGCTTCTCCGTCCGCTGGGAAGCCAAGGTCATCGCGCCCGAAACCGGCACCTACGTGCTCGGCGCCCGCGCCAACGCCAAGGCCGGCACCCGCATCTTCGTGGACGGCAAGCCCGTGATGGACAACTGGAAGTGCCAGTTCCCGACCGCCACCGGCTACGGCGAGGTCGCGCTGAACGCCAGGCAGGAATACGCCGTCACCGTCGAGTACACGCTCGGCGAGAGCGAGTCCACCTGCTTCTTCGGCTGGCGGCTGCCCTCTGAAAAGGGAATCTCCCTCTCCGCCATGGAAAGCGTTGTGCGCAAGGCCGACGCCGTCATCGTGCTGACCGGCACCGGGCACGGCCACGGCCGCGCGCTGGAATGCGAAGGCGCGGACCGCCCGAACATGCTCCTGCCTCCGGGTCATGACGAGGCCATCGCCAAGGTGCTCGCCTGGGCGCCGCGCGCCGTCATCGTGAACCACTCGGGCTCCCCGATGGAGCTGCCTTGGGTTGGCCAGGCCGCGACGCTCATCCAGTACGGCTATGCCGGCATGGAGGGCGGCAACGCCCTGGCCGCGATCCTCTTCGGCGACGTCAACCCGTCCGGCAAGCTGCCGCACACCTGCCCGTTCAAGCTGGCCGACACCCCGGCCGCGACGCCCGAGCGCTACAACGGCACAAACTCCGTCTACAGCGAGGGCATCTTCGTCGGCTACCGCTGGTACGACAAGCAGGCCATCGGGCCGATGTTCCCGTTCGGCCACGGGCTCTCCTACACGACCTTCAAGTACGGCAAGGTCACGGCTTCCGCCAAGCGGCTGGCGCCCGACGACGCGCTCACCGTCGCGGTCAAGGTCACGAACACCGGCAAGCGCGCGGGCAAGGAGATCGTCCAGCTCTACGTGCGCGACCTGGCCAAGGCCCCGAAGGTGGAGCGCGAAGTCCGCAGCCTCAAGAATTTCGCCAAGGTCGATCTGCAGCCGGGCGAGAGCAAGCTGGTGACCCTCACGGTCAAGCCGGCCGACCTCACCTACTACGACGTCGCCGCGAAGGCCTTCCGCGCCGACGCGGGCAAGTACGCCGTCGAGATCGGCGCCTCCTCCCGCGACATCAGGGGCAAGGCGGAATTCACCCTCACCGGGGACTACACCGAGGCCGATTAAGGGCACGCCCCTCTTCGCTTCTTCCTCCGTCGCTTCCCGCTCGTGTAATGTCCCTTAAAAGGCTATACACGGCCTAGGGCTTGTAGTACCGCCTTCAGGCGGAAACCGGTGCAGGGGATGCCTTGGAATTCCGCCTAAAGGCGGCACTACGAACGTTTTCAAAACGCAAAACAAAAGAATCCGTCTCGTTGTTTGCGGGACACTACGCTAGCGCGCCGGCGTGTCCGCCAGCAGCCAGCGGACCAGATTGACCGCCGCCTTGTGATTCTCGACAGACGATCCCGGAGGAACGAAGTCGATGTATTCGTTGTACAGCCAAGGGTCCCCCACGGCGACGACCCGGCCCTTGCCCATCCGGCAGACGGCCATGAGCACATCGCTGCCCGGTCCGGCCTCTCGCGGCACGGTCAGCACGGCTTCGGCCGGCGCCCGCACGTCCAGGGTGCAGACCTCCTTCATGTAGACGGCCGGGACATCCCGGAAAAACGGCTGCCAGGCGAAGGCCCGCGTGTCCACCGTCGCGCGCTTGAGATCACGCTTCGGCGTCTCGTTCCGCGAGTCCTCGTTGAAGGTGATGCCGAACCGGCCCGCCAGGATGTTGATGTGCGCGAAATCCGCGTTCCCCTTGTTGTTGTTCATCAGCATCAGCGTGCCGCCGGATTCCACCCACCTGACGACGGCGTCCGCCGCGGCGGCATCAACGAAATTGGGCTTGTGGTCGGCCGCTTCGGACTCGATATCCGGATCGACGATGATATAGACCGAATGTCCGCGCAGGCCCGCTTCCGTCGGGGCTGCGCCCAGCTGCTCGAGCAGGGCGCCGTTTTCAGAAAAGACCGCGCCCAGCTTGGAGAAGCCGCTTGGAGCCGTGTCATCCCACGTGTAGTGATAGGGTTTGCCGTTCTTGGTCTCGTGGTTGTAGAAGACGTCGAGCAGAACCGCTTTCGCGGGAGCCGCCGCGGGCGGGATTGCGGTGCCGGCGGCAAAGGCCGTGCCCGGCAAACAAGGACACACCGTCCAGCAGGCCAATAGGAGCGCCGCACACCCGAGGGAATGAAGTGATTGTTTTCTTATGTTCATGGTTTTCCGTTTCCCCTTAAAGTCACACATGTCCTCAACCGCCCACCCGGGCCGCTGGCGCCCGTATGCGCCCTTGTTGCCGATCAACGCCGCGAATGTCCCTTATCTTAGCAGATCCTGAAAGACTACGTCTTTACCCATTTCCTCGCAGCCCGCATGAGGGCGCAGCCCCGTTCCATTGACCGTTAGACTATCGACGCTTGTGGGACGTCCGAGACGTCCGCCCCTACCGGTGCTGCGGCAGCCGTAGCGCGGGACGTCCCGGACCGCGCACGGGCGGGGTGCTGAGGCACCCCTGCCCCGTTGAGGTCAATGAAACGGGGATGCGCCCAACACGACCCTGCCGCTTCCCTTACGGTTGACATTAGGGGAACGCACGTGATACTTTTCGGCACGTAGGCTGGGGCTGACAATGACACCCTGACAGGTGCCGCTCTGAATCGGACGGGGGGTGCGCGCGCGCCTAACAGCCAGGCGATCGTCAACGGGGATGGCCAAACCACGGAGAGCAACAACCACTGTGAATAGAATAACCGGATCATTCAACTGGCACTGTGTCGGCACGCGCCTCCTCGCCGGCTTTCTTGCGGCCTTCGCGTGGCAGTCTCCGCAAGCCGCGCAGGCGGAAGACTTGGGCAAGATCATGCCCATGGGCGATTCGATCACGCTCGGAGTCCCGGTCGCGGGCGGCTACCGCGACCCGCTGTACACCCTTTCGACCAACAGGGGCGACACCTTCACGTTGGTCGGCTCGCAGACCGGCTATGCGACCACGGCGCTCACCGCTGCCGGGCAGGCGCATCACGAGGGACACAGCGGCTACGTCATCACAAATGGCACCGGGAGGACCGGCCTGGACGAGAACCTGGCAGGTTGGATCGGGCCCGGTAAAGAAAGCCCGGACAAGATCCTGCTGATGATCGGCAGCAACGACATCAACCTCGGCTATGACATGCCCAATGCGCCCACCCGCCTGAGCGACCTCATCACCCACATCTACAGTTACCGGCCCACCGTGAGACTCTACGCGGCGTCGATCATCCCCATGGTCGGACATGAACCGGACGTCCAGGCCTTCAACGCAACCATCCCGGGCATCGTGGCCAGCCACCGGGCCCTCGGACACGACGTGGTCTACGTCCCGATGTACGAGGCCTTGAACATCGGCACGGACTTGGCCGACGGACTGCATCCGAACGCGCTCGGCTACCAGCACATGGCACAGGCCTGGGACACGGCGCTCCACACGTCCACGAACCTGACGGTCGCGGTCGCCAGCCCGGCGAACAATCAGGCGTTTACGGCCGGGACGTCCATTTCCGCCACCGCCACGGTGGCCAACGCTGCGGGAGCCTATACCGTCCATGTCTACACGAACAGCGGCTCAGGCGCGTTTGCCGAGGCGGGCGCCGGCGGCTCCTCCTCGCCCTACCCGGTGAGCCTCGGCGCGCTGCCCGTCGGCACGTACCACATCGCGGCCTCGGTCACCGACACGCTCGCAACCACGAATTCCGTGACCAACACGTTCACGGTTGCCGCGGCACCACTCACCGGCATCCATGCGGTTGACGTGACAAGCGCCGGCGGAGGCGCCGGTCTCGGCAGCAATTACAGCGTCGGCTGGGATTTCACGGTCTCCCAAACGATCAGAGTCACCTCGCTGGGGCAGTTCGATCCGGACTCAAACCCAAAATCCAACTCGGTGGCCATCTACCAGAGAGGCGGGGCGAAGCTCGTCGAAGCGGCCGTCTCCGCCGCCAGCCCCGCCGAGCAGAGCGGCAGCTACCCGGCGCGCTACGTCTCCGTCTCCGGGACCGTCCTGCCCCCCGGCAACTATGTGGTCTTCAGCACGCAGAACGGCGATAACTTCATCGCACCCAACGGGAATCCCGCCGCCACCTTCGGCTCCGCCATCATATGGAACAAGGGCGTGGCGCAGGACGCCGGCCCTTTGCCGGTCACCGCACCCGAGCCCTGGCAGATCAACAACACCAACGCCACGCGCTACTTTGGCCCGACCTTCAAGTATGACGTGGTTGCGCCCGTCCCGACGCTGACGCTCACCTGCCCGGCAAACAATCAGGTGTTCACAGTTGGCGATTTTGTTACAGCCACCGCCACGGTGGCCAGCGCGTCAGGCGCCTATACCGTCCATGTCTACACGAACAGCGGCACGGGCGCGTTTGCCGAGGCAGGCGCCGGCGGCTCCGCATCGCCGTACCCGGTGAGCCTCGGTGCGCTGACCGCCGGCACGTACCACATCTACGCCTCGGCCACCGACACGCTCGGCACCGCGACCACCGCGACCAACACGTTCACGGTCGCCGCGAAGACGGGGCAGCAGACGGTGAGCCTGACCGGCTGGAACCAGGACATCATCATCGGAAAAACCGAGACGGCGCCGGGGTACAGCGTGAGCGTGGGGGGGAGTTGGGACTTCTACGAGAAAGGGCTTTCCGGAGGTACCCAGGGTCTGGCAGCCGACTCGGCCGGCACCAACCGTACCTTCACCAGCTCCAAAAATCCGAGCGTCAAGTTTCAGTTCGCCCCGTACACCGGCAACAACGCCGTCTATCTCGACGGGGCGAGCAACGTCACGCTGACCCTCATCAGCCCGGCCAAGTTCCAGTCGCTCCAGTTCCTGGAAGTGGCACGCACCATGAGCTGGTACGCCCGGCTGAACTTCTCGGACGGATCGAGCGCGACCACGGGCACGTGGAGCGATCCGGACTGGGTCGCGAACCCCGGACCCGCCGACCGGTGCCTGACCTCGTACGGGCTCAAGGGCACCACGGGCAGTTTCTACACCGGTTATCTCTGGATGGCGGAGCGCGGATTCACGCTGCAGGTCGCCGATCAAGCCAAGACGCTCACTTCCATCACCTTCACCACCACCGGCATTAGCGGCCAGCAACTGGTCGTCTTCGCCGTGAGCGGCTATGTGCTCGGCTCCTTGTCAGGCGCGAACCATGCGGTTGACGTGCTGAGTCCCGGCGACGGTCCCAACGGAGGCAACAACTACAGCGTCGGCTGGGATTTCACGGTCTCTCAGCCGATCAGGGTCACCTCGCTGGGGCAGTTCGATCCCGATTCAAACCCGAAAGCCAACACAGTGGCCCTCTATCAGAGAGCCGGCGCGAAGCTCGTCGAGGTGACCGTCTCCGCCGCCAGTCCGGCCGAGTTCAGCGGCAACTACCTCGCGCGCTACGCCACGGTCGACAGCCTGGTGTTGACCCAAGGCAACTACGTGGTCTTCAGCACGCAGAACGGCGACAACTACATCGCTGCCGGCGGGAGTCCCGCCGCCACCTTCGGTCCCGGCATCACCTGGAACAAGTGCCTGGCGCTCGGCGCCGGCTCGGCGGCCGGCCCGTTGCCGGCTGCCGCTCCGGCGACCTGGCCGCTCGAAAGCACCACCGCCTGGCGCTACTTCGGACCGACGTTCCAGTACGAATTGGTCGTGCCCCCGCCGACGCTGGCGTTAACCTGCCCGACGAACAATCAGGCGCTCGCGGTCAGTGATGCCAATTCCGCCACCGCCACGGTGGCCAACGCCCTCGGAGCATACGCCGTCCACGTCTATATGAACAGCGGCTCGGGCGCGTTCGTCGAGGTGGGCGCCGGCGGCTCCGCCTCGCCGTACGCGGTGAGCCTCGGCACGCTGCCCGCCGGTACGTACCACATCTATGCCTCGGTCACCGATACCCTCGCATCCGTGACCACCGTGACCAACACGTTCACGGTCGCCGTGAAGACAGGGCAGCAGACGGTGAGCTTGACCGGCTGGAATCAGGATCTCATCGTTGGGAAGACCGAGGCGGCACCGGCCTACAGCACGAGCTTTGTGACCTATAACTTCTACGAGACCGGCCTGCTTGGAGGAACCCAGGGGCTGGCCGCCGACTCAGGCGGCACCAACCGGACCTTCACCAGCTCCCAAAATCCGAGCGTCAAATTTCAGTTCGCACCGTACGCCGGCAGCAACGCCGTATACCTCAGCGGGCCCGGCAGCGTCACGCTGAACCTCATCAACCCGGCCAAATTCCTGTCGCTCCAATTCCTGGAGACGACGCGCTCCATGACCTGGTATGCCCAGCTGAACTTCTCGAACGGCACGAGCACGACCACGGGCACGTGGAGCGATCCGGACTGGACCGCGACCGGACCCGCCGACCGGTGCCTGACCTCGTACGGGCTGAAGAAAACCGACAGCACGTTCTATTCCGGTTATCTCTGGATGGCGGGGCGCGTCTTCACGCTGCCGGTCGCCGATCAGGCCAAGACGCTCAGCTCAATCACCTTCACCACCACCGGTACGGGCGATAAGCAGCTGGCACTCTTCGCCGTGAGCGGCTATGCGTTCGCCGCCACGCAAGACGTGTTCCATGCGGTTGACGTGACGAGCGCCGGCGACGGGGCCTCAGGGGGCAACACGTACAGCGTCGGCTGGGATTTCACGGTCTCCCAGACGATCACCGTCACCTCGCTCGGGCAGTTCGATCCGGACTCAAACCCCAAAACCAACACGGTGGCGATCTATCAGAGGGCCGGTGCGAAGCTCGTCGAAGCGACCGTCTCCGCCGCCAGCCCTGCCGAGCGGAGCGGCAGCTACCTTGCGCGCTACACACCCATCCGCAACCTGGTGCTGACACCCGGCAACTACGTGGTCTTCAGCACGCAGAACGGCGACAACTACATCTCGGGCGGCGGGACGCCCGCAGCCGCCTTCGGCCCAGCTGTCACGTGGAACAAGGGGCTAGCACTCGCCTCTGGGTCGTCGGCCGGTCCCTTGCTGGCCACCGCCCCGGCTTCCTGGCCGATCGAGGATGCCCGCGCATGGCGCTACTTTGGGCCGACGTTCACGTACAAGCTGGGGGCCGTTTGGCCGGAAGGTCTGATGATCCGCCTCAAGTGACCACCTCGGCGAATCCGGCGTCCCCGGCCGCCGGCCCGGCCTGTTTTAAGCCGTCGCTGGCTGCCTCCGGCAAGCGCCTTCCGGACCGTTATGTGGCGCCCGGAAGGCCTCTTTTCTTTGCGCCTTGACGCTTCGGCGCGGCACCTGCTATGTTCCACAGCAGATCTCCTTGAGGCCGTTCTGACGGGAGGTCGTCCGCATGGGTGCGCGAAATGGGGAAGGCAAAATGAGAAAACCGCTGTTGCTGGCTGTCGCCGTTTTGTGCGGGTTTGCGCGCGCGGCCGAAGTTGATCCCGCCCGACACGTCAACCCCTTCATCGGAACCATGGTAGAGGGGCACACGTTTCCCGGGGCGTGCTACCCGCTGGGAATGGTGCAGCCGGGGCCGGACAGCGGCACGGACAACCTTCACACCTGTTCGGGTTATGTCTGGAACGATGAGGCGATTCACGGGTTTTCGCAGACGCACCTGAACGGAACGGGGTGTCCGTGTCTGGGGGATGTGCGGCTGCTGCCGTTTACCGGCGACGCCGTCCGGCAGACCTACGCGAGCCGCTACAAAAAGGAGTCTCAGGAGGCTGCCCCGGGGTATTACGCGGTGACGCTGGACGATTTCAATGTGCGCGCGGAGATGACCTGCACCCAACGCGTGGCGCTTCACCGGTACACCTACAGCGGCGAAGGGCCGGCTCGGCTTTTGGTCGATTTGAATTATGGGCTGCATGTGCTGTGGCAGGTGAAACGCGAACAGCTGGTCAGTTTCTGCGAGGAGCGCCTGGAGGATGCCGAGACACTCACCGGCCACATTTCCAAGCACGGCTGGTTTGACCGCGAGGTTTTTTTCGTGGTGAAGTTCGACCGGCCCGTCAAATCGCACCAGCGGTTTTTCGAGAAAGCGGGTTTCGCGGCGCCGCAGTATGTGTTTGATTTCGATTTGGGCAAGGGCGAGCAGCTTCGGGTGAAGGTGGCGGTCTCAACCGTCAGCGTCGAGAACGCGAAGAGAAATCTGCAGGCCGAGGTCCCCGGATGGGACTTCGACGGCGTCCGGAAGCAGACCCGCAACGTCTGGAACCGGTATCTCGGCCGCATCGGAGCCGCCGGCACGGAGGAGCAGAAGACCAGTTTCTACACGGCGCTGTATCACCTGTTCATCCAGCCCTCCGACATTACCGATGTCAACGGCGAATACCGCGGCGCGGACAATAAGACCGTCTCCGTTCCTGCGGGAAGAGCCTATTACTCCACGCTTTCGCTGTGGGACACCTTCCGCGCGGCGCATCCGCTTTACACCCTCATTGCGCCGGAGCTGGTGGACGACTTCGTCCGATCGATGCTGGCGCACTACAAGGCGGTCGGGTATCTGCCTGTCTGGACGCTCTGGGCCAAGGAAAGCGACGACATGATCGGCAACCACGCGATTCCGGTGATTGCGGACGCCTACTTCAAGGGGTTCAGGGGATTTGATCCCGAAGAGGCTTTCGCCGCGATGAAGAGCTCGCTGACGGTGCCGCACAAGAAATCCCACTGGGACGTTCTTGACCGGTACGGCTATCTGCCTTTCGACAAGGTCGAACACGAGGCCGTCTCCAAAACGCTCGAGTATGCGGTCGATGATCACTGCGCGGCGCGGCTCGCCCAAGCGCTCGGCCGCGAAAAAGACGCCGAATACTTCTTTAAGCGCGCCGAAAACTACCGGAACCTGTTCGACGCCGGCACCGGGCTGATGCGCGGCAGGGACTCCCACGGTAGCTGGCGCGAACCGTTCAACGCGTTCTCCATGCACTGGAGCAAGAAGTTTGGCCGTGACTACACCGAAGGCAACGCCTGGCAGTATACCTGGCATGTGCTGCACGATCCTCAGGGGCTGATGGACCTGATGGGCGGCCGGAACGCCTTTTACAGCAAGCTCAACACCTTTTTCACGTTGCCCGACTATGTGCCGGTTGAGGGTGAGACGAAGACCGTGATTCTCGGCTTCGTCGGCCAGTATGCGCACGGCAACGAACCGAGCCACCATGTGGCGTATCTTTTTCCGTATGCCGGCCGTCCCTGGCGTACGGCGGAGATCGTCAGGAAGGTCTGCACCGAGCAGTATCTGAACAAGCCCGACGGCCTCACCGGAAATGACGACTGCGGACAGATGTCGGCGTGGTATCTTTTCTCCTGCATGGGCTTTTATCCTGTTAACCCGTGCGCGGACGGATACGTGCTCGGCGCGCCGCAGCTGCCGGAAATGACCGTGGCTGTCGGCGGGGGACGGACGCTCAAGATCACCGCAGGGAATCTTTCAAAAGAGAACCTGTATGTGAAAAGCCTCCGCCTGAACGGCAGAAAAATCGGCGGAATCAAAATCAGCCACGAGGAAATTACGGCGGGCGGCGAGCTGGTTTTCGAGATGACGGACCGCAAGTGAACGGCTGTCCGGCGGCTGGCAGCTGCAGGATGCCGCCGGGGTATCCGGAAAGAAGCCATACCTGACGAGCCCTAAGACACCCATGCGGCCCGCGCTCCTGCTGGCGTTTTCATCCGCCGCCGCGGCCGCGGCCGATGAGATGCCGCGGGCAGCCTGTACCGGTTTGGCGTAAGGCCGCCCCGGCGAAAACATCGCGGAACCCACTGCCGTCCGGAGTCAACGCACAGCCTGCGGCTTGCCGCGACATGTGATGGTCTTGCCGTTTTCTCCGGATTCTGGCATGCTGTTTTCAGGTGTGCGTCACGTTCTGCCTTAGCAGGTCGGCTGGGCATCGCTTCCGGCAGTCGCACGCGGATGTCAACCTATAAGCGGTTTCTTGTCAGTCCGTTTTACAACTAGAAGGACGTTTGATATGAAAAAAATACTGGTTATGCTTCTGGCCTGCGCGGCAGGCGCTCACGCCGAAACGAAAACCTGGCAGGGCGGCGACGGGAACTTCGCGACTCCCGAACTTTGGAGCGGATCCGCTGTGCCGGTGGCCGGGGATGATGTGATCATCACCAACGGCGCCGTGACGGTGACTCCCGACGACACGTTTACCGGACTGCTCTCGATTGCCCTCGGGCCGGGCGGAACGATCGTCTGTACCCAGACAATCGAGACCCTGGCCTCCGCGACGTTCAACCCCGGCAGCACGCTGCGGGTGGCCGCCGGCGAGCTGGTTTTCCACGGCTTCGCCTCGGGCGCAGGCTTCGCGAAAGAAGGCGCGGGCAACGTGCGCTTCACGGGCAGCAACAGCACCTTCGCCGCGTACGTCCCCGGATTGAAGGAAGGCCGTCTTGCGGGATATTTCGACCTCACCTCTTCGAACACCGGAACCCGGGTCTCGGCCGCGCTGCAGATGGCGAACACGGCGTGGCCATCCGACCACACGAACACCACGTTCGCTTACACCGGCGAGATCTACCTGGACGGCTCCGCCTATGCGTTCGCGGAAAACGTTGACGACGCGGCCTATCTCCGCATCGGCGGGACCACCGTGCTTTCCAACGTCGTCTCCAATGTCGCGTCCTCCAACACCCTCCAGCTGGCGGCCGGGTGGTATCCGGTTGAGCTGCGGGTCGGCAACAACCTGGGCGCGGGCGGCTCCCTCAATGTGTTCTCGACGGGCGGCGGGGTGGCCTGGAAAAAGGCGAATCTCAACTGGCAGATCCTGCGCGACTTCAACGGCGGCGGATTCCTGCGCAGCCCGAGCAGGCTGGCCGTGAGTTTCTCCGAGGGGATTACCCTCACCACGGGAACGGTCGTCGTCTGCACCGGCACGGCGGCGGAGACGCCGGATTCTCAAGAAATGAACAATCTCGGCGGACTCACGCTGAATGGCGGCACGTTGATTCTTTCCAATGCCGTGGGGCGCGCCACCGCCCTCAACGGCGTGTCGAACGCCCTGGTCCGGCTCGATTTCGCCAAGCTGACGCTCACGAACGAAACCGACTGCACCTACCTCGGCAAAACCGCCGGCGCGGGAACGCTGGTGAAGGACGGCGCGGGCCGGCTGCAGTGGGAAGCCCGCAGCGGCACGCATTACGCCCATTCCGCCACGGTTGTCAATAACGGGGCGATCGCCCTCGGAACGCTTCCTGCCTCGGTAGACTGCAATTTCGGCACGTTCACCGTGAATGCGCCCGCGACGCTCGAAACGCTGATCAACGGCAACTCCCAGTTCTCCAACCTCTGGGGAGACGGGACCCTGACCAACCGGAGCGCCACCGCATATCAGCTGCGGATTACGGAAGGTCCCTGCGAGTTCGGAGGTAAAATTGTCGGCTCGATCCGGCAGTATTCCCAGGGTGCGGTCGCGTTCACGGGAACAAACAGCACGTTTACCGGCAATCTCGCGATCCACAGTTCGGGAGGCCCCGGCATCACGGGCGCCAAGAAAATCGGCCTGAAGACCCAGCCCTCCTCGATCGGCAGCGGCGGACAGATCGATATCCGCGAGAACGGCGGAACGTTCCAGTATCTCGGAACCGGCGAAATGACCGACAAGGACTTCCTCCTCTACCCCTCCGCCAACCGGGCGGTCCTCGACGGCGGCCTCTCCGGCGGGGTGACGTTCAACGGCGCGTGGAACACTTCCGGCGGCAGACTCGTCCGCGTCGCCGTCACGGGAACACTTGCGGCACCCTGCGTCTTCAACGGAGCCTACAGCGAGCAGACCGCGAACGGCACCAACTACTCCACCTATCTGACCAAAGAAGGCCCCGGCACCTGGGTCTTCAAACACCATACGGGCCGTTCCAACCGCGGCGTGGTCGACGTCCGGAACGGCACGCTGCAGTTCGAGTCGATTGCCGAAGCGGGCCAGGTCTGCTCGCTGGGACGTTCCGACCTGCTGTTTGCCGATGTGATCAACTGGAATACCAACGGGCTCGGCGTGGCCTACGCGTTCAGCCTGGGCACCGCCTCGACCGCCGGGACGCTGGAGTACATCGGCACCAACAGCGGCGCCTGCAGCACCCGCAAGCTCGTTCTGCAGGGGAACGGCCGGCTGAAGTCCGACAGCGCATCGCTGGTTTTTGGCGGCGGCGTTCAAGCGCTCACGGCCGGCGCCAAAACCCTCTACCTCGCCGGCTCCGCCACGAACACCCTCGGCCCCGTCGCGGACGGCGCGGGAACGGTCGGCCTCACGAAAGAGGGATCCGGCACTTGGAGGTTCTCTGCCACCAACACGTTCAGCGGCCCTCTGGCGGTCGAGGCCGGCCAGCTCATCCTGGATAAACGCGGGTATTCGTATTACAAGTTCAATCTGCTGCAGCGGAACTACAACATCCTCCCGACGGCCGACACGAACATCGAGCTGACCGAATTTGCCCTCTACAGCGCCGACGGCGTCCGCCGCAACTCGAATCTCGTCAAGAACGGCACCAACAACGTCGCCCGTCTCAACCCCGGCGAGTTCTGTCCCATGGGTTCGTACCCGACCTATGCCACCCGGACCGACATCAACCTGTTCGACACGAATGTCAATTCGCAGTGGACGACGGACACCAGCGCGTTCCTTCCGTCCACGCCGATGACGCTGGTGATGCGGGTCGCGGACGGAACCCCCGCGATCACCGGCTACGACCTGCAGTATTGGAACACCACGACCAACCGCTTCCTGTCGGGGTGGTCTCTCGAGGGCAGCCGCGACGGCGTTGCTTGGGATACGCTCCATTCCGTCACCAACTTTGTCCCGGTCCCGCCGGCCACGGTCGGCGGAGGCATTAAGTGGTGGTACAGCACCGGCACCGCCACGCCCAGCAACGGATTCTCGATTGCCGACGGACGTCTGACCGACGCGCAGCTGAAGTCCGGCATCCAGGTGAGCGTGGCGGCCGGAGCGGAGCTGACCCTCCTGGGTGGCGCCGAGCCCCTCAGCGCACTGAGCGTTGACTGCGATGCCGGTGGCGGCACCATCAGCGACTTGCTCCTGACGCCGACCGGACGGTTCGACCTGACCGGCACCTCAATTCAGGGCCGGAACTTCGCCGTGCCCCTGACGATCGGCAATTTCAGCAATCCGGAAGTCCTTAAAAACTGGAGCCTCTACATCAACGGCCAGCTGATTCAGGGTGCCGTGCTGCGGTGGAACGCGACCGCCGGAGCCATCTGGGTTGTCCCCCTCGGCACCCTCATCATGGTGAACTGACGGAACGCCTCCCGCCGACGAACCGCTCTTTCGGGTTTGAGTTCAAGCCGGGGCACGTTATTCTCATGGCCGATTACGAGCTGTTACGGGTGGCCACGCGCACAATAAGAGGGAAAGTATCATGCATAGGGGTGTTTTTGGTGTCTTGACGGTGTTGACCGCTGTTTTCGCAGGTTGCCTGTCGGTGTCACCCACTGCCGATTCGCGCAAGGGCGGAATCTACCTCAATCTATGCGCTGATTCGGTCCTGATCGAACCGCATCTTGGCAGGCAGACCAAGGGCATGAGCCGCGAGGAGGCTCTGAACAGGAGCAGCCGGGAAGAGATCGTCGCCGCGCTCAACAGCTACGTGGACACGTACGTCGGCAGCCAGGTCAAGGCCCTGTTCCTGAACGTCAACTATCAGCGCGCCTGCTTTGACAGCCAGGTCATGGAGTCCTACTGGAATCTCGCGAACCCGGAGCAAGAGATCAGCGGCTGGCCGCGGATGTTCTGGGAGACCAAGAAAAAAGGCGTCGACCCGTTTGCGGTCTGCGTCACGCGCTGCCGCGCCGATCATATATCGCCCTGGATTTCCGTGCGCATGAACGACCACCACTACTTCGACATCCCGTCGCGTATCAACCGGATGTGGATGGATCATCCCGAACTCAGAACCCGGCCGCCCCACGGGCTTTTCAACTACGGGCGCCAAGAGGTCAGGGACTACTACAAGGCCTTCATCCAGGAGGTGCTGGACACCTATGACGTGGACGGCATCGAGCTGGACTGGATGCGCACGCAGTACCTGTTCCCCGATGACAAGATCGCCGAAGGACTGCCTCTGCTGAACCAGTTCATGCGCGAGATCCGGGCGATCACGCAGGCGAAGGCCCGGGAACGCAAGCACCCCATCCAGCTCGCGGCGCGCGTGCCCGTGACACCGGAGATCGGCCGTCGCTTCGGGCTGGACGCGGTCACGTGGGCGCAGGACGGTTTGATCGACCTGGTGATCCTGTCGAACTGGTTCACCCCGACAAACTTCGATATCCCCGTCGAGCGCTGGAAGCGGGAGATCGGCCCCGCCTCCGCCTGCCTGGTTCTCCCGGGCGCTGACGCGGCCATCTGCATCAGCCAGAACAAAACCATCAAACAGATGAACGCTACGGTCGAGACCCTGCGCGGTTTTGCCGTCTCGGCTTTCAGCCGGGGGGCAGATGCCGTTTATATCTTCAACAATTTCATGATCCCCTACAAGACGCAGACGCTCCATCCGGACGGGTCGGTCTCGTACAGCGACGACCGGCAGGCGGCCCTGCGCGAACTCGGCAGCCCCGCCACGCTGCTCGGCAAGCCGCGGACACACGTGCTGACTTTTACCGACCCCGACCTCAAGCCGGGGCCCACGGCTCCCCGCGCGCTGCCACCGGGCGAAATGAAGGAATTTGACATTCACATCGGCCCCAAACCGGATCAGGGCCGCTGCGTGGTGCACGTGGGGCTGGACTCCTGCGCAGGGTACGAGGACGCGGATTTGTCGGTCACGGTCAACGGCGTCGCCTGCCGGAAGCTTGCGGATCTGCCGCGCGACCCGCGCTATAAATATGACAACACGCGGGTTTGGCACGTGGTCAAGGCCGTGGCCGAAACGGGCGCCCGGGTCGTGCCGTTCCAAGTGGAGCTGACGGCGCTCAAGGACGGATACAACCGGATCGCCATCACGAACGCGAAGAAAGAGGCGCAGGCCCTCACCTGGCTGGAGATCCACCTGAGCCCCGCCGGGGTCAGCCCTTGATCGGCGCCGCCCGCCCCTACCTTCCGCACTTTTTTCGCCTATGGTGTCGGTGTTCGGGCGGGAGCGCCCCAACTCTTTTCATCCGGTTGTATAACATCCACGGCCGGAAGGACACAAAGAACATCAGGCTTATTCCTGGTTAACTCCGTGCTCTACCGCGCTCAAGGGCGGTCGGCGGCACGTTTTGCAAGCGTGTAGAAGCGGTTGCCGCCCAAGCGCCCGCACAAGCTGTCGGGTATGCGCACGAAATCGCCTCCTGGATGATAGCCGTCCCTATCCGACATCCAAGCATACGCGCGCCCGGTGACCGCATGCGGCGCGATGCGGGTGATGGTTTCGAAAGGGTCGGGAGATGGCTTCGTCCCGTCTAAATATTCTTTCGTCAAGGTTTGGGCATAGCTGAGCAAGCGTGCGAACCGGTCCGGCACCCCCTGATTGGCGATGCGCAACAGCCGTGTGACCCGCGCGGTGACCCGCGGCGCCATGACGAGCCGGCTGCGCCCGCCCCGGGAGAACCCGTCCATCTGCCCGCGGCGGCCGCCCGCCGTGATGATGTCAATCGGGTCGCTGGAGTCGGTCTCGGCGATCTCTTCCCGTGAATAGCCCGGCGGTATGCGGTTACACCGCGCATCGATCACCAGCAACAGCGCCCGCATCGTCGCCTTGGAGTCTTCTTCGCTGACAAAGCCGCGCTCGCCGGGAAACGACGTTTCGTTGATCAGCAGGTGCGCGATGTAGCGTGCCTGCTCCGTGGCAGGCATAAGCGTAACATTCGGCGCGGCCATACCCGACAACAGCGCCCATCCCGAGAAGCAAATGTATGTGAGGTTAGTGTTCATGCCGTGATCCCGGACTTATAAGCGGAATCAATCTAAACAGAACCGCGCCACAAAGGGTATGGGTAGTTATCCCTATGGGGAACCTTGCCGCATGACCGCCAGAGGCGCTTCCCCATGCGCTTCCCCCGCCTGTCGCGGCAGCGACGGTGACTCGAGCCGTCCCAAAGCAGGCCTTTTTTTCCTATGTCCCGATGCGGCCCCTGCCCGCCCCCTGACGTCGCAAGGCTCGGGGAAATAAGGAAAAGGCCGCCCCGTCGGGCGGCCCTTCCCTTTATTTCACCTGAATGGTTTTGGACTCTGATGTCCCTTTCGCCTTCGGAACGGTGATGGTCAGAACGCCGTTCTCATAGTTCGCGGTCATCGCATCGGCCGCGACGGCACTCGGCAACATCAACGAGCGCTGGAACTTGCCGCTGCGCCTTTCTTTCCGAAGGACGTGATCACCCTCCCTTCTCTCGGAGGACGCGTTGATCTGGCCCGAAACGGTCAGAAGACGGTCTTCGACGGTGACGGAAAGTTTAGGCTTGTCCGCACCCGGAATGTCCATCCGTGCGACATAACTCCCGTCCTTCTCCTGCAGGTCTAGGCTGGGGGAGAATGCGAGAGCGCCCGCCTCCATCTCCTTGCTTTCGGGATCCAGACTGAGGCGGCCGAAGGAGTCATCAAACAGGTGGTTCATCCTTTCCCTCATCTCCAGGAACTCGGAGAAAGGATTCCACTTGTCCCGCTCCCCTCCCCGCCAGAACTCATCCGGTTCCGGAAACAGCCCGAAATCGCGGGGCGCGGGTGCCCGGGGCAACTTGGCGCCGGGTTCCTCCTCGCGCTCCGCCCTCTCCCGGCGTGCCCCCTTGGACACGCCTTCAGCCGCCGCCGTCACGGACGCGTCCCTGAAGGAACGTTCCCGCGCCGCTTCGCGGCTGAGCCTGAACAGGAATAGGCTCTGTATGCTGACCGCCGTCAGCAACAGAAAAAGGAGCACTGCGGTAACTCTTCCCGTCGCGTCTGGCTTCAATATCTCAGGCATGTTATCGACCTCCTTCCTCGCGCACGATCACGCCAAGCTGCGATGACGTCGATCCGTTTAAGCGGATGCTTGCCCTTCCCGGTCTTCCCAGCGGTAACGAGAAGGCGGCAGCTCAACGCTTTCTTTCCTGCACGGCATTCCATCTTTCATCAGGTTTCCTGTTTTCTTCACCCATGCCCCTAACAGACACGAGCGTCTAACCCCAGAATGTATTTCGCATTAAAAATGCCAATAACGCCGCGCTTCGAGCAACCTTCGGCCGATGAACACGTTACGGAATGGACGAAAAACAGGGACAGGCGGACTGAGACAACTTAACCCGTGAAAACCGTGCGGGAATGTGACACTTTGTCGCCGGCGCAGGGGCAGGCAACGCCCCGCGCTCAGAGAAACGCACGACACATACAGACGGAGGAAGGCAACCCGGCCTTCCGCGGGCGTGCGCCGGCGACAGGGACACGCGTGACGCTCCCGCCATCACCGAAGCACGGCGTATTCTGTTGGAGCACCGCTGATGACGACATCACTGAGGCTGATTTTGCCTAACCTAAGAAGGGGATGCGGCAGCCTTAACCTAAAGACGAATCGGCCCCCGCTCGGAGGCGCTCCCACAGGCTTTATGCACCCTCTCTTGGATGTCTTTTACTTTTCATCCAAAGAAAGCTCGTAGCGTCCCCAGACATCGGAATTGCGATAGTTGCCGAAGTCGCCATGCAGCGCCATCGCCGCCTTGCGCAAGAGTTTCGCGTCAAGGCTGTCGGCGTCGTCCAGCATGAAATCCATGCGGAGCTGGCTGCCGCCCTGGACACGGAAGGAACTTTTCGCGTTCGGTGTGACCTTGCCCTCGAGCAAATATCCGTCCGCGGTCTTGCGGCCTACGCATTGCACGTTCACCCGGTTGCGCCCTTCCAGGCCGTAGCTCACCTTGCAGGGGGCGACAGCCTCGCCGGCCTGAGGGATGATGAGCACCTGATCCATCCCGTCGGAGAGCAGGGTGCCCAGTTTGCGGTGAGCCCGGCTGTCGAAGTAGAATTCCAGGCAGTCATATTTCCAGGCCATTCCCGCCTGGCCCTCCGGGGCGGGACACAAGACGTTGTCCTTCGCCTTCAGAAGGAAGTATAGCCCGTCGCCTTTCCGCCAGGTCGTCTTGACCGTGAAGGAGAGATCGTCCTTGCCGCGCCACTGGGGCAGCCAGATCTCGGCGGCATTGGGCTTTCCATGCACCACGCCGTCGGCGGCGTCGCACGCCGCGGCGGGGATGTCCGTCCACTTCGCCTCGTCGCCGTCCAGCCTGAAGGAGGCGTTGGCCCGGGGGATCATCTGGATGACGCCGGCGGACTGGAAAGCGCCCCGCGTGGACGAGATCAGCTTGCCGGCCGGGCCGCGCAGCTCGATGTCCAAGGTGTAGAGGCGGCGCTTGAGCGCATCCGCCCGAAGCTCTACCCCGATCTTCTCGGCCTGTCCCGGCGCGAGGTTAACCTCGGTCGTGGAGAGCATGATCGACGCGCCCGGCAGGGCGGCGAAGACCAGCGTGCCCGCCAACGGGGATGAAAGCTGGTTGGTGACCGTCAGCTCCCCCTTGAGCACGTTGCTGTCCGGCAAAGTCTCGGGGAGCGCAAGCCGGAGCGGCGCCACCGCCTGCAGGTCGGCGGGGACAGCGAACAGATAGAGCGGCGCGCGGGCGCACGGGACGGAGAGCAGCCCGTCGGCGCTCGCCCGGACAGAGCCCTCGTTCCCCAACATGTCCATGGTCCGGTACGCGGCGTTCGGGGGCGCCTTGAAGTTCTCCGTGGTCGGCTCCATGGAGAAGACTGCGGCGGTCGTCGTGCGGTCGGCGTTCCTGATCAGGGCGCAGAAGCTCCCGACAGAGGCCAGAGGCAAACGCGTCACCTCCAGTTGGCTGTTCAGCACGTGTCCGGCGAGGGCCGTGACCGCCACGCCGCGCAGCCCCGGCTCGGCGCCGTCATCGCCGGGGCCGCTCATGACGGTGTACATCTTGTAACCGTCGGCCAGTTTGAGCAAGATGTCATGGCACTGCAGCGCGGCGGCGTCCGCTTCCGGCATGAGGGTGACGAAGAAAGGGAAGGTGTCTACGCCGGAATAGTTGACGCCGCCGAAGCCTGCGGCGAGGGCGTCCTTGCCGGTCATCGGCCGTCCGTTTCCGCGGCGCGGCAGCGACATCACGCCGCTCTCGGTGCACCAGAGCGTCGGCTTTTTATCAGGGTACTTCGCCAGGAGCCTCTTCAGGCGCTGGGTGGCGTTGTCGGGGGACAGGTAGTCTTGCAGGGGCAGCCCTGAATAGGGATGGTAGGAGACCCCGTCCATGTATTGGAGGCCGCCGTTTTCGAGGATGCCGGCCAGCACCGAAAGGGAGCCGGGCTCGATGCCGGGGGGAAAGAAAAGGATGCCGGGAAACGCGGGGCGGAACAGTTCGTCGGCGGCCTTGAGGGCCTCGACATAGGCTTTGGTGTCGCAGGGCTCGTGCGGCTCGCTGGTGAACTCCAGACCGAAGACGTTCTTGCCCTTCAAGACCCGCAGCGCCTCGGGGTAGAACTTCTTGTCCACCCCGAAGCCGACGTAGGCGCGGAAGTTGGGGATGAGCTTGTTGTAGGTGTCGTACTGTTTCTGGAAGCGGCCGTCATCGACGTTGTAGGGGTAGCAGAACATGCGGCGTATGGGTGAGTCGAAATGGAAGAGCTCGGTCTCGTCGGCCCAGCAGGCCATGGGGTTGTTGACGGTCAGCTCCCTGGGCGCGGGCGGCACGATGCCGAGGCAGTAGCGCTGGCTTTTCAACGGCTTGCCGTCCGGGCCGCGCACCTCCATGTCCAGGTAGAAAACGCCGCACGCGGGGGGCAGGATGTTCTCGGTCAGGCTTTGCCCGGCCTCCATCGTCCGCTCCAGCTTGAGCAGCGGCTTGCCTTCCAAGGACTCCAAGGAAAACATAGCTTTGCCGGCTCCGAATTCGGAGGGGACGCACACCGTGGCCGGGATCGGCTGCCTGATCCGGAAATAGCCGCCCGAATCTTTCGGGATGTCGAGCCGCACGCGGCCGAGCCGCTCCCGCTCCATTGCCAGGGCGCGGCCCGCTGCGAGCTGCTCTTCAGGTGTCATGGCAGGCCGCCCCGCCTCTTCCTGCCGCTTGACCTCCTCCGCCCCCAGCGCGCGCTTGTAGATGGACAGTTCGTCGAGGTCGAAGCGGCCGGTCGTCTCGCCCGCCTTGGGCACGGTGGCCCCGACCATCATGAAATGCCCGAAGCCGAAGCCCATCTCGTGGAAAGGGCCGACCAGCGGCGTGTCCTTCCAGGTCACCGCGACGAGCTTGCCGCCGAAAGGCTTCTCTTCCTTCAGCTCGCCGTCGAGGTAAAGTTTAAGCGACGCCGTGTCGAAGGTCACGGCGAAGTGATGCCAGACGCCCGGAGAGACTTTGGCGAAGACCGCCGCCCCGTTCGCCTTCTCGTCAGTCGAGCTCGCGGCGAAGCCCAGCGCCCCGTTGGCGTACCAGAGGTTGAAGCCGCCGCTGTACCGGGGGTTGGGAACCCGGCCCTCGAAGAGCGACAGGATGTCGCAACAGCCCTCCGCCAGATCCTCGTGGATGCGTAGCCAGCCGGCGAAGGCTCCTCCGTCCGCGAACTCCGCGCCGGTAATGCCGCTGCGGTACAGGCAGGTCGCCTCCCATGGGTATTCAATCTTGTCGACCCCGCTGGCGACAGCCGCCTTCCATGGCCAGCGGCCTCGGGTCCACTCGGGGGAGAGCGTCTCGGGGCTGAACTTCCAGGGGAATGACGGATGCCTTCCGTAGGCGTTATAGCGCTGGATGGTCAACGAACCGCGCGGCCCGCCCGTCACCGCGGTCTGAAGCGGATCAAGGAGGACCTGGTTGGCCACCTCGTCGCCCTGTCCCTCCTCGAAGGTGTAAAAGCGGATCAGCGCCGGATCGTGCTTGACCGTTTCCTTGTACGTCCGGAATTGCGCCTGCTCCTCCGCCTCGCCGGCGGCCCCTGCGGCAGCGGCCATGAGCGACAGGAAAAACATCACTGCCCTGATTTTCATCGAACGGTTATTTCCTTATCGGCCATGGTTTCAACATTCAGAAGATAGACGGGCTGCGCGGAAACGGGTATTTCTCCGGCTTTTACTGGAAGCATTTTACCGAACAGATTCATGAGCTGCGCGCCGGGAATCGTCGCGTCCGTCTTGATCACCGCGTCTTTTCCGGAGGTAAACAGAATGAGGCCTTTACGGCCGCCGGGATTTGCAAAATGGACCGCGAACACCCCGGCCGGGACATCCGGCAGCCGGGACAGCGCCGCGCCTTTCCCGACCAGACCGTTGAACACCGCCAGCGCCAGCCCTTTCGCCCCGGGCAGACCGGTCGTCGGATTATCGGCCGGGCTGTACTCCGAGGGTCCGGATTCCAGAATCACACGTTCAATGCCATCGGCAAGCTGGAGCGCGAGATCCTGAATCTGCCATGCCGCTCCCGTCCATTCGTCAACCGTCGGGATGGGCCAGGTGTTCTGCAGGGGACGGCCCGCCGCAGGTTTTTCTGACGGCAACAGGGTCGCCCGCGCGAATTGCTGAATGCCGCAGGCCGTGTTCCACACCGGCTTGGCCGTCGCCCGGGTGACCCTTGCGCTCCACGGGGATTTCTCGTATGTTCTCGCCGGATCTACGGAACACTTCTGGGCAGAAAAGATGTCGTGCCATTCGGCCGCGTTTTTCTGAAGCCACGCCGCCGTTTCGATACCGTCGCCGATGTCGATGCGCCCCGCCAGCATGATCGCGTCTGGAACCTCTTTGCGCACGGTTTCCGCGGCCGTCCGCAACAGCACCCGATAGTCCTGATATTTTTGTTCCGGCGCTCCTTTCATGCTGTTGCCGGGGCACGTGGCATTCCACAGCTCAAAGTACTTAACCCCGGCATAGCGGTTGACCAGCAGCCGCACGATTTTTTTAAAGCGCGCCATGTCCGCGGGCAGGTTCTCGGATCCCTCGGCGAGCTTCAGCCAGCTCGGCCTCCCGGTCAGGCACAGGACGGTCTCCGCACCGAGTTCCCGGTTCTTTTCCATGACCGCATCCAAACGTTCCCAGTCATACTCCTGGCTGGCGGGCTCTAGCTCCGCCCAGTCCACCACCACCCGGCTCAACCGCATGCCGAGCGCGACGACCTCCGGTTGCCGGGAGGCCAGTTCGCACGCGCCGAGTTTGGAGGATTGGATCTCGAAGGGAATGACAGCCACCGGATACGCCGCCTTTTTCAGGGTCTTCCCCTGCGCGTCCAGGGACAGCTTGATCTCATATAGTCCAGGCGCGGCGAAGGCGAGGGTCACAGGCGTTTTTCGCGGCAGCACATATTTTTCACCGTTGACCCGCAGTTCATCAGCTTCGGAGGTTGCGTCGATCAGCACGGGGATCTGCTGATCCGTTAAAAAATAGCCGTAACTTTCATGGGGTATTTTCAATTTCAGCGCCGTCAACCGCGCCTCGCGTTCGGCCGTAAAGAGCTGGGCCGGCACGCCGTTCGTATAATGCGCTTTGATCTCTTCCTCGGACAAGGTGGCCGTGTGGACGGTCAGCCGATCCAGTTTGAGGTCCAGCGGCCCGACAAGGAGCTCTCCCCGATCTTCCACAAAGTTAAGCGCCGCGTCTTTCCGGCCGGCCGCTTCACCATCGGCATACAGCGCCAGGCTCTTGGTGTCATAGTTGATGACAATATGGTGCCATTTCTCGGGCAAGAATTTTTGCAGGTGAAGGGAGTCCGCGCCCTCGGCCGTTCCCCAGCTCAGATTGAGCCAGCCGTCGAGCGCCCATTTCTGCTTGTTGAACCCCACGTACATTCCATGCTGATAGCTTTGGCTGACACTCAGCACGGAACCGCTGAAATAGTGCTCCACATCGTACACATACGCCCAAAGCTCGATCGCGAAGGGTTTGCCGGCTTGAAACACGTGTCCGATGTTGCCGAGCTTCTGGCCGCCGCTCCCCAGACGCAGGGCGTTCAACTCTCCGCTGCGCCCCAAAGCCGCGGCCGGGTATCGTTTCCCCTCCTCCGGAAGCGCGCTTCCCCCGCGCAAACGGCCGTACACTGAAAAGGTCGTGACCACCGCCGGCATTCTCTCCGCGGCCCGCTTGTCCGGCAGGCAGCCCGTCTGAGCCCGGGAGAAATCGAGGTCGACCCCCTCAGCCGCCATGGCGCCGGGCAGGCCGGCGGCGGCCAGGGCGATGAGAGCGCTCCTCATGGCGCGGCCGAATTTGCCCGCAAAACAAATGTGTGACGTTCGAATCGCAACAGTTCCCTTCGCTTCCGGTTCAGGCAGGCAGGCCGGGTTCCCCGAACCCGCCGCGGACGCCGCGGGAGGCGTCCCTACCATACGCTGATCAGCGTTCCCTTCGGCAGCACCGTGAGCACGACGTCGTTGCCGGTCCCGCCCGTGTAGCTGACCGCGAAGCTGTACCCGCCGGCGGATACGCGGCCGGTGCCGGCGAACGTGCCCTGCACGGCTCCTGCGGACTGGTTGTCGATGACCGTGTACGGCGTGCTGCTTCGGAGCGTTCCGCTCACACGGAGTTGCAGCGTGCTGCCCGCGCCGCCGTTGCTGTTGAGATTGACCGTGCCGCCCGCGACGATCCGATCGCACGCGCCGGTGTCGTCAAGCTGAACGTCCAGCACCGCGCCGGACTGCAGGTTGAGGTTCGAGCTGAGGTTCAGCGTGCCGATGTTGTTCGTCAGTCCTGCGCCGAGCAGGCCTCCATTCTCAATTGTCACGTTGCGCGCAATCGTGCCTGCACCGCCCAAAATGGCGCCCGTCTTCACCGTCACGCTGTTTGTGCTGGCCGTCAGCGCGCCGTCGACCACCAGCGCGCCGTTCGAGACGATGGTTGTACCGCTATAGGAGTTCGTGCCGCTGAGGGTCCAGATGCCCGTACCGGTTTTGATCAGACGCCCCACGATCCCAATCACGTTCGTCGGTCCGGAATCCTGAATCGTTCCTGCGTAAGTCGTGCTGGCGTTACCACTGCCGACCGTCAAGGTGCTGCTCCCTAAGCCGGTGTCCGATTGGTAGTCCCTGAACCAGACGAATCCCACGCCCGTTAAAGACGCGAGGGACACATTGCTGAGCCTCAGGTCGATGCCGCCGCCTTCATTGATCACAACGGGGCTGGAGGCGGGAACAGATGTGCTCCAGACGCGCAGCATACCGCCATTGATGGTGGTGGGGCCAGTATAGGTGTTGGCGCCGTCCAGCCACAAGCGGACGTAGCCGTTGTTGTTGCCGCCAAGAGCGTTGAAAGTCAGTCCATTTCCCGCCGTGTTCGTCAGGCTGCCGGTGAGCTGAAGGGGGCCCTGGTGCAGAAAAAAAATCGCCTCCCGCCCGTTGAAATCAAGATTGGGGGCGATCGTCAGCCGGCCGCCGTGCGGGTTGTATGCGAAGCAGAAGTTGATGGCTCCGGCAACCAGTGTCAATTTCTTGGTCCCAAAAAGGCTGGCGGTTCCGCTGCCGCTCGTATACAAGGTCAGAGAGTTAATCGTGCGGTCCGCGCTGAGCGTCGGCGACGTCGCGGTGATCTTGACGTTGTCGGTCGCGCCGGCCGAATTGATATCGCTCACGAAGGTTGTCTGCGGGGTCAAACCGTAACTGCCATAGGTCAAGAAATCGCCGTCATAGACGGTGGCCCAATAATAACCTGAGATCTGGGACGCGTTGACCGCCCAGGGAATGATGCCGTTCACCAGCGAAGCGGAGGGGGCTGCGCCGTTTATCGTACCAATAGTGACACGCCCCTCGACCGGCGCACCGGTGCCGAAAGTCGCGAAGCCATTCAGATTCCAGGTTCCATTCATGGCTGTCATCCCTGTCCCTGCGGCACGGTTAAGGGCTGTGACCGCCAAGGTGACCACATTATTGGTGCCGCTAGGGGTCTGAGAAACGGTCAGGCCGTTCACGCTGCGGAACAGGTTGACCGTGCCGATGGTCTCCGTCAGGCTGCTGTCATTGCCTTCCTTGGCCGCCAAACGAACGTTTGCCCCGCGCATCTCCACGTTGGCGGTGTCGGGGATGCGGTTCGTGTTGGCACCGGTCGCACCGACAGAGGTGCCCAGCGGGGCGTAGGCGACATTGTTGCCCAGCGCCAGCAGGCCGATAACTCCGGCCGCTTGCAAGCTGTTATTGAAGAAAGCGTCCTGTCGGCCGATGACAATATTCGTCGTGGACAGCGTGGCGCTGGCGGTCGCCAGAACCATTTGACCCGCGCCGATGTTCAGCGTTCCAGCAAACGTCGAAGCCGCGTTCTGCAGGTACAGGCTCCCGTTGCCCGTCTTGTTCAGGCCGCCTGCTCCCCCCAGCGCCCCGTTAAAGATCACTTGGGGATACCAGCAGGTATCCGATTTCGCATGGACGGTCACTGTATCCGGAAGCGTGAAGTTGATCTTCTCGTTGGCATTGACCGTACCGAACTGCAACCGGTTGTTGATTTCTCCCGCTACCGCGCTTTGATAGGTTACGCCCCCCCTGAGCGCCAGATTGCGGTCGGATCCCGTCGCTTTCAGGAGCAGCGTCGTGACGTTGGTGTGCGCCGTGACAACCGTGGCATTGGCGTTCCACACCCCGTCCGCGGCCAGCGTGATGGTCTGGGCGGTTCCGGCGTAACCGGCGGGCAGAAAGACATTGTTGCTGACCCCTCCCGCCCAGTTGGCGGCTGAACCGTAGTCGTAGGTGCCGCCCGTCGCAGGAACCCAGTCGGCGCGTGCGGGCAACGTGCACGCCGCCGCCATCACCAGAATCATCGCCAACCCATCTAGCTTACGTTTCCGATTCATGACTTCTCCCGTTGGTACCCACAAAACCCGACATCACCTGAATTCCGATCACAGGCATCCCGTCGCCTGAGCAGGAATGGGCCACACGCCACGTGCCGTAACCACGCAACGCTCCGCAAACTACCGACACTCGTTTGCATTATGCGGAGTGGGGGGCAAAACAGTCAACCCTTGATTCGCACGATTGCAAGGTTTCAGGTTATTGAAGGGGGAGGCCATTGATCGCAACCTGTACAGGTCGTCGTGCCGGGAGACTTCGGCACCTGCATCCTAACGTCTCCTTTGGCTGTCACGCCTGACCCTGTGCCTGCACGGGAGACTCCGGTGAAGGGACACGGAGAGACGGGCTCGCCACCGGTGGCGCGAAACGGTATGCTGTCTGCGAAAAGGAGAGGTGTTCGATGAAGCGATCGATCCTGATGGCACTCGTGACGGCCGCGCTCCCGCTGCTCGCGCAGGTGAGCGACAGCGCGCGGGACGGCTACCGTCTGGTCTGGGCGGATGAGTTCAACGCGGGCGGCAAGCCGGACCCCGCGAACTGGTCCTACGAGCACGGCTTCGTGCGCAACCGCGAGCTTCAGTGGTATCGGCCGGAGAACGCGTTCTGCACCAACGGCCTGCTGGTCATCGAAGGCCGCCGTGAGCGGACGCCGAATCCGGGCTACCGCCAGGGCGACGCAAGCTGGTACCGGTCGCGGGAGTTCGCCGACTACACCTCCGCCTGCCTGATCACCAAAGGGCTCCACAGCTGGCAATACGGGCGCTTCGAAGTGAAGGCGCGGATCAAAGCCCGGGACGGACTCTGGCCCGCCATCTGGTTCCTGGGCGTGAAGGGCTCCTGGCCCTGCTGCGGCGAGACCGACCTGATGGAGTTTTACGGCGGCAACATTTTGGCGAACGCCTGCTGGGGTTCAAAGGAGCGCGGGAAAGCCAAGTGGGACAACGCCAAGAAGCCGGTGGCCTCGTTCGGCGACCCGGCGTGGGACGAGAAGTTTCACGTCTGGCGGATGGACTGGGACGAAAAGTCCATCGTGCTCTCCGTGGACGGCCTCACGCTCAACACCGTTGATTTGACCCAGACGATCAACCCGGATGGGCGCGAGCCCCGCAACCCCTTCCACCAGCCGCACTACCTGCTGCTGAACCTCGCAATCGGCGGCGACTCGGGCGGCAACCCGTCGGACACGCCGTTCCCGTCGCGCTACGAGATCGACTTCGTGCGCGTCTACCAGAAGTGACCCTGTCGGGCACGAATGGCCGAGCCGTTTTTTTTCCGCAGGCCTTTCGCGCATCGCGCCAGCACGTTCACTTTCATGGCATTGCAACTCATAACTCCTAACTCCTCCTTCGGGTGTGGATTCAACAACGTTGAATCACACCCGCTGTCAAGGGAGGGCACCGTCATGCGGAAGCGCAGGCGACCGGCGGTTGGCCGGCGGAGTTCGGCCTTGGCCGTTCTGCTTCTGCTGGCGGCGGTTCAGGCTCACGGCCAGTGGAACGTCGATCACTTTGGCACCGGCCAACTGACCTATCCGTTCGACGTGCGCATCGGAAAGGTGCGTAACGATGGCACCAACCGCGTCTATGTGAGCGAAAGGAACGGCCGGATCACGGAGTGGAGCTATGCCGGCGGCGGCTGGAGCAAGACGGTCGTCGTTCCGGCCGTCTCGAACCTTGCTCTCATGGCGATCGGCGACGTGCACAACGACGGCACGAACCGGCTCTACTACACGGAGTTCCACAAGCTGGGAGACCTGCACGAGGTCATGTGGACCGGTGCCGGCTGGAGCCGGACAGCCATCGACCAGGATCGCAGTTCGCTGAACATCTTCATCGGTCCCGGCCGGAACGACGGCCTCCAGCGGCTCTACGTGGGCGGCGTGAGCACAACCAGTCCGGCCAACACCTACACCGGCCTCTGGGAGTATGCCTGGTCGGCCGGGGCATGGCAGAAAACGCGCCTGCACGCGACGCCCATGGAGGGGCGAGGCGCGGTGGGCAATCTGCGCAACGACGGCATCCTGCGCGTGCTGGGCAACGGCGTCGGCAGTGCGCCCTCCTTCTTCTATGACTTCACCTGGAGCGGCTCATCCTATGCTGCCTTTCCCATCGACGTCGCAAACAAAGCGCTTGCGCCAGACCCCGCCGACGTGGGCTGCGCGCGCAATGACGGCACGGTGAGGGTCGTCGCCAATACGCAGCAGGGCAAGCGGGAGTACACATGGAGCGGCGGCGCGTGGCAGGCCGTCACTTTCGACTCGCTCACCCGCCGCGGCGATATGCGGATCGCGCGCCTCAAGGCGGACGGCCTCTACCGCATATACACCACCCATTCCGGCGCGACCACGCCCAAGCCCCCACTGATGGAGTTCGTTTGGAATGCCGTCACGTCAAAGTACGGCAGCAACACGGTGGTCGACGCCGTCACCGGCGCGACGGCCATGATCGACGCCGGCAACGGACGCAACGACGGCGTGGCGCGGCTCTACGCGCCGGACTATGCCGGCGGGGAGATGCTGGAAATCACGAGCGTCGCCCCGCTCGTCTATGCCACCCCGGACAGCGGTCTGCGCCTGAACGGCCTGTCCGTCGGTGCCGGTCGCGTGAGCGTGTCCATCAGCAACTTGACGGAGCGCTGCGAGTACCGAGTCCAGCGCGCACCGGATGCCACCGCGAACTGGCGGCAGGTCGGCGCGTTCACCGCCACCGGCACATCGACAAATTGGTCCGATGTCCCGACCAACGGCGCGGCCTTCTACCACGTCACTGGCCAGCCCCAGCCGGATCCGTAGGCCTGTCAGCGGCGTCGCTGGCGTCGCGACAGGACATCGGATTCCGCTGAGAAAGTCGGACGGACGGCGTTGCTTCGAACGGAATGCCCTCACGGGCACACAACAAACGGGGGCGATGCGTTCGTTGTGGCGCCGTCAGGCGCTGATTGTTGACTTTTTCAGCACAACCGACATCGGGCTGTTTCATGCTCCCCCCACGCCTGCTTCAGCCGGGCCATGCCGAAGGAGCGGCTGCCGTTTCCAGTCACCGGACAGGCGCGTTCGCGCGCGCGGCCCCGCCGGACGCGGCCGCGGCAAGCTCACGGCCGCGCCGCCAGATACCCCCAAACGAGGACGTTGGGCGCCCAGGTGTCGATGACGTATTCGTTCGCGGACACGAGGACCCACGTTTCGAAGTAGGCCTCGGTCAAGGGCCACGCGTAGGCGTCGGGCCAGATGAACTCCGGCCTGTTCACGAACTGGAGGTTGATGTCCCAGAAGCTGTGGGGCCAGCTGAAGTAGTCCGAATTTCCGAACACCGTCAGCCCGACCGGAACCGCCTGCCCGCTCGAGCGGGCGTCCAGCTCGAGCGGGACCCTGACGGGGTTTGCGCCGAGTCCCGTCGTGTAGACCAGGTTGTTGGGGTTGCAGCCGGCCTGGAACTGGCAGGATTGAACGGCCCCCAGAAGGTACTCGGGCTTTCCCGTCAGATGGTGCGCCCGGACAAGTTCCGACCCGCCGGACGTGCTGAAGAACCCGGCGAACATGGGCCGCCCCTGCTCGCGCTGGGTCAGATTGAAGGCGTTGGCGGCAGCGTACTCCAGCGACCGGTCGGCCAGCTTGCGAACCGCCGCGACGGCATTCTTCCGAATGACAGGATCGGCCTTCTTGGGATCCAGCAGGGCGTAATGAAACGCGGCATCGCATTGGATGCGGTAGCCCCAGGCGCACAGTTCGGCATCGGGATCCGTCAGGCCCGTGTCCTGGAGAAAGACGTCGTGATAGGCCTTGTCGCCGCTGAGATCATAGAGGTTGATGGCCGCCAGGTTTCTGGCGCTGACCGCCTCCCAGAGCTCGTCCACCTTCTTGAGGGAGCCGTCGGCTTGCCTCTTGGCGTATTCGGCTTCCGCCCAGCGGAAAGCCCGGACCGCGCTCGCCTCGTAAGTCTTGGCCAGCTCAGGCTTGAGGGGCGTCAGCACCTTCGACGCGCGCGCTGCCGTAGCCGCATAGAGCCATGAGTCGCGGATGTTCGGGGCGAGCACGTAGGCATGCTGCGTCGAGAGCCAGCTGACCTCGCCGGCGAGCGGATCGCCATCGGTTTCGATGCCGTAAGGGATCGCGCCGTCGGGCAGCTGCAGCCGCCTGAAGCAGTCGATCTCGAACAGGGCCTCGACCACCATGTCGGGGATACCCTCCGCCTGAGGGATGTTCAGCTTGAGCGTGTTGAAGAACCCGGGATGCAGCTCGCACAGCTCGAGTTGGGCGAGCGTCGTGTACATGTGGGTCACGCGGCGCGGGTTCCAGTCGCCGGCATCATGGTAACCGCCCCAGGCGTTCGTCACCGCTTCGCCGGTGTCGCCCTTGGGCATTTCGTCATAGGCGGACGGACCCTTGAAGAGCACGTCATAGGTGGAACGGGTGATCACCGCGCCGTCATCGGCGTGGAAATCGCGCGGCTTCCGGAAGTCGCTATAGGGCGGCCCGAGCTCGACGCCGCTCCGCTGGTTGTAAAGGCCCTTCATCTGAACGAGGAAGGCCTTCTGCCAAACGGAGGGGCCGATCTCGAACGGATAGCTGCACCCGACGCCCTCGACGCACACGCGGTAGGTGCCCGGCGCGGTGACCGCGCTGAAGTCCATCCGATAGACGGCGGTGCCGCTGTAGTTCTTCGGGGGCTTGGCGCAGAGCGTCTCCGTGCCGTCCGCGGCCATGACGCGCTCGACCTTCCCGCTGAAGACCGCTTGGCCCGTCGCGCCGTCGGCCAGCGTAAAGCGAAGGCCTTCGGGGAACGTGTACGCTCCGCCCGTGCCCAGCCAGACGGACAAGAACGCCCGCTTGACGGGGTCGTCCGGCCGGTAGCCGATCTGGTTGACGTGGACCGCTTCGCTGCGGACGTTCTGCAGGTCGGCGGCAAAGGTCAAATCGCCGTTCTTGACGTTGACGGCATCGACCTTGATCGCGTACCTTTTGCCGGCCTCGACCTTCGAAGGCAGCTTCAGGTAGATCCGGTGCCGCGTGGGATGCTGCCCGCCGGGGAGCACGACATCCGACGGCACGCTCTTGCGGTAGACGGCCAGCGGCTTGACGCCGGCGGCGTAGGCCGGATCATCGGCCGACCGGATGGTGTAGTTCGCCGCCTCTTCGGTTGTGAACTCGAGCAGCGGATCGCCCTCGAGGCGCTCGTCGGTGAAGAGCCAGTCGAGGTCCTTGCCCTGAAGCCGGCCGATCCGCTTGCCGTTGCGGATGAGCGACGCCTGCCGGACCACGCCGTCGCGCCACTTCTGCTCCTTCTTCTCGTCGCCGGGCTGGGGCTCGTATTTCGACATCGTGGACAAGACGGTCCGCTGCGCCTCGATGGTGAGCGAGAGCACGTCGGGCCCCACGAGCGACACGTGCGTCACCTCCGGCGAGCGCGCCGTGCGGTGCGCGTAGGCCCGGAGCTTCTGCTCGCGTCCGCATGCGGCCCGCGCCTGCGCCTCCTCCGCCTGCTTCGCCTGCAGCGCCGCCTCCTGAGCCGCCTGCTTCGCGTAGCGCTCGCGTTCCGCCAGCATCGACGCGTCGGGCGTGAGCAGCACAATCGCGTCCAGCTCCAGGTCGACGGCGCCCTTCTGCCAGTCTCCCTGTACCTGGTATTGGACGATGCGCGCGAGATCCAGTTTGCCGGCAACCGGCTTTTGATCGCGATGCAGGGCGTTGGGAGTCGAGACTGCCGCAGCGCCCTTGGGCGTTACCGTAACGAAATCAGCCGACGGCGGCGGCAGGGCGAACTGCCAGCTGCCGCTCATGTCATCGGCGTCGAGCAGCTGCAGCTGGAGGGTCTTGGCGGTGTTGGCCGCCGTCGTGCGCAAGCGGAAGGCCGGGGTGAGGCCGGCGCAGGCGCTGAGGTTCATTTGCGTATTGACGCCCGCGCCGCCGTTGCACGCCAGGCCCCTCAGCACCGCGCGCCCGTCCGCGACCTGAATCTTGTCCTGCCACGACAGATACGAGAAAGTGAAAGGCGTGTCGAACGTGGTGATGGCGAACGGTTCGCCGGTGGTCGCCGGGGCCTCAGCCTCCAGGGCCTTCAGCCGCCACCAGGCCGACTCGACGGGGAAGAACTGCGAAAGGTACAGCCGGTCATAGCGGTAGTGCGCGATCACGTCGCAGATGGCCGCCCGCTGCTGCGCCACGAACGCCCGGTCCGGGCACAGCGCCACGACCCAGGCGGCAAAGCACGGCTCCCGCACGAACTCTTTTTCGAGGCCCATTCGCGGCGAAGCGCGGTGCTGCACCTTCAGCCCGGCCTCCGCCACCGCGACCGCCTCCGCCTCGCTGCCTTGCGGGCGCCACGCCGCGTTCATCACCCGCCAGTCCTGCTCGAAACGCTCTCCCCCCAGGCTGTCGAACCACCCGCACAACGGCAGGCTCTGCGCCGCGAGCTGGGCGCTGGCGAGCAGCCCGCGCGCGTACGCCGCGCGCAGGCCGGGCTCAGTCTCCATCTCCCAGAGCGCGCGCAGGCACGCCACCCCTTCCGACCCCGTCCACGAGTGGCGCGGCCCCTGCCCCGGATCAAACACCATGCCCGTCGCGCAGATCTCCAGGCGCGTGCGCTGCCCCTTGCCGACCTTCTCCGCCAGGGCGCTGAGGTAGCGCTGCTGCCAGCGCCCGTCCCCGGTGAAACCGTGCATGGCCTTCATGACGAACAGCAGGCGGGGCGCGCTCTCCCACGTCGGCCGCTTGAAATCGCCGCGAAACGGCGAGGGGCCGCCCTCGCACGGCATCCGCCACTCCGTGCGCTCCAGCTCTCCGACCTGCTGCGTAAACGCCGCCACCAGCCGCGCGCGCTCTTCGGGCTCGGCCAGTCCGTCCCGCGTGAAGCGCCAGAGGCCATACAGCCAGGGGGTGGTCTGGTCGTTGGAGCCCATGGGAAAGGCGGTCACGCCATCCGTCGCCACGCCGCGCGCAATGAATCCGGGCGTCGAGCCGACCGAGGAGAGAAACAGCAGCCCGCGCACGAGCCGCCGCGCCTTGACCCGGACCTCCTCCTCCCCCGTCACCCGCCAGCGGGTGCACAGCGCGTCGAGGTAGAGGCCGTTGAGCATGGGCCCGTCTTCGATGGGCACGCCCCACGACAGGGCGTTCGGCTTGTGCGCGCGACACTCTTCGGGCGTGGGCCGGATGTAGCTCCCGTCGAGCGCCGTGTAGTCCAGCATGACCTCGTGCAGGTCGATGAAGCGCCGCCACACCTCGCCGTGCGCCTGCGCGACCGCCTTCTCAACCGCCTCGTCGCCCCCCCAGGCCAAGCCGCACCACAGCGCCGCTGCCAGGCCCGCCGCGCGCGGGCCGGGGAATCGCATCGGAACCCCGGAAAATTTCATGTTGCCCTCACACCTCCCTCATCCGGACCGCTCCGGAAAACCGCATGATACCCGTTTCCCCCGCGGCACTCGACTCACTCCTCCTTCGGGTGGCACGCCAGTTGACAGGCCTTTGTTTTAGTGTTTACAGTCTACTCGTCCGGCGCCTTTCAGCCACCGCCAAGCCGGGCTCCACAGCTGGCAATACGGGGCGCTTCGAAGCGAAGGCGCGGATCAAAGAACGCGGATCAGGGTTCCGGGAATGAAGGCGAAAGCCGAGACCTGATAGCCTCCAGCGCCATCTGGAAGGGTTCTGAGTGCAACATAGTCGTGGACCACGCCATCCAGCGTGAAGGTCATCTGGCCGGCACTCGGCATGCTCAGACTGGTTCCGTTGACAAAGGTGATGCCCGCGCGGAACTCGGCCTCGGTGTAGCCGGCCAGCGCGACCTTTGCCCCCGGTTCCATCGTCAAATTGGCAATGTGCAGGAGTGCCGTGCCGGTTGTTTTGTCTTTGGCAAGGATACTGCCGCTCTGCAGGGTCACCCGTTCCAGCGTGCCGGTGCCGCCTAGCGAAGCCGTGCCCGGAACGATCAGCGCCTTACCGGAAGCCAGTTGAACCGTCCCGTCAACCCGCGAAGCCGAACCCGCTCCCAGGGTAAAGTCCTGGTTGCGGTTGTGAAGATCCAACAGCCCGAGGCCGTCAATCTGTACGCCCCCTTGCAGCGTCACCATGCCACCGCCGCCCAACTCAACCTCGCCCCGCTCAACCGCGATGGGGCCGGTGAAGGAGGTGGTGCCGTTGACAAGGAATTTGCCGAGACCCTTCTTGGTCAGCTTGCCATGTTCGCCCGACGCATCCGGCAGCGCCAACGGAGTCCCAACATCATAGCCAGCAGAGTCTACCACCAGGCCGCGCGCAGTCAGAACATGCACCATTTGATTTGTCCTGTTGTTTTCGATAAAGGCGGCCGTGTCGCTTTGGCGCGCTTCAAGCGTTCCGCCATCAAAGGTTACCTCGAGATGACCATGCCAGCCCCGCAACTGCTTGACAGAGAGCACACCGTTCACCAGGCGGACCTCGCCCGTTCCCACAGCCGTATCAGCCAGATATGAAACGCTGAAAACATTCAGCCGTCCGCCATTCATAATGATTTTAGAGACCGGTGGAGTAGCGCCGCCACTGGGGCCGATCCGCAACACCTCCGCGTCGATCTGGCCGCCGGTCATTTCAAGGACGCATTTTCCGGCCGCACCGATGTCAAGGTACCCGTCGGTTGCGCCCGCGCCGCCGAAAACGTTCAAGTAGCCGCCGCTCATGTCGATTCTCGCCGTCGATCCGGCACTCAGCGCCGTTTTCAAAGTTGATCCAGTGACATACATTTCTCCGCCCGAAATCGTCAGGTGCCCCTCTTTGTTGTTTCCGACGATCAGCATGCCGGTAAAAGTGTTGGTTCCGCCGGAAATCACCATGCTCCCGACACCGCTTGATCCGCAGAAGGCGTCCGACCGGTTTGTGAAGACGCCACCCGCCAAGGTCAGCGTTCCCGTTGCCGAGGCGTTATTGCCGACATAAACGCCGTTTGCCAGCCGGACAAAGCCGTTCGATACCGTCATCGTCCCTCTGCCGGAATTGCCGACATATAAGGTCGGTTCGGAGTGCAGCGACCCGTTGATGACCGACAGGCTTCCGGTAGAGCCCGCGAGAAAACCAATGTTGCACGAGCCCGACCGGTTTGACACAACGCCCCCGCTCTGCACATACGAGCCGCTGGCGCCGGACTCCTCTCCGATCGAGAGGCCATTACACGAAACCGTTCCGCCGCTCATCTCGAACGCGCCGCGGCTGCCCCCGTATCGGCCGACGTAGAGCGCGCTGTTCACAAAAGTCTCGCCACCGTTCACAACCATCCGCCCGTTGCCGCGCATGCCCGCCTGGATGTTCCCCGTCTTATTCGACAGCACGCCGCCGTCGATGGTGACAAGCCCGGCGGACCGGGCCTGCGTCCCGATTTCCAAGTCGCCGGCGAGGGTCACCCATCCGTTGGTCTGATACCATTCGCCGTACCCGAGCGGCCCGTTCCCCACACTCACCAGCTGCAGCGTGGACGTTGAACAGCCCGTGACCCGGAAGGCGCCGTAGCAGTTTGTGCTGAGGCCCATCGTGAGAGAAGATTTAACCTCGAGCGCCCCTCCGGCGACCGTGACCCTGCCGGTCGTATCGCACAAACCGTTTTCAAAATTGCCCACCACCATGTCGGCGTTTGCGGTGAATTTTCCGCCGGAGATCGTCAACACGCCTTTGGCGCCGGCCCGATGACCGACCTCAAAGCGGTTACGGCAGGTGAAGGTGCCGGCATCCAGATTCAGCATGCCGGTGGCGCCATAGGCGTTGCCCAGCCAGTTGGGTCCATCGGTATACAGATCACCCCCGGTGATGTTCACGATGCCGAGGGAGGTCGCCGTCGCATCGCCGACGCTGAAGTAGTTGCTGACAATCAGGGCACCGCCGGCAAGATTGACCATGCCTGTCGCTCCGTTGCCCTGGCCGCACCAGAGGTGAGACCTTAAGACCAAAGTCGCGTTCGAAACCGTCATGGAAGAAATCTTGCTGCCGGTGCTGTACTGCGAAGTCAGATAAACCTCGCCGGAGATCACATTCGTACCGCCGCCGAAAGCCAGATACGCATTGTCCAGCCTGGCTTTGCTGATCTGGCTGTTGATATTGGTGCCGAGTGTCAGATAGGACGGCTGCGCATCATTGAAACAGCTCAGAACAACCCCCTCGCCACCCAACAACACATTCCCGTTGTCAATGCCGACCGTGTTGTTGAGTCCCCCGGCTTCAAAAGCCAAGCCGTTGGTGAGACCCCACGCGTAACCTTTCAGGTCGAAAACAGTTGCGCCACTGTCCGTCGCTGTGAAGCTGGCTTTAGTGTTCGTCACGCTATCCGTGAAGAAAACCGTGTAGGAGCCATTGCTCGGAAAGAGACACGTGTCCGCCGGGCCAGGGACATTGCCCCCCGTCCAATGCGACGTGTCGGAAAAATTGCCCGTCCCGTTTTGCCAGCCGATCTGATCAGCAAAACCCTGCGAAACCAACATCAAAGCCACACCGGCGCAGAAACCAACCACTCCACGTATCATGAAACTCTCCTTGCCCAAATAAGACAATGTATCTGAAATTGAATAGGATTTTGCGAGAAGAAGGTCCGACTGTAAAGGGTATTATGGACGATTCCCCTGTTTTTTGAGTTTCCCGCGGTTTTCCTGTCCCTCCGTCTGGGCTCTATCCTGTTGTTTTCAACTCCTTACCCGCACCTTCAAATGGATTACGATTACGTGCACGATTAGGATGATGAGGAACCGGAAGCCTTTCGTAATCGAAATCCTAATCTTAATCTTTCAAAAAAGTTACCCCTCCGTCAAAGCAAGTTGGGGTGTCCCGGTGTCCCGCAATGCGTGACTCCGCACCGTTCGCCTTTTCTGAAAGCGCACGCACCGCGGGCGCTGTCAACCCGGCACCCTGACTTGCAATAACAAATGCACGCAGGCGATAGAGCGGTGAGATGATTTTCATGCGACGTATTCCTCGAAGTAGCGTTTGACCTTCTCTTCTGCGGAGAGGCCGTCGAGGATTTTTCGG